>NZ_JBFNXH010000098.1:0-507 GCF_040812395.1 Paenibacillus tabacirhizosphaerae | reverse complement strand
TTCTATCAATATCATACCAAAAATCAATCGAATTTGGGTTATTTTGTCGTTTTCTGCTTCATAGCCATACAATCAGAGGAGAAGAGGAAGAAGATTCACAAGCAAGACTTCGTTTCATTCAGTATTGCTTCGAAGCGAAACATTCAAAAATAGGGGGGAAGAGACCTTGCGGGTTATGCTTTGAAGGAAAGCTTCTTTGGGCGGGCTTCGAAGAATAAGCAACTGCATCCTTGGTTGTGACCTGACAACCAAGGGCAACTTTCTCGTTCGCAGTTTCCCAAGGACAAAGACGGCTTTTTACAAACCCCAACTTCCCAGGCTTCGCTTCTTCCGCTTTGGGGCTGGATACATGTTCATGTCCTGCTGGCTTGGCTAACCTCACCGATCCCTTATTCGTGGCAAACGGCATCCTCGCCAATCGATTCCCCTTCTTTTCATTTCATGATGCCTGTCTGTCCAAGCGTTGTTTGGACAGACACCCGCATCATGAAGCAGGAGAATCGACCG
>NZ_JBFNXH010000097.1:0-512 GCF_040812395.1 Paenibacillus tabacirhizosphaerae | reverse complement strand
TGGCCATTCTTCAATTGCAGCAATACTTTCGTTAATCCCGCTATCCCCGCTGCGCCTTCGCAATGCCCGATGTTGGACTTCACCGACCCTATCGCGCAAAACTGTTTGTCCGGCGTATCTTGTCCAAATGCCCGGGTCAACCCGGTAATTTCAATCGGGTCTCCCAAGACCGTTCCGGTTCCGTGGGCTTCCAAATAACTGATCGTCCGTGGATTTACTCCGGCTTCTTTCAAGGCTTGGCTTATTAAATTTCCTTGCGCATTAGGGTTAGGCACCGTATATCCATTGGTCTTTCCTCCATGATTAATGGCTGTACCCTTGATAACCCCATAAATCTGATCGCCATCTGCGATTGCTCTTGATAGCGGTTTCAGCAATACGGCCCCTACCCCTTCGCCAGGCACGTATCCCTCGCCGCCTTCACCAAAACTCTCGCATCTTCCTTTGTTGGAAATAAACTTCCCTTGGCTAAGTTTCAGATATTTATTCGGGTGAAGAGAAACATTCACTCC
>NZ_JBFNXH010000096.1:0-515 GCF_040812395.1 Paenibacillus tabacirhizosphaerae | reverse complement strand
ATTGCCGTGAGTGCGGCTGCGGGTGCAGTGTACCACGGGGTGAAGTGGGTCTATGCGCTAATTGTTTAACGAGGAGGTGAAGCGAATGCGAAGCATACGGAAGCTGACGGTGTCCGGCAAGTTCTTGCGCCGGAGCGCCGCCGAGATTGAAGTGCCTTCCCTCACCCTCCAAGGCAAGTGGCTGGAAGCGCTGGGCTTCACGCCCGGCTGTACGGTAGAGGTGTGGGAATCGCGAGGCGAGATTACGATTTGGTTACCCGAAGGAGGACGAGAGGGTGGCAAGAGTCAAGTACACGACCAATCTGGACGCTGAACTGCTGCGATTGGCGAAGGAGAAGGCGGCGAGCAGCGACATGGACGGCGCGAACGCCGTCATTGAGGCCGCCCTGCGCCTGTACTTCGCCAATTGTTCCACGCAGGTGTGGGAGAAGAACATGCAGGGCGGCTGGATCAAGAAGATGATCGTTCGCCCGGGGCAGGTCATCTTCGAGAGTATCCGCGTCCGCAAGGTCAAG
>NZ_JBFNXH010000095.1:0-516 GCF_040812395.1 Paenibacillus tabacirhizosphaerae | reverse complement strand
GATCGGGAACATTCACCGCTTCCCGACACCGCAAAAGCTGGCCATGTACGCCGGAATCGCTCCAGTTATGCGTGCTTCCGGCAACAAGTTCGCCATGCGGAAAAATCATTTCGGCAATCGTGAGCTTCACGACCTGTTCCACAAGTTGGCGATCAAGCAAATTACCGTGCCAAAGAACCGAACACAAGCGACGAATACGCATCTGTACGCTTACTTCCAAAGCAAGATGCGGCAAGGGAAAACACGCCAGCAAGCGTATGTGTGCGTGATGCGGAAACTGGTCAACATCGTGTATTACTTGATGACCACGAAGCAAGCGTATGTGATGCCGGAAGAACCGCTGCCACAAGCACAGTGAGCCGTGAAACGAACAAACCTATGGGAGTTTATGTTAAAATGGAGGGGTGAGCGAAGCTCATCCCTTGTTTTATGGCTGTGAGAGGTATGATAGATAGAATGGTCATGGGGATGTGGTTGAGTTAAGGGATAGTACGGGGAATACACGATTAAACCAAT
>NZ_JBFNXH010000094.1:0-530 GCF_040812395.1 Paenibacillus tabacirhizosphaerae | reverse complement strand
ATCATCACGCCTTTCGGGCGGCCCGTCGTTCCAGACGTGTAGATGACGTAAGCCAAATCCTGCGGCTCATTGACAGATGGCGCATCCGTTGTCTCGCTTGTATAGATAGAAAGGTCGTCCAGGTACATGACGGTTTGCCGCGCCCCACCCTTGGCAGACACCTCGCTTTGCGTCAAGTGCAGCAGATGGGACTGGGTCAGCAGCACCACAGCACCGCTATCCGCGAGCATGAATTGGATACGGTCGGACGGATAATCAGGATCGAGCGGCACATACGCGCCTCCCGCCTTCCATACCGCTAGTACAGCGACGATCAGTTCCACGCTGCGATCAGCCAAAATGCCGACAATCGATTCTGGGCCGATGCCGGAAGCACGCAGCGCACAGGCCAGCCGGTTTGCTTGTTCGTTCAGCTCGCGATACGTAAGCTGGCGATCCATATAGACGACAGCCGTTTGCTCGGGTGTTCTCTGTACCTGTTCCTCCACGTATACGTGGAACGGCTTCTCCAGCAAATGCTCTTGGCCCTC
>NZ_JBFNXH010000093.1:0-540 GCF_040812395.1 Paenibacillus tabacirhizosphaerae | reverse complement strand
ATTTCCCAGTATGTAAGACCCCTTGTAGACGACGAGGTTGATAGGTTCGAGGTGGAAGTGCAGTAATGCATGCAGCTGACGAATACTAATCGGTCGAGGGCTTAACCAAAACAATCCCAAGTAAGTGAAGCAGAAGCTGACGAAGCGATTGTCGAATACTTGATTGGGAGCCAGAAAACAACTGGTTCAACAAATACCTACTTTACGCAAGTTTCGTATCTAGTTTTCAGGGAATAATAATTCCTGAGTTATAATATATAGCTTGGAGAGATACCCAAGTGGCTATAAGGGGACCCTCTGCTAAGGGGTTAGACTGCGTAAGTGGTGCGAGGGTTCGAATCCCTCTCTCTCCGCCAGTTCCAACTATATATTACTTTATGTGGCGGCGTAGCTCAGCTGGCTAGAGCGTACGGTTCATACCCGTAAGGTCGGGGGTTCGAGCCCCTCTGCCGCTACCATAATCTTTTTCAAAACCAGATGGAGGCTTAGCTCAGCTGGGAGAGCATCTGCCTTACAAGCAGAGGGTCGGCGGTTCGATCC
>NZ_JBFNXH010000092.1:0-565 GCF_040812395.1 Paenibacillus tabacirhizosphaerae | reverse complement strand
TCAATATACGAATTATTCTAGATATGAAAAAGGTAATGTCAAGGAACTAACCGTAAAGGATAATGATAATCCCAGTGGTAATGCTGCCTTAAAAATCAATTATGAATACGATTCGTACGGCAACCAGATCAAGGTGACAGCTACTGACAATCAAAGTACGATGTCTGTAGTGCGGACATATGATGTAAACCCACCCAATAAAGGCGCATTTTTAACCCAACAGTCCCAGCAAGTGACTGATGTGGATAGAAGTCTGTCTAACATTGTTCAGAAAATGGAGTATGACACAACAACGGGAAGATTGACGAAGTTCACGGATGGAAATAATAACTTCACGCAGTATGAGTATGATCTCCTTGATCGAGTCAAGACAGCTACGTTTATGGATAAGAGCAACGTTCAGTTAACGTACGATGATGCCAACAACAAAATTACTACAATAGACCAAACAGGGGTTACCACTGTTACCCAATGGAACCCGCTAGGTTTAAAGGAATTCGTCCAAACTATAGGCGCAGGCACAGGGAAACAAAGCTTCCAATACGACACTTACAGTCGATTGTGG
>NZ_JBFNXH010000091.1:0-582 GCF_040812395.1 Paenibacillus tabacirhizosphaerae | reverse complement strand
AATTAGCGCATAGACCCACTTCACCCCGTGGTACACTGCACCCGCAGCCGCACTCACGGCAATGAGCCGAATGTGCCACCGCCACCAGCGGCTGCCTTCCATCTGCTCCAGCCTGTACACCGAACCACCTCCTGCTCACATGTTGCGCCGAAACCTACCGCCTTGTTTTTGATTTGTCAACGATTTTTTTCTGTTTCTTCCATTCGTCCGTTGGATGTGAGGTTGCTTTGCCGTGCCTAGTGTAGTTTCTTTTTAACAATCCCTCGTTAAGCCATTTTACGGTATGCAGATAGGTCGTTTCCTCAGGGTAACTAGCTCCCCATGCTTCCGCTTTCGAATGAAATTCCGTGTTGTTTTTGTCTGTTCCTTGGCAAAGTCGTTATCCGTGAATGGTAATTCCTTTCCAATTGGTTTCATCACTCCGATGCCGAAGGCGGCACGCAAAAGCGGTTGAAATGACGAACGAAACGTTCGTATTGAACACAACCAATAGGCTTGCCTTGCAACCTCCTTCCCTTCTTCCTCATCTGCGCGTAGCGACGATGGTCGGAATAAGGGAAGGGGCGCTGGGCAAGCCTTGTC
>NZ_JBFNXH010000090.1:0-591 GCF_040812395.1 Paenibacillus tabacirhizosphaerae | reverse complement strand
ATCCCAGTGAGTCAACGGATTGTTCTGAACGTAGGTGTAAAGGTTCAACGAAAGAGGATTATCTATCTGTCCCTCATAGCTATCTTATGCTATAAAGCTCAGACCCCAAAGACAGAGAAGTCCTATCCATAAAATAGCACTTCTTTACGGTTTTTGGTACTCATTTTCAGTTGTTTAGCAGCACATTTTTGGTTTCAAGTGGGGCTTCCCGTCTAACCCGCCAGTTATAGGAAAGCTCCAACCCATTAAAACCAAGATTCCTCCCGCGCCTTCGCTTGAGCTTCGTCCACACCTTTTTTTAAAGACGGCTTAACTCTATCATTTTCAGCTATTTCTCACGGGTTCTCTGCTCGCAGCAAAGGTTCCGACAGGCGATACACGGTTTTACTTTTCAGTATCCCGTACACGATGTTGACCAGTCGCCGCATAATGCAGATGATCGCTTGCTTCTTCGTTTTACCTTCCGCGAGCTTGCGGTGAAAGTATTCATGAAACAGCGGATTCCTCGGCGTTTTCGTGCCTCGATGCACGACAAGCTGCCGGATCGCCAGCGCTTTGAAGATATCGTGCAAGCTGCGGTCGCCTTGCTTG
>NZ_JBFNXH010000089.1:0-606 GCF_040812395.1 Paenibacillus tabacirhizosphaerae | reverse complement strand
TTCCTCATCTGCGCGTAGCGACGATGGTCGGAATAAGGGAAGGGGCGCTGGGCAAGCCTTGTCCTCGTGTTCAGATGGTTGGTTTCGGAAGCGTCATTTCAACCCCCTATTTGCGTGCTCTCCGGCATTGTCCCTAGAAACCAATTGGAAAGGTGCATCCATTCACGGCGCGGCTTTTGTTCTCCAGCACTCATCGCTGCTTGCTTCCCACAAGGACAAACTTCGTTTTACAAACGACTGTCGATCCACGCCTTTCGCTCTTTCCGTTTTGGGGCTGGATATTTTCCTTCGGAAAAATCCTGGATACATGTTCCTGCAAGGCTGGCTTGCCTAACCTCTACCAACCCTGATCCGTGGATCAGCGGTTTCCCCTGCGAGAGATTCCCCTTACCTTCATGATGATTGTCTTTCCAAGCGGGTTTACAGCCGATCCTTCGCGGACATAGCGCAAAAGCGCGCAAAATCCGGCTGAAATATCTGTCGTTCATGGAACGAGTTTGGCTTGTTGACGTATGCGCTTCCACCGAAATCCCCTAGATACCTGCAACTTCCTTCATTTATTCCCTACGTAGTCCAAGCTTCGAAGCCAGGAATAAATGAAGGTGC
>NZ_JBFNXH010000088.1:0-647 GCF_040812395.1 Paenibacillus tabacirhizosphaerae | reverse complement strand
GCACCAGGCGAGCGGATGTATCGCACTGGGGATCTCGCGAAATGGCTGCCGGACGGCACCATTGAATACCGAGGGCGCATCGATCTCCAGGTGAAAATCCGGGGGTACCGGATTGAACTGGGCGAGATCGAAGCGGAATTGATGAAGCATCCTGCCTTGAAGGATGCCGTCGTCATCGCCCGCGAGGATGCGAGCGGGCAGAAGTTCCTGTGCGCCTACATCGTAGCGGAGCAGGAGCTGGGCGCGCCGGAGGTGAAGGCGTTCCTGGCACAGGAGCTGCCGTCCTACATGGTGCCGGCATTCGTCGTGCAGCTGGAGAAGCTGCCGCTGACGGCGAACGGCAAAATCGACCGCCGCGAGCTGCCGGAGCCGGAGGGCGGCTTCGGGCTTGGCGAAGCGTACATAGCGCCGCGCAACGAAACGGAGGAGCAGCTCTGCGACATCTGGCAGGCTGTGCTCGGCGTGCCGCAGGTCGGCATCCGCGACGACTTCTTCCTGCTCGGCGGCCACTCGCTGAAGGCGATGACGCTGCTGGCGCGGATCAAGCAGCAGTTGCAAGTGAACGTGCCGCTGCGGACGCTGTTCGAGTCGCCGACGATAGAGGCGCTGGCGCTGCATATTGCGCGAACCGACAAGGAAGCGTACTC
>NZ_JBFNXH010000087.1:0-665 GCF_040812395.1 Paenibacillus tabacirhizosphaerae | reverse complement strand
GAGGAACAACCCGAACGCCCAGCCGTAACCGCCCGTGTCTTCGAGTCCATAGACGGCTTTCATACCTGCTTCGAGATACCCGTTTACTTTCGTTAACAGGTTAGGGAAGACCGCAGGCGCATTGTCGAACTGGATTTCACCTAACTTTTCGTTCCAGCAGTTGAGAATAACGGCGGTATGCTGGCTTTTGTGCAAATCGACTCCAACATAGATGTAGTGGAGTTGTTCCTTTTGCAAATGCTCACGCTCCTTTGTGAGAATCGAACCTGCGAAGCTTCGTCATGTCGGCATCCTCAGCTCTAGCGGCTGCTTCTTGGCGAAGCGCGCACAGATAGCAAAGCCAGTCCATGTCGTTAGCCTGTCCAGTTCGACAGAATGAAAGGGCAAAAGCCCTTACAGGAACAACGCGCCGTCGGCATCCTCATTTTGAGCGTTGGCTTTCAGCGGAAAGCCCACAATGATAGCACAGCCTGTCCGTGCGCGTGGCTCCTGTAAATGCTCTTGCAGGGCAGGGACATTCACCCCTGCCGCATCTTCCACACCTTCGTCCAGCCCTTGGGCAACAAGGCTTCATCCGTGAAATACTTGGGATTGTACCGCTGCTTGACCTTGCGGACGCGGATACTCTCGAAGATGACCTGCCCCGGGCGAACGATCATCTTCTT
>NZ_JBFNXH010000086.1:0-710 GCF_040812395.1 Paenibacillus tabacirhizosphaerae | reverse complement strand
AAATATTTAAGAAAAGCGGTTGGAAGGAATACAATATCCGCGCCGATTTCCACCACAGATTCGACGAACTCCCTCGGCTGCCGCTTCTGGTCTTCTCCAACGATATGCAGCTCGGCGCCTCCAAGAAGCGCAGTGAACATCTCCTGATAGCAGACATCGAAACTCATCGCAGCAAATTGAAGGACCTTCGAAGCCCCCGCTTGCACGGGGATGCTTTCCTGCTGCCACTGCAGCAAATTGATGAGGGTCCGGTGCTCGATCATCACACCCTTGGGCGTTCCCGTGGATCCCGACGTATAGATCACATACAGGGCATCGCTTGAGTTGGCACCATGGGTCAGATCCGAAGCCGGCATACGCGTCGAACGAGAGATGGCCTCCTCTGCCGTTACGGCCTCTGCATCGCCCAAAACGGCCTCCGGCAGAGGCAGTTCCGTCAACACGAGTGCAGGTCTGCTATCCCTGAGCATATGCCGTATGCGCTCGGCCGGAGTAGACGGATCGATGGGGAGAATAGCCCCGCCTGCCTTTAACACGCCCAGCACAAACTGCACATAACGCACGGATCGGGGCATCCACAGAGCAACGATACTTTCCCGTCCAATGCCCTGGCTCTGAAGGAAACGCGCCAGCTGATTCGACTGTTCATTTAGCTCGCGGTAGGTCAAGGCTTCCCCGTCCGAGACCACCGCAAGAGCATCCGGCGTCCG
>NZ_JBFNXH010000085.1:0-713 GCF_040812395.1 Paenibacillus tabacirhizosphaerae | reverse complement strand
GCGACTGGTCAACATCGTGTATGGGATACTCAAAAGTAAAACTGTGTATCGCCTGCCGGAACCTTTGCAACGAGCAGAGAACTAGTAGGGAATGACTGGAAATGATTGAGTTGAGCCGTCTTTAAAAAAAGTTGTGGACGAAGCTCAAGCGAAGGCGCGGGAGAAATCTTGGTTTTGATGGTTTGGAGCTTTCCTGTAACTGGCGGGTTAGATGGAAAGTTCCGCTTGAAAACCAAGTGTGCTACTGGAAAATTGAAAAGAGTACCAAAACTTCTAAAAAAGTGCTATTTTAGGGTTAGTTCGATGTTGTCTTTAGGTCTGAGCTTTATAGCATAAGATAGCTATGAGGGACAGATTGATAATCCTCTTTCGTTGAACCTTTACACCTACGTTCAGAACAATCCGTTGACTCACTGGGATCCATCTGGGAAGTGCATGGAGGATAGTGTTTGTGCTGACGGAGAGACCCGTAGTAAAATTCCAGGTCGAGAGTACGATGAATACTTAACAGGCAACGCATATGAGAAAGTAAATGGCCTAAATGGACTTAAGGATCAGGTCTCGCTTGGTAATCAAGAAGTGGCTCTTAAGGCTGCTAAGCAGATTGAAGAAATTCGTTCCAGTGCATGCAGTTATGCCGCTTGTACTGAAGGTGATAGTGCAAGGTTTGTATATGACGAGAATGGTGAATTTGTCGGGGTAAAAACCACGCT
>NZ_JBFNXH010000084.1:0-786 GCF_040812395.1 Paenibacillus tabacirhizosphaerae | reverse complement strand
AATTAGCGCATAGACCCACTTCACCCCGTGGTACACTGCACCCGCAGCCGCACTCACGGCAATGAGCCGAATGTGCCACCGCCACCAGCGGCTGCCTTCCATCTGCTCCAGCCTGTACACCGAACCACCTCCTGCTCACATGTTCCCGCCGATTTTTACCGCCTTGTTTTTGATTTGTCAACGATTTTTTTCTGTTTCTTCCATTCGCTACGTGGATGTGGAGGTGCTTTGCCCTGCCTAGAGTAGTTTCCTTTTAACAATTCTTGTTAAGCCTGTTGCCGGTATGCTGGCAGGTCGTTTCTCTCGGGTAACAAGCCCGCTTGCTGCCGCTTTCGAATGAAATTCGGTGTTGTTTTTATCTGGACTGGCTTCGTAAGAGCGCGGCTTTTGTTCTCCAGCGCCATCGCTGCTACCGCTTCCCACGGACAAACTTCGTTTTTACAAACGGGTCGATCCACAGTCTTTTGCTCCTTCCTGGTTTTGGGGCTGGATACGCTCCCGCAAGGCTGGCTTGCCCTCTACCTAGTCCCCTGATCCACGGTCAGCAGGCTTCCCCTGCGATTCCCATTACGTTCATGATGAAAGAGTCTTTCCAAACAAGGTTTTCAGGGACTTCCCGAGCGAGAGCGCAAATAGGGGCGCAAAATCCGGCTACTGAAATATCTGTTTATCATGGAACTTATGTGGCTTGTTGAGGCGTTATCTAATTGTGGCAGAAGGGCGGCACCTTCATTTATTCCTGGCTTCGAAGCTTGGACTACGTAGGGAATAAATGAAGGAAGTTGC
>NZ_JBFNXH010000083.1:0-788 GCF_040812395.1 Paenibacillus tabacirhizosphaerae | reverse complement strand
AATTAGCGCATAGACCCACTTCACCCCGTGGTACACTGCACCCGCAGCCGCACTCACGGCAATCAGCCTAATCTGCCACCGCATCCAGCGGTTGCCTTCCATCTGCTCCAGTCTGTACACCGAACCACCTCCTGCTCACATGTTCCCGCCGATTTTTACCGCCTTGTTTTTGATTTGTCAACGATTTTTTTCTGTTTCTTCCATTCGCTACGTGGATGCAGAGCTGCTTTGCCATGCCTAGAGTAGTTTCTTTTAAACAATTCTTGTTAAGCTGATTAGCCGGTATGCTGGCAGGTCGTTTCTCACGGGTAGTAACAAGCCCGCGTGCTGCCGCTTTCGAATGAAATTCGGTGTTGATTTTGTCTGGACTGGCTACGTAAGAGCGCGGCTTTTGTTCTCCAGCGCCATCGCTGCGACGGCTTCCCACGGACAAACTTCGTTTTTACAAACGGGTCGATCCACAGTCTTTTGCTCCTTCCCAGTTTTGGGGCTGGATACGCTCCCGCAAGGCTGGCTTGCCCTCTACCTAGTCCCTGATCCACGGCCAGCAGGCTCCCCCTGCGATTCCCATTACGTTCATGATGAAGATGTCTTCCCAAACAAGGTTTACAGTTCCTTCCCGAGCGAGAGCGCAAATAGGGGCGCAAAATCCGGCTATTGAAATATCTGTGGTTATGGAACTTGCGTGGCTTGTTGAGGCGGTATCTAAATTGTGGCAGAGGGGCGCACCTTCATTTATTCCTGGCTTCGAAGCTTGGACTACGTAGGGAATAAATGAAGGAAGTTGC
>NZ_JBFNXH010000082.1:0-805 GCF_040812395.1 Paenibacillus tabacirhizosphaerae | reverse complement strand
GTTTGACCAAGTAAAAGGATTTCTAGTTTACTTTACGTTTCGTTATCTAGTTTTCAAGGAACAAATGTATTCAGTTGTGACTCGATTCCCTTCGCCACTTTTCAGCGGCAAAACGTATCTTATCACATCTCTCTTGCTCATTTCAAGTCGAAATTTCAAGGAAATTTCTGTCTAAAATGTGCTTTTGGTGGAGCCAAGCGGGATCGAACCGCTGACCTCCTGCTTGCAAGGCAGGCGCTCTCCCAGCTGAGCTATGGCCCCATGCTTATTGCCCACTTGGTCTGTGGGACTCCCGAAAAGTTAACGGACTAACCGTCGAAGCTTCGCTTCACTTCCGGGAAATAATTGGTGGGCCCTAGTGGACTCGAACCACCGACCTCACCCTTATCAGGGGTGCGCTCTAACCAGCTGAGCTAAGGGCCCTCATTGTATAGCGGAAGCCTAAACTTCCCAAAATAAAAACCCATCTGCAAGCTTTCGAAGCTTTCTCCGAAAGCTTGCCATGGGTTCGCTTGGCAACGTTCTACTCTCCCAGAACCCTGCGGTTCAAGTACCATCGACGCTGGAGGGCTTAACGGTCGTGTTCGAGATGGGAACGCGTGGGTCCCCTCCGCCATCATCACCAAACGAGTGCAACATGGTGGTAGCCATCTTGCTGAAAGGTCATTGCCCTTTCAAAACTGAACACGAGTGAGAGAAGCTGTTTTGTGCTTGCGCACTTGACTGGGTCTATCAGACCCGAGTCTCCATAGAAAGGAGGTGATCCAGCCGCACCTTCCGATACGGCTACCTTGTTACGACTTCA
>NZ_JBFNXH010000081.1:0-809 GCF_040812395.1 Paenibacillus tabacirhizosphaerae | reverse complement strand
GTGATGAGCGACATCGCCTTCAGCGAATGCCCGCCCAGCGCGAAGAAATCATCCAGCACCCCCACTTGGCCGCAGCCAAGCGTGTCCTGCCAAATTTGCGCAAGCTCTGCTTCCAGCTCTGTCCTCGGCGCGACGTACGCTGTGCCCGAATCCACGCCGCCTTCCGGCTTCGGCAGCGCTTTGCGGTCGATTTTGCCGTTGGCCGTAAGCGGAATCCGCTCCAGCTTGACGAAATACGACGGGATCATATACACCGGCAATTCGCTTCCGATATGCGCCCTCAGCTCCGACACCGTCAGTTCGCCGTCTGAAATGAAGTACGCGCACAGGAACTTTTGCCCCTGTTCGTCATCCTGCGCCAGCACCGTCGCTTCCCGGATCTGCTCGTGGCGCAGCAGCTGCGTCTCGATCTCGCCCAACTCGATGCGGTGCCCCCGGATCTTCACTTGGTGGTCGATCCGCCCGAAATATTCCATCTCGCCGCTTGGCAATCTCCGCGCGAGGTCCCCGGACCGATACAGCCGTTCTTCCGGCTTGTAAGGATTCGCCACGAACCGCTCCGCCGTCAGCTCCTCGCGGTTTAAATATCCGCGCGCGACGCCGTCTCCGCCCACATACAGCTCCCCGACGACGCCGATCGGCACCAGCCTGCGCTGCGCGTCGAAGATATAGCTCGTCAGCGTCGGTATCGGACGCCCGATGTTGCTTAGGTTCGTTTCGATCTCGTGATCCGTGATCGCTTTATACGTCACATGCACGGTTGTTTCCGTAATCCCGTACATATTAATGAGCTGCGTGTTCGGATATTT
>NZ_JBFNXH010000080.1:0-863 GCF_040812395.1 Paenibacillus tabacirhizosphaerae | reverse complement strand
TCTAGGCATACGTTTGTTTTGGGCTACAGGGCTTTTACCTTCTATGCCGGACCTTTCCAGATCGCTTCGCCTAACAAACTTTTGCCACATTGAGGTCCTACAACCCCAAGGAGCAAGCTCCTTGGTTTGGGCTGTTCCGCTTTCGCTCGCCGCTACTGACGGAATCACTTTTGTTTTCTTTTCCTCCAGGTACTTAGATGTTTCAGTTCCCTGGGTATGCCTCCAAGCAGCTATGTATTCACTGCAGGGTAACTGCGCATTACCACAGCTGGGTTCCCCCATTCGGACATCCCCGGATCAAAGCCTGCTTACGGCTCCCCGAGGCATTTCGTCGTTCGCCACGTCCTTCTTCGGCTCCTAGCGCCTAGGCATCCTCCGTGTGCTCTTTCTAGCTTAACCTGCTAAAAAAGCGTTTTATCTGTTTGACCAGATAAAAGGATTTCTAGTTTACTTTACGTTTCGTTTCGTTATCTAGTTTTCAAGGAACAAGATTCACCATACATATTGCAACTAACTGGATTTCCTTCATCTAATTTAATTCGTTTGAGCT
The DNA here is from genome assembly GCF_040812395.1 of Paenibacillus tabacirhizosphaerae. GTDB lineage: Bacteria > Bacillota > Bacilli > Paenibacillales > NBRC-103111 > Paenibacillus_E. The sequence goes on along the minus strand of NZ_JBFNXH010000080.1, from coordinate 313 downwards.
TGCAATGAACATTTAGCAGTAAAAACTACTGTTAAATCTCCAAACTTGCCGTAGCGGACTAGCTAAACATCCAATTAACGTCAGTTTTTTCCGTTAATTCTGTTTTTCGCCAACCGACTCATCAAATAGCTGTAGGATTTCCTGTTATTTCGCAAATCATGGTTTGAAAGAGGATTACTCTTTCAAAACTGAACACGAGTGAGAGAAGCTGTTGTGTGCTTGCGCACTTGACTGGGTCTATCAGACCCGAGTCTCCATAGAAAGGAGGTGATCCAGCCGCACCTTCCGATACGGCTACCTTGTTACGACTTCA
>NZ_JBFNXH010000079.1:0-865 GCF_040812395.1 Paenibacillus tabacirhizosphaerae | reverse complement strand
TCACAGAGGATGAGAAAGCGCAGATCTTTGATGAATTCAACGCTACTGCGATGAGTTCTCCTCGCGACAAAACGATTCCTCAGCTGTTCGAGGAACAAGCAGAACGGACACCAGATCAGGTCGCCGTCTTCTGCGAGGGCGAGAAGCTGACGTACCGCGAGCTGAACGAGCGTGCGAATTCTCTGGCACGGACGCTGCGTCATGCAGGCGTGCAGACGGATAGTTTCGTCGGCTTGATGACCGAGCGTTCGCTGGCGATGATCGTCGGCGTGTTCGCCATCATGAAGGCTGGCGGCGCGTATGTGCCAATTGATCCGGACTATCCGGAAGACCGCATCCGCTATATGCTCGAAGACTCGGGCGCGAAGCTGCTGCTGACGCAAGAACGCCTGCGTGAGCGCGTCAGCTTCGAGGCGGGGACCGTCCTGACGCTGGACGATCCCGCTGTTTACAGCGTCGATGGCTCAAACTTAGAGCTTGTCTCCGGCGCGAATGATCTGGCTTATGTGATCTACACGTCGGGTACGACGGGCAAGCCGAAAGGAGTCATGGTCGAGCACCACGGCCTGACGAATCTCAAGGCTTATTACGACCATACACTGCGCATCGGCACGGAAGATCATGCCCTGCTCTTCGCCAGCCTTTCGTTCGATGCGGCTTGCTGGGAAATATTCCAGGCTTTGTTCTGCGGAGCCACGTTGTATGTACCGACTTCTACAACAATTCTGAATTACCAGCTGTTTGAAGCATATATGGTCGAACACGACATCACGATAGCGGCTCTGCCTCCGACCTATGCGGTTTATCTGGAGCCGGATGAAATGCCAAGGCTGCGAATTCTATTTACGGCCGGATCGGCTTCATC
>NZ_JBFNXH010000078.1:0-875 GCF_040812395.1 Paenibacillus tabacirhizosphaerae | reverse complement strand
ATGAAAGCCGTCTATGGACTCGAAGACACGGGCGGTTACGGCTGGGCGTTCGGGTTGTTCCTCATCCAGCATAACCAATGGGTGAAGTCGATCAATCCGGCGTTCTCCAGCGCAAAAAGGAAAGGCTTCGCGACCGTCCACAAAAGCGATTCGTGGGACGCGGAATGCGTGGCGCGTGTGCTGCGCGACGACCTTCCCTGCCTGCCGGATTTCAAGCCCGACGAGCATTATTGGGTGATGCGCCAACTGTCTACAAGGCGCAGAGGCATTAGCAAAAACTTGTCCGCTGCCCTGCATCAACTGCACGTGCAGCTCAGCTACACGTATCCGAGCTACCGCCGCTATTTCAGTGAAATTGACGGCAAAACGGCGCTGGCATTCTGGCGCACGTTCCCTTCTCCGCGCCATCTGGAAAAGATAACGCTAGAGGAGTTTACCAAGTTCCTCCGCAAGCAAAGCAATTATGCCTGCTCTACCAAGAAAGCGGAGAAGATTCTGCGGTGCGTAGCCGAAGACGGCACGGGAAGCGTGCAGTACCTGGAAGAAAAGGAATTCATCATCCGCAGCCAAGTGGAACAAATTCGTTTCTACCAGAACGAGCAGGAACAGCTTGATGCCAAATTGAAGCTCATGCTGGAGCAAATTGGCTGCCAATTGCACACGATCACGGGGGTAGATGTGGTGACTTCCGCCGAGCTTGTGTGCGAGATCGGCGATGTTTCAAGGTTCGCCAGCAGCGACAAGCTGGCGAGATACGCAGGCATCGCCCCGATCTTCGCCGGATCGGGCGGCAAAGGCAAGTATTACAAAAGCAAGCAAGGCGACCGCAGCTTGCACGATATCTTCAAAGCGCTGGCGATCCGGCAGCTTGTCGT
>NZ_JBFNXH010000077.1:0-892 GCF_040812395.1 Paenibacillus tabacirhizosphaerae | reverse complement strand
TATGCACATACGTATAAAGATTCAAACTCAGCGGATTATCAATCTGTCCCTCATAGCTATCTTCATTAATAAATCGCCCTACACTTGGATCATACCATCTAGCTCGTAGATACTGAAGTCCTGTCGAGTTGTCGTAAAACTCCCCGCTATAACGAAACGGCTGTGCCACCGTTTCCTGCTTCGCAATCGGATTGCCCCACATATCATAACTATATGTATTGAGCGTATTTCCTGCTCCATCAGTTACACCAACAACATCTCCATGTCCATTAACTTGATAGTACACTTTATTGCCACTAGCATCCACACGAGCGACAAGTCCATTACCACGAATATAGCGTGCCTTTAAAGCCGCGATACCATTGGCTGCCACTGTACCTTCAGCAATCATATTGGCTCCGTCGTAATAGTAGCGCGTGGTCTGTCCATTTTCGGTACGTTCGTATAGTAATCCATCTCCATTATATCTATACGATACAACTTTACTATCATCCATGGTTACTTTTGTCAAACGATTGCGATCATCATATTCGTAGTTACCTGCAGCAATATTTAGCGATTGGTTGCTTTGCAGCGTTTGTCGGTTTCCGCGAATATCATACGTATACTGCTCATTGAATTGGCTTGAAGTCTCAATCCGGTTCAACTTATCATAAGTAAACGAAAACAATGCGCCATTTTCACTTTTGCTTGTTTGGTTGTTATTATTGTCATAATCATAACCGAACACATTTAAATTAGTACCGTCATATTTCTTCTGTTTGACTTCAGTAAGGTTAGTACCCTCATACGTATAACTATTCTTATTACCATTCTTCTGTGTACTCATATCGAGCAGCCCATTTTTCTTATACGTATAGGTAGCGTCCCAATTATTGAGTACTTCACCCAC
>NZ_JBFNXH010000076.1:0-965 GCF_040812395.1 Paenibacillus tabacirhizosphaerae | reverse complement strand
CGTACACCTACAAGAAACATTTTATTAATTACCAGAAACTGGGTGGAACGCCAGACTGCGAACAGCCTTGGTATACAACATGTGTGGCTACATCGAAGGAAGATTATTTCTATAATACCAATGTAACTGCAACAGCGGGCAATCTCAAGAACAGTACAGACTATCAATATGACATCCCGAATAATATGCCATATCCAACGGAGATAAGTAACAAGTATACAAACATCACTACGGGTCAATCCTCTATACCTGTAGTAGTCAAAAGAAGCTACAATCCGCATGGACAAATACTGTCTGAAACAGATCCAAATAACATTGTGACGAGCTACCAGTATATGGAACCAAGTACAAGAGATTCCTACCTGAGTAAAGTGATCAAAAAATTAAATGATAATCTTACTCAATATACGAATTATTCTAGATATGAAAAAGGTAATGTCAAGGAACTAACCGTAAAGGATAACGACAATCCGAACGGTAATGTTGCCTTAAAAATCAATTATGAATACGATTCATACGGTAACCAGACCAAGGTGACCGCTACTGACAATCAAAGTACGATGTCTGTAGTGCGAGCATATGATGTAAACCCGCCCAATAAGGGTGCATTTTTAACCCAACAGTCCCAGCAAGTGACTGATGTGGATGGAAGCATATCGAACATTGTTCAGAAAATGGAGTATGACACGACAACGGGAAGATTGACTCGATTTACGGATGGAAATAATAATTTCACGCGATATGAGTATGATCCCCTTGATCGAGTCACGAAAGCTACGTTTATGGATAACAGCAACGTTCAGTTAACGTATGATGATGCCAACAACAAAATTACTACAATAGACCAGACAGGGGTTACCACTGTTACCCAATGGAATCCGCTGGGATTAAAGGAATCCGTTCAAACTATAGGCGCAGGCACAGGGAAACAAAGCTTCCAATACGACACTTACAGTCGATTGTGG
>NZ_JBFNXH010000075.1:0-978 GCF_040812395.1 Paenibacillus tabacirhizosphaerae | reverse complement strand
CAAACTATAGGCGCAGGCACAGGGAAACAAAGCTTCCAATACGACACTTACAGTCGATTGTGGAAATCGCAAGATGAACGTGGTAATACGACGGAATATCAATATGATCCATGGAATCGAATCAAGCAAGTGATCTATCCTAATGCTTCGGAGTTCATCGAATACGATGATATTAATCGTACAAAAATTACCCAAGATGGAGAGGGAAATCGAGTACGCGAAACGTATGATGGTTTGGGTAGAACGACGCAGGTAGCTCGTTGGAAGACTGAAAATGGAACAAGCAACTGGGCTCAACTCTCCAGTGTTAAGAAATATGACTACGTGGGACACGCCCTGGAAGCAACAGACGCAAATGATACTCATTTAACCAAGAATGCATTTGATCTATTCGGCAGATTAACCTCTGTAGAGGATGCCAACCAGAAGAAAACAGCATATTCATACGGTCTTGCTAACCAAATAACGCAAGTGCAATACGCAGATGGAAATCAAGTACAGAAGCAGTATGACGAAATGGGACGTATGATTTGGAAGAAGGATCCTTCCGGACTCATTGACAAGTATTATTACGATGGCAACAGTAATTTGATCAAGCAAGTAGATCGTAAAGGTCAGAACTTAGAGTACCAATACAACACTCGTAATTTTCTTGAAAATAGTATCTCAGCCAATGAGACCATCGGCTACCATTATGATGCAGCGGGAAGACGATTGTGGATGCAAGATGGCACTGGAAAAACGTCATTCAAGTATTATCCTGCAACGGGGCTACTTGATACTATGACGTATCCAGATGGAAGAATAATCAAGTACGGCTATGGCAGTGAAGGATTAGGAAATCGGGTAACCATGACGGATCCATTTGGTTATAATACAGTCTATGAACCAGATAATCGCAATCATCTAAAAAGTGTGGGTGAAGTACTCAATAATTGGGACGCTACCTATACGTATAAGAAAAATGGGCTGCTCGAT
>NZ_JBFNXH010000074.1:0-998 GCF_040812395.1 Paenibacillus tabacirhizosphaerae | reverse complement strand
ACCCGTTTGTACGGCTGGCTGCACGATTACCAGATTACAGTGTTCGAATCGACGCCAGCGCTGATCGTTCCGTTTATGGATCATATCGAAAGTCAAGGTCTGGACATCTCCTCGCTGCGCCTGTTGATTACCAGCTCGGACAGCTGCAGTGTGAGGGATTACCGCAGACTGCAGGAGCGTTTCGGCTCGCAGGTGCGCATCATCAACGCCTACGGCGTGACCGAAGCGGCGATTGACTCCAGCTTCTATGACGAGCCGCTGGCGAAGCTGCCGGCTGTGGGTTCTGTACCTATCGGCAAGGCATGGCTGAACGCCCGATTCTATATCGTGGATGCGCACCTGAATCCCGTTCCGGTCGGCGTGGCCGGGGAGCTGTGTATCGGCGGGCCAGGCGTGGCGCGGGGTTACTTGAATCGTCAGGAGCTGACGAGCGAGAAGTTCGTGGTTAATCCGTACATAGCCGGAGAGCGGCTGTACCGCACGGGAGACTTGGCGCGTTGGATGGCGGACGGCAATGTGGACTTTATCGGCCGGATCGACCATCAGGTGAAAATTCGCGGATACCGCATCGAGCTTGGCGAAATCGAGACCGTGATGCTGCGTTTCGCGGACGTCAAGCAGGCCGTGGTCATCGACCTTGCAGACGAGCAAGGAAACAAATATTTAGCGGGCTACGCGGTATGTGCCGAGGAGCTCGATCTCTCCGCGCTGCAAACGTATTTGCAGCAATCGTTGCCGTCGCATATGGTGCCATCGCGTCTGATGGCGCTTGAGACGATGCCGCTGACGTCGAACGGCAAATTGAACCGCAAAGCGCTGCCAGTACCGGAGGAAAGCGTATTTGCTGGCGCGGATTATGTGGCACCCCGTACGACAGTGGAGCAGACGCTCGCCATAATCTGGCAAGCCGTGTTGGGCGTTCGTTCTGTAGGGATTTGGGACAATTTCTTCGAGCTTGGCGGCGATTCGATCAAAGCGCTTCAGGTTTCCTCCAGACT
>NZ_JBFNXH010000073.1:0-1095 GCF_040812395.1 Paenibacillus tabacirhizosphaerae | reverse complement strand
ATTGCTTCGTCGAAGCGCGGCTTTTCGGGTCAGCGCCATCACGGCCTCTGCTTCCCACGGACAAACTTTGTTTTTACAAACGCATCGATTCGCATTCCTTCGCTATCTTCCGCTTTTTGGGGCTGGATACGCTCCTGCCCTACTGGCTTGCTTCTCACCGAACTCCCTGATCCACGGATCAACAGGCTTCCCCTGCGATTCCCCTTGCGTTCATGATGAAGATGTCTTTCCAAACAAGGTTTACAGATCCATCCCGAGCGAGAGCGCAAATTGGGGCCCAAAATCCGGCTGCTGAAATATCTGCTGACCATGGAACTACCGTGGCTTGTTTAGGCGGAATCTAGTTGTGGCGTTGAGGCGCACCTTCACTTATTCCTGGCTTCGATGATTGAGCTCCGTAGGGAATAAGTGAAGGAAGTTGCAGGTATCTAGGAATGTGGGTGGGAGCACATACATAAACAAGCCAAACTCGTTCCATGAACAGAGATATTTCAGCCGGATTTTGGGCGCTTTTGCACGTCCACCGTGAAGGTGGTTCTGTAAACCCTCTTGGAAAGACAAGCATCATAAAGGTAGTGGGAATCTTTTGGCAGGGGAAACCGCTGATCCACGGATCAGGACGGTGAGGTCAGGCAAGCCAGCAGGTCAGGAACTCGTATCCAGCCCCAAAGCGGAAGAAGCGTTAGAAGTACGGATCGATCCTTGTTTGTAAAAACGAAGTTTGCCCCCGTGGGAAGGAGGCCGTGATGAGTGCTGACCCGAAAAGCCGCGCCGTGAATGGATTCACCTTTCCAAGGGATTTTACAAAACGATGCTGACGTTGCCACGCAAAAGCGGCTCACAAGGCCGGACGAAACAACAATTTTGAACGATGATCAGACAAGCTGCTTGGACAACGCTTTTCACTTATTCCCTTCGAAGCAGATGCAACGAAGCTAGGAATAAGTGAAGGTGTATCTCTTCAGCATGGAGCCGTGTTCAAATTTCTTGTTTCGGTCAGCGACCTTGTGATCCCCAATTTGCGTGTGCGTCAGCATGGTTTTGTAAAACCATTTTGGAAAAGGGGATGACATTCACGGATACTACTCCGCCTGA
>NZ_JBFNXH010000072.1:0-1096 GCF_040812395.1 Paenibacillus tabacirhizosphaerae | reverse complement strand
TTAGGCGGAGTAGTATCCGTGAATGTTATCCCCTTTCCAAAACGGTTTTACAAAACCATGTTGACGCACACGCAAATTGGGGAGCCACAAGGACGCTGACCGAAACAAGATATTTGAACAAGGTTCAACGTTGGAAAGGCACATTTCACTTATTCCATGCTTCGTTGTACCAACTCCGAAGCGGAATAGGTGAAAGCGTTGCCTAGTCCAGCTTGTTTCATCGTCGTTCAAATTTGTTGTTCCGTCCGGCCTTGTGGATCGCTTTTGCGTGTCAAACGTCAGCATCGTTTTGTAAATCCCTTGGAAAGGGGGACTCCATTCACGGCGCGGCTTTTCGGGCCAGCACTCATCGCTGCTTCCTTCCCACAAAGACAACCTTCGTTTTTACAAACGCGCAAGCGATCCACGCCTTTTGCTCCTTCCATTTTTGGGACTGGATACTGGTTCCTGACCGACTGGCTTGCCTAGCCTCACCATCCCTGATCCGTGGATCAGCGGTTTCCCCTGCCAAGATTCCCACTACCTTCATGATGCCTGTCTTTCCAAGCGGGTTTACAGTAGAGCCTTCGCGGAAATAGCGCAAAAGCGCCCAAAATCCGGCTGAAATATCTGTCGTTCATGGAACGAGCTTGGCTTGTTTAACGTATGCGCTCCCACCAACAAAACCAGATACCTGCAACTTCCTTCACTTATTCCCTCCGAAGCCAAATCTACGAAGCTAGGAATAAGTGAAGGTGCGCCCCCACGCCACAATTAGATTCGGCCTAAACAAGCCACGTGAGTTCCATCACCAAAAGATATTTCAGTAGCCGGATTTTGTGCCCCAATTTGTGCTCTCGCTCGGGAAGTCCTGTAAACCTAGTTTGGAAAGACATTTTCATCATGAACGTAATGGGAATTGCAGGGGAAAGCCTGTTGATCCGTGGATCAGGGACTTGGTGAGAAGCAAGCCAGTCGGGCAGGAGCGTATCCAGCCCCAAAAAGGGGGAAGGAGCAAAAGACTGTGGATCGATTCGTTTGTAAAAACGAAGGTTGTCTGTGGGAAGTAGAAGCAGCGATGGCGCCGCCCCGAAAAGCCGCGCTTCAACGAAGCAAC
>NZ_JBFNXH010000071.1:0-1099 GCF_040812395.1 Paenibacillus tabacirhizosphaerae | reverse complement strand
TTAGGTGGAGTAGTATCCGTGAATGTTATCCCCTTTCCAAATCGGTTTTACAAAACCATGCTGACGCACACGCAAATTGGGGGTTCACAAGGACGCTGACCGAAACAAGAAATTTGAACAAGGTTCAACGCTGGGGAGGCATGCTTTCACTTATTCCTGGCTTCGTTGCATTTGCTTCGAAGTGAATAAGTGAAGGGAATTGCCTAGGCCAGCTTGTTTCATCATCGTTCAAAATTGTTGTTTCGTCCGGCCTTGTGGGCCGCTTTTGCGTGTCAATCGTCAGCATCGTTTTGTAAAATCCCTTGGAAAGGGGACTCCATTCACGGCGCGGCTTTTCGGGTCAGCACTCATCGCTGCCTCCTTCCCACCAGACAAACTTCGTTTTTACAAACGTGTATCGATCCACGCCTTTCGCTCCTTCCATTTTGGGGCTGCTGGATACAAGTTCCTGACCTACTGGCTTGCCTAACCTCACCGTCCTTGATCCGTGGATCAGCGGTTTCCCCTGCTCAAAGATTCCCACTACCTTCATGATGCCTGTCTTTCCAAGCGGGTTTACAGAAGCACCTTCACGGAGAATAGCGCAAAAGCGCCCAAAATCCGGCTGAAATATCGATCGTTCATGGAACGAGGTTGGCTTGTTTAACGTATGCGCTCCCACAAACAGACTTAGATACCTGCAACTTCCTTCACTTATTCCCTCCGAAGCCAAATCGACGAAGCCAGGAATAAGTGAAGGTGTGCCCCTATGCAACAACTAGATCACGCCTAAACAAGCCACGGTAGTTCCATGATCAACAGATATTTCAGTAGCCGGATTTTGGACCCCAATTTGCGCTCTCGTTCGGGAAGCCTCTGTAAACCTTGTTTGGGAAGACATTTTCATCATGAAAGTAATGGGAATTGCAGGGGAAGCCTGCTGATCCGTGGATCAGGGACTTGGTGAGAAGCAAGCCAGTAGGGCAGGAGCGTATCCAGCCCCAAAAAAGGGGAAGAAGCAAAAGACTGTGGATCGATTCGTTTGTAAAAACGAAGTTTGTCCGTGGGAAGCAGAGGCAGCGATGGCGCTGACCCGAAAAGCCGCGCTCCACGAAGCAAC
>NZ_JBFNXH010000070.1:0-1154 GCF_040812395.1 Paenibacillus tabacirhizosphaerae | reverse complement strand
GCTCCCGGCACCATATAAGCCGGCAGCTCCGCCGCAAGATATTCCCGGACCGCGGCCACCGTCAACTCGCCCGTCGGGACGATATAGGCGCACAAATACCGCTGCTCCTGTCCATCCAGACGGTCCATCACCACCGCTTCGCGGATCCCCGGGTGCCGGGCTAGCCTGCTGTCGATCTCGCCCAACTCCACCCGGTAGCCGCGGATTTTCACCTGATGGTCCTTGCGGCCCAGGAACTCCATGTTCCCGTCTGGCAGCAATCTCCCAAGGTCACCGGTCTTGTACATCCGCCCCCCTCCCGGGAGGAACGGATCGGGCAGGAACGCTGCCTCCGTCTTCGCCTCGTCGTTCATATATCCGCGGGCCACGCCAACGCCGCCGATATACAGCTCGCCGACCACGCCCCACGGTACCATTTCCCGGTCGTCGTCCAAAATATAGAAGGCGTTGCCCCCGATCGGCCGGCCGTACGGGATGCTGCTCTGGTCGCTGCTAACTTCCAAGACCGGGTAGTAATTCGACCAGACGGTCCCCTCCGTCGCTCCCCCCAGCGAGATCACTTCCGCTTGCGGGAACAACTGCCGGATCCGCCCGGGCAGCGTGACCGGAATCCAGTCCCCGCTCATGAAGACCAATCGCAATCTGTCAGGAAGCGACTCTGCCGGGTTTTCCTCCAGATGGTGGATAAAATGGTTCATCGTCGTCGGCACCGAATCCCAGAATGTGACCTCCTCGGCCTCCATCAGGCTTAAAAGCGCCCCGGGGTCGAGGACTTGTTCGCGTTCCGCCACCACAACGGTTCCCCCCGCCGCGAGCATCCCGAAAATATCGTAAACAGACAAGTCAAAGCACATCGAGGTGATGAATAGCAGGCGGTCTTCCCCACCGACCGCAAACCGCCGGTTGACCCAGGAAACCAGGTTGACGGCGCTGCGGTGCTCGATCATCACGCCCTTCGGCGTGCCCGTGGAGCCGGAGGTATAAATGATATAGGCCAGCTCGCCGCTGTCCTTCGCAAGCTTCAGCGGTTCGGAACTTTCCCCGGCGATCCTCTCATCGTGCATGAGGATGACCCGTTCATGCCCAAGATCCGGGTAAGCGCGGTCGATCAGTACCGCTACGGCTTCCGCGTTATGCAGAATATACGCCTTGCG
>NZ_JBFNXH010000069.1:0-1171 GCF_040812395.1 Paenibacillus tabacirhizosphaerae | reverse complement strand
TGAAGGAGCTTCAAGACAAGCTGACAGGTTACTTGGAAGGTAAGGACGATATCGAAGACCTGTATCGGGGGCAGATCAAACGGAATAAGGAGACTATGGCAATCTTCACTGCGGATGAAGACATGGTCCATACGATAGAAGCCTGGATAAGTAAACGGAAATATGGAAAACTGCTTGATTTGTGGGTTAAAGGATTGAGCCTGGACTGGAACAGGTTTTACCCGGGAATTCAACCGCGCCGCATCAGCCTGCCGACGTATCCTTTTGCCAGAGAGAGATACTGGATTCCGGAAAGCGAAACTGGCATCGCTGGGGGCACGGTGGCACCGATAGCCGGTACCGTGATCCATCCTTTATTGCAGCAAAATACTTCCGACCTGTCGGAGCAGCGATTTAGCACAACATGGACGGGACGGGAGTTTTTCTTGACCGATCATGTGATACAAGGAGAGCGGGTTCTGCCGGGGGCCGCCTGTCTGGAGATGGCGCGTGCGGCAGTGGCGGAGGCGACGAGAGCGAAAGACGGGGCTGCAATCAGGCTGAAAAACGTGGTGTGGACGCAGCCTATCGTTGTAGGAGAGCAGCCGCTTCGGGTGCATATCGGGCTGTATCCGCAAGATGACGGGGAGATTGACTATGAAATCTACCGTGAGGATGAAGCGGATCCTGCTGAATCCGTCGTATACAGCCAAGGCCGAGCTCTGCTAAGCCCGGTGAAGGAAAAGCCGGTGCTTCATCTGAAGGGCGTTCAGGAAGAGTGTAATCAAAGTAGCCTCACATCCGAAGAGCTGTATGCGGCGTTTCGGGCGATGGGAATCGAGTATGGGCCGGGGCATCAGGGGATTCAGAAGGTATATGTGGGAGAGGATCAAGCATTGGCAGAGCTGTCATTGCCGATGTCAGTCCGGGACACCCAGGACCAGTATGTTCTCCATCCCAGCATCCTGGATTCCGCGCTCCAAGCGTCGATCGGGCTGCGGATGGGCAGTGAAGATCGGAAGGCGGCGCTGCCTTTTGCATTACGGGAGATCGAAATCATCGGCAGATGCACGCCGAAGATGTGGGCATGGATTCGTACTAGCAGGAACAGCCAAGCGGGAGATCGGGTAAGGAAAATAGATATTGATCTATGCGATGAGCAAGGCAATGTCTGCATACGGATGAAGGAGCT
>NZ_JBFNXH010000068.1:0-1259 GCF_040812395.1 Paenibacillus tabacirhizosphaerae | reverse complement strand
GTCCAACGAGAAGCAAAAAGCGAAGCCGGAAGGATCAAAGCCGCGGCGCGCGGCAACCGAAAACGCCTCACCTGCCCTGAATGCGAGAAACGGCTTGTCCGCGGTGGATTCCCTTGTGCAGGAAGCTGTCGCCTCTCTCGTGCTGAGAGGTGAAAAGCGTTCCTGCATCGGAATCCACTTGGGGGACAAGCCGTTTCTCGGCTCCATCAGGGGCCGTGAGGTGTGGAGGTTGCCGAAGGCAAAGGCATAGGTGTTAATCTTTCGTGGCTCTGTAGCTCAGCAAAACGTCTATGGCTTCAAGAATGTGCTTCCATGTCAGAGCATGAAAAAACCTTGCGAAGGTAACTCGCAAGGTTGAATAGCTTTATTATTATTTAGTGTATAAAAACCTTTGAGTAAACGGTGTTTCTTCGTTTTTAATAAATTTGGATTTCACAGCTTCCTCTATAACATTAGGAGTATATGATTTTTTCCCAGTCAGGCTAGCTTCTTCCACCTTACTTGCTTTCCTTAATATGTTGGAGTTGTGGTCAATGATAGCGTATCCGTCTAATGTATACGTTTTGTATTGAGGGAATTTAATGTCTTCCGGGATAGGTGCATTTCCAAGAAGATGCCATTTCCCGTCCTCAATATATACATCAGTTGTGTGTACTAAAAACATAATTGAACTGCTAATTATGTCCTCAATAGATTGCCCCTCATTACCAACAATATCATAGACAATGATTGTGTCCATTCCTACAATTTGACCATAACAAAACTTCTCGTCATTAAGTGAGATAGAGAACACATCTCCCATTTGAGGTTTAATTTTTTTCTTTGGCATTACGTCCGTATCCTCTCTTCAAAATTTAGTTTTTTATTATTCATCATTAGGAATTCTGCCTGATACAGGAGGGATTCCTAGTAACTCCCACTTACTTTCTCGGATTTTATTGATCAAATTCTCAAGGGTGCCACCTTCCTTCCCCAATCCTCCGTGTAAATTTATCATCGTTTGTTCCAAAATATCCAATTCACTTCCAGCTTTTGCTCTACCAAGTTCTTCAAACTCATATTGTTGACCGTTCTTTGTCGCATGCTCTTTCTGTCTGAGTATATATCTTTCGATGCTCTTAGCTTGTCCCACATATTCTTTTCCTGTTTTAATATTAGTCCTTTTATACACAATTCCTTCAGTTTTGCCGGATCTGAGCGTGGTTTTTACCCCGACAAATTCACCATTCTCGTCATATACAAACCTTGCACTATCACCT
>NZ_JBFNXH010000067.1:0-1267 GCF_040812395.1 Paenibacillus tabacirhizosphaerae | reverse complement strand
TACTCACATACGTATAAAGATTCAAACTCAGCGGATTATCAATCTGCCCTTCATAGCTATCTTCACTAATAAACCGCCCAACACTTGGATCATACCATCTAGCACGTAGATATTGAAGTCCAGTTGTACTATCGTAATACTCTCCACTATATCGGAATGGCTGCGCTACTGTTTCTTGCGTTGTCAGCGGATTGCCCCACATGTCATATGTGTATGAGTCTAACATTGCTCCTGTGCCATCAGTTAATCCAATAACATCTCCATGACCATTATGTTGATAATATAATTTATTACCATAACTGTCCACACGGGCTACAAGACCTTGCCCACGCATATAACGAGCTTTCAAAGAAGCAGATCCGTCCCCATAAGCAATGTAGTCAATATTGACTCCATAAGTAGAAGCTGCCGGATTCTTTGTGCCCTTCACTATTACCTTAATCGTATGAGTACCATTGATTAATGAACTATTGCTATAGACAATTGATTGAAAATATCGATTCGCACTATACGTGTCTCCGTTAGAAACCACTGTTACTCCGTCCAAAACAATATCGTACATACCGCCGCCAGGACCTTTACGAAGGGCTATTGCAATCGAGCTTCCTGTGAAACTAAATTGGGCACTATCATTGGCTGTTAAACTTGCCTTAGAGGTACCATAGTAATCCCCCGTCATACTTGTATCAAACCATGTGCCTGTATATTGAATAGAGGCAGAAGTATTGTCTACTATTTGTGAATTAACGGTTCCTTCAGCAATCATATTAGGACCGTCATAGTAATAACGGGTCGTTGTCCCGTTTTCCATACGCTCATACAACAACCCGTCACCATTGTAACGATACGATATGTTCTTGCCATCAACCGTATTGACTTGAGTAAGACGATTGCGATCATCATACGTATAGCTTATTCCGTTCAGATTCATCAAGTTGTTGCTTTGCAGCGTTTGTCGGTTTCCGCGAGTATCATACGTATACTGCTCATTGAACTGGCTCGAAGTCTCAATCCGGTTCAACTTATCATAAGTAAACGAAAACAATGCGCCATTTTCCCTTTTGCTTGTTTGGTTGTTATTATTGTCATAACCATAACCGAACACATTCAGGTTAGTACCGTCATATTTCGTTTGTTTGACTTCAGTAAGGTTAGTACCCTCATACGTATAACTATTTTTATTACCATTCTTCTGCGTAATCACATCGAGCAGCCCATTTTTCTTATACGTATAGGTAGCGTCCCAATTATTGAGTACTTCACCCAC
>NZ_JBFNXH010000065.1:0-1614 GCF_040812395.1 Paenibacillus tabacirhizosphaerae | reverse complement strand
CTCCAGCCTGTACACCGAACCTCCACCTCCTGCTCACATGTTTCGCCGAAACCTACCGCCTTGTTTTTGATTTGTCAACGATTTTTTTCTGTTTCTTCCATTCGCTGTCTGGATGTGGAGTTGCTTTGCCGTGCCTAGAGTAGTTCCTTTTTAACAACTTCCTGTTAAGCCAGTAGCCGGTATGCCAGTAGGTCGTTTCTCTTGGGTAACAAGCTTGACTTGTTCCGCTTCCGAATGAAATTCGGTTTTGTTTTTGTCTGGATTAGCTGCGTAAGAGCGCGGCTTTTCGGGTCAGCGCCATCGCTGCTTCTCCTTCCCACGGACAAACTTCGTTTTTACAAACGAATCGATCCACAGTCTTTTGCTCCTTCCCCTTTTTGGGGCTGGATACGCTCCTGCCCTACTGGCTTGCCTCTCACCCAAGTCCCTGATCCACGGATCAGCAGGCTCCCCCTGCGATTCCCATTACGTTCATGATGAAGAGGTCCTTCCAAACAAGGTTTACAGGGACTTCCCGAGCGAGAGCGCAAATAGGAGGCCAAAATCCGGCTACTGAAATATCTGTGGTGATGGAACTTACGTGGCTTGTTTAGGCGGAATCTAGTTGATCTCAGGTGCGCACCTTCATTTATTCCTCGCTACGTAGACTCAGCTACGTAGGGAATAAATGAAGGAAGTTGCGGGTATCTAGGAATGTTGGTGGGAGCGCATATGTTAAACAAGCCAAACTCGTTCCATGAACGATAGATATTTCAGCCGGATTTTGGGCGCTTTTGCGCTGTCTACGCGAAGGCTCCGCTGTAAACCCGCTTGGAAAGACAAGCATCATGAAGGTAATGGGAATCTCTAGCAGGGGAAACCGCTGATCCACGGATCAGGAGGGTGAGGTTAGGCAAGCCAGTAGGTCAGGAACTTGTATCCAGCCCCAAAACGGAAGGAGCAAAAGGCGTGGATCGATGAGCGTTTGTAAAACGAAGTTTGTCCCTGTGGGAAGGAAGCAGCGATGAGTGCTGACCCGAAAAGCCGCGCCGTGAATGGATTCACCTTTCCAATTGGTTTTACAGGAGCAATGCCGGAGAACACGCAAATAGGGAGTTGAAATGACGCTTCCGAAACCGATGATTTGAACACAAAACAAAGCTTGCTGAGCGCAACTTCCCTTATTCCGACCATCGGCCGTCTACGCGAGGGTGGGGAATAAGGGAAGGAGGCTCTTAAGCAAGCCTATTTGGTGTGTTCAATCCTATGGTTTCGTCCGTCATTTCAACTGCTTTTGCGTGCCGCCTTCGGCATCGGGTAGTAAAACCAATTGGAAAGAGATTTACATTCACGAAAACAACTTCGCCAAGTCACAGACAAAAACAAAACGGAATTTCATTCGGAAGTCGAACAAGCGGAGCCAGTTACCCGAGAGAAACGACCTGCTTGCATACCGCAAGCTAGCTTAACAGAGCGTTGTTAAAAAGGAACTACTCTAGGCACGGCAAAGCAATCACACATCCAAACGGCGAATGGAAGAAACAGAAAAAAATCGTTGACAAATCAAAAACAAGGCGGTACAGAATCGGCTGGAACATGTGAGCAGGAGGTGGAGGTTCGGTGTACAGGCTGGAA
>NZ_JBFNXH010000064.1:0-1617 GCF_040812395.1 Paenibacillus tabacirhizosphaerae | reverse complement strand
GTCCATCAAGAAGCAAAGGCAAAGCCCAAAAGGATCAAAGCCGCGGCGCGGCAACCGGAACGCCTCACCTGCCCTGATGCCGAGAAACAGCTTGTCCGCTGTTGATTCTCCCTGAGCAGGAAGCTACCACCGCCTCTCAAATTCTGAGAGGCGAAAAGCATTCCTGCACCGGAGTCAACTTGGGGGACAAGCCGTTTCTCGGCTCCATCAGGCGCGGTGAGGGCGTTGAGGTTGCCGGAGGCATAACTTTGATCCTTGGTGTTTGCCTGCGCTTCGTGCTCCTAGAAGCGCAGAAAGGGCTGCTTCACCATCGCCTATTACGAAAAGAAGAACCGCCAAGCGATAATCGCAAGGCGGTTGGGTAAGTTTAGTTTCCCTAATCCAATAGATAATGAGGTAGTTGTTCGGAATCTATTTGACTAATTTTTTTAAGTTGATCTTGTAAATTCCAATTATTTGGCTTCTTTGATTCCATAAACCATTTGTTCCCAGATTCAAACCATTCCTTTTTATATATCTCATAGGCGGCTTTGTTAATGTCGTCTACCCCAAACTCAACACCACAACAAGGACAAATTTCATAACTAGGAGACAACCCTTTCTGTGTCCAAGGTGCAAATTTCAGATTTGAGTAACCGCATAAAGTGCAAATATATGACAAAATCGTCTCCTCCTATTTTATTATAGCTTCCCAATAAATTTTGACACTTTCATATCCTTGTTTTGCAATTTTTTCAGGGTCTATCTTATAGTATGTTTCAATTAAATTATTCTTTACAATTACTAGTTCATTAGTAGTTTCGTTTAAGTACAATGAAGCATTATCTCTTACTCGTGAAGCTGCGGTAGTTGCTGAGCTAAATACAGAATTAGCTTTTTGAAGATATTCAGACCTACTAATAAGATTACCAGCAGAGTCAAGGAATTCTCTATTTGTTAATATGTGTTTAGCGTATTTTGTCTCAAAGTTTGCAAAATTTATTAATGATCCTGCTCCACTCCCCCCAGTATACATTCCAATTACTAAATTTTGTGATAGTTCTCTTTCTTTTTTTAATTCTGGGTCATTAAGAAAATTATTAATATCAAATTTAGTTTTAGAGGAACCACTCTCAGGATTGCCTGAACCCGTTCTGTAAGGATTAAACTCTTCATCACCTGGAGCTCTAGTTCCTGTATGATATTGATCACAACCATCGCTTCCACAGTATTCAGGGTCATTTTGGTGTAGTGAATCTGGGGACCAGTTAGTGGTAGATTTATTATCGCACGATCCCACGTGCTGATATATTCCATTGGAACACCAATGTCCTGTTGGGTCAATATTCGTCAAAGGGTTATTATGCACATACGTAAATCTATTCTGGCTCAGTGGATTATCAATCTGCCCTCCAAAGCTGTCCTCGCCTATAAACCGCCCCATACTCGGATCATACCATCTAGCCCGTAGGTATTGCAGCCCAACCTTATCGTCCATCATCTCGCCACTATACTTAAACGGCTGCGGCAGGTTCTCACTTTGGCTTACAATATTCCCAAATATATCGTATGAATATTGGTTTAATCGTGTATTCCCCGTACTATCCCTTAACTCAACCACATCCCCATGACCATTCT
>NZ_JBFNXH010000063.1:0-1660 GCF_040812395.1 Paenibacillus tabacirhizosphaerae | reverse complement strand
CACTGAAAAAGTCCTTTCATACGAAAAAGGTACAGTCCTTCAAGAAAATGGAGGAGGCTGTACCTTTTTTGTCGTATAATTAAGGCATCACGAAAAGCGGGTGAGAGCAGATGATTCGGCAACAACAAACTTTGGTTCTGAGTCCTTACGCGGCACTGTATGACATCATCGTGCCAAAGGACAATATGCTCCGTCAAATCAACGAACTGGTGGACTTCACTTTCATATATGAGGAACTGGAAGCAAAATATTGTTTGGACAATGGACGTAACGCCATTGACCCCATTCGCATGTTTAAATATCTACTGCTGAAATCCATCTTTGAACTATCTGACGTAGACATTGTCGAGCGCTCTAAGTATGACCTTTCGTTCAAATATTTCCTAGGCATGGCGCCGGAGGATCCGGTTATTGACCCGAGTTCGTTGACGAAATTTCGCAAGCTACGGTTACAAGACATCAACCTGTTGGACATGCTTATCGGGAAGACGGTAGCCCTCGCCATCGAGCAGAATATCCTGAAGAGCAACTCCATTATCGTTGACGCTACGCATTCGAAAGCGCGCTACAACCAGAAATCGCCGCAAGAAATTCTACAGGATCGTGCACGGAAATTACGAAAGGCCGTTTACAGCATGGATGAATCGGCCAAAGCCAAGATGCCAGCAAAGAACGCGAGCAACGTACTCGAAGACGAAATTAAGTATTGCCAAAAACTCGTCGCCTTCATCGAAAACGAATCCAAAATCGCACAAGTGCCGAAAATTCTGGAGCCGCTCAACTTGTTGAAGGAGACGGTGGAAGATGACGTCGAACAACTTCGCCTGGCGGCGGATCCGGATGCGCGTGTGGGACACAAGAGCGCAGACTCCGCCTTCTTTGGATACAAAACACATCTAGCCATGACCGAGGAACGTATGATTACAGCGGCTGTCATTACAACGGGTGAGAAGAATGATGGCAAACAATTGCAGACGCTCATCGAAAAAAGCAAAGCAGCCGGCATGCAGGTCAAAACTGTCATTGGCGATACCGCGTATTCGGAAAAGGATAATATTTCGTACACGAAGAGTAACGAGATTGAACTCGTAGCAAAACTCAATCCGCTCATCACGCAAGGCAGCCGCAAGAAGGAAGACGAATTTCTGTTCAACAAAGATGCAGGCATGTACGTATGTCCAGTTGGTCACATGGCGATCCGAAAGGCTCGTGAGGGTAAAAAAGGTGTCGGCCAAAACCAGATGGCTACCTATTATTTTGATGTAGAGCTATGCAAGCGTTGTCCACTCAAAGAAGGCTGTTACAAAGAAGGTGCCAAAAGCAAGACATATTCCGTAACCATTAAATCCAATGAACATTTGGAGCAGATGGCCTTCCAAGAGACGGAATACTTCAAGGAGAAGTCCAAGGAGCGGTACAAAATTGAAGCAAAGAACAGCGAACTTAAACATGGACACGGGTATGATGTCGCCACATCCTCGGGTCTGCTTGGTATGGAAATGCAAGGTGCAATGACTATATTCGCTGTAAATCTTAAGCGAATATTGAAACTGATAGATTGAAAACACGGCAAGTAGCGCGATTTAGAGACCCCAAAAAAAGACATCCGCCCCCTAAAAAATGGAGGTAGATGTCTTTTTTGCAACTTATGCGAGACGCC
>NZ_JBFNXH010000062.1:0-1679 GCF_040812395.1 Paenibacillus tabacirhizosphaerae | reverse complement strand
GAGGCCACTGAAAAAGTCCCATTATGAGGTACTGTAACTCAATTCTATTGAGGGAGCAGTACCTTCTTTGCTGTATAATTAAAGTATTACAGCGAAAGGCGTGAAGTCCAATGTTTCAACCTCAAATCTCATTAACGTTCAGTCCTTATGCAGCACTATACGATCTCATTGTGCCTAAGGATAATATGTTGCGTCAGATCAATGAGTTGGTGGACTTCTCCTTCGTCTACGAAGAACTGAAAGCGAATTACTGTCTGGACAACGGTCGTAACGCAATTGACCCGTTGCGGATGCTTAAATATTTGCTTCTGAAAGCCATTTTCGAGCTGTCAGACGTAGATTTGGTTGAGCGTTCTCGGTACGACATGTCTTTCAAATACTTCCTTCAGATGGCTCCAGAAGAAGCTGTCATTGATCCGAGTTCCCTTACTAAGTTCCGCAAACTGCGGTTGAAAGACCTCAATCTGCTGGATCTGCTAATCCGTAAAACCGTCGAGTTGGCTATCGCACAAGGTATTCTAAAGAGCACATCCATCATCGTGGATGCAACGCACACAAAATCTCGTTACAACCACAAGTCCCCGAGGGAGATTTTGCAGGATCGTTCTCGCAAATTACGAAAAGCCATCTATTCCATCGACGAATCGCTTAAAACGAAGTTGCCTGCTAAGAACATCGTGGATACACTCGAGGCTGAGATTGACTACTGCCAAAAACTGATCGAAGTTGCCGAAACCGAGCTCGGCATCGCTCAATTGCCTAAGATCACCGAACCATTGAATCTACTGAAAGAGACTGTTGAGGATGATGTGGAACAATTGCGTATTTCGCAAGATCAAGATGCACGCATCGGTCACAAAAGTGCGGACAGCTCATTTTTTGGAGATAAGACGCACATGGCCATGACGGAAGAGCGGATCATCACAGCGGCTATCGTAACGACTGGAGAGAAGCACGATGGCAAGCAATTACAAGCACTTATTGAGAAAAGCATGACGGCAGGTGTGGACGTTAAAACCGTAATCGGCGATATGGCATATTCGGAAAAAGAAAACATCGCGTACAGCAAGAAAAACCAGATTGAACTCATCTCTCGACTAAACCCACAAATTACGCAAGGTCCACGTAAGAAGGAAGACGAATTTGAATTCAACAAAGATGCAGGTATGTACGTATGCAAGGCTGGTCATAGGGCGATTCGCAAAGAAAAGGATTATCGAGGAGAAAGCAGTAAAAATAATCGAACAAAGTACTTCTTTGATGTGAAGAAATGCAAGGTTTGTCCGTTTAAAGAAGGATGTTATAAAGGTGGCGCAAGTAAGTCGTATGCGGTGACGATAAAATCCAGTGAGCACTCCGAACAGGCTAGGTTCCAGGACAGTGAGTACTTCAAAGAGAAAGCAAAAGAAAGATACAAGATCGAAGCGAAGAATAGTGAACTTAAAAATCGACACGGGTACGATGTAGCCACATCCTCGGGTCTGTTAGGTATGCAGATTCAAGGAGCAATAACGATATTCGCTGTGAATCTGAAGCGAATATTGAAACTGAATGACTAACAAATAACCGCGAAACCCTATAAAAAATGCGACATCTACCGAGAAATTCGGAGTAGTGTCGCATTTTTTGTACCCACTGCTAGAACTCATCGAAAAATCATTAGTTTGTCAGTGGCCACC
>NZ_JBFNXH010000061.1:0-1701 GCF_040812395.1 Paenibacillus tabacirhizosphaerae | reverse complement strand
GTTCGCAGTCTGGCGTTCCACCCAGTTTCTGGTAATTAATAAAATGTTTCTTGTAGGTGTACGTCGTTGTTTTGGTTCCTTCGGTTACATCTGTACTCGTTATCGAATCATTTCTAATGCCCTCATTCGTATAGTGACCTCCCATATCTCCTGTATACTTGTAATTCATTAAATTATACGCTATTCCATCTCCAATTTGGTCTTGTCTGGAAATAGCGCGATATTCTTGAGAGTACGCATACACGGCTCCGTATCTAGATACGGGTGAATTTTCATAGGAAAATATCGACTTTGCTCCAGTTGGGTATTGAACAGCACTTAATAATGCATGATTTACAGTCTTTGCATCGCCATAGTCTTTGCTAGTAAAATTAAAAGATGTAACATTGTCACCAGGAAGATAGGAGTATTGCGTGGTTCCTTGGGCATTCTGAACAGATGCTAAAAAATCTATTTTGGTGTTAAACCAAGGTTGATCAGGAATAGCAACATCCTTGGGAACTTTATTATAAATCACCGTTTTTCTTCCAGAGGTTAAAGTGACTTGCGATGGTTGATAATCGATATTAATCGTATTTCCAATAGCATCCTGAATCTGGGTAGGAAAATAATCATACCCTTCAAAATGTGAATAAAAGAATTGAATCGTGTTATCATTATTATCCTTTATCTCAATGAGATTCCCCCTTCCATCAAAATAGTAAGAAACCCCAGTAGCTTTATAATGTAACTCGTAACTTGAAGGAACGTTATTCACCCTAATTGTACTATTCGAATTAAACGAAATGTCATCTAAATGATAGTTTTTTAAATAATACCAATCATTTATTCTCGTCAATTCTGCGGTCCCGCCATCAGGAAGACGAAGATATTCAGTGGAACTATCTAACGAAACGTATGGAATATTCCACGTCCACCCTATTCCTATAGGAAACTTCTCAGCTTCTTTAGTTTTGTTCCTTGCAATATTTCTATAAGCAGGCGGCGCGGAAGAATTTATATTATAAAATAAAACTCGTAATCCTGCATTTGAGGAAATACCCGTTACCGTCCTTGTAGAGTATCCGTTAGAGTCGGGAACTGACCAGTTAGAATAAGATACATCCTTCCCTGCGTTAGCCGTAACCCATTTCTTTGCCTGATCATCATCCTGTGCTGTACTTCGAGTTTCATAGCCTACATAGTAGGCTGGTGTAGAATTACTAACAATAACATCTTTGTACCTCGTTTGTGTATATTGATAAGCATTATACTGAAACTGGAATCCACCTATATTGATAATTTCAACATCTTCCTTAAAGTAGTTCGAACTTTGACTATTGTAAATACGTGATAATGTAAAAGAGAGGCCGTTTCTCCCTGGTAGCGTCAAGTCCGATTCCCTTACAGAAAGGTTTCCTGATAAAGTAGACATTTGATCATTTCCACTGCTAATACTAAATGGAGCTTGATCAGCTCTAAGATTTACACTATTTATTGCATTTGAATCATATGACGACATGTAATTTTCACTCGCCGCAGTTACTTTGTTTTTACTGGTTAGTACGTTGATATTCTTAGGTCGTATAATCTCCAAGATTTGATTAAGATCACCTTTAGATTGTTGCCAAAATATAAGAGCTTGCTCAACATCATCTAATGCGTAGCCTTTCATCAACTTTTCATCAATTAGAGTAGTTGTCACATCGAATTTAATACTTA
>NZ_JBFNXH010000060.1:0-1784 GCF_040812395.1 Paenibacillus tabacirhizosphaerae | reverse complement strand
GAGGCTGTCTCAAAAGGTCTGAAAAGACCTGAGAGATAGCCTCGGTATTTTTGTATAAAATAACAAAAAGAAATCTCTCTTTGGTAAAATGGAAGTACCACCAACCATTTACGAAAAGGAGAGATTTCTTTGTATCTCAAATATACCATGGATCAACTTTGCCTGCCAATGGATTTAGAAGAAGACATTCCTCAGAACCACCTTGTTCGCGTGGTGAATGCTGCCGTGAATCGTCTGGACGATGCTATCTTTGACGCTGTTTACCCTGGAGGAGGTCGAGACAGCTATCATCCTAAGATGCTGACCAAAGTCATTATCTACGCCTACACCCAGCGCATCTACTCCTCCCGCCAAATTGCCAAAGCCGTTCGTGAGAACCTCATGTTCATGTGGGTCGCTGGCAGACAAAGACCGGATTTCCGCACCATCAACCGTTTTCGTTCCGAGCGGATGAAAGAGGTACTGGAGACGGTGTTTACTGCCGTTCTTCAATTTCTAGCTGACGAGAAATACGTGGGGCTTGAACACTACTTTGTCGACGGTACCAAGATCGAAGCAAACGCCAACCGCTACACGTTTGTTTGGGGCAAAGCTGTCGTGAAGCATAAGGCGAAGCTGCAAGAGAAAGTGCAGACATTGTTTGCCGCTATCGAAGAAGCCGAAAAGCAAGAGGAACGAGCGAACGGCGGTCAAGACCTCTGCGAACTCGGTGAAGCTTCGAAGATCACAAGTGAAAAACTGGAGAATGCGGTTAAACAACTAGAAGAAAGACTGCAGGAAAAACCAAAGGATAACCCTTTGAAGAAAGCGGTGCGCGCACTTCGTAAGGACTTGCTCCCTCGCCTTCAAAAGTATGAATCTTATGAAGAAATTCTAGGGAATCGGAACAGCTACAGTAAGACCGACAAAGACGCCACGTTCATGCGTATGAAAGAAGATCACATGCGTAACGGTCAGCTTAAGCCAGGATACAATGTGCAGATTGGCACCGAAAATCAATTCATCCTCGGCTACAGTGTACACCAACGGCCTACAGATACACGTTGTCTAATCCCTCATCTTGAAAAAGTAAAATCGCTACTAAGCAAACTACCAGAAACAGTCATCGCCGACGCGGGATATGGCGGCGAAGAGAACTACGACTATTTAGAGCATAACGAAGCCGAAGCCATCGTCAAATACAGCACCTACCACCGTGAGAAAAGCAAAGCATGGCAAAAAGATATAAGTAAAATCGACAACTGGACCTATGACAAAGAACAAGATACGTGGACATGTACTGCTGGGCAAACCCTCATTTTCCGCAGAGTAAGCAAAGAAAAAACAGAAAGTGGATACGAGATCGAGCATCGTCATTACAGGAGTCTAAGTTGCGAGGGATGTCCGCTAAAAACGCAGTGCACGAAAGCTGAGGGCAATCGCGAAGTCAAAGTGAGCATGAAATATTGGCGTTTAAAAAACCAGGCACGTGAAAAACTCCGCAGCGAAGAAGGTCACGCGCTAGCGGTCAGGCGCATGATCGAGCCGGAGCCTGTGTTTGGAGATATGAAGAACAACCGTGGATTCAAAAGGTTCCTGCTTCGAGGCTTACCCAAAGTAAGTCTGGAGGTCGGGTGGCTTTCGCTTGCCCACAATCTGCTGAAGAAAGCAGCAGTGGATGCCAGAAGCAAAGGAGCTAAGCGCAAACAGGCCGCTTAGCTCCTTTTTCATTTCAATTATTCGCTCTTTTTAACGATGAGATCCGTCCCACACATCTATAATTGTTACTTTTGAGACAGCCTCTT
>NZ_JBFNXH010000059.1:0-1876 GCF_040812395.1 Paenibacillus tabacirhizosphaerae | reverse complement strand
GGAAATAAACTTCCCTTGGCTAAGTTTCAGATATTTATTCGGGTGAAGAGAAACATTCACTCCCCCCGCAATCGCCAGTTCGCATCCGCCCCGCTGGATATTTTGGCAAGCCAGATGAATGGCCGTTAATGAGGAGGAGCACATCGTTTCCACAGCCATGCTCGGTCCATGGAAATTGAAGAAATAGGACACCCGGTTGGCGATTGAAGCTAAGGTTCCCCCTGACAATACCGGTCTTCCCAGCATCTGTTCCTGGGCTCCGAAAAGCTGGTACTCTTCATACATAACCCCGACATAAACCCCGACGTTTCCTTCAAGACCTAATCCACGGTACGAACTCAATGTTTCGCGAGTATACCCCGCATCTTCCATGGCTTCATACACACACTCTAAAAATAATCGTTCCTGAGGATCCATCAGTTCCGCTTCGCGTGGGGAAATATGGAAGAAAAGCGGATCGAACTGATCTACCCCCTCCAAAAATCCTCCCCACTTGGAATACGTCTTCCCGGGTTTCGTTTTATCTTCGTCAAAGTATAGGCTGGAGTCCCAGCGCTCTTTAGGAATTTCAATGATGCTATCTCGTCCATCCCGCAAATTGTTCCAAAATTCCTGCAGATTTCTCGCCCCGGGGTACCTTCCTGAAACCCCAATGATGGCAACGTCAACTACCTCGTTCCCTCTCTCTGCGGGAGATCCCTTAAATGAAGCGAACCGTTGGCGTCTATGGCTTTTAGACGCAATCGTCACACGGTCTACCCCAGTGTCTTGATCCTGGGCAGTCGTTGCTGCTTTTTCTGCAATCCCCCATATTTTCTGCAGCTGCTCCCGGTGTGCCTCAAGAAAATACCCGGCCAATTCCTGAATAGTTTGGTATTCAAAAAATAATGTTTTAGATAATGAACCGAATTCTTTTTCTAATTGATTCGTTAATTGCATAACCATGATCGAATCGATTCCGTATGTTTCAAACTCAGCTTCCGCTTCAATTCGATTCACAGGCAGCTTGATGACGGAAGATAGCATTCTTTTCACATAATTTACGACTTTTTCTTGAAGCAATTCTTCTCCGATAGCTAATCTTGTTTGGTTATCGTTAGTAATCGTTTTTTTGTTTTTAGTGCCTTCTTTATTATGAAATGGCTCGAAAAGATTAGCTCGGAACTGCTCTATGTTTCCCTCCATCACCATGACCTGATCTTTTCTCGATACTAGGCCTTGGTACAAGGCGCGGATTCCTGTCTGAGTCCGCATAGGGATCATCCCTGTGTGTTGCGTCATCAGCTTTTCACGTTCCTGGTCAACGCTCATTCCGCCATCCTGCCACAACGGCCAATTGACCGATAGCGTTTTTCCATGGCGTAAATTCAATTGGGCCAATCGGTTACGGTAATCGGCATAAGCATCCATAAAGGCATTGGCGGCCGCGTAGTCTGCCTGCCCTATATTTCCGAATCTTCCTGTCAAGGAAGAAAAAAGAACAAAGAAATCCAGTCTCAAATCTTGGCTTGCCTGATCCAGGTTTTCCAATCCAGTAACTTTAGGAGCCAATACCTCTACAAATTCATCCTTCGTCTTTTTAATAATAAAATTATCCTTAATCACTCCGGCGCTATGAATTATGCCATCGATCTTTCCGAATTGTTCCTGAAGGCTTCGTATTAACTCTGCCACTGCTTGTTTATCCGTTACATCGACCTGCCGGTAAACGATATGCGCGCCCAGGTTTTCAAGTTCTTTCAATTGGGTTCGTTTGGCCTCATTTAGCGAAGAACGGCCGGTTAACACTAAAACTGCTCCCGGGACTCGCCCGGCAATCTCCTCGGCAAATACAAGCCCTAAGCCGCCTGCTCCTCCGGTGATCAGATACACGCCC
>NZ_JBFNXH010000058.1:0-1878 GCF_040812395.1 Paenibacillus tabacirhizosphaerae | reverse complement strand
TCATTCTCCTCGATTGAAACTATTAGAACACGACATGATAAAGCCACTTCAAACCGTGATAGACCGAATTGGTGACAAGCCCTACGGCAATAAGCCGAACTTGCCACCTCAGCCAGCGGTTAGACTCCATCCGCTCCAGCTAATACACCGAACCCCCACCTCCTGCTCACATGTTGCGCCGAAACCTACCGCCTTGTTTTTGATTTGTCAACGATTTTTTCTGTTTCTTCCATTCGCCGTTTGGATGTGGGGCTGCTTTGCCGTGCCTAGTGTAGTTCCTTTTTAACAACCTTTGTTAAGCAAACTTGCGGTATGCAAATAGGTCGTTTCCCTCGATAACTGGCTGCGCCTGTTCCGCTTACGAACGAATTCGGTTTTGTTTTTGTCTGTACCTTGGCGAAGTAGCATTCCGTGAATGAATTCTCTCTTTCCAATTGGTTTTACAACTCCGATGCCGAAGGCGGCACGCAAAAGCGGTTGAAATAACGAACGAAACGAGGGTTGGAACACGATAAATAGGGCTTGCCCTGCAACCTCCTTCCCTTATTCCCCATCGAAGCGTAGACGACGATGGGAGGAATAAGGGAAGGTGCGCTCAGCAAGCCTTGTTTGGTGTTCAAATAATCGGTTTCGGAAGCGTCATTTCAACCCCCAATTTGCGTGATCTCCGGCATTGTCCCTGTAAAACCCCTTTGGAAAGGTGAATCCATTCACGGCGCGGCTTTTCGGGTCAGCACTCATCGTTCGCTCCTTCCCACTAGGGCAAACTTCGTTTTTACAAACTCCTTCTTCCCAGGCCTTTCGCTCCTTCTGCTTTGGGGCTGGATACATGTTCCTGACCTACTGGCTTGCCTAGCCTCACCGTCCCTGATCCGTGGATCAGCGGTTTCCCCTGCCTACAGATTCCCATTACCTTCATGATGCCTGTCTTTCCAAGCGGGTTTACAGCAGTACCTTCTCGGAGGAAGCGCAAAAGCGTTGAAATCCGGCTGAAATATCTATCGTTCATGGAACGAGTCAGGCTTGTTTACGTATGCGCACCCACCAACAGAACCAGATACCTGCAACCTCCTTCACTTATTCCCTCCGAAGCCCCATCAACGAAGCCAGGAATAAGTGAAGGTGCGCCCCTACGCCACAACTAGATCCCGCCTAAACAAGCCCCGTAAGTTCCATGGCCAAAAAGATATTTCAGTAGCCGGATTTCAACCCCTATTTGCGCTCTCGCTCGGGAAGCCTCTGTAAACCTTGTTTGGAAAGACTTTTTCATCATGAACGTGATGGGAATCGCAGGGGAAGCCTGTTGATCCGTGGATCAGGGAGCTTGGTGAGAAGCAAGCCAGTAGGGCAGGAGCGTATCCAGCCCCAAAAAGGGGAAGGAGCAAAAGACTGTGGGAAGAGCGTTTGTAAAAACGAAGTTTGTCCGTGGGAAGCAGAGCGAACGATGGCGCTGACCCGAAAAGCCGCGTAGCGCGTTGCCTGTCCAGACAATAACAAAACCGAATTTCATTCGTAAGCGGAACAAGTCGGGCTTGTTATCGAGAGAAACGACCTACCGGCATACCGGCTACTAGGCTTAACAGGAAGTTGTTAAAAAGGAACTACTCTAGGCACGGCAAAGCACCTCCACATCCACGTAGCGAATGGAAGAAACAGAAAAAATCGTTGACAAATCAAAAACAAGGCGGTACAAAATCGGCTGGAACATGTGAGCAGGAGGTGGGGGTTCGGTGTATTGGCTGGAACGGATGGAGTCTAACCGCTGGCTGAGGTGGCAAGTTCGGCTTATTGCCGTAGGGCTTGTCGCCAATTCGATCTATCACGGTTTGAAGTGGCTTTATCATGTCGTGTTCTAATAGTTTCAATCGAGGAGAATGA
>NZ_JBFNXH010000057.1:0-1888 GCF_040812395.1 Paenibacillus tabacirhizosphaerae | reverse complement strand
GACGGTGGCCGCGGTCCGGGAATATCTTGCGGCGGAGCTGCCGGCTTATATGGTGCCGGGAGCCTATATGTTCCTGGAGGAGCTGCCGCTGAACGCGAACGGCAAGGTAGACCGGAAGGCGCTGCCGGAGCCGGTCAGAGGGTCAGCCCATTCGTCCGAAGCGGAAGCACCGGTCGACGCAACGGAGCAGAGACTGGCCGACTTGTGGGAAGAAATTCTCGGCCAGGGAAGCATTGGGATGAATGAATCCTTCTTCGAGCGGGGTGGGGATTCACTGAGCGTAACGAGGCTGGCTGCCCGTATACGTAACCATTTTAAGGTGGAAATCCCCTTGCAGGAGGTGTTCCAGACACCGACGGTCAGGGAGGTGGCGAAGCTCATACGAGCCAAGGAGGCTGGAGTGGCTGAGCATCCTAACGGTCTTTCCTTGATTTCGAAGGCACCCGAGACGGAATATTATCCCCTTTCCTCGGCACAGAAGCGGATCTACCTCGTCAGCAGCCTGGAAGGCGGGGAAATGAGCTACAATACGCCGGTGGTACTTCAGCTGGATGGCCCCTTGGACCGCAGCAGGGTGCAGGAAGCCTTCCGCAGGTTGGTCGCCCGTCATGAAACGCTGCGGACCGGCTTCGAGATGAAGAATGGAGAGATGATCCAGCGGATTCAGGATGAGGTAGCCTTTGATGTGGAAACCGTCCGACTGAGCGAGGGGGATTCGTCAGCGTATGTCAAGGGATTCCTCCGTCCGTTCAACCTGAAGATGGCTCCGCTCATGCGGGCGGGTCTCGTCGAACTGGATCCGCTGCGCCATCTGCTGCTGTTCGATATTCATCATATCGTTTCGGATGGGATATCCATGATCAACCTGGCCTATGAATTTACGAGGTTGTACGAAGGCGAAACGCTGCAGCCGCTGACTCTCCAGTATAAGGACTATGCGGTATGGCAGCAGAGTGAGGCGGTGAGAAAGCGGTTGATGAAACAGGAGGCTTACTGGCTGGAAGTGTTCAGCGGCGAGCTTCCGGTTCTGGAGCTTCCGGCTGACTATGCCAGACCGCCAGTACGCAGCTACGAAGGGGCCGCGGTGCGAATCGTGCTCGGACAAACCCGGACCGAAGCGCTCCGGCAGTTGGCCTCCCAAACGGGCACAACGCTGTATATGGTGCTGCTCGCTGCTTATACCGCATGGCTCGGCAAATACACCAGCAGTGGTGAGATCATCGTAGGTACGCCGGTGGCCAGTAGGTTGCAGGAGGAGCTGGAGCCCCTGGTCGGGATGTTTGTCGGTACGTTGGCGCTTCGCCAATTTCCGGCGGCGGACAAGACTTTTGAGGCTTATTTGGAGGAAGTCAAGCACGGGCTGCTGCAAGCGTACGAGCACCAGGAGTACCCATTCGAGGAACTTGTGGAAAAACTTGCTCTTCCGAGGGACGTGAGCCGCAATCCGCTGTTCGACACGATGTTCATTATGAACAATATGGGGCAAGTAGAGCTTGCCATCGAGGAAGTCCGGATATCCTCTTATCCCCAGGAATTCATAGCTGCAAAATTCGATTTAACGTTGAGCGCGGAAGAGTCGGCGGATGGTCTCCGGTTCACGCTGGAATATGCCACGGCGCTGTTCAAGCGGGAGACGGCGGAGCGGATGGCCGGGCAATGGCTCCGGGTGATCGACCTGCTGCTCGAAGATCCGCAGCGCACGCTGTCTTCTCTGGAGCTTGCCACAGAAGAGGAGCGCAGGCACATACTGGAGCAGTTCAACTGCACGGCAGCAGACTATAACCGGGAGAAAACCGTCCACGAACTGTTCGAGGAGCAGGCGGAACGGACGCCGGATGCTCTTGCGGTGGTCTCGGACGGGGAAGCCTTGACCTACCGCGAGCTAAAT
>NZ_JBFNXH010000056.1:0-2041 GCF_040812395.1 Paenibacillus tabacirhizosphaerae | reverse complement strand
GTCCAACGAGAAGCAAAAGGCGAAGCCAAAAAGATCAAAGCCGCGGCACGCGCGGCAACGCCTCACTTGCCCTGATGCGAGAAACGGCTTGTCCGCTGTGGATTCCCTTGTGCAGGACACCAAATCCACTTGGGGGACAAGCCGTTTCTCGGCTCCATCAGGGGCGGTGAGGGCGTGGAGGTTACCGGAGGCATAGGCTTTAATCCTTCGCTGTTTTGTTGCGATTTAAGGCTCAGAAGCGCAGCAAAACAGTTATTTTTTTCCGGTTGCAATGTAGCGGCGGACATAGAAAAAACCTTGCGACGATTAGTCGCAAGGTGATTCTGCGTATTATCTAAAATTCCGCATTTATTAAAGAACTTTGATTATAAGCCTACAGTGCTAGACCAGACTACCTTACCTTTGTCATTAAATTCATATGATTTACTTTCCATTGCCTTAGACCTAGGCACTACATTTCCCTCTCTATCAAAGTAATAAGTGATCAATCTAACTCCGCCGTGCTTAAACTCTCCAGTTGTAGATATTTCAATACTTGGGTCGATCTCATTATAATCTGGTTCATTCATTAATTTGTGAGCTACTTCATCCATTCCTACTTGACGACGAAATTTCCACTGGATTTCTCTATGACGAGGTAGTTCAGATTCCCAAAGATTCTCATATAGCATCATTCGTAAAGAGCCATTTTCTAGCTGTTTTTTTTCATACAAATCATTAAATCCTGATAAAATTTCGTTTGGAATAAATTCGAAGAATTTTTCACCAAACCACATAGCCCAACAAGAGCCAAACCAGACATCTTTGATAAAATGGGAATGCCCAGGATTGTACTCTACATCGACTATCTGCCTACCCACTAATACTGGACAAGGTTTAAGTCGTACATTATTCATGGATTTGTTCTTAATTCCAAAAAAGTCAATATCGGTATTGTTTTGCCAGAAATTATCTTCTGATGAACAGGCATAAGCAACGATTCCTTCATACTTTTCAAAAAATAGGTCAATATATTTTAGAATGTCCTCCTTATTTTTTGCGAAAATATCACTGGTCAAATTGCATGTCAAAAACGAGTGATAGGAACTTTTTTTGAATGTAAGCCAATTGTCTTCATATTCAATACCTAATGTGATAGGTTTGTTGGCTTTCAACTCCTTTTCTATACCATTATAAAAACTCTTCTCGTTGTACTTACGCAATGAACCTTTTGTTAAAAAAGTCCCCTTCATTTCACTTGCTTGGAAATAGTTGAAACTCTTAAACCATTGTGTCACATTTCCTACTGTAGCTTGACTACTATCAATAACGATAGAAAAAACGATTTTATCCGTCATAAATCAATACTCCTTGATAATAAGTGTTATATCATGTAGATTATCATTAATTTTCCCAATATCAAACTGCCCTTTAGTACCAGATGGGACTCGAATATCTAGAATTTTATTTGCTAATTGTCCGTTAACTTTAATGCCAATATTCAGAGCATCCAAATATTCAATTACTTTATTTGTAGCACCATTTCCTGAATATGACCGAGGATCTAACGATTTTAGGCTAACAACTTGATTTCCTTTTTGAAAATCAATTACAGGGAAATAGCCATTGTTCTCTTGACCGATATTGAACCAGTCCTTGTACTCAGTATCGGCTAGATGCTGTTCAATAAACTTACCTCGATCTGTAGCCTCCATCTTCCAGACCTTACTTGTATCTATTACATCCTCACCTTTGGTGAACAAACTGCGAATACCAGACTTAATCGATGACCATAATCCTTTTGCACCTTTAGCTGCCACAGCTACTTCCATAGCAATACCTGCTGGTGGGTATGCATTTCCAGCATCTTCCACTAACTGTTCGATATTCTGAATAGCTTGGTTGTTCTCCGCTCGCCAGTCGTCTATACATGCTGTATCTGACGACTGACATCGTGGAGGAGCATGTCCACTCGGATCAGTATTTGTCAAAGGATTGTTATGCACATACGTATAAAGATTCAAACTCAGCGGATTATCAATCTGTCCCTCATAGCTATCTT
>NZ_JBFNXH010000055.1:0-2132 GCF_040812395.1 Paenibacillus tabacirhizosphaerae | reverse complement strand
CAGATGGAAGAGAGCCGCTGGATGCGGTGGCAGATTCGGCTTATCGCTGTGGGCGTTGTCGCAGATGTGATTTACCACGGTACGAAGTGGCTCTACCACGCCATTTGCGGGTTGTTCAACTGAGGGGAATGAGAAGGGTCGCCGTGACTTGCAAGTGCTTAGAACACTTGCAAGCTCATGCAGGTAATCAGACTACCTACACGCACAGCCAATCGGCTGTCACTGCGACCTTGGATAATTATACCATCTACCAAGGTGGTTGTGTAGGTTTACCGTGTCTCGATCATCTTCCTCTCTATTAGAGAGGAGTTGTAGATTTATGCGTAAATTGACCGTTTCAAGAGCATTTCTGTACCGTAATACCAAGTTTCAAGTTGTAGAAGCCCCCGCCATTCGAGTCCAAGGCAAGTGGTTGGAAGCGCTCGGCTTCCTGTCCGGTTGCAAGGTTGAAGTGCTGGAGAAGCATGGGGAAATTACCATAAGGTTACTCGAAGGAGGATGCACGTATGACACGAGTCAAGTACACGACGAATCTGGACGAAGAATTGCTGAGACTTGCGAAGGAGAAGGCGCAATTAGATAACATGGACGGCGCGAACGCGGTTATTGAAGCCGCCCTGCGTCTCTACTTCGCCAACTGTTCCACGCAAGTATGGGAGAAGACGATGCAAGGCGGCTGGATTAAGAAGATGATCGTTCGCCCAGGGCAAGTCATCTTCGAGAGCATCCGCGTCCGCAAGGTCAAGGCGCGGTACAATCCCAAGTATTTCACGGATGAAGTTCTACAGCCCAAGGGTTGGACGAAGGTTTGGAAGATGAAGCAAGGATGACAAGAACATTTACTCGTTCCACTTGCGTGTACAGGTGGAATGGGTAAGGGTTTTTACCAAGCCCTTACAAGGAATGAAGGTGGGAGCGGTCACCGCCTGCGCTAAGACCGTTTTGCAGTTCGTCTGCTTGACTTCAGAATGCGCCGACCGCTCCCATTTCCTTGCTTTCATCCAGCAAAAAGGCTTACTCGCGTGACTTGTACGCAAGTGATGGGCGTAAGGTTTTTTGCCAAGGGAAGAGGATTCGCTAGGACTGTTGTGTAGCTAGGCTACTCGTGGATATCGTGCGACTTCCCCAACAAGCGGAAACCGTCAATTTTGCTCTTTGATAATCACATATTCGTACCTATTCGAGGAGGAATTTCCCATGATCAAAAAGTACCTGTTTGTCGGCATCGACATGCACAAAAAGACGCATACCGCCGTCTTCGTCGATTGGCTCGGCAACAAATGCGGAGAGCTATGTTTCTCAAACAAGCCGTCCGCCTACCCTGACTTACTCGCGGAAGTCAAAAAGCACATAAAGAAAGGCGTGCGTCCAATTTTTGGACTGGAAGACACAGGAAATTGGGGTCGTGCCTTGGCGGTCTACCTGACGGAACAAAAGCAAACCGTCAAGGAAGTCAATGGACGGCTGTCCAGCGAACGGCGCAAAAGCCGCCCCATCGTGCAAAAGAGCGACAGTTGGGACGCCGAATGCATCGCCAAGGTGCTGCGCGATGAGCATGAACGGCTGCCCGACATTCAGCCGATGGATTTGTTCTGGACGATTAACCAACTGTTCACGGTTCGTAAGGGACTGCTCAAAAATATGACGGCGATGGTCAACCGTCTTCATCACTTGATCTATTCGCACTATCCCTCCTATCGTACTTGGTTTGCCAATGTGGACAACACGACCGCGCTGGCCTTCTGGGAAACGTACCCTTCGCCCTCTTGCCTCAAGGGAGTGACGCTGGAACAACTAACGGAATTTCTCGTGACGTGGAGTCAGAAAAAATACACGCAGGAGAAAGCCGAACAAATTCTCTCCGATGTAGCCAAAGATGGCGATACGACAACGGGCTTCCAAGGCCAGCGCGATCATATGATTGGCGTGTTGGTGCGCAATCTGCGCTTCTACAGGCTGGAGATTAGCGGCATGGAAAAGCAATTGAAGCCCTTGGTGCAGAGTCTGGGCTTTCAGCTTGAAACGCTGACAGGCATGGAGTTTCTGAGCGCCTGCGCCTTTATTAGCGAGATCGGGAACATTCACCGCTTCCCGACACCGCAAAAGCTGGCCATGTACGCCGGAATCGCTCC
>NZ_JBFNXH010000054.1:0-2258 GCF_040812395.1 Paenibacillus tabacirhizosphaerae | reverse complement strand
AAGATAGCTATGAAGGGCAGATTGATAATCCGCTGAGTTTGAATCTTTATACGTATGTGAGTAATAATCCGTTGACAAGTTGGGATCCCACCGGGCACTGTTCATGTATGTCACCAACGAATCCAAGTAATGTCACATATTTCGGGGCAGGGTATAGCGCTTATAGATCGAATCCTAATAACCCATACATCTTAGATAATGATCCATACATTGATCCTAAAACTTTATTGCCCCCAAGTGAGTCTACAAAACAATGGATTGCTGATGAGCAACAAATGAGTGTTTTTCAGCATATACCAGATGAAAATGAGCCAAATGTGACAACCACTCCATTCCAAGAACCAGAGACAACAATAATACAAAATTTTAACCCAACACCTGGAAGTAATAAACAGTTAGCTGATGATATTTCTGGAAGATATGGTGGGACGTTAAGTGATGCCAAAGGTGATGGATATACAGTTACTATTCCTATTACACTAAACGATAAATCTGCAAATATAGTTCTAAGGGTAATGAATACAAGTAAGCTTAATAACAATTATTGGCGAATGTCTATTAGCGGGAAGGGGACGATGGATAAAAACGGAAATCTCTCAGGTGATGCAGATGCAACGCATGTTCCGATTGGAGAGAATTCTTACGAGGATCTTACTAATATTATTGACAAGTATGTTAAAAGTATAAATTAAGGAGGTGTTTGTGAGTGAATAGTTTAGATCAAGCTATGACTAAATTGTGGGGCTGTCAAATAGAATCATACGATTTTGATTTAATTGGACATAAATTTGATCTTACAGTAAGAAGATCTGCTGGCACTCATAATGAGGACTTCAAAGTTTCAGTAGAAGGAGTCGTTTCTTTTTCATGGATAAACGGAATTGACGCGCGTAGGTTGCAACTTTCTGAATGGGAGTATTTAGACTTAGCAACAATTGATATGACTCAGGACACAAAAATAAAAATTCTTGGGGATAAATTTGTTTCTCAGTTCTCCGCTTCACCAAATTTATGTGTAGAAATATGGGATTCTATATTATTAATTGAGGCCAGTGTAATTAAAATTAATGAACAAAAATTTAATATTTAGTGCTTGTTTTACTACCTTGCGACCAATCCTCGCAAGGTTTTCTTTTTTATCTGACGTTGGTCGTAACGACCACAAAGTTAATCAATTTTCTATTACTAACGTTCAAGTGATAACGACCCCTTTTGCTGTACCACTGAGCCCCAAACGCAGCAGGACAAACGAAAGATCAAAGCCTATGCCTCCGGCAACCTTCACATCCTCACTGTGCCTTATGCTGGGATAAACGGCTTGCCCCAAGTTGATTCCTAGCAGGGATGGCTTGCAGTCTTTCAAACCCTAGTCGGACAGGCTTCGCTGTCAGGTTCGGTTTGAAAGGCGCAAGCTCCCTGCCCGGTGAATCAACAGCGGCAAGCCGTTTATGCGCATAAGGCCCAGTGTGAGGCATTTTCGGTTGCCGCCGGTAGCGGCTTTGATCCCTCGGATCGGTTTAAAACCCTCGTTCGCTCCGCGGCCAAGGACAGACGGCTTTTTACAAACGCGCTTCCCGCAGCGCTTCGCTCCTTCCCCCTTTTGGGGTTGGATACGCTCATGCTCCTGCTGGCTTGATCCTCACCTTGGCCCTTATTCACGGCTGCACAGGCTTCCCCAGTCGATTCTCCTGCTTCATGATGCAAGTGTCTGTCCAAACAACGCTTGGACAGACAGGCATCAGGATAGGAAAGAGAATCGATCGGCGCGGAAGCCGTTTGCCACGAATAAGGGATCGGTGAGGACAGGCAAGCCAGCAGGACGTGAACATGTATCCAGCCCCAAAGCGGAAGAAGCGAAGCCTGGGAAGTTGGGGTTTGTAAAAAGCCGTCTTTGTCCTTGGGAGACCCCGCGAACGTAAAGGTGTCCATAGTGGTTGTGATTACAACCGTATGTACTGTTGCCTTTTTCTTCGAAGCCGAATCTAAGAAGTCTTTCTTCAAAGCATAACCCGCAAGGTCGTCCCCCCCAATTCTTTAATTCTTCTGTGAGCAACCCAAGGAGCCATTTCCCCTTATTTTTGATTGTAATGCTTCGAAGAATTGCTCAATAAAGAAGTTGACTCTTGCTCTTAAATCTTTCCCCCTCCCCCTTTTATTGATTGATAGTTACCCTTCGTAGTCAGGAATATACAAAATGTACCAAATTCATTCATTTTTTTGGTATGATAGTCCTATACGTATGAATCTAGTTCGTGAAT
>NZ_JBFNXH010000053.1:0-2390 GCF_040812395.1 Paenibacillus tabacirhizosphaerae | reverse complement strand
CGAGTCGCCGACGATAGAGGCGCTGGCGCTGCATATTGCGCGAACCGACAAGGAAGCGTACTCGGCGCTGACGCCAGCGGAGCCGCGCGAGCATTATCCGGTTTCCTCCGCCCAGAAGCGGATGTTTATCATGAGCCAATTTACCGGCTCAGGCACGAGCTATAACATACCTAGCGTCATGTTCGCCATTGGCGATTTGGATCTGGATCGATTCGAGCAAACGTTTCAGCGTTTGGTCGCCCGGCATGAATCGCTGCGCACGACGTTCGAAACCGTTGGCGGCGAAGCGGTGCAAATCGTTCATGCGGATGTCGATTTCCAGGTTGAGTTCGCGAGGAGCTCAGAGGATCAACTGGGATCCATCGTCGCTGACTTTGTGCGGCCATTCAATTTGCAGATGGCCCCGCTGTTGAGGGTCAAGCTCGTTCATCTAAGCGCTCAGCGCTATTTACTGCTGTTCGATATGCACCATATCGTCTCCGACGGTGTGTCCATGGGCATTTTGCTGAAGGAATTTACATGTTTATATCACGGTGGCGATTTGCCTGAAATATCCGTTCATTATAAAGATTTTGCGGTTTGGCAGAACAGCATGCTTGTTTCCGCAACGATGCGCGAGCATGAAGCCTATTGGTTAGAAGCGTTTGCCGGCCATATTCCGGTGCTGGCGCTACCGACGGACTTTCCAAGACCATCGGTGCAAAGCTTTGAAGGAGATGCGGTCATTGTGAGGACCGGGCAGCAATTGCAAGATCGCCTTCATCAACTGGCGTCTGATCGCGGTGCCACGCTTTACATGGTTTTGCTTGCCGCTTATCAGATCCTGCTTTCCCAATACAGCGGGCAAACGGATATCATCGTAGGCACGCCGGTAGCGGGCAGAGCGCTGACGGAAACGGAAGAGATGCTCGGCATGTTCGTCAATACGCTTGCGATTCGCAGCCAGCCCGAAAGCGGCAAGACATTCGCGCAGTTTTTGGAGGAAGTGAAGCAACGTTCCCTGCTTGCTATGGAACATCAGATTTACCCGCTAGAATCGTTAATTGAGCGCTTGGAGCTGCGCAGGGATTTAAGCCGGAATCCGCTTTTTGATACGGTTTTCAGTGTGCAGAACCAGGAGATGGGCGCATCGGAGTTTGCCGGTCTGCGATTTGAGCCCTATAACAGGGAGCACACCATCGCCCAGTTCGATTTGTCCGTCAAAGCGATTGAGGATGAGGGCGACATCGTGCTGCATGCGGAATACGCCACCCATTTGTTTCAGAAAGAAACGATCGAACGGATGATGAACGATTACCAAACGTTACTGCAGCTAGTTACGGAAAATCCGGACATGCTGTTGGGCGACATCGCGCTTCAGCGCTACGACAAGCTGGAAAATGTGCTCCAGGACGAAGTGGAGTTTCTGTTCTAGCTATAGCTAAATGCTTACGAAGTGAATTTTGCTGCGCAAAATTCTTAGGAGGATGCTCATGATCGATAAATATTCGCAAAATATGATGCTGGCCGGCGGTCAATTTGAAAAAGAACAGCAGTATTGGCTGAACAAGCTCCAGGGTGAGATCATCCTCTCGGAGTTTCCGCGGGATGCTGTTCGCTCGGCTGCTGGCGGCGACAACATGACGGCGATCAAATACAGTTTTCCGCCAGAGCTTTCGCAGAAACTGCAAGCGATCACGAATCTGTCCGATTTCGCTCTTTTTATGATCCTTGTGTCCGGGGTCAAATATATGTTGCATCGGTATACCTCCCAAGCGGAGATCACGGTCGGCATGCCCGTTTTCAAGCAAAATAAGCAAAGTGAAACACGGGTAAATTCACTGTTGCTCTTGCAAACGACCTTTATGCAGGAGAGCTGGACATTCAAGCAATGGCTGACGGCTGTTAAGGAAACGATCACCTTGGCCAATGAGCATCAAAACTTCCCATTTGCAAAACTGGCTGAATGGCTTGATCTTCCGGCAGGGGACGGGGAAAAACCTTACTTGCCAACACTCGTATTGCTAGATAACATTCACGACCAAAGCAGCTTAAATGATGTCCAGTCAGATGTCATGTTCCAGTTTTCTCAGGCCGAAGGACAGGTAGAACTGGTTGTCCGCTACAATAGCGGCATGTACAGCGAATTCATGATGAAGCAAATTGCGTTTCATCTGATTCACTTTTTGCGGTCGGCTTTGAACGAGCCGGACCGCAGCTTGGCGGAGCTGGAGCTGCTATTTCCCGCCGAAAAAACACAGCTGCTGGGTGAATTTAGCGGTACCGGAGCGGCATTCCCGCAGGATCAGACCATCCATAGCCTGTTCGAGGCGCAGGCTCAGCGGACGCCGGATCGCATCGCTGCTTCCTGCGGCGAGGAAAGGCTGACTTACCGCCAGCTGAATGAACGC
>NZ_JBFNXH010000052.1:0-2538 GCF_040812395.1 Paenibacillus tabacirhizosphaerae | reverse complement strand
GATCTGGAAAGGTCCGGCATAGAAGGTAAAAGCCCTGTAGCCCAAAACAAACGTATGCCTAGAGGGATCCTGAGTACGGCGGGACACGTGAAACCCCGTCGGAATCCGGCAGGACCATCTGCCAAGGCTAAATACTACCTAGCGACCGATAGTGAAGCAGTACCGTGAGGGAAAGGTGAAAAGCACCGCGGAAGCGGAGTGAAAAAGAACCTGAAACCGTGTGCTTACAAAAAGTCAGAGCACTCTTTATGTGTGATGGCGTGCCTTTTGTAGAATGAACCGGCGAGTTACGTTCCCGTGCGAGGTTAAGTCGAAAAGACGGAGCCGCAGCGAAAGCGAGTCTGAATAGGGCGCTTGAGTACGTGGACGTAGACCCGAAACCGTGTGATCTACCCCTGTCCAGGGTGAAGGTGAGGTAACACTCACTGGAGGCCCGAACCCACGAATGTTGAAAAATTCGGGGATGAGGTGGGGGTAGCGGAGAAATTCCAATCGAACTCGGAGATAGCTGGTTCTCCCCGAAATAGCTTTAGGGCTAGCCTCGGATGTTGAGTTGTGGAGGTAAAGCACTGATTGGGTGCGGGGCCCGCCAAGGGTTACCAAGTCCAGTCAAACTCTGAATGCCACAAACTTAAATCCGGGAGTCAGACAGTGAGTGCTAAGATCCATTGTCAAAAGGGAAACAGCCCAGACCATCAGCTAAGGTCCCCAAGTGTGTGTTAAGTGGGAAAGGATGTGGAGTTGCACAGACAACCAGGATGTTGGCTTAGAAGCAGCCACCATTGAAAGAGTGCGTAATAGCTCACTGGTCGAGTGACTCTGCGCCGAAAATGTAACGGGGCTAAACACGCCACCGAAGCTATGGCTCGTGCATGAATTTGCACTTGGGTAGGGGAGCGTCGTATGTACGTTGAAGTCTGACCGGAAGGACAGGTGGAGCGCATACGAGTGAGAATGCCGGTATAAGTAACGAAAAGATCAGTGAGAATCTGATCCGCCGAAAACCTAAGGGTTCCTGAGGAAGGCTCGTCCGCTCAGGGTAAGTCGGGACCTAAGGCGAGGCCGAAAGGCGTAGTCGATGGACAACAGGTGGAAATTCCTGTACCACCGTAGCCGTTATGAGCGATGGAGTGACGCAGAAGGATAGTGACGCGAGCTGATGGATGCTCGTCCAAGCAGTGAGGCTGGTTAGTAGGCAAATCCGCTAACCGTAAGGCTGGGCTGTGATGGGGAGGGAAATTTAAAGTACCGAAGGTCATGATTTCACACTGCCAAGAAAAGCTTCTAGCCAGGCGAAGGTGCCCGTACCGCAAACCGACACAGGTGGGTGAGAAGAGAATTCTAAGGCGCGCGGAAGAACTCTCGTTAAGGAACTCGGCAAAATGACCCCGTAACTTCGGGAGAAGGGGTGCCTCGGTAGGGTGAATAGCCCGAGGGGGCCGCAGTGAAAAGGCCCAAGCGACTGTTTAGCAAAAACACAGGTCTGTGCGAAGCCGCAAGGCGAAGTATACGGGCTGACGCCTGCCCGGTGCTGGAAGGTTAAGGGGAGTGGTTAGGGGTTAAACCCGAAGCTATGAACCGAAGCCCCAGTAAACGGCGGCCGTAACTATAACGGTCCTAAGGTAGCGAAATTCCTTGTCAGGTAAATTCTGACCCGCACGAATGGCGTAACGACTTGGGCGCTGTCTCAACGAGAGATCCGGTGAAATTTTAATACCTGTGAAGATGCAGGTTACCCGCGACAAGACGGAAAGACCCCATGGAGCTTTACTGCAGCTTGATATTGGACTTTGGTACGATCTGTACAGGATAGGTGGGAGCCGTTGAAGCCTGAGCGCCAGCTTAGGTGGAGGCGCCGTTGGGATACCACCCTGATCGTATCGGAGTTCTAACCTGGTACCGTGAACCGGTATGGGGACAGTGTCAGGTGGGCAGTTTGACTGGGGCGGTCGCCTCCTAAAATGTAACGGAGGCGTTTAAAGGTTCCCTCAGAATGGTTGGAAATCATTCGCAGAGTGCAAAGGCATAAGGGAGCTTGACTGCGAGACAAACAAGTCGAGCAGGGACGAAAGTCGGACTTAGTGATCCGGTGGTACCGAATGGAAGGGCCATCGCTCAACGGATAAAAGCTACCCTGGGGATAACAGGCTTATCTCCCCCAAGAGTCCACATCGACGGGGAGGTTTGGCACCTCGATGTCGGCTCATCGCATCCTGGGGCTGAAGTAGGTCCCAAGGGTTGGGCTGTTCGCCCATTAAAGCGGTACGCGAGCTGGGTTCAGAACGTCGTGAGACAGTTCGGTCCCTATCTGTCGCGGGCGTAGGAAATTTGAGAGGAGCTGTCCTTAGTACGAGAGGACCGGGATGGACGTACCGCTGGTGTACCAGTTGTCTCGCCAGAGGCATAGCTGGGTAGCTATGTACGGAGGGGATAAGCGCTGAAAGCATCTAAGCGTGAAGCCCCCCTCAAGATGAGATTTCCCAGTATGTAAGACCCCTTGTAGACGACGAGGTTGATAGGTTCGAGGTGGAAGTGCAG
>NZ_JBFNXH010000051.1:0-2693 GCF_040812395.1 Paenibacillus tabacirhizosphaerae | reverse complement strand
CAAGCAAGGCGACCGCAGCTTGCACGATATCTTCAAAGCGCTGGCGATCCGGCAGCTTGTCGTACATCGCGGCACGAAAACGCCGAGGAATCCGCTGTTCCATGAATACTTTCACCGCAAGCTCGCGGAAGGTAAAACAAAGAAGCAAGCGATCATCTGCATCATGCGGCGACTGGTCAACATCGTGTATGGGATACTCAAAAGTAAAACTGTGTATCGCCTGCCGGAACCGTTGAAACAAGCAAAATGATAGAGTTGAGCCGCCTTTAAAAAAAGGTGTGGACGAAGCTCAAGCGAAGGCGCGGGAGAAATCTTAGTTTTGATGGGTTGGAGCTTTCCTGTAACTGGCGGGTTAGATGGAAAGCCCCACTTGAAACCAAAAATGTGCTGTTAAACAACTGAAAATGAGTACCAAAAACCGTAAAGAAGTGCTATTTTATGGATAGGACTTCTCTGTCTTTGGAGGCTGAGCTTTATAGCATAAGATAGTAACGAAGGTCAGATAGATAATCCGCTGAGTTTGAATCTGTATACGTATGTGGGGAATAATCCGTTGATTTATACCGATCCCACAGGACATAAGTGGTATCATGCTGTCTCTGGCTTTTTAGATGCAGTTGCTAATACAATTACTGCTGGTGGCTACGACTATGTGGTTCATAAAGTTGATGCAGCCATGGGGTGGACTCAAGAAGAACCTGATTACTATGCTGCACAAAGCTGGGGTTACTCAGTGGCAGAGACTGCATCAGCCTTTGCAGCCGCCGCAGGTGCTTCTGGCACTGTAGGTGGAGGTGGAGCATGCCTTGTAACAGCAGGTGGAGGCTGTGTAGTCGCTGCTGGCGCTGCGGGTGTAACGGTTTTAGCTGGATTTGAGGGAACATTTGCAGCAACAATGAATGATAAGAGCAGTGATCTTTATAATTTCTATTCGTTTAAGGACATTAGCAAAAAGTATAATTGGGCAAGACCTCATACATTAAAACAGCACTATGATGATCATGGAAGTCAATTTGGAGCAAAAGATCCAGAAGATTATGCTAGAATGGCAAAAGATTTCTATGACAATAGGGGGGCTTACCAAACTAAGGTGGATTCTGATGGTACTATTAGAGTTTACGATGCAAATACGAATACATTCGGTTCTTATTATTCTAATGGTGAAACTAAGACACTTTTTAAACCAGAAAATGGTCAAAAATATTACGACGGACAGCCTGGAAATTAGCAAGGAGGAAATAGAATGGGATATACATGTCTAGTATGTAATTATCGCGATTTAGAAGACCCACCATATGATACCCGTGGGTTTGGATCATTTGAAATTTGCATATGCTGTGGTTTTCAATATGGCTTTCATGATGATGGGAACAATAAAAATCCACAAGTTCTTGAAGTGTGGAGAAAAAAATGGGTGGAAAAGGGATACAAATGGCATTCAAGTTATAGGCTTCCTCCATCTAATTGGGATGCGAAAAAGCAATTAAACGGGCTTAGTGATTAATTTATTCAACCACCTTGTGACTAACCCTCGCAAGGTTTCTTTTTGTCTGCCGCGGTATTTCTAACGACGCAACAACCGCTTTGGGCTCTTTTAATCCTCAAGCGCCGTAAAACCCCGAATGATCCAAGCATCATGAAGGTGGTGGGAATCTTAGGCAGAGTCTAAATGGCTTCGGGTTGAGATGACAGATTCGGGTGGTAATGCATATCTTCATGGTCATCCTATAACAGAACAAGAATATAAAAAACTAACAAAATAACTTGATAGAGGAGGATGCTGCACTTTGTTTGAAAGCATAGATTTTTCACCTGGTATTATTAATTTTAATCAGTATCAAGTTAATGAAAAAACAAATTTGAACGAAGAAAACGATGATTTACAAGAAGATATGTTTTTGGTTGTTTTCCCCAACAATTATGCTATTGATGTTGGATGGTATCTTGGTACTCAGTGTTTCTTAGTCTTCGTTGTGAAGGACTACAACTGGGATGAGCCTATTAAAAAAAGAGAATGTTTTTCTTATGCAGAGTTAGAATCTACGGTTATGGAATTAACAAAGTGGTTAAAAGAGCTCCAATGACTACTTAAACTACCTTGCGACTAATTCTCGCAAGGCTTTTCTTTCGTTACCGCTACATCGCTAACGGCTACAAAATAGCCGCTTTTCAGCGCTTCTAAGTCGAAAGCGCAGCCAAAACAACGAAAGATCAAAGCCTATGCCTCCGGCAACCCTCACCGCCTCACTGCGCCTTATGCAGGGATAAACGGCTTGCCCCAAGTTGATTCCTTGCAGGGATGGCTTGCAGTCTTTCAAAC
Source organism: Paenibacillus tabacirhizosphaerae (assembly GCF_040812395.1). Taxonomy (GTDB): domain Bacteria; phylum Bacillota; class Bacilli; order Paenibacillales; family NBRC-103111; genus Paenibacillus_E. The sequence continues at coordinate 373 of NZ_JBFNXH010000051.1, read as the reverse complement.
CCTAGTCGGACAGGCTCCGCTGTTAGGTTCGGTTTGAAAGGCGCAAGCTCCCTGCTCGGTGAATCAACAGCGGCAAGCCGTTTATGCGCATAAGGCCCAGCGTGAGTTGTTTCGGTTGCCGTCGACAGCGGCTGTGATCCTTCGGATCGTTTTAAAACCCTCGTTCGCGCCACGGCCAAGGACAGACGGCTTTTTACAAACGCACTTCCCACAGTGCCTCGCTCCTTCCCCCTTTTGGGGCTGGATACGCTCATGCTCCTGCTGGCTTGATCCTCACCTTGGCCCTTATTCACGGCTGCACAGGCTTCCACGGTCGATTCTCCTGCTTCATGATGCGGGTGTCTGTCCAAACAACGCTTGGACAGACAGGCAT
>NZ_JBFNXH010000050.1:0-2725 GCF_040812395.1 Paenibacillus tabacirhizosphaerae | reverse complement strand
GGGGGTGCTGGATGATTTCTTCGCGCTGGGCGGGCATTCGCTGAAGGCGATGTCGCTCATCACTGCGATGCACAAGGCGTACGAAGTGGAAGTGCCGTTAAGCTTGATATTTGGAACGCCGACCGTTGAAGCGGTGGCTCGTTATATTGAAGCTGAGGGCGTTGAAGGCAGCGGGTATTTGGCGATTACCTCCGCGCCGCAACAGGACGTATACCCTCTTTCCTCGGCCCAAAAGCGGATGTTTATCGTCCATCAATTTGAGGGCGCAGGCACAAGTTACAATATGCCCGGCGTATTTACTTTGAAAGGGCAGCTTGACAGAAAACGCATGGAAGAGGCGTTCAGCCGTTTGATCGAACGCCATGAAACACTGCGGACTTCGTTCGAAACTGTGAATGGAGAGCCTTTTCAGCGGGTGCACGCATCTGTTCCGTTTGAGATTGGCTATTCGGAGGCTTATGGGGCAGAGCGATCTCCGATTGAGGTCGAGGAGCTGATCCGCCAATTTATTCAGCCGTTCGATCTGCAATCAGCCCCGCTGCTCCGCGTCGGATTGATTGGGCTTGCCGCAGAGCATCATCTGTTCCTGTGCGATATGCACCATATCATCTCGGATGGGGTTTCCATGTCGATCCTCGTCAAAGAATTTACAGCCTTGTACCATGGGGCAGAGCTGCCTGAGCTTGCCGTTCAGTACAAAGATTTTGCCGTATGGCAGCACGAGAGTCTGCAAAGCGAGAAACTGAAACAGCAAGAAGCCTACTGGTTGAACGCGTTAGCTGGGGAGATTCCGCAACTGGAGCTGCCAACCGATTTCGCAAGACCTGCGGTGCAAAGCTTTGAAGGCGACCATATCACGCTGAAGGCGGAATCTGGCATTTTGGAAGGCGTAAAACGCATTGCAGCAGAAACGGGAACAACGCTCTATATGGTGCTGCTTGCCGCATACAACGTACTGCTTTCCAAATATTCGGGGAAAGATGACATCCTTGTGGGCACGCCGACTGCGGGAAGAACCCATGCCGATGTGGAAGGCATCATGGGTATGTTCGTCGGCACACTTGCGATGAGAAATCAGCCGGAGGGCGATAAAACCTTCACGCAGTTTCTGGCCGAAGTCAGATTGAATGCGCTGCAGGCGTACACCCATCAGGAGTATCCGTTCGAAACGCTGCTCGAAAAGCTGAACATTGTGCGGGATATAAGCCGCAATCCGCTCTTTGACACGATGTTTATGGTGCAAAATATGGATGTGCCGGAGGCTCAATTCGATGAACTAATATTTGAGCCGTATGCGGTAGAAAATCATATTTCCAAATTCGACCTGTCTTTCGAAGCGAAGGAAGCGGCGAACAACTTGTCCATTCATATCGAGTACAGCACGAATCTTTTTGAGCGGGAAACGGTGGAACGCATGGGCCGCCATTACCTCGAACTGTTGGCGTCAATCGTGGAGCAACCGGCAAGGAAACTGGCGGAGCTCGATATGCTTTCGGAAGAAGAAAAAGGGCAAATTCTCGCTGGCTTCAACGCAACGACAACGGATTATCCAAGTGAGCTGACCATTGCCGCCCTGTTTGAGCGGCAAGTCCGGCACACGCCTGATCATCCGGCTGCCGTTTGGCAAGATCAGCAGCTGACGTACCGTCAGCTCAATGATCAAGCAAACCGGCTCGCGCGGAAGTTGATGGCACAGGGGATCGTTCCTGACGCTGTCGTCGGCCTGATGGCGGACAATAAACTGGAGCTCATCGCGGGTTTGCTCGGCATTCTAAAGGCCGGAGGCGCATTCTTGCTCCTCGATCTAGATGTTCCGGCGGAACGCAAGAAGTTCATGCTTGAAGACAGCGGGGCGCGTATTGTACTGACAGAGCGGCATCTGCTTGAGCAGACGGAGGCATTTGCCACTGTTCAAACTATTCTCCTTGGCGATGAGGATGCCCCTACGGGTAACAACGCATTTGATCTGGAACAGATAGGCGGCCCCCGCGATCTCGCGTATGTCATCTACACGTCCGGTTCCACGGGCAAGCCGAAAGGGGTGCTCATCGAGCAGCGCAGCGTGGTCCGGTTGGTCAAAGAAACGAACTACGTGCAGTGGCATGCGGATGAGCGCATTTTGCAGACGGGAGCGCTCGGTTTCGACGCGATCACGTTTGAAATCTTCGGGGCACTGTTGAATGGCGGCACACTCTATCTGGCCGATAAGAGCGTCATCCTGGATAGCGAGCAGCTTGGCGCGTTCATTGCGAAGCACCGCATCACGACGATGTGGCTCACTTCGCCGCTGTTCAATCAGCTCTCGCAAGAAAATGCGGCGCTGTTCACCGGGATGCGCCAACTGCTGGTAGGCGGTGACGCGTTGTCGCCGAGCCACATTAACCACGTGCGCAGCCAGTGTCCGGGACTGCGGTTGATCAACGGCTACGGGCCGACGGAAAACACCACGTTCTCCACGACGTTCCCGATTGAGCGCGACTATGAAGGAAGCATCCCGATCGGACGCCCGATTAGCAATTCCACGGCGTACATCGTGAACAAGCATGGCCAACTGCAGCCGGTCGGCGTACCGGGCGAGCTGTGTGTCGGCGGCGACGGTGTAGCGAGGGGCTACGCGAACCGGCCTGAGCTGACGGCGGAGACCTTCGTGCCGAACCCGTTTGCACCAGGCGAGCGGATGTATCGCACTGGGGATCTCGCGAAATGGCTGCCGGACGGCACCATT
>NZ_JBFNXH010000049.1:0-2761 GCF_040812395.1 Paenibacillus tabacirhizosphaerae | reverse complement strand
TCTATCACGGTTTGAAGTGGCTTTATCATGTCGTGTTCTAATAGTTTCAATCGAGGAGAATGAGAAAGGTCGCCGTGACTTGCAAGTGTTAGCGCACTTGCAAGCTCATGCAGGTACTTATGCTACCTACACGCACAGTCAACCGACTGTCACCGCAACCTTGGAATATTATACCATTCATCAAGGGTGTTGTGTAGGCTTCATCCTGCTGCACTTTTAGCGTTCATCCTCTCTACTTTCTTTAGAGAGGGGTTCAATTTCATGCGCAAGCTGACCGTATCGAAGACATTTCTGTACCGCAATACCCAGTTTCAAGCAGTAGAAGCACCCGCTATTCGGGTGCAAGGCAAGTGGCTGGAGGCATTGGGCTTCACGTCCGGCTGCAAGGTGGAAGTGCTAGAGAAGCATGGCGAGATTACCATTCGGTTACTCGAAGGAGGATGCACGTATGACACGGGTCAAGTACACGACGAATCTGGACGAAGAACTGCTGCGCCTAGCCAAGGAGAAGGCGCAATTAGATGACATGGACGGCGCGAACGCCGTCATTGAAGCCGCCTTGCGCCTCTACTTCGCCAACTGCTCCACGCAAGTCTGGGAGAAGACGATGCAAGGTGGCTGGATTAAGAAGCTGATCGTTCGCCCGGGCAAGATCGTCTTCGAGAGCATTCGCAGCCGCAAGGTCAAGGCACGGTACAATCCCAAGTATTTCACGGATGAAGTCCTTCAGCCCAAGGGCTGGACGAAGGTCTGGAAGATGAAGCAAGGATGACAAGAGCCTTTACTGGTTCCACTTGCACGCAGGTGGAACGGGTAAGGACTTTTGCCCAAATAGGAACAAGGAGTCGGACAGGCTGCGCTATCATTGTGGGCTTTCCCCCGAAAGCCAACGCTCGTAATGAGGATGCCGACGGCTCGTTGTTCCTGCAAAAGTTCTTAACCGAAGCAACGAGCAAGAACAGGCTGCGCTATCATTGTGGGCTTTCCCCGAAAGCCAACGCTCGAAACGAGGATGCCGCCTTGCTCGTTGCTTCTTCAAAAAGCATTTACGGATTCTACCTGTGTGTACAGGTGTAATCCGTAAGGGTTTTTGCCCTTAAATCTGTCGCACCTAGCAGGCTGCGAATATGGACTGGCTTAGCTATCTTTGCGGGCTTCTCTGGAAGCTGACGCTTGAGCCGAGGATGCCGACATGTCCCTTCCTGCTTAGGTTCGACCATCCCAAAAGGAGCGTGAGTCTTTGCAAAAGCAGCAACTCCACTATGCCTATGTCGGAGTCGATTTGCACAAAAGCCAGCATACCGCCGTGATTCTCAATTGCTGGAACGAAAAGTTAGGCGAAATCCAGTTCGACAACACGCCAGCGGCTTTCCCGAAACTGCTCGCCAAGGTGCAAAGTTGTTTAGAACCAGACATGAAAGCCGTGTACGGATTGGAAGACACCGGAGGGTACGGTTGGGCGTTCGGACTGTACCTGATTCAGAGCAACCAATGGGTGAAATCCGTCAATCCGGCGTTCTCCAGCGAGAAGCGAAAAGGGTTCCCTACCGTTCACAAAAGCGATAGCTGGGACGCCGAATGCGTTGCGCGCGTGCTGCGAGACGACCTCAATCGTCTGCCCGACTTCAAGCCCGACGAGCATTACTGGGTCATGCGTCAATTGTCTACAAGGCGCAGCGGCATAGTGAAAAGCTTGTCCGCTGTCATCCGGCAACTACACGTACAGTTAAGCTATACGTACCCGAGCTATCGCCGTTATTTCAGCGAAATTGACGGCAAAACAGCGCTTGCGTTCTGGCGCACCTTCCCTTCTCCGCGTCATCTGGAGAAGGTTACAGCAGAGCGGCTTGCAGAGTTCCTTCGCAAGCATAGCAACAACGCTTGCTCCACGAAGAAAGCGGAGCAAATTTTGCGCTGCATCGAAGCAGACGGGCAAGCGAGCGTTCATTACGTGGAGGAGAAGGAACTCGTTATCCGCAGCTTGGTGAAGCAAATCCGTTATTATCTGAAAGAAATCACGGAATTTGACGCGAAGCTGCGCGACATGCTGGAGCAGATCGGTTGCCAACTGCACACGATCACGGGCGTCGATGTGGTCACATCGGCCGAGCTTGTGTCCGAGATCGGCGACATCTCGCGCTTCGTGAATGCCGACAAGCTGGCGAGATACGCGGGTATTGCACCAATCTTCGCCGGATCGGGCAGCAAAGGAAAGTACTACAAAAGTAAGCAAGGCGACCGCAGTTTGCACAGCATCTTCATGTCGCTGGCGATCCGGCAGCTTGTCGTGCATCGAGGCACGAAAACGCCGAGAAATCCGCTATTTCATGAGTACTTCCACCGCAAACTTGCGGAGGGCAAGACGAAGAAACAAGCGTTCATCTGCGTGATGAGGCGGCTGGTGAACATTGTGTATGGGATACTCAAAAGTAAAACGGTGTATCGCCTGCCGGAACCGTTGCCGCAAGCAGAGAACCAGTGAGAATGACTGAAAAATGATAGAGTTAAGCCGTCTTTTTAAAAAGGTGTGGACGAAGCTCAAGCGAAGGCGCGGGAGAAATCTTGGTTTTGATGGGTTGGAGCTTTCCTGTAACTGGCGGGTTAGATGGAAAGTTCCGCTTAAAACCAAGAATGTGCTGTTAAACAACCGAAAATTGTTCCAAAAACCGTAAATAAATGCTATTTTATGGATAGGGTTTCTCTGTCTTTAGAGGCTGAGCTTTATAGCGTAAGATAGCTATGAGGGACAGATTGATAATCC
>NZ_JBFNXH010000048.1:0-2954 GCF_040812395.1 Paenibacillus tabacirhizosphaerae | reverse complement strand
GAGGAGAACTCATCGCAGTAGCGTTGAATTCATCAAAGATCTGCGCTTTCTCATCCTCTGTGACGACTTCCAGGTCACTCACTCGGATATGCGGATTGGCGACAGCCTGCTCCAGCAGATGGACCAGATGACCTTGCATCCGCTCGACATCAGACTGAGCGAATACTTGCTCGTTGTATTCAAAACGAATAGAAAAATCATCCCCCGGCGTGACAATCAGGTTGAAATCGTAGTTCGTTTGCTCGATCATGTTTACATTTTCGATCTCAAATACGTCATTCCCATTGCTGCCAAGCTGCTCCATCTGCTCTTCTACCGGGAAATTCTCAAACACCATAATATGATGGATAAGTTCCTGCTTCTGCTCGGTAAGCGTCTGAATCTCGTAGAGTGGATGTGTATCGTATGCATGTGAGGCCAATGCCCGATTCTGATTCCATACCACCACATCTTCGAATGAGGCAGACTCCTCGCAGCGAATGCGGACCGGAATCGTATTAATAAACAATCCGATCATATTCTCGATCCCCGGAATTTCCGCAGGACGTCCCGATACCACGCTGCCGAACACGACGTCGTTGCTGCCGTTATATTTTTGCAGCAAGAGGCCCCATGCGGTTTGCAGCAGTGTATGGCTCGTCACCTGGTGCTGTTTGGCAAACTGGTTCATTTTCGCCGTCAATGCCTTGCCAAAATGACAGTAAACACTTGCGAATCGCTTGTCTTCCTCCTTGCCCAGCGTACTGCTTGCAGGCAATACTGTTTGCTGCTCGTATCCGGATAAATAATCTCCCCAATACGCCAAAGCTTCGCTGCGGTCACGCGTTTCCAGCCACTCAATATATCGGCTGTATGGCGATACTGGCGCCAATTGCGGCGCTCTTTGCCCCAAGAGGGCAAAGTATAGTTCGAACACTTCTTCCGTAACGAGCGATAAGCACCAGCCGTCCATCAAAATATGATGGGAGCTCCAGATGAAATGGTACTTATCATTCTCGATACGCAGCACGGTTACCCGCATTAGCGCGTCCTTGGTAAGGTCGAATCCGCGCGATTTATCCTCATCCAACCTCCGTTCGATATAGATCTTTTGCTCCTCATTGGTCATGCCGCGCAGGTCAATTGCCGCATACCCGCCTTCTTTGCTGCGGCAAACAATCTGCAAGGGCTGATCCCTCCAGCCGATGTACACATTTGAGCGGAAAATCTCATGTCTTTGCATCAGAGCAGCCAGACTTTGCCCGAATATCTCCATGTCAAAACGCCCGCTAAGGTCAAATGTCGTCTGCTCGAAATAAGCGCTCGAACCTGCATCCAGCAAGCTGTGAAAAAGCATGCCCTGCTGCATCGGCGTCAGTTTGTAAATGTTCTCGATCTCTCCGACATGGCGGGTCCCCTTGACGATTTGCTCCAGTTCCTCCGCCGTTATACGTTTGATCGATAAATCGCTTGGCGTCAGCTCTACGCCTTCCTTCGTCACACAATGATCCACGACTTCCTGCAAACTCGTATGAAACAGTTCCGTAAGACGTTCCATCGTTTCTCTGCGATATTGTTTGCTGCTATAGCTGATCGTGAGGGAGAGAACCCCTTCCGAGATCAAGCCGTTAATATCCAGAACATACGTTCTTTTCGTGTTTTTGCTAATCTCGTCGCCGCTTGAATAAGGTGAACCTTGCATGCTTTGACTTTGTAAATCCTGATCGAACTGTCCCAAATAGTTAAAACTGATTTCAGGCTCCGCGCCATAGGACATCATCTTGCAGGACTCGGCCAAGTACCTCAAGATGCCATATCCGATGCCCTTCTGGGGAATGCTGCGCAATCCTTCCTTGATCATTTTGATCCTACGGGATACATCCTGCTCCCCGCTCATGTCAAGAACGACCGGATACTGACTCGTAAACCAACCAACCGTGCGTGAAATATCGATGTCTGGTAAAATCGCTTCGCGTCCGTGCCCTTCCAGGCTTACGACAACACGTTCTGCTTTGGTCCAGTCATGCACCGCCATGCCAAGTGCTGCAAGCAGCAGATCGTTGATATCTGTACGGTAAGCACGATGTGCTTGTTTCAATAGCAGCTCCGTCTCCTGCTCGGTCCACTTCACCGTGACCGTTTCGCTGTCACCAATCAGGGATTCCAGCTCCGCGAAATCTTTAGGCAGCGGTTGATATTCCACCTGCTCGATCTGCTCCCAATAGGCCCGCTCGCTTTCCATGAATGGGCTGTTGGCATAATCCGCAAGCTGCTCCGCCCACAAGCGGAAGGAATCCGTCTTTTGCGGCAGGCGGATCGGTTCTTTTTTGACAGCTTGTTCATAGGCCGTTGCCAGATCTTCGAACAATATCCGCCAGGAAACGCCGTCGACGACCAAATGATGAATGGCGATCAACAAGTGATCTCCCTCTTTGCAGCGAAACAGCCCTAACCGCATGAAAGGCCCTTCATCCAATCGAATACTGCTTTGAATCTCGCCCGCCTTCAATTCCACTGCCCGGGCCTCGTCGATCTCGCCCCTCAAGTCGATGACATCCAGGCTGTACAGCTCGCCTTCATCCGTTCCGCGATTCCACGCCGAAAACCCGTCTTCGGCTTCGCGAATCACAAGGCGCAGCACGTCATGGTGCTCTGCCAGCTTCTGCACGCTTTGGTGCAGCGCAGCTTCAACGAAGCCCTGATCTCGATACAGCAGAACAGCTTGGTTATGATGATGCGAATCCGCGTAAGACTGCTCAAAAAACCATTGTTGAACAGGAGTTAACTGTACAGCTCCTCTTACTTCGCCTTGATCAGCAATTCGGCTTATCGGCTTAATATGCGGGCTCAAGGCTTCGACCGTAGGATGCTGGAACAAGTCTTTCATGTCCAGTTTGTACCCTGACTGATACAGTCTGGAGGAAACCTGAAGCGCTTTGATCGAATCGCCGCCAAGCTCGAAGAAATTGTCCCAA
>NZ_JBFNXH010000047.1:0-3006 GCF_040812395.1 Paenibacillus tabacirhizosphaerae | reverse complement strand
TTGGGACAATTTCTTCGAGCTTGGCGGCGATTCGATCAAAGCGCTTCAGGTTTCCTCCAGACTTCTGCAAGCCGGTTATAAGCTGGACATGAAAGACTTATTCCAGTATCCAACAGTAGCAGAACTAAGCTCGAAAATACGATTGGCCAGCAAAATCTCCGATCAAGGCGAGGTTGTCGGAACGGTGAGGCAGACGCCGATCCTGCATGCTTTCTTCGAGCAGCGGCATGACGATGCGCATCACTATAATCAAGCGATGATGTTCTATCGGGAGCAAGGCTTCGAAGAAGCTGCGCTGCGCAAAACGATAACGAAGATTGTCGAACATCATGATGCGCTGCGTTTGGTCATTCGCAGGAACCAGCAAGGTTGCGAACTGTTGAACCGAAGCGTGAGCGAAGGCCAGCTGTTCAGTTTGGAAGTGATCGATCTGCAGAGCGAGGCCGATCCTGCCGGCGTGATCGAAGATCAAGCCAATCAGATTCAAGCCAGCATCAACCTGGAAGAGGGGCCGTTAGTCAAGTTGGGTCTGTTCCGCTGCGCGGACGGAGATCATTTGCTGATCGTGACTCACCATGCGGCGGTAGATGGGGTATCTTGGCGCATTATTATCGAGGACCTTGCGGCAGGTTACGAACAAGCCGTGAACGGAGCGGCGATTCGCCTGCCGCAGAAGACGGATTCGTTCCAGTTGTGGGCGGACAAGCTCTCACAGTTTGCGAACAGTCAAGAGATGGAAGACGAGCGGCGATACTGGGAGCGAATTGAACAAATAGAATTTGCTTCGCTACCGAAAGATGCTGAAGTAGACAAGGGCAAAACGAAGCTGAAAGACAGCAAGCTTGTTATCGTAGAATGGACAGAGCTGGAGACAGAACAACTGCTGAAGCTGGCACATCGCGCCTACCATACGGAAATGAATGATCTGCTTCTGACGGCACTGGGACTGGCGGTTCAAGCCTGGACAGGGTTGGACCAAGTACTCGTCAATCTGGAAGGCCACGGCAGGGAGTCTATTATTCCTGATGTGGATATCAGCCGAACAGTAGGATGGTTTACCAGCATGTTCCCGGTCGTCCTTGAGACGAATGAATCCCACCAGCTATCAAGGCAAATTAAGCAAATAAAAGAAGATCTGCGCCAAATTCCACAGAAGGGGATCGGTTACGGCATACTGAGGTATTTATCCACTGCATCGGATACGGCCGGGTTTACCGTTTCGCCGGAAATCAGCTTTAACTATATGGGGCAATTTGACCAAGACTATGCCCACAGCGGTTTGGCCAAGTCACCATATTCCGAAGGTCACCACGTTAGCGGCAACGCATTTTTGGAACACACACTTGATATTAACGGTATTATTACGCAGGGAACCTTGCAATTCATCATTCGTTACAGCAGCGAAGCGTATCGAGCTGAGACGATGGAGCGGTTCGCTCAGCTGATGAAGACAAGTCTGAAGCAAGTCATCGAGCATTGTGTAGCGAATGACCGGCAGGAACTAACGCCTAGCGACGTTTCCTTGAAAGGACTGGCGATTGAGGAGCTGGATCGGCTTGTGGAGCAGACTTCGCCGATCGGCGAAGTCGAGAATGTGTACGCGCTCACGCCGATGCAGAAGGGAATGCTGTTTCACAGCTTGATGGACCCGCAGCTTGGCGCCTATTTTGAGCAATCGACGTTCGACTTAACAGGAAGTTTCGACGTTGAAGCTTTCGGCCAAAGTCTGGATCTGTTAGTCCAAAGGCATGAAGCGCTGCGAACGAATGTGTGCAGGGAAGCGATTGATGAGCCAGTGCAGGTGGTGTTCCGCAACCGCAAGAGCGATCTGCAGTTCGAAGATTTGCGCAAGTTGAAAGAAGCGGACTGCAAGCGATATGTAGAAGAATTTGCACGAAAAGATAAGGAACAAGGGTTTGATCTCAGTCAGGATACGTTAATGCGCGTGGCAATCCTGCGTACTGGCGAAGAAAACTACCGGTTCATCTGGAGCTTCCATCATATGCTGATGGACGGCTGGTGCATGTCGCTGATGACGAAAGAAGTATTCGACAACTACTATACGATTTGTCAGCAAGGGAAAGTCCAGTTTTCGCAGGCTGCTTCTTACAGCCGTTACATCGAGTGGCTCGACCAACAAAGTCCTGAAGAAGCGTCAACGTTCTGGAAAAATTATTTGCAGGCATATGATCAACATACGCTTCTCCCGAGTGGACGAGCGCAAACAGGAAAAACAGAAGGATATGTATCCGCAAGAGCAGACTTCGACCTCGGTAAACCGCTGACGAGCCTAATTGAACGGGCAACCAGACAAAATCAGGTGACTGTCAATACGTTGATTCAAACGGTCTGGGGTGTCATGCTGCAGCAGTACAACCATAATCGCGACATCGTCTTCGGCAGTGTCGTGTCGGGAAGACCTGCAGATATCGCTGGTGTGGAGAATATGATCGGATTGTTTATCAATACGATACCGGTTCGTGTCCGCTCCGAAGCTGGGGAAACATTCGTAGAACTGATGAGAAAGGTTCAGGAGCAAGCTCTTGCATCCAACAAATTCGAGACCTATCCGCTGTATGAGATTCAGAATTTAGTTGACCAGAAGCAGGAGCTAATCAGCCATATTGTAGCGTTCGAGAACTATCCTGTGGAACAAGAAGTGGAGCAAGTCGGCAAAGAGTTCGGTTTTTCAATTTCGAACGTACAATCGACCGAGCAAACGAACTATGACTTCAATTTGATTATCATGCCGGGCGAGGACATTCACATACGCATTTCCTACAATGCACTTAAATTCGACGAGTCGGATATCCGGCGGATTCGCGAACATCTCTGTCATATGCTGATGCAAATTACAGCCAATCCACGCGCTGTAGTGGATGATTTGGAACTGATAACTACAGAAGAAAAATTGCTAATCTTGCAGCAGTTCAATGATACAAGAACGGATTACCCGCGTGAGAAGACGATTCACGAGCTGTTCGAAGAACAGGCAGCTCGGACGCC
>NZ_JBFNXH010000046.1:2121-3196 GCF_040812395.1 Paenibacillus tabacirhizosphaerae | reverse complement strand
GCAGCCGCCCCGTTGGTTATAAGTTTTTATAACAAAAAACTTTCAAATATTAGGAGGAAACAACCCTTATGAAGAAAAGCTTATCCGTAGTGCTTTCCGCAACAGTCGCATTGTCGATGTTCTCATCCGTTGCTTTTGGTAAAACATCCGCAGACTTTACAGATCTGAAAGATCTAGATGCAGCAACACAAGCGAAATTCGATGCAATGATCTCCGCTGGTATCTTTGATGGCGTAACAGACACAACATTTGGTCTGAAAGACGAAATGAACCGTGCCCAATTCGCTAAAGTAGCTGCTTTGATCATGGGTCTTGACATTAACAAAGACTTGAAAACATCGAGCTTCTCTGACGTTAGTGTGGACGATGCAGCAAACGGTTATGCACTGCCTTACATCGAAGCTTTGAAAACGGCTGGCGTAACAGATGGCTATGCAGAAGGCCAATACAATCCGGCTGGTAAAGTAACCAAAGAACAGCTGGCTACTTTCTTGGTTCGTGTCTTGGGTAAAGACGCTGACGCAAAAGCAAAAACAGGTACGGATGCAACAGTTTCCGGTTGGGCACAAGGTTATGTAGCACTTGCTCTTGAACTGAAACTTCTTGCTAATGGCGAAGATGGTTCATTTGGCGGTATGGCTAACGCAACTCGTGACCTTCTGTTGACAGGTGCATACGAAGCGAAACAACAGTACGTACCGGCTGGTAAAGTATCTGTAACTGGCGCGAAAGCAACTGGCGTGCAAACAGTAACAGTTAACTTCAACAAACCAGTGGATTCAGACAAAGCGAAATTGGCTTTGACAAAAGGTGGAGCTGACGTTGTCACAACAACAGCATTCTCTGCTGACAAAAAATCCGCTGTAATGACACTGACGGATGCGAAAATCAGTGCTGGCGAGTACAAAGTAAGCATGAGCGGTCTTGATGAAGCTACAGTGGACAAAACGACTGCAACATTCACAGGCGAAAATGAAGTGCTTCAAAAAATCGACTTCGTAAGTGCGAATGATACAATTGCATATGCAGACAAAGTTATCGTAAAAGCAAAAGCTGTGAACCAATACGGTGAAGC
>NZ_JBFNXH010000046.1:0-1884 GCF_040812395.1 Paenibacillus tabacirhizosphaerae | reverse complement strand
TCGTTACTCTACGGGTACTGGATTAAACGGTAAAGGCGAGAACGTGAAGTTCGACCTGAACTTCTTCGACCAATACGGCGGTACAATGTCCTATGAAACCCTGCAAAGCCAAGATAAATTGAAAGATACAAGCGTCATCTGGAATGATTACATCGACAGTAAAGATGTATCTACAGTGTTCGAAGATAACGGAAATGATATTCCGCAATTGAAAATCTCTTTGATCAACGATCTGGACAAAGCTGGCGACTTCGGCTTCACCGTATTCAACCAAGCTGCGACAGCAACAGGTAAAGTAAGCATCAAATCCGCAAAAGTAGCAAATAAAATTGAAATTGGCGACATGAACGATGTTATCGCAGCTGGCGACAAAGATATTTACATCCCAGTCGTAGCTTACGATGCACAAGGCAACAAATTGAGCGTAGAAGACCTGACTAGCGAACAAAACGTTAAACGTATCTCTGTATCCCTTTCTGGCGCTGTAGGTGATGGCGATGCAACAACGGTCTCCATTGAAGATTCAGGCGAGCACAAAGGCAGCATCAAATTGCATGAAGTGAAATCGAACGCTAAAGGCGCCGTATCTGTAACAGCTGTTATCGCTACTGCAAATGCAAGCAGCACAGCAACTAAAACTTACACAGTAGCCGATGCACGTGTACCAGATCACTTCAAAGAAGTAAAAGCACCAGCGAAATCCGCGGTTCCTGGCGGCGAGTCCAAGTTTGAGTTCGATGTTATCGACCAATATGGTAAAGTGTTGGATGATTCCTTGAACGTGAACGCGACAACAGGTTATGTCGATGCAGCTGGAAGCCACTACACAGTTGAAGCTTCCGCAGTAACGTATAGCGCAAGTGCAACAACTGATAAATATGTAAATACGAATGCTAAAATTATCGCACCAGGTACTGTTGGCGAAGTTCCTGCAAGTAATCCTACAACGTATAACCCGCTTGTATTTGACAACACAGGGACAACTGACTTTGGTACATTCAACGATGAATTCAAGTTCGTTGTATCACCTAACGCTAAAGATGAAAAAGTTGAATTCACAGCAAAAATCATCAAAACAACACCAGGTGTAACGAACCCGACTGAAATCGCGAAAGTAACAAGAACACTGAACGTTGCACAATCCACAGAAGATCTGACTTACGCTGTCGATGCAGTCGGTAACCTGTTCAACACATTAGATAGTGGCATTGTATCCGATGCAGATCAAAAGTATGCAACAGCAGCAGATAAAGTTATTACGAAAGAAGACCAAACATCTGCAGCGAAGAGCTTGATGGCCAAAGAAATCACAATCACTGCTAAGAATGCAGCAGGAGACAGTGTAGAGCTTCCAGGACAAATCACACAAGTAACATCATCGAACCAAAGCGTTGCGAAAGTTCAACTTGGTACAGGTGCCGATGCTGGTAAAGCATTCGTCATTGGTAACAAAGCAGGAACAGCAACACTGAACGTATCCTTCAAAACAATCAAAGGTGAAGTGAAACAAGCGACTGTAGCTGTAACTGTAAAAGCTGACGCAATCGATGTAAGCCAAATTACAGCTGAAGATTCAGCGACAATTAACAATGGCGACAGACCATTCGTAGCAGCAGACATTAAAGTAACAGATAACTATGGCATCACGTACGAAAAAGAAGAAGTAGCTCAATATAACCACATCTTAGGCTTGACATTCTCCGCTAGCCACGTGAAAAACGGTACGGTAGAAATCAACCAATATGGTGAAATCACAGCTACTCCATCTGGCACTGCAAACGTAACATTCGATCTGACAACAACAGCAGCAAACGGTAAATCCGTAGTAACAGCAATCACAGTAGTCCCTGCAACCTAATAAGCAGTGCTTACAGGAAATAAGAA
>NZ_JBFNXH010000045.1:0-3904 GCF_040812395.1 Paenibacillus tabacirhizosphaerae | reverse complement strand
ACGATTGGAAATCGTGTAGGCGTCACAAGCGTCTCGAGGGTTCGAATCCCTCTCTCTCCGCCATAGATATCTCATCTAATATAAGCCTGTTTACGAGGCCCGTTGGTCAAGTGGTTAAGACACCTCCCTTTCACGGAGGTAACAGGGGTTCGAGTCCCCTACGGGTCACCATTATTACTCCCATGGAGGCTTAGCTCAGCTGGGAGAGCATCTGCCTTACAAGCAGAGGGTCGGCGGTTCGATCCCGTCAGCCTCCACCATTTTTAAATCAAACAATATCGTTAGATCATACATATTTCGATATTCTTTTGGAGACTCTAAGAGAGTCATACTGACGCGGGGTGGAGCAGCCCGGTAGCTCGTCGGGCTCATAACCCGAAGGCCGCAGGTTCAAATCCTGCCCCCGCAACCAACCTCTTTAATGAGAGGGAATAGCTAGTGTGGAGCCGTGGTGTAGAGGCCTAACATGCCTGCCTGTCACGCAGGAGACCGCGGGTTCGAATCCCGTCGGCTCCGCCATTTTTTTATGTATGAGAGTCATTAGCTCAGTTGGTAGAGCACCTGACTTTTAATCAGGGTGTCGTAGGTTCGAATCCTACATGACTCACTTTGGTTTTCGCGGTCATGGCGGAATTGGCAGACGCGCACGGTTCAGGTCCGTGTGGGCTAACCCCCCGTGGAGGTTCGAGTCCTCTTGACCGCATCAAAAAAAGCTTCCATTGTCCTTCTACAAGGGCACTGGAAGCTTTTTTTTGGACAATTCTCCTTATTTTTTAATTGACATTGATAATTATTATCATTATTATCGTTAGTAGCAGCATCAACCTGGGTGCGGAGAGTGAACGTATGAAAACGATTAAGTACTGTTGCAGAAACGAAAAATTCGGCTCGAAACAAATATATAAATCTTTAAAAGAAGAATTCCCTAATGTAAAGCAAAAGAAAAAGGACTGTCTGGGCAATTGCAAACATTGCAAAAAAGAATGCATCGCCATGTTAGGGAAAAAAGAGCTGCTATGCGCGGCTTCACCCGATTTGCTGTACGCCCAGCTCAAGCAAATTATTGCTGAATCCAGGGCTGAAAGCGTGACGATATGAATGTAGATCTGCTGAAGTTGTTAATTCCGTTTGTATTTCTAGGTGCAGTTCTGGTAATCTTGTATGTATGGGGAACACGTAAAAGATAACCGAACTGAAAGGGTGTGTGCAACAATGTTAAACGATACACTGACTGAAGCTCTTAATGAGCAGATGAACTACGAATTTTACTCCGCGCACGTCTATTTGGCTATTGCAGGTTATTGTGCAGCTGAAAGCTTGGATGGTTTTTCGAACTTTTTTATTGTACAAGCGGAAGAAGAAAAGTTTCATGCCATGAAGATATTTAAATTTATTAATGACCGCGGTAAAAAAGTGTCGTTTGCTGGCATGGACACGCCGAAGAATCAATACAGATCCATCTTGGACGCATTTGAGCATGCTTTTGAGCATGAGCAAGAAGTAACAAGACGCATTTATCAGCTGTCAGATTTGGCGCTGAACGATAGAGAGCACGCGACAATGCACTTTTTGAAATGGTTTATAGATGAGCAAGTTGAAGAAGAAGCAATGTTTGACAGCATTATCAATAAGCTAAAACGGATTGATCAAGATAGCAATGCATTCTTCATGTTGGATGCAGAGTTCGCACAGCGCACGTTCACCCCTCCTGCTGCGGAATAATAAATGAAGCATGAAGCCGAAAAGCTTACTTTTTCACGAAATTGTGTGAGAAAGTAGGCTTTTTGCTTTTCGCTAACGTATAGCTGTCAGTATTCGTTTTGTATACTAGAGCAAACTAGACGGAGGTGCATTCCATGGAAAAGCTGGATCTTGCTAAAATGGATAAAACTTATTACACCGCTCCAGATCAACCGCAGCTTGTTGACTTTGATCCTATTTCTTATGTCACGATAGGAGGAAAAGGGGATCCAAACGGACAGGCCTTCGCAAACGCGACTGAGGCGCTTTACACGCTTGCTTATAGTGTTAAAGGTATTAGCAAGAAGGAGGAGCAGGACTTCACTGTAGCGAAGCTAGAGGGCTTATGGTGGGTAGAAGGAGAACGTGACGCTATGAAGGTGCCCAGAGACGAGTGGAATTGGAAGCTGATGATTCGACTTCCATCCTTTGTAACTAGCGAGCAGGTACAAGCTGCACAGGAAATCGCGCTCAAGAAGAAAAAGGGGCTTGAGGAACTAAAGTGGATTCAATACGAAGCTATCCACGAGGGAAGGTGCGTGCAAATGATGCATATCGGCCCGTACTCGACAGAGAAGTTGACTGTTCAGCGTATTCAGACATTCATGGAGGAGAAAGGATTGAGTCCAAACGGGAAGCATCATGAGATTTATTTGTCTGATCCAAGGAAAGTGGATCCAGCGAAGATGAAGACTATTTTGCGCTATCCTGTGAAATAGTAGAAGTGGTTAAAGAGCTATTTTTGCGGTAAACTGAAAGAAATGCCGCTAGGGTTGGGAGGACGGGAATGGGACTTCGCAAAGGCTTTTGGCTAAGTAACATAGGCATCGTAATCCTGGTTGTGATGGGTGTTACAGCTTATTCTTCAACCGTCCATGCCAACTGGCTCGACCGGGTCAAGGATATCTATCAACTGCCCGAAAATGTGGAACAAATTCAGAAAGATTATGAGGCGACGAAGCAGCAACTGCAGGAACAAAAGGACAAGCTCTCAGAGGCTGTGCAGCGCTCACAAGATACGGAAGAAAGGCTTCTTGCCCAGAATCAGCTGTTACAGAAGGAGAACGAGGAACTACAAGAGCGATTAAGAGCAATGGAACAATTGGCGTTGGAGAAGGATAAGCGAAGCCATAGAATTATGGTGATGGTGCTGACGGCCTCAGCGCTAGTTGTGTTTTATTTTGTGCTGGGACGCATGTTCCGCTTTATCGTATGGCGCAGGCAAAGGCATAGAACGAGGTCTTGAGTGAAAGGTGGAGCGCGTAGGATGAGGGTATCGTTCGAACAAGGGGATCTGCACGCGCGGATGGCAATGTTTGACCTCGAGTCAGAGGAATCCGTGCATGTACTGCATCCGAACCAAGTTGCAGCCTTTCAAGGCAAATCCGAGCAGCGAGAAGACACTTTCATGAAGCTGCCCGGCATGTATCGAAAAAAGCGGCTTATACAAGCGCGTTTTTACGGACCCTCTCAATTCATGTTAGGGGTACCCGGGGGTTACAGTATGGCCGTTATCCCACTTGAGGGTGATGAGGATCTTTTATATGAATTCCGACATGTGTTATTTTATACGGAGGGCGTTACTGTAACTACCCATTTGCAGAGTGTTAAGAACACATTGATTACGCAGGATTTGGTGAAAATGCAGTTTAGGGGTCCTGGAACATTAGGGCTTCTGACGACGGGTCCGCTATACCAGTTGGATCTGCATCCTGAAAATCCGCTCTATGTAGACACCAACTGTCTCGTTGCGTACCCAAAGAGCGCCAATCTGCGATTATGCGTCTACGGGAATACACTGGCCAGCCAGCATATGAACTATCAATGGGAAATGACCGGGCAGGGGAAGGTTCTTATGCAGCCTTGCAAGCCAGATCGGAAGCTGGACGAGCACATGCAGGGCGATGGTTTGCTGCGGCGAATTCTAAGAGAAGTTTTGCCGTTTGGCGGCGTTTTTATTAAGTGAGTGTTAGCGGAAAAAATTGTTAATAAACTTTTTTGAAAAAACATTTGCTTTTATTCCGAAATCCTGATATATTATTCCTTGTCGCCTCTGAGACAGACTTGCAGAGAGACGTAGAAAGACTAATAAATACCTCATATGCGGAAGTGGCTCAGGGGTAGAGCATCGCCTTGCCAAGGCGAGGGTCGCGGGTTCGAATCC
>NZ_JBFNXH010000044.1:0-5449 GCF_040812395.1 Paenibacillus tabacirhizosphaerae | reverse complement strand
TACAACGTTAGGTGAAATAATCAAATTGATGGGGGTTAAACTGTGAGTAATATTGAAGAGAATATCATCTCAATTGTTGAAGATTTGATACTTGAAATGAAAGAATACAAAAACAAAAGAAAATATGATAATGAAATTGCGACATTCATGAATTATTTACTAAAAAGAAATCTAATGAAATCAATATTGTTATTAACAAGAAATGATATTGATGAGTATTTTTTAGATTGTAAAGTAAACAATAAAATTAACTCAACAAGTTCACTCAATACTCATATTTCAGCGCTAAAGTGCTTGTTTGATTGCTTAATCAAACATAATTATTATTTTGATGATAAATTGGGGTATGTAACATCAAAAGGTTTTAAAACTAAAATAGCAAAGCATTTAATTAACTCTAAGGTCAAGGAGATTATCACAAGTGATGACCTTGCAGTTATTTTAAAAAAAATTGATATTGCCTTAGATTTAAATAACAACAACAAGAATTCAAAGCTACTTTTCGTTAAGCTATATTTAAAACTAAATTTTTTAATTCCTTTGAAAGTAACTGAAATGTTAAGCATTCAATTTGACAAGTTTCATGAAGAGTTCAGACAAGTTAGGGTTAATGATATAACGATTATTATTCCCAATAGTCTTAGACTAGAAATAATAAAATCATTGAACAATATTTATCATGTGACAGGACATAGTTATGATCCTTCAGATTCTTTTTTTAACTACATTGCATCTCCGATTGAAAGAAAGAATGTTACAGATACTGGAGACGTTAGTCGTTGGTTTTATTCAGTATTTAACGCAGTTGGTCTAGTAGACTTTATCAAAGATTCCAAAAAAGGAACTTTTGCAGTCGAGAGAATTAAAAAATCTATTATTTATTCCTTAATAACCCAAGGGTGTAATATACTATACTTATCATTTCTTACAGGATTAACAATAGATTCACTTATTAATGAGTATTCAATTAATGATTTAGACGAGATATCAGAATCTATAAACATATCATTATTTAGAACTAATTACTACAGTTACTTGTAATCATCTCAATGAAGAATTGATTACATCACCTAACATCGTGTTCCCACGCGGCTCCTACGGAGCCTTTGTTTGAAAGAGGAATTTTGAAGAAGGGGATTCAGCAGACAACCTGCACCGACAAATCGCGTTACGGCAACGCATGGGAAATACAACAACGTTATCGGAAATTACATGCGAAATATATAAAGTTCTTATCTCAAGAAAACGACAATCACCTAGGGCTGATTGTCCCATATAAGATTGGTAGATGTTCAAAAGTTTATTAAGAGGAGATTGAAGCATACAAAGACAAAAAACTTCCAGACAGATTGTTTTTTCAATCCCACTCTTACAATCTTACAATACTTGATCTGGGAACAAAGCATAAGCCCCGAAGCGTAGATATGGTGTTAATAGGATGTCAGCACCTGCACCTGCACCTGCACCTGCACCTGCACCTGCGCCTTCACCTAATATCCCACCAACTGTCTTAACTTTTTGAACGTAGGGATGGAAAGACTTCAGTTATCAATTCCTGCTTAATTTCTCCAACACTTTTAAATCGTTCGTTTTTATTTGAAGAAATTCCCTTCAGTATAAATTCTTTGAGTTTAAAATTTTTCTCGCGATGATAATCGGATTGTTTTCCAGTAAGTATAAAATATATTACCTTTGTTAAAGCATAGGTTTCATGTCTTATCTCATAATTTTCAAATCCTACTAATGTGAGATCAGAGTAATCATTTATAGCACCTTTAACCTCGGTACCTTGCCTTGTTAATGTACTATCAGGGCGTTTAACTAAACCAAAATCAGAAACCTTTAATATTGAGGATCCGTCATCAAAATGCTTAACAAGTATATTGTGGTAGCTGATGTCTCGGTGCAAATACTTCTTATCATGAATATATTGAAAAGCATTTAGCAATTGAATTATTATTGCTCTCCGCTTGTCAAAAGATAATTTATTGTTGTTACGTAAAATATATTTTCCTAATGTTTCATCCGCAAACTCCATAGTATATTCATTTTTTTCATCTTTATAGATAAATGCTTTAATAATAAAGGGAGAATCTAACGCCATTAAATCATTAAATTCGTTTTTAAACCGTTCAAGTTCATCTGATCTCAGATTATCTTTTGCTCTCTTTATAACGAAGTGGCAATTATAATAGGAATCTTTGTACTTGTAAACTCTCGCATAGGATCCTTCACCTATTTGATTTAATTTAACTGAAATATTTGAAACAGGCATATTTATGATAGTAGAATCAACCAGCGTAAATACAGGATTACCTTCAATTAGAGTAATTATATTGAAATCTTCGGGGATGGAACTACCACCACTGCCTGATAAAAATGTTCTACAAATATCAAGGACAACTTTGTACTCATCTGCTATTTCAAATCTATATTCATCTTTAAGGGATGCTTGAAGAACTCTAATAAAATCTATTAACTCTATAAGTAATCTGCTCTCATGAGCGTTGAAATGCCCACTTCTATCAGGAAGATTCTTATGATTCATAAAAGAAAATAATTCATTTAAGCTGCAATGTAGGATCGAGAAAACTTCACTTAGCTTCTCATTGGGAATGTCATCATAAAAATTCCGGAATAATACAACTTTCTCAGACTTATGATTTGATAGCTGACTAATTTTCAGATTTAAAAATCCATCTAGATTTTTCACACTAATTACCCCTCAATTTAGAAAAAGAACTTTTGTTTATTTCTTGTATACATGAACTCGGCTTAAGACGTCCGACGGTCGATATATTATTCTAATGTCTTTCCAACATGTCTTGTGAAATTGGGTATGCTCATTAATTCCTCTTGTAATTTATTGTTATATCGTGCTAAAGAGATCATTCTCTCATCTATTTCATTGATCAAAGTTATTATTGGATATTTTTGATTTACCTTAATGAATAAATCCATGATTCCAAAGCATATATTTCCGATCCACCATAATCGCTGTTTAATAAAAAGATCTTCTTTCTTATCAAAAAGTCGTAAAGTAATCTTATCTACTTCTGAAAACTCATAATTTGCAAATGCAGAGAGTAGATTTGCATGGGCATAAAAATCGTTTATTTGACCTTTTATTTGTTTTATTTTATTTGAATATTCAGGGAATTCGGCGTTAAGCCATTTACGAGCTCTTTCTTTAATCTTTTTTTTCTCGATTGCATAACCATTTTTACTCGTGTATGCGTACTCATCTAAATCATGTTCAATAAATGAATATGTAGCCAAGACACTTGACTCTAATAAATGGCGGACTGTCATCAATGCTTGTACGTCATGCCTACGTAAGGTTGACAACACTGCAAGTATTGAAGATTTTTGAATCTGTGATAAAAAAATCATAAATACATGTGCATCAGTTCTTATTGAAGCAATAAAGCCGTTTAATAGATCGATTGATTCTGTCGCATAGCGATAATAATCACCATATTCATCAAATGAATTTATAATCATTTGATGTTCTGTTGTTGATACTCCTACAATGTCCATAATATCTCCTATTCTTTAAGGGATTTCCGATAACGTTTCCATGCTCACGACATCCATTCAAATTAAGCAGCTCGAGTCGATGCGTGAATTATGGGATGGACCTGTCTTCAATGAGATACTATACAATTAGTGCAATGCTGCAACGGTTTCCTTAAACTCAACTATGTTCCTTCGTAGCTCTTTATAGCTACTTAGTAGTCTCACAAAAGCAACCAATATGGCACCAATTAAATAAAAGGCATCCACTGATGTGAAACTAATAGCGAGCTTGTATATCATATATGCAACTGTAATTAAGAATACTAATAACCACAATCTGAACTCTCTTACACTTTTAATAAGTTTTTGTTCAAGGGTTTTATCTTGTAACAATAGAACTCGGATGGATATATAAATTACAGTATGAATAATAATCATAATAGAAAAGGTTGTTGTTTTATTATATTCGATTATTGATACAAGTTGCTCCTCATTAATGAAATTTGCTACAGCAAACAGAGATAATAGCATGTTGCCAACGATATAAGTAATAAAAATAAAAATTTCTAATAGGGTTCTTGATCCCCCGATATTAATTTTCGAGAATAATAATGATTCAAAAAAGTCAACAACAATAGTTGAATAGACAAATCTCCTATTTGTCCAATTCACAATTAATGGGATAGACATTGGGAGCAGTAGTAATAGGGAAATAGCCCATAAATATCTAAACTCACCACTAATAACAATAAATCTGCCAAGTACTTCTCCTATAATAAAGGGTATTAAGAAGGTGAACATATATATAAGTAACCCAAGACAAGCTAATGAAGCAATTCTAGCAATATGGACTGACTTAGTTTCTATCCAGCTTCTTTCACGGTCTTCTATTTCTTCTAATAATATAACAAATAGATTCATATTTCGTTCCTTTCATTTCAAATATTTCCCATAAACGTTGTTGTGTCCCCAAGGCCTCACCACCTTAAGGGACGTAGGTCCGACCACGATGCGGTTATGTGGTGCAGGTGTGTCTGCTGAATATGCTTCACCGAAATACTTCTTGCAGACAAAGGGGCGTAAGCCCCGCAGTGGAACACTGTTAGGCGAAGTTATTCTCTTCCTTGGGTTGCAAACGAAATTCCTCTTGTATTAATTCCTGTGCTTCACTCCATGTTTCTAATAGTTCTGTGGTATCAATTCCAATATTCTTAAGTCCTATATATAAAATAATTCTCGAGAGTTCGCTTACTTTAGAAACTAAGTCTGTTGCATTGAAAACTTGAGGTCCAACTGCTAATAATAATCCTTCTGTTCCTTCTAGCATAAATCCTCTAGTAGCACTAATGTTAGAATGTACATAGCTGGAATCATATTTATATACTGCTTCATACCAAAAATTCATACCAATCTCCTCAGCCATTTCTGAGATCTTTTTATCAGACCATTGGGCTTTATTTTTGAATTTTTGTTTATGAAGCTCGTAGTCCTGTTCAATCTGACTTCTACGTTCTTCACTAATGATAGTACTGGAATAATGTTTATCAATAACCTGTAATAACTTGTACTGAGCGATGTATTCATATTCTATAAAACGGTCAATTCTCTCCTCTGGCTTGTTAGAAATATATCCAAGTGTGATTACGGATTCAACTAATGTTCGTAAAATAATACTGGCATCCTCGTCAAAACCCAAAACAACTAACATCCTAAAAGAAAGTACAGACTTGTGAAACTTAGTAAGAAAATATAGAGAAAGATGGGATAAGAGATTATCAGGGATCTCTCCGCCCAACAAATATTTATCGAATTGCTTAATCATTAACTTATTTGCTTCTAAAGACCTTGTATGGTTTTGTTCCATTTCTTCTACCACTTCTTTGATATACATTCAATATCATCCTTTATGAATAATTTCGCCTAACGGTAT
>NZ_JBFNXH010000043.1:0-5650 GCF_040812395.1 Paenibacillus tabacirhizosphaerae | reverse complement strand
CAAAATCGGATTCGCCTCGTCGCACAGCTCCTCCAGAATCCGCACATAGAGCGTGAATACCGTCTCCATATCCTGGTCATAGAAGTAGCTCGGGGCATACTTGATTTGGACATTCATGTGCTCGCTGCTCCGATGCACCTCGACATCCAGCAGTGTGTTGGTCATCTCGGCACTTTCCATTTCAAGCCCCACCGCTTCCTCCGGGCGGATGCCGTCACCTGCTGTACGGAAATTCAGAACATGGAAGTCCGTATAGTTGAATAAGGTGTCGAAAATCGGGTTAAGGGACGGATCGGACCTTTCTCCGACCATCCGTGCAATATCGCTAAGGAACACTTCATGGGCCTTCATCCGGTAGAGGGTGTCCGCCACCTGGCGAAGCAGCTCCTGCTTGGCCTTCCTCTTGCCGATGCGCATCCGCATCGGAAGCGAGTTCAGGAAGCAGCCGAGTATGCGGTCCCCGTCGTTCACAGCCGGACGATCATGGGAGACGACGCCGGTCACGATATCCTCCTCGGTCGTGATGACGCGCAGCAGGTAGAGATGGGCGCCGAGACACAAGTCCCTCACGGTGCAACCGTAAGCTTTGGCCCCCTCCTCCAGCTTGCGTACGAGCCCGGATTCCACCGTTCTATTGATAATGGCGCTTGGCGCCGTGCTTGGGCGCTGTTTGCGTGCAATGTTGAACGGCAGCTTGCCGCGCGTGCAGCCGGCGAGATACTCTCTCCAGAATTCCGCCGTCTTCCCGTCCGCTTGCTTATAAGCGTTTAGCGCCACGTATTCCTTATACGAATTGCGGAGCGGGGGCAGCTCGAAGGATCGCGGAAAGGCATCCTGCTGTACAGCGGCGAGCCGGTTATACAGCTCCATGAACTCCTGCTGGAACACAGCCACGCTCCAGCCGTCGAGTGCTGCATGGTGGAAGGACAGAAGGATCACCGCATCCTCCATTCCAATCCTGAACACCCGAAGCCTCCACAGCAGCCCGTCGCCCGTCAAGTACTTGTCGGCCAGGTCGGCATGCCGCCGCTCTTCCATATACTGCCGCTGAGACTCTACGGGCAAATGCATGATATCCTCAACCGACAGATCCGGCTCCATCTGCTTGTACACAAGCTGAAGAGGCTCGGAGAACTGAACGGTATCAAACACGGTTCGGAGGATGGCATGCCTGCCCATCAGCGCAAGGGTGGTTTGCCGGATCAATCCAGCATCCAACCGGCGAATCCGCGCGGTGAAGAAGAACTGGTCGTGATAGATCGGCTCATCCGGCTTCAGCTTCGAGTAGTAGACCATGCTCATCTGGATTTTGCTTAGAGGATAGAAATCCTCGATTCCTTGCAGCAGGTAGCGCTGCATCGTCGGTTCTTCCCGGATCCGATCCTGAAGTGCCTCGATGAGCCCCAGCCCCTGCGCCATCTCGTCTGACCCGCTGCCGGCTCCAGTCTCCTCCATGCAGCGGGCAAACTCGCCGATGGTCTGGTAGGCATACAAGTCTTTCAGACGTGCCTCAGTCCCGAACACCTGATGAATCCGGTTGGACAGGCGAATCAATTTAATCGAGTCTCCGCCCATCTGGAAGAAATTGTCCTGGGTCCCTACCTGACCTGCTCCAAGCACCTCGCTCCAGATCTCCGCCAGCTCCCACTCCGTGCTGCTTTGAGGCGCCACATAGGCTTCCGCCCTTGCCGCCGCCGTGTCGGGAACCGGCAGCGCCCTCCTGTCCAGCTTGCCGTTAGGCGTCAGCGGCAGGCGTTCCATGGCGACAAAATAGGCAGGAATCATATACTGCGGCAGGCTCTGAGCCAGATGTGCCCTAAGCTCGTAACCCGGCACCTCGGCCTGGGCAGCAACGTATGCAACCAGATAGCTCGCCCCGGTTTCATCGGTCCGGTCGATCACGACCGCTTCCCGAACCCGCTCATGGCGCAGCAGAGCTTCTTCAATCTCACCCAGCTCGATCCGGTTGCCTCGGATCTTGACCTGGTGATCCATCCGGCCAAGGTACTCTACATTCCCGTCCGGCAGCCAGCGGGCCACATCGCCGGTGCGGTACATTCGCCCTTCCCCTGCGAACGGATCGTCTACGAACTTCTCCGCTGTAAGCTCCGGGCGGCCCAGATACCCTCTGGCGAGGCCCACCCCGGCAATACACAGCTCACCGGGGATGCCTGCGGGGAGCAGATGCAAGTTCTCATCCACCACATAAAGGCGGATATTGTCAATCGGCTTTCCGATCGGAATGCGTTCCAGCCCCGGTGTACAATCAAACGAAGTAACGTCCACCGTCGCTTCGGTTGGCCCGTACAAATTCACAAGCCGGATGCCGTCTTCGCCAAGACATGCGTAAAACCTGTCCACAAGCTGCTTCGGAAGCGCTTGGCCGCTGGCAAACACTTGCTTTAAGGAGGCCATGCCCTGCACCATATCCGGGTGATCTTCCAGATAATCCAGAAACGCTCCCAACATAGGCGGCACGAAGTGAATGGTTGTTACCCGCTGTTTCGCAATGACAGCCGCGATGACAGCCGGATCCTTCTCTCCTCCCGGCGGCAGGAGGCACAAGCTGGCACCATACCAAGACCACCAGATCAGCTCCCACACCGACACATCGAAGCTGATCGGCGTCTTTTGCAGAACAAGATCCCCTTCGCAGAGCCTATACTCCTTCTGCATCCAATGCAGCCGGTTGATGACCGAATGGTGCTCGATCATGACTCCCTTCGGCCGTCCAGTCGATCCGGATGTGTAGATGACGTAGGCGAGATGTTCCGGTCCGCTTACGGGTATCGGATTGTCCATGGGCTCATCGCTGAAAACATCGCTTTGCAGAACTAGTACGGCGCCGTCGAACGCGACAGCTGCCTCAACGGCCGACTGCCCGGTCAGCAGCACCCTCGTCCCGCTGTCCTCCAGCATGTAGCGGATACGCTCCACCGGATACGACGGGTCAACCGGCAGGTAAGCCCCTCCCGCTTTCAAAATACCAAAGATTCCCACCATCATATCGAGCGTGCGTTCCGTCATCAGGCCAACGACCGTATCCGCCTGAACGCCATAGCCCCGAAGCTTGTTCGCAACCTGATTCGCTCTGGCATTCAGCTCGGCATAGGTCAGCTGCCGGCCCTCCTCATCGATTACGGCCACCGCATCCGGTGTCCGCAACGCCTGATCTTCGAACAAGGCATGGACCGTTTGCTCACGCGGGTACTCGGACTCCGTCCGGTTGAACACTTCCAGAATTTCATGCCGCTCCGCGGTCGTCGTGATCTCCAAATCGCTCAAGAGCCCATCCGGCTCCCTCACCACAGACCTGAGCACCTCAAGAAAGTGAGTGGCCATTCGCTCCGCAGTTTCCCGCTTGAACAGCCGGATGGCATACGCAAGACTGCCTTGCAGCCCGTCCTGCTCTTCCATCAATGTAAGGGTCAGGTCGAATTTAACCACTCGCGAATCGATCTCATAAGAACTTAGGACAATTCCCGGAGCCGACAATTCATCCCGCTCCATATTTTGAAGCACGAGCATCACATCAAATAACGGACTGCGGCTCAAATCTCTGCGCACCTGGACTCGTTCCACCAACTCCTCGAAGGGATAAGCTTGATGGACGAACGCTTCCACCGCTCGCTCCCCTACTTCGGAGAGGAAGGCACGGAATGATTTGCCGCCATCCGGATAGTTGCGAAGCGCTAGGGTGTTAACAAACATGCCGATGAGAGGTTCCACATCCGGATGCTCACGGCCGGCCACCGGGCTGCCCACCACGATATCCGGCTGCCCAGAATATTTAAACAGCAGCACATTAAAGGCCGCAAGCAGCGTCATGTACAGCGTAGTCTCCGTCTCCCGGGCAAGCTCCTGCAGCCTCTGAAGCAGCCCCTGATCGATCCGGAAGTTCACCGTATCCCCTTCGAAGCTTTGTGCAGGGGGACGGGGGTAGTCCGTCGGCAGCTCCAAGACCGGAACCTCATCCTGGAAGCGGTCAATCCAGTACTGCCTGTGCGGCTGCATCGCGGGCTGGGCTGTCAGCTCCTGCTGCCAGATCGCATAGTCTTTGTATTGAACGGGAAGTGGCGGCAGATCTTGCCCCTGATAGTAATGAATAAACTCCCGGGCCAGAATGCCCAGCGACACACCGTCCGAGATGATGTGATGCATATCGAAGAGCAGCAGATGCTGCTCCGGCCCCAACCGGATCAGCCCGGCCCGGAGCAGCGGCGCCTGAGACAAATCGAACGGCCGGATAAAGCGGCGGAGCAGATCCGGCTCCGCCTTATCCATCGCCGGGAGGGATTCAATGAAGAAGGGAGCCGCTTCATAGATCCGGGCCATGACATCCCCGTCCTTCATTTCGAATCCGGTCCGCAGCGATTCATGGCGGGCGATCAGCCGCTGGAGGGCCTCCTGGACCCGGATGCGGTCCAATGGACCGTCCATTTGCAGAGCCCCCGGCATGTTATAGCTCAGCCCGCCGCCATTCAGGTGACTGACCAGATAGATGCGCTTTTGGGCGGAGGAAACCGGATAGTACTCTCTCTTCGCAGCAAGGGGGATCGGGGTATAACCACTTCGGTTTGCAGCGTCGATCACCTGGGCCATGCCTTCGATGGTCGGATACCGGAACACCTCTCTTAGCGGGAGCTCCAAGTTCAATTCTTTGTAGATTCTTCCGGTCAAGCTGGCCGCCGATAAGGAATGACCGCCGAGTTCAAAGAAGTTATCTCTCACTCCAATATCCTGGCGCTTTAATACGCGCTTCCAGATTTCCACAAGCCGGTCTTCGGTCTCATTGCGCGGAGCTACGTACACCGCTTCGCTCTGAACCACATGCTCCGGCTTTGGCAGCGCTCGGCGATCCACCTTGCCGTTGACCGTTAGCGGCAAACTGTCAAGCTGCACGATGAAGGACGGAATCATATAGGCAGGCAGTTCCTCCGACAATGCGCTTCTAATTTCTCCC
Organism: Paenibacillus tabacirhizosphaerae; assembly: GCF_040812395.1. Lineage (GTDB taxonomy): Bacteria > Bacillota > Bacilli > Paenibacillales > NBRC-103111 > Paenibacillus_E. Next base: position 687 of record NZ_JBFNXH010000043.1, on the reverse strand, counting down.
GAGGTAAGCCCGGATTCCGCCACAACATACGCGCAAAGGTACTTCGCCCCCTCTTCATCGTCGAGCGCCAAAACGACCGCTTCCGTTATGGACAGGATATCCAGTAACCGGGATTCCACCTCGCCAAGCTCAATCCGGTATCCCCGGATCTTCACTTGATGGTCCATGCGACCCAAGTATTCCAGCGTGCCGTCCGACAGCCATCGCGCCAAATCGCCTGTACGGTACACCCGTTCACCAGGTTCAAGCGGATGATTAACAAACTTCTCGGCTGTCAGCTCGGCGCGGTTCACGTACTCCCGAGCGAGACCGGCACCGCCGATGCACAGCTCCCCTGCCGCTCCAACAGGCAGCAAGTGCCCGTTTCGATCGATAATAAAAATGCTTGTATTGGCTATAGGTCTGCCGATCGGCGGCAGGCTCGGGAGAAACGAATCCTCGCCTTGTATCCTGTGGGAGGTCACCACATGGGTTTCGGAAGGACCGTAGTGATTGTGCAAAATCACTTCATGCTCCAACAAATAAGCACGAAGGTTCGGATGAATTACCAGTTGCTCCCCGGCCACAACGATATGCCGCACACGGCCTCGGGAGAGCGTCTCCAGATACCGCTTCTCCGAAGCCAAATATTTAAGAAAAGCGGTTGGAAGGAATACAATATCCGCGCCGATTTCCACCACAGATTCG
>NZ_JBFNXH010000042.1:0-6845 GCF_040812395.1 Paenibacillus tabacirhizosphaerae | reverse complement strand
GCCTAGAAAAGTGGAAATGAACACGAAAAAGCCAAGCAGCAGCATACAACTTTTCCGCCAAACAAGTTTACTTGAGTACAAAATATCTCCTCCTTTAACATGGTGAAACCGGTTTCTCGCGAGTGCGAAAAAAAAGCTTCTTCATTCGACGGATACGGCAACGCATCTTTCGTTTTTGAAGCTTGTAAAGCGGCGGCTAATAGCGGTCATCAGGCAGTGAACGAAGGGACATGGTGACAAAGTTCGATGAAAGTAAACGTTTACAATATTTATTTTAATTATTTTGTCTGATTTTGAAAGGCGAAATTATTGTGCAAAGGGGGAGAATATGTTGACATTAAGTGAGGAATGTAACATTTTACGCGTGAAATGAAGGAAAGAAGCCACCCAGTCTATGCTAGATCAACTGGGCGGCTTCTTTTTTGAGGCGATAACGTCACATACGGCAGAGAACTTTCGAACTCTATACATCTAATGACATCATGAACATGTAAGGAGATTACCACTGAGTATGCTTCAAAAAACACATAGTATTGCAGGACTGATCTCAGCCGAACTTGTACTTGTAAATCAAGACGTTAGCTTCGTATCTTGGGAGGCAGCGGGAGCTCTTTTGCTAGCGTGTTTAGCAGGCACCTTGGCAGATGTCGACAAGCCGGGATCCACGATGGCGAAGGTGCTTTTTCCATTATCCGCGCTGCTTCGGCTTCTTCATGTGCGGCATAGGACAGCGACACATTCCTTGCTCGTCATTGTGCTCCTAACACTCGCGGCAGCACCGCTGCCTCCTTTGTTTTACTGGGTATTCATTCTGGCTTATGCCTCGCATCCGCTTATCGATTTGCTTAACGATAAAGGGGTGCAGCTCTTATGGCCGATTCCGTGGAAAATCCGGTTGCTCCCCAAATGGCTGGCCATAACGACAGGCTCAACGAGTGAAACGATCTTCCGTTTCGTCTTATTGGCTGTAAGCATATTGCTGCCTGCATATTTCATTTGGAGATAAGCAATCTGGAATTAATCCGTATTACTTTCCAATTCGTGCAAAGTTGCTTGTAAGCAAATCGACGTCGCCCCACTCTTTTGGAGAGTTGGATTCGCTAACGCCTGGCGTATCCGAAGTTGCAGCATCATTAGGGATTGTGTCTACTGGCGAGAACTCGCCTTGATGCAGTTTCACTCCGATGCCATTCAGCTCGATATTCGGGTTGCCGATCGCGCTAAGCGGGATTTTGGCTTCATAGAACGTATCCCTCTGAACGTTGTGACCCAGCGTTAGAAAATTGACTAATTTGCTTGGCGTATTGGCGTCATCCGCGTCTTTCGCGCCCCATAACGATGTGGCTGCATTGCCTGGCGCGAATTTGACGACGATTCCGGCGGCGGCTCCTGTTTTGTAATTCACGCCAGCGTCGTCTACCGGGAATACACCGTTAACGGCTTTAGAGATATACCCGGAATGGAACATTTTGGAGGCGATGTTGAATTGGTAATCAGGCAGCTCTGTTCCGCCCCAAATCGGTTTGTTTCCATTCTTTTTCCACATATCCAGCGCAGCGCCTGCCCCGGGAATCGTGTCAATGGCAATCGTTTGCGGCATATCCATGGATCGGATAGGGGTACCGGCTGATGAGCCTGCATTGTTAGGATCAATCACATCGGTAACATCCACGTACTGCCAGGCTAAGTATAGATTGTCGTTATCCCAAGTCGCCCATAGATGCGTGAGATCCATTGGCGTTTCGTGCGTTGACCAGTTGGAACCTAATGTCCGAGGATCATCGTTGGCAGCATCGATCGCGATCAGGTTCGCATCGGTCCATTCACCGTTGTTGACGCCGTCAATGGTAATTGGCGCAGATACACGTTTACCGAATGTCGGATTCGTAGCGTATGCTTTGCTGGTACCGGTATCAACTGGTTTTTTCGTGGTTGCAACGGTTGCCAGAACGCTAGGATCTGAGAAATTGTTAGCTGCATCGAATGCTTTGACTGAATAAATGTAAGTGGTTTCTGGCGTTAAGCCGGCGTCACTAAATGATGGAACAGCAGATGAGCCTACTTTAGCGCCATTGCGGTAAATGTCATAACCGGTTACCAACACGTTGTCTGTAGAGGCAGTCCATTGAAGCGCCACGGAAGCAAAGGAAGGCGTGCCTGTAACATTCGTTGGCGCAGTCGGTTTTTCAGTATCCAGAACCGTGGTTTTCAACGTTGTCACTGTCACTTCAGCGCTTGCATCAGAGACGTTGCTTGCTGCATCAAAAGCTTTTACTGTGTACTTGTAAGGAGTTTCTGGCAACAAGCCGCTATCGGTAAAAGATGCTGTAGCTGAAGTGCCTACTTTGACACCGTTTCGATAAATGTCGTAGCCTGTTACCTTTACATTGTCTGTTGAAGCTGTCCACTGAAGACTAACGGATGAGCTGCTAGGGGTGCCAGCAACACTCGTTGGGGCTGTTGGTTTTTGCGTATCAACAGGCGTTGTGGATGCTTTGGTGAAGATTTTGACTTCCTTCGGCTCCAGCGTAACGGTGATTGAGCCTCCGTTAATTTGCACCGTATCCGAACCTAGCTGATTCGTAAGGGAAGTTCCATTCGAGAAATTCTCGTAGCCGCTAATAGTACGCGTTTCTGAGTTCCAGGAGTTGTTAATGAGGACAATGGCTTCATCTCCGTCTTTGGAGCGTTGGAAGCTGTAGAAGTTATTGTCGACCCATTTTTCCTTTTGGGTACCGTTTTGCAAGGCAGGGTGGCTGTTGCGTACGGCATTGACCTTCGCGATATACTTGTACAATTCATTGTTAGCGTTCGGTACGACGTCCTCGCGGTTAGCCGGGTCGTGCCCGCCGCTGTAGCCGAGCTCTGTACCTTGGTACAGAATTGGAATACCGCGGGATGTCAGCATGAAGCCTAGAGCGGCTTTCAGCTGCGGCCATTTGTCAGCGCCGTTGCCCGGTCTGCCGGACGCTTCGTTCAGGAAGCGGTTCAAGTCATGATTGTCAAGGAATGTGCCATTAAATCTCGTATCGCGGTACTTGTTATCTTGCGCGTAACGATCCTTGATGTTCGTCATGGACGCATCGTGGCCGAATACATCTCTAATCGTGTAATACATCGGGAAGTCAAGAACCGCGTCGGCAAAGTTGGAATAATCGCCGATTGTATTCGGATCTCCATTGAAAACTTCAGCGATCGTGAACGTATTTGCAGCTGTGTCAAAATCTTTCAGGAACCATTTTGGCATGTGCTTCGCTGTATCGACGCGCAGGCCATCGACTTTGGATTCGTTAATGAGCCATTGTATCCAGTTTTTCAGCTCAGCTGCCGTAGCCGGATTCTCTTGGTTCAAATCGTCGAGCCCGGCAACTTCGCCGTTTTCAATTTTGAAGGTGTTAGGAGCGGTAGTAGCATTTCCATAATCGATGTCGTTAATGTTGCCGTTGTGGTGGTACCAGTCGAACTTGTCGAAAGGCGCTTTGGCAAAGCTGCCAGGTTGGAAGTCGCCCGTATGGTTTGGAACGACGTCCAGCATGATGGCGATGTTTTTGCTGTGTGCCGTTGAAACCAGTTCTTTAAATTTGTCCATGGTGCCCAAGTGTCCATCTATGGAGTAGAAGTCATAAGTATGGTAACCATGGTAAGCGAACTGACTCTTTTGAGCGGTTACTGGTGTAATCCAGATGGCTGTGAAGCCCATGTTTTTGATGTAATCCAGATTGTTGATAATGCCTTGGAAATCGCCGCCGTGCCATTTGGTCGGATCGTTCTTGTCGGAATTAAACCCGCCGGCATTGTCATTGGAGGTGTCTCCGTTGACGAAACGGTCTGTCATAATAAAGTAAATGCTTTGCTTGCTCCAATCGGTTGTAACTGGGAAATTGGTTCCTTCGTCTGTCTTTACGCTGACGGCAGTACTGGATTCCGATGTTTTGCCGGATGCATCATAGGCTTTAACGGAGTAGCTGTAAGTTGTGCTCTTCGTTAACCCGGTATTGGTGTAGCTGGTTGTTGTTGTAGTGTCAACCTTGACGCCATCGCGCCAAATTTCGTAACCAGTTACGCCGACATCATCAGTAGAAGCTGTCCAGCTGAGCGAAACTGTCGTATCCGTTTTACCTGTAGAAACGACATTGGTTGGCGTGCTTGGAGGTGTAAGGTCAATGCCCCTTGATGTAATTGTTCCCGGAGCGCCATTAGCGCCTGGCGTGTATGTCCAAGTGCCAGGATTAAAGAGATAATTCTTGCTGTTGTTGTTGTCCCAAGTGTTGCTGCCGTTGTTGAAGTCAGCTTCCAGTTGAGCAGCGGAGCCGATGTTAATCGTAATGACAGCGAACCCGCTTTCAGTGGCATCCGGGATTGCTTTTCCTGGAGCCGTCGTCCAGGTTCCGCCTGCCGGACGGTAATGAATAAAAGGTGTGGAATAACCTTTTTGATAGTAAATCGTAACCGTGCTGCCTGTTACTGGTTCTGTCTTCACGCTCACCGCATCGCTGGCGTCAGAAATGTTGCCGGATGCATCAAAAGCTTTAACGGTAAAGCTGTATGTGGTGCTAGCGGATAAGCCGGAATTCGTGAAGCTGGTCGTTGCGCTTGTTCCTACTTTGACGCCATCACGCCAAATTTCATAGCCGGTAACGCCCACATTATCGGTCGATGCTGTCCAACTGAGCGTAACGGTTGAATCCGTTTTGCCTGTGGAGGCTAGATTGGTAGGTTTAGTTGGCTTTTCTTGTTCGATGATAGGTCCAGGCGTGATTGTACCCGGCGAACCATTAAGGCCCGGCGTGTATGTCCAGGAACCGATGTTAAATAAGTAGTTTTTGCCTGCGTTGTTGTCCCAAGTGCCGCTGCCGTTATTGAAGACGGCTTCGAGTTGGGTTGCTGGCCCGATATTAATTTTAATCTTGGAGTAGCCGCTTAATTCTGAAGCAGGCATTGCTGCACCAGGCGAGGTCGTCCAAGTGCCGCCCGCAGGACGATAATGGATGAAAGGCGTACTATAGCCGCGTTTGTAGTATACGGTAACAAAGTGATCCTGATTATCCGGAGGAGTTCCCTGTGTAATGGTGCCTGCTGCGCCATTAGCGCCCGGCGTATACGTCCAAATGCCGGCATTAAAGAAATAGTTCTTGGAGCTGTTATTGTCCCAAGTGCCGCTGCCGTTGTTGAAAACAGCTTCTAACTGGGTAGCTGTGCCGATGTCGATGGTCACTTTGTTGTAGCCTGGATAAGCAGCTTCGGCTACCGGCATTGCTGCGCCAGGTGCCGTCGTCCAAGTGCCGCCCGCAGGACGGTAGTGGATGAAAGGTGTCGCAAATCCGCGTTTGTAGTACACGGTTACGCTGCCCGTTGGAACGTTCTCGGTTTTCGCGCTGACAGCTGTGCTTGGATCCGAAATGTTGTTAGCCGCATCGTAAGCTTTCACTGTGTAGCTGTATGAGGTATCAGCTGCTAAACCTGTATTGGTGAAGCTGGTTGTAGTGCTTGTTCCTACTTTAGCGCCGTCGCGCCAAATTTCGTAGCCAGTAACCCCAACGTTGTCGGTGGAAGCTGTCCAGCTTAAGGAAATGCTGGAACCAGTTTTACCGGAAACGGCTACATTCGTTGGTACGCTTGGCGGCAGTAAATCTATTTCAGTAACCGGACTGATCGTGCCTGGTGCGCCATTAGGGCCAGGCGTGTATATCCAGGAACCCACGTTAAAGAAATAGTTTTTGGTGTTGTTGTTGTCCCAAGTATTGCTGCCATTGTTGAATACAGCTTCCAATTGAGAGGCAGTACCGATATCAATTGTAATTTTGCCGTAGCCTGTAAAAGCGGCTTCCGCATCAGGTATAGCTTTGCCAGGCGACGTCGTCCACGTGCCGTTTGCCGGGCGGTAATGGATGAATGGGGTGGAGAATCCTTTTTTGTAGTAAACCGTTACTTTATTGCCGTCTACGACAGGAGTTCCGGAAACAATCGTACCGGCTGCTCCGCTAGTGCCAGGCGTATACGTCCAAGTGCCGGCGCCAAACGTATAGTTGCTGTTATTGTTGTTATCAACAGTTCCGTTGCCGTCATTAAAGGCTGCTTCCAGTTGAGTGGCGGCGCCGATGTTGAGCGTAACCGTGGCGTAGCCCGGGAAGCCGCTGGCATCATTCAGCTTCGTGCCGGTGCCTGTTGTCCAGGATCCGCCGGCAGGCTTGTAGTTGACGAAAGGCGTGGAGAATCCTTTTTTGTAGTAAATCGTTACCGTATGATCCGTATCCGGTTTCGAATGGCTGATGACGAATTGCTTGTAGCCGGACATATTGCCGCTGGCAGAGCCGTCGCCATTTACAAGGTTAGCCAGACGAAGCAGGGTAAATCCATTGTAGTTCCATCTCGTAATTTTCTCTTCAACTTTCTGGAAATTGCCGGTTGGCAGCGCGTTTTCGCCGTTTAAGCGAACGCCTTTGCTATTGGCAATGGAAGAGATTTGATCAACTAGTGAGGAAGGCATCGAGTAGTTTGGAGAGCTTCCATCATCGCTCATTTCCAATGCTGTGAAAGTCAGGTCGAGATTGTTGTCCTTAAACTTTTGAATAAGGGTGCTGTAATTATAATAGCCTGCAGCGTTTTCGGCGCTGTGTGGAGCTGAAGGGTTGTTGTACTGCCAGTGAATCCCTGAGATCTTCGCGCCGATGCGTACGCCGAACACGGAGTCGAAGTTGCTGTGGGCTGCCGCAGCAATGACGGACAGATGATTTTCAAGGACGCCTTGGTACCAGGCGAGGAAATCCTTGCCGTATGCTGAATTGTAGCCGCCTGTCGAGTAGAACGCATCGCCGTCGCTCGGCGGGTTGATTTGGCTAACATTC
>NZ_JBFNXH010000041.1:0-7028 GCF_040812395.1 Paenibacillus tabacirhizosphaerae | reverse complement strand
CTATGTTAGCTATGATGGAGGTGTGGCTTTGCAACAGTTTAATTGGCGGAACATAAGAAGTTATGATAACTCACAAAATAATGCTTTTGAAGAGCTAGTATGTCAACTTGCGCGTGAAGAAGAAATCAATGGAAAAGTTGCGTTTACCAGAGTAGGTGCCCCAGACGGAGGAGTCGAGGCTTATTGTAAATTAGAAAATGGTGATGAATATGGTTGGCAAGCCAAATACTTTGAATCAATGGGAGACTCACAGTGGAGTCAAATAGAAAAATCATTTAGAACTGCATTTTTAAAGCACCCCAAATTGGTGAAATATTATATATGTGTTCCTTTGGACAGGCAAGATCCTAGAATCGAGAATCAGAAATGGTTTATGGATAAATGGGAGGATAATGTACTAAAATGGACAAAATTTGCACTGGAGCATCAAAGAAAAATTGAATTTGAGTATTGGGGAAGTTCAGAACTTCTCTCCAAACTTACGCAAGAAAAAAATGCAGGAAAAAGAAAGTTCTGGTTTGCCAGCGAAGATTTTTCTGAACGATGGTTTAGTGAAAAACTTAATGTAAGTATCGATTCTTTAGGAAACAGATATACACCTCAACTAAATTTTGAATTAGATATTTCAAAAATCTTTGATGGCATTACTAGAGATAATGGATTTAAAAAGCAATTTGACAGCTTGTACAACGAGTTACAGAAGAAAACAAGATACGCTATCAGCACGATTAAAGAAATAAGCCTAGAAGAAAATAAGAAACAAATCACGTTAATACTATCCAAGTTACATCATTACTACAGCAGCATAGACTTTAATGAAATCAATGCCATTTGTTTTAGTCAAATAGATGGTACATGTAGTCGTTTAGGTCAGTTAGTTTCTGAGAGTTTGAATCAATATTACAAACTAAAGAGAGAAGAGAGCGACAAAGGTGATAATAAAAAGGCAAATGATTACTTTGAAAATAGTAAATTTAGTTCAGAAATTGAGTATTTAAGGCAGTCCCGCGATGCTCTGGAATATTTTCAGGAATTTCTCGGGAGCCCTACTGCATTACTTGCTAATACCCCGGTTCTATTATTAAAAGGTGAAGCTGGCATCGGAAAGTCGCATTTACTTGCAGATATTGCGAAACAAAGAAATGAAGAAGGTATACCAGTTCTCTTGATACTAGGTCAGCATTTCACAAATGATGATAATCCATGGATTCAAATATTAAAAAATCAGTTAAGGCTAGATATCAACGAGAACGAATTACTTGGAGCACTAGAAGCAAAGGCACAATCCGTTGGTTCAAGAGCCTTGATTGTAATTGATGCAATCAATGAAGGGCGAGGAAGGTTTTTTTGGAAAGATCATATTAAAGGTTTTATAAGAACCATCAGAAAGTATAAATGGTTGGGATTAGTACTAAGCATTCGCTCATCATATGAAGAAATAATTGTTCCAAAGGACATTATAGAAGATGAAATTGCCATAAGAGTTACCCATTATGGATTTGCTGATGTCGAGTATGAAGCTTCAAAAATGTTTTTTGATAATTACAAGATACAGCAACCCAGTATTCCACTACTGCATCCAGAGTTTCAAAACCCTTTATTTTTAAAGATCTTTTGTGAAGGATTGAATAAATCTGGATTAACAGTTGTGCCCGAGGGATTTGAGGGGATTTCCAGTATTTTAGACTTCTATTTAGAAAGTATCAATAATAAATTAAGTGAACCATCAAGATTTGATTATGCAAAAAATTTAAATCTTGTTAAAAAAGTTATAAATGCAATTATTGCAAAAAAAATAGAAATAAACTCACAATACGTGGCTTATGAAGAAGCAAGTAAAATTGTTAGTGGTATTGTTAAAGAATATGCGGATAATTGGAGACGTTTCTTAGACGAATTAATCAATGAAGGTCTATTCACGCAAAATATATTTTCCAGCGATAATAAATATGTAGATGGTGTTTACTTTGCCTATGAAAGATTCGATGACCATATTACTGTTTCTTTTATGCTTGAAAAGCACTTAAATAAACAAAACCCGAAATCGTCTTTTAAAAAGGGAGCTGTTTTGCATGAGTACATAAAAGATGAAATGACATGTTATTTTAATAAAGGATTCATTGAGGCCCTTTCAATTCAACTGCCAGAGATTATAAACATGGAACTTTATGAAGTTGCTCCATTCTGTAAATCACATAATACTATAGTAGAAGCATTTGTGAGCAGTCTTTTATGGAGAAAAACTGAATCAATTACTGAAAGAGTAATTCCATATATTAATGGTATTGTTATACAAAGTAAAAGTACATATGAAATGTTCTGGGATACGATTTTACATGTATCCGCTAACCCTCGACATTTATTGAATGGTGAGAGGATTCATAGTAGGTTGATGAAAGACTCGCTCGCAAAAAGAGATGCATGGTGGACCCCATATATAAGTAAACATTACTCAGGACATTCTGCGATAAAGAGGATCATTGACTGGGCATGGTCAACAGTGGATCGTGGTTACATTTCCGATGATTCAGTTAAATTATCTGCAGTTACAATTTCTTGGTTCTTAACAAGTCCAAATCGCAGATTACGTGATGCCGCGACTAAAGCTATTGTTTGTCTTCTACAAAATCGAATAAGTGTATTAATTGATGTCTTGCAACTATTTGAAAAAGTAAATGATCCTTATGTATATGAACGGTTATTTGCAGTTGCATACGGGTGCGCTCTAAGAAATAATTCTAAAGAAGACGTTTTTATGCTTAGTAAATATGTATATGATACAATATTTGCAAAGAGATATATTTACCCTCACATATTATTGAGAGACTATGCAAGGGGTATTGTTGAATATGCTGTTTATCTCGGAATGTCGGGTAATGTAATAGATATTAAAAAAATAAGACCGCCTTATAAAAGCAGGTGGTACAAGCATATTCCTACAATTGAAGAAATTGATAAATATAAATTGGATAACCATGCCAAAGATTTTCAAGATAAATATTGGGTTCAAAATAGCATTTTGAGTTCTATGACAACAGAGTATGGACGAGGTATTGGACGCTACGGAGATTTTGGACGGTATGTCTTTCAAAGTGCAGTCACCAATTGGGAAAAACATTTTGATGCACAATCTCTAAGTAATATTGCAACTAAAAGAGTGTTTGAGCTTGGCTATAACGTTGAGCTTCACGGAGAATATGATAGGCACCATGTCAAATCCTACGACAGACATGAGCATATGAATGAGAGAATAGGTAAAAAATATCAGTGGATTGCATTCCATGAAGTATTAGCCAAACTCTCTGATAAATATCCAATGAGCGAGTTCGACTACAGCAGGAATGATGACGAAACTGGTGAAGTGGAAGGTGTTGATTTGGAGGAATTTCTTTCATCAATTGATGATGAGTTAACAGAATCTGAAGAGGAAACGGATAATGTGACTCAAGAACTTGGCGATCATGATGTACAGTTACTCCAATCAAAGCAACTAAGACGTCGTAATTATAAGGATATTCCCTACAGTGGCCCATGGAATCCCTTTGTAAGGGATATCGATCCCACTATTTTAATAACTCATACTAAAGAGAATAAAAACTACTTTAATAGCTTTTTTCGTATCCCTGAAAACAATCTGGATAAATGGGTACATGATTACGAGGATATTCCTGCGTTTAAAGATTTAATCTATACCAGAAAAGATACAAATGATTTCGTATTGCTAAGTTCTCATATTAAATGGCTAGAAAGAAACAATGAAGACGATTATTCGGACAGAAAAGAGCTATTCATAAAAACGTCAGCTTTATTAGTACCAAACAATAAAGTTCAAGAATATTCTAAAAACAAAAAAGTACATAATTATTCGTATAGTCATCACTGGGAAACCAACTATAAAATATTTACACGTGAATATTATTGGAGTCAAGCGTATAGAGATTTTCGTTTAGAAGTGGAGTCCTACGAAGAAGTCGATAAAGAACTAAAAACAACTACACTAGAGTATCTTTGGGAAAAAGGCTATGACAATTCAATTGATGAATCAATTAGCTATTTGATACCCTCTGAGTTTATTGTAAATGAACTTGGATTAGAACAAGGAAGAGAGGGTTTCTGGTTTAATACTGATAGACAACTGATATGTTATGATATGGCTGTTGAAGGATACAATACAGGTTTATTAATAGAAAAGAAAGCATTAGAAAAAATACTTAGTAACAACCAGTTAGCCATAATCTGGGATATTTATATTGAAAAAGTCGCAAATCGAGAGCTTCACGAGTGGAGGATAGTAACAGCAAAGCAAGATAATGATATAACAATTGTAAATTTATATGATGAAGAAACGTGGCCGTTAAGAGACTAGAACAATTAATATATAGATGGAATAAAAATAGCTTCTCACGGGATCGACCCGAGAGAAGCTATTTTTATTCCATTATTCTCTTAATATAATTTTCTAAACAATACTTGTCCCAAATTGGAGATAAGAAGTTTTTCAGTTCATTTAATATTGTTTTATTAATTGATCTTTCAGAATTATTCATAGTATACTTCATTACCTCTAACATACATCTACACGCCAAATCTATAGTATCCTCATTGTACTCATTCTGATCGATGTTCTTTATCTTATATCTTAAGAATTTATAAATCCCATCTTGTGAACGATTACTCATGCAGGAAAGCTTTCCGCCAATATAATCATACGCATATTCAGGAAGCGTTGTATGAAGAATTAATAATGATAAAGCTTCATAGGTTGCTTTTGCTTCTTCTTGAGTTATATAAATATCTCGGCTACATATAAAAAAGTATTGTAGCCTTTCTATAGCAGCTTTCAATTCAGTAAGTTGGGAAACCTCCTGCATTCTGGTTTCATAAGGCATCAATTTTGGAAAACTGATATATCTTTCAATATCAAATTGATTAATAAATTGATCATAAGTAGGAGTTTTCTTAAACCATGCTTTTTTCTTCTTGAGAAACTCATAATAGTAAACAACATAGGGAATGAATTCTTGTGTAAACCAAAGATATGCCCTCTTGGCATTCCAGACTTCTTCTCTCTGTCCAAAAACTGAACCATATGGCTCCCATACAACACATACACTATCGTCAGCACGCATGTATGAGTCATAAAAATGATCTTTAGATTGAGCAGGAAAAAAACGTGTAAGAATTGTATTTCTGGGATAAACAACAATGGTCCCATTTGTTGCACTAAAAATATGCCATTCCGAATTACCCTTTGAGCAATCAAATTCCCAGGTAAATTGAATAAGTATTTTCCAGAGAGCTCGCCTAATTTCAAACATTTTTACAGAAAAATTGATTGGATTAATTTCTTTAAACTCGTATGTGCCATATTTTTGCTCCAGAGAATTAAATCTTTTTATATATTCATCAGCAAAATCATCGACTATATCGCATAATTCTTGAACTTCGTTTTCGAGCAATGTAAAGCGATTATTACCAATTTGAACATAATAGATATTGGGTGAGTAGGAATTTTTAAAAGGTATATATCCCCTTTTGCCTAAATCAGATTTTGTATTTAGTCCTTTGAAAAGCTGTTGCACAATTTGATTATGATTTAATGTGATCATGCAATCACTTACAAATAAACTACGAAACATGAGTAAACAACAACCTTGCTTTTCAAATGACCTTGGCAGATAGGCATCTATGCTAACAGAAGGTAGACTTCGTACAAAATGATTATCTAGGACTTGGCGCCTTACTTCAAAGGGTCCTCTTTCATTCGCGAGAAGCTCAATTACTTTGGATATTTCCTCCTTAGGATCCTCAGAGGTAAAAACATAATTGCTAATGATCGCAAGCATTTTTTCGATATTTTTATATTTCTTAAGTTCTTCTATACGTTTTAATATTTTTGGTACTTTTGATTTTGCTTGTTCAATATAGTGCAAGATTGTATTTATATCATAGGCCTTATCACCCTTTGCTACATTTGCATCAAATGAAGCAGGTACTAAGTTATCAAGATTATTAACATCAAAGTTTCCATCGTAATTTTTAATGTACTTTATTAATACATCCGGTTTATTTTCGTAAGACTCCGCTATGATGTGGTCAATGGTACAGTTTATCAAATTTAATCGTTCTTTTGAGTAAAAACAAATAAATTTGTGTGCTTCAAGTATGGCATACTTTACAATCGGGTCTTTTGGATTTACTTTCATTAATTCACCAACCATTAATAATATGTTTACTAGGCATTGATAATTTAAGACCAAATGGTGCAGTAGTTTCTGAGATGTATGTATTAAATTCTTAATAGAACTTCTTCGAGCTTTTTAATCAGACCTTTATTCAAAGAGACTACTGTTATACCATTATCTCGTAGTTCTTCAATAATTCTTTTACCTCCGCCAATTAAAAAAGCACACAATAATACAAGAGCGAATAAATAAAATGAGGTCATAGAAGCAATGAGTTTTTCGGTTTCTTTTAATGACTTATATATAAAAGTTACATACTGAATCCAAATAGGTACTGAAAAAGTAATAACTACACTAGGTATTACTAATGGTGGGAGCTTATTTCGTTCAGTTTCTTTATTCAAAAGGTCAATTAGTAGCTTAATCTTATCTTCCGTATACAGATTGTTTTTATTTAAATATTCAACTAATAGATTATATTGCATATCATCAAATTCTTGAGTCCTCCATAGACCTTTTTTGGGCTTAAGATTATAGTTTCTTCTAACGAATTTTTTTACTTTGTTGTTGAGTGAAGTTATGGTGATTATTGTAATCAAAATTGAAGTAATAAATGGTACTGCAAACAATGGAGCTACTTTCAGTCCAATTAAGCTGAATATGATACCAACAATTAATAATAAGCCTGAAATGGGTATTGAAATAATTGATAGAGTAGTAAAAAAATAACTTACGTACAAGTGCCTAAACACTAAACCATAAGAAGAAATGCTTTCTTTGTAATATCTAGAGATTCCATTTAACATTCTAGCTCTCCTTTTATGGGTATTTGGGCTTACTAAC
>NZ_JBFNXH010000040.1:0-8106 GCF_040812395.1 Paenibacillus tabacirhizosphaerae | reverse complement strand
TAAACAAGCAGTGGCAGAATTGATACGAAGCCTTCAGGAACAATTCGGAAAGATCGATGGCATAATTCATAGCGCCGGAGTGATTAAGGATAATTTTATTATTAAAAAGACGAAGGATGAATTTGTAGAAGTATTGGCTCCTAAAGTTACTGGATTGGAAAACCTGGATCAGGCAAGCCAGGATTTGAGACTGGATTTCTTTATTTTTTTTTCTTCCTTAACAGGGAGATTCGGAAATATCGGGCAGGCAGACTACGCGACTGCCAATGCCTTTATGGATGCTTATGCCGATTACCGCAACCGATTGGCCCAATTGAACTTACGCCATGGCAAAACGCTATCCGTCAATTGGCCGTTGTGGCAGGATGGCGGAATGAGCGTTGACCAAGAACGTGAAAAGCTGATGACGCAACACACAGGGATGATCCCTATGCGGACTCAGACAGGAATCCGCGCCTTGTACCAAGGCCTGGTATCGAGAAGAGATCAGGTCATGGTGATGGAGGGGAACTTGGCTAAAATGAAGCAAAGACTACTTTCGGATTCAGCCACACCAGAACCGAAAGTAATTGTTAATGAGGCCAATTCTCAAAGCAGCAACGTCACGAAGAACTTGAACTTGATTGATAAAGTTCAGAAAGCTTTAGTACAAATGATGTCAAAGTTGTTGAAAGTTAAGAGTGAAGACATTAGTTTAGAGGTTGGTTTGAGTGAATACGGTTTTGATTCGATAGCTTTTACTCAATATACCAATATCATCAACCAGGAATATCAGCTCGAACTTGCCCCAACTATATTTTTCGAGTATTCCAGCCTGGAGAGTTTTGCGAAATACTTGATCCAAGAACATCAAGCCGCTTTGGCAAGCAAATTTGATGCAATAGCTCAAACTACGGTTCCACTGCCAGGGAAAGAAAAAACAACTGAATTCAAGCTTACCGGTCAACGACAGCGCTCGCGATTTGTCGCAGCCCAGACCTTGCCCGTATCCGAATCGAAGTCAATAGTCCCCGAGCCAATTGCGATTGTTGGCATGAGCGGGGCATTTCCTATGGCTGAGGATATGAAAGAATTTTGGAGTAATCTAGCGGCAGGGAAAGATTGTATCAGCGAAATTCCAAAAGAACGCTGGGATTGGCGGGAGTATTATGGCGATCCAACCCAGGAAGCCAATAAAACCAACATTAAATGGGGTGGTTTTATGGATGGCATCGCTGATTTTGACCCGCTGTTTTTTGGGATATCACCGCGGGAAGCTGAACTTATGGATCCACAGCAACGCCTGTTGATGACTTATGTTTGGAAGGTGATTGAGGATGCCGGATATTCAGCTCAAAGCCTCTCGGGGACCAAAACCGGCATATTTGTAGGAACAGCCAATAGCGGCTACAGCGGATTAATATCCCGAGCGAAAGTGTCCATCGAAGGCTACAGCTCAACCGGCTCAGTAGCTTCGATGGGGCCGAATCGGATGAGTTATTTCTTGAATATTCATGGTCCAAGCGAACCCGTCGAAACCGCATGCTCAAGCTCATTGGTAGCGATCCACAGAGCTGTGAACGCCATTGAGACAGGCAGCTGTGACATGGCGATTGTTGGTGGCATCAACACGCTCGTGACGCCTGAACCTTATATCAGCTTCAACAAAGCTGGAATGCTCTGTGAAGACGGACGGTGTAAGACGTTTTCAAACCACGCCAACGGTTATGTGCGAGGAGAAGGGGTAGGGATGCTCTTTCTGAAAAAGCTGGGGGATGCGGAACAAGCTGGCGATCATATTTATGGGGTGATCCGGGCCACAGCCGAAAATCACGGAGGCCGGGCCAATTCCTTGACGGCGCCTAATCCGAAAGCGCAAGCGGAACTGCTGAAAACGGCATATACGAAGGCTGGAATTGATCCAAGAACGGTTACTTATATCGAAGCCCACGGAACAGGAACTGAACTTGGTGACCCGATTGAAATCAATGGTTTGAAAGCAGCGTTTAAGGATTTGTTTCAGGCTACGGGAGATTCCGGGAGCATAGCTGCTAATTGTGGTTTGGGTTCAGTGAAGACGAATATTGGTCATTTGGAACTGGCCGCAGGGGTCGCAGGCGTAATGAAAGTATTGCTGCAAATCAAACACAAAACGCTGGCTAAAAGCCTTCATTGCGAAACAGTTAACCCATATATTCAACTTCAAGACAGTCCATTTTATATTGTGCAAGAAACCAAAGAATGGAATTCGCTGCAAGATGCCGAAGGCCGAGATGTTCCCCGTCGGGCTGGAGTTAGTTCCTTTGGATTTGGAGGAGCCAATGCCCATGTGGTCATCGAAGAATATATTCCCAGAGAAAGGGAACATTCTCATTTTGCGGTTAGTCCCGAAAATCCGGCCATTATTGTATTGTCGGCCAAGAACGAGGAAGGCCTCAAAGAACAAGTGCGGCGATTGACCGCCGACATTCAAGAGCAGCCTTTCACAGACAGGGATTTGATCGATATCGCCTATACGCTCCAAGTGGGGCGGGAAGCCATGGAAGAACGCTTGGCCGTAATCGCGAGCTCCCTGAAGGAGCTCCAAGACAAGCTGACAGGTTTCCTGGAAGGTCAAGCCGATATCGAAAACTTATACCGGGGTCAGATCAAACGTAATAAGGAGACCGTGACAGCCTTCACTACAGAAGAAGATCCGGTTACAGCGATCGATGCCTGGATAAGCCAAAAGAGCTATGAAAAATTGCTTGATTTATGGGTTAAAGGATTGAGTATGGACTGGAACAGGCTTTACCCGGGGATCAAGCCGCATCGAGTCAGCTTGCCGACGTATCCTTTTGCTAGAGAGAGATACTGGGTTCCCGAAAATATGAATCAATCGGAAACGACCTCCCTATCCTCACAAAATCATGCTCGATTGGATGAACGATTTTATGAACAATTAATTGATCAAGTAATCGATGACTCCATTAGTATTGATGTTGCGGTTCGGAAAGTAAAAGAATTATTGGAAGTTTGAAATGGGATTTAGTTTATGCGGGAGGTTAGCTATGGATCGTTTTTTAAAATACGTTCTATCTGAGGTGAAAAATGGGCGATTATCGAAAACAGAAGCCTTACACTTGCTGCGGCAATTTAATACTCGAATTGTGAACGACGAGAAATCCCATTTTTCCAATCCCTTATTGCAGAAAAATACTTCCGACCTGACCGAACAGCGATTTAGCACAACTTTAACGGGGCAGGAGTTTTTCCTAACCGATCATGTAATAAAAGGACAACGGCTTTTACCGGGAGCTGCTTGTCTGGAGATGGCGCGAGCCGCAGTGGCGGAGGCAACAAGAGCAAAAGGCGGAGCTGCAATCAGGCTGAAAAATGTGATATGGTCGCAGCCAATCGTTGTAGGAGAACAGCCGCTTCGAGTGCATATTGGGCTGTATCCGCAAGAAGACGGGGAGATTGCATATGAAATCTACCGTGAGGATGAAGCGGATCCTGCCGAATCGGTCGTATGCAGCCAGGGCAGAGCGCTGCTTAGACCGGCGAAGGAAATCCCTGTGTTGCATCTTAATGCCATTCGGGAGAAATGCAATCAAAGCAGCATCACATCCGAAGAGCTGTATAAGGCGTTTCGGGCGCTGGGAATGGAGTATGGACCGGGGCATCAGGGGATTGAGAACGTGTATGTGGGAGAAGGTCAAGTATTGGCAGCGTTGTCATTGCCGATGTCTGTTCGGGACTCCCAGGACCAGTATGTTCTCCATCCCAGTATCATGGACTCCGCGCTCCAAGCGTCGATCGGGCTGCGAATGGGCAGTGAAGAGCTGAAGCCGGCGTTGCCTTTTGCCTTACAGGAGATCGAAATAATTGGCACTTGTACGCCGAAGATGTGGGCTTGGATCCGGAATAGTAATGACAGTCAGGCGGGGGATAAGGTAAGGAAATTAGACATTGATCTATGCGATGAGCAAGGTAATGTCTGCATTCGGATGAAGGAGCTCTCTTCCAGGTTACTGGAAGGGGAGCTTCAGAACAATGCTATGCCGCAAGCTGCCCTAGGGACTACGATGGTAACACCTGTATGGGATGTAATTTCGAAAAAACCAAATCAAGCTTTTTCGCTCTCAAACGATCAGGTTTTGATTATTGGCGGACATCCAGGCCAGCAAAGCGCCATTAAGCAGTATTTTCCAAACGCGCACATTCTGGAAGTTGGATTCAATGATCATGCAGGCGAAATAGCCAAAAAACTTGAGGTGCACGGAACCGCAGATCATGTTATATGGATTGCTCCATATAGTTCATTAGGCTCCCTGCTTGAAGATTCCTTGATTGAAAAACAAAATCGAAGTATCCTCTCGATTTTCAGAACGATTAAAGCCTTGTTGAGATTAGGCTGTGGCGGAAAAGATCTGAAGTGGAGCGTGATTACCACTCAGGCCCAACCCGTTCATCAAAATGATCGGGTAAATCCAATTCATGCGGGGATTGACGGATTGATCGGTTCAATGGCTAAGGAATATACGAATTGGAGTATTCGTCTTGTGGATCTGGAAGCGGATTGCAAGTGGCCGATAGAGGAAATGTTCACGCTTCCATGGGATCCCCGCGGCAACCCCGTGGCCTACCGAGGTGGGGAATGGTATCGGCAGAAGCTGCTTACCATCCAGCCTGCTAACATGACTCAAACATCATACAGGAATGGAGGTGTCTATGTAGTAGTTGGCGGCGCCGGCGGTATTGGCGAAATTTGGACGGAATACATGATTCGTACGTATCAAGCACAGATCATTTGGATTGGCAGACGCCAATTAGATGAAGCGGTACAAGCTAAGCTGGATAAGCTTGCAAACTTAGGAGCAGCACCGCAATACATTACAGCTGATGCGACAGATCGGAAGGCATTGCAACAAGCATATGAAGAGATAAAGCAAACATATACCCGGATTCATGGAGTCATTCATTCTGCGCTCGTGCTTGGTGATCAAAGTTTGGCGAATATGGAAGAAGAACAATTTACAGCAGGACTCGCGGCTAAAGTTGATATAAGCGTACATATCGCTCAAGTTTTTCAAAAAGAACCGCTGGATTTTGTCTTGTTTTTCTCTTCGTTCAACTCATTTACAAAAGCTTTGGGACAAAGCAATTATACGTCTGGCTGTACATTCCAGGATGGTTTTGCCCGTCAACTTTCTTTGGAATGGCCATGCGCAGTGAAAATGATAAATTGGGGATATTGGGGCAGTGTCGGTATTGTCGCTTCCAAAGCTTACCGGGAACGGATGGAACAGGCGGGAATCGGATCGATAGAACCGCCGGAAGCTATGGCAGCCTTGGAGACACTTCTGGCAGGACCCCTGGATCAAATCGGATTGATAAAAACTACGAAATCGATTGGTTTTGAGGAATTAGAACCGATGGAGGAGTTAATTACGATTTATCCGGATCATTCGGAACCAAGTCTTGCAAAAATAATGAACAACATGCCATTGCAAAGTCGTGAGATTGAAGAGTTGAGAAGCACAGAAAACGCAGCCGTGAAAGAAATGGAGGACGTTCTCCATAGGCTGCTTCTGGGTCAATTACAAGCGCTTGGAATGTTTGCGGCAAAAGAATTGACAACAGACATCAAAAAGAAAACGGGAATAATAGAGACGTACGACCGCTGGTTGGAAGAAAGTTTCGCAGTTTTGGCGAAAAATCATTACCTTCGGATGGACGGAACACATGTTGTGGCCAATGAAGCCCCCTCAATAGATCTAGATTCCATATGGGGAGAGTGGTCTCAAAAGAAGAAAGAATGGATGGAAAATCCGAATCTGAAAGCCCATGCGACTCTGGTAGAAGAGACCATGCGGGCTTTACCTGCAGTTCTTACAGGTAAAGTGCCTGCTACAGACATCCTGTTTCCTAATTCATCGCTTGAATTGGTGGAAGGGATCTACAAAAACAACCTGGTTGCGGATTGCTTTAATGGAGTACTGGTGGATACGATCATTGCTCATATCGAAGACCGATTGCAGCAAGATCCGTCTGCGCGATTTCGCCTGATTGAACTTGGGGCAGGTACGGGTGGAACCAGCAGCTTGATTTTTAGTAAACTTGCGCCATATTGGGAGCATATTCAAGAGTATTGTTATACAGACATCTCGAAAGCGTTCTTGATGCATGCGGAAAAAGAATATGGGGCTAGCAATCCTTATTTGACTTATCAACTTTTTAACGTGGAAGAACCGGCTGCCGGACAAGGAATCCGTGTGGGTGAATACGATATTGTCATTGCCGCGAATGTCATCCATGCTACCCCGAATATTCGGCAAACGTTGCGCAATATGAAAGCAGCCGTACGGAAAAACGGTTTGATCCTATTAAATGAAATAAGCAGGAAGTCGCTATTCACCCATTTGACTTTTGGCCTTTTAGAAGGTTGGTGGCGGTATCAAGATCCGGATTTACGTATGCCGGGTTGTCCTGGCTTATCGTCTGAAACCTGGCGCAAGGTTCTGGAAAATGAAGGTTTTCAGTCGGTTTATTTTCCCGCCGAAGCGGCGCATGAATTGGGGTTACAGATTATTGCGGCAGAGAGTAACGGAGTTGTCCGACAAAAACAGTACTCTCATTCATTTGCCAAGCACGTAAAACAGAAAGCAAAGTCGTTAATGTCAGAGGCGGAAGCGTCTCGACCCCAACCTTTTCAAAAACAAACCGAAGAAGCTGCTTCGGATTTGCTGCGGGAAAAAAGTACGTCGTATCTGAAAAGATTGATTGGAGAAACACTAAAGCTGCCCAGTCACAAGATCGATTCGACGGAGCATTTGGAAAAGTATGGGATTGACTCGATTTTGGTTACACAGTTAACGAATAACTTGAGAAAAGTATTTAACAATGTTAGCAGTACTATATTTTTCGAATATCAAACTATTGATGCTTTAGTAGAGCATTTCTTAAAGACCCAAAAGGAGTCATTGATTGTTTTAGTAGGTTTAGAGCAAAAGGGGGTAGATGAAGAGAGAACGAGTGTTGATACAGGGTACGTCCCGATACCATCAACGCAAAATCAGACGGGAATGAAGAAATCAAGACGTTTCCTCCAAATGGAGGCGTCGGAAATTACAAAACTGGACTCAACACTTTCGGCGGTTCCAGATATTGCTATTGTTGGCCTTTCCGGGCGTTACCCAGGTGCTCCTCATATTCATGCGTTTTGGAATCAACTAAAAGAGGGGCAGAATTGTATTTCAGAAATTCCCCGTGAGCGCTGGAACTGGAGACAATATTTTAACGCTGAGAAAGGGAATAAGGGGTCCATCTATACGAAATGGGGCGGATTTCTCGAGGATATCGATAAATTCGATCCGTTATTTTTCAATATTGCTCCTGCCGAAGCTGAGAAAATGGACCCTCAGGAGCGGCTGTTTCTTGAAGCGGCCTATGCGAGTGTTGAAGACGCCGGGTACACAACGGCTACTCTTTGTAACAGCCGTAAAGTTGGCGTTTTTGTCGGAGTTATGAATGGAAACTATCCTACGGGGCATAGTTATTGGTCAATTGCTAACCGGGTTTCCTACTTATTCAATTTTCAAGGTCCGAGCATAGCTGTGGATTCCGCTTGTTCCTCTTCGTTGACAGCGATCCATTTGGCCCTGGAGAGCCTTCATAGCGGCACAAGTGAATGTGCGATCGTGGGTGGAGTCAATTTAATTGTTGATCCCGTGCATTACTTGAGACTATCGACGAAGACGATGCTTTCATCGACGGATCAATGCAAGGCGTTTGGAGAGCTTGCCGATGGTTTTGTTGCCGGCGAAGGGGTAGGGGCTGTGTTGCTGAAATCGCTATCAAAAGCAATCGCAGACGGCGACCAGATTTATGGGGTTATTAAAGGTACAGCCATTAACCATGGAGGAAAGACCAATGGATATACGGTACCAAGCCCCAATGCGCAAGGAGATTTAGTAGGCCAAGCCTTGAAAGAAGCCGGAGTAAATCCGCGGACGATCAGTTATTTGGAAGCCCACGGAACCGGAACGGTCTTGGGTGACCCGATTGAAATTACCGGGTTGACCCGGGCTTTTGGACAAGATACGCCGGACAAACAGTTTTGCGCGATAGGGTCGGTGAAGTCCA
>NZ_JBFNXH010000039.1:0-8830 GCF_040812395.1 Paenibacillus tabacirhizosphaerae | reverse complement strand
GAGGAGAACTCATCGCAGTAGCGTTGAATTCATCAAAGATCTGCGCTTTCTCATCCTCTGTGATGACTTCCAGTTCACTCACACCTATTTCTGGATTCGCGACAACCTGTTTCAATAGACCGACTAAATGACTTTGAATCCGTTGGATACTAGCCTTGTCGAACACCATTTCGTTGTACCCGACATAAATTTTCATCGCATCCCCGGGAAGAATGACCAGGTTAAAATCATAGTTTGTTTGTTCGACCGTCTCGACACCCGTCATTTTGAAACCAGTATCGTCCTCGCTTCCAAGCTGTTCGATTTGCTCTTCAACCGGATAGTTTTCGAAGATCACAATATGGTTGACAAGCTCGTGCTTCTGTTCAGTCGATGCCTGAATGTCGTAAAGCGGGAACGTATCGTAAGCATGAGAAGCTATGGCTTGCTCCTGGGTCCGCTTCATAACATCTGCGAATGTCTCTTTCGCCTCGCAGCGAATACGAACCGGGATGGTATTGATGAACAGGCCGACGATTTGTTCCACGCCCGGAATTTCTTCCGGACGACCCGATACAACGCTGCCGAATACAACATCTTCATTGCCGTTGTAACGCTGCAGCAAAATTCCCCAAATGGATTGCACCAGCGTGTTAGCCGTCACCTGGAGGCGCTTCGCCATCCCATGAATTTGACCGGTTAATTCAGCACCCAAATCAACATCGAGACGCTGCGAAACATAACCTGTACCTTTATTCGGCTGTTTACCGCTTGGCAGCAAGCTTTGCTGTTCATAGCCAGCTAAATATCCGCTCCAGTAGGAGGAGGCTTCCCCGTTGTCCTGCAGCTCCAGCCACTCGATATATTGACTGTAAGGCAATACTTCTGGAAGCTCTGGCTCCTTACGCGCCAGAATCGCAAAGTAAATGTCGAACACTTCTTTGGCAACGAGCGAGAGGCACCATCCATCCATCACAATATGGTGGAAGCTCCAAACAATGCGATACACATCCGCATCAGTGCGCAATATGGATACACGAAGCAGAGTGTCTTGTGCGAGGTCAAAGCCTTGTTTCTTATCCTCACCAGTGAAACGAACGATGTAGGCTTCACGATCCTCTGCACTCATTTCACACAAATCCGCGTAAATGAGCTTGCCTGGTCTGTTGCGGAATACTACTTGAACCGGGTCTTCCTTCCATCCCGTATAAAAGCTGGTGCGCAGAGCCTCATGCCGATTGACCAGCATGTCAAAACTTTGTGCGAACGCTTCAACATCGAATTTGCCTTCCAGGTCAAACGACGATTGCTCGAAGTAAGCGCCTGAATCCGAATCCATGAGACTATGGAACAGAATGCCCTTCTGCATCGGCGTGAGCGCATAGATGTTCTCCAGATCCCCGATAGCTGCCGTTTGTTCCACGAACTGCTCCAGCTCTTCTTGGCTAAGTCCCTTGAGCGATACGTCGCTAACCGTGAGTTCGGGCTGCTTCTTGCTTAAACAGTGAGCGATAACGTCCTGCAGGCTCATCTGAAGACAACTAGCCAATCGTTCAATCGTTTCCTTGCGGTATTCTTTACCGCTGTAACGGATTGTAAACTGCAGTTCTCCTTGTGAAATCATTCCGTTCAGATCAAGCGCATAACGAAGTTCCGCGTTGGCGCTTGTGGATTCCCCTCCTGAATGTGGGGATAACCGGATGTCATGCTCCTGTAAATCCTGATCGATCTGACCCAAATAGTTAAAGCTGATTTCCGGCTCAGCCGTGAAACGGCTCTTCCCTTCATGAACCGGATCTTCAGCCAAGTATCTGAGAATACCGTAGCCAATCCCCTTATACGGCATGCAGTGCAGCTGCTCCTTCGTCTGCTTAATTCGCTGGGACAGTGACCGATCAGGTGACGTCTTGAGCACAACCGGATATATACTGGTGAACCATCCTACGGTGCGTGTAACGTCAATATCCGCCATGATCGCTTCACGTCCATGACCTTCCAGACTTACTATGGCCTGTTCGATTCCGCTCCAACCATGGATCGCCATGCCAAGCGCGGTAAGCAGCAAGTCATTGACTTCCGTGTTGTAAGCACGGTTCGCTTGTTTCAGCAGTTGCTCGGTCTCCTGCTTCGTCCATGCTATCGCTACGACTTCACTGTCTCTAAGAAGTGATTTATTATGGGCAAAATCTTTCGGCAGCGGACGGCAATCTGCTTGCTCAATTTGCTCCCAATACGACTGTTGCTGCTGAAGCTGCTGGCTGGCCGCATAAATCGGCAGCTGCTCGGCCCAGGCCTTGAACGAATCCGTTTTGTATGGGAAACGAATGGTCTCTCCCTTGAGGGCTTGCTCATAAGCAGTGGCAATATCTTCGAATAATATCCGCCATGACACTGCATCTACCGCCAAATGATGGACGGCGATCAATAGGTGGTCGCCATCTGCGCATCGGAACAGCCCCAGCTTCAGAAGCGTCCCTTCGTTCAAATCAATAGAGCTTTGAATCTCGGTCGACTTGGCATCGATGATCGATGCGGCATCCGACTCGCCCTGCAGATCGATGATGACAAGATCAAACAACTCTCCCTCGTTCACTCCCCGGTACCGAGCCTCAATTCCGCTGCCCGTGTCGTGGAACAACATCCGCAGTGCATCATGATGCTCGGCGACTTTCCGCATCGTCTTGCGGAGCGACGCTTCATCGAATCCTTCCGGACGATGCAGCATCACTGCCTGGTTAAAGTGATGCGGGTCGGCCTGCTGTCGCTCGAAGAACCAGCGCTGAACCGGCGTTAGTTGTACAGTGCCCGTCACTTCCCCCTGATCTGCAATGCGTGTGTTTGCCCGAACATGCGGACTTAGAGACGCCACAGTCGGGTATTTGAACAAGTCCTTCATTTCCAATTTATAGCCTGCTTGCAGCAATCTGGAGGAAACCTGAATCGATTTGATCGAATCTCCGCCCAGATCGAAGAAATTATCGAAAATCCCAATTGTCCGAACGCCCAGCACAGCTTGCCAAATCGCAACCAACGTTCGCTCCAAATTCGTTCGCGGTGCCGCGTACTCTGCGCCGCTTCTGACACTTCCATGCGGAGCTGGCAGGGCCTTGCGGTCGATCTTGCCGTTCGGACTCAGAGGCATCTGCTCTAACTGCATGAGGTACGTCGGTACCATATAGCTCGGCAGCGTTTCGGACAAGCGGCTGCGAAGCTCGCCTGCAGTCAATTCGGCAGCAGCGACGTAATAAGCGCACAGCTGCTTCTGTCCGAGCTCGTCTTCCCTGGCGACGACGACCACTTCAAGCACGGCTTCCACGTTCAATAGCTGCGATTCCACCTCGCCCAGCTCGATCCTGTAGCCGCGTATCTTGACCTGGTGGTCGATTCGACCCAGGTATTCGATGTTGCCGTCCGGCAGCCAGCGCGCCAGATCGCCCGTCCGGTACATCCGCTGCCCGTCCGCAAACGGATCGTCCGTAAACTTCTCCGCCGTCAGCTCGGGACGGTTCAGGTAGCCTCTCGCCACGCCGACACCGGCGATGCACAGCTCTCCGGCTACGCCAATTGGCTGCAGCTGCTGCGTTCCTTCCTTCACGATGTACAATCGCGTATTGTGAATCGGTTTGCCGATCGGAATGACCGGATACGCGGCATCCGGCTCGCAATCGAAGTACGAGACGTCAACGGTTGCTTCCGTTGGCCCGTACAGATTGATCAACCGTGCTCGGTTGATCCAGGCCACCGCCTGCTGGAAGCGCGCCACATGCTGCGGCGGCAATGCTTCACCGCTGGCGAATACTTGACGCAACGATCCCAGCTGCTCAGCCAGTTTGCGGGTCGGCTGCTGCTCGGCAAAATCCAGGAAGGCGTGCAGCATCGCTGGAACAAAGTGCATCGTGGTTACACCACTGCGTTCGATGGTTGCCAAGATCTGTTCGGGGCTCTTCTCCCCGCCGACGGCCAGCATGCATACACTGGAGCCGACCATCGCCCACCAGAACAGCTCCCACACCGACACGTCGAATGTGAACGCCGTTTTTTGCAAAATAACGTCTGCCTCGCCTATCGGATAACGCTCGTGCATCCACAAGATCCGGTTGATGACCGAATGGTGCTCGATCATCACGCCCTTCGGCTTGCCGGTCGATCCCGACGTATAGATGACATACGCGACATCGCGTGGTCCGGCCAGCGGCTCCAGATTCGAGCCGTCTTCAGCGTACAGCCCTGCATCGTTCAGATCGATGACTTTGCTGTTCAGTTCAGCAGGCACACGATCCCCGAGATGTTGCTGCGTAAGCAGGAGTTTGGCTCCAGAATCCTCCAGGATGAAGCTTATGCGCTCTGCCGGATACTCCGGATCGATTGGCACATAGGCGCCCCCGGCTTTGAGAATGGCATAGATGCCGACGATCATCTCCAGAGAACGCTCGACCATGATGCCAACCTTATCGTCTGGCAGGACACCCTCAGCGCGAAGTGTTCGCGCCATGCGGTTTGCTTGCTCATTCAGCTCGCTGTAAGTTAGCTGTTCGTCTTCGAACTGCACCGCGACACGATCCGGTGTGCGTTCTACCTGTTCCTCGAACAAACCATAGATCGTCTTCTCGCGCGGATAGTCCATTGCCGTGTCGTTGAATGTCAGAAGAATTTGCTCTTTCTCCTGTGCCGTCACTACTTCAAGCTCATGAACGCCAATAGTCGGGTTGGCCGTAATTTGTTCCAGAACATGCACGAAATGAGCTTGCATCCGTTTCATGCTTACAAGGTCGTAGGCGTTCGCGTTATATTCAAAATCAATGCGAATCTGTTCCCCCGGCAACACAATCAAGTTAAAATCATAGTTCGTTTGTTCGGACAAGACAGCATTCGCAATCTCGAAGCTATCTTGGCTATCCTCGCTGCCGCTGCCCAACTGTTCCACCTGCTGTTCCACAGGGAAGTTCTCGAAGATCATGAGGTGGTTGATCAGTTCTTGTTTTTGGGCACTCAATCCCTGAATCTCAAACAGCGGATACGTATCGTAGCCATGCGACATCAGCGCTTGCTCCTGATTTCTTCTCATCGCTTGTACGAAGTTTTCGCCCGCTTGGCATTGTACACGGACTGGAATCGTATTGATGAACAGACCAATAATGTTTTCTACACCCGGAATTTCCGCTGGTCGGCCTGACACAACGCTTCCGAAGACAACGTCGGAGCTGTTGTTGTAATTTTGCAGAACAATACCCCATGCCGTCTGCATCAACGTGTTAATCGTCACTTGATGCTGCTTGGCTGTCAGATTAAGTCCTGCGGTCAATTCCTTGCTTAACATGCCAATCAATTTCTCAGCGGCATATTCCCCTTGCTTATCTTGTATAACTTTCGGCAATAAGGTCTGCTGCTCGTAACCAGTCAAATAGGTTGCCCAGTACGTGGCGGCTTCTTCGCCGTTCTGCTTGTCGAGCCATTCAATATATTGACTGTACGGTGTTACCGGAGCCAGCTCCGGCTGCTGCTGTTTGAGGAAATCAAAGTAACTTCCGAATACTTCGCCTGTCATTAGCGACAAGCACCAGCCGTCCATCAGGATATGATGGAAGCTCCAGATAAAGCGATACGATTGATCGCCGGTTTGCAGCACAGATACGCGCATCAGCGCATCCTGACCAAGAGCAAATCCCTGCGTCTTGTCTTTTTTTGTAAAGTCTGCCACATAAGCAGCTTGCTCCGCTTTACCCATCCCGCGAAGGTCTTCATAGGCGAAACCGGATTTCCGCTCCTTGAACACGACTTGTAACGGTTGGTCGCCAAGTCCAACATAGAAATTCGTCCGAAGAATATGATGTCTTTGTACAAGGAAGTCTAGGCTCTGTTTGAACGCTTCGATATGGAACGTTCCTTCCAGGTCAAACGTCGCTTGCTCAAAGTAGGCGCCGGATTGCGGCTCCAGCAGGCTATGAAACAGCATGCCCTTCTGCAGCGGCGTGAGCGCATATACGTTTTCCATCTCGCCGATGGAGCGGGTTAGACCCACAACTTGCTCCAGTTGCTCCAGTGTCATTCCCTTCAGTTTCACATCGCTTGGCGTCAACTCTGTCCGTTCTTTCGCCACGCAATGGGCAATAACTTCCTGCAGGCTTGCCTTCAACAGCGCACCTAGCCGGTCCATCGTTTCTTTGTCGTACGTTTTACCGTTGTAGCGAATTGTAAACTCAAGCACGCCGCCAGAAATCATACCGCTGACATCGAGCTGGTATTTCATTGTTGTCAGGTCACTCACGACAGCGCCGATGGAATATGGCGAAAACTGCATACCGCTGTGCGCCAGATCCTGGTCGAACTGTCCCAAATAGTTAAAGCTGATCTCGGGCTCGGTGCCAAATTCGACCTTGTCCTGCTCCAGAGACGCGTATTTCAGGATGCCGTAGCCAATCCCTTTGTTAGGAATGTGACGTAAAGTTTCCTTCGTTGTTTTGATCAGCTGCGGCAGCGAATGATCTTTGCCGATTTCCAGTACAACAGGGAATTGGCTTGTAAACCAGCCGACGGTGCGGGTAATGTCGATATCGGTTAAAATTTGTTCCCGTCCGTGGCCTTCCAGATTCACAGGCACCCGCTCGATACCGGTCAAGGCATGAATCGCCATCCCCAGCGCCGTAAGCAGAAGATCGTTCACTTCTGTGTTATAGGCACGATGCGCTTGCTTGAGCAGTTGATCGGTTTCCTCATCGGTCCAAAGAATGCTGACGACCTCGCTGTCACGAACTGTCAACACGTTGTCATGTTCATGATCTTTGGGCAGCACTGCGTATCCGGATGCCGCGACCTGCTGCCAGTATGCGCGTTCAGCTGCCATTTCCGGACTATCGGCATATGCCGTCAGCTGTTTGGCCCATGTCTGGAAAGAATCGGTTTTCTGCGGGAGACGGATGTCCTGTCCGTTTACGACTTGCTCGTAGCCCTCAGCAATATCTTCAAACAGAATGCGCCAGGAGACCCCATCCACCGCCAAATGATGAATGCAGATCAGCAGATGGTCTCCGTCTACACAGCGGAACAGTCCAAGCTTCATTAATGGTCCGTGGCTTAGATTCATGCCGCTTTGAATTTCGCTTGCTTTTTCTTCAACAGCCTGGGCACAGTCCGTTTCTTGCGTGAAGTCAACCACATTCAGCGTGTACAACTCACCTTCATGCGACCTGCGGTTCCAGGCTTCAACGCCGTCCTCGCTATTGCGGAAAACGAGCCGAAGTGCATCATGGTGCAGGGCGATCTTCTTCATGACTTGGCGAAGCGCCTGCTCCTCAAAGCCCTGTTCGCGGTAAAGCATGACCGCTTGGTTAAAATGATGCGGTTCATCTTGATCCTGTTCGAAGAACCAGCGAAGGATCGGCGTAAGCTTCACCTCTCCTGCAACGTCCCCTTGGAAAGCGGAGCTGCTGGCTGACTGCAGACGGAGACTGAGTTCCGCAACGGTCGGGTGCTGGAATAAATCTTTCATCTGCAGCTTGTAACCGGCCTGCAGCAAGCGGGATGAAACTTGAATCGATTTGATCGAGTCTCCGCCCAGATCGAAGAAGTTGTCCTTGATCCCCACCTGCTTGATGCCCAGCACGGACTGCCATACAGAAACCAACGCATGCTCAGCAGGTGTGCGGGGCTCTGCATAGTCAACTCCTGTCTGCATATCTCTTTCTGGAGCAGGCAGCGCTTTCCGATCGACTTTACCGTTAACGGTAAGCGGAAGCTCATCCAACTGCACGAAATAGGCGGGAACCATGTATCCCGGCAGCTCCTGCGACAATACGCTGCGCAGATCGCTTATGGTTAGCTCCCGATCCGGTACGAAGTATGCGCAAAGGTGCTTTTGACCTTGCTCGTCTTCCCGTGCAATGACGGTTGCCGCAAGCACACCTTCGACATTCAAGAGTTGAGCTTCTACTTCGCCAAGCTCAATCCTGTAACCGCGAATTTTCACCTGGTCATCGATCCGTCCCATAAACTCGATGTTGCCGTCCGGCAGCCATCTCGCGAGGTCGCCCGTCCGGTACATCCGCTCTCCTTGCGCAAACGGGTTGTCTATGAACTTCTCTGCGGTTACATCGGGCCGGTTCAGATAGCCTCTGGCCACGCCGTCCCCGGCGATCCACAACTCTCCTGAAACCCCGATCGGATTCAGCGTACCGCCCGATCCAACGATATACGCTGCCGTATTACTAATCGGGCGTCCAATCGGCAAGCTTACTGCGTTCTCTGCCAACTCATCTACTGGATAATACGTGGCAAATACCGTTGTTTCCGTCGGTCCGTACACGTGAATCAATTTACCTGCTCCCAAGAACCCGAGCGCTTTCCGCACATGGGAGACGGATGCCCGTTCCCCGCCGAACAGCACTTTGCGGAGCGAACGCAGTGCCTCTATATTCACATCAACAAGCACGTTGAACAAGGCGGTTGTGATGAACATAACCGAAATCCGTTCCTGTTCGATAAGCTGAGACAGCTTCTCCATCTCCAGGAAGTTGTCTTTGGACACAAGCACAAGCTTGGCTCCGTTTAGCAGCGCACCATAGAGGTCAAAGGTCGAGCCGTCAAACGCGTAGCTTGAAAGCTGCAGGACGATATCCTGCTCGCCGATCTCGATGTAGTTCGTGTCTTTAACTACGCGAACGATGTTGCGATGAGTGGTCAAGTTGCCTTTCGGTTTGCCCGTCGTGCCGGAGGTATAAATAACGTAGGCCAAGTGCTCAGCGCTAGCGACAGACTCCAGGTTCGAGCCGTCTTCGGCGTATGATCCGGCATTGTCGAGCAGCACACACTTGCCGTCGTATGCCGCACGCTCCTGCAACCGCCCCTGCAGCAGCAG
>NZ_JBFNXH010000038.1:0-9395 GCF_040812395.1 Paenibacillus tabacirhizosphaerae | reverse complement strand
CGGGTAAGCGCGGTCGATCAGTACCGCTACGGCTTCCGCGTTATGCAGAATATACGCCTTGCGGCTCGGCGGGTAATCCGGATCGACCGGCACGTAAGCCGCCCCCGCCTTGAGGATGGCGAGCAACCCGGTGATCATGCCGGTTCCGCGCCCGGCCACCAAGGCCACATGATCCCCGCTGCGCACCCCTTGCCGCGCCAAATGCCGCGCCAGCCGGTTCGACTCCGCCTCCAGCCGCGCATAAGTCAGCGTCCGGCCTCCGTGCCGAACCGCCGCATGGTCCGGCGTTCTTGCCGCCTGTTCCTCGAACAGTCCGTGCAGTGTCTTGCCCTCCGTGTAAGTCGCCGCTAGCTCGTACACCGGAGCATTCCATTCGCTGAGCAGCCGTTCCCCCTCCTCCGTCAGGATCAATGCTCCGCTGCCCAAAATCGGATTCGCCTCGTCGCACAGCTCCTCCAGAATCCGCACATAGAGCGTGAATACCGTTTCCATATCCTGCTCATAGAAGTAGTTCGGGGCATACTTGATTTGGACATTCATGTGCTCGCTGCTCCGATGCACCTCGATATCCAGCAGCGTGTTGGTCATCTCAGCGTTCTGCAGCTCCAATCCACCAGGTTGTTCCGGACGAATACCGCTCCCGCCTTTTCCATAATCCAGGATATGAAAGTCGGTATAGTTGAATAATGTATCGAATATCGGATTGAGTGACGGATCAGAACGTTCGCCGATCATTCTGGCGATATCGCTCAGGAACGCTTCACTGGCCTTCATCCGGTAGACTGTATCCGCGACTCTCCTCACCAGCCCCTTTTTGTCTTCATGCTTGCCCACATGCAGCCTCATCGGCAGTGTGTTCAAGAAGCATCCGAGTATGCGATCCCCGTCCTCTACAGCAGGACGGTCGTGCGAAACGACTCCCGTTACAATGTCCTCCTCTACGGTTATGATACGAAGCAGGTACAGATGGGCGCTTAGGCATAGGTCTCGCACGGTGCTTCCGTACGTTCCTGCCACCGCTTCCAGCCTGCTCACCAATTGCGGAGCCAAAGGTCTCTTGATAATGGCACTGGACGCGGTGGCTGTCATGGGTTTACGAGCAATATTAAATGGCAGCTTGCCTCGTGTATAGCCCTCGAGGAATTCCCGCCACCAGTCTCCCGTCTTCCCGTCTGCCTGCCTGAACGCGTTCAGCGCCACGTATTCTTTGTACGAGCTGCGGAGCGGAGCCCCTTCTAAAGATGAAGCCGGCGAGGCCTCCCCTGTGGCCGCAAGCTCCACGTATAATTCCATAAATTCCTGCTGGAACACCGCTACACTCCATCCGTCGAGGGCCGCATGATGGAACGATAACAGAATGATGGTCTCCTCAGCGCCTAGTCGGAACAGCCGGAGCCGCCATAATAAGCTACGTTCTTTTAAATATTTATCGCCCAGATCCGCCGCCCTGCATGCTTCAATATGGGCCTTTTGGGCATCGGCCGAAAGATGCCGGATGTCCTCCAGGACCACATCTGGGTCGATCCGCTTATAGACCAGTTGAATCGGCTCGTTAAAGTTTACCGTATCAAAAACCGTCCTAAGCACAGCATGCCGGTCCTGCAGCCTGCGCACCGTTTGGATGAAGATATCGTTGTTCATAGGATTCATCCGGACGGAAAAGAAGAATTGATCATGATAGATCGGCTGATCGGGCTTCAGCAGCGAGTAATACACCATACTCTGCTGAATCTTGCTCAGCGGGTAGAATTCTGCCAGCTCCTGTGAAGCATAAGTCTGGAATGCCGGCGTGACACGCAGCGTATCCTGGAACGTTTCGATCAAGCGCAGACCGCTCTCCAGCTCTTCGGATTGGTGTTTTGTTCCTGCACCTTCCAAATAACGGGCATACTCGCGGATCGTACGATACGTATACAGGTCTTTTAGCTGGACGGGGATCTTCAGCTCCAGTTGAATTCGGCTGGCAAGTCGGAGCAGGGTAATGGAATCTCCGCCAGAGAGGAAGAAATCATCTGTGGCGCCCACCTTATCTTTACCGAGGATCCCGCTCCAAAGATGTGCCAATTGAGCTTCCATTCCCCCCGCAGGAGCCGTGAAGGTTCCCTCGCCTTCCCTCTCCCTGTCCGGTTCCGGCAGCGCCCTCCGGTCCAGTTTGCCATTTGGCGTCAGCGGCATCCGGCCCAGCTCTACAAAATAGGAGGGAACCATATACATGGGCAGGCTATTCACCAGATGCTCTCTGCACTCCGCAGCAGATAGCTCTCTCCTGGATACGAAATAAGCGTAAAGGGACTTGGCTCCGGACCGGTCCATCCGGTCCACTACAACGGCCTCAACCACATCCGGATGATTCATAAGCGCTTTTTCAATTTCACCTAATTCAATTCTGTAGCCCCGAATCTTCACCTGATGATCCATCCGGCCGAGATACTCCACATCGCCATTCGGGAGCCATCGGGCCACGTCGCCGGTGCGGTACATCCGCTCGCCCGGTATGAAGGGATTGTCCACAAACTTCTCCGCCGTCAGCTCCGGCCGTCCCACATATCCCCGGGCCAGACCAGCCCCTGCAATACAGAGCTCACCTGGTGTACCGATCGGAAGCAGGTTCAGCTTCCCATCCACCACGTACAGCCGGATATTATCGATCGGTGCTCCAATCGGGATGCGTCCCAGCCCCGGAGCACATTCGTATGAACTGACATCCACAGTCGCCTCCGTCGGACCGTATAGATTCACCAGCTTCACCCGATCTGGTCCGAGCCAAGCGTAGAACCGTTCCACCATAGGACTTGGCAGTGCTTCACCGCTGGCAAACACTTGCTTAAGACTTGAGATTTGCTCCAATGCCCCTTCCGCCGCTTCCAGATCTTCCAGGAACGCCCCGAGCATGGAAGGCACGAAATGCATCGTCGTCACGCCGTATTTCGAGACCGCCTCCCGGATGAGGCTGGGATCTTTCTCCCCTCCAGGCGTCAGGAGGCACACGCCCGCACCATACCATGACCACCAAAACAGTTCCCATACCGATACGTCAAAGGAGAACGGGGTTTTCTGGAGGATGACGTCCTCTTCGCCCAGCTTGTAGCGCTTCTGCATCCAGTGAATCCGGTTGATCACCGAATGATGCTCAATCATAACGCCCTTCGGTCTTCCGGTGGAACCGGACGTATAAATAACGTAGGCGAGATCCGCAGGTCCGCTAACGGGTACAGGATTGTCCGCAGGCCGGTTACCGATCTCTTCATCCCGAAGGTCCAGCACGATGCCGGAGAACCGGGGAGTTGTGACTTCATCCTCCCCTTGGGTCAGCAGTACCCTCGCCCTGCTGTCTTCCAGCATGTAGCGAACCCGCTCCGCCGGATACGCCGGATCTATCGGCAGATAGGCGCCTCCTGACTTCAATATGCCGTAGATGCCGATTATCATCTCTAAGGAACGGTCCGTCCTGATTCCGACAACGGTATCCGGCCCAACACCGTATGCCCGCAAAGTATGGGCAACCTGATTGGCTCTGGCATTCAGCTGCGCATAAGTCAATGCCTGGCCTTCAAAGACTACCGCCACGCGATCCGGCGTGCGTGCAGCCTGATCTTCGAACAAGCCGTGGACCGTCTTCTCCTTGGGGTAATCCGCCTCCGTGTCGTTGAACGCTTCAAGAATTTGCCGGCGCTCCTCTGAAGTCGTCAGTTCAAGTAAGGACAGCGGTCTGCTCGGACCCTCCAGGAGCATGTCGATCAGCCTTATCCAATGGCCCGCCATACGCTCCACCGTTTCCCGTTTGAACAGAGCGGAGGCGTACTCGATCCAGAAACGCAGCCCGCCCTCCGTCTCTTCCGCGTTCATCGTGAGATCGAATTTCGCTGCCGTAAAATCCTGTGAATAAGGAGATATCTTTAGTCCATCTATCGTCATCGGGGATGGTCCCGTATTGTGCAACACGAACATCGTGTCAAACAGTGGATTGCGGCTCAGATCCCGCTGGAGGTCCAGCTTCTCCACCAGTTCTTCAAATGGGTACTCCTGATGTTCGTATGCTGCCAGCAGCCCCTCCTTGACCTCCTGTAGGTACGACTCGAACGTTTTGTCTCCGGCCGGATACTGCCGAAGCGCCAGCGTGCCCACGAACATCCCGATGAGGGGCTCCAGTTCCGCCTGCAGCCTTCCGGCCACCGGGGTGCCGACAATCACATCTGCGCTTCCGCTGTATTTGCCAAGCCATGCCGTATAGGCTGCGAGCAGCACCATATGCAGGGTTGTCCCTGTCTGCCGGGCAAGTTGTGCCAGCGCTTCGCTTCGTTCCTTGCCAAGCGTAAAGCTAAGGGAGTCCCCTTGATAGCTCCGTACCAGAGGTCTGCTATAGTCGGTCGGCAGTTCAAGGACTGGAAGCTCGCCGCTGAATACATCCAGCCAGTATGCCTGCTGATGTTCCCGTAACCTCCCGCTGTCCGTCTTCTCCTGCTGCCATACGGCATAGTCCTTATATTGGAGAGGCAGGGGAGCCAGCGTTTCTCCTTCATACAACCGTGCGAACTCGAGTGTCAAATGGTTCATGGACACCCCGTCCGAGATGATATGATGCATATCGAACAGCAGCAAATGATGCTCCGTCCCCAGTTCGATAAGACCCGCCCGCAGCAGCGGCGCCTGATCCAGGTCGAAAGTGCGAATGAACCCGCGAAGCGATTCGGTAACCTCCCGCCCGTCCCGCTGGATCGTTTCGAGCTCAAACGGCACTTCCTCATGAATCCGCTGAACGATCTCGCCGTCTTTCATTTCAAAGCGGGTCCGAAGCGATTCATGGCGGCCGATCAAGGTCCGGAAGGCTTCATAGGCCCGTGTCCGGTCTAAAGGACCGTGGATCTCCAGAACCCCCGGCATGTTGTAGCTCAGCTCGCCGCCATCCAGCTGGCTTAGAAGATAGATCCGCTTCTGCGCATAGGAGACGGGATAGCTATCTCTCTCCTCCGCAAGCGGAATGCCGACATAATCGCTACGCTTCATTCCGTCTATAGCTTGGGCCATGCTTTCAATGGTCGGCGACCGGAATATTTCCCTCAGCGGCAATTCGATGTTCATTTCTTTGTATATTTTCCCTGCCAATCGAGCCGCCCATAGCGAATGCCCGCCCAATTCAAAGAAATTATGCTTCACGCCAATATCCGGGAGCTTCAAGACCTCCCTCCAGATCGCGGCAAGCCTTTCTTCGATCGGATTCCGGGGGGCAGCATACTCGGTGCTGCTCTGTATCACCTTCTCCGGCTTCGGCAGCGCACGGCGATCCAGCTTTCCGCTTGAGGTCAGCGGCAACTCCTCCAACTGTACCATGTATGCGGGCACCATATAGGAAGGCAGCTTCCGCGAAAGCTCATCTTTCCAATCCTGAGCGGCATAGGCCGTCTTTACAACCACATAGGCACAAAGATACTGATCTCCTGTCTCGTCCTCTCCGGCTAAGACAACGGCTTCCCGCACCCCCTCCAGACGCAAAAGCTGCGCTTCGATCTCCCCGAGTTCGATCCGGTATCCTCTGATCTTCACCTGATGATCGATCCGCCCTAAATATTCGATACTGCCGTCCGGCAGCCATCTCGCCAGATCCCCTGTCCGGTACATCCGCTCCCCCTCATGAAAGGGGTTGTCCACGAACTTCTCCGCCGTCAGTTCCGGCCGTCTCCAGTATCCGCGTGCCAAACAGACTCCTGCTATACACAACTCGCCCGCTACGCCTATAGGCTGCAGCTTGGCTGTGCCTTCCTTCACAATATACAGTTCCGAGTTAAATATCGGTTTGCCAATGGGAATTAGCGGATACGACGTATCTTGTTCGCAAGGAAAGCAGGTCACCTCAACCGTCGCTTCCGTCGGACCGTAGAGGTTAATCATCCCCGCTCCATTGACCGATCCGATCAAACGCTGGAAGCGAGACACCTGATGCGGAGTTAGCGGCTCCCCGGTGGCGAACACGTACCGGAGACTGCTTAATTTCACAGACACTTCCTCTGAGGGCAGAAGCTCCACATATTCAAGAAACAGTTGAAGCATCGATGGGACAAAATGAACGGTAGTGATCCCGGAGCTTGCGATCGCCTCCACCATCTGACCCGGATCCTTCTCTCCCCCAGGGGGCAGCAGGTTTACCGCGGAACCGACCATCCCCCACCAGAACAACTCCGGTACCGAAACATCGAAGGTGAACGGGGTTTTGAACAGACTGACATCGCCGCTTCCTAACGGAAACCGGCTCTGTCCCCAGAGAATCCGGTTGACCACGGAATGATGCTCAATCATAACCCCTTTCGGGTTCCCGGTGGAGCCCGAGGTATACATCACATACGCGAGATCCCTTGGCCCAGAGGATGACTCCAGATTGCCCCCGTCCCCGCTGCTGTACGAAGCGTCATCGATCAGCAAGCACCGGCATTCAAAGTTCACCCGATCTCTGAACTGAGCTGTTGTCAGCAGCAGCTGAATACCCGAATCCTCCGCTACGTACCTTATCCGGTCTTCCGGATGGTCCGGGTCTATCGGCACATAAGCGCCTCCCGCCTTCAGGATGGCATATACCCCGATGACCATCTCCAGCGAACGCTCGGTCATAATCCCTACAAGCTCGCCTGCTTGAACGCCTTCCGCCCGCAGCCTTCTCGCCAGACGGTTCGCCCTCTCGTTCAGCTCCGTGAAGGTCAGCCGCTCGTCCCCACACAGGACGGCTGCTCTGTCCGGCGTCCGCTCCACCTGCTCCTCGAACAGCCCGTGGATCGTCTTTTCCTTCGGATAGCTCGCAGCCGTATCGTTGAAGTCGAACAAGATCGCGGCTTTCTCTTCCTCTGTTACGAGAACCGTATCCCCGAGAATGAGATCAGGCGCACTTGCCAGCGCGGAGAGCAGCTCCTGCAGATGCACAGTCAACCGGAGCATAGCTTCCCGGCTGTACCGCTGCTCATCGTAGGTAAGGTCCAGCACAACCTCCTGATCCGCCTGATCAAAGAAGAACAACAGATCGAATGCGGCCTGTTCCCTGAAATCCATCGTATGAAGGGGCCTAAACCCCGCAATCGTGTGGATTAAGGGCTTGCCATTCGAAGCGGATCGCGTGGTGATCCGCTCCGTATAGTTCCAGAAGGGAATATTCTGATGCTCCATAGCTTCGCTTACGGCCGATTTGATATCGGAGAACAAGGTCTTTAATGTGCTTTGACCTGTGACCGTGTTTTTTACAATGACCAGTGAATTGAGGCTCTCCGCCGAATCGTCCGGCTGACGGAAGACCGGAACGCCAAGCAGCATATTGGATTCATTCGTGTAGTGGTGCAGCAGCCCTTCCACTCCGCATAACAGAATCATGTACAAGGCTAACGGAGAACCGCCAGCGATTTGCATCATCCGCTTGGAGAGCGAGGCCTCCAGGGTCAGGTTGACGGTTTGGAACAGGCTGATCTGATTTCCGGAAGTCCGGTTATAGGGAAGACACACGATACGATCCCCGCCGTCTAACTTCTGATTCCAATAGGCAGCTTCTTTATCAAACAGGCTCATAAACATCAGTACATCCTTTCTATCACATCATAGGATTAGAGTAGGGATGCTGCCTGACTTCAGGCAGCGGGTAACGAAGCCGCAGGTGAGATTAAAAGATAAGTTCTATAGAATCCAGCTGTGGAACTGACTTTTTCTGAAAACCTGTAACACGGAAGTCTGCCAAGCGCCGATCCGGATGGAGCGCGATGACCGCCAACAGCTCAAGATAATCTCTCGTCAAAGTTTCGATCGATTTCATAGGGAACAAAGCGGTGCTATATTCAAAAGATCCCTTGAGCCCGCTGTCTTCAAGCTCCATCGTTAAAGACAGATCGAATTTGGCCGTATGGTGATCCATGGCATAAGGGCTCACCGAGATGCCGTTAATCTCTGCATACCCGGACTCCCTCTCGGCAAAAGCAAATACGAAATCAAACAAAGGATTGCGGCTCGGATCTCGGCGGATACCCAGCTTCTCGACCAATTCAGCGAATGGATATTCCTGATTTTCGAACGCCTCAAGCGTATTCTCCCTTACCTCATGGAGAAATTCCCGGAAAGTAAGCTCCTTGCGCGGATAGTTCCGTAGGGCCAGTGTATTAACAAACATTCCAATCATCGTCTCTAGCTCCCCAGATATTCTTCCGGCCACATGAGTCCCCAGAATAATATCTTCATAGCCGCTATAGTGGGAGAGCAGTACCGTATAGGCTGCCAGGAGCGTCATGAACAGGGTGCTTCCATCGCTTGCGGTCAGCTGCCGCAGCCCTTCCGCTACCGCGGAATCCACCTCGAAATAGTACTGTCCCCCCTCGTAGCTTCGCTGTGTAGGCCTAGGGTAAGCAATCGGAAGATCCGTTCCCCGGAGCTCACCGGACAACGATTTCAGCCAGTAAGCCTCTTGCTGCAGGTACTGATCGCTTTGCATTCTCTCACGCTGCCAGGCTGCATAGTCCTTATACTGGACCGTCAGCGGCGCAAGCTCTTCCCCTGCGTACAGCCGCAAGAAGTCCTGCATGACGATCTGCATGGAAACGCCATCCGAAATGATATGGTGCATATCAACGATCATAAGATGCTTCCCGGTGTGTTGGGCGGCCAGCCCTACGCGAAGCAGCGGCGGCTTCGAGAGATCAAACGGGCGGATAAACCGGGAGATCACCTCCTGCATTTCACGGGCGTTTTGCTTCCACGGAATCCGCTCGATTTCGAAAGGCACATCTGTGTAAATACGCTGCACCACTTCTTCCTCTTGGATCTCAAACCCGGTCCTCAGCGTTTCGTGACGCTCCATCAGCTTCAGGAAGGTGAAGCGTATCCGGTCCTCTTCGATCGATCCCGTGATCTCCAGAACGTGCGGCATATTGTAGATATCCCCTTCGCCTGACATCGTGCTCACGGTATAAATCCATTCCTGCGCAGCAGACGTCCTGTAAGATGCCCGGTTCGGCAGAACGGGGATGCCCTTGTAGTCAGCCTGCTGCGAGCCTTCAACAAGAACGGCTAATTTTTCCAGGGTCGGCAGCCGGAAAATATCGCGCAGAGGAAGGGAGACCCCCATCTCCTTTTGAATCCTTCCTGCCATCGAAGCAGCCCCCAACGAGTCTCCGCCGATCTCAAAGAAATCCTCATGGACGCCGATCCGCTTCAAGCCAAGCACCTCCTGCCAGATCTCTGCGAGCTTCAGCTCTACCGGGGTCCGCGGCGCGGTGTAGCTGGATCCGCTATCCTGAAGCTCCCTTGGCTCAGGCAGCTCCTTCCGGTCTACCTTGCCATTCGCGTTCAGCGGCAGCTCCTCCAGGAACACATAAGCTCCCGGCACCATATAAGCCGGCAGCTCCGCCGCAAGATATTCCCGGACCGCGGCCACCGTC
>NZ_JBFNXH010000037.1:0-9600 GCF_040812395.1 Paenibacillus tabacirhizosphaerae | reverse complement strand
TTATCTGGAGCCGGATGAAATGCCAAGGCTGCGAATTCTATTTACGGCCGGATCGGCTTCATCAACCGAGCTCGTTCAGAAGTGGAAAGACAAGGTTGCCTACTACAACGGATACGGACCGACGGAAAACTCGGTAGCGACGTCGATTTGGCCGGTTTCGACCGACCCTGATGCGGGAAGTCTGATCTCCATCGGGCGTCCGGTGCCCAACCATCACGTATATATCGTTGATCCATACGGACACCTGTTGCCAGTGGGTGTGCCTGGGGAGCTGTGCGTAGCAGGAGTAGGACTTGCTCGCGGTTATCTGGATCGACCGGAGCTGACAAGCGAGAAGTTTGTCATCAGTTGCTTTAGCGGTGAGAGGATGTATCGGACAGGGGATCTCGCGAGATGGCTGCCTAACGGCCGGATCGAATATTTGGGCCGGATCGACCATCAGGTGAAAATCCGCGGATACCGGATCGAGCTGGGCGAGGTCGAAGCGAAGATTTTGCAAGTAGAGGCTGTGCAGGAAGCCATCGTCATCGCGCGGGAAGACGCATCCGGGCAAAACCAGCTGTGCGCTTATTTCGTCGGCAGCCGGGAGCTTGCGGCAAGCGAACTGCGAAGCGCACTCAGCGCTGAGCTGCCTGGCTACATGGTGCCGTCTACCTTCATGCAGCTGGAGCAGATGCCGCTGACGCCTAACGGCAAGATTGACCGCAAGGCACTGCCCGCGCCGGACGGAAGCAGCCAGACTGGGGCTGCTTATACCGCACCGCGCAACGAGCTGGAAGCGAAGCTGGTGCGGATTTGGCAGGACGTGCTCGGTATTTCGAAAGTGGGAATCCAAGATAATTTCTTCGAGCTAGGCGGACACTCGCTGCGTGCTGCAGCCCTTGTCTCTCTGCTGCAAAAAGAATTAGGACGCAGCGTCCCGCTCAAGGACGTGTTCCAATATCCGACAATCGAACAATTTGCCGAGGCAGTCGAGGGCATGAAGCAGGTTGTGTATGCTTCTATCCCGGTCGCTAAGGAGAGCGAGCACTATCCGGTAGCTTCCACGCAAAAGCGGCTGTACATCTTAAGCCAGCTGGAAGGCGGGGAAC
Source organism: Paenibacillus tabacirhizosphaerae (assembly GCF_040812395.1). Lineage (GTDB taxonomy): Bacteria > Bacillota > Bacilli > Paenibacillales > NBRC-103111 > Paenibacillus_E. Next base: position 8,509 of record NZ_JBFNXH010000037.1, on the reverse strand, counting down.
TCGGCTACAACATGCCGGGTATCATGACAATAGAAGGAATCCTTGACCTTGGCCGATTCGAAGAGGCGTTCCGCCAAATGATCGTACGTCACGAAACGCTGCGCACCAGTTTTGACCTCGTAGAAGGTGAACCGGTGCAGCGGATTCATCTGGAAGTGCCATTCGCTCTGAACTATCGACAGGCGGGAGGCGAGCCACCGGAAGAGCTGATTCGCAGCTTTATCCGCCCCTTTGACTTAAGCATGGCGCCGCTCTTGCGGGTACAAGTGGTCGAGCTTGAACAGGATCGTCACCTACTGCTCTTTGACATGCATCATATCATTTCAGACGGCGTCTCCATGGGTATTTTCATCAATGAATTAGTACGGTTTTACAAGGGAGAAGAGCTGCTGCCTCTGCGGATTCAATACAAGGATTTCGCGGTTTGGCGGCAAACGGACGACCATAAAGATTGGGTAAGCAAGCAGGAAGCTTTCTGGCTGAATGTATTCCATGGCGAGATTCCTGTGCTCGAACTGCCTGCCGATTATGTGAGACCGGCCGTGAGAAGCTACCGTGGAGATACCGTTGCCTTCACCCTTGATCAAGAGCGAAGCGCTTCGCTTCGTCAGCTTGCGACACAAACCGGCTCAACGATGTATATGGTATTGCTTGCTGCCTATACGACGCTGCTGTATGCCTATTCGGGTCGGGAAGACGTTGTCGTAGGCTCTCCGATTGCGGGAAGACCGCATACGGACCTGGAGCCGATCATCGGGATGTTCGTCAATACGCTCGCCTTGCGCAGTTACCCGGCAGGTAATAAGTCATTTGACAATTACTTACAGGAAGTCAAAGAACATGTATTGCAAGCGTTCGAGCATCAAGACTATCCGTTTGAAGAATTGATAGAACGGTTGGATATCAAGCGGGACTTGAGCCGCAATCCGTTGTTTGACACGATGTTCGTGATGCAGCATACACCGCGTCAGGAGCAGGATTATGCCGGTTTGCAGATCGAACCTTACCCAAGCGGTCACACTGCGGCGCAATTTGATCTGACGCTGGAAGCATTGGATATGGAAAATGTTGTGGCCTGCAGCTTCCAATTCGCCGATTCGCTTTACAAGCGTGAGACGATTGAACGAATGGTCGAACATTTCCTGCAAATTATCGATCTTGTATTGAAAAATCAGCACACGAAGCTTGCGGATTTGGAGATTATCACAGCGCAGCAGAAAGCCCAAATTTTGCATGATTTCAATGACACAGAAAAAGACTATCCGTGCGAAAAGACGATCTATGGTCTGTTCGAGGAGCAGGCAGAACGCACGCCGGATCGTGTCGCGGTGCGGTTCGAGGACGAACAGCTAACTTACCGCGAACTGAATGAGCAAGCAAACCGCATGGCGCGAACGCTTCGCGCTGAGGGTGTCCTGTCAGACGATAAGGTCGGCATCATGGTCGAGCGTTCTCTGGAGATGATCGTCGGCATTTACGCCATATTGAAAGCCGGGGGCGCCTATGTGCCAATCGATCCGGAGTATCCGGAAGAGCGCATAAGCTTCATCCTGGAGGACTCTGGCGCTAAGCTCCTGCTCACACAACGTCATCTCAATGATCGCCTGCCTACGGAGCTGAGCATCAAAGTCATCGATTTGAACGATGCAGCGCTGTACGCCGAAGACAGCTCGAATCTGCAGCCGCTGGCCGGACCGCGCAATGTCGCGTATGTCATCTATACGTCGGGTTCGACCGGCAAGCCGAAGGGCGTGATGATCGAGCACCACTCGGTCATCAACCGGATCTTGTGGATGCACGAGCGTTATCCGATAGGCGAGACGGACGTTATTTTGCAAAAAACGGCGTTCACATTCGACGTGTCGGTGTGGGAGCTGTTCTGGTGGGCGATGGTTGGCTCCAGCGTATGCATGCTGGCCGTCGGCGGGGAGAAGAGCCCCGAACGGATCTTGGCAACCATCGAACGCAGTGGTGTAACCACGATGCACTTCGTACCAGCGATGCTGCACGCCTTCCTGGATTACGCCGAGCAGCAGCCGAGCAGCAAACTGGCTGAGCAGCTGGGATCGCTGCGTCAAGTATTCGCCAGCGGCGAAGCTTTGCCGCCGCAGCATGTGGCACGCTTCCAGCAGGCGGTCGCCGCGATCAACCGTGCGCGGTTGATCAATCTGTACGGGCCGACGGAAGCAACCGTTGACGTCTCGTACTTCGATTGCGAGCCGGATGCCGTGTATCCGATCATCCCGATCGGCAAACCGATTCACAATACGCGATTGTACATCGTGAAGGAAGGAACGCAGCAGTTGCAGCCAATTGGGGTAGCCGGAGAGCTGTGCATCGCCGGTGTCGGCGTGGCGAGAGGCTACTTGAACCGTCCCGAGCTGACGGCGGAGAAGTTTACGGATGATCCGTTTGCGGATGGGCAGCGGATGTACCGAACGGGCGATCTGGCGCGCTGGCTGCCGGACGGCAACATCGAATACCTGGGACGGATCGATCACCAGGTGAAGATACGCGGCTATCGGATCGAGCTGGGCGAAGTGGAATCGCAGCTTTTGAACGTGGAAGCCATGCTTGAAGCGGTCGTCGTCGCCAGGGAAGACGAGAACGGACAGAAGCTGCTTTGCGCTTACTATGTCGCAGAAATAGATCTGACCGTAGGCGAGCTTCGCAGCCGCTTGTCCGAAACGCTGCCGAGCTACATGGTACCGACGTACCTTGTGCAGGTAGAACGAATGCCGCTGAGTCCGAACGGCAAGATCGACCGCAAGGCCTTGCCGGCTCCTGAGGGAAGTGTGCAGGCGAGTGAGGAATATGCGGCGCCGCGAACACGTACTGAGATCCAGTTGGCACGCCTATGGCAAGAAGTACTGCGGCTGCCGAGGGTCGGGGTAACGGACAATTTCTTCGATATCGGCGGTCATTCCCTTCGGGCTACGACATTGGCAGCGAAGATATACAAGGAGATGAACATCAACGTGCCGCTGCGCGACATATTTCTGTCGCCGACGATTGAGCAGCTGGCGAAAGTTATTGCGGGCTTGCAGCCATCTCCATACGCAGCCATTACGAAAGCCGCAAGAATGGCTGTGTACCCGGTATCATCCGCCCAGAAGCGGTTGTATATCTTGAGTCATCTCGCAGGTGGAGAACTCAGTTATAACATGCCGACTATATTGACAGTGAAAGGTCCGCTCAATAAGGAAAGGCTGGAGCAAGCGCTCCAACAGCTCATTGAACGACATGAGACCTTAAGGACCGGTTTTGAGACGGTAGATGGCGAAGTTGTGCAGCGGATATACCCGAATACAGAGTTGGTTATGGAATTCGTGCAGGCGACCGAAGAGGAATCGCAAAGGCACATTCACAGCTTTGTCCGTCCGTTTGCTCTGCAATATGCGCCGCTCCTTCGCGTACGTCTCATCGAACTCGAACTGGATCGTCATATGTTGCTTTACGACATGCACCATATTATCTCTGACGGCGTCTCGGCAGAAATTATCGTACATGAGCTCGCGCAGTTGTATGCCGGTCAATCGCTGCCTGAGCTGCAGCTTCAATACAAGGATTACGCAGTTTGGCAGCGCCAAGCTATGCAAAGCGAGCGGTACCGGCAGCAGGAGTTGATCTGGCTTAACGATTTTGCAGGAGAACTGCCCGTACTGGATTTTCCTATTGCCTATCCGAGACCGGCTCAACGAAGCTTCGAAGGTGCGCTGCTGGAATTTGCGGTAGAGGATGAAGTAACGGAACGCCTGCGCAAACTTACGTCTGATACCGGAAGTACGCTATATATGCTGCTCATGGCTGCTTATACGGTGCTGCTTTCCAAGTACAGCGGGTCGGAAGATGTCATAGTAGGAACTCCCGTAGCTGGTCGTTTGTCCGCAGATCTTGAACCGATTGTCGGCATGTTCGTGAATACGTTGGCCCTGCGGAACTATCCGGCGAAGGACAAAGCCTTCCTCGACTACATCTTGGAAGTGAAGGAGCGCACGCTTGTAGCATTCGATCATCAGGAATACCCGCTTGAAGAGCTGCTGGAACGATTGAATATTCAGCGTGACCCCGGCCGGAATCCGTTGTTCGATACTATGTTTGTCATGAATAATACCGAAAAACAGCAATCAGTAGTTGACTCGCTCTCGTTCGAATCGTATGTCCAGGAACATAACGTAGCCAAGTTCGATTTGACCTTAACCATGAGTATGGATGAGGGAAAATTGAGGGGATCGTTTGAATATTGCACCAAGCTGTTCAACAAGTATGCCATGGATCGCCTCATTAAAGATTTCTTGACGCTTTTGGCTGAGATCGGAAGAGACCCTGCCCGAAAAATAAGTGAAATCAACCTCTCCGAAAGTGTTGAACGAAGCGATCTTTTACAGGAATCCATTGATTTTACATTCTAATTGATGTTGGTTTAATCCCTGCAGGGTGTGTGCTGCGGTTAAAAACTGCTGCGGCGCACGTCTTAACAGGGAACATACAGCGGACGGCTTCTGTTCCAATCGGCAAGGCATTGCATGCGAACAATAAAATGAATGGGAGTGAAGCAATTGCAATCTTTATTTGAAAAAGAAAAAGCGTACTGGCTCGACAAATTTGACGGTGAAGATCGGATTACATCTCTCGCCTACACGAATACTTTGAGCAAAGGGGGGACTTTAAGTAGCATCCAATCGTTGTCCCGTACATTTCCTTCCGAACTATCCGACCGAATCGTTGCCATTTCTGGAGGAGCCCCGTTAGCCGTATTTATGATTCTGCTGGCAGGCGTAAAAGGTTTATTATATGCCTATACGAACGAAGAACGGATGATCGTCGGTATTCCGACAATCGGCTCATCGAAGGATGGTACCCCGATGATGAACCCGCTTTTACTTATCAAAAATCGGGTGGATCCAAACAGCACATTCCGCACCCTGTTGAACGACATCAAATCGTCAGCCGCTGCGGCAATCGAACATCAGAACATTCCTTTCTGGAACTACACGGATCATATGGCCATCCCGCAGGATGCCAGCGGCGTACCTGTAATCCATACGCTAGTGACACTGCGACAGCTTCATACGTTCGCATACATGGAACAGATCAAATCAGAACTGGCGTTCCATTTCAACTTCGACAACGGCATGGTTTCGTTGAATGTCGAGTATGACGGATATCTGTATGACGAAGAGACTGTCCGTCGGTTGACTGCACATCTCGTTCAACTTTTTAGCGTTGTTTTATATAAGCCCGAGCTTCCGATTGTGGGCGTGGATTTGTTATCTGAATCGGAGAAAACGCAGCTCTTGGTAGCGTTTAATCCCGCGACAGTCGAGTACCCGCGGGATCAAACGATTCACAGGCTGTTTGAGGAACAGGTGGAGCGTACGCCGGAGCAGGACGCTGTTGTTTGCGGCGAGGAAAAATTGACGTATCGGGAGCTAAATGCTAAAGCAAACTTGGTAGCCAACCAATTGCGTGAATCAGGCATGCAAGCGGAAGAGCTCGTCGGTATTATGGCGGAGCGTTCCACCGAAATGATTGTCGGCATGCTCGGTGTCCTGAAGGCGGGTGGCGCCTACGTTCCTATTGATCCCGATTATCCGGAGGAACGTATCCGCTATATGCTCGAAGATGCGGGCATCAACCTGCTGCTGACGCATAGCCGTTTTCGTGAGCAGGCGGCGGCCTTCACTGGCAGCCTTATTAAGAATTTGATCGTTTTGAATAACGATAACGGTCATTATGAAGAAGAGCTGCTCCCTCAATCGAATCTCCAAACAACCAGCAGTTCCGATCTCGCGTATGTCATCTATACGTCAGGCTCAACGGGGAGACCGAAAGGGGTCATGGTCGAGCACCGCAATGTCGTGCGCTTGGTCAAAAACACGAATTATGCCGAGTTTAACGAGCAAACGCGCATTCTGCAGACAGGGGCCGTAGTTTTCGATGCCTCGACGTTCGAAATTTGGGGAGCGCTGTTGAATGGAGGACAGCTCTATCTGGTAGCAGTGGATGTTATTCTGGAGGGGCCGAAGCTGAAGCAAGCTATACAGAAGTACGGCATTACCACAATGTGGCTCACCTCGCCGTTATTTAATCAGCTTTCTCAGCAGGAAAGCAAGTTGTTCGGCAACCTTCGCACGCTTATCGTCGGCGGCGATGTGCTGTCCGTTCCTCACATCAACCGGGTACTGCGGGACAATCCGTCTCTTCGTATCGTAAACGGATACGGCCCTACGGAAAATACAACGTTCTCCACCACTCATTTGATAGAGAACGAACAAGCGGAAGCGGTGCCGATTGGTCGACCGATCACGCATTCGACAGCTTATGTCGTGGATCGAACGCTGAAGCTAGCGCCTCTCGGGGCTTGGGGAGAACTTCTTGTCGGAGGCGATGGCGTAGCGCGGGGTTATTTGAATCACATAGAGCTGACAGCGGAAAAGTTTATCGAGCACCCTTTTGAAAGTGGAAAACGCTGTTACCGGACAGGTGATATAGCCAGGTGGCGGGCAGACGGTACGCTGGAGTATAAAGGAAGGATCGATGAACAGGTGAAAATCCGCGGTTATCGGATTGAACTTGCCGAAGTAGAGGCGGAACTCTTGAAAACGGGCTCTATGCAAGAAGCGGTGGTCATTGCGCGTGAAGATGAGAATGGACAAAAATATTTGTGCGCTTATTTCACCTCCAATCGGGAGATATCCATTATCGAGCTGCGAAAAGAGCTGCTGCAAGAACTGCCGGGTTACATGGTGCCTGCCTACTTCGTGCAGATGGCGCAGATCCCTCTGAATCCTAACGGCAAAGTCGACCGGCGAGCTCTGCCGATACCGGATGCTGCTTCACAGACCGGCGTAGAATATGAAGCGCCTCGAACTGATCTTGAAGCACAATTGGCAGCCATTTGGCAGGACGTTCTAGCACTTCCCAAGGTTGGAGTCAAGGACAACTTCTTTGAAATCGGCGGCCATTCTTTGCGGGCAACAACGTTGGTATCGGCCATTCATAAAGAGTTGAACAAAAATATACAGCTAAGGGACGTTTTTCAAAGCCCGACAATCGAAGCTTTGGCGAAAGTCATTGCGGACGGTGAGCACGCTGACTATGTGTCCATTCCGGTCATTAGCGAAAGCGAGTTCTACCCCGTATCCTCCGCGCAAAAGCGGATGTATATGGTGAGCCAGTTATCGGGTGCTGGGCTCAGCTATAATATGCCGGGTGCGATGGTTCTCGAAGGAAATCTGGACCGTGAGCAGTTGACGACGGCCTTCCGCAAACTGATTGCGCGTCATGAAACGCTTCGTACGAGCTTTGAAGCGGTTAACGGCGAACCCGTTCAGCGTGTTCATCCGCAAGTGGAATTTGCCATTGAGCATATGCGGGCGGCAGAGGAGGATAACGCTGAAATCGTTCGCAGCTTTGTACGAGCGTTCGATCTTAAGGAAGCCCCTCTTATGCGTGTAGGTCTAATTGAAAACGGGCAAGATCACCACATCCTGCTCTTTGACATGCATCACATCATCTCCGATGGCGTATCTGTCAACTTGTTGATTCAGGAGTTTGTCCGGTTGTATCAATCTGAGGAACTACCACCCCTGCGCATTCAGTACAAAGACTATTCGGCGTGGCAGCAGGAGAAGGCTGAACGTGACAGACAGCAAGAGGCGGACTGGCTCTTAACGTTTTCCGGTGAGTTGCCAGTGCTTGATATACCTACCGATTTTCCACGGCCTGCAACGAAAAGCTTTGATGGAAGCACGTATGAATTCGTTATTGATAAGCAGCAAAGTGATGCCTTGAAACAGATTGCAGCACAGACGGGATCGACGTTGTACATGGTACTGCTAGCCGCCTACTCAACATTGCTATTCAAATACAGCGGACAAGAAGACATGGTCATCGGTGCCCCTATTGCCGGAAGACAGCACGCAGATCTCGCGAATCTGATCGGCATGTTTGTCAATACATTAGCTATCCGCCATTATCCTTCAGGGGATAAAACGTTTGTGGACTTTGTGCAAGAAGTGAAGGAAAGTACGATTAAAGCGTTCGATAACCAGGATTATCCGCTGGACGAACTTCTGGGTAAGCTTAATCTGAAAAGGGATTTGAGCCGCAATCCGCTGTTCGACACCGCTTTTGTTCTGCAGAACTTGGAATCTTCTATCGAACACGAAATCGAAGGATTGCAGGTAAAATCCTACCCGCATGAACATACTGTCGCGAAATTTGATTTGACACTTTTTGCCTCGGAAAATGAAGAGATACTAGCATGCAGCCTCGAATATGCGGCTTCGTTGTTCAAACGCGAGACTGTTGAGCGGATGGGGCAGCATTTCAGGCAGCTTATCGGTTCGATTGCGGACAACCCGAAGACAAAACTTTCTGCGGTGGATATCGCCACCGAGGCGGAAAAAGCGCTAATCTTGCAGCAGTTCAATGATACGACAACGGATTACCCGCGTGAGAAGACGATTCACGAGCTGTTCGAAGAACAGGCAGCTCGGACGCC
>NZ_JBFNXH010000036.1:0-10122 GCF_040812395.1 Paenibacillus tabacirhizosphaerae | reverse complement strand
TTTTTGAACGATTGCTCGTTCGTGCTTCTTCACTCGTTGTTCAGTTTTCAAAGAACAATTTCTTTCGTTCACTGCCGTGTTACCGGAGCAGCGAGATGTAATATACCATGTCAGAAAATCTTTTGCAAGTACTTTTTTTCAAGTTCTTTTTTCAATCCATACGTGAAGATACTCAACACATGCAGACCGTACAAAAGCGTTTCTCGTGCTGCCCGTTTAGGACAGGAGTCATAATATAGCATAGATATTTGGGTAATGCAAACTTTTATTTCGATACATGTAAACAACGATAGAGCTCGAAGAAAAGGGTGTCCCAAAAGTCATATAAATGACTGAGGGGCACCCTTTTCACGTCGTGATTACTGCCGTCAATCGACTGGACGACGCCATTTTTGACGCGGTGTATCCTGGAGGCGGACGAGACAGCTAATCACGCAAGCATAAGGCAAAGCTCCAGGAAAAGGTTCAAGCATTGTTTGCAACTATTGAAGAAGCCGAAAAAACAAGAGGAACGGCCAGTTGTCTCCCTGCTAAATCTATCTTCGTAATCATGCATCCCTGCATCATGCCAAATAAGACGCAATCCGACTTCTCATCTCCGACGATGGATCCATGTCCATTTCCAATCGGATGGCAGCTTCGTACCTCGCATAATGCTGGGTCATTTTCTCCTTATTCCCGCAACTCCAATAAAGGTCCATCAGCATTCGATTCATTTCCTCATTCAGCGGATACACAAGCAGGTAAGCTTCCAGCCGATACTCCACTTTTCTCCACTCTTCCCTGGCAAGATCCAGTTCAATCAAGCTGTGTGCAAGAGCTGTATATTCTTTATAAAATCCTTCCTCCAGCGAAGCTTTCCAGAGGTAATCTTTGCCCTTCAGCAGCGGACCTTTGTAGAGCGACCATAACTGTTCCGCTTGGGAGGTATCCTGTAATCGTTCCGCCGCCGAAACATCATACTGCTCATATTCCAGCACATCATACGAATAATCCGCAGGGTCCAGCGTGTACCCCTCGTTCGTTTTCAGAATGTCCATGCCGATCTCTTGCTCTTTCAATAGCTTTTTTAAGCGATAAATCGTATTGTGCAAATTATGTGATGCGCGGTCCTCGCTCATTTCTGGCCATAAAACATCCGCCAGACGCCACTTGCTAAGATCCATCCCTGGATGACAGAGAAAAAAAGCGAGTAATTCCTCCGTCTTGCGTGTTGGAAAGCGAACCAGCGCTCCTTCCCGATTTCGAACCTCAAATCCGCCAAAGCACCGAATTGAAACAGCCCCCTCTTGCCGCTCGGCAGGAAGATGCTGCAGTTTGATCAACCTGCCTGCGATCCGATCAATCGCGGCTGCCGTCACGGGCTTTAAAATGTAATCAAAGGCATACACTCTGAATGCATCCAGCGCGTAATGATTGTAGGCTGTCGTGAAGACGATTTTCGTATGCTCCAATACCTCGCATATCTTTTCCGCAAGCTCCAGCCCGTTCATCCTCGGCATTTCAATATCAAGGAAAGCAATATCCGGACGAAGCTTAGGCAGAAGGGAAAGTGCTTCGAGCGGACTTGTGAATGCACCTACAATGGTAAAATATTGATTCTGCCCTACGACATATTTCATTAAATTCAGCGTCGGTATTTCATCCTCGACAATGATCACCTTATACAACCTAGGCCCTCCTCCATTGACTAATTCCTGAAATCTGGTTGTTTTTAGAAGGTAAATACATCGTTATCTGAGTTCCTTGTCCCATCTCCGAACGGATTGTCAACGATGCCCCTGGCAAAGAATCGAGACGTTTGCAAATATTATAAATGCCAATGCCGAAGCCCTCCCTCTCTCTCTGGATCAAGCGGTGCAGCCGATCCTCTGGTATACCGATGCCATCGTCTTCGACCGTCACTCGAATGCAATCTGCCTCTTCGTTAATTGACAGCGTTACTTTGCCCTGACCTTCCTTCTCGAACAAACCGTGCCGGATCGCGTTCTCAACAAGCGGCTGAATGCATAACGAGGGAATTTCTACATGGTTTAAACCCTCGTCGCAATAAAAGTTATAGGCAAAACGTTCTCCGAAACGGGCCTTCTCAATTTCCACATAGGCCTGGATCAGCTCTATTTCCTGATAGAGTGGAACGAACAGCACAGAATGGCCTCTGTCCAAAATGTGTCGCAGGTATTGACTGAGCATGGATAATAAGTACGCCGCTTTTTCACCGTCCGTATAACAGAACGAAATCACACTGCTCAAGGCGTTGTACAGAAAATGCGGTTTGATCTGCGCTTGATGAAACGCTTGTTCATGTCGAATCGCTTCTTGGAGGGATGTTTTTACGGCGATCAATGTCTGAATTCTGGCAAGCAATGTCTCCGCATGGAACGGCTTGGTCAAGTAATCATTAGCCCCGGCTCGGAAGCCAAGCGCAATGTCTTGCGAAGTGTCTTTCACTGTCGCGAACAGTATGGGCAGATCAAAAATAGAGTGGCTGCTTCGCAATCTCCGGCACAACTCAATACCCGAAATTCCAGGCATCATGACATCCAGAATGACCAGATCTACTTGTGGATACGCTTCTATTTTGTCCAGCGCTTCTTTAGCAGAGAATGCGGTGATGACATTGTAAGGTTGCCGCTTCAAAATGTTCAACAACGTATGGATATTCGAAGCTTCATCGTCAACGATCATTATCGTATGCTCATGCCCCTGCCAAATATCCAGTTGCTGATCGCTACTGTCATTTCGCTGTTGTTCTTCCAAGCCATAAGGAGTTTCACGACGAGCAGGTGCTTGGACGGCAGCCGGCAATGTAAACGACATGCGTGTACCTTGACCGATTTCCGACCAATCCACCCAAATCTCCCCGTCCATCCGCTCTACTAACTTGCGACTAATATACAAACCGACACCCATCCCTGTGTATCCATCCTTCGGCAATGGCTCGTCGAGTTGCTCGAAATATTCAAAAATGATGGCCTGTTTTTCCTTGGGAATCCCCGTTCCGGTATCCTCCACCGAAATTGTTATGGTATGTTGGTCAATGCTCGATATCACCTTGATCGACCCTTTATCCGTGTGCTTGATGGCATTGCTAATCAAATTATACATAATCTGCCGCAGCCTGTTCTCGTCCGCTTGCACCCAGACATCAGAGCCTACTTGATTATCCAGCTTCACGGCTTTGCCCAATAGTTCAAATTGCTGTACATCGAATACAATTTGCGCTGCCACCCTGACATCCACGACGGTTGGGTGCAAGAGCAGCTCACCATGCTTCAAGCGGGAGACATCCAGCAAATCATGAATCAGCATAGACAGCTTGATCGACGTATCTTTGATCAGCAACAGATTTTGCTTTTGCTTTGATGATAATGGATTCTCTTCGTCATCCAGCAGGTGAGAGGCCATATTCAGAATGCCATGCAGCGGAGTCTTGAGTTCGTGAGACGTATGCAATAAAAACTCATCCTTGCGTTCGTTGGCAATCGCTAACTGATTCGTCAGAATCTCCGTCTTCTTATAAGCATTATAGAATCGTATGGCAAGTAAAATATTCATAAAAATGATGAAACTAATCACCCCGAATTTCCCAGCCATATCGCTTGGAACCGCATTTTCCGAATAAAGACCTCCGTCTACTAGAAAGACCGCCAGCGAAACGCTTCCGCCAATAAAAAGCATCAATTCCTTCCGATCGGATGAACCGCTTTGGCTTTGGATGCATAAATATACCATTCTGCTGATGATATAAAGGATAACGAAGAATAAGTATAGAAAAAAAACATACTTCACATTGATATGCAAACGGTAAGGAAGCGCGATAACCCCTGCAATATAGAGGGCTAACGGAGCCAGGATCAGCTTCATCGTCCGAGCCGACATGAGGCGGGATTCGACGGAACAGAAGAAAAGGATAATGACCACTGCGCTCATAAATTCACTTAAATCCAACAGCTTGTAGGCAATAAAAAAAGAAAGATCCGGCAGCAATCTCTGTAACAATTTCTCGCCGTAAAGCGCTTTTTCCAACATGAGCAGGAGCAGATATGTCCCGCTGAGCAAGTAGGTTCGCTCCCCTCGTCCAAGGAAGTAAACACAGAGATGGTAGGCGCCGAACATGCCCAAAATGAATATAATCCCGATATCAGTCCCAAGTTGCAAGCCGTCCAGCTTCGACATGTTTAACTCCAATCCAAACGGAATTGAGTTAACAATGCCACCCGTGACGAATTCGTGATTAGACACTTGAATCACAATTTCGATTTCTTTGGTATCCGTGTGAAAAGACGCGGTGTACGGCGTATTACCCGGCTTATTCACCGCCACATCCGATGCAGGACGACCGCTCTCTCCTGCCAGCTTGCCATTAATAAAAATCCGATTGGAAGTACGGATACTCCTTATTTTTAACCCTAGAACTTCATCGGTATCTTTGGCCAACACTCTCAAACGGTATGTTCCATACCCTTTAGAAGTCATGCCGCCACTCGCTGATTTTCCTTTCCACGTTCCTGGAACGGATATATACGATACTTGCGTACGCACGCCATCTCGAAAATTCGTAGGCTCTAGCAATTCCCCCTCATAAAACTCCCACTGTCCATCTAAGTTAACCCATCCCTGCTTATGCAAATCCCAATTCGACAAATCCAACACCCCCTGCTTCGCTAGAGGTGCGTCCCGCTGCGGAATCGTTTGAGAATAAATCACTGTAAGCAACGACATGAAGAATATAAAAATGAAACCAATACTGATGACCTTTCGGTAATAACTCCTGTTCAATGACTAATCCCCTTTTACCCGGAATTCAACGCTTCTTTCGTCATTCTATCATTATCTATACACAAAAACTCAAAAGATCGGACCCAGTTTGAGACTATCATTTTAATTCCTCCAGCATGAATCACGCTTCTCCTGCCCCCAATAACACCTTGTCGATCGCCTCCATAACCCGTTCTTTCTGGATAGGCTTAACGATGAAGTCTTTCGCACCGGAAGTAATGGCTTCGAGAACCATTGCCTTCTGGCCCAACGCTGAGCACATGATGATTTTGGCTTTCGAGTCGATCTTCCGTATTTCTCTTACAGCCGTTACGCCGTCCATATCCGGCATTGTAATATCCATAGTCACTAGGTCCGGATGCACCAAAGCATAGAGCCTTACGGCCTCGTGGCCGTTGGAAGCCTCACCTGCAATTTCATGTCCCATACTGAGAATAATATCTTTGATCATTGCCCTCATAAATACCGCATCGTCAACGACCAGCACTTTAGCCATGAAACATCCTCCTTCCGTCATCAATATTGGTTGTATGCCGATCAGCTTGGCCTTTTCCACCATCTGCTGTACGATATTACATTCTATCAATCGGTTCTCGCAAAATTCTCACAAAAACGCGATTTATATCGAGAAAGAGTTCATTTCCTTCCGGGTTTACGAAGTGAATCCGATACATATCTGAGAACCCGAAAATTAAAAAGCCACAACCCACGCCATAGCATGTGTTGTAGCTCTTTTCTTATCGCAGGGGTTACTTCTTATTCGCTTTCGCCCATTCATCCAATTGTTTTTGTTTCTCGGCAATAATTTTATCCATGCCTGCCGCTTTCATTTTGCTTACAAACTCAGGGAGATATTTCTCAGGGTCAATCGTTCCGCTGTACAAGCCGCCGGTAAATTGTATAACGATGTTGTTCGTAACGGCAACTTCGTTTTTCACTTTCTCAGGGTCAAAAACAAAGCCGAGCGCGATCGATCTTTGAGCGCCTGTGTTAAATTCCTTGTAACGATCCCAGATCTTAGGGTCTTCCGTTTTCCAAATATAGGAGTTGAGTTGGTTACCGAACATCCACGGGAGGTTCAAGTTGTAGTCTACAGTTGCTGCGTCTACGCCTTGCGGGTAATCGATAATGTTGTCTCCTGCTTTAATGTAATGCTTGCCTTCAATACCCCAATCCATCAGGTTGAGCAAATATTTGTCCGTGTAGAGCAGGTTCAGGAACATCATCGCTCTTTCCGGATCTTTGGACGTGTTCGGAATTGCGAACATGGCGCTGGTCGTATCGCCCGTTGTTGTGTAAGGCTTCGTCAATTCCACTGTAACCATCGGCATGCCGGTGTTGCGCGTCTCCTGCATTTCGAAACCAGGCTTCATAGATTCGCCATAAGAGAAGGCTTTGCCTGCTTTAACAGCCAAGAATTCACTATCTTTATTCGTAGCTCCATCTTTATTTACATAGCCTAATTTGTACCATTTGTTCATCAGTTTAACCGCTTCCATAAATTGCGGTGTTTCGAACATGTCGATTACCTTCAGCTCTTTGCTTTCGCGATCCAGCACGCCCGGTCCGTCGCCCAACATATCGAACATACCAAAGCCGAGCACAGCGCTAGCTGGAGAACGGTCATTTTTCACCTGAAGCGGCGTGATGCCTGGTTCATTGTCTTTAATGGTTTTGAAAATAGGCTCGAGATCCTTCAGTTCTTTCACTTGGGACAAATCGATTTTATACTTGTCGACGAGATCTTTACGCATGACCACGCCTTTCGTTGCCGCAAACTCTTTGTTCGCCACAACGCCGTAGGATTTGCCGTTCAGCTTGCCGCCTTCAATGTAAGCTGGATCAAGCACACTTTTGATGCCTTGACCGTATTTATTGATCAAGTCGTCCAAAGGAATAATCTGGCCTTTCGCCGCTTCTTCGCCTAAATGGTACCAGGAAGCGGTAAACATCAAATCGAGTTGCTCGCCGGCAGCGAACATGAGGTTCCTTTTGTTATCCCACGTGCCCCAGTCGATCGGACGGAGTTCAATCGTTGCGTTTATTTTTTCCGTCAAATATTTGCTCATTGCGTCTTGCACGGCCGGTAAATCTTTCGGCACTACGCCGGAGGGGAACATCATAACCAATTTATAGGGTTTCAAATCTTTAGCGGACGATGTTGCTTTAGCCTCTGTTGTCGCACCCGCTTCCTGTTTGGACGTGCTTGTGCTTGTTTGTGCCGCAGGTTTTGTACTGCTGGAACAAGCCGTAAGCGCCATGGATAAAACTAAAGCTGATGAAGCGATTGAAACCAGTTTTCTTTTTGGTTGAAACACGGAAACCCCTCCATTATTAAATTATATATGATAAACCGATAAATTTCGGCTTTACCCTTTTACAGCGCCCACGGTCAGGCCTTTAACAAAATATTTTTGGAAGAACGGATAGGCGAGAACAATTGGCCCTACCCCGACAATCGCCATCGCCATACGCACCGTTTCGGTAGGCAGCGTAGCCATAATTTGCGAAGCGTTGTTGTTGCGGGTATTCTGGGAAAGAAATTGAATGTTGAGCAAAATTTTGTTCAGCAAATACTGCAAACTGTAGTACTTGGAATCCGTCAGGAAGACCATGCTGTTGAACCAGTCGTTCCAATACCCCAACGTATTAAATAAGCCAATTGTCGCGAGCACAGGCGTGGAAAGCGGCAGCACGATTTGAACAAATATTCGCGATTCGCTGGCTCCGTCCATGTAAGCCGATTCGATGATCGCCATCGGTATCGAGTTCGCGAAGAAGGTGCGCATTATGAGCACGAAGAACCCGTTGATCAGCAGCCCCGGGATAATCAGGCTCCAGATCGTGTCTTTGAGCGGAAGCAGTTTGGTAAAGACCAGATACCAAGGCACTAATCCGCCATTGAACAGCATCGTGAAGAAGACGAAGAAGGTCAGCATATTTTTGTAAGGAAAATCCCTGCGGGATATCGGATAGGCCAGCAGAGCCGTCAGCATGAGGCCGGCAAGCGTACCCACAACGGTGATCAGAATTGTGACCCCGTACGCCCTGATAATGGTCATTGAATCCAAGAATAAATACTTGTATGCCTCAAAGCTGATTTTGCTCGGGAAAAACGAGTAACCATGTTGAGTGATCGTCGTTTCATCGGTGATGGACACCATGAAGACGAGAATAATCGGTAAAATCGTTGCACATGCAATGGCGATGAATATGAGATGTAAAAGCCAATGCGTTTTGGTTTGACTCGCCAAGCGAACTCCCTCCTTCTCTAGAACAGCGCCTGATCGCGGTTAAATTTACGAACAATCGCATTAGACACTAGCACCAATATAAAACCTACAAGTGATTGATATAGACCGGCGGCGGAAGACATCCCCAGATCACCCAACTGCAGCAAGCCCCTGTACACATACGTGTCGATAACATTGGTTACGGGAAGCAGCATGCCTGAATCGAGCGGCACCTGATAGAACAATCCGAAGTCAGCGTAGAAAATACGCCCGATGGACAACAGCACCATCGTTATAATGACCGGCATCAACAACGGAACTGTAATGTGGCGAATTTGCTGCCATTTGCTCGCGCCGTCAATCACCGCAGCTTCATAATACTCGCTGTCGATCCCGACAATTGCGGCAATGTAAATGACGCAGGAGTATCCGACACCCTTCCAAGTATTCACAATGACCAATATGTAAGGCCAATATTTGGGTTCGTTGTACCATGCAACCGGGTCTACGCCGAAGAACGGCAAGACGATTTTATTCAGGAATCCATATTCCGAGCTCAGTAAGCTGTACACCAGGTAAGCTACGATTACTGCAGACAGAAAGTATGGAAGCAGCAGCGCACTCTGATAAAATTTCTTAGCGAGCTGTTTTCTTACTTCATTAAGTATAATGGCCAAGGAGACGGAGCAGATGAGCGTAATTAAGATGAACACCGCGTTATAGAGCAGTGTATTGCGGGTAATGACGAAGGCGTCGGTGGTACTGAACAAATATTCGAAATTTTTGAAGCCGACCCAGTCGCTTTTCCAAATGCCCTTGGCGTAGTTGATGTTTTTGAAAGCAATGATCGTGCCGAACATCGGCAAGTAGTTGTTAATCAGCATATAAATGACGCCCGGCAGCGCCATAAGCCAAAGCGCTTTGTACCTGAACATCTGCCTCCAGAACGTATGCTTATAAGTAAGTTGTTTTGTTGTCATAGCGCGATCTATCCTCCTTGGTTGGTACTTTCATTATATTTTCGATTCAATGTTCGCCCTACCAGTTCTGTGACCACAATTGATACGATTGTGACTATCTCGTTTGTCTTGTTTATGCGTATGCTTTATAATCAGAGGCAAATGACGAAGAACGTCCCGTTCCATTCTGATGAGTGGATACGGGACGTTTTTTTATTTTTCATGAGGAGGATGAGGGTATGAGTTGTGAAGAAACGTGTGGCGAATTTATTCGTCTGCATCTCTCAAAAAGATCAGGAGAGCGCCAGAGCAGGCTTGCGAGGGGGCATCGGCATGCTGAGTCGTTATTTCTTAAATATGTTTGGTGGCCGCTTCGGGGTAATTTCATGGACTTGCATCCCGAATACGAGGTGCTCGATTGGCGGGGCCGATCTTATTTTGCCGATTATGCGTGGCTGCCTGGGTTCGTTAAACTTATCATTGAAATTAAAGGCTTCGCCGCCCACGTTCGGGACATGGACAGACAGAAATACTGCAATGAGTTGAACCGTGAAACGTTCTTGCACGCAATGGGGTTCCACGTCATATCTTTTGCTTACGACGACGTAGAGCAACGTCCCGATCTATGCATCACCTTGCTTCGCATGGTGCTAAGCAAGTACCAACCCGGACAAGCGCCTGTCTCGCGCGCGCTCCTCGCAGAGAAAGAAATCGTCCGACTCGCGATTGCGCTGGCCAAGCCCATCCGACCAAAGGATGTGGAGCATCATTTTGAAATTGATCACAGGACGGCAGTCCTCATGTTGAAAAAAATGTGTGCAAAAGGCCTGTTGCTCCCCTCTTTTCGCGGCAACAAAGAGCGGATTGTTCGGTACGAATTGGCTCGAGGTGTTCTCGACTATTTGGATTAACTGGAAAATATGATGTTAATTCCTGGAGGAGATTTCATTTGGGTCTATTTAGATGGAATTGCTCCAGCTAATTTGATCGATATCGGTCAATTCTCAAAGGTAAGTCAAATTAGATGGAGATTTTCCTGTTAATGGACTTTGTAATGAGCTTACTGCCGAATTAGCTGGAGGAATTACCGTTAATTATTCGTGGAAGGGCAGGAGGCCGGGGATGCAGGGGGTTGGGGTTGGGGTTCG
>NZ_JBFNXH010000035.1:0-10987 GCF_040812395.1 Paenibacillus tabacirhizosphaerae | reverse complement strand
TTATCTGGAGCCGGATGAAATGCCAAGGCTGCGAATTCTATTTACGGCCGGATCGGCTTCATCGACCGAGCTCGTTCAGAAGTGGAAAGACAAGGTTGCCTATTACAACGGATACGGACCGACGGAAAACTCGGTAGCGACGTCGATTTGGCCGGTTTCGAGCGACCCTGATGCGGGAAGTCTGATCTCCATCGGGCGTCCGGTCCCCAACCATCACGTATATATCGTTGATCCATACGGACACCTGCTGCCAGTGGGTGTGCCTGGGGAGCTGTGCGTGGCAGGAGCAGGACTTGCTCGCGGTTATCTGGATCGACCGGAGCTGACAAGCGAGAAGTTTGTCATCAGCCGCTTTAGCGGTGAGAGGATGTATCGGACAGGGGATCTGGCGAGATGGCTGCCTGACGGTCGGATCGAATATTTGGGCCGGATCGACCATCAGGTGAAAATCCGCGGATACCGGATCGAACTAGGCGAGGTCGAAGCGAAGATTTTGCAAGTAGAGGCTGTGCAGGAAGCCATCGTCATCGCGCGGGAAGACGCATCCGGGCAAAACCAGCTGTGCGCTTATTTCGTCGGCAGCCGGGAGCTTGCGGTAAGCGAACTGCGAAGCGCACTCAGCGCAGAGCTGCCTGGCTACATGGTGCCGTCTACCTTCATGCAGCTGGAGCAGATGCCACTGACGCCTAACGGCAAGATTGACCGCAAGGCGCTGCCCGCGCCGGACGGAAGCAGCCAGACCGGAGCAACCTATGCAGCTCCACGTACGCCTGCCGAGCAAGCTTTGGCGACAATCTGGCAAGTTGTGCTAGGGGCAAAGATCGTCGGTATACACGATAATTTCTTCGAACTCGGGGGCGACTCGATCAAGTCGATACAAGTATCTTCCAGACTGCTGCAAGCAGGCTATAAGCTGGAAATGAAAGATTTATTCGCTCATCCGACGATTGCCGAATTAAGTCCGTTTTTGCAGCTGACCGGTAAAGTTGCCGATCAAGGAGAAGTTACGGGTATTGTGGGGCTGACGCCAATTCAGCATTGGTTCTTCGAACAAAATTTTGCGCAGCCGCACCACTTTAACCAAGCGGTCATGCTGTATCGGGCACAAGGCTTTGATGAAACAGCGCTTCGTCAAGCGCTGACGAAGATCACGAAGCACCACGATGCGCTGCGAATCGTTTTCAGCAGGACGGAAAGCGGATATGAGGCGAGGAGCCGTGCTGTCAATGAAGGAGAAGCTTACAGCCTGGAGACGTTTGACTTCTGCAATGACACAAATGCGGCTGAAACGGTAGAAATAAAAGCAAATGAGCTGCAGCAAGGCATCGATCTAAGCGAAGGACCTCTAATGAAACTGGGTCTGTTCCGTTGTGCGGACGGTGATCATCTGTTGATTGTCATTCACCATTTGGTCGTAGACGGGGTTTCCTGGCGGATATTGTTCGAAGATCTGGAGACTGCTTATGAACAGGCCGCTAAGGGCAGCACCATACGGCTTCCGCATAAGACGGATTCGTTCCGAACATGGGCTCAGACGCTGCTGCAGGAAGCAAACAGCGCTGGGATCGAGTGGGAGCGAGCTTATTGGCGACAGGTCGAGCAGGCTGAGGCTGAGACAGGCTCATTGCCTAAGGACTTCATCTGCGAGAATACGATGACAATTGCTGAGAGCAGCACGGTCACTGTGGAGTGGACGGAGCAGGATACGGAGCGGCTTCTGAAGCAAGCGAACCGTACGTATAACACGGATGTGAACGATCTGCTCCTGACGGCGCTCGGCATGGCGATTCACAGGTGGACCGGTTTGGAGCAGGTGCTTGTCAATTTAGAAGGCCATGGCCGTGAAAACATCCATGCGGATGTGGATATTACCCGCACCGTAGGTTGGTTTACAAGTCAGTATCCGGTTCTTCTGACGACTGAAGCGAGCCGTCCGTTATCCGAACGGATCAAACGGATCAAAGAAGACCTCCGTCACATTCCGCGAAAAGGAATCGGATACGGCATGCTGCGATATTTGTCTCAGCAACATGAAACGAGCGAATTGCGGTCAGAACTGGAAATTAGCTTTAACTATTTAGGCCAATTTGATCAGGATTTACAAGATAGCTCCATCAGACCTTCCGACTATTCGACAGGCATATCGGTCAGCAACAATACCGTCATGAAGCATGTGCTGAACATCAATGGACTTATTACAGACGGCCGATTGACGCTTACGATTCAATACAGCAGCAACGCGTTCCGCACAGAAACGATGGAGCATCTGGGTGGGCTGCTGCAGGCAAGTTTGCAGGAAATTATCGCGCATTGCGTTACGAAGGAACAGCCGGAGCTGACGCCAAGTGACGTACTGTTAAAAGGCTTGACGCTGGAGGAATTCGAACAGCTTAATGCTCATGCCGGACGCACCGGGGAGCTTGAGAATGTGTACGCACTCACTCCGATGCAGAAGGGAATGCTGTTCCACAATCTGATGGAGCCGCACTCTGGCGCCTATTTTGAACAAGCGACGTTTGATCTGGAAGGCAGCTTTGATGTCGAAACCTTCGGTGCGAGTCTGGAACTTCTGGTTCAACGACACGCGGTACTGCGCTCGAATGTGTACAGCGAATGGAAGCAAGAGCCAGTGCAGATCGTATTCCGAAAAAAACGCAGTGAGTTTTATTATGAAGACTTGCGCGGATTCAGTGAATTGGAGAGGAGAGCCTATGTAGCCTCCTTTGCAAGCAAAGATAAATCCAGAGGATTCGATTTGGCCATGGATGCGCTGATGCGGGTGTCTGTTCTGCAAACGGGAGACAGTTCGTACTCGTTTATCTGGAGCTTCCATCACATCATCATGGACGGCTGGTGCTTATCTCTCGTCCATAACGAAGTGTTCAGTACTTACTTCGCCTTGCGCGAGCAACAACAGCCGGAGCTTGCTGCGATTACACCGTACAGTCACTATATCGAATGGTTGGAGAAACAAGACACCGAACAAGCTGCGAACTACTGGAGCGGTTACTTGGCCGGGTACGAGCAGCAGACAGAGCTTCCTAAAGGCAAACCGTCTGACACGGTTGAACATGTACAACTAGGATATGCTGCGGAGAAGTTAACCTGCGTGCTGGGAAAAGAACTAAGCATGAAGTTGAATCGTACGGCCAAACAGCATCAGCTGACGATCAACACCATGCTGCAAACCGCTTGGGGTGTCCTCCTGCAAAGATATAACAACAGCAGGGATGTCGTATTCGGCAGTGTTGTTTCGGGTCGACCAGCAGAAATACCGGGCGTAGAGAGCATGATCGGTTTATTCATCAATACGATTCCAGTCCGTGTACAAAGCAATGCCGACGAAAGCTTTGCAGAGCTGCTGAAGCGGAACCAGGCGCAAGCGATTGATTCCAATGCCTATGACACGTATCCGCTATATGAAATTCAGGCGCAAACCGCACAGAAGCAAGATTTGATCAGTCATATCATGATATTTGAGAACTTCCCGTTGGATCGGCAAATTGAAAGCATCGGAGAAGGGGATGGGGATGCGTTCGAGATCGTTAATGCCGAAATGGCTGAGCAAACGAATTATGATTTTACGATAACAATTATGCCTGGCGATGAGACGATTATTGACTTTGGCTACAATACTTTCGTCTACAGTCGTGACATTGTCGAGCAAATTCAACATCACTTGGTTCACCTGATGGAGCAAATCGTCCGGAACCCGAGTGTCCGCATAGACGATTTGGTGCTGGTAACACCGCAGGAAGAGGCCCAAATCCTGCAAGGATTCAACGATACAGCAGCGGATTATCCGCGCGAGAAAACGATCTGCGGGCTGTTCGAGGAGCAGGCAGAACGCACACCGGACCGTGTCGCGGTGCGGTTCGAGGACGAACAGCTGACCTACCGCGAGCTGAACGAGCGGGCAAACCGCATGGCGCGAACGCTTCGCGCTGAGGGTGTCCAGCCAGACGATAAGGTCGGCATCATGGTCGAGCGTTCTCTGGAGATGATCGTCGGCATTTACGCCATATTGAAAGCCGGGGGCGCCTATGTGCCAATCGATCCGGAGTATCCGGAAGAGCGCATAAGCTTCATCCTGGAGGATTCTGGAGCCAAACTCCTGCTTACGCAGCAACATCTCGGGGATCGTATGCCTGCTGAACTGAACAGCAAAGTCATCGATCTGAACGATGCAGCGCTGTACGCTGAAGACGGCTCGAATCTGGAGCCGCTGGCCGGACCGCGCGATGTCGCGTATGTCATCTATACGTCGGGTTCGACCGGCAAGCCGAAGGGCGTGATGATCGAGCACCACTCGGTCATCAACCGGATCTTGTGGATGCACGAGCGTTATCCGATAGGCGAGGCAGACGTTATTTTGCAAAAAACGGCGTTCACATTCGACGTGTCGGTGTGGGAGCTGTTCTGGTGGGCGATGGTCGGCTCCAGCGTATGCATGCTGGCCGTCGGCGGGGAGAAGAGCCCCGAACGGATCTTGGCAACCATCGAACGCAGTGGTGTAACCACGATGCACTTCGTACCGGCGATGCTGCACGCCTTCCTGGATTACGCCGAGCAGCAGCCGACCCGCAAACTGGCAGAGCAGCTGGGATCGCTGCGTCAAGTATTTGCCAGCGGCGAAGCTTTGCCACCGCAGCATGTGGCGCGCTTCCAGCGGGCGGTGGCCTGGATCAACCGAGCACGGTTGATCAATCTGTACGGCCCAACGGAAGCAACCGTTGACGTCTCGTACTTCGATTGCGAGCCTGATATGGCATATCCGGTCATTCCAATCGGCAAACCGATTCACAATACGCGATTGTACATCGTGAAGGAAGGAACTCAGCAGCTGCAGCCAATTGGCGTAGCTGGGGAGCTGTGCATCGCGGGCGTCGGCGTGGCTAGAGGCTACCTGAACCGTCCTGAGCTGACGGCGGAGAAGTTTACGGATGACCCGTTTGCGGATGGGCAGCGGATGTACCGGACGGGCGATCTGGCGCGCTGGCTGCCGGACGGCAACATCGAATACCTGGGTCGAATCGACCACCAGGTCAAGATACGCGGCTATCGGATCGAGCTGGGTGAAGTGGAATCGCAGCTTTTGAACGTGGAAGCCGTGCTTGAAGCGGTCGTTGTCGCCAGAGAAGACGAGAACGGTCAGAAGCTGCTTTGCGCTTACTATGTCGCAGAAATAGATCTGACCGCAGGCGAGCTTCGCAGCTGCTTGTCCGAAACACTGCCGAGCTACATGGTACCGACGTACCTCGTGCAGTTAGAGCAGATGCCGCTGAGTCCGAATGGCAAGATCGATCGCAAGGCCTTGCCGGCTCCGGAAGGAAGCATCCAAGCTGGAATGGCTTACGTGGCTCCTCGTACTGAAGTGGAAGCGATGCTTGCGCAAATCTGGCAGCAGATATTAGGACTTGAGCGTGTTAGCGTGAAAGACAATTTCTTTGACATCGGCGGACATTCGCTGCGGGCTACAACGATGGTCGCCCGCATTCATAAAGAGCTGGGCGTGAATATGCCGCTGAGAAACGTGTTCGAGCGCTCGACAATTGAGGAATTGGCTGTTTGGATCACGGGTGTAGAGCAAGTTGACCAGGTTGGCTATGTGGCCATTCCAGTGGCCGAGGAGAGCGCGTATTATCCGGTTTCTTCCGCGCAGAAGCGGCTGTATATTTTAAGCCAGCTGGAAGGCGGAGATATCAGCTATAACATGCCAAGCGTGGTGAGGGTAGGTGGACCGCTTGACCACAGTCGGGCTGAGGCTGCATTCCAACGATTGATTGAGCGCCATGAGACGCTGCGCACCGGGTTTGAAATGGTAAACGGAGAACCTGTGCAGCGGGTGCACCACAATGTGGAGTTTGCCATTGAGGTTGTTCAGGCTAATGAAGCTGAAGCAGAGCAACGCATGCGTGACTTCGTGCGCGCCTTCGATCTACGCAAGCCGCCGCTCATGCGTGTGGAATTGATTGAACTGGGAGATGAGCGCCATATCCTGCAGTTCGATATGCACCATATCATCTCGGACGGAGCATCCTTGGGCATTCTGATTCAGGAATTCGTCCAGCTGTATGGCGGAGAAGACCTGGAGCCGCTGTCGATTCAGTACAAAGATTACGCTGTCTGGCAGCAGGCGAAGAGCTCCCATTACGAACAACAAGAGAAGTATTGGTTAACGGCGTTGGCTGGTGAGCTGCCTGTGCTGGATATACCAACCGATTATCCGCGACCGGCGGTACGCAGCTTTGAAGGAGCGCGAGTCGGGTTCGAGCTCAATCCAGCTTTGACGGCAAGGTTGAAACGGTTGGCAGATGAGAGCGACAGCACATTGTTCATGGTATTGCTCGCAGCATACACGGTTCATCTTGCTAACTATAGCGGTCAAGAGGATATCATTGTCGGCACACCAATCGCCGGTAGACCGCAGGCCGAGCTGGAACCGATTATCGGGATGTTCGTCAACACGCTGGCTTTACGGAATTATCCAGAAGAGGACAAAACCTTCCTAGCCTTTTTGCAGGAAGTCAAGGAACGAGCTCTGAATGCGTATGAGAATCAGGAGTACCCGTTTGAGGAGCTGGTTGAAAAACTAAGTACGGTTAGAGAAATGAGCCGCAATCCGTTGTTCGACACGATGATTGTGCTGCAAAACAACGAGAATCAGGAACTGCAGGTCGAATCATTGTCATTCTCTCATCAGGAGCAGGAATACAATATTGCCAAATTCGACCTCACCTTATATGTCGCAGAGCAAGCTGACCGAGTTGTCTGCAGTATGGAATACAGTACCAAGCTGTTCAAGGAAAATACCATCGATAAATTGGTGGCCGATTTCGCAGCAATTTTAGCAACCGTAGCTGAAACCCCAAATATCCGGATAGGAGATATCGAACAAACAGACGATTCATCCTTAGAGTCGGTTGAGTACCTGTTCTAAGCGTAGGAACTTCATAGCGTGTGTGCTTTACGGCATGCACGCTGTGAAATCATTTTGATAAGGGGGGATTATTTTATGAAAAAGCAGCGGGTCTTTTGGAACGACAGATTTGACGCCGAAGATACGATATCCATTCTGCCGTACAAAACCGCGGTTAAAAACCGGGAAGCGCAAAGCCAGGCAGCGCATACGAAAGTTGTTCACGTTCATTTGCCAACCCAAGTATCCCAAAGGTTAACCTCTATCGCCAATGGCTCCCATCTGGCACTGTTTACTCTTTTACTAACGGGTGTTCATTGTCTTCTTTATAAATATACGAATGAAAACAAGATCATCTTAGGCATCCCGGCGGTTCGGACAGCGAATGCTTCACTCACCAACGAAATCATTTTATTGAAAAATGAAATGAATGGAACGGAATCCTTCAAATCGTTGTTATCACGCGTGAATGCAACTGTCGGTGAATCCATAGTCAACCAAAACATAACTTTGCAAAAAATGGCTGGCGCTTTGAATTTGCAGTATGACCCGCAGGGCGCCCCAATTATCCATACGTTAGTTTCTTTTAAAGAAATTCATACTTTGCGTAACTCAGAATCAATCGTTTCAGAGATCGAGTTTGCCTTTGAGCTGGACAATGAGGACATTCGGTTAACTGTCCTCTTTAAGGATGATCGATACGATCAAGAGACCGTAGATCAACTCATCAGTCACCTTCATCTTATTTATTCGCTCGCTTTATTCCAGCCGGCGCTTGAAATCGATCAGATCGATATTATTTCCGAAGCTGAGAAAGCTAGGCTTTTGTTCGAATTTAACGACACGGCAAGGGATTACCCGCGTGAGAAGACGATCTATGGTCTGTTCGAGGAGCAGGCAAAACGCACACCGGATCGTGTCGCGGTGCGGTTCGAGGACGAACAGCTGACCTACCGCGAGCTTAACGCGCAGGCAAACCGCTTGGCGCGAACGCTTCGCGCTGAGGGTGTCCTGCCAGACGATAAGGTTGGCATCATGGTCGAGCGTTCTCTAGAGATGATCGTCGGCATCTATGCCATATTGAAAGCCGGGGGCGCCTATGTGCCGATCGATCCAGCCTATCCGGCAGAGCGCATAAGCTTCATCCTGGAGGACTCTGGAGCCAAACTCCTGCTTACTCAGCAACATCTCGGCGATCGTATGCCTGCTGAACTGAGCAGCAAAGTCATCGATTTGAACGATTCAGCGCTGTACGCTGAAGACGGCTCGAATCTGGAGCCGCTGGCCGGACCGCGCGATGTCGCCTATGTCATCTATACGTCGGGATCGACCGGCAAGCCGAAGGGCGTGATGATCGAGCACCATTCGGTCATCAACCGGATCTTGTGGATGCACGAGCGTTATCCGATAGGCGAGACGGACGTTATTTTGCAAAAAACGGCGTTCACATTCGACGTGTCGGTGTGGGAGCTGTTCTGGTGGGCGATGGTTGGCTCCAGCGTATGCATGCTGTCCGTCGGCGGGGAGAAGAGCCCCGAACGGATGTTGGCAACCATCGAACGCAGTGGTGTAACCACGATGCACTTTGTTCCAGCGATGCTACACGCCCTCCTGGATTACGCCGAGCAGCAGCCGAGCAGCAAACTGGCTGAGCAACTGGGATCGCTGCGTCAAGTATTCGCCAGCGGCGAAGCATTGCCGCCGCAGCATGTGGCGCGCTTCCAGCAGGCGGTCGCCGCGATCAACCGTGCGCGGTTGATCAATCTGTACGGGCCGACGGAAGCAACCGTTGACGTCTCGTACTTCGATTGCGAGCCGGATGCCGTGTATCCGATCATCCCGATCGGCAAACCGATTCACAATACGCGATTGTACATCGTGAAGGAAGGAACGCAGCAGTTGCAGCCAATTGGCGTAGCTGGGGAGCTATGCATCGCGGGCGTCGGCGTGGCGAAAGGCTACCTGAACCGTCCTGAGCTGACGGCGGAGAAGTTTACGGATGACCCATTTGCTGATGGGCAGCGGATGTACCGGACGGGCGATCTGGCGCGCTGGCTGCCGGACGGCAACATCGAATACCTGGGTCGGATCGACCACCAGGTCAAGATACGCGGCTATCGGATCGAGCTGGGCGAAGTGGAATCGCAGCTTTTGAACGTGGAAGCCATGCTTGAAGCGGTCGTCGTCGCCAGGGAAGACGAGAACGGACAGAAGCTGCTTTGCGCTTACTATGTCGCAGAAATAGATCTGACCGCAGGCGAGCTTCGCGGCCGCTTGTCCGAAACGCTGCCGAGCTACATGGTACCGACGTACCTCGTGCAGTTGGAACGGATGCCGCTGAGTCCGAACGGCAAGATCGACCGCAAAGCCTTGCCAGCTCCAGAAGGAAGCGTACAAGCCGGAATGGCCTATGTGGCCCCTCGTACGCTAGTGGAGACGAAGCTTGCGCAAATCTGGCAGGATGTATTGGGACTTGAGCGTGTAGGCGTGATGGACAATTTCTTTGACATCGGCGGACATTCGCTGCGGGCTGCGACCCTCGTTGCCCGCATTCATAAAGAGATGGATAAACAGTTGGAACTTCGCGAGGTGTTCCAGGCGCTGACGATCGAGCACATGGCGCAAGTGATAGAACATAAGGAGACGCAAGTGCTTGCGTCCATCCCGTCCGCACAAGAGAATGAGTATTACCCCGTTTCCTCCGCCCAAAAACGAGTGTACATATTAAGCAACCTGGAAGGTGGGGAGCTTGGCTACAATATGCCGGGTGTTGTCCAGGCACAAGGGTCTCTTGACCGCAATCGTCTGGAGGAAGCGTTCCGCAAACTGATCGCACGACATGAGTCGCTGAGAACCAGTTTTGAGCTGGCGAATGGTGAGCCGGTGCAGCGGATTCATCGCGAAGTTTCTTTTGCCATAGATGTTATCCATGCTGATTCCGAGCACACGGAGCTGTCTATCCGTCGTTTTATGCGTCCATTCGATCTCGGACAGGCACCGCTGCTCCGAGCTGGACTGATCGAACAGGCCCCTAACAGGCATCTCCTGCTTATCGACATGCACCATACGATTTCAGACGGAGCTTCCTTGACGGTTTTTATCAGTGAGCTTGCAAGGCTGTATAACGGTGAAGAATTGCCAGAGCTGCGGATTCAGTACAAGGATTATGCGGTTTGGCAGCATACGGGTATACAAAACAAGAAATGGAAAAAACAGGAATCGTTTTGGCTGGAGCGGTTTCAAGGAGAAATTCCGACGCTAGATCTAAGAGCGGACTATGTGCGGCCTGCGGTGCAAAGCTTTGAAGGCGACAAAATTGCTTTTGCCATAAACCGTTCCACCACGGAAGCGTTGCAGAAACTCGCATCGAGAAGCGGTTCGACTTTATATATGGTTTTGTTAGCAGCCTATACGGCATTATTGTATAAATACACAGGACAAGAGGATGTCATTGTCGGCACACCGGTGGCAGGAAGGCCGCATGCAGACCTAGCGCCTATTATCGGCATGTTTGTGAATACGCTAGCCATCCGCAGCTACCCGGCAGGAGAGAAAACATTCATTGACTATTTAACAGAAGTGAAAGAGCATGCGCTTAGTGCACTTGAGCATCAGGATTACCCATTTGAAGAGCTGGTCAGCAAGCTGAATGTAAAAAGAGATATGAGCCGCAACCCTTTATTTGACACCATGTTCGAGCTGAAAAATTTGGAGCGCGCCGAGGCGAATTTAGAAGATGTAAGCTTCACGGAATATCCGGGCGAAGAAACCGTCGCTAAGTTTGATCTCACGCTTGAAGCTGTCTTCGAAGAAGAAGGGATCTTGTTCAGCCTTGAATACGCTACGGCCATCTACAAAAGGGAAACGGCAGAGCAATGGGCTCGTCACTTCGGACAGGTGCTCGAAGCAGTTGTTCACGACCCGCAAATAAAACTTTCAGCTCTAGAGATCATCACGAATGAGGAGAAGTCACAGCTTTTGGAGACATTCAGCGGTAGGGGAGCAGAGGGCCAAGAGCATTTGCTGGAGAAGCCGTTCCACGTATACGTGGAGGAACAGGTACAGAGA
>NZ_JBFNXH010000034.1:0-11068 GCF_040812395.1 Paenibacillus tabacirhizosphaerae | reverse complement strand
CCTCCTAGAACCTCCAAACGGACTCATTCCCAAGGTTTATACCCCCACATCTTTATAGCGGGTCCAAACATGCGTATTAGCCTTTTAATAAGCCATATCAAAAAAAATATTCCACCAAATTTCCAAAAATAGCCGAAAATCTCCCATGATAATTCCCCCATATAAAACCCCCATTAGCCAGGTTAAATTTACGATGTAAAACGCTACAGTAAATCCCTCAATACCATCTCTTATTTGTAATTACAACAGGATCAATAAACATATCCTTACGACTACTTACAGCAAAAAATATATCAATCAATAACAAAGCTGCTAGAGATATAAAAATGATTTTTTTCATTGTCATTTTAACTTTTCAGCCGCCCTCTTCACCTTAAAATATTCAATGCATGCTTTGATATTTTGCTTAGGCAAATACTCAATTTCCACAGGATCAAATTCCCACCATTTTGATTCTAACAATTCATCAATAACGTCTTGTTCAAATCTATACTTTATAATTTTTGCAGGAACACCACCCACAACCGCATATGGAGGTATATCTTTTGTTACAATCGCACCTGCCCCAATCACTGCGCCATGACCAATCTTTACTCCATTCATAACAACTACATTTAAACCGATCCAAACATCTGATCCAATTACCGTATAATCCGTTTGCGAAACCATCCCTTTAATATCAAAATCCATATTCAAAATCCCTGTAGATAAATAATCCATCGGATGCTGAGAAGCACCCAAATGAACATTATGTGAAATAGAACAATATCGACCTATAATCACATTGGGTGATATAACACCCGACTGAAAATAACTATTCCTTCCCATTGCAAAATTAAGTAAACTAGCCGTTCCATTACCGTTCCCATATGGATATTCCACTAAAACATTGTTTTTTAAATCAATATAAAATTTTTTTGGATCCAAATCACAACCATTAAGCCATTCAATATGCTTTAGAATCTCCATAAAGCCATCCACCCTCACTTTTTTTAAAAAGGCAACATCTTCCTCACAAATTCAATACCCCATATAACAAGCAAAACAGCCCTCACAGCCCCCAAAATAATCAATATAGTAACTACGGCATCCACCGGAAACAAAATATTAGCCTGTGCCAAATGAGGGTTTAAAACTGCCATAAATTCAGCAAGTCGATTAAAGGGCAACTCAAAATTTGGGATACTAGCTCCAAATCTCTCTAAAATGCCAGATAACTTATTATAAATAAAATCCATTTATCAAACACACCCTTTAAACAGTAGCTTTAGGAGTTAACATACGAATTAATCCATATATGAAAAAAACCCATATAGCCGCTTCTTCAATTATCCTAAACGTTCTTACTTGTTCTCGATACTCAGTCAAATCAATAAAATCATAACCCTCACCATCGATAGAATTCCCATTCTCATCATACAAAAAATGAATCTTTCCCCCGAGAGTCAACCTACTATGCGGCTGTTCCAACTGGCTAAGCGTCCTTTGTAATTCCTCGTTTGTCTCATCCATTTGCTCAGCCATCTTTTGCATAGGCATTTTTTCAAGCAAATTATTAATAGCATTATCCAACCGTTGCTCCGCTTGAGGACTTGGTGTAAATAAATTTTCAATTAACGTTTTTATTTCCTCAAGCTTAGCCTTAATTTGCTCCAATAATTCATAAATAGCTTGTAGCCAACCATGAGTATCACTGTCCGTTACTGGTAAAGGTTTCAATCTAAACGTAGGAGATTCTTGAGACCAACCAACAGTCCATACATTACCGTTTGTCGTGTTTATATTATCCTGATGTAACGCAACGACTTGAAAATATACATCAGAACCAATATATTGATCACTTACGTTAATATCCAAATAATAATATTCCTTATAAACTGGTGGACTAACACTATAATCGAAATAGGGTTCAAACTCATCAACATTAACACCGTTGGCCAGAACGACGAACTTCGTTATACCCCTATCCATAATCAAATTCCAGTCCATTGTCACCGTAGCTTTAACACTCTGATAACTCACAGAAGATCCATCCACAGATATATCAATACCCTGTCTACTCGTTTTCGAATAAGTACCATCTCCAAAGTAATAATACTTATGATTTTGATACGTCTGAGGTCCGAATGAAGGATAATCAGCGGCATATGCAACTGTATGTAAAAAAAGGCTTAGGACTGTTATAAGCCCTAAGCCCCCACATACGCGTCTTAGCTTTTTATTAAGCACCAGATACAGCATGTTTGAATTTACCACGAATCCAGAAGAACACGACAACAAGAATCGTTACAGGAACAGCCGCAAGCGCCAACCAAGCAAAACCACTCTTAGCAGTTGTAAAACCACCGCCCATTGCTGTCAAAGCCGCATCAACATCCGTATCCCCAGTCGAAGGAGCTGCCGCAAATGAATGCCCTTCAGCCGCCATAATGGAAGTAGCACCCATTACTGTAGCCGTTAATTTCGGGTGCTTATAAACTACACCCATAACTCTTCCTTTAACTTCATTAAGCTTTCTACCGATTGTCATTAATTTCATTGGATGATTCCACCTTTTCATTTGAATTTTGATTTATTTGAGCCAGTAAATGATGTTTTAACAGCATTAAACTGGTTACTCACATGTTTCATTTGATTCTGAAAATCTTTAGGCTTATAATACTGACCTTTTCCTCTTTCATAGACTTGCTTATACTGAACGCCATTACGTTCATAAGTAAAATCAGGCTTATACTTGATTCCACCCATTCCCATAACACCTATAGGAACCTTCTTAAACTCACGTTTAACAATCCGCATTTGATTGTTAAATGTCTTTTTCTCCAATGGACTCGCCCTTGAAGAATTGACTTTATCAGTCTGAGCGATCTTAGATAACTGCTTATAAACAAGCTTAGAAAATGTTCCAGAATCAGGGGACAAAGTTATATTTGATTTCGCTTCTTCTTTAATATCCGTTTTAACCGTCTTGGCTTTACCGAAGAAACCATAAAACTTATGTCTGTACCAAAAGAACAAAGCAACAAGTATCGTTAAAGGTATACATGATAAAGCAATATACCTAAACGCGCTCTTTGACAAACCAAATCCAGAGATCCAAGTAGACATAAGTTCATCAAAATAAGTATCCCCTGAACTCACTAATGGTGAAGTAAAGGTAAAAGGAACACCACCACTATCTGTTGGAAGAATCTTAATATTACCAGTCATCCCACTCAAACTTGATACATCCAATAAAATCGGATTCTGTGATGCCGGAAAAGTTCCCATAAAAGTACCGTTAATATAAACCTGAACCTCAGTAACCCCACCAGTTGAAGTATAAGATAATGACTTGGTTGTAGGTGATGAACCAGAATCAATTTGACCATTCGTTATTGTTGGAACAGGCTTCGAGTCAGTCTTAACCGATAAAGTAGATGCTTTTGAAACACTGTTAAACCCATTAGCTTTTACCGTAAAGTTATAAATTGTATTTTCTGTCAATCCTGTAAAATCATAAGTTGTACCCGTTTGATTTGATACTTGTGTACCATCTAAATAAATCGTATAGTCTTGCGTGTACGAATCATTACCCCAAGCTATTGAAAAAGAATTATAGCTTTTTGCCGTAACATTAACTGATGGAACATTAGGATCAGGATCAAGCGTTTTAATACTTATCGAATCCGATTGCGTATGTCGTCCGTATTTATCTATACCAACAACATAAAAAGAATAGTTTGTACTAGGAATTAAATTATTTATGTGCTCAAACAAATAAATCGTTGAATCAATTTTCGTACCATTCTGATAAACCTCATACGTCGAAGCTGACAAATCCCATTTTAAGCGTACCGACTCTTTAGTTAACGAATCATATGATAGTGTAGGTTTTATTGGCAATCCCATGGCAGAAACTATAACAGAAGAAGATAATGCGGATTCATTATTGAACGTATCAACCGCAGAAACTTGCCAACTATAATTTGTCTCCGTTGGAAAACCAGTCGCAATATATGAAGTTGAAGTAATTAGAGAACTATTAAATTTCACTCCATTTTTATAAAGATTGTATCCTGCAACACCAGAATTATCAGTAGATGAATCCCATGAAAAAGTAATTTTTTCAACACCTGATGTGCCAATTAAATTAACTGGAGTAGTTGGAGGAATAATATCAATAGCAGAACCATAAAAATTTATTTCACCAATATAAGTACGAGCGGAATCCATTTTTTTTATTTTCAGGAATCTTGCATCAACATTTAAAGAACGTGTTTGAGGAGCTAAACTATCTATGTTAATAACATCTGACCATAAAGACGTAAAATCAACACCATTATCTGAGAAAGACACCTCTAAATTTCCAGGATTAAAAGCACCCAATAAATAAAAATTTAAATAACCTAGATGCAACTTTTTTCCGAAATCAACCAGAACATAATCTCCAGAAGTAATACTATCAGCGTTTTGATCCCAAGTTGAGGATACCGTACCGTCAAAAAGTTTATCCATTGACCGCGTTGACGCATAAGCCGCATGCCAAGAACCTGAATAAGTAAAACCTGTTATTTTGACATCAGGATCAGACGCATATGAATGATTAGAAATTGAAAAAAACATCATCATCGTCATGAACAAAAATAATAACTTTTTCAATCTCTAACCTCCCCGATTCATAATCAGTTTAAATATCCCAACAAAAAAACCAATCAATAACGCAATAGCAAAAAACTTCATATCCTCCAAGGCTTAAATACCCCCCCGATCATCAAATAGGCGAATAAAAAAACCTATAACAGCAGAAAGCACACAACCCTCAACAACTAAAGGGATAAATGAATCATAAAACGTCATTTCATCGCTTCCTCCCGACTATATAACCAATAAAAAAACCAGTAAGTAGCATAAGGAAAAAGCAACAAATAATGGTGTAATGTAGTTGCTTAACTTGCACCTCATTCATAGCGGTTAAATACTCTATGACTTGGTTCTGAAAATCCGCTTCTGTCATTACAAACCATCCTCTACAGGTATAACATCCTCAGACATATCAAAGATCTTTTGAAGCAAAAACACCGTTTCTCTACCGTTCGGAATCCGTTGACAAAACGTATTTATCCAACGAAGCGAACCGGACGAATAATCTGTTAAAAGCTGTTCTATCAAATCCAAATCCTGAACGTAAATATGTTCAAGATGAGATTTGTAGTCTTTAGTTCCAACTTGCAAAATATCCAATTCTCCATAATCAGAAGAATTTTTATCCCCTTTATGCATCCTAAATCCTGTGACTATTCCTGATATTGGACAACGCACGAAATAATATCCTCCCCTTGTTTTTTCTCTACGGGCTTGCCCACGGCATTAAAGCCGTGGTGCTTCGCCCTTCGAAAAAAACCGCTTCGCGCTAACGATTTACATTCGTCGCCCTGCTTCACGCCGTCCCAAAGGATTTCCCTACGGGAAGTTGGGACTCCGTTCTACGTTTGTTTAAGGAGTTAGGCTTAAACCTTTTTTTGTATTAAGGGAGTGAAGGGCGGCTAAACAAAAGTAAGTGAATGATAGCAAGTAAGTAAAATTAGTGTAATTAAGCTGATTCCCCAAGTACCCTAACCAATTTGTAGTAAGTTTCATTCTTATACGCGTTAGTTGTGCAAAGAACCTCAACCATAGAACCCTCTTCGAAGTTTTGATTAAAATAAGAGAGCTGCTCCAAATCATCTGTTTTAATAGCAACTGCCTTGTTCTTCTCTGGAGAGTTCTTTTGATAGAGATCAACCTGTACGGAAACCTTCTGTTTCCCATCAAAATTACTCTGATTAAGGTTCGCGCCCATAAACATACCTTCAATTCGCACCAATGCCATAACAAAATTCCTCCTAATTTTGTAATTAAAAAATAAAAAACCGCCAATCAAATTAGATGGCGGTTTTTGGTAAACATGTGAAATATAGGTATTGACCATGTACATGGGTACACCTATACTAAGCATGTAGAGATCAGGAGATAAATTCCTAGTTCTCTAAATAAAAGCCCTCCGGCTCCCGCCAAGTTGACGGAGGGCTTTTTCATACATTTATTTGGAAAAACTGGGTACTAGTTTTTCGATAATTCATACATTACTACTAGATTTAATAATGCGCAAGTCCTATTTTTTTGAAATTTTATGGGAACACATTTTCGCGATGCATTTTTAGTGTAAAAAAATTTGATAAAATTTACAATCTTCGTTTTTTTAGATATTCATCAATAATCCGCTCTATAACCTCTTGTAGCTTACCTTCTAACAATAAATCTCGTATTACCTTTGCTTTAAGCCTAATTCTAACGTTTTCCTTGCGTTCATCTTCTGATAGCCGTTGACGCGGCATGATTCAACCCCAATAAATCATTTAATGTTTTTATTTTTAGCATATCAATAATTGTTGAATAGTGACAAGTGTAATAAATGTAATGTAATTAGTGTAATGTAATGTAATATGTAATTATGTAATATTACACTTGTAATATGTAATGTAAAATGTTATAATGAAATTAAGAAATTACATGAGAGGAAATGATAAAAATGAGCAGAATAACAGAAGAAATGGTATTTAAAGCGGCTAATGAAATTGATTTAGAGGGAAAAACTCCACGTGTACCGGACATCCGAACAAAATTAGGTAGCGGAAGCTATAGCACTATCCAAACATACCTTAAAAAATGGAAAGAAACGCAAAAAGTAGACGAACTAGACATCAAAGAAGAAGCACCAGAAGCGATTAAAAGCCGATTAGACGCATTCACGACGCAAATTTGGAATATTGCCATTGAAATGGCTAATGAACGCCTTAGAGGAGAACGCGAAGCGTTAGAAGAAGTGAAAAAAGAAATGGAGGAGCAACAAAAGGAAACAGCAGAAACCGCCGATCAATTAGCCGCGGAACTCGAAAAAGTAGAGGAGCTGCTTAAAGAAACAAACACATTATTAGAAATCGAAAAACAAAATCATGAAACTACTCGAAATATGCTACAGCACGAAACAGACCAAGTAATTAAACTAACTGTACAAGTTGAATCAAATGCTCGTCATATTGAGGATTTAAAACAAAGCGAAAAAGCGAGCAGAAATCTCCTGGAGGAAACTAATCGAAATCACAAAAAAGAATGCGAAGGATTACATAGCCAAATCACAAAAATCAATAATGAAAAAATTGCAATTGAAGAACGACACAAAGCAGATGTTAAATTATTATCTGAAAACTTAGAAAAAGCACACAATGCCGAAAAATCAGCCTCAGAAGAAACAAAAAAAGCCCAAGCATTAGCTCAGGCTACACAGATCGAAGCCGCTACACTCAATGGCCAGATCAATTCATTAAAAGATCAAGTTGAAAAACAAAATAAAATAATTGCAGACTCTTTAAAAATTGTTCCTTCAAAAAATAATAATAATAAACCTAAAACTACTGACCCTTCTCAGTAAATTCTAACTGTTCGACAATGTTTACCGTTGTCGCGGCACTTTCTGCCTGATATAATGTTCTTAGGTAAGAATGATATCTCTTACGAGAGATTAAGCGATATTGTCCAATATCGTAAATGGAATCCCGCGGGCTTTGCGTAGCTACGCGGGGTTTTTCTTTTTCCCGAAGCTGTTCAATCAAAGAGTCATATACTTCATCAAACTTTTCTTCTATACCTGTATCTTCAATGTGGTACAAACAACCATAACCTTGAATCTGCCTAACACTCATTAGAGCAAAGTACAAAATTTTAAAGTTATCAAAACTCATGAATGCATCCTCATCATCAGAATTACCAGAACCGTTACCCTTCGTCATATACTTAAACAACTCGTGATAATCGCCTTCCTTAAATTCATCCATCATACAGCTATAACCTAAGTCTAAATCTTCTATATTCTTCTTATTCACCCTAACCCCATTAACAAGTAAATACCAAATCTTCTGTATCAATTCTTCTTTTTCAGAAAACCTTCTACGAATGCGACCATTCTTTTTGGAAAAAGCATTTTTAATACACTTACTACCTATCTCAAAACCCTCATTCATCAACAAGAGAGAATGTATATGTGGGTGATAAGAATCACCACTATAAGTTACTTCTAATGACCTTACAGCACCTTCGTAGCCCCATGAGGAAAAATCATACCCCTTTATAACTTCCTTGCCTTTTAAATACTCAATCAATCTAGCATAACATT
The DNA here is from genome assembly GCF_040812395.1 of Paenibacillus tabacirhizosphaerae. Taxonomy (GTDB): domain Bacteria; phylum Bacillota; class Bacilli; order Paenibacillales; family NBRC-103111; genus Paenibacillus_E. The sequence goes on along the minus strand of NZ_JBFNXH010000034.1, from coordinate 2,877 downwards.
TGAAATAAATCTTAATAGTATCCTTCAAATCAACACCATTAACATTTGGAGCAGTCAGAACCAAATGAATTTTTTTACAATGAACGTACTTCTCTATTTCAGGTATGTATCTTGCCATTCTCGACGCCTGTCCAACTTTTTTGCAATTATTACAAAACTTATCACGACACAAATTAGTTTTCTGAAAATCTTTCACCTTTTGTTCTTCATAAACATCAAAAAACCATTTGTCATTACAACAGAACATTGTTTCCAGTTTCCTATAAAGCTGTTTATTAGTCTGCCTTAGATGAGAAGATACCTGATAATCTATAAACGAAACCGACTTAGAAGCCACAGATTCACGCAAATGTTCATAACGTGCATCATCATCTAATTTCTCATCTACCTCAGCAATCAAAGCTGCATAGTAACCCAAAATTTGTTCGTTATAATCGACATTCGTAGCCACCGAGTTAAGAAACTCGAAGTCTAGTTTTATTGAATCAATGTCGATATTCAATTGACCACCCCAAACGCTTTAATGTGTTAAAGCAAAAACCCCAAATGCCGCATCACTACGGCGTTTTTAAAAATATCGCGCCCCGAGATAATTCTAATATATCTAGAATAGAAGAAACATCTTTCAAAGATTCATAATTTCAAACCATTTTTGTTACTTACCACAAACAGGTTGCGCTTTTTCATCAAGCATAGGCGTTAATGCGGTATCCCATATACCTTGAATATATTTACATCCTGTTTCTTTATCCGTAACCGTCTTTATACCATTTTCATTAACAGAAACAAATCTTGATTTTGCATCCATATCAGCTTGAGCTTCTTTAAAACCATCGACCAAATAACTTAATCCAAATAATCCACCAATTATTAATAAAGACATTAAAAACAATCCTATAATCGGTTGGAAAATATTTCTTAATTCCATATGAAAAGCCCCCTATTTACTTTGATAGTTGATTTTCAAACCATCTACAAAGAGGAATCCCAACAAACAACCAAAAAAGAGGAACCCCAAAAACCATCAATAGAAAAAAATAACCCAATTGCTCCCAGTAGATCGGTGTCACACATATTCACCACCCACCTTGTACTTTTTTACCTTTTTCGTAATGTCTTGCATTCGATAATACTTAAGCTCTTCTGGTGTATACTGCTTATTCTGCTTTGATTCAACATAAAGGATCTCGCCCGTCTCCATATCCACCTCACCAGAACGCTCAGAAACCGTTATAAGGCGTTTCATAGTTCTTGTGTCTCTACCTCTATTGACAACCGTCTTACCGTCCTTAAATCGCCTACCACAACGTTCACAAGCATATCCATCCATAAAAGATACTATCGTTGCCATTTTACAAGTTGTGCAGATAATCAAAAGCCATCAGCCGCCCTTCTGAGCCTTTTTAATGGCTTCGAATATATCAACCTGTCCAAGCTTGTAAAAACGTTCCTTAGCCTTAAACCAATCACTATAAGGCGATGAATCCATTATCTTTTCCTCAATCTGTTCATATGTCCAAAGCTTAGTGGCAGATACCACATAAGCAGGCTCAGGAACTTCCTTACCCCACATATGACCACCATCATTTTTTAAACGAGCGTACAAAGTTTGTTTAGTGATGCCAAGCAAATCAGCCAATTCTTTTTGACCAAAAAGCATCCTATGATTGGCGGTTTGATTCATCTTAGAAATCTCCTTCCGGAATATATTTACTAAGTAAATTTTACCATGAATTTTTTACTTTGTAAATATATTTTTTACTTCGTAAATAATAGCCGGCTATATTGCTCTCTCTCATAATCAGCCCAAGGAGACTGAATAATTTCTTGTGCGGTATCATAATGTTTCTTTGATTTTTCTAATTTAAAATTCGTATCGTAATAATTAAAATATACAGGATTATAAACCCAATAACGTCGACCATAATCCATTCCCTTTGGTTGAGGGTTCTTGACTCGTACAAGTTGAAAAGCACGACCATTCAAAAAATCTCTTTTTTTAGGCAAAGCCAATTTCATGTAAATGTGGTATTGATATTGAATTAAATTTTTAAACATCCAAGCAACATCAATCATATCCTGAGCATCGGCCATGATATTATTTCCGTCTTTTCTGTGCTGACGAAAATCATCCCAAAGGTGATCAGGTATTTGATACATCTTGCGAAGCGACAAAAGAATATTTACCTCAGACATGAGTATTAAGCTGTTTTTTATATCTGGATTACTTAAAACCTCAATAGGATCGTTATAGCGATGATATAAATCGTTAAACTTAGGATCAGGAAAATTCCACATCGGAAAATTTGCATAAACATGCTTTCCTGCCGCCATTGCTCTAATTCCAAATTCACATAATTTCAATGTTTTGCCGAAGCCCGGCAAACCTGTAACAATAGATATTGTCATAACTAATCACTCGCCTTTACAGAAGTCATTTGATAAACCTGTAATCTTTGATTTGCTGACGAAATTTCATCCTTTAAAGTCTTATTTTCATTGACTAAAAGTTCCATTTGCTTCGATGAAAATTGAACGGTATTTACTTTTATAGCTAACTTCCAATCATGATAGAGCTTCCATACATCCGAGTACTTTTTGCCCATAAAGAAAAACAAAACGGCTATAACAAAATAAATCATAAATTTACCCCCACCCATCAACGTAATTAAAATACCAAATATAACAGCTATTCCTATTTGAATTTTTTTGCTTTTAACTTTATCCTTCAAAACATTCCCCTACTTTCCTCAAATTTAAGGAGGCTGTCAGGGGGCGTACCATTACGCTCACGCTAGGCACGCCCCCTGACAGCCTCCTAGAACCTCCAAACGGACTCATTCCCAAGGTTTATACCCCCACATCTTTATAGCGGGT
>NZ_JBFNXH010000033.1:0-19392 GCF_040812395.1 Paenibacillus tabacirhizosphaerae | reverse complement strand
ATGCCTGTCTGTCCAAGCGTTGTTTGGACAGACACCCGCATCATGAAGCAGGAGAATCGACCGATGAAGCCTATGCAGCCGTGAATAAGGGCCGTGGTGAGGATCAAGCCAGCAGGAGCATGAGCGTATCCAGCCCCAGAAGGGGAAAGGAGCGAAGCCCTGCGGGAAGAGCGGTTGTAAAAAGCCGTCTGTCCTTGGCCGCGGCGCGAACGATGGTTTTAAACCGATCCGAAGGATCAAAGCCGCTGCCCACGGCAACCGAAACAACTCACGCTGGGCCTTATGCGCATAAACGGCTTGCCGCTGTTGATTCACCGAGCAGGGAGCTTGCGCCTTTCAAACCGAACCTAACAGCGGAGCCTGTCCGACTAGGGTTTGAAAGACTGCAAGCCATCCCTGCAAGGAATCAACTTGGGGGTAAGCCGTTTATCCCTGCATAAGGCGCAGTGAGGCTGTGAGGGGTGCCAGAGGCATAGGATCGATCCTTCTTTTGCCTATTTTCCCTTTGGAGGATGGGGACCACTAAAAAAACCTTGATAAGCATAGAGCCAATCAAGGTTTATAAGAATTATGAATTTAGCTTAAGTCAATCGTAGTCCAACCAGCAGAAATAATATTATTTCTTAGTTGTGCAAATGCTTCCTCAGATGAGCATTCTGTTGATTCCTCAAATTCGAATCTTGTAAAAGGTCTTGTAAAGAACTCAATAAAATGAGGTTGAGCACAACTGTCCCGTTGTCCTATGCACTTATCATGTCCTCTAATATATTCAACCTTTTCATCATTCAAGTTTTCTCTTCTCTTTCTGTATTGTATCCAGTTCTCATTGCATTCCTTGAAATCAACAAATTTATCCATTCCAGTTTCGTCAATATAATTAAGACCGTCAGGCGTAATACTTTTAATAATTTTCATAAACTCTCCTTTATACTATTAGTCGCCCCAAAATTGATCTTCATTAATATATTCCTTCCAATTAACCTCAGACCAATTTAGTAACCCAGAAGGTCCGCTTCCCTGGCGAACAGTTATTTCAACCGGTATGCCAGTTAATTGACTTGCAACATATCTGTGATGACCTTCTTCAATAAATCTGCCGACATCTTTAACATCATAGACAATAATTGGATCTATTTTTTCACCCTTCAATAACTTATCTGCATAATACTGTACTCTTTCAGGATTAACCATTTCCTGTGTTGGTCTAATTTCATTAAAATCTGTGCCAACAATGTCCCTACCTTTTGGAAGAGTATCTTTACCTTTAAAAAGACCCGTTATTTTATCCCATACATTTTTAAACGCGCTTGGTTTGATTTAAGGGGGGGATAAGAAGAAATGGCTGAATAAATGACTCCCCTATGGAGGTGTAGCATTTGACTGAAGATCAAGAAATATAGGCTAACTCAATGTAATCAAAATAAGTAGGAACGTTCATTTTTACTGAATGTCGTGATAGGATTTGTGGTTTTCATTTTGGGTATTTTTCCAGCAATTATACATAGTTTTAAGTATTAATCGAGGACGGTAATACATTAAAGGGAAGATTGATGCAAGTCCTTACGCGGATGATTACTGGAACTACAATTTAATTAAAATTGTAGTTCAAAGGAGTATAGTATGAATAAGAATGTAAGTGTAAAAGAGATAAATGTAATCATAAGAATTGCATCCTTAATTATTGCAATTATTGGTTTATTTGTATTAATTCAAAGCGCTGGACTTGGTAATGATGCTGCTAACATTTATTTGATTAACCAAAGTATGGACACGGGGAGTTATGTTGAGATAAAAAAGGGGTATATTAGCTCATACCGTTATTTAGGCTCTATATTATTACTGGTTGGTATCTTAACAGTATTACGTAAGTGGGAATGAGTTTTTTTCGAGAGAAGCAATAATCGTGTTGGTATGAATATAAACGAGAACATATATCCCTTTCACCGTCGCGACACATATGGAATGTTGTTCATTGTTAGTTTGGAACGGGAATACGGAGAAGTAACAATGGAAAATGTAAAATCCCTTTGCAAATGATTAATGCAGAGGGATTTACTTTTTATGGAACTTCTCTTTTATATGAATTCACTTATCTAGCAATGCGCTTACGCTTGCATTATTAAACCCATTATTCCTGTCATAAACAAAATAATGCCAACAAAAACTAAAAAATATCCTATTACTCTTACTAGTTTCAAATCAAACTTGGAAGCTTTCCCTGATTTTTGTCCTGCAAATCCATGCTTCCATGCAAATTGAGGTTTTGCAATACTCATTAATCCTCCAGCTAGTAGAAATATGGAGAACAATATAAGTCCTAGTTTTTCATTCAACAAAACTCTCTCCTACAGAGCCAATTCACATTAAACCCTTGTTTCTTAGCATGTTCATTTATTTTTGAACTCAACTCACTTTAAAAAACTGAACTACAATATAAAACTTCTCTATGATTATCAGGATAAAAACGCTGTGTGAAATATTACCGCTAAACGCATGTCAGCTGGGATTCATTTCAAGATTTGCCTGCCGGACGAAGTCCAACAGGTCGTCGCAGATCAAGTCCGGCGTCACGCCTGCCGACGCCAGCTGGGCCTGGACATTGGCTGCGGTGGCGACGCCAGTCAACACCAACGCCGTGCGGCAGCCGGACACCGCGCCCCCGCGGATGTCTGTGGCGGCATTATCGCCGATGACCCAGATATCGGCGGCGGGCAGTCCAAGCCGCTCAATGGCGTAAGCCATAATGATCGGCGACGGTTTGCCGATCACCACCGGCTCCACGCCGGAGGCGGCGGTGATCGAAGCGGCCAGGGAGCCTGCCCCTGGCATCAGCCCTCCATCCGACGGCAGCATGCGGTCGGGATTGGTTAAGACATAAGTTGCGCCATGATGCAGATGGCCGACCGCTTCTGCCAGCTTCGCGTAGGTGAAGCTGCGGTCAATGCCTTGGACGACGTAATCCGGCGTCTCCGTAGTAAGCTGGAAGCCGGCCGCCGCCAAGGCGATCTCCAGCCCGGCTTCGCCAATCATATGCACGCGGGAGCCTTGCCGCTGCTCGGCCATATACTGCGCGGCTGCCTGCGCAGACGTGTACACGGCATCGGCGGGCACCTCAATGCCAAGCTCATGCATGTGCTCGGATACCTGTTCAGGCGTACGCGAGGAATTGTTCGTAACGAGTAGATACGGTAAGCGATTATCGTTTAGCAGGCGGATAAATGCCGCCGCATGAGGGATCGGCTCGTGACCTCTGTACAACGTTCCGTCTAAATCAATGAGAAAACCAGTCATCATCCATACACTCCCTGATTATATAGAAGTTGCTTTAAGTCGCAGCTAACTCCGTTATCTTCTTTCCTTCCAACATGGTCGTTTATTGGAGAACTCAATTTAGCGCATCGAAGGAAGCGTAATTTCTACCTTCGTGCCTTCCCCCAGCTTGCTCTGTATTTTCATCATTCCGCCGTGGGCTTCAATAATGCGGTAACATACCATGAGGCCAAGTCCGGTCCCTTTTTCCTTCGTGCTGTAGAAGGGCTCTCCAAGCTTAGGCAGCCGTTCCGGGGCAATCCCGCAGCCCTGATCGATGAAGCGAACGGTTAATTCTGTGCCATTTTGCGTAGGCATGGCCTGAATTCGCATGATGCCACCCAGCGTCATAGACTCCAGGGCATTTTTCAAAATATTAATAAACACTTGTTTAATTTGATGTTCATCGCACGATACCAGAGGGAGTTCAGGTGCAAGCTCCGCTTCGATCTGGATATTGCCCAGCAACGCCTGTGGCTGCAGCAGCTCAATGGTGCTCGTTACGATGGAATCCAGCCTTCGCGATTCGAAATGAGTCGCTTGAGGCTTGGAGACAAACAGAAATTCATTGACGATGAATTCAATGCGCTGGAGCTCATTTTGCATAATTTCAATGTAATATTGTTCTTTGGGGCTATTCGTTTTGAGCAGTTGCAGAAAGCCTTTCAAAGCGGTTAAGGGGTTGCGAATCTCATGTGCTACCCCAGCAGCAAGTTGACCGACAGCCGACAATTTATCGGATTTGATGAGGAGCTCCTGGGTCTTCTTCTGCTCGGTTATATCTTGGAACGTAATGACAGTGCCGAGCAGATGACCTTTGCCTTCCAGCATCGGGCTGCTCATATACTCCACCGGGAAGCTCGTCCCGTCCTTCCTCCAAAACAAATCCTCTTTCACAACGGTTACTTCGCGATTCAAGACCGTGTTTAGAATAGGGCTTTCCTCTCTCGTGAAAAGGGTGCCATCGCTTTTCTCGGGGCGGATCAAATTGTGAATTTGCCGGCCTAGCATTTCATCGACTTTCCAGCCTGTCATCGTTTCCGCCGCTTTATTCCAGAAGATGGTTCTTCCCGTCATATCAATGCCATAAATGCCCTCGGATACAGAATTAAGAATGAGTTGATTTTGCTTATGCAGTTTATCGATTTCTTTCTTCTGCTCTTTGACTTCAGTTAAGTCTTTCAGAATCGCATAGACCCCGACGATATGTCCGTCCACCATGGTGGGCACGAAAGTCACGTTGGATTGCACTGGAAACCCTTTCTGATGGACAAAGGCTGCTTCAAAATGCTGGGGCATCCCGGAAGAAGCGACTTGAAAATGATGCAGTGCCTTAAGCAAGTCCGGTGGATTAATCATTGGAATGAATGAAGTGAGCAGGGAGATGTCACGCCCCAGCCCCAGCAAGCTTTCCAAACCATGATTGGAAGTGAGCACCTCACCATCCAGGCTGAAGGAAATAATCGAATCCGGATGGTTGTCGTAAAGCGATTTGTAACGTTCCACGCTTTCTTTCAATCTCGCTTCGCGTTCTTTAATTAATGTGAAGAAATAAATGGCAAGTCCAAGTATAACACCAATCATACCTAGCCAAAACGCAATTCCGACATACTTGAAGTTCTGCGAAAGGTCGATACGTTGAAATAGAATGGCAATTGCAAACAGCACAATAATGACGATAATATGATAAGCTAGCGCAATTTGAAATAAAGTCCAACTTCGAATCGTTGCAGCCGGTTTGACCATGATGACTCTGAGCACCCCTTAAAGTCAATTTCTCCCATAAGTGTATCAGGGTTCGACAGAAATATATATATTTTTCCTTGTTTTTTGTTTGATTTTTATCTTGTTTGAACATATGTCTCGAAACTATGAAACCAAACCTTTTCGGAGAGATCATCCAAGCGTTCCAGGCTGCTGCAGTTCAAGGAATTTATTGGGATGCAAATCTGAGTATTTGGCACTATATAACGAAAAAATGCTGTGTACTTGTCCCGGAAATTTAGGTATACTGTAACAAAAGGTCGTTTTTCTGCGGATATTACTCACAAAGGAGATCGGGATCTTATGAAGGCTGAGTACATTAATCCCTTTTTGGAGTCGGCTAGAATCGTCATCGAGCAAGTTGCTAACATCCGCCCTACAACTGGGCAGCTTGGCATCAAAGACATTAAATTTGTGGAGAATTATATCTGGATTCAAATCGGAATGACGGGCCAAATGGAAGGCGACATCGTATTTGGTTTGGCTGAAGAGGTTGCGCTCAAGATGGTATCTGCCATGATGGGCGGCTTCATTGTGACAGAAATGGATGAGATGGGCAAAAGTGCCATATCCGAACTCGGGAATATGATTAGCGGCAATGCAAGCACCATGCTTTTCAACCAAGGGGTCCGTGTTGATATTACACCTCCCAAGATCGTTCAATCGGCAACGGCAGCAGGTTTTGTACCGAAGAAAGCGCTCACTATTCCATTGATTATGGAAAGTATTGGCGAATTGGACATTCAAGTCCTCATTACTTAGCAGCCGTTTGAGTAAGAATTGACGAAATATGTTAGAATCGATGGAGTGCTGCTGTAGCGGCGACTCCATTTTTTTATGCATCCCGAGTGAGATGAGGAGAAGGAAACAGTGAACATTACGAATAAAATAGTGCTAATCACAGGAGCCTCCAGCGGTATTGGCGCGGTCATGGCGCAGCAATTTTGTGCCAAAGGGGCGATACCGATATTAACGGCACGTAGTGCGGACAAATTAGGAGAAATTGCAGCAGGGCTGCCCGGAGAGCACGCTGTGTATCCAATGGATGTAACAAATGCGGAGCAAGTAGCAGAAGTCGTTGCGCAGATTATCGAGCGATATGGACGGATTGATATTTTGGTTAATAATGCCGGCTACGGAATTTTCGAATCTTTTGTAGATGCGCCTTTAGCGCATTTTGAAGATATGATGAACGTCAATTATATGGGTTTGGTGCGTTGCACGAAAGCTGTTCTTCCGCACATGCTGGATGCGGGCAGCGGTCATATCGTGAATATCGCCTCCATGGCGGGCAAAATCGGTTCGGCCAAATCCACGGGGTATTCCGCAACTAAGCATGCGGTCCTTGGCTTTACGAATAGTTTGCGTCAGGAGATAAATGGTTCTGGGGTTGCGATTACGGCGATTAATCCGGGTCCTATTTCGACTCCGTTTTTCGATAAGGCGGATCCAAGCGGCAATTATGTGAAAAACATTTCCTGGTTTATGCTTAAACCGGAAAAGGTTGTAAAGGCGCTTATGCAGGCAATCGAAAAAAACGTGCCTGAAATCAATTTGCCGTTTGTAGCGGGTGTAGGCGTCAAATTATTTCACTTGTTCCCCAGAGCTTTCGACCGGATTGCCACAAAAGTATTGAATAAAAAATGAGAAAAAGCGGATCACCTCTTGAAGGGATTCCGCTTTTTTGTTCACGTCAAAATGCATAAGTCGTCAGGTTTTATTTGTGTGATGAGCTCGCTGAGAGCGGAGAGATTCCGCACACATCGTGTGGTACGAGCATTGACATAATGAACGTAGAAGATCCGGAAGTGCCGCTGCAGTTTGGATCACCCGATACCGCCTCGATCTGCGGTAGATCGTCTTTTTGTACGGGTGAGCGGAACGTAGATGCATTAAGAGACGGTATTTTCGGTTGTAGGGACGTTTCGCGGAACTACTGTGCCTTATGAGCAGGAAATGCTGGGCTGTAGGCACAGTTTCGCTCATTTAGCGCACCCTAGTTCCGCTTCAGGGGGAGAAAAAGGACGTTACCATGAAATAAGGCATCGTAGTTCCGTCGACATCACTGTGCATGGGAATAGGCGGTCCGGCAGTACCTCCTCCGTTTTCTTGCGAATCTTGCGGAGGCGAAATGTACCCGGAATCTCACAGGGGTGCTCATGGACAGGAATACCGGAAGGCAGCACAGAAGAGGGAATGGGAATGAGTGTGGGGTGGAAAAGCGATAGCGGCCACCTTTAAAGCCGTGTTCGCACCACTTTATCCATGCAAGGAACACCATTTTAACAGAGGTTGGAATCCCATGCCCAACATGCCCAATTCCCTCCCCATGCTCAAACGTATGAGTCTGGTTAAGAACCTTGCCGCAGCCTCAGGTTTTCTTAGGGATTTAAATGATCCGTCTTCTTTAGAGCTCCGTTTAAATCGCGAATTTCTTCGAAAATGCGCCGAACCTCCGCTTTGCCGATTGGATGTGTTTGATTCCAATGGGAGGCAAGGGCGGGCAACGATTTATGAATGTGATTATAAAGAGCCCAAATCTTGATTTTACCGATCATTTCCGGCGAAGTGTCGCCCGTGATCAGTTCAGCTGTCTTTACCAGCAAAGCATCGAATTCTTTCTCAAATTCTGTATTCATAGGATCATCCCTTCGGATGGAATATTAAAGTGTATAATCAGTCTATCGCAAGGGTTCATGGCTGTCAAAATAGGAGGCACGCATGTATGACATTAAGGGAATCGACGGAAAGTGACGGTCAAATGCTGGCAAGGGAGGCTCTCCGCTGCTATGCCAAGCATGTATCGCTGTATCTTCTTACCTATAGCAGTCAAGGATTACGTGTGAAGGGCTTTCTGGCTGTGCCTGAAGGAGATGGGCGGAGACCTGCCGTTATTTATTGCCGCGGTGGCATTCGGCGGGTTGGGATGGTACGCAAGCGTAGAATCGTATCCATGGCACAGCGGGGATATGTCGTGTTTGCCCCTTTCTATCGGGGAAATGAAGGTGGAGAAGGCCGCGAGGATTTCGGCGGGGAGGATCGGTTTGATGTGTTGAACGCCATTCCTATGGTACAGCGTTTAGAAGAAGTCATGCCAGGCCCAGTTTCCTTAATCGGTTTTTCCCGCGGGGCAGTGATGGCGCTTCGCGCAGCCAAAGAAAGCCGCAATGTCGGCCCAGTCGTTGTCTGGAGCGGATTAAGCGATATGTTCGATACGTATGAGGAGCGTGTTGACCTGAGAAGAATGCTGAAGCGGGTTGTCGGGCATCCCAAGAAGCACCTGGATGCCTACATACAGCGCTCGCCAGTACAGTGGGTGGAGCAGGTGGACTCGCCTGTTTACATTATCCATGGTACAAAGGATACGCAGGTTCCTGTGGCGCATGCACGGAAGCTGGGAAGCGCTCTTGAACGCGCGGGCAAGGATTATTCCATGGCTTTATACGAAGGATTGGATCATAGATTTCCAAAAAAGGAAGATGAAAAAGCGCTTGATGATGTGTTTACATGGCTGGATCAGAAATTGGCTAGAATGAGACAGGAAGAATCTCCCATTTTTTTTACGTTTTAATATTGTTTACTGCTCTCTAATGCCCTAATATGAAGTAGGGAACAAAGATGGTTTAGAGCTGGCTGTGGTGGGGGGCTTTTATGTCGAAGTATTTGACGCTGATATTTACCTGTGACTTCTATACTTTGGATATTGCCCTACAAGAGCAAGTTTATCAGGAGTTTTATTTGCTTGTATATCCGATGATTTACTTTATTTTAAGAGATCATGCCGGGGTTGAAGATATAATTCAAGAGTCCTTTTTGCGAGTGGTTCGCAAAGCGCCAATGTTGAAGGAAATCGACAAATATGAAAGCTGGGTAAAAAAGCTTGCCCGTAACGTTACGCTCAACCATTTGCGCAAGCACAAGCGCAATCGGGAGGAGCTTGAAGCTGAACTTATCCTCGTTACGAAAGAAGTTGCGCCGACGTCCGAATATTGGGTCCCGCTCGAAAAAGAAGTTGAGTTAAAGCTGATGCGCGAGGCTATTGTGACCTATATCAATCAGTTAAGCCCCTCCTATCGGCAAATCATCGCAATGAAATGGATACATAACCTTTCCTACAAAGAGATGGCCAGCGAGCTGGATGTGACGGAGGGCGTCATTCGCCAGCGTTTATTCCGGGCACGCGAAGCCATCAGGCAGAGATTGATTGAGGATTGGGGAACTTTTCACGAATAATGAGGCGTGCATATGCGAAGTGCTGTTCCTGGCGGACAGCGCTTTTTATTGTTCATTTGTATCGTTTAATGGTTGTCGCTTATAATTGGGGGAAAAGGTTAGAGGAAATGGGGTTTTTGGAATTGAGTACAAGCTTTGAACAACTGCTGGTCGAGCAGTCTTATGTACATAAATTAAATGAGGCGGGTATTGCCCAGCCTACACCTATTCAAGAAGAGGCAATTCCCGCGCTTATGCAAGGGAAAGATGCAATTATACAGTCACAAACAGGGACAGGAAAGACACTGGCGTACTTGCTGCCTGCGCTGCAACAAATTAATCCTCAGCAAAAACAGCTTCAAGTACTGGTTGTTGTTCCCACGAGAGAGCTGGGTATGCAAATTTTACGGGAAATTGAGAAGTTAACGCAGGGCGGACAGATACGCTCGCAATCTCTCATCGGCGGAGCCGCCATGTCCAGACAAGTGGATAAGCTGAAACTTAACCCGCATATTGCAGTAGGTACGCCGGGGCGATTGCTAGAGCTTATGAAATTGCGTAAGCTAAGCCTTCATCATGTGAAAATTGCCATTGTTGATGAAGTGGACCAAGTGTTTGAGCTGGGTTCTATGAATGAAGTGGATGCCGTTCTCAAAGGGACGCAACGTTCAAGTCAAACCGTGTTCGTTTCTGCGACGATACCGGCCAGTATTGAACAAGCAGCCCAGAAATGGATGCAGGAACCCGTTATCGTGAAAATCAATCCAAGTCAACGGACTGCGGATACGCTTACGCATTGCTATTTCGTATGCGAAGAAAGAGAACGGATTGATACTCTGCGCAGACTGGTTCGCCTTATTAATCCCCCTTCCGCGATCGTTTTCATTAATGCCACGGCTGATATTGCCGAGGTTGTGGGCAAGCTGAAATACGTCGGCCTTTCGGTAGAAGCCCTATATGGTGAAGCGGGTAAACAAGAGCGGGCCAAAGTCATGAGCCATTTCCGGGAGCGCAAATTCCAACTCCTGCTTGCCACAGATATTGCAGCGAGGGGTTTAGATATCGAAGGTGTTACGCACGTATTTCATCTGGATCCAGCCACGAATGCGGAGTATTACCTTCACCGCGTTGGTCGGACAGGCCGGATGGGCCGCAAAGGAACGGCGATTTCTATCGTGACGCCTAAAGAACTGTTCATCATGAACAAATTCGAGAAACAGCTCGGCATCACGATTGCGCCAAAGGCGATGTACGAGGGCCAGATCGTCGACCCGGCCCAGAACCGCTCAGCGGCTGCCATGCGCAGCCGCAGGGAAGCTGCGCGCCCTGCAGGCGGCGCTGCACCCGCACGCGGACCAGCCGCAAGCGCGCGGGATACTGCTGCGCCTGTGGCGGGCACGGCTCGCATTAGCGCGGCGGCCCCTGCCGCACGCGGCGAGCGTGACGCTGCTGCAGCGGCGAAGCCGGCAGCGCGCAGCGGCGTGGCCGCCGGCGGCAAGGCCGCAAGCCCGGCCGCTCAGAAGGCGCAGCGTGAGCGGGACCGCAAGAGCAAGGGCGCTCCGCGCTGGCTCAAGGCGAAGCAGCAGGGCAAAGATACGCCAAATGCTTAAGTTTCTGGCGTATCTTTGACGTCCAGCACATCATGGGAGATGAGGGGGCGTAGGATGCATTGAAAAAGCTATTTGGGTTCATCATCGGCACGGTTGTTGTCCTAGCCGCCATATGTGCAGGTATGGCTTGGTATGTGAAGCCGGCGGAAGCGCTGGATCTGAACTACAAGGAAGTTGAAATCACGGGCAAGATCATAGACATGATCCGAACCCGCAAGCTGGAAGCGGAGTTAACCGAACAAGACATCAACGATATCGTCAAAAAGCAATTGGCTGCACACTCTACACTGCCTAACGATATTCAAATAGAAGGCGCCAAGCTTACACTTCGGGGGACAGACCTGGAAGCGGACGTGAATATCCGTTGGCGCGATCAAATACCTGTCGGCGCCAAGATGTGGTTCAATTTAGCATGGGACAGTCAGAATATCAACATCCAGCATATCGGAACAAGGATCAATGACGTTCAAATACCAAGCGATTGGGTTCAGTTAGCTCCCATTTCAATCCCTCTAGAGGAGTATTTGCCTAAACTGGTTGGCGTCAAGGATGTCCACTTTGAAGAGAAGGCCATTCGCATACAATTAAATCTATTGAGGTAACACAAAAAGGCACTGATTTTGTCCGAAAAATCAGTGCCTTTATTAGTTTCAGGGGGAAGGAGAAGCATTCACCTTTCTTTGGTTATTTCAGCCCGTTCTCAAAGCCCGGCCCTTCCATTGAGAAGAGTACAAAATAATAACTAGCGTCAAGCACATTCCGCCTAATATGAACCAGATTGATACACCGACGTGGAAATGGTCCATCCCCCAACCTACCGCGAGCGGAAGGAGAGAACCGCCAAGTCCGCCTGATGCGATGAGTGTGCTCGTGGATTGCTCCGTTCGACCGGGAAGCAACTGGTTGGCGTAAATCAAAGCGATGGCGAACATGCCGGACATGAAGAAACCAAGGAGTAACACGATGGCAAAGCTGCTCCAAAGCTGCGTGCTGAATATCCATAGAATAGCGATGAGCAGACTGCCGGCAAAGGATACGACTAAATAACGGAAATACGTCATTTTCTCAGCGAGCGCTCCGGCAAAAACCCGGCCTAAGACCATAGCAAGCCAATAAGCAGTCACGGAAAGTGAAGAAAGAGAACTGGAAGCTTTTAATTGATCGATAAAGATGGACGGCAAGAAATTAACGATGGTGTTTTCCATCCCGCAGTAAACGAAGAACACGACCATGAACAAGCATAGAAATGTCAAAGATCTTCTCGTCAAAGCCGGTGGCTTCTCTGAATGTCCCTTACGATCTGCCCGATGGGCTAGCAGCTCATCATGTTCGCCCAAAGATAATTTTGACCAAATGAGACCTGTGCCTATTGCACTTGCGCCGAGCAAAAGGAAGGAATATTTCCAAGCTCCGCCAGCGATCAGCATGCTGGATACGAGCGGCATCACAAGTGCTCCCAGCCCGAAGAATACTTCTAGTTTACTGAAGGCGGAGGCCTGCTGATCTTTTGCTGCTACAAGAACAAAGGTGCTGATGCTGGCTTCGACAAGTCCAAACGAAATGCCAGCCAGAAATGTCAGGCACACGGCAATCGGCCATGGCGGTAATAAAACGATGGCGAACATCGCAATGCCAAGCATGGCAAAAGCCGTAGTAATTGTACTTCTACGGCTTATTCGGCGAATGAGGAAAGGCATGCTGAGGACGCCAAGCAGGAATCCGCCGAATTGCATAAACACGAGAAGGCCCCCGTCGCTATAGCTCCGTCCATAGTAGGTCAGCAGCTCAGGCAAAACGGCTCCGAAAATAACGTGAGTGCTGCCTGTCAATAAATAGGCCAAGCAGCCCATGATTAATAATCTTTTCATAAATTCGAGCTTCCTTTTCCTTGCAGCAATTGCTTATCGTTATGAGTAAAAACGTGTCCGATCGCTTCTGCAACAGATCCAACTTGATAGGTTGCTTTTTGCTTTACCTCAGGATGCGCCCCGTTCATGGCAAAACTGTGCGGTGTAATGCCGAACATGGATACATCATTAAATGAATCTCCGAAACAAGCGACTTCATCAGGCTGCAAGCCCAATTGATCAAGCAAGACGAGCAGCGAGCTGCCTTTGGAAACATGCTGGGGCATGATGTCGAGGCAATCTTTGTCTGAGATGAACGTTTCTACTTGGTCGCCTAACTGATCTTTCAATACTTGAATCACCTGCAGCAAAATTTCAATTTCACCAAAAAGAGAAAATTTACAGGTTGGAAGGTCAGTTCCCAGTGCTTGCTCCGCATCCGATTTGACAATAAACGGTTGGAACATTCTTGCTTCTATCTCGTCGGATGCAGCAGAAACACGGGCAATATAATTCGCCTCGCCAGAGCAAATCAGCTTTACGATGTCAAAGTCATTCAGGAGCTGATACACCCGATGAGCGAGTTCCGGCTCGAAAAGCTTGGATTGCAGGAATGAACCATCATTCCAATGGATAAAAGCGCCATTTTGCGAGACGGAATAAGTCTCGTGACCGATGTCCTTCATAACCCGCTGCATTTCACTATGCATCCTGCCCGAAGCCAGACATAGTTCAATTCCAGCCTCTTTGGCTCTGGATATCGCCGCAATTTCCCGTTGGCTCACCTTTTTGCTGTGATCGAGTAAAGTTCCATCCAAATCGCTTACAATGAGTTTAATCATGTTGATGCTCCCCTCCAGCTAATACAATATCGACTTCACAAGCGAGCAGTCTTTCTTTGATTCCAGAACTTAATGCTTGGTCGGTAATTAGAATATCAATGCTTTCGAAACCTACTACACGGTGAAACAATCTTTTGCCGAATTTGGAATGATCAGCGAGTACGATGACTTGATCGGCATGCTGCATCATTTCTCTGACTAAGTAGCTGTCCTCTTCGTTTGGCGCAGATAAACCTTCTTCGGTAATGCCACACGTCCCAATAAACAATTTGTCCACATGATAATCGTTCAGCATTTCGATGGCTTTGGCTCCATATACACTGTGATGTTTATTATCCAGGACCCCCCCAAGCATATGAATGGTTGTCTCTGCTTTGCGTGCCAAAATCGCCGCGATTTCGATAGAACTTGTCACCACGACATTGTGTTTGGAATTCATCGCCGTAGCCGCATGAAGAACGGTAGTGGATGCATCCATCATGAGATAATCACCGTCCTGCATGAGCTCGGCAGCTCTTTTACCGATGGTCAGCTTGGAGGAGGATTCAGCCTGCAAGCGTTGGTCGTAGCCGCCAACCTCTTTGGACAATGTAGGGAGAATAGCGCCGCCGCGCGTTCGAACGATACGTCCCTGCTCCTCCAGCTTAACCATATCGCGCCTTGCAGTATCGCGGGAAACTTCGTAGAGCTCGCAGATGTGATCAACAGTTATTCGCTTATTTGATTTTAAGTAATTGAGAATAGAGATAAGCCGTTCTTCTTGAAACAAGGACTTTACGCTCCTTTCACTTAAGTGTTTGTAAGTTATATTAAGTTATTTACTTATTATATATGCTAATTCCATTTGTTTCAATATAAAAAAATGCGTCTGGAGAGTTGGCCTCCAAGGCACGTTTCCCTTTTAGGCAGCATGTAAAATATCTTAATAATGATTAAAGGTTATTATTATTTTAGACTACTGGTCATATATGGTTTTCTCTTTAAATATTAAATATTATTCACGTTGAAAATCTGCTGTCATCGTAATAGTTAAAGCATGAATTGATATTTATTAAACCTTCGGTCATATTTATCGTTGAACAAAATCGGCATTTTGATTATACTGTGAGGAAGAGCTGAAAACGGAGTTGATGGTATGAACCGCGAAGAGAAGAAGCTTGCAACAAGGAAAAACATCATTAATTGCGCGCTTGAATTATTTGCAGAGCAGGGGTATGAAGCGACAACAGTCCACCAAATTACCGAGCGGGCAGGCGTAGCGAAAGGAACGTTTTTTAATTATTTTGAAAATAAAGAGGATGTCCTGTGTGATGTTCAAATCGTTATTGCCACAGAGGAAATTTCCAAACTTCAATATAAACAAGGGCCTATTATTCCTCTGATGAGGGAATTGCTGATGGAGATGCTGCGGCGGCTCCCCTTAAGTCGCCCGCTTATATTAGCGATGTTTCAGTGCACATTGAATAATAAGAAACTCCTAGAATCTGAAAATGCCAAAACGGAAGAGTTTAAGCAAGTGCTTATTCCCGTCATTCATGCAGCAATGGCGAGAGGCGAGATTAGTACTTCCATGCCCGCCGAGTTGATTGCGGAGCTTGCGGTTCAAACCTATCACGGCACACTGCTACATTGGGGAATGGGACAAGGCGATGAGAAACTATCCAACCAGATGGCGCTTACTTTTGAACTGTTTTTCAGAGGGCTTCGATGATAATAGAAAAGACCGCGCATTATGCTTTGCGACAAAGCGAATGCGCGGTCTTTTTTATCCTTTTATTGGCGGGCTGGCAGGGTGTTTGTCAGAAGGCTTTGTACTAGGCTTTACACTGGGCTTAGCAGAAGGCTTGATTTTGTCAGGCGTTTTTTCAGATGCTTTTTTGCGTGTATGCACATAATTCGGATACGTAATTTCACCGGAGTCGAGCTTTCTGATTTCCTCTTCGTTCCACCCGCTAATTTTGTTGATAGCGGTAACGCCGGTAAGCTTGATTTGATAGTGGCCGGCCAAGTATTGCTGCAGTTTTGCCATTTCTTCAGGTTGTATGTCTCTAAGCCTTTGCTTGCCATGCAATTGGCCTAGAATAACGCCGATCGATTCTGCGGCAAGACTTGTGTTCGGTTGAATTCTGGTGCTGCCATAAGCAATAGCGGAGGAGCCCACATTCTTGCCTGCTGCAATGACGTTGTCATAATTTTTCAGTAAGAAACTGCGCAGCGGCATGCCGTATTTATCCGGACGCCCCATCTCAATCCCCCACTTGTTTGCACTCGTTCCTTGCAAATCAAGCGGATACCCGCCGATACTCACATTGTCCCAGAACATGGTTCCGGACAACAGGTCCGAAGGTTTCAGGACATAATCCATTTCATAATGATTATATTCACGAACGTACGGATACGTGGGCAGGTCGCCTAATTGAGCGTGTTCCCAGCCGGGCAAAGTTTTACGGAAATGATTTAATATTAAGGGTGTCTCCTTATTGCCAAGAGCAACAGCTTCTTCTATAGAAGAAGCGTTAGCAGGGTCAACCGTATACACGAGCAGGGCATTGATCAGAACATCTCCATCGCGTTGATTGACTGCGTTTAAACCTCGCAGAAACACACGATCATTGGAAGCCTGGTAGGCTTTAGTCATCCCGCTCAGTCCAATGGCGAAGCTGTCATTGACATATCCGCCGCCGAATTGCTTGCTTTTCTCATCTGGCTTTAGAGCGTTAAATGCCATTTTGAAAGCTTTCCAATCAACATTTTTAAATTTCATCATCATGCCGGCGCTCATGTATTCGATATTCTTTTGCCCATAGAAACTTTCCAGGCCTGGCAATCGTGTGGCGTTTAAACGAGAAATCAAAGCGGCATAGTCGCTGTTGTCGACATAATAAGAAGCAGAAATTTTCTTGATTTCATGCTGTTGATTCGTATAGGTGATGGAATTGACTTTATGCAGGTTATCAGGGGTATTCGTTTGTTCGACTTCGTCTATTTGAATCCCGGACTCTAAAGGGATATCTTTAATCAGTTTGTTCATATAAGCTGAGAACTCAGGCAATTTGCGAATTTTAGCGCTTCTGAAGCCGTCAAAGAGCTCTTTTGCCCGACCTTGTACGAGTAGTTTACCTTGTTCGTCACGAGTTTCGTCTAGAAATAGCATCTGGCTCTGCAAAACTTGGCCGCCAAAAGCAGATCTGGGGTCAAGTATTTTCACCTTTAAACCTTCGTCCGCTGCCGCTCTGGCTAAATAGAGACCTTCCAGCTCACTGCCGATAAGCAAGATATCCGTGTGTTCAACAGTTGTATTGTCGACGCTTTCAGAGGTGCTTGTCGGCTGATTCTGCTGCGATGGCATCGTGGTAACGGGTGCAGAGTCATGATGCGTGAGTGAGGACACGACACCGGGGGGCTCGCTTTTTTCACTCTGAAACCACATTTTACCTGCTGTGAACGCCGATACCATAATAAACAAAGCGGCAAGGGCTATAACAAGCTGTACTCTTCTGCTTCGTAAACGCATATGTGAACTCCTTTGCTGGTAGTGTTGTCATCCCCCTTCAGTCTATCAGTTTCATGGGGGTTTTAATAGTGATGGTCTATTGTTTTTAAATGAATTTATCATGCACCCCCCAAAATAAAACGGGCGAAGCGAATCTTTGTAGCATAACCAGGAACCCTTCGCGAAGGCTCCGTATTATCTCATTAATTATGATAAGGGAGAGGGAACTTGATGAAGAAGCAATTGATGAAGAAAGCAATCGCAACCGGTCTCGTACTTACAATGGTAATGGGGGGCGGAACGGCGGCATTTGCTAAAGGTAATGATCATGACAAGAATTCCAATAAAGGCAGAAACAATTATACAAGTCAAACGTTCAATCCAAAGGGAAATGTTCAAATCCGAATTAATTTCAACGATATGAAGAGCGCGGAGTGGGCAATGCGTTATATCGCAAGCCTAGCTTCTAAGAATGTATTTGAAGGATATGAAGACGGCACTTTTAAGCCTGATAACAAAGTTTCCCGCATTGAGGCGATTACAGCGGCTGTTCGTTTGATGGGATTGCGTGAGCAAGCGGAATCGACGACCGAAATGCAAACGAAGCTGAACTTCAAAGATGCAGATAAAATTCCTTCATGGGCTGTAGGCTATGTAGCCGTTGCGCTTGAGAATGACCTGTTCACCGAAAATGACGATTCCGTACTTCCGTCACAGGATGCAGACCGTCTTTGGGCTACAACTCTCTTGGTGAAAGCTCTTAAACTAGAGACTGAAGCTAAGGCCAAAATGAATACAACCCTTACTTTTAAAGATGCGAACAAAATCCCGGCTGGCTCCGTAGGCTATGTAGCCGTTGCAATTGAAAAAGGTCTTGTTGATGGTTTCGAAGACAACACATTCAGACCTAACCAATCCGTCACGCGCGCCCAGCTCGCCGCTTTGCTGGATCGCACAGGCAACCAATTGCCTGATCAAGATCAAAATGCTAGCACAGGCACTGTGAATGCCGTTGTCAATAACAACGCGTTGTCCCTTACTAAATCAGGTACTTCCACACAATACGTTCTTCATCCTGATGCGTTTGTTCTGCGTAATGGCGTAAAAGTAAGCGCTTCTGCTCTACAAGTTGGGGACGAAGTTAAAGTTCGCACCTACAATAATACAGTTGTGTTCATTGAAGTGACCAAACTGGCTGAACAAGCCGCTGATGTTTCGAATGGAACGATTAGTACGGCTGTGTACAGCAATTCTTTCACATTGACGAAGTCCGGTACGGCTTATACGTATACGCTTAGCCCGAATGTGTTTGTGTATCGCAATGGCGCACAGGTAGCGGCTTCTGCCCTTCAAGTCGGAGATGAAGTTAGCATCCGCTCGACTGGCAATCAAGTTTACTATATCGAAGTAACGAAGTTGGCTCAAGTCAATCAATCCTTTGATATCGTTGGACTTTTAAATGCGACAACATTGAACTCCTCAGGTAAAATCACGACCATTTCGATCACGCAAAATATCAATGGCAGCGATCAAACGTCCATTTACAATGTATCTGCCGATGTAGCGCTGACTGGCAACCTCTCTGCATTCACGCAAGGTCACTTGATTCAACTGAAAGGCCAGAACCAAGTTGTCACTTCCATTGATGTCAAATAATAGTAGTATAAAATTATAGAGATATACGTAGATATGAAAAAGGTTTGAATCATGCAACAACTCCCTCTGGAAGCAGTGGGGGTTATTGCTTTATGCGTTGAATATTTTTCCTTCCCTTGAGGCAAACTGACACCTATCTTGGAAGGAGAGTTGATGTATGGGCGAAACACTTATTGAAACATTTAAAAGATACTATGCGGATTACCGTACCGCCACGGATGCCGATCAAAGCTTTGCAGATGCATATCAGGCGCTTGCCTATCATGTTATTGAGCAGACCGGGCGGCTCGCGCAAGAGGGCAACCTAGCTGACATTCAGAATGTAGTGCGTGAATTTACAGAAATCCGTCACGCGACGGGCGGTAGTAATGATTCATTGAAGGATAGCTTTGAACAAGAACTTGTAGAGAATGTGCTGGATCGGGTATCGCATTAGCAAAAGATGTTGCATTATTCAATTGACCATGCTATATTAGTTTTCCGGCCAAAAAGGGCAATTAACTTTATGAGAAATTAAAAAATAAAGCTTGCAATTCACTGGGCGGATATGATATATTAGATTTCGCTGTCGCAGAAATGTTGCAGAAGCAAGCGAAAGAAATTGTTCTTTGAAAACTGAACAACGAGTGAAGAAGCACGAACGAGCAATCGTTCAAAAA
>NZ_JBFNXH010000032.1:0-21326 GCF_040812395.1 Paenibacillus tabacirhizosphaerae | reverse complement strand
GGGGGTGCTGGATGATTTCTTCGCGCTGGGCGGGCATTCGCTGAAGGCGATGTCGCTCATCACGGCGATGCACAAGGCGTATCAGGTAGAGGTGCCATTAAAGGTATTATTTGAGACACCTAGTATTGAGGCTGTCGCTGCCTATATCCAATCAGCCGCAAAAGAAGATTATGTATCCATTCAACCCGTTGTCGATGAGCAGGGTTATTACCCGGTATCTTCTGCGCAAAAACGGATGTACATTCTCAGCGAATTTGAAGGCGCAGGCACCGGATACAATATGCCGGAGGCATTCATGCTTGAAGGCGATTTAGATACAGGCAGGCTGGAAACAGCCCTGAAGGGGCTTGTTGCCAGACATGAAATTCTGCGCACGTCGTTCGAAACGATTCAAGGCGAGCCTGTGCAACATATTCATACAGACATTGCCTTCTCGATCGAGACGATTGAAACGCATGAAAAAGAACTTGCGGAGATCACCGAATCGTTCGTGCGCCCGTTTCAATTGAATACGGCTCCGCTCATTAGAGCGGGTCTGGCAAAGCTCGGCAATGAGCGGCACTTGCTGCTTGTTGATATGCATCACATCATCTCTGACGGCGTATCTATGGGCATTATGATGGACGAATGTCTCCGGTTATACGAGGGCGAGCATCTTCCTCTCCCGGCGATTCATTATAAAGACTTTGCCGTATGGCAAAACAGCTGGTTCGAAACGGAAGCTTATTCTAAGCAAGAGAGATATTGGCTGGATACGTTTGCCGGAGAAATTCCGGTGCTTCATTTGCCGTCCGACTATGTCAGACCTGCCGTGCAAAGCTTCGAAGGCGACCAAGTTGCCCTGACCGTCGATCAAGAACTGTGCGGTCGGCTTGGGCAGCTTGCTGCGCAAACCGAAAGCACCTTGTTTATGGTGCTCCTAGCGGCATACAATATCCTGCTCGCGCAGTATACAGGCCAACAAGAGTTTGTTGTAGGCACGCCGATCGCTGGAAGATCGCATCCGGACACAGAAGGTATGCTGGGCATGTTCGTGAATACGTTGGCTTTGCGGAATCGTGTCGATGAAGAGATGACATTCCGTGCATTTTTAGCCGACGTGAAGCATAGGGCGCTGGAAGCCTATACGCATCAGGATTATCCATTCGAGCGGTTGGTGGAGCAAGTCGGCGGAACACGGGATCTTAGCCGAAATCCGTTGTTTGACACAATGTTTATCCTGCAAAACATAGATACGCAGCCGGATCATTCCGGCAGCGGTTTGAAATTGAGAGGTTCCGGCGTTCATAACGGTATCGCTAAATTTGATCTGACCTTTGAAGCCAGAGAAGCGGATGGTCAAATCGAGCTGGTTATCGATTACGGCGTCAAATTGTTTAAAAAAGAAACGGTGGAACGAATTGGACGCCATTTCGTTCAATTGCTGAAGTCTGTGGTGTCGAACGCAGATCTCCGTTTGGCTGATTTGACGGTATTGAACGAAGAGGAGCAGCGGCAACTGCTCGTCACGTTCAACGAGACGAAGAAAGATCTGCCTGCAGGCAAGACGCTGCATGAACGATTCGAGGAGCAGGTTGACCAGACGCCGGATCAGCCGGCAGTCGTCTATGCAGGCATACAGTTGACCTATGCGGAGCTGAATGCCGCAGCGAACCGATTGGCCAGGACGTTAAGGGATCAGGGGGTCGTTCCGGAGACGCGGGTAGGCATCATGGCGGATCGTTCGCTAGAGGTGGTAGTCGGTATCCTTGCGATATTGAAGGCGGGCGGGGCTTATGTGCCGATTGATCCGGCGTATCCGGAGGAACGAATTCGTTATATGCTGACCGACAGCAGCATCAGCCTCGTCTTGAGCCAAGCGCATCTCGTGGCAAGCTTGAGCGATGAAGTCCATGATGCTTTCGGCGGCGGGAAATGGCTCGATCTTCACGATGAGCGCCACTATCACGCTGATGGATCGAATCTGTCGAAGATCAATGCTCTTACGGATTTGGCGTACATCATTTACACATCGGGAACGACAGGAATGCCGAAAGGCGTCATGATCGAACACGCCAGTATTGCGGGCAATCTGCTGTGGAGAAAAGAAGAATATGCGCTGGATACGAATGATTCGGTGCTCCAGCTATTCTCCTTCGCCTTTGACGGCTTCGTGACCAGCTTCTTCACGCCGATCCTGGCAGGAGCGACGGTTGTCCTGCCGCAAGAAGAGGAAGCGAAGGATCCGCTTCGAATGAAAAAACTGATCGCTGCGCAGCGGATTACGCATTTCATCAGCGTGCCGAGCTTGTATGCAGCGCTGCTTGAGAGCATAAGCGCAGAAGAAGCCGCCTCGCTTCGCATCGTGACGCTGGCGGGTGAGAAAGTAAGCGCCAGCGTGGTCGCACGCTCCAGGCAGCTTCACCCGCATATCGAGTTGGTGAACGAATACGGGCCAACGGAAAACAGCGTCGTGGCGACATTCGAGAGAAATCTGGAGCCGCAGGACGACATTACGATTGGACGTCCGATTACCGGTACGCACATTTATATCGTGAGCGGAGCGGGCCGGATTCAGCCAATCGGCGTGATCGGCGAGCTGTGCATCGCCGGCAGCGGATTAGCGCGAGGGTACTTAAATCGTGATGATTTAACAGCTGATAAATTTGTGCGGAATCCGTTCGCGGCTGGGGATAACACCAACGAACGGATGTACAGAACGGGCGATCTTGCCCGGAGATTGCCGGACGGCAAGATCGAATTTATCGGCCGTCTGGACGAACAAGTGAAAGTCAGAGGATATCGGATCGAGCTAGGAGAGATCGAAGCCGTCATCCGTCAGCATCCGCTCATTACGGAAACGGTTGTGCTGGCGAAGGAAGATCATCGAGGACAGACATATCTATGCGCGTATATCGTTGCGGAGGATGTGTTCACGCTTGACGATTTGAGGGCACACGCAGGGAAGAAGCTGCCGGCCTACATGGTGCCGTCCTATTTCATGCAGCTGCTGGCGATGCCGCTTACGCCGAATGGCAAAGTGGATAAACACGCCCTGCCGGAGCCGGATACGAATCTTCTGGTCAAGCGGGAATATGTCGCGCCTTCGAACGCGGCGGAAGCCAAACTGGTCGGCATGCTGCAAGAATTGCTGGAAATTGAACAGATCGGCATGCTCGATAATTTCTTTGATCTCGGAGGCCACTCGCTAAACGCAATGACGCTGGTCTCCCGGTTGTACAAAGAATTCCAGGTCGAAATTCCATTAAGAGCCGTCTTTGAGACTTCTACGATCAAGGAGCTTGCGGTTTATCTGCAAGGAACGAGCCTTTCCCGTTATGAGTCGATACAAGTCATGGAAGAGCAGCCGTATTACCCGCTGTCTTCGGCTCAGAAGCGCCTATTCATTCTTAATCTGCTGGATAGCCGCAGCACCGCTTATAACATGCCTGGCGCCATGACGATAGAAGGAAAGCTGGATACAGAGCGGTTCCAAGGAGCTTTCCAAAGCTTGGTAGAACGCCACGAAACGCTTAGGACTTCATTCGATACCGCTGAGGGAGAACCTGCTCAAAGGGTACATCCGAAGCTAGAGATTCAGGTGGATTTCATTGAATATGCGCCATCGTTGCTGCCGCCGTTAGATGAAATCATTGAAGGCTTTGTCCGGCCTTTTGACTTGAAAACCGCGCCTCTCTTCCGAGTAGGGCTGGTGAAGTTGGAAGCGGAACGCCACGTGCTGCTGTTCGATATGCACCATCTCATTTCTGATGGCTTGTCGATGGGCATTTTCATCCAGGAATTCGTGCAATTGTACGAGAGGGAGCAATTGCCTCCGCTACGTATTCAATATAAGGATTTCTCGACATGGCAAAACCGCCTGTTCCAGTCGGAAGCGATTCAGAAGCAGGAATCCTACTGGCTAAGCGTGTTCAATGAGGAAGTTCCGCTGCTCGATCTGCCTACGGATTACGCAAGGCCATCTATGCGCAGCTTTGCTGGAAACAGCGTAACGTTCAGAACGGAGAATAAACTACGGAAGCAGCTGCAGCAGTTGGCAGCGGAGACGGGCACGACGCTCTATATGGTACTACTGGCGGCCTACAATGTGCTGCTGTCCAAATACGCGAATCAAGCGGATATTGTCGTCGGAACGCCGATCGCAGGCAGATCCCATGCCGATTTGGACGCGGTCATCGGGATGTTCGTCAATACGCTGGCGATGAGGAACCGTCCGGAGAGCGATAAATCATTTAAGCAATTTTTGGCCGAAGTGAAAGAACATGCGTTGGCGGCTTTTGAACATCAGGATTATCCGTTCGAAAATTTGGTTGAAAAACTGGAGCTGCAGCGCGATTTGAGCCGCAATCCGTTGTTTGACACGATGTTTATTATGCAAAATATCGGGGATCAAACGATCCGCATTAAATCGTTGAATTTTATTCCCTATGAGGTTTCTCAAACAACCTCGAAGTTCGATCTCACTTTGCTTGCTATAGAGGGTACCGACGGGTTGGAATTTACGCTGGAGTACGGTACGGCACTGTTCAAGCAGGAAACGATGGAACGGTTCGGGCAGCATTTCGCAAGGATTTTACAAGAAATAGCTGACCAGCCTGATGCGCTTTTGGCGCAAATCGACATGCTTTCTTTGGAAGAGAAGAAACAAATTGGCATTGACTTCAATCTGACGGAAGCCGCATTCCAGCAAACCAGTACGATCTACGAGCTGTTCGAGCAGCAGGTTGTGAAGACGCCTGATCATACGGCTGTCGTGTGGGGGCATGAGCGGTTGACGTATCGCGAGCTGAATGCGAAGGCAAACCGATTAGCGAGAGTATTGCGCGATAAAGGTGTCGGTGTGGACTGTATGGTCGGGGTTATGATGGAGCGCTCCGCCGATTTCATCGTCACCGTACTGGCCATCCTGAAAGCGGGAGGGGCGTACCTGCCGATCGACATCGAATATCCGGCTGACCGGATTCGCTACATGCTTGAAGATAGCGGCGCTTCACTCATTGTTTCGAAAAAGAGGGTTCATCCTGAAGGATATGCGGGAGAAGTGGCCGTCCTTGAGGAGATCGATCTGGCCTTCCAAGATGAGGCCAATTTGGAACCAAGCAGCACAGCCAAAGATTTGGCTTATATCATTTATACTTCCGGCACAACGGGCAAGCCTAAAGGAATTATGCTGGAGCATACGGGCATTGCGAATTTGAAAGCCTTTTTCGAAAATGAGCTCCAAGTGACGGCTGCGGACCGGATTGGGCAGTTCGCCTCCAGTTCCTTTGACGCTTCGGTTTGGGAAATGTTCATGGCCTTGCTGACAGGAGCATCACTCTACGTGCTGTCCAAGGAAATCATTGGAAATTACACGAGGTTTGAGGATTATGCGAGTGAGCAGCAGCTGACCATTCTTACTTTGCCGCCGACCTACATGACGCACCTGAATCCCGAACGGATGACGCCGTTGAAAAAGCTGGTAACAGCCGGCTCTGCGACATCATTCGAATTGATCCGCAAGTGGGAGAGCAGCGTGCAGTACATCAACGCGTACGGTCCGACCGAATCGACAATTTGCGCGACCATTTGGTACGCAGACTCAGCGGCAGCGCAGGCTGGCGTGGTGCCGATCGGCTTCCCGATTCCGAATACGCAGGTGTACATCCTGAGCGCTGACAATCAACTTCAGCCGATCGGCGTACCGGGCGAACTGTGCATCGGCGGTGTCGGGTTGGCCAGAGGTTATGTGAACAAGCCTGAACTGACGGATGAGAAGTTCACGGACCATCCCTTCGCTCCGAGCGAGCGTCTCTATCATACCGGGGATCTTGCCCGCTGGCTGCCTGATGGCAATATCGAGTATTTGGGACGGATTGACCATCAGGTGAAAATCAGAGGCTACCGTATTGAATTATCTGAGATTGAAGCGGTTATGCAGGATTACAGCCCGATTCAGGAAGCGATCGTTATCGCTCGTGAGGATCGCCATGGGCACAGCTTCTTGTGCGCCTATTATACGGGCAGCTCCACAGTGCCCCTATCCAGCATGAGAGAGCATCTTGCCGCACTGCTGCCCGATTACATGGTGCCGTCAATCATGATTCAACTCAGCGAAATGCCGCTGACGCCTAACGGTAAAATAGACCGCAAAGCGCTGCCGGAACCTGAACTTGGCGCTGCCGCCAAGGGCATGGAGTATGAAGCGCCCAGCAATGACCTGGAACGATTGCTTGCCGAAGTATGGGAAGAGGTGCTTGGCGTCAGTCCAATCGGCACGAAGGATAACTTCTTCGAGCTGGGCGGCGACTCGATCAAAGCCATTCAGGTTTCGACACGTTTGTATAAGTATGACTTTACGCTGGAAATGAAGGACTTGTTCCAGCATCCAACGATAGGAAAAGTGAGTTCCTATGTGCAGACGGTCGGTCGAAAGAGCAGTCAGGAGACGGTTGTCGGAGAATTGGAGCTATCGCCGATTCAGCGCTGGTTCTTCGCACAACGATTCACCGACAAGCATCATTGGAATCAATCGATTATGCTGCACGGCCTGCAAGGATTTAAGGAATCGGTTGTCCGCAGCGTGTTCGCCAAAATCGTGGAGCATCACGATGCGCTCCGAATGACGTTCCGATTCGACAACGAACGTGTGATTGCGCGCATTCGCGGTTTGGAGGAAACACGGGTACATCTGAATGTAATTGATGTCAGGAATCGTGGCGACGAGGCTGCGGTTATTGCCGAGGAAGCTGACCGCTTACAGGGCAGTTTCGATTTGAGCGAGGGACCTTTAGTGAAATTGGCGCTGTTCAAAACGAATACCGGCGATCATCTGTTCATCACTGCGCACCATTTGGTCATCGATGGCGTCTCCTGGCGTATTATCCTGGAAGATTTTGCGCTGGGGTATGAACAGGCCCTGAATCAAGAGGAAATTGCGTATCAAGATAAAACGGATTCCTATGCCGTGTGGACGGATCAGTTGCATGCATACGCCGCTGGAAAAGATCTGATCAAGGAAAGAAAGTATTGGCAATCTATCCATGACTTGTCTTGGGCTGAACTGCCTAAAGACAAAAAAGCGGAGGAAATGAAGCTCATTCATACCCGTAGCTCATCCTTTGAGCTGAACGAAGAGGAAACGGATCAGCTGTTGAAGCAGGTGAATCAAGCCTACCATACCGATATGCAGGATATTCTGTTGACGGCTTTGGGCTTAAGCGTCCGCGACTGGACGAAACAGGAGCGTGTCATTGTCAATATGGAAGGGCATGGCAGGGAAGATCTGGAGGGCCAAGTGAACGTATCGCGAACGGTCGGATGGTTCACCGCGCAGTTCCCGGTCGTCCTGGACTTCGAAGGAGCGGAAGATACGGGTTCGCAGATTAAGCGAATTAAAGAGTATGTGCGCCGTATACCGAATAAAGGCATCGGGTACGATCTTCTGAGATTTATGTCTCCCGAGGAGCAGCGTTTGAATACTCGGGCGTTAAAGCCGGAAATCGGCTTCAACTACTTGGGGCAGTTCGACTCCGATGTGACGACAAAATGGTTCACAATCTCTCCGTTTGAGACGGGAGAGCCGATGAGCCCGGATGGAGAGCGGTTGTTTACGCTTGACGTGACGGCCATGATTCAAGGCGGGAAATTAAGCGTTCAATTTGCTTATAACATCCAGGAATACAGTCCTTCGACGATCACAGAGCTGCAAACGAACTTTAAGCAGCATCTCCTTGCTATTATGGAGCACTGTGTGAACAAACAAGGTTCCGAGCTTACACCGAGCGATCTCGGCGATCATGAGCTCTCCCTGGAGGAGCTTGATGGTTTGGTTGATATATTCGAGTCTTGATTCCGGAGAGCAAACTTCCCAAGAGGTGAATAATGAAAAAATCAGACACCATTCAAAAAGTATATCCGCTTACGCCGATGCAGGAAGGCATGCTTTTCCATACGATCATGGATCCGGATTCGAGCGCCTATCATAACCTGCTGCAAGCCCAAATTTACGGAGAGCTGGATAGCAGCCTTTTTGAACAAAGCTTTAACCAACTAATCGAAGAGAACGATATTTTGCGCACCGCATTCGTTCATCAGAATCTCCAAAGGCCGAGACAGGTCGTTTTAAATAAAAGAACGATTCAGCTCCATGTTGAAGCCATCGGTCATTTGGACGAAAAGGAGCAGGAAGCATGCATCGAGTCGTATATCGGTACGCGGCATGCAGCTCGTTATAACTTGGCCAAAGATATCCCGATGCACATCGCTATTTTTCAAATAGCTGAACAGGAATATCGGTTCATCTGGAGCCACCATCATATTTTGATGGACGGGTGGGGTCTCGGCATTGTCATCAATCGGCTGTTTCAAATTTATGGCGCACTCAAACATAACAAAACGCTGCCGCAAGAAGCCGTGTACCCTTTTAGCGACTATATCAAGTGGCTGGAAAAGCAAGATAAGGATGAGGCGCTGGCTTACTGGCGAACGTATTTGGACGGCTATGAGCCGTCCATCCCAACGCCCAAGGCCTCCTCGCCTGCCGGCAGTGCGTATAGAAAGCATGAGATCAGCTTCGCGGTAGACGAAACGACGACAGGGCGGATTGCCCAGCTTGCGAGCAGCTATCAGACGACGGTCAACACCGTTTTCCAGACGATTTGGGGGCTGCTTCTAAGCAAATATAATCATACCGACGACGTTGTATTCGGTTCCGTCGTTTCCGGACGCCCTTCGCAAGTGAAGGGCATCGAGAAGATGGTCGGCCTGTTCATTAATACGATTCCGGTACGTATATCCTATCAGGGAGATCAATCGTTTGGCAGCCTGCTTGCCGAAGCTCAGCGGAATGCGCTGGCTTCGGAGGGCTACCATTTCGTTCCCCTGTATGATATTCAGAGCCAGGAGGGGCACAAGCAGGATCTTTTCGATCATATTATTATTTTCGAAAACTACCCTATTGCTAAAAATTTGCAGAATAACGGCTGGGATTCCACACTGGGCTTCAACATCGGCCATGTGGACGTCGAGGAACAGACCAACTATCCGTTGAATATCGTTGTGGCGCCTGGCGCAGAACTGGGCATCAAGCTTAGCTTTGATGAATCTGTTTATGAAGCGGAATGGATGAAGGGCATCGAAGGGCATATGAAGCAAATCATTGCCCAGGTTGTGGCCGATCCGCAGACATTACTGAAGCATATTCACATCGTGACGGAGGAAGAGAGACGGCAAATTCTCCATTCTTTCAACGACACAGAGATTCGTTACCCGCAGAACCGGGAGCAAACGCTGCATGCGCTGTTCGAAAATCAGGCGGAGCAAACGCCGCACCAAACGGCGATTGTTTGCGGAGGAACGAGCCTGACGTACGCGGAGCTCAACGAAAGAGCGAACAGGCTTGCCCGGGTATTACAAGAAAAGGGCGTAGGCAAGGACCAACTTGTTGCGATTATGACGGAGCGCTCCTTGGACATGGCTGTCGGTCTGCTTGCTATTCTGAAAGCAGGGGGCGCTTATGTGCCATGCGATCCGGAATATCCCGCAGAGCGAATTCGCTACTTGCTCCAAGACAGCGGTGCGCAGCTCCTGCTCAGCCAATCAAGCTTGAGGCACAAAATAGAGGGGAGCCACTGCGAATTCCTGGATCTGCAGGATGATGCGAATTATGCCCTGGAAGCCTCTAATATTGCGGCAACCAGCGGTCCGGCGGACTTGGCCTATCTGATCTACACGTCAGGAACCACGGGTCAGCCGAAAGGAGTAATGGTCGAACACGCGAGTATTCTGAATACGATCCGTTGGAGAAAAGAGGAGTACGCTTTCGGCACGGATGACCGTATCTTGCTGTTCTTATCGTTTTCCTTCGACGCCTTCGTCAGCAGCTTTTTCGCGCCACTCGTCTCCGGTTCGACGGTTGTTATAGCGAGCGACGAGGAAGCGAAAGATCCGTTGGCGCTGAAGAAACGGATTGCTTCCTTGCAAATCACCCATTTTAGCTGTGTGCCGAGCTTATATGCCGCCATTTTGGAAACGATGACGGCGGAAGATGCTGCCTCGCTGAAAGCCGTAACACTCGGCGGCGAAAGCATCTCGCCTTATTTGCTGGAAAAAACAAAAAGAATCGTCCCCGGCGTGGAAATTGTCAACGAGTACGGGCCGACGGAAAATAGCGTCATTTCCACCGTCTGCCGGGATCTTTTGCCAGAAGAGACGGTAACGATCGGTCATCCGATCGCGAACTCGCACGTGTACATCGTGGATCAGCATCACCAACTGCTGCCTGTAGGAGTTAAGGGGGAGCTGTGTGTAGCGGGGGCAGGGCTAGCCAGAGGGTATTGGAACCGGGAAGCGCTCACTGCGGAGAAATTCATCGCCAACCCTTTCGTTCCAGGCACCCTCATGTACAAAACCGGCGATTTGGCGAGGTGGCTGCCGAACGGCAATATCGCATTTATTTCCCGGATCGATCATCAGGTGAAAATCCGCGGCTACCGCATCGAGTTGGGAGAAGTCGAGGCAGCGGTACTGGCGCACCGCAG
The DNA here is from genome assembly GCF_040812395.1 of Paenibacillus tabacirhizosphaerae. GTDB lineage: Bacteria > Bacillota > Bacilli > Paenibacillales > NBRC-103111 > Paenibacillus_E. The sequence goes on along the minus strand of NZ_JBFNXH010000032.1, from coordinate 10,806 downwards.
TTTGAAAGAAGCGGCTGTGCTCGTTGTTGAAGAAGGCGAGGGTGAAAAGGCGTTAGCTGCCTATTATACAAGCGAAGCGGACGTGTCAGCTGCCGAGCTGAAGGGCGATCTGCTGCGGGAACTCCCGGCTTATATGGTGCCTTCCCATTTCATCCAGATAGAACGATTGCCGCTTACGCCAAACGGCAAAATCGACCGCAAAGCGCTGCCGAATCCGGAAAGCGGATTAAAATCGGCTGCTGTCTTTGAAGCGCCTGCTAACCTTATGGAAGCGAGCCTTCTGCCTTTGTGGCAAGAAGTTTTAAAGACAGAGGCCATCGGGGTGACCGACAGCTTCTTTGAAAATGGCGGCCATTCGTTGAAAGCAATGCTGCTTATTTCGAGAATCCATCAGGAACTCAAGGTGGAAGTGCCGATCAAGGTGCTGTTCGAGAAACCGACCATCAGGCAGATGGCAAGGTATATCCAAGGCGCCGACGAACAAGACCATGCGGTAATAGCGCCTGTGGAGCACCGTGAATACTATCCGGTATCCTCTGCGCAAAAGCGGATGTTCGTGCTCAATCGGGTCGATCCTGACGGAACCAGCTCCAATATGCCTGGACTTATGCAACTGGAAGGGCCGCTCGATGTTGACAGGTTTCAAGCGGCATTTCAAGCCCTAGTGAAACGGCACGATACGCTGCGAACGTCTTTCGAGACGGTGGATGGGGAGCCTGTGCAAATCGTGCATCCTCAGGCAGATCTGCAGATTGCTGTAAAAGAAATGAGCGAACAGGAAGCCGCCGGTGCGCTGGATGACTTCGTCCGGCCGTTTGATTTAAGCAAAGCGCCGCTTCTGAGAGTAGGGCTGATCAAGCTCTCCGCTGAGCGCCACTTCTTCCTGTTCGATCTGCATCATATTATTTCTGACGGCGCCTCTATGGGGGTGTTAGTCAAGGAATTCATGCTCCTCTACCAAGGGAAGGGTTTGCCCGAGCTTGCCATCCAGTATACAGATTTTTCCGTATGGCAGCAGGAACGATTCGGATCCGAAGCCATGCAGAAACAGGAAGCTTATTGGCTCGACACGTTCAAAGGGGAAGTCCCTGTTCTTGAAATCCAGACGGATTATCCGAGACCATTGGTTCAGAGCTTTGAGGGAGATAAGATCGTCGTCCATACCGGCAAAAAACTGCAACAAGATTTGGGGCGTCTTGCTGCGGAATCAGGCGCAACGCTATATATGGTCATGCTTGCAGCTTACAATGTGTTGCTCGCCAAATATTCCGGGCAGGAAGATATCGTTGTAGGGACGCCGATTGCCGGCAGATCACATGCCGACCTTCAATCGGTCATCGGCATGTTCGTCAATACGCTGGCGCTTCGCAATCAAGCGGAGGGCAAGCTTTCGTTCGCCGAGTTGCTGGCACAAGTCAAGGTGAACATGCTGAATGTGTATGAAAACCAGGATTATCCGTTCGAAGCGTTGGTCGAGAAGCTCAATGTGACGAGAGACATGAGCCGCAATCCGCTGTTCGATACGATGCTGGTTTTACAAAATATTGAGATCCAGGCTATGGAGCTGGATGGATTGTCTATATCTCCGGGCCAACTGGAGCATCCCATTGCGAAATTCGATCTGACCATTGAAGCGAGAGAAGACGAAGAGGGAATCGAGCTTTGCTTCATCTATCGGACACGTTTGTTCAAGCAGGAAACTGTGCAGGGCATGGCGGATCATTTTCTGAATCTGCTGCAATCTGCCGTTGCCAACCCGCACCAAACGCTGTCAGCTATGGAGATGCTAAGCGAGGCGGAAAGGCAGCATCTGCTGGTTGGATTCAATGACACCGCTGCCCATTACCCGGAAGAAATGACCTTGCACGCCCTCTTCGAGGAGCAGGCTGCAAGCAGGCCGGATCACGTCGCAGTCGTATGCGGCGGGCAACGGATGACCTACCGCGAGTTGAATGCGCGCGCCAACCAGGTTGCCAGGGTGCTGCGCGACCATGGTGTCCAGCCCGACGACAGGGTCGGACTGCTGCTGGAGCGCTCGCTTGACATGATCGTGGGCATCCTAGCCACCTTGAAAGCCGGCGGCGCCTATGTACCGCTGGATCCTGACTATCCAGAGGATCGCCTGCAGTATATGCTGGACGATTGCGGCGCGCGCGTCATGCTGGCCGGGGCTCATTTGACCGGGAAAGCGCCGTTTAACGGAACCGTACTGAACATAGCCGACCCAGCTCTATACCTTGGCGACAGCTCTAATCCAGAAGCCGTGAATCAGCCAAGCGATATGGCTTATATCATCTATACATCGGGTACGACAGGCCTGCCGAAAGGCGTCATGATCGAACATCGCAATGTCGTTCGCCTGATGGTGAACGATAAGATGAAGTTCGATTTTACGGACGGCGACGTGTGGACGGTGTTCCACTCCTTCTGCTTCGATTTCTCCGTTTGGGAAATGTACGGCGCGCTGCTGTACGGCGGCACCTGTGTCGTTGTGCCAAAGGAGATTGCGCAGAATCCGAAGTCGTTCTCGCAGCTGCTGCGCCAAGAAGGCGTGACGGTGCTGAACCAGACGCCGACTGCATTCTATGCGCTGATCCACGAGGAGCTGGAGCGGCGCGATAGCGATTTGCGTGTCCGCTATGTCATCTTCGGCGGCGAGGCGCTGAATCCGATCATGCTGAAGCCGTGGAAGGCGAAGCATCCGCAGACCCGGCTTATTAACATGTACGGCATTACGGAAACGACCGTTCACGTGACTTATAAAGAAATAACGGACGGCGATATGGCGACGAGTTTAAGCAATATCGGCCAGCCTATTCCAACACTGACAAGCTATATTTTTGATACGGAGCAGCGGCTAGTTCCGATCGGCGTCAAGGGAGAACTGTACGTGGGCGGAGAAGGCGTCGCTCGCGGGTACTTGAACAGGGAAGAACTGACGGCTGAGCGGTTTATCGCCAATCCGTACAATCCGGGGGAGAGGCTGTACAGATCGGGCGATCTCGCCAGATTGCTGCGCAGCGGAGAAATGGAGTATTTGGGCCGCATCGACCATCAGGTCAAAATTCGCGGTCATCGCATTGAGCTGGGCGAGATTGAGACGCAGCTCTTGAAGCACGAGGCAATTCGCGAGGCTATTGTGTTGGCACTGGACGACGAGCAGGGGCAAAAGTATTTGTGCGCGTACCTGTTGTCGGATATCGAGCTAAGCGTGACAGAGCTGCGGGCACACACGTCCGAGAATCTGCCTTTATACATGATACCGTCGCATTTTGTCCGGTTAGAGCAGATGCCGATGACGTCCAACGGCAAGGTTGACCGGAAGGCGCTGCCGAAGCCGCAGGATGGACGAGTGACAGGAGCGGAGTACAAAGCGCCTGCCAGCGAGCTCGAAGACATGCTGGTTCAAATTTGGCAGGAAGTGCTGGGGTCGGAACGGATCGGTATCCGTGACAATTTCTTCGAACTGGGCGGCGATTCCATTAAAGGGATACAGGTTGCTTCCAGACTGTTCAAGCACGGGCTGCAGCTCGAGATGAAGGATTTGTTCCGCTACCCGGTGATCGAAGATCTGGCGAGCTTTGTTACGCAGGTTAAGCGCCTGATTCCACAAGAGCCCGTCGTAGGCGAAATCGGGCTGACACCGATTCAGAATTGGTTTTTCGAGCAGCGCTTTGCAGGCCAGCATCACTGGAATCAGTCGGTCATGCTGCATAAGCCTGACGGCTTCGATACGCAGGCTTTGGAGAAGGCGCTAGGGCATCTGGTACATCACCATGATGCGCTCCGCACGGTGTATACCGAGAAGGACGGACGGATTGTCCAGTTCAATCGCGGTTTGGAAGACGGGATCTACGGATTCGAACGGTATGATTTCACGGCCGAATCCGACATCGGAGCGCGTATTGCGATGGAAGCTAATCGCGTTCAACAAAGCTTTGACCTGAGTCAAGGCCCGCTTTTGAAAGCAGCCCTTTTCCATACGTCCGAAGGCGATCATCTCCTGCTAGTCGCTCATCATTTGATCGTTGACGGGATCTCATGGCGGATTCTCTTTGAAGATTTGGCGACAAGCTATGCACAAGCACTTGCTGGCGAAGCTACCTCGCTTCAGGACAAAACGGATTCGTTCCAATATTGGTCGGAGCGCTTAACAGCCTATGCGGAAAGCAAGGAATTGCTGCAGGAGATTCATTATTGGAAAAAAATAGAAGGCGCTATGGTTAGCCCTCTTTATAAAGATTTTGCGGTTGAAACCAGCACGATTGGCGAAAGCGAAACGCAAGAGATCGCACTCACCAGCGTACAGACTGACCATCTGCTCAAACATGTCCACCAGGCGTACCATACGGAAATGAACGACATTCTTCTAACTGCGCTCGGACTAGCGGTTCAGGAATGGGGCCACATGGATCGGATTGCAGTTCAACTGGAAGGCCACGGCCGTGAAGAGATCATGGAAGACGTCAATCTATCCCGAACGGTAGGCTGGTTTACTTCGATGTTCCCCGTCGTGCTTGATCTCGCGGATGGAGTGGATGTATCCACGGGAATCAAGTCGGTGAAAGAGATGCTCAGACAGGTTCCGAATAAGGGAATCGGCTATGACATTCTGAAATATGTGACGCCGGCAGAGAAACGATCCGGGTTGAATTTTAACCTGAAGCCGGAAATCTGCTTCAATTATCTCGGGCAGTTCGATTCCGGCCTTACCCAGGAGGCGTTCGGTCCATCAGCCTATGATATGGGAGAGCCGATTAATCCCGATTCCCGGCGCATGCATACGATCATCATCAACGGAATGGCGACGAACGGCGAATTGAGCTTCCGTTTTTCGTATAGCCCGAAGCAGTATGAGGCGTCCACGATGCAACATTTATCCGAAGCGTTCAAATATCATCTGCTCCGCATCATCGATCATTGCATGAACAAGGAAGAAAGCGAGCGGACCGCGAGCGATTTCAGCTCCAAAGGTCTGACCACGGAAGACGTAGATGATATTTTTGATTTGCTTGCCGAAAAGCTGTGATCAGGACTTGAAACGCTAAGGAGAGAAGCCGCAGTATGAGTCAATTTAAAAAAGAACACGTCCAGGACATGTATTTTTTATCTCCGATGCAGGAAGGGATGCTGTTTCATTACGTTATGGATCAGGGCAAATCGAATGCTTATTTCGAACAGATGTCCATCCGCATACAGGGAACGCTTGATGTTGATTTGTTTTCGCTCAGCTTGAACCGGATCGCCCAGCGGCATGACGTTTTTCGTACTATTTTTCTTTATGAAAAAGTGAAACGCCCCGTGCAAGTCGTGCTGAAGGAACGTCCGATTCAGGCTTACTATGAAAATATCAGCGGTTTGCCCGAGCAAGAACGCGAGTTGTACGTTGAACGATTTAAACAGACCGATTTGGAGCAGGGCTTTGACCTGACGAAGGACACCATGATGCGTATCTCGATCCTTCAAACGGGCGAAACCGACTACCAGGTCATATGGAGCCATCATCACATTTTGATGGACGGCTGGTGCTTGGGCATCATCGTAGGCGAATTATTTCAAATTTATGCAGCTTTGAGGGAGCAGGCTCCGATTCAGTTGGATCGGACCTTCCCCTATAGCGATTACATGAAATGGCTGGAACGGCAGGACAAAGAGGAAGCGAAACGCTTTTGGTCGGAGGCGCTGGACGGGTATGAGCAGCTGGCGTCTGTGCCCCAAAGGGCAACCGACGATCCGGGCATTTCCAGCGGTTACAAGCAGGAAGAGTTCACGATCCGCTTCGACGAAAAACTGACTGCGCAGTTGCAGCAGTTGGCAAGCAGACATCAAGTTACGCTGAACACTGTGTTCCAATCGATCTGGGGCATCGTGCTGCAAAGGTACAGTCACGCCAATGATGTCGTGTTTGGATCTGTCGTTTCGGGGCGGCCGTCACAGGTTGTCGGCATTGAGAAAATGGTCGGATTATTCATTAACACGATCCCTGTACGCGTAAAGTCGTCCTCGGACGATACGTTTTCGGATGTGCTGCGCAGTGTACAGCGCGGTGCGCTGTCCGCCGAGCCGTTCACTTACTTGCCGCTTGCTGAGGTGCAAGCGCAAACCGTTCTTGCCAATCAATTATTTAACCATATTCTCGTTTTCGAAAACTATCCAGTGGAAGAATCGGTTCAAAATGGCTCCATTGAAAGCCAATTGGGTTTCGAAGCGACGGATGTGAGCATGGTTGAGCAGACGAGCTATGACTTGAACTTGCTGGTTATGCCGGGCCGTGAGCTGGGGGTGCGCCTGAACTTTAACGCGAATGTGTATGACCGGCATTTTCTGCAGCGCATTGAAGGCCATTTGCACACCGTCGCCAGGACGATTGTGGAACAACCGGAACTGCGCCTGCGCGACCTGGCGATGATAACCGATGAAGAACAGCGGCATCTCATCCAGTTGAATGGTGCGAGGGAAGAGGTTCCCGGCGACTTGACGATTCATCGTATGTTCGAGCAGCAGGCCGAGAAAACGCCGGATGAAGTGGCTGTAGTTTTCGGAAAGCGTCAGCTGACGTACCGCGAGCTGAATGAAAAGGCCAACCAGTTGGCCCGAACGCTGCGCGGCAAACATGTCGGCGCGGATCAGGCTGTCGGGATCATGGTGGAACGTTCGCTGGATTTAGTCGTCGGCATTCTTGGCATTTTGAAGGCGGGAGGCGCTTATGTGCCAATCGACCCGGAGCTGCCGGAGGAACGAGTGGGCTATATGCTTGGCAACAGCGGGGCAGCCATTTTGCTTACCCAGAGCCATTTAATCGGAAAGGCGGCCTTTGACGGAGAAATTCTTGATCTGTCTAACGATGCCTTATATGACTCTGATGGCAGCAATCTGGTGCTTAGCGACAGCCCGGATCAGCTTTTCTATATCATTTATACGTCGGGTACGACGGGCAAGCCGAAAGGCGTTATGCTGGAGCATCGCAACATGGTCAACCTGCTTCACCATGTGTTCCGCCACGGCAATATCCATTATGGCAGCCGCGTTCTGCAATACACGACCATGAGCTTCGACGTGTGTTACCAGGAAATCTTTTCTACATTGTGCTCGGGGGGGAACTTATATCTGATCGACGGAGAGACGAAGCGGGAGGTTCACAAGCTGCTTCACTTCATCGAAGAAGCGCAAATTGAAGTTTTGTTCCTTCCGGTCTCCTTCCTGAAATTTATTTTTAACGAGCAGGAATTTGCCAGCCAGGTTCCGTCGTGTGTGCGGCATATCGTTACCGCCGGCGAGCAGCTTGTGGTCACGAATCAGCTGCGATCCTATTTGCAAAAAAATGACGTGCATCTCCATAATCATTACGGCCCATCGGAGACGCACGTAGTCACCATCTTTCAAATGGATCCGCACGGTGACATACCGGAGCTGCCGTCAATCGGAAGGCCGATTTCGAACAACGGCATTTATATTTTGAATGAGAGCTTGCAGCTTCAGCCATTCGGCGCACCGGGGGAATTATTCATTGCCGGGGACAACGTAGGTCGCGGTTACCGGAACAATGACGAACTGACTGTAGAAAAGTTCATACAGAATCCGTATCGTGCGGGCGAGCGGATGTACCGGACGGGCGATCTGGCAAGATGGATGCCGGACGGCAATCTGGCGTTCCTCGGGCGTATCGACCATCAGGTGAAAATCCGCGGTCACCGCATCGAACTTGGCGAAATCGAATCACAGCTGCTGAACCATCCTTCGGTGACGGCCGCAGCCGTTCTGGACCGGAAGGATGCGCAGGGCGGAACTTATTTGTGCGCGTATTACGTCTCGGATCGTCCGCTTCAATCACTGGAGTTGAGAACGTATTTGCTGCAAACATTGCCAGAATATATGATTCCGTCCTTTTTTATGGAGCTGGGCAAATTGCCTGTAACTCCGAATGGCAAAACAGACCGACGTTCGCTGCCTGAGCCAGAAGGGGAAATTGTGTCGGGTACAGCTTATGCGCCGCCGACGAATGTAGTGGAAGAAGCGCTGCTTCCGATTTGGCAGGAAGTGCTGGGCGTAGAACGTGTCGGTATCCATGACAACTTCTTCTCGCTTGGCGGGCATTCGCTTAAGGCCATGACGCTGATGTCGCGCATTAACAAACATTTCAACGCGGACATTCCGCTGCGCATGCTGTTTGAATCGCCGACTGCAGAAGGGCTGGCGCGCAAAATCCGCGAGGCGGAGGAGGACGTCAGACAAGCGATTCATCCAGCGGAAATAAAGCCGTATTATCCGGTCTCCTCCGCCCAGAAACGGATGTTTGTGCTGCAGGATCTGGATGATGCAGGCATCGGCTACAATATGCCGGGCGTGTTCATTATCGAAGGCGAGATTGATCGTGAGCGGTTCGAAAAGGCGTTTGCCCAGCTCATTTTGCGTCACGAATCGCTGCGCACGTCCTTTGATTTGTTGGATGGGGAGCCTGTTCAGACCATTCACGCGAACATTGATTTCGCAGTCGAATTCTCTCGCCTGGGAGAATCCGCAGACGATTTGGCTCCTGACAATCAAGCCATTGAACAGATTGTCGGGAGTTTCATGCGTCCGTTCAACCTGGGGCAGGGTCCGCTTATTCGCGTGGCACTTGTAGAGCTTCAGGATCAGCGGCATTTGTTCATGTACGATATGCATCATATTATTTCCGACGGCGTATCCATGTCCGTTATTGTGAAGGAGTTTGCGCAGCTTTACGGCGGCGGCACTTTGCCGGAACTTTCCCTTCAGTACAAAGATTATGCCGTTTGGCAGCAGGCTCAAATGGAAAGCGAAGCGCTTCGGAAGCAAGAAGCCTTTTGGTTGCAAGCATATGCCGGCGAGCTGCCGCAATTGGAGCTTCCTACCGATTTCCCGCGTCCAGCGGTGCAGAGTTTTGAGGGCGACCATATCCGCTTTGATATAGAATCCGATTTGGTTCGCGCTTTGCAGCGTGTGGCTGCGGAAACCGGGGCAACGCTTTACATGGTTCTGTTTGCGGCTTATACGGTGCTGCTTTCCAAATATGCCGGACAGGAAGATATCGTGGTAGGCACACCGACGGCTGGCCGATCCCATGCGGATCTGGAGCATGTAGTCGGGATGTTCGTCGGTACGTTGGCGCTGAGAAGCCGCCCGGAAGGCGGGAAAACATTCCGCTCCTTCTTGTCGGAGGTGAAGGAGTTCGCGCTTCAAGCTTTCGAAGCGCAGGAATATCCGCTTGATATGCTGCTGGATCAATTGCATATCCGGCGTGATCCAGGCCGAAATCCCCTGTTCGATACGATGTTTAGCATGCAAAGCATCGATCCGGGACCAAGCCCGGATGGCAACAAGGGCTTGGGAGAACTCATTTTTACGCCGCACGTGTGGCAAAGCGGCATCGCGAAATTCGATTTGACGTTGGAGGCGCGTGAAGGAGCGGGAAGTTTGGCGTTCCAGCTGGATTTCAGCACGAGATTATTTGAAAAGAATACAGCGGAGCGGATGGCGCGCCATTTTGTATGCCTATTGGAAAATATCGCTGTCGCTAAGGATCAAACCCTGGCGGAGCTAAGCATGATACCTGATGAAGAGGCTAGGCAAATCGTTGCCGAGTTCAACGATACGAGATCTGATTATCCGGGCGACGAGACGATTGCCACGTTGTTTGAAGGGCAGGCTGCGCGAACTCCGGATCATCCGGCTGTCGTTCATGAAGGCAAGCAGCTTACTTATCGGGAGTTGAATGAACGGGCGAATCAGTTAGCAAGAGAGCTGAGGATGACGGGAGTTGGCTCCGACACAGTCGTAGGCTTGCTCGCGGATCGTTCGGTTGAACTGATGATCGGCCTGATCGCCATTCTGAAGGCGGGCGGCGCTTATTTGTTGCTAGATTTAGAGCTGCCTGTTGACCGGATGGCCTTCATGCTCGCGGACAGCGGTTCGCGCATAGTGCTGGCGCAAAATCAATTATACGGGAGGGCGCAGGCGGCTTCTGCCGAAAACGTCATTCTTCTCGATGATGCCGCATTGTATGAGAACGAAGGCAGCAAAGAGAACCTGGAGCCACTAAGCGGCCCCCGCGATCTCGCGTATGTCATTTACACGTCCGGCTCCACGGGCAAGCCGAAAGGGGTGCTCATCGAGCAGCGCAGCGTGGTCCGGTTGGTCAAAGAAACGAACTACGTGCAGTGGCATGCGGATGAGCGCATTTTGCAGACGGGAGCGCTCGGTTTCGACGCGATCACGTTTGAAATCTTCGGGGCACTGTTGAATGGCGGCACACTCTATCTGGCCGATAAGAGCGTCATCCTGGATAGCGAGCAGCTTGGCGCGTTCATTGCGAAGCACCGCATCACGACGATGTGGCTCACTTCGCCGCTGTTCAATCAGCTCTCGCAAGAAAATGCGGCGCTGTTCGCCGGGATGCGCCAACTGCTGGTTGGCGGTGACGCGTTGTCGCCGAGCCACATTAATTACGTGCGCAGCAAATGTCCGGGGCTGCGGCTGATCAACGGCTACGGGCCGACGGAGAACACCACGTTCTCTACGACGTTCCCGATTGAGCGCGACTATGAAGGAAGCATTCCGATCGGACGCCCGATCAGCAATTCCACGGCGTACATCGTGAACAAACAGGGCCAGTTGCAGCCGATCGGCGTGCCAGGCGAGTTGTGTGTCGGAGGAGACGGTGTCGCAAGGGGCTACGCGAATCGGCCTGAGCTGACGGCGGAGACCTTCGTGGCGAACCCGTTCGCACCAGGCGAGCGGATGTATCGCACTGGGGATCTCGCGAAATGGCTGCCGGACGGCACCATT
>NZ_JBFNXH010000031.1:0-25160 GCF_040812395.1 Paenibacillus tabacirhizosphaerae | reverse complement strand
CTGCTGCTGCAGGGGCGGTTGCAGGAGCGTGCGGCATACGACGGCAAGTGTGTGCTGCTCGACGATTCCGGATCATACGCCGAAGACGGCTCGAACCTGGAGCCTGTTGCGAGTGCCGATAATTTGGCTTATGTCATCTATACCTCCGGCACGACGGGCAAACCGAAAGGCAACTTAACCACTCACCGCAACATCATTCGCGTGGTTAAAGACACAAACTACATCACGTTCAGCGAACAAGATATCGTCCTGCAGCTTTCGAGCTACGCATTTGACGGCTCAACCTTTGACATCTACGGTGCGCTGCTGAACGGAGCCAAACTTGTACTGGTGTCCAAAGACAACTTCCTGGAGATGGAGAAGCTGTCTCAGCTTATCGAACAGGAACGAATTTCGGTCATGTTCATGACAACCTCCTTATTCAACGTGCTTGTTGATGTGAATATCGAGGCATTGCGTTCGGTCCGAAAAGTGTTGTTCGGTGGGGAACGGGCATCCGTCTCCCATGTGCGGAAAGCGCTCGGGTTCTTGGGAGCAGGTAAATTGATTCACGTGTACGGACCGACGGAAACAACGGTATTTGCTACGTATTATCAAGTAGATGAGTTGGCAGAGAACGCAGTAAGCTTGCCGATTGGACGCCCGATTAGCAATACGACAGCGTATATCGTTGGTTCGGGCGGTACGCTGAATCCGATCGGGGTTTCAGGAGAGTTGTGCATCGCCGGGGACGGCGTGGCCAGAGGCTATCTGAACCGGCCCGATGTGACGGCAGAAAAATTCATAGACAACCCGTTTGCGCAAGGAGAGCGGATGTACCGGACGGGCGACCTCGCGAGATGGCTGCCGGACGGCAACATCGAGTTTATGGGACGAATCGACGATCAGGTGAAAATTCGCGGCTACCGGATCGAGCTAGGTGAAGTGGAAGCCCAACTGTTGCAAGTCGAAGGTGTATTTGCCGCAACCGTCATTGCACGGGAAGATGAGCAAGGTCACAAGCACCTTTGCGCGTACTTCGTAGCGGATCGGGAGCTGGCCATCAGCGATCTGCGCAGCGTATTGTCGCAGGAGCTGCCGGGATACATGGTTCCCGCCTACTTCGTGCAGTTGGATGAGCTCCCGCTTACCGTTAACGGCAAAGTTGATCGTAGAGCGCTGCCTGCTCCAGAAGGAGATATGCAAACCGGAGTTGACTATGCAGCGCCCCGCACAGCTGCGGAGCAAGCGTTGGTTTCCGTATGGCAGTCCGTGCTGGGTGTCAAACAGGTGGGGATCAAGGACAACTTCTTCAATCTAGGCGGAGATTCGATCAAATCGATTCAAGTTTCATCCCGCTTGCTGCAGGCGGGTTACAAGCTCGAAATGAAGGCTCTTTTTCAGCATCCGACGATTGCTGCTTTAAGTCCGCATGTTCAAGTGGCGTCCAGGATAGCGGATCAGGCAGAAGTCTTCGGAGCAACGAAGCTTACGCCGATTCTACAGTGGTTTTTCGAGCAGAATCATGCGGAAGCGAACCATTTTAACCAATCCTTTATGCTGTATCGGGAGGAAGGGTTTGATGAAGCCGCGCTGCGAAAGGTCATGGTGAAGATCGCCGAGCATCATGACGCGCTGCGTATCGTAATACGAGAAACGGCAAGCGGTTATGAAGCGTGGAATCGGGGAGTCGCGGAAGGAGAGCTGTTCACCCTTGAAACGGTAGATCTTACAGGCGAGATAAACCTTAGTGAAGCAGTGGAAGCAAGGGCTAACGAGATTCAAAGGAGCATCAGCCTTCATGAAGGACCGTTAATGAAGCTCGGACTGTTTCTGTGCACTGATGGCGACCATTTGTTGATCACGATCCACCACGTAGCTGTAGATGGCATTTCGTGGCGGATATTATTTGAAGATATTGCTGCGGCTTATGAACAAGCTGTAAAAGGGGAAGTCATACGCCTGCCGCTCAAAACGGACTCGTTCCAGATGTGGTCGGAACAGCTTGCGCAATATGCAAATGGTTCGCTGATCGAGCGGGAACGCGCGTATTGGCAGCAAATTGCTGAGACAGAAATTACACCGCTGCCTAGAGACGGCGAACCCGGTAAATCGTTGTTGAAGGACAGCGACTCGGTTACGGCGCACTGGACGGTGCTGGAAACCGAGCAACTGCTGAAACATGCACATCGAGCCTATAACACGGAAGTCAATGATCTGCTGCTAACGGCGCTTGGAATGGCGGTGCAAACTTGGTGTGGTATCGAGCGTGTTCTGATCAATCTGGAGGGGCATGGAAGAGAGCCCGTTGACCAGGATCTCGACGTGACGCGCACAGTAGGATGGTTTACAAGCCAGTATCCGGTCGTTCTTGATATGGAAGCAGGCCAAGATCTCTCCTACCGGATCAAGAAGGTCAAGGAAACCTTGCGACAAGTTCCGCAAAAAGGGATCGGCTTCGGCATCTTAAAGTACTTAGCGGATTCCGATGATGACACGTTATATAAAGTGAATCCACAAGTCAGCTTTAACTATCTGGGGCAATTTGACCAGGATTTGCAGCACAATGCGATCCGGCCTTCTGAATATTCTTATGGCATGCCGCTCAGTGAATCTACGAAGAGAGCTTACGCGCTCGATATTAATGGAATGATTTCAGGCGGCGAACTAGGGCTGACGATTGGATTCAGCAGCACGGAATACCGCAAAGAAACGATGGATCATCTGGCCGGATTGTTGAAGAGGAGCCTGCAGGAAATCATTACCCACTGCGTGGAGAAAGAGCGAACAGAGTTAACGCCCAGCGATCTCTCGCTTAAAGGTATGACCATGGAGGAACTGGAATGGCTGCTGGAGCAAACGAGTCCGATAGGTGAGTTGGAAAATGTTTATACCCTCACGCCGATGCAAAAAGGAATGTTGTTTCACCGCCTGTTAGATCCGCAATCGCCTGCTTATTTCGAACAAGTGACCTATGACTTGCAAGGACATTTCGCTGTGGCAGCCTTTGAAGAGGGGCTGAACCGCTTGGTGCTTAGGCACGCAGTTTTAAGATCTAATTTTTTCTATGGGTTTGAAGATAAGCCTGTACAGGTTGTGTTTAGAAACCGTAACTGCGGTTTTTACTATGAAGACCTGCGCAGTCTGAGCGAGTCGCAGCGTTTGACCTATGCGGACACTTACAAGAATAACGATAAGGCTAGGAGCTTCGACTTAAGCCGCGATCCGCTTCTACGGGTGTCGGTATTGCGTATTGGAGACGATACATACCGTTTGATCTGGAGTTTCCATCATATCTTGATGGACGGATGGTGCGTATCCCTTGTGAACGGTGAAGTATTCGAGACCTATTATGCTTTGTTGAATGGCAGGGAACCCAATCTTGCTCCGGTCACTCCTTACAGTGAGTATATCGCTTGGCTGGAAGGGCAGACGAGCAAGGAAGCGGCCGACTATTGGAGCGAATATTTGAACGGATACGATCAGCAAACACAGCTTCCGACGGGGAAAAAAGGTCACTCCGTGGGAAGCTGGGAAGTCGAAAAGCTGCATTGCGAGATTGGCAAAGATCTGACAGAGAGGCTGAACCGTACTGCCAGAGAGAATAAGGTGACAATCAATTCGCTCATTCAAACCGCTTGGGGCATCTTGATGCACAAGTTTAACAATACGCAAGATGCCGTGTTCGGAAGCGTTGTATCCGGCCGACCGGCGCACATTCCAGGAATTGAGACGATGATCGGCTTGTTCATCAATGCGATTCCCGTACGCATTCGCTGCGAAGGTGAAGAACCGTTTGTGCAAGTCATGCAAAGAACGCAAGATCAGGCTGTAGCTTCGCAAGCCTACGACACGTATCCGCTCTTCGAGGCGCAAGCGCAGGCCGATCAGAAACATGATTTAATTAATCATCTTGTGGTTTTCGAAAACTACCCCGTGGGCGAGCAGGTAGAGCAGTTCGGGGGCGGGGGTCAAGCTGACTTCAGCATCAGCAATGTCGAGATGTTCGAACAGACGAATTACGACTTCAATCTATGCGTGTTTCCGGGCGAGGAGATGCTGTTCCTTATCGATTACAATCCAAACGCATACGAGCAGGCGGACATGAATAGAATTCAGGGGCACTGGGTACGTGTCCTTGAGCAAATCGCGCAAAACCCATGCATTCAAGTCAAAGAACTTGAACTTGTTACGCCGGAGGAAAGACTGCAGCTTCTGGAAGATTTCAGCAGTATCCGATGGCAATCGGCTCCAGAACTGACGTTTCATCAACTGTTCGACTCACAGGCGGATCAAACACCAGCGCAAACAGCTGTTATCTATATGAATCAGAAGTTCACGTACCGTGAGCTGAACGACAAGGCGAATCGTCTGGCATCAACCCTCAGAGCTCGCGGAGTCGGCAGGGAATCGCTTGTATGCATCCTGGCGGATCGGTGCGTAGAATTGATCATCGGCGTTCTGGCGGTATGGAAAGCGGGAGGCGCCTATGTGCCGATTGACCCAGGTTATCCGGCCGACCGCATTCAGTTGATGCTGGAGGACAGCGGCGCTGAGATCGTTCTAACTCAGTCTCATCTGAAGAGCTTGGCAGCTAGCCGGCTAGGGGAGAAGAATGCGTTGAAGGCGGTATTAGATCTGGAGGATGAGTCGCTGTATCAAGGCATAGCGGCTAACCTGCCGTATGTGAACGAGCCGCAAGATCTGGCCTACGTGATATACACCTCGGGAACGACTGGGCGTCCGAAAGGCGTCATGGTGGAACACCGGAGCCTGATGAATACGGCCTTCGCTAACCGCAGAGAAAGCCGGTTTAATGAATTTCCTGTCAGGCTGCTTCAGCTTGCCAGCTTCTCGTTCGACGTGTTCGTGCTTGATGTTGCGCGAACATTATTGAACGGCGGCATGATGGTGATTTGCCCGGAAGAGGACCGAATTGATCCGGCTTTATTGTATGGATGGATGCGGGATTATCAAATTACCGTCTTAGAATCTACGCCTGCGCTCATCATTCCATTGATGGATCATATTCATACCAGAAAGCTAGATATCAGCTCCCTTCGGCTGCTTATCACAGGTTCCGATAGCTGCAGCGTCTCGGATTATCGGCATCTGCAGGAACGCTTCGGATCGCAAATGCGAATCATTAACAGCTACGGAGTCACCGAAGCGGCCATCAGTTCCAGCTATTATGACGAGCCGCTGAACTTGCTGCCAACGGCGGGTAGCGTACCGATCGGCAAAGCGTATATGAACGACCGCTTCTATATCGTCGATTCGAACAGGCAGCCGGTTCCAATCGGTGTGGCCGGAGAACTTTGTATCGGCGGGGCAGGCGTAGCACGGGGGTATTTGAACCAACCGGAGCTTACGGCAGAGAAATTCGTGCCTAATCCATTTATACCTGGAGAACGCTTGTTTCGCACTGGAGATTTGGCCCGTTGGATGGCTGACGGTAACGTAGATTTCATTGGCCGGATCGACCATCAAGTGAAAATTCGCGGTTTCCGGGTAGAATTAGGTGAAATCGAAACGATGATGCTGCAGTTTGCCGGGGTTAGACAGGCGGTTGTGATTGAACGAAAGGATCATCGGGAACACCCCTATTTGTGCGGTTATACGGCAGCCGGAGAACCTATCGACTTGGATACGCTGCAAACATTTCTGTCTCAAACGCTGCCCTCTCATATGGTGCCTGCGCGGCTGGTCCATCTGGACAGACTTCCGCTGACACCTAACGGCAAAATAGACCGCAAATCGCTGCCAGAGCCGGCGGATCGTATGGATTTCAATGAGGAATTTACAGCTCCCCGGAACGCGGTTGAGGAGTCGCTTGTGGGCATCTGGGAAGATGTGTTCGGTGTAAAAGGGATCGGCGTGCACGACAATTTCTTCGACATCGGCGGACATTCATTAAAGGTTCTTGAAGTGGTCAGAAAGATTGAGAAGTATTTCGAAATAGAACTTCCGCTTCGTGCTGTATTTGATGCTCCCACCATCGAGAGATTGGCGCAGAAGCTCTTCTCAGCTGAGTTGGAACAGCCAATGGAGAAACACATCACGAAACTCAATGAGAATGGCCCTCTACGCATCTTCTGTTTTCCGCCAATGCTTGGATACGGCATGGGTTTTGCCGATCTGGCCAAACAACTTGAAGAGCAGGCAGTCGTGTATGGATTCGATTTTATCGACGAGTACGAAAACGAGGAAGATCTTCTCGAGCAATATATGAAGCTGATCGTCAGTATTCAGGATGAGGGGCCATATGTTTTGCTGGGCTACTCATTGGGCGGCAATTTAGCCTTTGAACTGGCGAAAGCAATGGAGCACAAAGGCTATCGGGTTTCGGATATCATCATGGTCGACTCACTTAGAAATGACAAGTCGAGTCCGTTATCCAGGGAGAAAACGATGAAGCAAATCGACCGTGCGTTGGAAGAAGCCCCAAGCGCCTACAAGGATGTCTTGAGCGGAAAGTACAGAAACAAAGTTTATGCTTACGCTATTTATGGCAATGAGCTTGTCAATGCGGGCGTCGTTCAAGCGAACATTCATGTCTTGCTCTCGGCAAAAACAGCTTCATCCAGAGCAGCATCTGACCAACGAAAGTCCTGGAGACTAGCGACGACAGGCAATTATTCGCAGTTGCAGATTATCGGAAACCATGATGAGCTGTTAGAGGCCGGTTATGTAGAAGAGAATGCGCTTCAAATCCGGCTTATCCTTAGCCAAATAGCAGAAAAATTTAATGAGGTAAAAGAAGAGATTGCCGCTAACCGGGAATAGAATTTTTGAAAGGTGCTAGTGAACATTTGAATGAGTAAAAAGGGCATCATCCCAAGAGGGATGCCCTTTTTTTAGTACGTCCAAAATTGATTTTGTAATTTTCTTTACAAAACATTAGGGTTTGTCGTCTGATTAAACGGGAATAAAATAGAAGTAGCATAATTTGTTGAAATGGAATGGATGGGTCCAATGAAAAGCATCCTTACTTTTATTCCGCGTCTGTTAGCGGCTGCCTGTGCGGTTATTGTTTTGCTCAATCCAATACACGGTGTTGTCTATGCCAATTCGGACTTGTCGCCGACTGAACTTGAACGGGCTATTGATAAAGTGGTCAGCGAGAACATGAACCTTCTCCATATTCCAGGGGCGGCTGTCGTAGTGACGAAAGGAACTTCAACTATTCTAAGTAAAGGCTACGGCTATGCGGATCTTGAAAATAAAACTACGATGAACCCGGCAAAATCGGTCGTCCGGATCGGTTCGCTGACCAAATCAATGACAGCGACGGCTGCCATGCAACTGGTGGAACGAAACCAACTGGAGTTGAACAGGGACGTCAACGCATACTTGAATACCTATAAAGTACCCCTTTTCGGGAAGCAGCCGATTACGATGCATCACCTTTTGACGCATTCCGCGGGTTTGGATCAGGCTGTCTATGCCGTGAACAGTTTATCAGTAAACAACTCGTTAGCCGCTGTGGAGTATCTTAGAGCCTATTTTCAAAAACAACCGCCCGTCCGGGAACCAGGCACAAAGTACGAGTACAGCAACGTCGGTTTAGGATTAGTCGGCAATCTGATCGAACAAACCCAAGACCAATCGCTAAATGACTATATGAAACAAAATGTGTTCCATCCCTTGGAGATGCCAAGCGCCACACTGGAACTGCCATTACACAATGCAGATTTGGTTAAATCCTACACATTCGGCAAAGCAGGTTACACAGCTAATTCATATTCTTATATCAGCCTGCCGGGAGCAGGGGCGATGAACGTCATACCAAACGAATTCGCACATTATATGATTTGTCATTTGAATGGTGGTCAATATAACGGGCATGTTGTATTAACAAAAGAGACCGTAGACGTTATGCATGCACAACAGTTTGCAGCTCATCCCCAAATGGACGGACTCGGGTACGGCTTTTTCAGAGGGGAGCTGGGCAGTGGTATCCCCATGCTGTGGGCCACAGGGGAAATTGACAGTTTTGTCTCAAAAATGGTGCTTGTTCCTTCGGAAAACCTTGGCTTGTACGTAGTCGCCAACTCATCCGCTGCCGGTCTGGAGCTTCATAACCTCGTATTAGACGCAGTCTGCACATTTCTAAATGCCCAACCGACCAAGTATAAACAGCTTGATGAAGGAGCAGGCGCCATAGATACCAAAACGTTGGCAGGCGATTATCAAACCGGAATTAACCCGGAACACGGGTGGGGGAAATGGCTTCGTTTTCTCGGTGGCTTCAGCTTTAAAGTAAAAGCTGAAGATGCCCAAACCGTCACGGTAAGCGGGCTTTTCCCGGACCGCGAGGAAAAACAGGACAAGAAATTCGTTCATCTTGGTGATGGATTGTTTCAGGAAACAGGCGGTTGGTTACAAATTTACTTTCACAAATTGGACGGAGACTGGGCACTGACCGATTCGGAAAATGTAACGGTACCGAAAGTTACGTTTTTGGAAAAAACGAGGACTTTGTTAAGCATGTACATCGCAAGCGCGTTATTCTTTATCATCATCTTTGCAGTATGGCTCTTCCGGTACGTTGTTTGTCTACTTAAGCGAACTTCCAAACCGGTTTCGGGCGGCATCGCAACGATTGCTTTACTCAACACCGTCTTCTTTTGTATCCAGTTCAGCTACGGAAATGCGCAGATTACATACGGTTATCCCTTTTGGTACATTTGGGGGATCAGCGCTTTGCCATTTTTTTCTGCAGCGGTAGCCATAACAATACTGATCAAGCACATTTCCGGACTCTACAAAGAAAGCTTAAAATCGTTGTGGGGAATCATCTTTTCTGCGGTCACTCTTCTGATTACCGGCTTTCTCTTTTATTGGAATCTCTTTCCCGTTCACTATTCATGAGTTTCTTTAAAAGATCATTTAAAAGCCTAATTTCTCAAATTACAAATGTTGAGAAATTAGGCTTTTTTCGTTGCTCCGTTAAAGCGTCCTTTTATTGAATAAAAATTTTCTTCACATCGAGGCGGATTGGCATATAACGTTTTCGCATTCACGAACCCGAGAGCCTTAAAACGAAGTTCTCGCAGGGTTGTCGCCTGAATCTGCTTCCTTGCTTCTTCTCCTGGCGACCAAGGGGCTCGGAGAGTCCAATTTTTACTTCAGTAAACGTCACTTACTTATTTGTTACCTAGTTGTTCCGCCAAACCGATTAGAAGTCCTTCGGTTCCACGAATGTAGCAGAGCCGATACGAGTCCTCGTACTGAACCACTTCGCCAACGAGCTGAGCACCATGCTTAGTGAGTCTGGATACCATTTCGTCAATGTCTTCAACGGTGAACATGACGCGTAGATAACCGAGGGCATTTACAGGAGCAGTCCGGTGATCCGATATAGTAGGTGGGGTGAGAAATCGCGAAAGTTCAAGTCGGCTGTGGCCATCTGGGGTAACCATCATAGCAATCTCTACGCACTGAGAACCCAATCCGGTTACGCGACCAGCCCATTCACCTTCGACAGTGGCTCGCCCTTCGAGGTTCAAGCCAATCTCCTCAAAGAAAGAGATTGCGTCATCAAGGGATTCAACAACGATGCCGACATTGTCCATTCTTAGTAATTTGTTTTTTTCCATAGTTTTATCTCCTTATGTGTAAATATTTATTATCTGATCATCTTCCATAATTATTCTATTAAAAAATTAGAAATTCCTTCCAAACAAAAAACAACTATATTAAAAGAACATGAACCACCTTGCGACTAACTAGAAATCAGAAGAGACGAAGCGTGAGGCTATTCGGCAGCATCTGATAAAATTTCTGCGCTAAGCGCCTCATCCGGTGATCGTTGAGGCTCTTTCGTTTATGGATGTAAAGCTGCGTATCAATTCTTTAATAAAGGTATCCGTCGTCTTGCACAGAAACAAGTCTTTGCAAAAGACAATGCCGACCTCTTTTTGTGGAATAGGGTCCAGGATGGGGATTGCTCGAAAATCGCTGTCAGCGCTTATGCTTTTGAAGTAAGATTCCGGCAAAATGGCCCCGCCCAGGTTGTTCCTTGCCATCTGCAGCAGGGATTCCAAGGTAGACAGCTCAAGCGCCGGCTTCAGCGGGAAGTCGATTCGCTGCGCGCAGTCATCGATCAGTTGCCCGCCTTCACAGTGAACGCTCGTTGCAGCCGGTCAAATAACTACGCTACTCGTTGCTTTGCAATTGCGTGAGCAACGTCATTTTGCACCTTCTTGTTTGATGGTGTCCCAAACCTCATTTAGTTCATACTTAAGAGGCCATTTAGCGGGGTTGGAGTTATCCGCAATTACCCCCTCTATAATGTTAAGGTAATATTTGGATTTTTCTTCCAAATAATCAACTGTACTTTTGGCTTCCTGCAATCGAAGGATGGCAAGCTCTTTGTGTCTTAAAATAATTTCGTAGCGTTCCTGAATTGTAGAATCGCCTTTTATGCAAAGATCTGCATAGTTTTTAATGTCCTCAATAGACATCCCGCATTGTTTTAATATCTTTACTCCAATAAGCCAATTGACGGATTCCTCATTAAATAGACGATTGTTATTCTGATCTCGCAGAAGGCTTGGTATTAATCCTTTATCCGTGTAAAAACGAATCGCATGCTCACTTAAGTCAAGCATTTTTGCCACTTCTTTTACTGTGTACATGAAATTCCTCCTTATTGAAAAAAACTCTTGCCTTCGTGTAACTCGAAGGGTGTAATATGCTAATTGTAGCAGCTGAAAGGCTAAAAATCAAAAAAATGGAGGAATTGAAATGGAATATGTAACTTTGAACAATGGAGTGAAAATGCCTATCTTAGGCTTTGGGGTTTATCAAATTCAAGATCCTGAGGAATGTGAAAGATGCGTGCTTGATGCTATTAGCGTAGGTTATCGTTCCATTGACACCGCACAGGTCTATCAGAATGAAGAAGCAGTAGGGCGTGCAATTAAAATAAGCGGAGTGCCAAGAGAAGAATTCTTCATTACCACTAAAGTTTGGATTTCCAACGCTGGTTATGATAAAGCAAAAGCATCCATTCAGGAATCCATGAACAAACTCCAGATTGACTATATAGACCTGGTCCTGATCCATCAACCATTTAATGATTACTATGGAACGTACCGTGCGATGGAGGAACTCTATAAAGAGGGTAAAATCAGGGCGATCGGGATTAGCAACTTCTATCCGGATAGATATGTCGATCTTGTGGAATTCAGCGAAGTAGTGCCGGCTGTGAATCAAGTGGAAACTCATGTTTTTAATCAGCAGGTAGCAGCACATGAGCTTATGAAAAAATACAATACGCAGATTGAATCCTGGGGTCCTTTTGCGGAAGGAAAAAACAATTTGTTCACTAATTCAACCTTACAACAAATTGGCGGTAACTATGACAAATCTACAGCCCAGGTTGCTCTACGCTTCTTGATACAAAGAGGCATCGTGGTTATTCCTAAATCAGTTAATAAACATAGAATGGAAGAAAACTTTAATGTATTTGACTTTACTCTGACAGTGGAGGAAATGAAGAAAATAGCTGCGCTCGATACAGGTGAAAGTTTATTTTTCTCCCATTATGATCCACAAACCGTAGAGTTTATCATTAGTCTAGGAAAATAAAGGTGGATTTGACTCGTTTCTGATGGCTCTGTTCTCCGCATTATTTAACTACAAGCATTTAGGCCATCCTTTGCGGGATGGCTTTTAATTTGCCGCATATGCCAAGCTCTATCCATTAAACGGTATTAAAGATTATCGACATATATTTTTTAGAATATCATTGACCGATGGTCGGTCGGTAAACTATAATGGAAAAAAATTGAAAGAGATGTGATAATCGATGGTCAGGACACGTGACGAAGGGTTTAACGAAATTATACAAACGGCCGAACGTCTGTTTTTGGAAAAAGGCTTCGAAAACACAACGGTTCAGGATATTGTGCAACGAATGGGCATTGCCAAAGGAACGTTTTATCATTATTTCAAATCGAAAGATGAGTTAGTGGATCACGTGCTTCAGCGTTACTCTGATCGCCTTATTCACGTATTGGAGGTGACAGCGCATAACAGTCATATAGATGCGATTCATAAACTTGAACAGATGGCCAAATCTTTTATTTATTTTGAAGGTTGGCATAGCGACCTCATGCGTTACATCCATCAAGATGAAAGTTTAGTGCTGAATCATTTGTTTGAAACTCGATGTAATAACGAGATTAAGCCGCTTGTGCAATCTGTTATCGAAGAAGGTGTTGAGGCTGGTTTGTTCAATGTGGAATTTCCAAAGCAAACCGCTTTTATGATCATAGCGGTATTTGACTGTATTTTTGACGAGGACAGTTTACGATCGGGTATTTTTGAATCAGAGGTTCTTGCTGCGATGGAAGATTTTTTAAATCGATTACTAGGGACGAAACAAAAATTTAATTTATCTAAGGATGAATAACTGCGGTTACAGGCAACTGAGATTGCAGGACAACAATGGTTGTAAAACAACAATATTATAGAGATGGAGATGGATGCGAGTGAACAATATGAGTAGGGGTAGAACGATACTAACATTTATTGGAATTATTTTAGGATATTTTATTGCACTGCTGGATACAACGATTGTGAACATTGCATTACCGAAAACGGCTGAATATTTTAATCGTGATGTGAGTGATATTAGTTGGATCATGAATGGATACAATATAGCATTTGCGGTATTAATGTTAACAGCTTCGCGCATAGCGGATCAATTTGGTCGCAAAAGACTTTTTCTCATCGGACTCATTTTGTTTACGTTAACTTCTTTTTTGTGCGGAATCGCATCAACACTTGATTTACTCATTTTGTTCCGTGTGTTGCAAGGCTTAAGTGCGGCCATTATTGTACCCGTCACCATCCCGCTTGCCATCGGGCTTTTTCCGAAAGAAAAACATGGCGCTGTTCTAGGGATCTGGGGAGCAATAGCAGGCGTGGCTAGTGCGAGTGGGCCAGCACTAGGAGGAATTTTGACCGAGTACTTCAATTGGCAGTCTGTATATTTCGTAAATCTTCCGATTGCTATCATTTCGTTTATCGTTTCTTACATATTAATCAAAGAGTCTTACGACAAAACCGCTAGCAGAAATTTGGATATTGCAGGAATGTTAACGATTTCAGCCGCCATTTTTTGCTTCACATTAGGATTAATAGAGACATCGGATTATGGTTGGAGTTCCTTCTACGTCTTATTGTTATTCGCAGGATCATTATTGTCACTTACATTGTTTATAGTTGTTGAAAGAAGATCAAAAGATCCGATGCTCCCCTTGTCATTGATGCGCATTTCAACCTTTAGCGCTTCTTCCACTGCACTATTATTTACTTCGATTGGAATTGCTGCTGGAAGTTTTTTAATCGCCTTTTACTTAATGAGTTTACTTAATATGTCTGTGCTTGAAGCGGGAATGACGATCATTGCAAGCTCTTTGACTGCAACGGTATTTTCGGTAGTTTCCGGGCCGGTGTCTGAAAAAATAGGTGGGCGCTTTTTGGCAATTATCGGTTTGACCATTATCACTGTAACGGTTTATTTATTTGGCAGCCTAGATGCGGATTCGTCTCGCTTTGACGTAGTGTGGCGACTTTCTCTGTTAGGTGCAGGGCTTGGTATATCGGTTGTGCCGCTTTTTGGTTCAGCTGTTAACAACATTCCTGCCGACAAGCTTGGGATCGTTTCAGGAGTTACCAATGTGGCTCGTACACTCGGGATGGTAATCGGTGTCGCTATATTAGCTACGATGCTGAGCAGTAATATGAAGAACGAACTTTCAACTGCTCGTGACAAAGCTATACAAACGGTTCAAGCTTCCGCACTTGATGCGTCTATGAAAGACGGAATGATTACTAGTATTCAATCAATGAACAATGAATCGCTACAAGAAGGAAACGCCCAGCAAAAGATGACATTAGAGAAAGTTTTGGAACAGGTCGATCAACGTGAAAAGGAAGCATTACTTCAAGCACCAAGTCAAAAGCAGGAAACGATTAAAGTAGCTTTTGATCATAATCGAGAACAGATTAAACAGTTGTGGCCAATTATCAATGCTGAAATACGATCGTATATGGCAAAGGGATTTAGCTCAACTTTTCATTTTGTTAGTTTCTTACTTATTCCAGGCATTTTCATCGCTTTCTTCTCGGACCGACGAAGGCAAAAGGCCAATGGTGAAACCAAGAGAACGGCTGTCATTTCACATTAAATGTGGTATTGGACAAGAGGATTTAGATCAGTACTTCTACCAAATCTCACAAGCGCTTGATCGAAAGAAAAGCCATAAAGTCGTCGGAGTCGTTAAAAGTTTATTCAAAGCTCGCGTTTACCGACGCGCAAAATGAATAGGAGGAGAGCAAACAGATGGACGATTGGAATCGATCGAGGCGAGCCAAGAACGGCAAATTCCAGAACGAAATCCCAGTGATCGTGAAATTTAGGACAGGAGACATTGTATCCATGCTTCGTGAATTCCTATCCGCTAAGACTCAGAGAAGGCCGAAGCAGCCGCTTCCTATCGTCCCCCTTCAGCGTGGCACGCTAAGCGACGGAAAAGACAAGATCTTTTGGTTCGGACATTCGGCGTCCTTGCTGCAGATTGGAGGCAAAACGATCCTGCTTGATCCGATGCTTGGCAAGAACCCGTCGCCGCTTCCTTTCTCCCGCAATCGCAGATTCAGCGTCAAACTGCCAATTACCATTGAGGAACTTCCTCCGATCGATATCGTTGTTCTGTCTCACGATCACTACGATCATCTGGATTCTTCCTCTATCCGCAAGCTTATTCCGAAAGCTGGCACTTTCCTCGTTCCGCTCGGAGTCGGCAAGCGAATCCGGAAAAGAGGAGCGTCGCCCGATACCATCATCGAGCTGGACTGGGGAGAAGAACGGATCGTTCAGGGCATCCGCTTCACTTGCACGCCGGCGAGACATTTCTCGGGAAGAGGGCTGTTCGATCAAGATTCTACCCTATGGTGCTCGTGGGTAATCAAGACAGAGAAGAGAAGTCTCTTCTACAGCGGGGACGGGGGTTACGGTCCTCACTTTAAGCGAATAGGTCGTCAGCACGGACCGTTCGAACTGACCTTTATGGAATGCGGGCAATATATGGAATGCGGGCAATATGACAAGCGATGGAGCGGCGTGCATATGCTTCCGGAGGAGACGGTACAAGCGCATCGTGACGTCCAGGGAGGAGTTCTGCTGCCCGTACACTGGGGGGGGTTCACGTTGGCGCTGCATGATTGGAACGAACCTGCAAGAAGGTTATCGGCCGCAGCCGAAGAGCAGAGCATCCCATACCATATTCCTAGAATCGGCGAAGCGGTCTATCTGGATCAGATTCCGCTATCTCCACAGCGGGATTTTTGGTGGCAGGATCTGGGATAAAGAACAGACTAGGCTTCCAAAAGCGGGCGATCGAGGGGATCAGTGATCGCCCACACTTGCAGAATAAAATCAGAAACACAATTACGCTTGATAAGGTTATTACGAATCGTAGATTATTTCAGTTAATGTAATATTTGGTAGTGAGCACCCTGAGAAAGAAATAATTTTGCGGTCGCCAAACCAATACCCGAAGTACCACCTACGATCACGGCTCTATGATTTTGCAATGACATGTTTCATACCTCCAGTATTTTAATAGAATTTCAGCTCGTGGAGACCGAAGCGAGTAGTTTACGGGTCTCGGCCACGACTCGATTGCTGAACTCGAGGGCACTTACTTGTTCGGAGGCAAGCATGGGCTTTCCATTCTCGTCGTAGTATACGCCGGTCGCATTGGACTTGCCTGTCAGTACCTTGGTAATAACGCGAGCGGCTCGCTTTGGGGTGCTCCAGTACTTGATTATGGGAGCAAGCGGAGACATCACGTACTTCGCGATAAACTGGAGGATGATATTCGCGTCTCGGCCAAGACCGGTGCCAGGATTGAAACCCGGTTCGACGGCGTTGAACCGAAGACGTGGTATTTCATGCGCGAATGCGAAAACCGTCGCGAGATTGCACTGCTTCGAGGTCGCATAGGCATCAAAGCCCGGCGTTAAAGAACCTCCGGGTTTCCATTCGCCGCGTGCGCTAGCCTCGGCTGAGATGTAACGCCCACCGCGGAACCCAGCGGCAATCGCGGGCTTTCGCTTTGGGTCCTCAACGCCTGAGCAGGTGAACACGATGTTCGCACCGTCTACCAGATGAGGGATAAGCGCCTCTGTTAATGTGAACGGTCCAAGATGATTTGTCGCGAAAGCGAGGTCCCACCCTTGCACACTCCGACCGCTCCTTATCGGCATAATGCCCGCATTGTTCGCCAGTCCGGCGATCGGAAGCTTGAGCGAAACGGCCGACCAACACGACGGTACCGTGCTTGGCTAGCTCGAGCGCAGTGCGACGGCCGATACCGGACGTAGGGCCGGTGATGATCCATGCTGGTGAGGTGTGGGTTGATTTGTTCATAATGACTCCTTTACAATTTTAGTTGATTTCAGTTCTCTGCTAGGAGAGAACCTTCATTTAAGTGTGACTAGTCAGTCATAAAATAATTAAAAAAATTAGCGAACTAAGACATCATTCGCCAAAATGCTTCGAATCCAGCCATACAATGTTTGTCTGCGTTGGCCGGGTCAAAAAGCATGTAATTGATTGTCGCTTCTGCTAATCCGAACATAAGGGAAACGATGAATCCCAACGGTGCTTCGCGCATAGGCCCATTTTCACTGCTCTGTTTCAGAAGCTCTCTGATGCCGGTGAGGGCCAGACTCGCAGTCTGATGGCTCTCTTTTGTAATTTCGTCTGCTACACTCAGAAGCTCGAGCGCCCGGCGCTTTTCCGGACTAGACGTTGCCCAGTGCAGCCAACGAGACCACATGTGGAGTGCCTGCATACGGATGTCACTCTCGGTCGGGAGTTCGTCTAGGGCAACTTTGGCCATCTCCGCCTTAAGTTCTAAGTAGAGTTCGTTCAGCAAATGGGCCTTCGTTTCATAGTAGTTGAACAGTGAACCATTAGAGACTCCTGCCTCTTTCGCGATTGTTGCCGTTGCTGCACCCAATCCTTTGGAGGCAATAACGCGTGTCGCTGCCCACATAATGGCGGGTTTTCTGTCTTCGCTTTTCGGTCTGGCCATGCGTAACCTCCTTCTAATGTTATATTATTAAAAAGTGACTAATCAGTCAATAACGATTTATTCCTATTTTTTAGTAGTTTCATCTTGTGCTTCTAAAGACTTTATTGCACTCAGCGAGATGGTAAAAGGATGCCCTAAAACTTGCCGTTACAGACAGCGCAGTGAACCATATCACAGATAGTGGTAAAGCGGAGAGTCGAGTTGAAGGTTGATGCGAAATTGCTCAATTTGCTGATGGAAGCGTGATTATTCGACACATGTGGAGTGTGTGGTATCGATGTCTCGAATATCATGAGTTGTGACAGAAGCGGAGGGTTCTTACATTTTTATCCATGTGTTTGCGGGTGGTGTCAGTTACGCTGAAAAGTTGCACAAGATACTAAGCAAGGGCCATCCCGCCAAGGATGGCCTTAAACTTGTTGTTGCAGACGGAGAACCGTATCACAAGTAGCGGCAAGCTTTTTGAAGAAAAGCTCGTGGGAGCTTGTATTTGCATCATACCGATCATAGGAGCAAGGTAGGTCACATTCCAGTCGAAACAGTGCGTAAACAACGTCTCCGGGGGAGAAAAATGCAACAGCAAGTGGATTACACCTTGCTATTCTTTGTAATAAGCAGTATCCTTATATCGAATGTCAGTCAGCACTGACAGTCAACTTTTTGAAATGAGGAACATGAATGAGCGAAAGCAAATCATTAAGCACCAGTGATAAATTGCTGCTGGCAGCCATCGATCTATTCGCAGAGAAGGGCTACAAGAGCGTGACAACTCAAGAAATTGCTGTAGCGGCGGGCTTAAGCGAGAAAACGTTGTTCCGGCAATTCGGAAGCAAGCAAAATCTGCTTGAGAGGGCATTCGACCGTTTTCATTATGCTCAAGAGATGAGCAAGCTGTTCAATGAGAGGCTCGTATGGGATCTTCATTCAGATCTGCTTCTGATCAGCCGGACGTATCATGAGATTATGAACCGTAATCGAAAGATGATTATGATCTGCATTAAGGAGGGAGACAATCTAAGCGGGTTCCAAGAACAGACTAAGACCTCTCCACGGCAGTTAATGGAGATGCTGACGGATTATTTTAAGGCTATGTCCGAGCAAGGAAAGCTGATTCCTGGAAATCCCAGGGTACAGGCTGTGCAGTTTATGGTGATGAATTATGGCGCATTCCTGAACCATTTAGACAGTGAATCCAACTTTACCTCGGTGTCGCTGGAGGAATTTATAACGGAGAGTGTGCTGACATTTACTAGAGCATTATCTCCCTAGTACTCCATAATTCATTCATTCTCAAACGACCCCAGAAGCGTGTATTACAGAATAGGAACTACGTGCTGAATACAGGGGCATGAAACATGCCTCCGTAACAGTGAGATCAGACGGCAGCTTCTGCTGTACCGCACCCAAGTTGTCATGTGGCGAAAACGGTGGATGAAGCATTATCCGCCGAACTTCATCCACACTGTTGCAAGGTTTAGCATTTTGGTTCGACGCTCCTCAAACGGGGCAACTTCTCTATATGAAAGGATTTTACACATGAGTTTAAGCACCGAACTCACTCCGTTCAAAATCAACGTTGATAAAGCAATCCTAGACGACTTACAACAACGTTTGGTGAACACCCGTTGGGCCGATAGTGTCGCAGATGACTGGCAAAGGGGCACTGCTCCTTCCGCGTTGCACGAGCTAGTCAAAAAGTGGGCTGATGTATACGACTGGAAGTCTACGGAAAATCGGTTGAATAAGCTCGACCATTTTAAGTTAGGCGGAATCCATTTCGTTCGTTCTGGAACAAAAGGTAAACCTGCGTTGCTGCTTATCCACGGTTGGCCGGATTCTTTCATGCGCTTTGAGAAAATTATTCCGATGCTGGAGAACGACTTTGACCTCATAATACCGAGCATACCCGGATTTGGCTTCTCAGACCGTCCCACCGAACCAGGTGTTGGAGCCACTGTGGTCGCCGACCGTTTCGCCGAATTGATGAACATACTCGGTTTTGATAAGTACGGAATTCATGGGGGAGATTGGGGCAGTACTATCGCAGAATTGATTGCAGTACGCCACAGCGACCATGTTACAAAAATACACATCACTGATTTAGCTCCGTGGCACAATTTTAGAGTTGACCCTTCTAAGCTTACATCCGAGGAACATGAGTATGTGACCGAGACTGGCGCATGGAAGCAACGTGAGGGTGCATATATTCAAATGCAAATTACCAAACCGCAGACAATCGGTTATGCCCTTAATGATTCACCAATTGGGCTTGCGGCGTGGTTTTTGGAAAAGTACCAGTCATGGTCCGACGGCGGGATTGATGCACTTGGAATGGACTCCATTCACGATACCCTCACTCTGTATTGGGTAACGCAAACCGCACCATCCGCCGCCCGTTACTACTTTGAATCGGCGAACGCCATGGCACCAGTCCCCCCAGTTATTACTCCCACTGCGTTCGCTAGGTTCCCTAAAGATTTTTATTGCATACCACGCTCTTTCGTGGAACGCTCGTTCAACGTCCAGCGTTGGACGAATATGGCTGCTGGAGGCCATTTCACAGCGTGGGAGCAGCCTGGGCTTTTGGCGGAAGATTTGAGAGCTTTCTTCCTGTAAAAGTCGATAAGCTCAACCGTTGATCCATTTTGTCACGAAACCATTTCGCTATTTTGGGGGATGATGTGAATATAAAGCAAAACTGACCATCAGCAAATGGTCAGTTTTGTAAGGATTGAAAGACAGATTGGACCTCGCGTTACCGTTCATCAGAGCTTCGAACGCTCAACAGGGCATGAGCCTTCTGAGGGTCGGTCTCCAATGCTTTTCTGTATTCCATCATCATGCGAAGAGTGGCCAGCATTTGATCGTATTCGTCATCCCCATGACTTATAGGGATCATACATGGATTTGGGGCAGACACCCCAACCATGATGCCTTATTTCTATGTTCTTGTCATCCGACATTTGAAGGAGTAGTTTGCCCCACGGCAACTGCTCCTTCTTTGTATGCGCCCAGAATGTGACGAAGGGCTGCTGCCAAACACGAATCGGCAGCGTTTTCCAAAGAAAAGCAGGGACTTTTGTGATCGAAAATTGTCGAGTGTCAAGAATATAGACCGATAAACATCCGCAGAAACTGCGGCTTTTTTATTTTATCAGAACAAATTTTTGTCATCGATGAAAGACACGAATTTGTACCGATTACCGATTCATGCTGGGCATTACAGGAAAGATTCCGCCCGAAAGAGCGAACTCCGTTATCAATGCCTATATGCTGGATTTCTTCGATATGTATCTGAAAAATCAAGGCGGAATCTTAATGAAAGGACCGGATAGCCGCTTTCCGGAGGTGAAGTTCGTAACCTCGCTATTATAAATTAGGGAACAGGCTACCGATTTTGATATGCTCCCCTTTCTGTGTCCAGTTTATTGACAGAGGTACAAATGGGACAATTAGTGTATAAATCAAACCATTGAACTCTAACAAGACACTTTAGCTCAATACACAACTTAGATGAAGCTGCCGCGGCGATCGGCAGCTTCATTGCGTTAACGGGCAGCATTCAATAGCTCTTGTTTTTATGTTCGAGATAATGTTAATATTTAACAGGAACATGCGTTTGTTTTTTTCAATTTCCAACGGATAGGGGGAATAGGCGTGGTTGAAATCATTGAAAAAGAGCAATTTTCGGTTATTGGAAAATTAGGAAAGGGGGTTGCTAATGAAGCTCCCCAATGGATACCATCATTAAGGAAAGAAGCAAATAGTAACTTTATTGAGATAAGCAATCTCGCCATCCATCATCATGTGCAAACGGCTCCCGTTTGTTTCGTTAAGGAGCCGATGTGTACATGATCCAATTGACGAACCGCCAGGCACGGCAATTTCTGCTATTGAAGCACGGGTTGTTGGGCGAATATCATTTTACCGGAAAGCAGGGGGTATTGGATTTTGTGCGGCAGGTCGGCTGTATTCAATACGATCCCATCGATGTTTGCGGAAAAAACGCCGAACTGGTGTTGCAGTCGCGAATCAAAGGATTTACCAAGAACATGCTCGCCGAGTTGCTGTATCAAGATAGAATCCTTGTCGATTATCCCGACAAGAATTTGGCCATTATCCCCGTCGAGGACTGGCCGTATTTTGAGCGGTATAGGCAGGCCGCCCGACAACATGCCAAGCGCTATCCCGAAATGGAAGCGTTGATAGAGCAAGTACGAGCTCACATTCAAAATCATGGTGCGCTAAGTTCGGATGATCTAAAATTGGATGGAAATTTCGCTTGGCGATCGGCCATCCACTGGAGCAGCGGAAACAATTCATCCCGGTCGGTGCTGGAGCAGATGTATTCGACAGGCGAGTTGATTATACATCACAAAAAAGGAACGCGTAAATATTACGATATCGCGGGGAAATACATCCAGCCAAATCTGCTGAATGCGCCGGAGCCGCTGGAGGGCGAGCTGGAGCATCACAAGTGGCGGATAATGCGTCGAATCGGTGCTGTTGGCCTTTTATGGAATCGCGCATCCGATGCCTGGCTGAACATATGGGGATTGAAAGCGGAGCAGCGCAACGAGGTTTTCCGCCAACTGTTGCACGAAGCTCGCATTGTTGCTGTTGCCGTGGAACAAATGAAGGATATACTTTATTGCCGCGCAGAGGACTTGCCGCTTATTGAAGCCATTCTGCAAAATCCAGCGCCGAAATGGCGCTGCGAGCTGATTGCACCACTAGATAATTTCATATGGGACAGAAAACTGATCAACGAATTGTTTGGATTCGATTACACCTGGGAGATTTACACGCCTGCAATCAAACGGAAATTCGGCTATTATGTGTTGCCTCTAATATACGGAGAAAGCCTCATCGGACGAGCCGAGGTAATCGCAGAGCGAAAATCCGGGATGCTGGTTGTTAAAAACATCTGGTACGAGAACGACATAAAGCCAACAAAGCAATTGCAAACAGCCTTGAACAATTGTTTTCAAAATTTTGCATTATTCAACGGATGCGAGACGATTTCGACAGAGTTTATAAACTGATATTCCAGTTCCCCGGTAACATTTGCCGACAAATCTCCACGTACGAATCAGGTAAGCTGACGCGTCCGATAGCGCCGTTGTATGTGTACATGAGTCTCAAATGGGGGGTTCAAGCGCGAGCGAGTTCATTTCGTTACTACAATTAGATCATTGCGCTAACTAGGAACTATAGTTCAAAATAAGAGAGAGGAATATTGATATGATTGGTGAAATTAATTGGAAAATCTAAACGGGAAAATAAATAAAACCTCCAATGGCTACAATTCATATGAAATTATCGATGCAGATGCTTCATTTATATTGAAAATAGCTACTGTTGTTACTGAAAAATTTGAATTTACTCGTACCAATCCAATAATTGGACTTGAACAAGTTTTCATGGATTTTGATAAAGATGGGATTAAGATAACCACTGGTTGGGATATTTGGAGCGGCTGCTTTGTTATGACTCATGATAAATTAGGTGACAAGTGCATTGAGGAAATAGGTAATTATTTAGAAAAGACGTACATTAATGATTGGAATAGTCAGTTAGGCTAACTGGCAGGTTGCTCATAAAATTGAAGTGTTACCAAATGGCTGTTTGCCTTAAATTTGAATTGATTGAATATTGCGATACCATTGAGTGTCCCAAACCGATCGATTTCCCCGATTTCAGCTAAAATTGTTGCAGCAATCTTAGTGCCAATACCGCGTATCGATTGGATTAAATCATATTCAAGTAACTCTTCAGCTAGGGCCTCTATCGATTTATTAAGGTCTGCTAGATGGTCCTGGTAATGAAGAAGCAATTTGATGAGCAGCTGCATGGAGATCAAATGGCTGGGATAAGCCGTCTCCTTAAAGGGATTTCGCTTTGCTGTAACCTCTAGGATTTGAGCGCGTTCCACGCATCATGAGAAGGATCTGCCGCGTCCAGTAAGACGGCCGATTTCAGTTGTAATCTCCAACTCGGACATTTCTAGGACCTCTTAGACGTTGGGTGTAAAGCCAGAAATCGAAGGGAAACCTTTGAATAAAGGTCACCAAACACGCCATGATATTCAGGGAAAACTTGATCCAGAATAGCCTGGAACTGTAATTTTGCTTGAACATACATACCCGTTAAAGATTCATATTGGCGTGTTAGATAGCGTAAATTCATGAGATGCTGACCCCGCTTTTTGTAGGGTTCAAACTCTTCTTTATAAAACAGCGTCCCAAATAGATGGGCATCTGCAGCATCCGTCTTTAACCGTCGCAAATTGGTTTTCTTGGCGTTATGTGAGATTAAAGGGTTAATGACGATGTTCAAATACTGGTGTTCATCGAGAAACTGAACAACGGGGCTATGATAATGGCCTGTTGCTTCCATAACAATGGAGGGACGTACCCCTATTTATTCGGATTGAGGCTGTCCGCTTCATTGCATATAATGAAGGTACCACCCTTCGGGGAGATCGTTAAGGGAGGCCACGATGAACGAGACCACATTTGACGAACCATTATTTGCAAGCTTGAAACCGGGCTTAACCTCGTTCTGTTACCGAATGCTAGGCTCCATGGACGATGCGGACGATGCCGTTCAGGAGACGAGTATTCGGGTCTGGCAGAGCTGGAGCACGTTCAGACAGGATTCATCGTTCAAAACTTGGGTCTATCGGATTGCCTCCAACCTGTGCTTGGACAAGCTGAGACAATCCAAACGCCGCGTGCTTCCCGTTGACCTGTTCGACCCGGCCGTCGCCATCGTCGAGCCGCGCGACACGCTGCCGGACTCTGCCTGGATCTGGCCGTCTCCCGACTTTGGGGGCAATCCGGAGGATCGGCTCGTCCGCAGAGATACCCTTCAACTGTGCTTCATCGCTCTCCTGCAGACCTTGCCTCCGCGGCAGCGCGCGGTACTCATTTTGAAGGATGTATTTGAATTGTCCTCCAAGCAGATCGCGGAAACGTTGGCGATGTCGCCGGCAGCGGTGAACAGCGCCTTGCAAAGAGCCCGAGAGACGATGGACCGGGCGCAGCTTCGCTCGGATGAGCTCAGCAGCATGGACGTTCAACCGGAGCAGCAGCTGCTGTCCCGGTATGTAGAGGCCTTTGAGCAATTCGATATTGCTGCGCTCGTCGCGTTGTTCCACGAGGAAGGCTGCATGTCGATGCCGCCCTTCGAGATGTGGATCCGCGGCAAGGAAGATTTGTCCGCCTTCTATTCGCTTACTCGCTGGCATTGCGAAGGTTCGCGATTTGTGCCCATTACGGTGAATGGCGGTTATCCGGCGTTGGCCCAGTATATGCCGGGCAAAGAGGGATCTGGCCTGGTACCCTGGGGCATCCACGTCATCGAAACCAAAGAAAATCAAATCCTGCACGTTCAAAACTTCATTCATACGCCATTATTTTCACGATTTGGGCTGCCTGAGCGAATTGACCAATGAATTTCGTCATTGGCTTACGTCTATATCATTGAGAATAACCTAACGACGAATATCGTGAGAGAGGTGTCTATTTAAAATGGAAACGAGTCAACCGACGAAAGTAACCGTGCAAGCCGTCATTCAAGCCCCTGTCGAGAAGGTATGGCGCTATTGGACCGAGCCGGATCACATCACGAAGTGGAATCAACCGTCCAAGGACTGGCATGCGCCGAGAGCCGAAAACGATCTGCGGGTCGCTGGCAAGTTTCTGACACGGATGGAAGCAAAGGATGGCAGCATGGGCTTTGATTTTGGCGGCGTCTACGATGTCGTGAATCGGCATGAGGCGATCGGCTACACCATGGAAGACGGAAGAAGAGTGGATATTGCTTTCGTCGATCAAGGGAATGAGACGAAGGTCATTGAAACGTTCGACGCGGAAAGCTCCAATCCCGTCGAGTTCCAGCAAGCAGGCTGGCAAGCGATCATGGACAATTTCAAAGCCTATACCGAACAAAACTAATCATCGCGAAGAAGACGCCGGGGAAGATGGAGGGCACTGAAAAAGTCCTTTCATACGAAAAAGGTACAGTCCTTCAAGAAAATGGAGGAGGCTGTAC
>NZ_JBFNXH010000030.1:0-38711 GCF_040812395.1 Paenibacillus tabacirhizosphaerae | reverse complement strand
ATTTCCCAGTATGTAAGACCCCTTGTAGACGACGAGGTTGATAGGTTCGAGGTGGAAGTGCAGCAATGCATGCAGCTGACGAATACTAATCGGTCGAGGGCTTAACCAAAAAAATCTCAAGCAAGTGAAGCAGAAGCTCACGAAGCGATTGCCGAATACTTGATTGGAAGCCAGAAAACAACTGGTTCAACAAATACTCACTTTACGCAAGTTTCGTATCTAGTTTTCAGGGTGCAACATGCACTTTGACTGTTTGGTGATGATGGCGGAGGGGACCCACGCGTTCCCATCTCGAACACGACCGTTAAGCCCTCCAGCGTCGATGGTACTTGAACCGCAGGGTTCTGGGAGAGTAGAACGTTGCCAAGCAGCTGCCCACTCCGTGGGTTTTTTTTCTCTGGGGCCATAGCTCAGCTGGGAGAGCGCCTGCCTTGCAAGCAGGAGGTCAGCGGTTCGATCCCGCTTGGCTCCATTTCTTTTAGAGAGGCCCGTTGGTCAAGTGGTTAAGACACCTCCCTTTCACGGAGGTAACAGGGGTTCGAGTCCCCTACGGGTCACCACTTATTCTTTTATGAACGCTTAGCTCAGCTGGGAGAGCATTACCTTGACAGGGTAAGGGTCGGCGGTTCGATCCCGTCAGCGTTCATTATAACAGAAAGCCATGATCCCTTATGGGACGTGGCTTTTTCTTATATAACAGATTGTTTGAAATAGGTAAAACTGTACTACTCATGCAGTTGTTGGGGACGTCATGGGGACCAAACTTTTCAGAAGGGGGTAAAATGGTTCCGAATCACCCCGAAGTGATTCTAGATTTTATATCGAATTTGTCCATCTTCTGAGCGGTAATGTCGCTCATCTTCTTGGTGACGTGGCTGTAAATATCAAACGTTGTGGAGTATTTGGCGTGACCAAGTTGTTCCTGAATCGCTTTTAAAATCAACTCCGGGCTTTCTCCTTGTTTCACAACCTCCTCTATGATCAGCGTAACGGAGCTATGCCGTAACTCATGGAACGTGATATATCTTAATTCATGGCGTTTGCAGAATTTTTCCCACCACTTGGAGATATACTGATAATAAAACGGTTTTCCTTTCCTGTTATGAAAGATGTAGTCATTAACGTAGTCATCAGAATCGCCACCAAGCCAAACGCCAGCATCAAGCGCAAGCTTGCGTTCACCTCGCCATTCCATTTCGAATTCACGTAACTCAGCCATGTACCAAGCAGGGTACGACACTTTTCGGATTGAACTCTTAGACTTCGGCCCCTTCTCCACCGCGACACCCGCCTTCGTTAAAGGTATGTTATCTTCGACAGATATTTTTCGTGTATCATAATCTACGTTTCCCCATTTCACTGCATTAATTTCGCCGCGGCGTTCGCCCCCAATGAGAGCTCCCATAACCATAAGCCGTTGTTTACGTGGTTCAAGGTACAGAGCTTCCAGCACTAGGTATGCTTCATCCTCATCGTAAACTTCTTTGTTTTCGTACGAAACTGCTGGAGAATCTATTCCATCCATAGGATTATCCTTAAGAACCTTCATGTTAAAAGCAAACTTG
Source organism: Paenibacillus tabacirhizosphaerae (assembly GCF_040812395.1). Taxonomy (GTDB): domain Bacteria; phylum Bacillota; class Bacilli; order Paenibacillales; family NBRC-103111; genus Paenibacillus_E. Next base: position 37,146 of record NZ_JBFNXH010000030.1, on the reverse strand, counting down.
AAGATAGAGTTTAGCGTTTTATGAACGTCCTTAATGGCAGAGGTAGATAGGGGGCCGGGTTTTCCGTCGAGACGAGCGCCGTCTTCTTCTTCAAGTGTATTGAGAAATGTCACCAATTCAAAGGTACCTATGTCGTCGATCCACCAATGTCCAAACCTTTTTTTGAGCCTTGATTTATATATGGCCTGGTATTTGTCGTAGGTTGTCGGAGATAGGTTCTTGGGATTACTTGCATATTCGGTTTGCCATATTTCATAGAACCGATCCAGTGTAAAGCGATGAGGTTTAATATAGTGACCCGTTTCAAGCTCTCGACGAAATGCAGTCAACTCATCTTCAAGAAATATGTCCAACTGCTTTTTACTTTTGCTTTTCAGTACATCATCAGGTACTTGAACGGTCTTTCTTTCTCGTATGCGCTCCCCATTCGCATCATATCCAAGCTCTACCGTAAGCCGATAAGACTTCTCGCTTCTTTTTTCTATCGAGCCTTTAGATGTTTTCATGTTTTCAAAAGTCCTCCTTATCATAAAGTGAAGTTAATGCTGATTGAATCGCTGCCTCTATGTCGTGAACATGGACAATGAATTGTTCAATATCCTCAATTTCATACTTGGCACCTGTGCGCCGCTTGTCCTCAGTCAGCCGACTAAGTATAAGAGGGAGGTAGATGCCAAACTTCCGCTCAGTAGGATGTTGGAACAAGTCACTAGCCATTATCAGGACGCTTGTAAAATCAGGAAATACATCATCTGCTGTCATCTTCTTGAAAGGAAACTCATAGGGTAAATAAACGCTCTGCTTGTCCCAGTCAATGGCGCCGCGCCCAAAATAAATATTCACCCGTGTTGGTCGCATCATCCCATTGGTTTGATCCTCGTAATAAACCGAAATCTTTGCCATCAGTATGACCCTTCTCTTTCTATTTTTCTACGACCAAATTCCTCCATGATGCGGCGAACGTCTGCCATTGTGACTTTAACTGGTGTGTTCCAACGAGTATTTATCTCATGATCCTGTCGTCCGATATAGATCCGTCGCTTAACTTGCTCTAGCCTTCTCTCTACGAATTTCTCCGGGAGTATAAATTCTGCGGCCAGTGTTTTAATCAGGAGCGTAGGGGAGACGTACTGAAATTCAGAGAGCATGTAATAGGGCATAGCTGCGTAGTACTGGAAGTGAGCAGCTTGAATCTCTTGTAGTTCCAAGAAAGCTTTATTCATCTTATCTTGAATTCCTGAATGACGAAGTGGATGACAAATTTCGTGGAAGAAGTGAATACGTCGTTCTTCAATTTTAAGTCTGGAATCAATAACGATATAGCTATAATTATTATCTGCCCAATCAGCAAACGACTTACCATCATGATAATGGAGTTCAATGCCGAACATGTCCGCAATCATTTCTATATCAAGGTCACAAGGAAAATGAATATTACCCTGTTGGTAATGCCTGCTAATCAATTCCTCAAGGGCAGTTGGTTTGTAATGTGTAAGATCCATGATGGAGCCTCCTAATAAAGGGAAATACAAGAATGTATGTTCGCTTTCTATGTTAAAATAAAAGCCCTTTGGGGCTTAATGTTTTTGTTTAAGCAAATAGAGTTCTTCTTCCGTTTTGGATAATTTGTTCCTCTGATAGTCCAAACGGTCATTTGTTGTACGGATCGCCTCGAGAAGTTTTTCATCTGCCTCAATGTTTTCTGTGTGTTGGGAATCGACCGATGCTTTCAAACTATCTATTTTGTCTTCAATTCGACCTAAACGATCCAATATTTTCATCAACGTTTCTCGCATAATGTCATCATTCATTTAATTCACCTCACTCTAAATTCGCAATTCATTGTTAGATAATACCCGCCATCTATGTATACCGCGTCTTCGGAATAACGCTCGATCGGGCCGCCATAGTCCAGCAGCTTCCCGCCTTGCATGACCATTACGCTGACGCCTGTTCTCAGTGCTTCTTCAAGTTCCTCGGGAGTACGGAGGGTTTGATTTCGCTTAAGCATTAACAAATCACCAATTAATTCCCACATCGGATGCGGTATTTGCTATTTCTTCTCTCGTTCAGCTTTTCTCTTCCTCATCATCTCAACTAAAGCATCTGCCGCGGCTTTCTCTTCCTCAGTCCAGTCGGATCCACCACCATAGTAAGCTCGTCCGCCAGATTTTTCATATGAAGCAGATTGTTCTTTGATGGCTGGTGATCTTTCCATTTCATGAAAAGTATCTAATGCGGATTCTTTGATATAGCCTGTTTTAATCATCAGTTCATCATAATCAACATCTTTTAAGTGCGGTGCTAGAACCTTCAAGGTTTCAGGACTTACTTTTTGTGTACCTGATTCGATCCTCGCTATGGTTCCATTGCTCACACCACTAGCAATTGCAAGCTGACGTTGGCTCTTAAATCCACTTTTTTCTCTTAGTTCAGCAAAATACAACCCGAACTCAACAATATTCATATGGATTATCAACACCTCATAAGTAATAAACCTATTTTAACAAAAGCGTTTCGCACATGAAACAGAATTGGTGTGTAGTCGACGAAAAGTTTTTGTTGCGCAAACTACACAAATGGGTTATATTAATTGTGTAGAGGACGAAACAGTTAAATTGAGGTGAGAAAAAGTGAAGATTAAATTAAGGGTTGAAGTATTAGAGGAACTCCAGAAGAACGAGAATCTTAACGATACTAAGCTCGCTGAAAAAATGGGGATCTCAAGAAGTAGACTTTGGAGAACAAAATTAGATGAGAATCACCCAGAATATTGTTCACCCGGTGAAAGTTTGATTATTGGTACTTTACAAGCATTTCCACATAAAAAATTTGAAGATCTCTTTTTTTTAACCGAATTGTGTAGTGGAGTACACGGAAAGGGGGCGATTTAATTTTGAATCCAATAGCCTTTGAAATTTATAAAGAGGCAGCAAAGTCTGTCAAAGAAGAAAGCTCAGGCCAAGATCAAAGAATAATGAGAATGATTCAACACTTTAGTGAAGAGTCAGAACTTGTATTAAAAGAGATGGCTACCAGCATCGCCACAATCGAACGTCAACGCAATGCGCTTGAGGCGATTTACCAAATAGCAGACAAAGCACTAGGAAAATTATGAGAGGGGGTGAACGAGGTGAAGGAAACGCTGGAGCAAACAGCAGAAGCACTATGTGATGCTATTCAAAGCCAAATCGCAGCAAAGACGGTAGATGTTGAACTCGTTAAAGCAACTACTGCTTTCATAACGGCAATGCCGCTGCAAGATGAGTCATTCGACGTAGATCAGGCCGCGGCGCATCTGAATGTGAGTAGCGACACGTTGCGGAACTTGGTGAAGAAACGATTAATCCCACATTTCCGAATTGGGGTTCAAATCTTCTTTAAGAGGTTGGCGCTTGATGCTTGGATCAAGCTTCAAATGGAGAATAGTACAATTCCCGTTCCAACTGAGCGTTCGAATATGTTGAGACGAGCATAAAGAGGACAAGCCCACTCGTACGATGGTGGGCGCGGGGTACATACGGGGATTTTCATCAACAGGTTCGGGATCTGGTAGCCGACAGAATCAATCCAGTTAATGCTTTAATTATATTTTATAGATAATCACAAAAGAAGGCAGATTATGTGCAAAATTGGCACACATTCACACCGTGGAATGGACATTTTTGGCTTGTAACACTTGCTAATCTGGACAAATTGTCCAGAAATCAATCTAGAAAATGGACACGGAGGGGTGAGAAGATATTGCGAGGAGAGTTTATTCGTAATTATCGTAAGTTTACTAATTTATCGCAACAGGAGTTTGCAGATAAAATACACATGGATAGAACGGTATTATCGAAAATTGAAAGCGGAAATCGACGATTACCTGAATCACACGATTCAGTATTTTCAAGCCTAAACTGGAGGTTTGCTATTGCAATTGCAGATGAAAGAACAGGTGGGTTCATCTCTAACATTTTAGAAGATGTTCCAAATCTTGATTTGCATCCTGCAGCATTAAAAGACCTACTACTCAGAGAACTGCATGAGGCGTGTTCAGCATTGGAGGGCCTAGTGACAGCAAAACACATCGATCCCGAGAAACGTCGGGAAGGCGCAGAGAGAGTTTGGTATGAGATTAGCGATGTCATTGATAAGGCTATGGTCATGAAAGGTGTCCTGGAAGAAGAGTTTGGTTTAAATCGTAAAAGCTTGATGCAGAAACATCAATTAGAAGTGAAGCGCGGGGAGCGCTAATTCAAATAAGGCAGGCGATACATATGTTCATATCAATGTTGAACGGATCCGGCCTCAGTTCTGGAGTTGTTTATGCCAGTGGAGTTCTGAAAGCATCCGAGGTCATGAAAATGGCAGCTGACTTCCGTGCCCAAGAGACAATCACCGAAATGACTCAACGGGTTCTCAGAGAAAATGGCTTGTCAGTAAACGAAGAAATAGCCATCGCAGCGAACGATGACTATCTCGGATTTAATGCTTTTGATAAAAATGTTGCTTTCAGTATACCTCTCATGTCGCAGCAAAACAAGGGGGAAATGGTAAATGCCTGAAAAACCAAATATCCCACCTCTTCCGATGCATTTGTATACCTGCATTAGATGCGCAGCGGATTTTGCGCTTGAGGACCATGAAGACGTAAATCACTCGGATATCGTTTGCCCGATATGCCAGGGTGAGGATATCGAAGACGCTGGATGGGGGATGTTCTATTTTATGCAGCTACCTGATCCGGAGGACGGAGGGTAATTCTAATGTTCGACTACATAGAATTTTTCAGAGTTATTAGTGCTTTGGAAAAAACTGTTTATGGTAACAAGGAAGACATTCTTAGGTTTGAAGAGTATTTGAAAGGTCATATCGCAGATGGGGATCAAGAAAAGGCATCTAGAACAATACGCTCCCTACATCGCTTTGAGCGATCAATAGAAGAACATCGAGCGCTAATATTTAAAGTTGAAGCAGCTCGGCGTTGGTCGGAAGCTGAGAGGATTTTGTTTCCTGAGAGATTTCATAATGGGGGTGTTCAATGAAAACGAATGTTCAGTGGACAGACAGAACGGCGTGTGTTGAGGTACTAGCTTTATACATCGTTGATCGTAATGTCAAATTCGATCAGGCTCTGTTAAGCATTTCAATGCACCTTTATTGTCGTAACCACTCCAGCATGACTAAAAAGCAATTGTCTTCTCTTAAAAAGGATGTTCTAAAGCATGCCAAGGACATGCAGCTTGAGCGTAAGGCACCTGAGGTTGGCGATACGGTCCGTGTAGCTAAATTAGTGCCTAACCCATTGATGGGGGGGTACAGGCAGGATGGCAAACAACTTGTTGAAGCTGTGGTCATCGAGGCACGTCGAATGTCTTCATGGATTCACTACAGGGTCAAGCGGCTTCAAGATGGGGAGATTCAAGAAGGCAACGGGCATATGATCAAAAGTATTGTAAGAAGGGCAAGTGAGGCGTCTAGTGCTGTTTAGCAATATCGGGATGGACATGCTACGGCGTGTCACCGGCGATGCTGCTAAGCATCAAGTAATCATTAATTTATTTTGCGGAGAAGGTGACTGCGCATACATAGAAGAGTTGATTTAGCAATGGAGGTACTTATGTATCAAGCTTGGAGGGCATATTATGGCTGACGTTCAGTTAGAAAACGGATATACAGCTATTGCCAACGTAGTTCTTGAGCAACTGTATCAAACCAAATTAAATGCGACCCAGCACCGTATTGTATTGGTTGTATTGCGTTTCACTTACGGCTTCAAAAGAAAGTACCATGCTTTTTCGATGGGGTTCTTATCACAAGCTGTTGACGGTGACCGGAGACAAGTGCAAAGGGAATTAAAAAGGCTATTGGACAGAAAAATCATAATGGAGTCTGAACCAGAAAGTACTGTTAGAGTTCTTGGTTTCAATAAGAATTATGAGGAGTGGCTGGGTGAATCCACCAGTGGTAAATCTACCATGGATGGTGAATATACCAGTGGTGGATTCACCACTGGTGAAAAAGCCATTAGTGGTGAAATTACCACGGGTGGTAGTGGTGGATTCACCATCTCAGGTAGTGGTGAATCCACCACCCAAGAAATAAATCTTTTAAAACAATCTTTTAAAGAAAATATTACTACTACAACCGAGCCTGTTTCTGAGTCCTCGAATCTTGATTATCAAAAGCGGAAGATCCATCTAATAGATTCATTCTGTGAGCTTCATGGGAAAATAGCTACTCAACTTAGGCAGAGTGACTATAAAAGCGTTGATGTTGTTCTGAGTAAAATCCCCGACCTTGAATTTATTGTCTCTGCAATGAAAACCAAGTTTGAGGAAAAGAAGAAACGTGAAGAAGAAGAGGGGTTAGGATTTAGACCTCCCCACACGTTTAAGTATTACGAGGATAGCTTACAAGATGCTTGGCAAACGCATTTAGCTAAACAGGCTGGCCCTTCAAATGTTGTCCCATTGGATAGAGAAAGTGGTACAGGGAAGCGACCAGGCAAGAGTGGAAAACCACAGATACCTATTGCGAAAAACGACCCAAGTTCAGGCCGATTATCCGATGAAGAAATGAAAGAGGCTCTTGCGACAGCTAAAAGACTAGACAAGAAATTCGGTAACATATGATCGACCTGCTTGCCGATCCGCGCCCTGACTTACCGGATACTCGCATCTGGCGTAGATTACTCTTGATTATCCTTGATTCCGAACACAAAGAGCGTTCAATCCTTTTGCAAAAGTACTTCTGGACAATCCGCAGCGCCGGGACAGTCATCCAGTGGAATACAAACGGTGTAAAGCTCGTGCCGATCATTGATGGAAGTTTTATCGGATGGCCGGACAAAGAATTTTTTGATGAAATAACAAGTCAATATCTAAAGCCACACGCTGCAGTAATCAGACAGCTTTTAGAAAAAGCATACACGGAGGCGACAGGATGATATCCGGCATTGAACTAACCGCATACCAGAAAAAGTTGCTGCTTGAAGCTGGCTGGGATCCGAATAAATGGTTCTTTGATAGCGAAAATGCATATGAAATTGCCCTAATCAACAAAGCTGCTGGCATAAGGACAATTTTCAAAAAATCAGAATAAGGAGTTGGTCACCATGCAGGAACGGTTAAACCTCTATATCGCCTGCGAAGAAATGAACATGATTTGGGACGATCCAGACGTTCTGGCCTTTGAATCCATGTGGAAAGAAGGATTAAGCATTGATGATATTGCCAAATCTTTCGGAAGGGATATAGACGAGGTTGCATTACTTGTCATGGATCGAGCGCGTAAAGGCTATATCGGCAAGCGGCCTAACGGGGCATATGGAAGGAGGACGCCTGCGTGATTAGCACTATTGATGAATACAACGAAGAGAATCAAGCAACCATAGAGGATTACATCAGGGAGGAAACATGACAGCTATAAAGCTTTACGAAGAGTTTATTCTCAACATTAAAGAAGGCGATGAGGAAGTAATTTATCTCCAAGGCAAACCATTTGTCATTACACCTGCAACCGAAGATGATGTTGAGCGAATTGGTAAAGGTTACTTTTGTATGGATTAGGGAGCCAAATTCACCAGAGAAGGAAGGATAGATATGCAAGTTCTGATCTCTTTTATGAAAGATGGAAACGGGAATTATGTTGTTCGTTATAAGACGCAATCCATTGTTGTATTGCCCAACGCATTTAAGAGGCTAACAGGGGCCAATCAACAGACTGTGGCTGGTAGCATGTATGTGGAGTATAGCAATCTACCACTAATTGGCTTCATTCAAGAGCCAGTTGTAACAATAATGCATGAAAAAAATGTTGATGAAATGACCGTTGATGAGCTTTGGAAAGTGCTTGATCGTGAAGGCATTCAGATTCATTCGGCGTGAAGAGCAGGCATGTAACAAAATGAATAGGGAGCGTGCATCGTGAATTTAGAATATAAAGGCCGTAATAAGCGTGGACGAATTGAATGGATTGATAAAGATTACTACGATGAGTCTAGACCGTTTGAAGGCTTTGAATTGGAAGAATGGCAAGTACCACGGTATCGAGATTTAGTCGAAACTGAGGAAATTTGCATGGGGCGTAAACTTACAAAGACGGAAGCTCGCACGATGAATGGGTTATCTGCTGGCGAATCAGATACTTGCCAACACATAGTGAGATTTATCAGAGAAGCTTTTGAAAATGGTAAGGCAACATAATGAATATGAGGTGGTACATGGGATTCCGATTTAGATGACGAAGAAATAGCAGAATACAAGCGTTACGTATCTGAGTGAATATCAAACGTACTAGGAAAGAGGGGAAAGAACTTGATCAATCACGACATTGTGTACGTTGTGACAAGTGTCATAAACGGAACGCTAGAAATGGCGACAACTGACGATTTTAAGGCTTGGGCTTTGTATAGAGATATGAAGGATTTGCGAATTTCAATATTTATTTCGGGAAACTGTGTGACTACCGTTGAGCCAACAAGGTCAAGTATCTGAGTGAATATTAAGTAACTTGGGGTAAAATAATCCCACTCAAAGAGCGGGATTAAAAATTACACATTAACAGGTTCAGGTCTCTTTACTTGAAGAGGAGGAGGAATGAGCCAACCCTTTTCCTTGCTCAACTGGAGTAACCGAAGACCAAGTGCTGCTTTAGTGACGTGGTATTTAGCGAATAGAGCCATAACATCTTCTCTAATCGACTGAGCCATTACTTGGCTACAAGCAACTAACCCAATAGAGGTATCAGCAGAAATAGCAGCAGCTATTTCAGGATCAGTAAATCTTGCTCCAGCAGGGATATCTTCGAGTTTAACTGGTGGTCTTTCAGGCATCGTTGGTGCGGGAGAAATTCCGTTATCAGTGAGCAATGCATCACATTCTTTAATCTCCAGCTTTGCTTGATTAATAAGATCGTCGAGGATTTTTTTAAGGTCTTTGTCTCCAGCGTGGTTTAAATATGCTTGATAGTAGGATACAACACCTTTTGCTGTTGTTGATGCCATCCAAACACTAGAGATTTCACCATAGTGCATGGGTTCATCTTTTGGATTACCGCTTAAAATACCCATTTAGTTTTGCTCCTTTGTTTCGTTTTTTTACAGATTTTTGACTAGGTACGGTCCCGGTCGCGACTTCTTAACCCAATCAAGCCTACCAACCCAAGTAAACCTAACCAGCCCCAATCCATGCCATTATGATCAGTTGCGGCATTAGTTCTGTAATTGTTACTGTTCATATCCGATTGATTTGATTGCTCTGCAAATACAGGAATAGACATTGCAGACGACAGGATTGAAAAAGCGATTAGTAATGAGCATATCTTTTTCATTTTCATATTCTATTCTCCTCGAAAGTTTATTTGTACGAGTATATGTTACCCATTCAAGAAACAAATATTCTGCTGTCTAATTCTTGTGTTATGAATTGAATTTAGTAACCCCGAGAGGTGAAGTTTTTGAATGAGAAGGCGCTACAACTCATTGAAACCACTTTAAAACCAATGATTGAAATACAAAAAAAGAGACATAAGCAAAATGGTTATGTATGTAATGCCTCCATCATCATTACTCGAAAACGGATTCATAGAAACCAAATACGGACTCTTGGTGGTGGTGGCAAATAATTGGCTTACAAAAGGAACATCGTACATCATGGAGGAAATCAGTAAATCAGTAAAGGCAGTACATTTGGTTGGGGTTACTAGAAAGGAAAGGAGCAGTTAACTTGACCATAGAGAATTCACAGGAATTCAGTTCTTTTGCAACGTTGAACCGATACTTCGCAATCAGTGAGCCGACAATTGAAATAGCTGAGCAAGCTATTTTATCAGCTTGTAATTTTCACGGGGCCGCGAATGAAGAAGAGATTCGAAACTGCGGAAATGTTGAGGTTATTGAGAACTTCAACAAAATTAAATCACTAATTTTACAAACAATAAATAAATAAATAAATAAATAAATAAATAAATAAATAGAAAAAATCCTCTGCGTGTTTTACCTTGGCCGGTTCCGCAGAGGATTAAGCAATTCCATGCACCAATTATACTATAAAAATGAGGTGTGTGGATATGATGGTAGCCGAAATTGAAACAGATCAATTCACTTTATTTCCTGAAGCAACACGCCGAGAGATAGAGAGAGCTAAAATAATTTTATCCGAGTACGTAAAAATGAAGAGAGCATTAAGTAATTTTGAAAAAAATCCACCAATTACAGAGAAACAGAAAACTTACCAGGAAATATGGGGAAAAGCTTGTTTAGTACTGGAACGCGCGGTGAATCAGATCGTTGATCATGATATAAGGGAGATTATAGAATATAGATATATTAAAGGAAACTCTAGAGCTTCAACAATTTTGAGGTTTAGCGGCTGGTCTTACTGTGACAAAACATTTGACCGAAAAATATCTGAAGGCATTGTAAGCGTAGCTAATACATTACTTTATCTAGAATGAAAAATCATCTATATTAGCTTTAAAATCCCGAGGATTCTTTCCCTCGGGATTTTAAAGCTAGATATTATGAAATTGGCGGTGTTCCGGAGTCGCCACCAAAGAAGCTTTGCCAATTTTTAAATGCACTTATTAATCCTGGAGTTTTTTCAAATAGAGAAAATGCATTAGATAAACCACTCATCATTCCATTTAATGATAATTTATTTGGTTTTTCTTTTGACGCTTCTTCAGTAATCGCTTCAATCGCTCCTGTTAGCTCTTCTTTGCTCTCATCTGGAATACTAGAACTAGCAATAATATCTAAAAGTTCCTTTTTTGCATCTTCACTGCCAGCAGTATTATAAGTAATAGCTTGTCCACTATCTCCAATTACAATTGATCCATTAGGAGCAGTGACGTTACCAAAACTAAATTTGCTACCATTATTATTCGTGGTCATATGAATTCCCCCAAAATAAATATTTGCCCCTAATTTTTCCAATTGTTTAATCATATAAAAATCCGTCATAGTCGGGAGCTCTATATGGCTTGTTTCTCCCTCAGTGGTACCCGGTCTTTTTTTTTTAAATCTTCTATATATGTGCGCTTGAAGTAAAAAACTATATGAGAGTAATCTAAATCAGGTGTGTATTCTTTATCACAAATTCTACACTCTCGTATCCCACTCGGAGTCTCCTTGCCAAGTATAATTTGAAAATCCGGGTCATTATTAGGACAAAGAAATTCTATTATTGCTTCAAGTACTCCGAAGTGTGCTTTAAACATGAGGTACTTGTTCACCAAATCAACATCTTTTTCTCCAACAAGGGCAGATATTTGATAAGCATTGAAACGATATGCATCTTGTAAGGCTAATTGTTCAAGAATGCGATCGATCTCAACAGTATTTATATTCATACCCACCCCTCCTGGAAAAAGCTGTTGTAGATAATCTATTCTCCACTTGCAACTTTATGATATCTAACTTCTACAAATACATCTAATATCCTTTTAATGATACGTTCACTAACCTTGCTCTTAAATTCAAAGCCGCCTTTGTGATTTATTTTAAACTTAACCTTAGTAGTATAACCAGTTTCTGCCTCTACATAATCAACATGAAACACTTGAGCAAGGTATGGTTTGCCTGTTATAAAATCCTGGAATTGTTTTTGATCTTTTAGGTTTTCAATTCCTGGAGCTGCTGTAAAACCATATTTTCCAATACAACCTTCTCCAAGGTGTTCCGACTCAAGAAGACCTGCCTTTAACTTAGCTGCGATTTGTTCAGCTTCATCCTCAGTTACCTTTGTTATTGGCACCCATTCAATATTCAGACCTGTTGAATGCTCATCTTGAGAAAGCAATGACGCTAATAAACCCAAATATGTATTTCTTTGGTTGTAGGAAGATCTAAGTTCAACAAATACCGGGCTTCCGAACCGAATTATCATCGTCTCTAGTTTAGGCACCAATCGTTCAACAATTCCATATCCATCAAGTTCAGGTCGCTTTCTTCCTGAAACCCATTGTATAAGTAGAGAATTATCTGATATTTCCTCAATTAGGTTAATTTGAGGGGTTTCTTGAATTTGAGGTCTGAACTCTATGCCAACAATTTGTGTGTCAATCCTAAGGTAACTTTTTAGTTGTGTTATAAATGATGCCATATTGTTTAGTTGAGATGGGAAATTAATAGCTTCAAATATATTTACTGCAGTACTTCCTGCGTATTTGTACTCATCAAAAACGCTGCTTGCAACTGCAAGACGCTGTTCCACAAGACTTTCGAACATCGCATCCATTTCTTTAGAGCATTCAATCTTTTCGCTCTCAACAACATGGACCAGGCGATCCTTAGGTACTACCCGTTTAAACTGTAGAATATTCATTTCAATACTACCCCTCTCTAGCTTAGAGAGTATACCCCACCACTTCTGATTCTAATAAACTACCTTTGCATTAAACAAAATGTAGTGATATTATATAGATATATATTGAGTGTCCGACCAAAAACACTCTATCAGAATGGCATGCTGGGTAAAACTCCAGTATGTCTTTTTTTGCCATTTTACAACAAATCTTGGAGAATTGAAATATCTAAATAGGAGTATAGGACGCCTTCAATTATGAAATGGATATGGATAATAGGAGAAATGAACTATAAAGCTTGGGAATGCTTTCCCTCGGGCTTATGTTTGTCCGGTGCTCCTGACACAATTTAATATTACCGTTTATTCCCAGTAGTGTCTATAATTTTTATATGAAAATGTCTAAATAGTGACCCAAACATGTCCACAGAATGTCCGCATTTTAGAGGTACTGTTGTTATTACAAAGAGCAAGTAATTGCTCGGGTGATACCTACTGTACCTTTATCACATGTAGGAACTCGGCTACGCTGTGGGACTAAGAGCCTTAGACGTTTAGCGTCGGTGGTGTGGTGTGAGGCGGGGTTAGATGCCCCAGCTCTTTATGAGCAAAGCGAAGTGCATGCCTATTTCAGGCATTCAGTTCCTTTTGTTCTGAGCAAAAGAAACAAAATAAGTCTGAGTGTTTCCGACAATTCACCGGACAGCCAAAAGAGCCGCGAAAGCAGCTCTTTTTTCTTTTTATAATACCTGGTTGGAGGTGCGATGATGTTCAAGAAAATCAAAGCTATTTTAAACAGAAAAGCGAAGTCAAACATACATCCTAGATCAGTCCGCCGTAAGGAATGGCGTGATAGCTGGCAGTCACACTACCGTAAATAGAATTAATAATAAGAATGGAGGGGAGGCAGATGAAGAAAGAAATCCAATTGCCTAAGCAGCCAGCTCAGTGCAAGGCATGTATTTGGGGAAGATGGGAAGGCTGCAAACAGTTTTGTTCAAGGGTCAAATGCGTAAAGAGTGGTGATTCCGGATGAACACGGTTCAGCCTATTCGCGAAATGGTCGTCGTTGAAGGAATTCAGCATTACCTCAAGCAACGCAACGAGCGTAACTTTGTTATGTTTTGCTTGGGTATTTACACGGGTCTGCGCATCTCCGATATCCTGAACCTTCAAGTAAGAGATGTAAGAGATAAGGACCACATTTATTTGCGAGAGATTAAAACAGGTAAATTGAAAAGTCTTGCGATTAATCCAGAGCTAAAGCGAATACTCAAACCTTACATTAAAGACAAGGAAAATCATGAGTTTCTTGTTCCCTCACGCAAAGGCAAAAATAAACCAATCAACCGGGAACAAGCATACCGAATATTAAAAGAAGTGGCCGAGCATTTTGATTTGGAAAGAATCGGAACACACACTTTAAGAAAAACCTTTGGATATCATTTTCATAAGATGACCAATAACTCTGAGATGCTTCGCGAGATTTTCAATCATGCCGACGTGAGTATCACACGTAAATATATTGGTATCGAACAGGATACGATCGATCAAGCAATATCCAAAATGAAGTTCTCATCGAGATGACCAAAAACCAATGCAACGAATTTTAGAGTTGTATCATTCAAATTAGCATGGAACTACAAAGCCAGTTGGGATAAGGCTTCATGGGCTGTCAGTCAATGACACTCTCTATCAAGATATGAGTCATTCATTATTTTGCATAAAAAGTGCCTATAATGACCCCTGATTTCCGATAAAACAGCAACTGTAACCAGAAAACCCCTTATTTTATAAGGGTTATTTTTGATTCAATGGCAATGAATAATATTCAAAATTGTTCCACGGAAGAGAATTGGAGCTGATAGAGATTGGCATTAAAAAAATTCTGCCGTAAGAACGGATGTAAGAACCTGACTGACAATAAATACTGTGAGGAACATGCTGATCAAGACCAGTCTTATGAACGGCAACGAGGATCGGCGGCACAACGAGGGTATGACAACGCTTGGAGGAAGGCGAGGGTTTACTTTCTAATCAAGCATCCACTGTGTGTTCATTGCGAAGATGAGGGAACCATCGGCGCGGCGACTGTAGTCGATCATATCAAGCCACATCGCGGAGATAAGGAGCTGTTCTGGGATCGGAACAATTGGCAGTCACTATGCAAGCGACACCACGATAAGAAAACAGCTACAGAGGATGGTGGATTTGGCAGGTGAGTGATATAGTCAATGTAATGGTAATTCATGAAGGGAGGATGCTTTGTGAAAGATAATCAAGGAATAAAAGCTGCTACTGATGAAGTGATCAAGGCATTATATGAGATCAGAGACCCTCAGAAGATTACACTCAACTACGAAACGTACATGAAAGTAGCAACAGCTTATCGGAACATAAACCGTTTTGAGGACATTGATCCACATACGAAAAAATTTATGGGCATTCCAATCGAATGTGTTCCAGATCAAAAAGAAAATGTGATTATAACCTGAGTCGCTCAAATGAGCGGCTCTTTTTGTTAATAGGGGTAGGGGGGGAGAAATCTCTACAGACTCTCCGACTGTAGACCGCGTGTCCCTTTATTCGCGCAAAAACTCCCCATATAAACTTTTGATTGGAGGTAGGCAAAATGACCCGTCGCGGACAACCAGTTGATCTTGTCATTGCAAATGGCAGAAAGCACCTTACTAAAACAGAAATTGCAGATCGGAAAGCTGCGGAAATTAAACTTGGAAAGAAAGACCTTGATAAAATAAAGCCACCGGCATTTGTGAAAAACGATGCGATCGCCTTTGCATGCTGGAAGCAGCACATGAAGGATTACAAGGAGGCTGCCGAGAACGGCATTGAGCTCATCACCACATCGGACGTTAACATCTTGTCTCTTTACTGCCAAACCTATGCCGAGTATGAGCGGTTACTTAGATCCTACCAGCGCATCGACAGTATTGCTGCAGATATGGGGCCTTTGGAAAAGTTCATTGAAGACGACGAGGAAGAGTTTCGTCAAAAGGCTTGGATGTATTTGACGAATCTGATTTCCATTGAAGGGCATCTTCGTATCGAATCAGCCATTAACAAAAAAATGGACATGCTGCTAAAAATGCAGGACCGACTATTCCTTAATCCGCTGGCACGCGTTAAAAATGTTTTGAAGCCGAAGAAAGAAGAGAAGCCAGTAAGCAGATTTGCACAATTTGGAGCAGGTCGTGGTGGATAATTACCCATTTAACGTTCTAGCAAGGGATGACCGTGTAACAAGATATGCGCTCGATGTAGTATCAGGCAATCTATCCCGTAGGGTAGGGAAATTAGAGATTCAAGCATGTCAACGTCATTTAAATGACTTAGAACGCCAGGATACTGATGACTTCCCTTACGTTTGGGATCCTGATCGAGGGCATGAGCTTATCGATTTTGCCGAAACTTTAACTTTAGCTGAAGGCGAGGAACCAAAACCTCTTGAACTTTGGGGATTCCAAGACTTCATTTTCGGTAGCTGGCATGGATGGCGGACCCTTGAAGGGTATCGTCGATTTCGAACATCTTACATTCAAGTAGCCAGACAGAACGGAAAGTCACTTGGTAATGCGGTGCCAGCCATTTATTATGGGAATTTTGATGGATATCAATACCCGCAAATCTACTGCGCAGCTACGAAGGAACTACAAGCTAAGATCGTACTGAAGGAGTGCATCAAGTTTATTGATGCTGATACTGAACTTTGTGGTAGTGAGTACGAAACGGGCCTGTTCGATGTAAAGGAATACAAAGGCGAGATCATCTGTGAAATAACCAAAGGAATAATTAAAGCTCTAGGGCGGGATACGAAATCAATTGATGGTTTTCGGCCATACTTTGCCAGTGTAGATGAGTACCATTTGCACAAGGACAACCAGATGTACAAGTTGTTGGTAGATGGTACGAAGAAACTCAAGCAATTCCTGATATCGGTGATTACAACAGCTGGATTTGAACTAAATAGTCCTTGTTATGAACTCTACAATTACTGTAAGCAAATTCTTGCGGGAGTTGTTGTGGACGAAACGCAATTTGTTTTTATCTGCGAACTCGATAAAGACGACGATATATGGGATGAAGAGAACTGGCCAAAGGCTAATCCACTTTGGACGCCAGAAACACTGGCGAGCCTTCGAGCTGATGCGATAAAAGCGAAGGAAATGCAGGGAAGCGAACTTCGTAATTTCATGACAAAATCCCTGAATGTATGGGTACAGTTCGCGGACAACCAGTACATGAATATGGAACACTGGAAAAACTGTGAAAGTGACATGACGCTAGAAGACATGCGCGGCAAGGATTGCTTTATGGGCCTTGATTTATCCAGTGGTGGCGATCTTACCTCCGGCGTCCTTGAATTTCCATTCGATGTTGGCGCCGATCGAAAGTATTTCATTGATTCACATAGTTTCATTCCGAAGGCGCGCGTGGCCGAACATATTAAAAGCGATAAAGCACCTTATGATATGTGGATTCGAGACGGACTTCTAACCGCTACTGAAACACTGGGCGGCGTAAAGACGGACTATAAATACATTCTTACGTACTACAAGGATCTTATTAAAAAATATGATCTCAAACTCAAAGGCATTGGTTATGACCCTCATAACGCAGATGCCTTTTTGCATGATCTCGATGAGGTGTTTGGGGTTGATTGTGTGGAGATTATCCAAAGCGCGAGAAGCTTAAATGACGCTACCGTTGATTTTAGGCTTGAAGTTGAAGCTGGGAATGTCATGTACAACAAACATAATCGCCTCTTAACGTGGTCCATGATCAATGCGAAAACCGATTCCAATAGTTTCGGTGAAATAAAGATTGAAAAACATTCACAAACCAAACGAATTGACCCCGTTGACGCCGTGATCGACGCCCATAAGCTGGCCTTAGGTAGCAAGAAACAAAAATCTGTATACGAGGCCAGAGGGATTTTCTTTTTATAAAGGAGGTTAGCACTTTGCGTTGGAAGTTCTGGGAAAAGCGGCAAGCCGTGAACTATAACGGTAACGGATCTACATGGGCTGATATTACGCAAACCACTGGGACAGGCGTTACCGAACGAACTGCTGTCCAGTTAACAGCCGTTTCAGCAGCGATACGCGCCATTTCTGAGCCTGTATCATCCTTGCCGCTTGTGCTCTACAAACGGGTAAAGGATGGTCGAGGACGAGCAGAAGAACATCCCATCTATTCCCTTCTTCATGATGCCCCAAATGAGCTCATGTCGTCCATGGAGTTCAGGGAGTGGATCACCGTTGATGCCATTACAAGAGGGATGGGGTTTGCGGAGATCGAGTGGGATGCATCCGGTCAAGTTAAAGCGCTGTGGCCCCTACGCGCTGAGAACACAACCGAGTATTACGATGAACTGAATCGGACGCTCGAGTATGTCACGTTTATCAAAGGCGTGGGGTATAAGCTTCCAGCCTATCGGGTGTTCGTACTCAAGGGGCCGCTCGGTGGAAAATCGTTAATTCGTTTGCATGCGGAAGCACTTGGTTTAGCCAAAGCAACGGAAAGTTATGGGAATAAGTTTTTTACAAATGGGGCAAGGCCAAGCGGTGTTTTGGAACATCCTGGTTCCTTAACCGATGGCAGTTCGGCGCGACTCAAAGCTTCGTGGCATGCAGCGCATGGCGGTTTGGATAATGCACACCGTGTTGCCATCCTAGAGGAGGGGATGAAGTACCATCAAATCTCACTCCCACCTGAGGATGCACAGTTCTTGGAAACCAGAAAATTTCAATTGGGTGAAATTGCTCGTATCTTCCGTGTGCCGCCGCACAAGATTGCTGATTTGGACAAAGCGACTTTCAGCAACATTGAACATCAAAGCATGGAATTTCTAACCGACAGTTTGCAACCTTGGATGATTCGATGGGAACAAGCTATCACCATGCGGCTGCTTGTCGGCAAGGAAAGAAAAAAATATTATGCCGAGCACTTGGCAGAAGCACTGCTTCGTAGCGATACAAAAGCCCGTTACGAATCATACCAGATCGCTAGGCAAAACGGGTGGATGAGTCCGAATGATATCTTGAAAAAGGAAAATCAAAATCCGATCCCTGCTGAACAAGGTGGTGACACCTATATGGTGAACACGGCCATGCAACCCGTATCCGTACTGCTGAAGGGAGGTGATGAAGGAAATGTTAAAAACGGAACGCCGAACAGTAACGGCTCCAATGGAGATCCGAACGGCGAGTGATGGTACTGAGTACATCGAGGCGTATGCACTTAAATTTAATCGTGAAAGCGATAATTTAGGATGGATGACCCCTGTTTATGAAAAAATTGATAGCCGAGCACTTGATGATGCCGATATGGACAATGTTGTGGCCCTCTTTAACCATGATAGTAATCTGGTGCTTGGTCGAAACACCGTTTCCACTGGTAAAGGTTCCGTAATGCTGGAAACCGATGGTATTGGTCTGAAATGGCGATGCACACCTACAGACACGTCATATAGCCGCGATTTAATGGAAAATATGCGTAGCGGTGTCATTAATCAATGTAGCTTTGCTTTTTCGCTTGCTGAAGGTGAGGACGCAGAAGAATGGTCCTATAACAAAGATCGAGGCGCGTATGAGCGAACGATCAAACGGATCGGCACACTTTATGATGTATCTGTCGTAACAACACCGGCTTATCCTGATACAGAAGCTGTACTCTCGCAGCGAAGCAAAGACAAATTAAAATCGTTAGATGAAGAGCGCAATTTGGCCGAATCCGTTAAGGAAACTAAGCCCGATCAGCGCTTTTTTGATTACCTAAAAATCCTACAATCCACGGAGGTATAACCACACATGGCACATGTTCATACAGTTATCGAATTGCGAAGAGAAAGAGCAAACCTAGTTACAAAATTGCAAGAATTGCTTGACCGCGGCACGCTTGAAAAGCGTGGACTGACGCCAGAAGAAAACACGCAAGCTGACCGCATCATCGCGGAAGAAGTCGAGCTTCGCGGAAAAATTGAGCGATTTGAAAAACTCGAAGATATGCAGCGTTCCCTCGAAGGTCATGAAAACAGATCAGCCGCTGATTCCGAAGAGAATAAACTCAAGCCGGAATACCGCAAAGCCTTTCAACGTTTCTTACAAGTAGGCATGCATGAATTAACGCAAGAAGAACGACAAGCCCTTCAATCAGGCTATCGACCGCTTGAACAGGAAGAGCGCGCACTTGCGGCAGGAACGGCAACAGCAGGCGGAAATACAATCCCTGTTGATTTCTACAACAGCTTAGTTACGGCTATGAAATACTACAGTTCATTTTACGAGGATGCCAACACCATCGACACGGATTCAGGAAATACACTTCTGATTCCTACCGGTAACGATACAGGAAATATCGGGCGAATTATTGGTGAGAACGTAGCGGTCAACAACAATCAAGATCCTACATTTGGTCAAAAAGCCGTTGGTTCCTTTATCTACACATCCGATGTTGTTTTGGTTCCTGTTGGGTTACTACAAGACAGCGCATTTGATCTCGAAACTTGGCTTCGAGACAAACTAGCCGAACGGATAGCTAGAGCGGCTAACGGCCATTTCACAACAGGCACAGGGACCGGCCAACCTGAGGGCATCGTCGGACAAGCGGCGCTTGGAAAAACGGGCATCGTTGGGCAAACAACATCCGTGGTTTTTGACGATTTGGTGGATTTAGAGCATTCCGTGGATATTGCCTACCGTCAAAAATCTAAATTCATGTTCCATGATACTACACTGAAAGCACTGAAGAAGCTGAAAGACTCCCAAGGTCGTCCACTTTGGCTCCCAGGCATCGCCTACAAAGAGCCGGATGTCATCAACGGTTACGGTTATTCCATCAATAACGATATGGCTCAAATGGCAGCTAATGCAAAATCCATTGTATTTGGCGATTTTAAAAACTATATGGTGCGCCGTGTACGTAACCCGATCATGGTTCGCTTTGGTGAAAAATATATGGACGCTTTCCAAGTCGGTTTTGTCCTTTTCTTCCGTCAAGATGGCCGCTTTATTAACGCGGGTGTTAATCCAGTGTCTTATTATGCCAACAGTGCAACCTAGTTTATTTTGGAGGTGTTTCATTTGAAACTCGTAGTTATGCTTATCTCTATGACTTCAGCCACAGATAGTTATCAACCCGAAGACCTTGTAAAAGTTTCAGACGAAGTTGCCGAAGCTTGGATTGAAGCCGGATATGCCAAAATGTATGAGGAAGTTCCTGTTAAAATCGCTGATATAGAAGCAAATAACCAACATGCTGAGACAATTGAAGGATTAGAACTCGTTTCCAAGGGTGCGTACCGGCTTCCAAACGGTGAAGTTATTCAAGGCAAAAAGAAAGCTCAAGAAGCATTAGAGGCATATCTTGAAGAGCTACAGCAAGCAGTCGTGCAATTTGATGGAGATGACCAAGGAAATGTTACGAAAGAAGGCGGTAGCGATGCTAACGACCCTAGCGCGAGCTAAGTCACTTCTTTCCATACCCATCGAAGACACGAGTCAAGATGATGCCATATCACTTGTTATTGAAATGGCAACCAATATCATCGAAACACACTGTAAGCGAATATTTAAAAAGCAATCACATTCAGAAAAGCTTAGCACCCTACAGGAGCCATTTCAGTTCTCGTTGCAGCCGCTTACGAAGCTTGTTCTCAGGCAGTACCCCGTTCATTCAATGGATACGTTTACCGTCTTGGGAGAGAGTATGACGGATTATGAACTTTTTTCAGATAGCGGTATTCTTTACCGCCAAAGCGGTTGGCCTAGAGGTGAGTATATCATTGAAGCGAGTTATACGGCTGGATATATCACGCCGGATATAGCAACTCAGGAACAACCCGTAAACCTCCCAAAGTCACTGGAAATGGCATGTATCTTACTCATACAAACTCTCATGAGGGCGCCAGGCGTTACGTCAGAGCGAGTGGGAGACTTAGCGGTGACGTACCAAAGTGATGGAGAAAATCTTCCTCTCGCTGTAAAGTCACTGATTTCTCCTTTTGTAAGTAGGCGTGTGTAATGCCTCCCAAACGAACTAGAAGCCGCCGTGCTAACGTTGAGGTGACGGAGACGACCTTTCTACCATCTATCCTTAAAAAGATAAAGGGATTGACAAAGCAGGAGGTTCATATCGGGGTTGAAGGAGACGAGGAACTTGCTATGATTGCGGGTATCCTTGAGCACGGTTCAAAGAAAATGAACATCCCGGCACGCTCATTCATTGGTTCGGGGAAAAAGAAATCAGCGGCAGCCATATCTAAACTGGTGCGCAAAGGAATTACGGAACTTGTTCACGACCAAGGGGACGCGCGCCGTTTGCTTATTGATATTGGCACAACGGGCAAAGATCGGACGCTAAAGAACTTCGATAAAATCAAATCGCCGCCACTTAGTCCGATTTATGCGAGGCGAAAAGGCTCCAATAAAATCCTCGTCATGGAGGAACATTTGCGCAAAGCCATTACTTTCGTTGTAGTAAGAAAAGGAAGGTGACGGAGCCATGATTCGGTTTCAATCGGTCATGAGGAAATATGAAGTGGCCTATGTACTTATCTCGCAAGGGCAATCTGGGCGAGATGCTGATGGTGTTTACCGCAAAGGGGTGTCTGAACGGGCTACGCTACGCGGGGTTATACAACCGCTAGGGGCGAAGCTCATCCAAGGCGAAGGTGGAAGGTACACCGAAGACGACCGCGTACTCTACACGGCGTATAAGCATGAGAATGGTCAGATTGTGGAGTATGAGGGCAGCCAGTACCGCGTGATTGTGGACGGCGATCGCTTCGGGCAATGCGACACCAACAAATTTGTCTTGAAAAGGGTGACGTCACATGATCCCCTTCCGTAGTATTCGGTCTGCTATCATTCAGGGCCTTGTATCTGCGACAGGGCTGCCTCTTGTTGAAATGAACGATAACGGACCCGTGGATACGTATCCGTATATCACCTACGATTTCGTTGAATTCCCCGGCACAGTGCAGGGATTGCCCGCTGAAACATTTGACGGCGCCATGAAAACCTTCACGGAAACCGTTGAATTTACAGTGTCGTTCCACTCCTACGCAGCCTATAAAGACGAGAGCATCGAAAACGCTATGAAGGTCTGCGAATGGCTGCGGACAGATGGGCGGGAGATTCTCAGCGCGTCCGTCAATGTGGTTGTGATCCGTGTGGGGCCAATTCAGAACCGAGACATTGCGATTGGCAGCGAATGGGAGCGCCGACACGGGTTTGATGTGGAGTTTAGAACCATGAATACCATGCAAACCTCTGAATATAGTATTGATTCAGCGGAAATACAAAGGAGATGAACTAATTGGCAGCAACTAAAAATGACGTAGTCGTTGTAATCGATATTCAAAAGCCGACACCAAAGCTAGGCTTCGGCAAACCGCTTATTCTCGGTTCTAGCACGGGGGGCAAGTCTTACAAGAGCTATGCCGACCTGGATGCAGTGAAAGCGGACTACGGCGTCAGTACAGAGGAATACAAGGCAGCGGCGGCGATCTTCGCACAGGGGGACGACGCACCCGCAGAGATTGCGATATATTCTCGAAAAACGGGGTCAACGCCTGAATTGCTTGCAGATGCCTTATCGGCTCTTCTCCTGCAAGATTGGTATTTCCTTATTTCGACAAGCGCAACCTCAGCCGACGTGCTGGAGATTGGGGACGCGGTCGAATTGGATGGGACGCGCCAGTTTTTCACGCGATCGGATAGCAAGACGGACCTCGCCACATACAAAGCCAAGAAATGGACGAGGACAGCTGTTGCTTACCATACTACCATTTCGAATTATCCGGAGGCAGCATGGATCGGTAAAGCCGGTTCTTCACCTGTCGGTTCAGTCACATGGAAGTTCAAAACGTTGACGGGTATTTCTCCAGTCAGTTTGAATGCGACAGA
The DNA here is from genome assembly GCF_040812395.1 of Paenibacillus tabacirhizosphaerae. Taxonomy (GTDB): domain Bacteria; phylum Bacillota; class Bacilli; order Paenibacillales; family NBRC-103111; genus Paenibacillus_E. Next base: position 13,925 of record NZ_JBFNXH010000030.1, on the reverse strand, counting down.
ACTGAATGAGATCCACGGACTAGCAGCAAACACGTATGTCACTAAAGCTGGAGACGATGTCACGAGTGAAGGGAAAGTTGTAAGCGGGGAATACATTGACATTATTCATGCAAAGGATTATGTATGTGCATCCGTCGAGTATGCCGTTCAGAAACTATTGAATGCAGCGCCGAAAATTTCCTATGACAACAATGGTATTGCTCAACTAGAAAGTACGGTAAAAACCGTACTACAGCGTGCCTTCAATCAGGGAATTATTGCAGCGGACGAGACAGGAAATGGGTTGTACGCGACGGATTTTAAGAGTCGTTCTGAAGTTGACGCTGCCGATCGGGCTTCGCGGATGTATAACGATGGAAAATTCAGCTTCGATCTAGCCGGTGCGATTCATCAAACAACGATTCGCGGCACGATCAAAGTATAGGAGGCTTGAAGAATGGCAGATAAAACGTATGATGCAAAAGACGTTTCCGTTATTGTGGATGGGGTTTACCTGACCGGATTTTCGGATAATGTGGTTGAAATTGAGAAGGATGAAGACAATTTCAATGTCAAAGTAGGGGCACAGGGCGACACGGCCCGTGCCAAGGTCAATAATAAGCTCGGTACGATTAAAGTCACGTTGCAGCAAACAAGTCCGCAGGTGTCCTACCTGGATGGTTTGGCTAACAGCGGTAAACTGGTACCGATCACAGTTGTTTATGCAGGAGAAACGCGCGAAACATCTTCTGCGACAGAAGCATTCGTGAAAAAGCCAGCAGCACGAACATATAGCGGTGAAATTGAAGATCGTGAATACGAGTTTCAATGTCTTGATCTTAAAATGGAATAGGAGACGATAATCAATGAGCAATTTCAAACAAAAAAAATTCACATCAAGTACAGGCAAAACCTACACGTTTCAGTTCCCGGGCATTCGTGCAGTTATGAAAATCAAAGACCGCGTGAAGAACAAATACGGTATTCCGCAGGATGAGAAAGCGGCTGACGAAGTACTTGCGCATGTGGTTGTCGATCCTAAAATGAAAATAGAAGACTTTGAAACCTTGGCCGAGTTTAACGAGGTTGTGGGCGCGGCCATTTCGTTCATGAATGGCACGGACGATGAAGAGGAAGAAGATGGCGATCAGTAACCAAGAGGCAATCCGTCGCGCCAAGGAAAATTGGCTCATGTGGCGCTTGCTCTTGTCAGATATGAGTGTTACCTACAGCGATGTAAGTCAGATGGATCATGATGATCTAATGGAAGCGAACGCGGCATTAGACATTCATATTGAAAGCCAAAAAAAGAAGGCTACTAAATAAAAGCGTCCAATCGGGCGCTTTTTCTATTTGCTTAGGAAAGGAGGACAACGAATGGGTGTTATAAGCAACCTCATGTATGCCGTTGGTTTCAAAGTCAAGGATAAAGCAATCAAAGATTCTGATAAGCAGGTTTCATTGTTAACAGCTGGAGTCATCGGATTTGGAGTCGCAGCAGGTACAGCACTCGCAGGATTCGGGGCTGCATCTTTACATTCAGCAGGCGTATTTGAAAAAGCAATGTCTAAAGTACAAATGGCAACTGGATCTAGTGCAGCTCAAATGATGGAAACGAAGGATATTGCGAAAGACCTGTATGCTCAAAACTTGGGTGAAGATTGGAACGACCTTGGCAGTACAATTACAACCGTGCATCAATTCACGAAACAAACGGGCGACCAGTTGAAGCAGACAACGAAAGAAGCCTTACTAATGCGTGACGCATTCGCTTTCGAAGTTAAAGACTCCGTGAAGACGGCTGATACGATGATGAAAAATTTCGGGATCAGCTCGGAACAATCTTTCTCCCTGCTCACACAGGGGGCTCAAAACGGTCTCGACAAATCAGGTGAGCTGCTGGATAGTGCGAATGAGTATGCCCCGCAATTTAAATCACTTGGCTTTTCGGCAAATGAGATGTTTGATACCTTCAACGCAGGACTTGATGCAGGGGCCTTCAACTTAGACAAGGTTGGGGACGCTGTTAAAGAATTCAACATCCGAGCGAAGGACGGGTCAAAAACTTCAACCCAAGCCTTCCAAATGCTCGGCCTTGACGCAGAGAAGATGATGCATACTTTTGCATCTGGTGGACCGGAAGCGAAGAAATCCTTTACACAGATTATGCAGATGATTTCTGACATTGAGGACCCTGTTAAGCGGAATACCGTAGGTGTAAGTCTTTTGGGTACGCAGTTTGAAGACTTGGAAGCACCTGTCATAGCCGCAATGGGTACTGCTCAAAGTCAGTTTGACATGACCAAGAAAAGCATGGAAGAGATCAACCAAGTCAAATTTGGTTCTCCTGGTCAAGCATTTGATGCATTTGGGCGGCAACTTGAAGTCGGGATTCTTATTCCAATTGGAGAGAAGCTGCTTCCGAACCTGAACCAGTTCGGCCAGTGGATGGCAAGCCATAAACCAGAAATTGAGGCTGTCGGGAATGTCATTGGTTCGACACTTGGCAAGGCAATTGACGTTGTCGCAACGGGTGTTTCGTTTCTCATTGAGAAATTCGATTATATTGGCCCAGCGCTTGCCGGCTTTGCAGCTGTCATTGGATTTGCGTTAATACCGGCTTTTACGGTCTGGATTGCAGCCCAATGGGCAGCGGCACTTGCTGGCTGGGCGGCAGTCGCCCCCTGGCTTCCGTTTATTGCGATTGGTTTGCTCGTTGCCGGTGTGATTATCGGTATCATCTATGCCTTCAAACACTGGGGAACCATTAGTGATTGGCTTGTAGGGAAGTGGAATCAATTTAAGGGCTGGGTAGTCGGGATTTTTAATTCAATAGGCAATTTTTTTTCCGAGTATTGGCCTTATGCACTGGCACTTCTGACAGGACCAATTGCGCCACTTGTCATGTTAATTATCGGGTATTGGGATGAGATCAAAGCATTTACCATAAGTGTTTTCACATCCGTTGGAGAGTTCTTTACGAATACCTGGAGCAATATCGTTAATTTCCTCGGCGGAATTAACCTCTTTGAGATCGGTAAAAACGTCATACAAGGTTTGATTGATGGCATGAGTAATATGGCAAGTGCGGCGTGGGATACGGTGACCAACATTGCAAGTGGAATAACCGATGGTATCAAAAGTTTTCTCGGGATTCATTCGCCTTCTCGCGTAATGATGGAAGTCGGTTATTATACGGGAGCTGGTTTAGCCGATGGTATTGCCGGAACGGGACCGATGGTGTCACAGGCTTCAACGGATCTTGCTACCGAAGTTACGAGTGCACAGTCTCAAAACCTACCGCCTGCCAGAACGGGTGTTGCCACCGGTGATTCTTCTAGCACGGCTGGGAGCTCACAGCGCATTGAGTTGATCCTGACTGTCAAGGTAGAAGGTGGCACGCCAACGGATAAAGAGCTTGGAAGCAGCATTGTTGGACAAGTGAAGGATATTATTCACGATGTTATTGCAAGTGCGTCACGACGCGTGTCGCCAAGCGGAGGTTAATTGTATGGCTTACCTAAACGGTTATTATATTACAGTTGAATCGGAAGAGCCGGATTTCGAAGTTGATATCACCGAGCAGCCGGTCGAGAATGGCATGAATATGACAGACCATGTCCAGCGCAAGGCAAGCTCAATGAATATTTCGGGAGTCATCCTTGGCGAGGATGCAGCGCAAATTCGAAAGGTATTTCAAGGATTTATGGATTCGGGGACGGTCGTTGAATTCGATGGGCGTAATTATTTCACAGGATTAATACAGAGCCTATCAACGAAACACGACTATACAGTTTCTGACGGATACACGTTCTCGATGTCGCTGAAGGAAATCGGGATTGCGGAGTCCTCTTACATCGGCAGCTTGCCTGCTCCGATTCGTGCGGAGGCGGCACCTATTGTTAGCTCCGGCACCAAGCAAACGAAGTCAGCCAAAGGGAAGACTGATGAAAAGGTTGAGAAAGTAACCTTTAAGGCTGGCAGCCCCTGGGCAACAACATGAGGTGAATCCATGGAATACATTGATATTGAGAAAAGCTTGATCCCGTATCGTTTTGACATCAACCTAGCTGGAGAAACATTCACGTTTGAAGTTCACTATAACGGTGATTACGACTTCTTTAGTACGGATCTTTCCAAGAACGGGGAGACGCTAGTCCACGGCGAGCGGATCGTGTATGGTATGCCGTTGTTCGGGGATGTGGCGGATGCACGCTTCCCAAGCGTTCGTATATTGCCATATGACCTATCGGGGAACAGCAACGATGTGACTTGGGCGACACTTAGTGAGAGTGTATTTTTATATGTGGATGGTGAATCGCTTGGCTAATTTTGGGCGTGTGGTAGAAGTTATGATCGGGCAGAAAGGATTTTCAAGTGACAGCTTTTCGATTGAGGGCAGCGTCCCTTTTGACAACGATCCGCTGCCAAATGAATCTGAAATCAAGATATGGAATCTGAGTTATGAAACCATTGCAACGCTGCAGCGTGGGCAAATCGCGATGATCAATGCAGGTTATCGGGGCGATATTGGGTTGATACTGCACGGTTACGTCTCCAAAGTATCCACGAAGCAAGAAGGCGTGGATCGTATTACGACAATCAACGTCCTTGATTCGGAGGATCTGGCCAAACGCGAGGTTGATATTACCTATGCAAACGGTTCGCTTGCAAGCTACATCCTGAAAGATATGGCAGTACAGTTGGGACTTCCGCTGGCTCAGTTTGAGCTTAACCAAGATTACCGCTATGAAGAAGGTTATACAGCTAGTGGTGAAGTGACCAAGGTGATTAGCGATTTGGCAGCGGATTGCGGCACTTCTGCTTATGTCAATAAGGGTAGGCTCTACATTCGAAATCTGCGGTACGGTGCCGATGATGCCTTTTGGCTTTCGTCAGGTACCGGACTTATCGGCTCACCAGACCCGTTCGAAGACGACACATTCAAGGGATTCAACATCAAATCCCAATTGCAATATAGAATCACGACAGCATCCGTCATTGAACTTACCAGTTCCATATTTCAGGGTCGTGTGCATGTACGATCTGGTTCGCACAAGTTCAGTAACTCAGGTGATTTTACGACAGAAGTGGAGGCGATTTTACCATGAGTGATCCAGCAGGTGCACTGGCCGGGCTGATTTTGGGAGTCATCGAAAAGTCGCTGGCTGCACTCAATGTGTCCTTTCCTTGCCGCGTCGTATCATTCGACTCGGGAACATGTATGGCTGTTGTACAACCGTTGATCAAATCATCGTCTGGCGCAGAACCTTCGCCTATTCAAAATGTTCCAGCTCTCGGCCAGCGGATGATTGTTGACGGTGTAGAGCGAGTGTACAAACCTGCGCTCCGGGAGGGAGATGCGGTACTCGTCGTTTGTACCGATCAGGAATTAAAAAACGTTCTTGCTGGCACTTTGGCTCAGCCGAGCAGTAAGCGAACACATAACAACAATGACGCTGTAATTGTAGGGGTGATGCCATGCAGTCTCCTAAACTAACAAATGGGGATTTGGTCATTGAAGACAATGACATTGTGCTGGTGGATGATGCAATAGAACTCGCGCAGTGCTGCGAGATTATTCTTGGTACAAATCAGGGTGAATGGTTCCTCAACCCGGGGCTGGGTATTGATTTTGCTCAGATGAATGGGAAGAACGTAAGTCAAGAGGCGATTCGAGAACAGGTACGCACCGGTCTAAGGCAGGAACCGCGTATTGAAACCATTGAGTCGATTGATGTAAGCGTGGATACAATAGCCCGTCAGAACTCGGTTATTTTCAAGGCGACGGGAATAAACGGGGAGGTGGTAGAGGGTGGCACTGGATAGCGCAGGATTTAAACGGAAACGATTCGATGATCTATTCTCCGAAATGGAAATGAAAGCAAAGGACGTATTCGGCCAAAACATCAATACATCAGAACGATCGGTTATGGGTATCCTGCTGCGCTTGTTTGCGTGGTTCCTGGCAAAGGCTTGGCAGAATAGCGAGGATGTATACAATAGCGCTTATGTGAATACAGCGGTAGGTGCAAATTTGGATCGCTTAGGACCGTACGGCGGCATTACACGTATTCAGGCAACGCAGGCGAGCGGCATGTTGTTGATTACAGGGGTAGCAGGAATGACGATTCAAGCGGGCTACCGTGCAGCAGCAGGAAACATAGTGTTTGAAACAATAGAAGCCGTCACTTTAAGCAACGCGGGTACCGGAACGACTGGCATTCGTGCAGTTATCCCGGGGCGAAGTGGTAATCTGGTGATGGGTACAATCACGACTATTGTCAACCCCTTGGCGTACGTCTCCAGCGTGATCAACTCCACGGAGACTGCTGGCGGGCGCGAGAAGGAAACGGACAAGGAATTTCGTGATCGATTCGCACTCTCATCTGAAGGACGCGGGAAGGCAACGGTTGGTTCGGTCCGGTCCGCGCTACTCAGTGTTCCCGGTGTACGGGCAGCTACTGTTGTTGAAAATTATACGTCAGCGGTTGTCAATGGACGACCAGCCAAGTGCCTCCAGGCTTACGTACTTGGGGGAAACAACGCCGATATCGGGCAGGCTATTTTTGACACGAAAGCAGGTGGAATTGAGCCTTTCGGCAGCGAAGCTGTCACTGTCAAGGATGACGCTGGATTCGAACATACTATGTATTTTTCGCGTGCTGATGAGGTGACAACGCACCTTCGCTTTACTGTAAAGGTCAATACGAGTTATCCAAGTGATGGGGACGCCCAGCTCATCACAGCAGCGATCCGCTATATCGGAGGCGAGGATGCGGATGGCACGCTCTATGTTGGACTTAATATGGGAGCCGATGTGGTATATTCCCGACTCTACGCGCTGTCTTACGCCGTCGAGGGCGTTGAAGATGTAGTGCCAGAAATCAGCAGGGACGGAGTCGTTTGGACACAGGTGAACCTATCTATTAGCCCGAATGAGGTCGCGCAGACCACATACAGCACAGTGAAAGTGGTACACGCAGCATGATTACACTTCAAACGATTATGCAGCGACTGACTGACGTATTTGTTAAAGATCCAACTTCTAATCTTGGGAAGTTGCTCGGTATCCTGACAGAGCAGTTACAAGCGCTGGAAGAGACACAGAATCGAGTCAGAACATGGAGAGACATAGACCAAGCGCAAGGATCGACATTAGATCGAATTGGACAAAACGTGGGGCAAGCGAGGGGGGTTGCTACAGATGAGGTATACCGCATCATCATCAAGTCAAAGATTGCGCGGAACCTTTCCACGGGTGATATAAACACCGTCATCCGAGTATTGTCCACCGCGCTGGCATGCACGCCGTCAGAAATAGAAATTCGGGAATTATGGAGTGACCCGGTTATCCCGGAACCTGCGGCTATATCCGTCATCAAGCTGCCGCTCGAAGCGGTCAACGCTGCGGGCATGTCGCCTTTGCAGTTCGGTCGCATCGCGCAGCGGACGGTCGCTGCGGGCGTGCGAGTGGGCGCCATTGAGCTGACCGGTACATTTCAGTTTGCCAGTGGCACCCAAACAGAAACTAGTGATACAGCGGGGTTTTCAGATGATAATGAATTAATCGGCGGGTACTTTGGGGCTGCCTATAGCCCAGGTGATGACGCAGACTTACCGATTTAGATGGGAGGCTACTATGGAATTTAATGAGCAACTACCAGAATGGCAGGCAGAGGGGACGGAGCCGCCAGCATCCAAAAAGACTGTAGGTTGGCAGCCGGAGGATAAACCGCCAGCTGGTTACTTTAACTGGCTTTTTAATCGGACCTACAAAGTACTTATTGAATTACGAGCCAAAATTAGTGGGATCATTGAGTCGCCAGAATTTACAGGAATTCCTAAAGTTCCAACAGCAGCTCAAGGCACGAATACGACGCAGGCAGCAAATACCGCATTTGTAAAGACAGCTATTGATAATTTGCCTACACCCACTGCCCCAACATGGAGTAATATCACAGGGAAACCAAGCACATTCCCTCCATCGACTCATACGCACGCGGCCACTGAAATAACGGCGACAGGTAGCACTAATGTACAATCGGAAATTGATGCTTTAAAGTCCTCTGTCAGTAGCGGTAAAAACGCTGTCGCTGGCGCGATTACTGGCATGGGGCAAGTAGCGAGTGGAAGCGACACATTCGCGCAAATGGCAACGAAGATTAGTGCAATAAGTACGGATGCAACTGCTGCGGTGGGCGACGTACTGGCAGGAAAGACGTTCTACAAGAGCGGCAAGAAAACGGGTAGTATGACTGATTTCGGCGCTCAAACGTTCACACCATCTGCTTCCACTCAAAACTCTGGCGCAGGTTACAGGTCAAGTATAACTGTACCTGCTGTTACATTTAATACTGCCAAAGTTTTAAATGATACAACCATAGCAGGTTCAACGGGAACAATGTCCAACAGAGCAGCATTAACTTCTGCTGTAAATGCTGCATACGTAGGTGGAGCAATTAATGCACGCGTCCCTCAAGGCGGGTATATTACAAATGCAGGTGCAGGATATCCAGAAATACAAGTAACAACAGCTCAATTACAAGCTGCTGATGGTGATCTTGCATCAAACAACATACGTAATGGTGTAGATGTACTAGGGGTTACAGGTGCTTATGGTCTTAAAACTTATACAGTAACTAAACCAACACAAACTATAAATGCCTATAATGGTTATACATTTGATTTATATTACCCTCTTGGAATAAATCCTATTATGGTAGTATGGCATCCTACTGAATATGCAAATGATGCTGTAGGACTTGTAAGGATACCATCATTGCCTGCCTATACTACTGCATCTATTATTGGCACTACAAACGGTGTGCAAAAGAGTTTTTATCTAGCTACACCAGACGTTATCGGTAATATTGCTAGGATTACTTACGAAACTAATTACAGTTCAGGTGTGGATATTGGCGGTGTACTGACTATATTTTACCTAGGTTAAATTATAAGGAGGTTTTAAAAATGTATTATGTTTTACCTGAGAATACAACAAGTGATAAAGCTAGAATTCTGGCAATATATCATTCCGAACAATCTATTTCAACTGGATTTTTACCATCGATTATTCAAGTTTCCGACATGCCAGTTCGACCAGTTGAGGTAAGAGGAAAACAAAGCATCCTTTTTATTACTAAGTCAACAACCACGCTAATATATGAATACGAAGATAGAGAATTAACTATCGTGGAGCAATTGGAAGATCTGAGACAACAGAATGCACAAATCATTTTAGCCTTAGTTGAAAATAACTTAATATAGGAGGATTAGAAATGGATTGGTTTACTATTTGTAAAGAAAACTATGGATCAGGCTACTATGATCAAATTAGACTTAAAATTTTTGTTGTGAAAAACAAAATTACAACACAGCAATATAAAGAAATTACAGGTATTGATTATGTAGTTTAGAAGCACTGACTTATGTCGGTGCTATTTTTATGCCTGTTACGGGCGGAAAGAGGTATAAATGAATCGCTACTTACAATCACTACTTAGCCTAGAATCCCTGGCAAAGCCAGCAAACGTTGGAGCTGCTTTTGCTGGGGCTGTAATCGGCCCACATCTTGCACAGGCATTTGGTAATGGTAAGTTTTGGGTTTTCGTTTTATTTTTAGCTATCATTGGGGCGGACTGGATTACAGGCATTGCAGCTGCCAAGAAAGACGACACATACTCATCGGAGTACGGCATTTCTGGTGCACTCCGCACTCTGCTGATGCTCTGGATTCCGTTTATCGGCTGGCTGCTGGACAAGGTATCGTTTATAGTTTTCGGAATTAGTCAACCAGGCTATGCCTTCTATGCAATTACGATCATGTTGGCTTACCACACATGGGAGAGTATGACCGCTAACGCTTATCGCGCAGGGTGGGAGCGATGGATTCCTAAAAGTGTTACTAACTTTGTCAGCTCTGAAATAAAAGCCAAGATCGATAGGGCGCAGCGCCAGAAGGATGGTCAGTAATGAGCAAGCGATCATTTATCAATGAAATCGCATCGGCTGCAATAGAGGACATGCTTAATACTGGTGTACTTGCCAGCATCACAATTGCTCAAGCGTGTCTCGAAAGCGCATGGGGGCAATCTGCCCCCGGCAATAATCTATTTGGCATCAAAGGCAGCGGAACAACGCAAGCGACAGAGGAATTCATCAATGGACAATGGATCACAATTAATGCAGGTTTTCGCGCCTATCAAAACTGGTATGGCAGCATTCAGGATCATTCGCAGTTTCTTTGTGAAAATGGACGTTATGGACGCGCTGGCTTCTTCGACCATTGCGCGGCGCGAGATTACGCAGGAGCTGCCAAAGCCTTGCAAACTGCTGGCTATGCTACTGATCCGCAATATGCATCCAAGCTAATTCAAATCATAGAAAGTAACGGATTACAAAAAATTGATCAGGAGGCAGATATGATGTTTCAGGAAATTATTGAGTTAAAAGATCAAGTGCAAACATTGCTGAGTACCGCGGAGGCTCATATCAAGGAGATAAACGCGCTTAAAGCCAAGGCAAGTATGCCAGTGCCAGATTGGGCGAATGAGGCGATCGAATCAGCCGTGTCATCAGGTTTAATCGATACACCAGATGGCCGAAGCTATGACTTCTACGCACTCCTTACTGTATTTCACAGAAATAAACTTATTTAATATGGGAGATGATTGAACATGGGTAATTCATCTAATTATAATATTGATAGTTTTGGGGCTTCTAGTGGGCGGAAAATAAAGGAGAACGGAAGTACCCTGAATGTAGCTGATTCAATCGAGCAAATAATTAGTCTACTAGGTGGTGGTTCAGCTCCAGTTCAAGTGGCATTACAAAACGCGGCTACTGCCGTTGGAAATGGCACAACATTTACAGCGACTTCCGGAAGTAATCTTACCTTTACGATAAGGGGATCTAGCACAAGTCGGACAATCAATTTTGAGCTTGCCGACCCAAGTGGTGTTTACCAAGCTTGCAATGCGTTCGGCGTTCTCGATCCATCCAAAATTGCAACGCAATCGTCCGGCGGTAGTGATACGTTGCCAGAAATTTGGTCTATTTATATTCCTCCTGGTTGTTCTTTTCGAACGAGAATCGGAGCTGTGGCAGGTGGGGATGTAACCATTACCGGAACGGTGGAGGTATAATATGAAGCCGAATAGAGATGCGACCGCGAGAGCACTTGCAATTAATGCGATCAAATACGGAAATGTTTACCCGAGAATTCTTCGGGAGCAAATGGATATTTCCAAAGGGATGAAGATCGGAACAAACGGTAAGGGCGCGGTTGCTTTCCGTTGTGACGACAGTACAGATAAGCTTAAAAATAATTTACTAGCGGAGTTTAAATCAAGAGGATTCCCATTCAGCATGTCGATGATCTCGAACTTAAATAACGCTAATAACGGAACCGCACCTAAGTTGACATGGACGGACATGCAGCAGTTAAACCAACGCTATGGATGCGAGTATTGGTCACATGGCTACGATCACATAACGCCAATGACAATCGATCAATTGACGCAGGAGATTATCGTATCTAAGCAGCTCATCGAGGCAAACGGCATCAAATGCCAAGGGTGGGCGCAGGTTGGGGCTCCAGGAGGACTCTATAATAACATAGACAATAGTAATGACCCGGCCAACTGGTATTCGGATGCAGGGCGGCTTATCAGTGAAAACTATGCACTTGCCGAAGCATACATGGGGCCGGAGGTTCGTTATTTACCGACAGGCAGATTTTTGGGAGGGAACCACGGAACCATAACTCCTTTCCCAACGGGTACAAGTGCGCAATGGCTTGTCAAGATGAAGAGTTATGTGGATCAGTGCGTCAAATATAAACAAGGGGTCTGCTTTCTTATCCATCCCCAGATGGTGGATTATGCTAATGCCAGCAATCCGAACTGGATCAATCTTTCTGACCTGCAAGCATTGTTTGATTACGTGAAGGCGGCGCGCGATGCAGGCACCTTGGAAGTGTTAACGCCAAGCGGATTGTATTATGCTGATCCGTACTCTACTCAACGCGTGGATTTAATGACCGCTAATAACGGAGATTTCCTTGGGATTACAACGGCAGCTCCCGGATTTTGGTCTAAAACATCGAATTGGTCAGGCAAGAGCTTCCCGCAAACTGGCGGCAACAACAACGGTGCGTACTTTACTATGGACAACACGCTTGACTCCACATCGGGAATGATTGTCGGGCAAATCGACGGTATTCAAGCTTACGCAGGAGAGACGTTCCTCTACACTGCATTGGCTCGCTCCAATGGAGCAGGCACCCAAAAGATTCGAGTCTTATTACAAACCGATGGTGCAGTTAATATTCTCGACGTGCAAGGCGGCAGCTACATCGATATCTCGGTACCAAATACTTGGACGAGGATTAACCTTCCGTTCACGATTCCTCCAGTCAAATCGTTCCTTAAAATCAGCATAGGTCGATCTGGTTCTGCTGCTGGAGCAGGGTACGGCATAGATTGGCAAGATGTTAAAATACCAAAAGTATAGACCAAAAAGCCCGCGGCGATCTTAGATCCAGCGGGCTTTTTTTGCATTTTTCTAAGCAAACTACTTTTGCAGTTTTTCAACAATCCCAAGTTCTTGCTTTAAGGCATGTTGGAGGACTTGTGAATAATTCAGCTGAGCTGCTGTCGCTTCCATTTCAAGCCAACGCGGAAGTGTAACGTTCTTTGTTACAGACCTATTGAGCTGCTTGTCGCGTATAAGTCCTGTTCTGACCTCAATAAGAGTATAAAACCCACCTTCTACGGGATGAAGGGAGCCGGGGCTAGATGGAGTTGGAATTTCGTCTTTGTCTTCCTCCATGCCGTATAGGTGTAGTCCTAGAGCTTCTTTCGCCATACTTAAAGCCTCTTCCAATGAATCTCCTTCTGAATGGCATCCGGGTAGATCAGGAAATGAAACTGTGTAGCCAACAACGCCTTCCTCTGATTCAAACAATGCGGGATATACATATCTATCCAATCTATATTTGCTCCTTTCGGACAGGAGCCTTACGGCTCCATATCCTTTAGAATATTTTTTAGTGTTTTTGGTTTAAAGTCTTTTCTAGGGTGTGGAATTGTTAGTTTGTTCTTGTGGGTTGGGTGTTTAAAATGATGATGACTGCCTTCGATTGAAGTTAACCTCCAACCTTTTGATTCTGCAAGTTTGATTAGTTCCCTAGATGAAAAACTTTTCATTTCGTCCTCCTTTCTATCTTTATTATAACACGCATAAATTATACGTGTCAACTTAATTATGCGTGTAATTAATGCATGTAAATTTTCTTTATAGATTTACTTATAGTTAAGCGGTGTTCTTAGTCTTTCTGTTCGCATATTGTTCGTATATAATTATTTCGAGGTGATATTATGCTGCGGGATATTGAACGAAAAGTGTTGCGGATTCTTTGGAACTATTCTATCCAGCATCGTTGGATGCCGACACTAAAAGAAATTCGGATTAAGACAGGCAAGCACGAGAACGAAATAAAATTTATTTTGAACAAATTAAAAAAAGCAGGATTTATTGAATGGGATGGTGCATTTGTGGAAACCATAAAAATCATTCGAGGTTGGGAAGATGAGCCTATACAACCTAGTATTTCATCAAATAATTATGACAATCACTATCTATAATTATGTGTTTATTTCATGGGGACAAACTGGGGACGGCTTGGGGACCGATCTTCTCAGAGACTTACTCATCATTTAACATTTTTTAATATTAGGGCTTGCACACCGTCCTATTTTCCTGTATATTACCCACTATGACAGTTTGGTTCCTAAGCCGAAACTCACCTTGACAGGGTAAGGGTCGGCGGTTCGATCCCGTCAGCGTTCACCATAACATCCGATTTAAATCATTTTACTGACGCGGGGTGGAGCAGCCCGGTAGCTCGTCGGGCTCATAACCCGAAGGCCGCAGGTTCAAAT
>NZ_JBFNXH010000029.1:0-41056 GCF_040812395.1 Paenibacillus tabacirhizosphaerae | reverse complement strand
GGTACTGCTCCCTCAATAGAATTGAGTTACAGTACCTCATAATGGGACTTTTTCAGTGGCCTCCGATTTAAGTGGATCTGGAGGTTTTTTTTATCTATTTGTCAGTCACTGTGACTGAACCGGTATCTGTTTTGACATTAATTTTTTTACTGCCGTCTCCAATCGTGCCCGTAACGTAGTGGCGGCTGGATTCTTTAACGGAAACACCGGACACATCTAACTTCGTGTCTCCCGTATCTGTCTGCAGTTCGAAGCTAGCTGACGTAGGTGGAGGAGATAGAAGCAGCTTAATACTGCCCGTGTCGGTCTCCAGGTTGACCGATTCGCCGATATCGTGAAGCTTCGCGTTAATAGAACCCGTATCTGTGCTGATTTTTACAGTTCCTTGTCCATCGCCAACGTTGATGCTTCCTGTGTCACTGTGAAGATTGAGTTGCTTTCCTTCGAAACGGTCAATCTTAATGATACCGGTGTCTACAGTTGCTGTTAGGCTGTCAGCCTTCACTTCTTCGAGATTAAGTGAGCCAGTATCAGAAGAGACCGTAATGGCTTTATATAGTTTGTTTGGCAGCGTGACTTCCGTTCTCAATTGATTGTTGTGGTTGGCAATTAAATTTTTTAATTCATCAAAATTGAAACTAATGTGTGGCCTTTTATATTGACATATGTTGACTTCCCATGCATTCGTTCCTTTTGTTACTGCATCGATGGTGCAATCTTGAGCGCGGTTTTTGGTCACTGCCCCCACGAGATGAACCTTGATTTCATCGGTGTCGCTAGGGATAAAGGTAACGCCTGTATTATCCGTGCGGATCGTAATCGTGTCGATGTTCGTTGCCGCAATTTTCTTTTCGATATCGATGGTGGTGCTGCTTTGAGTAAGATCTGTATCATTAAAGGATATCGCCGCTCCGATGATGCCGATGGCCAAGCAGGCAAAGCCAATCATCAAGAAAAATTTCGCTCCACGTTTCATTGGCTTAAGCCCCCTTAATCAGTTTGGCGTTGAATTGAATGTACATCCAAGTAAGTTTGAAGAACCATTTGAGCAGCCATGAGCTGAGCGTAGTGAGAATAACGCCCAAGCCGAAGCAGGCGAGCATGGCGAAAAAGACCAATCTCATATCGCTGCCAGCTTCCATGAAGCTGCCGATGACACCGATAACAGGTGCAATAACAAGCGCGATGCCAGAGACGAAAAAGCCAATCAAAGCTGCTAAAACACCGAACCATGGGCCAACTACGACTAATAGGTTGAAGAATCCGAGTGCGATACTGACAATGATCGCCTTGATCCCTGATTCCGGTTTAGCGTAGGGGGGGTATGGAGGAATATGCGAATAGGAGTGGACGCTGTGGTCTTGCGTGAAGGGCGCTTGGCGTTCCGACTCATTCATACGTGTTGTTGGCGCTTCAGGTCTTCGAAAAGATGGCCCTTGTTCCTCTGCGGCAGACCGTCTCTCAGGTTCGTTCCGTGCAGGTGGCGCCGGCACTGTATCTCTCGGAGCAGCCTCCCAGTTCGGGACGCGAGGATAGCCGAGCGACTCGGCGACATCCTCCTCATGCTTGCCGTTTTCTAACGCTTTTTGGAACAATTCTTCATAAACTGACAATATATTTTTGCGTTCCTTTTCAGGAAGTCCGCGAAGTCTATAATTTAATTCTTTGAAATAATCCGCTTTACTCATTGTTCCGCCTCCTTCTTTGTTTCTTTGCTTCCTTGCTTGTTCTTAGCATAAAAGAAAAAAGTCATAGTGACCTAGTATCTAGAGTCATATGACCTGTCATTGTTTACCGAAAGCTCGGCCCTTTGACGCCATCTTCTAATATCGGCTTGCCATTATCGCCGGCATCGCTTTCTTCGGGTTTGATGTCTCCGCGGTTTGAGGCCACGAGTGCTGGGACGGGTGAATAGCGATCTTTGGAGATGAGTTCCTTATCCACCAAAGCGCCATTTACCTTTTTATAACGGTAGGTTTCTACAACATAACCTTCTTTGCCGACGCTTATAGGTTTAATGGAGCCGCGGCGTATACTGGGATTATGCAAATATTTAATTGTCGGCTGTATCTTCTCGATAACTTTGGATTCGATGTCATAGGTGACGGAAGGTGACATGCGGCCAAAAAGTTTAACCGTTACATCTCGATCAGTCGTTACGGTTCGGATGAGTAGATATGCATCGGTATTATTGCTAAATTTGAAATTGATATACCCGTTGGCGAAAGTGGCATCTTGGCCTAGCGGTACATAACTGACAGGCAGTGAGTGATTGCGCCGTTCGACAATCGTCAGTCCACTGCGTAGCACTGCATTATATAAAGTCGAGGATACTTGGCATATGCCTCCGCCAATACCAGGAACAAGCTTGCCGTTCAAGATGACAGGCGCTTCCTGATAGCCGAACCGTTTCTCGGTTTGCTCAATAATTTTACTGTAGTCGAAGGTATCGCCCGGGGCGAGCATCATGTCTTGGATGGAAGTGGCTGTGGCGCGGATATTATGAATACGTCCTTCTCCCGAGATGGGGAATGTCGTTGTGAACTCCGAGATTTTGCGTTCGATGCCTTGATGCTTGAGGCTGTCCACGGTGACAGAAGGTGACTCGTTATATAAAGGAAGTACTACATTCACGGTTGTCCCTTCCCTGGATGAAGCCGCTAAGGATGGAATCAACGCTTTTAGTTCTTTCTCGAGTGTGAGTGTATCGATGCGGGGCACACTGCGCTCAGGTTCATATTGAATCGAATCATCGGGATTCACGATGCGCCTCGCCGCGACAGGTTGTTGGTCGTAGGCGTTTTTCCATAGATGTCTTACCCTAGCATTTAACTTTTCCGGATCTATCGAAATTTGCAGTGACAGTTCCGCTTCACGCAGCGACCACCTGGCTGCAATGCGTTCTGTGAGAGTACCGTGGAACATATGCTTCAAGGCATCGTCCAGCTGTTCCCGACGAATGACTAACCCTAATTGTTCGAGAGGCAGATCCTGACTAGACAATTGGGGATGGGGAGATTCCAGATGTACCTTCATCGTGGCATAGGCTTTCAATCGCTGCTCGAACTGCTGTTGGAATTGAACATAGGTCAGGCCGCCCGCCTCCCAGTCTTCAATTTGAAAATGAGCAGGCAATTTCTGCCCAGTGCCATATATATAAAGCGCTCCACCGCCACCGCCCGCAATCAAGGTCAATAACCCTATAGTTAGGATATATTTGTGAAATGGCGAATGAAATGAGGAGGTTGTCGACATATGTTTTTTGGCTCCTTTGCATGAAGATACTAGCGGTACAAGCGGAGATGCCTGTACCCTTATGTGTATCGTCGGAGGAGCTATTTTAGTACCAGCTTACTTGCAGTTTTCGCATTCTAGAAGTCTACTGTTTGAATTTGCTAGCGTAGGATTCCTCATATTCACTCAGATAATGATATAATAGAGGTGATTGGGGCGAATTTCTAGGACTTCTAAAGGAATTTCGGTTTTTATGTCGAATGGTTATTGGCTATCTATAAAATTGGGATGTGATATTTGTGATCGAAATGCAGGACGTATGGAAAACGTACTCCAACGGCACTCATGCATTGCGAGGGATTAACATTAAAGTGGACCGCAACGAATTTGTTTATGTGGTGGGACCATCCGGCGCAGGTAAATCTACATTTATGAAGTTGATGTATAGAGAAGAGAAGCCGACGAAAGGCCAAATTTTTGTTAACGGTTTTAATTTAGAAAAGTTGAAGCAGCGGAAAATTCCGTATGTGCGACGCAATATTGGCGTTATTTTTCAAGATTACCGATTATTGCCGAAGCTTAACATTTTCGAAAATGTCGCTTTCGCCATGGAAGTTATCGAGGCCCCAAAGAAACAGATTAAGAAGCGCACCATGGAAGTGTTGGAGCTTGTCAAATTGAAGGATAAAGCGAATTCGTTGCCTTCCCAGCTCTCAGGCGGCGAGCAGCAAAGGGTGGCTATTGCCCGGGCAATAATTAACAATCCTTCTGTCATTATCGCTGATGAACCGACAGGAAATCTCGACCCCGAAACATCTTGGGGGATTATGAAATTAATGGAAGAAATTAACTTCCGCGGCACGACGATCGTCATGGCTACACACAACAAAGAAATCGTCAACACGATGCGCAAAAGGGTTATTGCGATTGAGCAAGGCATTATTGCGCGTGACGAAGCGCGGGGGGAATACGGCTATGAAGATTAGTACGTTCTCTCGTCATTTGCGTGAAGGCACGAAAAATGTCATTCGGAACGGATGGATGACATTCGCTTCAATCAGCTCGATTTCTATTTCGTTATTTATTCTCGGGATTTTTGTTCTCATTACACTCAACGTCAATGATATAGCGAATCAGATAGAGAAGCAGGTAGAGATTAACGTTTACCTAGAGGTGAACACGCCTCAGCAGCAAATTAATACCCTAGAGGAACAAATTAAAGGCATTTCTGAGGTAAAGACGATCAAATTCGTCTCTAAAGAAGAAGGTCTTGTGTATTTGCGAGGCAAGCTGGGAGAAAGCGGCAAGGCACTGCTAGAGGGCTTTGATGGAGAAAACAATCCGTTGAACGATGCATTCACCATCGAGGTTGATGATCCAAGGAACGTTGCGGCTGTTGCTGACCAAATAAGCGCACTTAATGCGGACAAGGATCCGAAACCGATTTATAAAGTGAACTACGGCAAAGGTACAGTTGAGGCCTTATTCAAAGTGACGGAGATTGCGCGTTGGATAGGTTTTGGGATCGTTATCTTGCTTTCGTTTACCGCGGTGTTTCTGATCGCGAATACGATCAAAATCACTATTTTGGCTAGACGTAAAGAAATTTCAATTATGAAGTTAGTAGGTGCGACGAATTCTTTTATTCGTTGGCCGTTTTTCATAGAAGGCGCATTGCTAGGTTTCATTGGTTCGGTGATTCCGATTGGGCTGATTTTGGGCGGCTATTGGAAACTGATGAACACAGGATCGCTTGACCTCAGTCTCATGATGATTAAATTGACACCTTTTAATGACATCAGCTTTACGCTAACTGCGCTGCTGTTAGGTATCGGCATGGTGATTGGTATTTGGGGCAGTCTTATTTCCGTTCGCAAATTCCTAAGAGTTTAAAATCAATAGATTTACCGTTTCGCTAGAATACGAGTTCCAGGCTTGGTTTGGAAGAATGGGGAGGCTACGTGCTTGAAGAAGAAGATTCTGCCTTTGTTGCTGTCAATCGGGATTGCGGGTACACTTGTGATTCCATATGCGGGTTATGCCGCATCGGCGACGGATAAGATCGATCAGCAGTTGTCTGAACTCAAGAAGAAGAAATCGCAGGTCATTCAAAAGGGAAATGATGCACAGAATCAAATCACCAAGGTGCAGTCGGAAAAAGAACAAGTGAACAAGGACTTGAAGACGATTATGGACCAGTTTAACGAAGCGAGCAAAAAGCTGACGAAACTGAACAATCAGATCGATCAAGTGTCCGATGAACTCGAAGAGAACGGCAAACAATTGGATGAAGCGGAAGCTCGCGTAGAAAGTCGCGATCAAATGCTGAAATCCCGTTTGCGCCTCATGTATATGAATGGCTTTGTTTCCTATATGGACGTGTTGATGAGCGCTACTAGCTTCTCGGATTTCCTGAACCGTCTTGAAGCTCTGAAATCTATCGTTAATCAGGATAAAGCGATTCTCGATGCGAATAAGAAAGACCGCGATACTGTTGAACAAAAGACGCATGAAACGGAGCAGCAGCTGGAACAGGTAAAAGCGCTCTTTGCGGAAGCGGATGCTGCTCGTCAAGATCTGCAAGCGAAAGAGAAACAAAAAGAAGTGAAGATAGCTTCTCTGGACAAGCAGGAGAAAGTGCTTGAGGAAATTTCGGAAGAAAGTGATAAGCAGGTTACTCAAATCGCTAAGCAAGAAGCTGAGTTACAAGCTAAGAAGCGTGCTGCTTCTAAGGCAAAATCACCCTTCACCTATTCAGGCGGCAAGCTGGGTTATCCGCTAGCTGTTCAAGCGCCGATTACGTCTGATTTCGTCAATCGGATCAATCCGGTAACGGGCAGGCCGGAGAATCATAAAGGCATTGATTTGGGAGCTCCGAAAGGCACTGAAATACGAGCGGCTGAAAATGGATCGGTCATTTACGCTTCTTGGATGAACGGTTATGGCAATTACATCATTCTCGATCATGGCAACGGTTTATGGACCGCTTATGGACATATCATGAATGACGGGATTTATGTGAAAGTGGGCGATACCGTAAAACGCGGACAGAAGATCGCTGGTGTGGGTTCGACGGGGCAATCGACGGGGAACCATTTGCATTTTGAAGTGAGGATTAAAGAAGTACCTGTTGATCCTAAGCCTTATCTGAGATAGGACAACTTTGGTTATAAAACGGGGATAGCTTGTCATATACTAAACAAGCGAACTCGAACGGGAGGCCTGCACGTTGCATAATGGAGCAGTCTGCTTTCCGTATAGATGGGTTTAAGGAAAAAGGGT
The DNA here is from genome assembly GCF_040812395.1 of Paenibacillus tabacirhizosphaerae. Taxonomy (GTDB): domain Bacteria; phylum Bacillota; class Bacilli; order Paenibacillales; family NBRC-103111; genus Paenibacillus_E. The sequence continues at coordinate 34,540 of NZ_JBFNXH010000029.1, read as the reverse complement.
GGTGAATCACGCTGTGCAATTTAAAGGACGCACTGTGCTTGCTTTTGTTTTAATCACGATGTTTGCAAGCAGCATTTTAACATTAACGATCGTAGATGCTTCGTCCTTCTGGAGATGGCGAGAGAAGCCTGCGGGAAGCGCAGCAGCGTCGGCACCTGCTTCCTCGGGATTATCGAACAAGGATTTGAGTAAAATCTCGACGACGTACCAGTTAATTGAGAGTAAGTTTCTGAACCAGACGGATCACGACAAGTTGGTCAATGGCGCCATCAATGGCATGCTGGAATCGTTGGAAGATCCGTTCACTGTTTATATGGATCAGAAGGAAGCCAAGCAGTTCGATGAAAGTATCTCATCCTCGTTCCAGGGGATCGGCGCGGAAGTGTCGATGGATGAAGGCAAGTTCGTCATCGTATCCCCGATTAAAGGATCGCCTGCCGAGAAAGCTGGCATTCAAGCGAATGATATTATTCTTTCGGTTAACGGGGATAAGCTGGATGGGCTTACGCTGAATCAGGCTGTCATGAAAATTCGCGGACCTAAGGGCACGCAGGCGAAGCTAGAGCTGGTTCGGCAAGGCGCCGGCGACCCGATTCAAGTCATTGTTGTAAGGGATACCATTGATGTAGAAACGGTGTATGCGGAAATGATGCAGGATCAAATCGGGAAGATCGAAATCCGCCAGTTCTCAGCCAATACAGCAACACGCTTTGCAGAAGAGCTTAAGGGCCTTGAAGCTAAAGGAATGAAGGGTTTAGTGATCGACGTAAGGAATGACCCGGGTGGATTGCTAAATGTGGTTGTAGATATCGTCAATCCTTTCGTACAAAGCGGTAAGCCGATCGTACAGGTCGAGAATCGCGATGGGAAGCGGGAACCTACGCTTTCAACAGGCAAGGGCAAGGACTACCCGGTAACTGTTCTTGTGAACAAAGGCAGCGCCAGCGCCTCTGAGATATTGGCAGGAGCATTCCAAGAAGCTGTTGGCAGTAAGATTATCGGCGAGACGTCTTATGGAAAAGGAACCGTTCAGGTGACTTTTGAGAAGGAAATGGGCGATGGCAGCAACATCAAGATGACGGTTTACAAATGGTTGACGCCGAATGGCAATTGGATTCATAAGAAGGGTATTCAGCCGGACATTACGGTGGAGCAGCCTGCGTATTTTAAAACAGCGCCGCTTTCCAAGAAAAACGTGCTGAAGCAAGATATTACAAGCGATGATGTGAAAAATTTGCAGTTGATGCTGTCAGGGCTTGGGTTAATTACGGATCGTACGGACGGTTATTTCAATGATAAGACAGTAACTGCTGTGAAGGCGTTCCAACGGACGAACGGACTGCCGATGACCGGTGAAGTGGATACTGAAACGGCTACGAAGCTGGAGAAATCGATCCTTTCACAGATTCGCGAGCCGAAGAATGATCTTCAATTGAAAGCAGCTGTTCAAGAATTACAACGGCAGTTAGGAAAATAAAGTTGCTCAGATGTTGGAAATTGATTTCGGGCGGCAGGAAATGAGCGCTCCTAGTCGAAATACTTTAGGAAGGTTGCAGAAGCAGCCTTCCTATTTTCTTTTACCACAACAGAATGGTTAAGTTCTGTATTCTGATTGACGCATAACCTTCCTCTAAACGCGGTCGCTTATCTTCGAAAGACCTCGGTAGCGGTTTATCTCACATCAAGGAGCCCCGAATGGTATGGATCTTTTGATTCAACTCTTGGAAAGGTTGCTGCAGGCTGTGCTGCAGTTATTTTTGAATCCATTTTACTATATAGGCATCTTGTTTGTTGTTCTGTTGTATCGCAAGCAAGTGCAGATGGAACGTAAGCTCTTTCATACGAAGCTGCATTCTCTGGTCGATGAGACGTGGCGCACAGTGCTGTGGGGATGGATTGGCGGGCTATGTGCCTCTGCGTTGATGCTGTTTGCCGGCGTAACCATCCAATCGGATGTGGTTCTGCTTCTATGGGGGATTGCTGTAGTTTTACTAATCATACGTGTAAGGTTTCTGTGTCTTGCTTATGCGGTCGGCATCCTCGGGATTGCGCATGCAATCGCAGGCTGGATCCCCGATATAGCCAGTTTGCAGGAGGCGGCGCCAATCTTAGATATTGTGGTGAATGCGGATATTCCATCTTTGTTAGTCATTGTAGCTATCCTACATCTATTAGAGGGCACACTTGTCCGCTTTCAAGGCGCTCGCATGGCAAGTCCGTTATTTCTTGAAGGTAAGCGGGGAAGAATTATTGGAGGCTACCAACTTCAAGGTTTCTGGCCGGTTCCTTTGTTTCTCTTGGTGCCTATGGCAGGTGGAAGCGCGCAAGGCCTTCCATGGGGGACGCTGCTGAGCGCCGATCTGGCATCAGGCTGGACGCTGCTCGCGTTCCCGGCGATGATCGGCTTTACAGAGCTCACCCTATCCAAGCTGCCGCGAAACCAAACACGTCAAAGCGCTGGCTTGTTGTACCTGTACGGGTTGATTCTACTGGGCGCAGCTGTTGCTGCCCATTTCTGGTCACCGCTCATCATTGTAGCGGCTATACTCAGCATCGGATTGCATGAAGCGTTGATTGGCTATAACCGATGGATGGAGTCCAAGCAAAGTCCTTATTTCATCCATGCGCAGCGCGGTCTTATGGTATTAGCCGTTGTGCCTAACAGCCCGGCACAAGCTCTGGGCATACAAGCAGGGGAAACCATTCATAAGGTGAACGGTCATAAGATTGGAAGTAAAGCCGATTTACATGCGGCGATGCAGTTGAATTCAGCATTTTGCAAGCTGGAGGTACTGAATGAGCAGGGAGAAGTGCGCTTTATGCACCGCGGCATATTTTCCGGTGATCATCATCAACTGGGCATCATCCTAGCCCCTGACCAGCAGGCACGGTACTACGTGGAGTATCGACCGCTGCACCTGTTTTCTTATCTGAGAGGCAAGCTTACAGGACTCCTCTCGAACGATTCAACCAATTCGATGTAACTGTGTACGGATCAAAAAGACCCTGCATCTCGTTGTGAGAGGCAGGGTCTTCGCGTTATTTGATAGTTGTGGTAGGCGCTAGATCGTCACGCAGGACGATAATCTCAACGCGTCGGTTTTTGGCGCGGTTCTCATCGCTGTCATTGTTGACTTTAGGCATGGTGTCGGCGTAAGCGGTGGCAATAAATTTATTGTCGTCTAGGCCTGCCGAATCGCTAAAGAAACGAAGTACAGACAAGGAGCGGGCGAACGACAATCCCCAATTGTCCTTGAAAGGGGAGCCTATTGCCAGCGGAAGGTTATCTGTATGGCCTTCAATGCTGACCTTACCGTTAAGTGTTGGGAAAAGCGATGCGAGCTTCTGTAAAATCGGCGAGGAGGCCGGTTTCAGGTCTGCTTTTCCCAGATCGAACAAGAACAAATCGTTGAGTGTAATCGCTACGCCTCGTTCCGTATCGCTGGCAGAAACTTGTGCTTCTATGTTTTGATCCTTGATGTAGGCTTGAATTTGTTTCAAGAGGTCTTGGAGTTCTTTCTCTCGCTTCTCTTTCTCGCTGTCAGTCGGCTTGGTTTTATTGTGTTCTTCTTTTTGGAGGTCTTGATTATGCTGTGTAAAATCCTTATCTTTGCTGTCGGCATCTCCTTGTTTCGGGGTCACTTGCCCGCTGACGCCTTTGCCTTGCTCAAAAACCGAATCCGCTTTCTGGAACTGCAGGTTTAATACTTGAGCGAGAACGGCATACTTTTGAACATCGACCTTGCTCATCGCATACATGATAATGAAAAATACTAAAAGCAAGGTGATTAGATCGGCGTATGTAATGAGCCACCGCTCGTGGTTCACATGCTCCTCATGCTTCTTACTTCTCCTCGCCATCATCAGCACCTACCTCTACATTGTTCTTCGCTGATTTGTCATGAAGGAAGGAGGTTAGTTTTTTCTTGATCAATTGGGGGTTTTCTCCGGCTTGAAGTGCGAGAATCCCCTCCAGCATCAGTTCCATTTCGGAGATCATCTCTTTGCCGCGAAGCTTAATTTTGCTGGCGATAGGGAGGTAGATCAAGTTAGCGCTCATAACGCCGTACAAGGTTGCTGTGAATGCAACCGCAATCGCAGGACCGAGACTCGAGGGATCCGAAAGATTTCCAAGAACGTGAATAAGCCCCATTACCGTACCGATGATTCCCATCGTAGGCGCATATCCGCCGCCGGCTTCAAATATTTTGGACATATGGTCGACCTTGTGCTCCACGGCATCCATTTCCAACTCAAGAATTTGTCTGGTCAGCTCAGGATCCGTACCGTCGACGACCATGAGCAAGCCATCCTTCAAAAAAGGATTGGCATGCTCTTGAGCACGCTGTTCCAAGGCGAGTACGCCTTCTCTCCGCGCGACCGTTGCCATATCGACAATTTCTGCAATTGTAGCAGCGGAATCCCTTTTTTCTTGCTTGAAGGCGATCTTTAAGGCTTTAGGAATTGTGGCTAAAATAGAGCCGGGGAAGCTGACTGCTACAGCTCCAAACGTACCTCCAAAAACGATAACTAAGGCGCTGGGGATCAATAATGAACTGAGGTGTCCTCCATCCCACATATAACCGCCGATCAAACCTGCAAGACCCAAAATTAATCCTAGAACCGTTGTCAAATCCATGTGTGTACCACTCCTACATTAGCATGAGAAAGAATAGGGAAATAATGAGCTTTATGCAGATTTAGTGCTTTGTTTCATGTGTAAACAGGCGTTTACGGATATTGCCGTTTGCATCGAAGAGGCAAAAAGAGTATAATGAAAAAACCAGAACAAACATTCTTATAATGAGTAAATACTGGAAGTCTAATTATTTATCGGAATATGTAAACTGAAAGTTTATAGGATAAAAGTTCGATTTATTCCATACGTGTGGGTGATAATGGATGAATGAAATTGTGGTCAGTTCAAAAAAGTTTGAGCTTGTATCAGATTTTAGTCCGCAAGGCGACCAGCCAAAGGCCATTGAGGAAATCGTTAACCAGATTCAAGCCGGAAGTAAGCATCAAACACTGCTTGGCGCTACAGGAACGGGCAAGACATTTACAGCTGCACAAGTAATTGCGAAGCTGAATCGTCCTACGCTGATCATTGCACATAATAAAACACTCGCAGCACAGTTATGCAGTGAATTCAAAGAGTTTTTCCCCAATAATGCCGTCTCCTATTTCGTCAGCTACTACGACTACTACCAACCAGAAGCCTACATTGCATCCTCTGATACCTACATTGAGAAAGACTCCAGCATTAATGAAGAGATTGATAAGCTTCGTCACTCGGCGACAAGCTCTTTATTTGAGCGCCGTGATGTTATTGTCGTGGCGAGCGTGTCTTGTATTTACGGCTTAGGTTCGCCGATGGAGTACGGATCCTTGCTGCTTTCTTTGCGTGTAGGGATGGAGAAGTCGCGCAATGAGATTTTGCACCGACTCGTTGATATTCAATATCAAAGGAATGATTTGAACTTTGTGCGCGGCACGTTCCGGGTACGCGGGGATGTCGTTGAAATTTTCCCAGCTTCGCATGGCGAACAGGCGGTGCGGGTTGAGCTCTTTGGCGATGAGATTGAACGGATTACGGAAATCAACGTGCTTACCGGCGAGATTGTTGGGGAACGCGAGCATATTGCCATTTTCCCGGCGTCTCACTTCGTGACGCACGAAGAATCGATGAAGCGGGCGCTGGTGGACATCGAGCGCGAACTGGAAGAGCGGCTTGCAGAGCTTCGCGAGCAAGGCAAGCTTCTGGAGGCGCAGCGATTAGAGCAGCGTACACGCTACGATATGGAAATGATGCAGGAGATGGGCTTCTGCTCCGGCATCGAGAACTATTCGGGACCGTTGACGTTCCGCGAACGGGGGGCCACGCCTTACACGTTGTTTGACTACTTCCCGGAAGACATGCTGATTATGGTCGATGAATCGCACGTGACTTTGCCGCAGATTCGAGCCATGTATAACGGTGACCGAGCAAGGAAAGAAGTACTTGTAGATCATGGGTTCCGTCTACCTTCAGCGCTTGACAACCGACCGCTGCGGTTTGAGGAATTTGAAGAGAAAATTAGTCAGATTTTATATATTTCAGCTACACCTGGACCGTATGAGCTGGAGCATTGTCCGGAGATGACGCAACAAATTATTCGTCCAACAGGCTTGTTGGATCCGATCATTGAGGTCAGACCAACTAAAGGCCAGATCGATGACTTGTTGGCCGAAATTCAAGATCGGATTCGTAAAGATGAACGTGTCTTGGTCACGACGTTAACGAAGAAGATGTCAGAGGATTTAACCGATTACTTTAAAGAAATAGGCGTCAAGGTCCGTTATTTGCATTCAGATATAAAAACGTTCGAGCGGATGCAGATTCTTCGCGATTTGCGACTGGGAACTTTCCATGTTCTCGTGGGAATCAACCTCTTGAGAGAGGGACTTGACTTGCCTGAGGTATCTCTGGTTGCTATTTTGGATGCGGATAAAGAAGGCTTTTTGCGTTCCGAACGCTCGTTGATTCAAACGATTGGCCGTGCGGCGCGTAATTCGGATGGTCGAGTTATCATGTACGGGGACAAAATTACAGACTCGATGGAGAAAGCGATTCGCGAGACGAACCGCCGTCGCAGCATACAGGAAGCGCATAACGAGGCACAAGGGATTACGCCGCAGACGATCGCCAAGAAAATCCGCGATGTCATCGAAGCTACGAAGGTGGCCGAACAGAAGGCGGATTATCTGACTGAAGTCAAAGGGGCAAAGATGTCGAAGAAAGATCGTGCATCGCTTATTGAGCGCCTAGAGGTCGAGATGAAAGAGGCAGCCAAGAACTTACAGTTTGAACGGGCTGCAGAGCTGCGTGACGCTATAATGGAAATGAAGGCTGAAACCTGAGTTGCAGCTTTTGAATGAATAGATTAAGAAGGCTTGGAGAGGAAGGGTATTCGTGTCCAGAGATAATATCGTCATTAAAGGAGCGAGAGCTCATAATCTGAAAAATATCGACGTAACCATTCCGCGCGATAAGTTCGTCGTACTGACGGGCCTAAGCGGCTCGGGGAAATCGTCGCTTGCCTTTGATACGATTTACGCGGAAGGGCAGCGTAGATACGTGGAGTCGCTTTCTGCCTATGCACGACAATTTCTAGGACAGATGGATAAGCCGGATGTAGACTCTATCGAAGGCTTATCGCCGGCGATATCCATTGACCAGAAAACGACAAGCCGCAATCCCCGTTCTACCGTCGGTACGGTAACGGAGATTTACGACTATTTGCGCCTTTTGTTTGCCCGTATCGGACGCCCGCATTGTCCGACACACGGTATCGAGATTACATCTCAAACCGTGGAGCAAATGGTGGACCGGATCATGGAGTATCCGGAGCGTACGAAGCTGCAGATCCTAGCTCCGCTGATATCCGGGCGCAAAGGCGAACATACGAAGCTGTTCACCGATATTCAGAAACAGGGATTCGTCAGAGCTCGGGTGAATGGCGAGATCATCGATCTTTCCGAGAAGATCGAATTGGATAAGAATAAGAAACATACGATCGAAGTCGTTGTTGACCGCATCGTCATTAAGGATGACGTGCATACACGTCTGGCGGATTCTTTGGAAACGGCGCTTAAGCTGGCAAACGGTCGCGTTATCGTGGATATTATTGATCAAGAAGAGCTGCTTTTCAGCCAGAATTTAGCTTGTCCGGAATGCGGCTTCAGTATTGAAGAGCTGGCGCCGAGAATGTTCTCGTTCAACAGTCCCTTCGGAGCGTGTCCGGAATGCGACGGATTGGGCAACCAGATGATTGTTGATCCTGAACTGCTTGTACCAGATAACAAACTCACGATAGAGGATGGAGCTTTTGAAGCATGGGCGGGCAGCACATCGAACTACTACCCGCAGTTTCTAGCAGCGGTATGTGAGCATTACCGCATTCCACGTGATGTTGCTGTCGCCGAGCTGACAAACGACCAGATGAAAGTGATTTTGTATGGCACTGGCGGAGAGAAGATTCGGTTCCGTTATGAGAATGACATGGGAGCGACGAAGGAAGCGCTGGTTCCTTTTGAAGGCATTATCCGCAACTTGGAACGCCGGTTCAAAGATACGTTTTCTGAAGGCATTCGTGAACATATTCAAACGTACATGAGCACGAAGCCTTGTCCGAAGTGTAAGGGACAACGTCTGAAGCCAGAAACGCTTGCTGTCACGATTAACGGCAAGAACATTGCTCATGCGACTTCACTGTCTATCGGTGAAGCAGAAGAATGGTTCAAGACATTGAATTTGACGGAAAAAGAGATAACGATTTCCAACCTTATTCTCAAAGAAATTAGAGCTCGCTTAGGGTTCTTAGTTAATGTCGGCTTAGACTATTTGACGATGCATCGTTCAGCAGGATCGTTATCGGGAGGAGAAGCGCAGCGGATTCGCTTGGCTACGCAAATTGGCTCGAGTTTAATGGGAGTGCTCTATATCTTGGACGAGCCTAGCATCGGACTGCATCAGAGGGATAACACTAGGCTGATCGAGACGCTGGAGCATATGCGGAATCTCGGGAATACGCTCATCGTCGTGGAGCACGATGAAGACACGATGATGGCTGCCGATTATATTATTGATATTGGACCAGGCGCAGGTATCCATGGCGGTCAAATTATTGCCCAAGGCACACCTCAGGAGCTGATGGAAGATCCAAATTCGCTAACCGGTCAATACCTCAGTGGCAAACGGTTCATTCCAATTCCATCCGAACGTCGTAAGCCTATTGGCAAGTGGATCGAAGTAAAAGGTGCTAAGGAGAACAATTTGCGTAACGTCTCGGCTAAGGTGCCTCTTGGTGTGTTTACATGCGTAACAGGCGTCTCTGGGTCTGGGAAGAGTACGCTCATTAATGAGATCCTCTTTAAAACATTAGCTAGAGATCTGAACGGAGCGAAGGTTCGTCCTGGCGAACACAAAGAGATTAACGGCTTGGAGCATATCGATAAAGTAATCGATATTGATCAATCGCCAATTGGGCGCACTCCACGCTCGAATCCAGCGACCTATACAGGCGTTTTTGATGATATCAGGGATGTGTACGCCAATACGAATGAAGCCAAAGTGCGCGGCTATAAGAAAGGCCGCTTTAGCTTTAACGTGAAGGGCGGCCGTTGTGAAGCTTGCCGTGGAGACGGCATTATCAAGATTGAGATGCATTTCTTGCCGGATGTTTACGTGCCTTGTGAAGTGTGCAAAGGCAAGCGTTATAATCGTGAGACCATGGAGGTCAAATACAAGGGCAAAAGCATTTCGGAAGTGTTGGAGATGACGATTGAAGACGGATGTGAGTTCTTCAAGAACTTGCCGCGTATTCATCGGAAATTGTCGACGCTGCTGGATGTGGGGCTGGGCTACATGACGCTTGGCCAGCCTGCGACTACGCTGTCCGGCGGCGAAGCCCAGCGTGTGAAGCTCGCGGCGGAGCTGTACCGCCGCAGTACGGGCAAGACGATCTATATTCTCGATGAGCCCACTACGGGGCTGCATATCCACGATATCGATCGTCTGTTGAAAGTGCTGCACCGTCTCGTCGAGAACGGTGAGACCGTACTTGTCATCGAGCATAACCTCGATGTCATTAAGACGGCGGACCACCTCATCGATCTGGGGCCGGAGGGTGGTAACCGCGGCGGACAGATCGTTGCTTCCGGTACGCCGGAAGATGTTGTGAAGGTGGCTGGGTCGTACACAGGCCAGTATTTGAAACCGATCCTCGAGCGGGATCGCGAGCGCTCTGAGAACTATAACAAGCGTCTTGAATTGCTGGAAGATGCCGTAGGTTAATGCAGAGAAAGCTTAGACACACGATGAATATTAGTCGGGAGTCTAGGCTTTTTTTGTTATCTTTAGAGCATGTTGAGCTATTTTATTAAGAATTAACTGAATCATACAAGCTTCGACAATTTCACCCTCTATCCTAATTTCATCAACTAGTCCTATAATAAAGATAGGATATATGAGAGATAACTCTAAGAGAGATAACTAAATAGGGTGTGGAGGCTTGTTTATGAAACCGACGTTAGAACTGGAAGAGATCATTGTTGCACTTGGCATTGACCTAGATCGCTATCGGTTGTGGGAGCAGAAAGAACTTCGTGGACCTAAGGAAGTAAAGCCAAAAGAGAATGAAAGAAATAAAGCCGAGCTAGTTGAACTATTTGTATATAACTAATGGTCGTTTATAAGAACAAGTCATTGATCCTTACGGGGGGAAATGGCTTGTTTTTTCGCTTCAACGACAGCAAGGTGGGCAAGGTCGCTGCCTGTTGTGTCAGACACATGCTTTTACAGCGCTTTAGCATATCAGGTGATGAACGGTTCCTACACGGAAGTCCTTACGGCTAGTTAGCCACGTGGAGCTTTATGCGCAGGGCTATTCTAATAACATCAGTATGGACGGGGTTATAAATGCGCGGGGAGTTGGACATTTTATACTTACGAGGCAAGTATGAGAAAATAATTACGGTTTCTCAAATTTATTCGTTCATAGTCGCCCTTAACAAGTGGTCCATATATGCAAAAGGTGACAAACTTGTTACACATCATTGGAATCACTTGCATCTAGTGTCCAATCAAGCTAACATAGAAGTAAAATAGCAGGACGTGTGCCTTGCACCGAGTTACGATGAGGAGGATTCACCATGTTATTCGCGGAAGAAGCGGCAGTTTCAGCAAGCACTTACACTAGCTTTGATATTTATGTATTGATCTTCACGGTGATCATCGCGATTGCTTTCATTAAGCAATTAATCTCACCCAAAAGAAATCTGTTTGCTCTTGGATTTGCAACAGTGGCATTAATCGTCTTCGCCATCATGGATGTTAAGATGATTTCTGGTTGGTAATCAAACGATCCATTTGAGGAACAAAATAAAAGCCCGCAGGACTGATCGTAGCGATCGAAGCCTGCGGGCTTTTTGCTGTTATCTTATACCCACCACATTTCACCAAGGGGTTCCTTGATGAGAACTTGTTGAAGGTTCTGTACGGCTTTGGAGAAGCCTTCTTCTACGGACATCAATCCGTCTTCGTGCTCGATACTTACGACATAGTCGTATCCGACAAGTCTCAGGGCACTGATGATGTCAGCCCATGTTTTGAGGTCATGACCAAAGCCAACGGAACGGAACTGCCAAGCACGGTCTAGCATGTTGGAGTAAGATTGCATATCCGTTACTCCATAACGGTTAACATTGATCGGATCAACAGTTGTGTCCTTGGCGTGGAAATGGTGAATCGCGCCAGCACGTCCGAGGATGTGTACCGCTTGCACGGGATCGATTCCTTGCCACCACATATGGCTCGGATCAAGGTTAGCGCCGATTACGTCGCCTGCCGCTTCGCGAAGGCGAAGGAGAGTTGCCGGTGTATGTACGGAGAAGCCGCCATGCAGCTCTAGACCGATTTTGATGCCGCGGTCAGAAGCGTATTTACCCGTTTCCGTCCAGTAAGGAATGACCTTATTGTTCCACTGCCAGTCCAAGATTTCTTGGAAATCATTCGGCCATGGCGCTACCGGCCAGTTCGGATATTTGGCATCCTCATGATCGCCAGGGCAGCCGGAGAATGTGTTGACGACTGGAACTTCAAGGCGTTGCGCCAGGTCGATTGTTTGGATGAATGCATCATGAAATTCTTTGGCAATCTGTTTTTGCGGGTGCAACGGGTTACCGTGAACGCTGAGTGCACTGATTGTCAAACCACGGGATTCCACTGCCTGTTTAAAGGCTTTGAGCTTGCTGGCATCAGCAAGAAGCTCTTCTGGTTTGCAATGCGCAGTGCCAGGATAGCCTCCCGTACCAATTTCAACAGCGTCCAAGCCCTTCGCAGCAATATAATCCAATGCTTCCTCGAATGGTTTTCCGCCGAACAGAACCATAAAAACGCCTAACTTCATTAGGACACCTCCAGAAATGAATAAAAGAACTAATACAAATTATACCACCGTCATCCCGTAAAATGAAGCAAGCCCTTATAGATGCGAAGCACCGTTTCATAGTTGGAGCTATATATAATAACCGAGATGGTAACGAGGGCTTGCGTGACGAAACACCGGAAGTAGAAATACGTTTTGGACACTTTCTTTTTGTTGACGGTCGTAATTTTCAATAAATTTTCAATAGCAAGGATAATGCCATGATATAGACCATAGAAGAAATACAGCCATGTAAAGCCGTGCCATAAGCCGATCAACACCATGATGAGCACAGACAGGCCCGATGCGACCCATCGGGATGGTGCGGTGCGAGAGAAGAACATAAAGATATGATCGCGGAAAAAATCACCCAATGTCGCGTGCCAATTCCGCCAAAATTGAGTCATAGAAGGTGAAAGGAACGGGCGCTTAAAGTTTTCTGGCATCGTATAGCCCATTAGACGGCCAAAACCGATCGCCATATCCGAGTATCCGGAGAAATCGAAGTAAATAATGGCGTAAAACCAAATGAGTAGAAATAAAGATTGATGCGTATGCAAGTCTTGTTTCAGCACATGATCGAAAATGCCGGTCATCCAGGTGACGACGACTATTTTTTTGAACATCCCCAATATAATTCGTTTCACACTATTTTCGAAAAGTGCAGCATCTACGGTGTATGGCTTTTTACTGTCCGCCATAAAGTCGCGAAACTTCAAAATAGGTCCTGATGTGAACGTTGGGATAAACAAAATATAGTTAGCATAGTCAATGGCAGGCACTTGACCTTCTTTTCCGAAGAAATAAGCAAAATAATAAGCGTCGATGACCTTTAATACGTTATAAATAAGTCCTAAATAGATGATGGCATCGAACAGGGGATTATGAAAGATATCCATAACGAACAGCCGAACGCCGAGAAACACACCGACCACGTTGGCGGCTATCGCAAATAGAAACGTGGCCTTGCGCCATAAGGTTGTCCGGCATAAATATACGAACCCACCGTAATTAAGCAGGGTATAAACACCATAGAACACACAGAGCTTCTTACTGAACAGCAGCAAAAAGCAGAGACTAAACACGATCATTAAGATTCGTTTGTTATCGGCCCACTTGCGGGTGAGCATCAGAACGGCGATCATGCCGGCCATGGCAACAATCGCGTTCATGTTCATATAAAACATGGGTACAGAGCTCCTCGCTTCGAAAGCTTAGCTTGAACGTTCAAATTGCCTAGAATTTCTCGTAAATAAACAAGCCCTTGCCGGTAAAATAAATGAAAACCAAATATAGCATCACGAGATAGATTAAGACTTCGATGGTTTTTCTAAAGATTTTAACCATGTGTCAACCTCCTTCGTAAATAGCGGAGCGCCTTCTTCCCGATTTAAATGCACGAGATCATGAAAATAACGCGGGTCATAGGTATGCATCAGATCGAGAACAGGCACATTCGCAGCTTGCAGCTGGCGATTCACTTCCTGCTTGAGTGATGCGACATAAGGCGGGTCCGTGTACGCTTTGTTCCACGGCATCCAGATGACTCGAAGCGATAGGTGATGTTCCTTTGCGTAAGCAAGGACCCATCCTAGGGCGGCAAGATTATCTTTGAAATCCTGGGGCTTCATGGAGCCGAAGCGCTTGTCGTAATCGTTCCATTTCGTTTGAAGGTAAGCCGCATCTTTCCGATCATGATAGAGCTCTTTATCAATCCAGCGAGGTTCATAGGCGAGACTGCCTTTGAACAAATTTTTAACGAACTCTTCGCCAGAGTCACGGAAATAGTCACGGTAGGTGTAGATATAAGGCTGGTACCACATCTTGAACCACTGGTAGGTGGGATCGGTTTCAAGCGGATCCAGCATCGTGTGCACATCAATACCGATAACAAGCTCGTCCTTCACTTGATACAGGTTATCTTCAAGGATTCCTTTCAAGTCCGTCAGCTTACCGTAAGAAAGACCCATTTCAACTAAATGAGTCTCCGATTTCTCCTCGATATAAGCGCCTGTGACTGAGGAATTACCGAAGAAAACCGGTCCCGATTGGGACCAGCCATGATGGTAGAGCGTTTTGGTAAAATCATTTTTGTAGAATCGGCGCGAGCTGACCATCGGGTTCCACCAAGAGATCAAAAGGTCGGAAACCACGATTGCCAGCAGTAGTCCGAGTACGAAGCTGTTTTTCTTAAGAATCGTTGTTACTTTCAATGGATATCACTCATTATCGTTCATATTGGCGAAGCCGTAATAAAAAAAGAACAGATGAAACAACTTTTTGAAGCAGTTTAAAGCGCCTTTTCCTGCCAAGCATGGTACTGCTCCAGAAATGCCGCAGGCCATTGCTGCTCGTCCAGGCCATATTGCGCCAAGAACGCGAACGCCCAGCGCTCAATGCCGAAGCCTACACAACCTGTAACCGCGTTGCGTTTGCCCATTTTGATATTAAACGCATTGCCGAAAGTATTGCTGTGGAAATTCACAGAGGAGCATGCAATCGACTTCTTAATGTGCGGGATCGTCAGGCGCAGCTCGTATTTCATTTCCTGGTTGCGTTGGAAGGACGCTTTCACTTGGAAATCGTTCGTAAAGAACGGATCGTTCGCAATCTCCATCATGCTGTCGACGTTCCACTCTATGGCCAGTTCTTTCAGATACTCGATCGATTTCAGACGATTTTCTTTAACGAAGTCCGGTTTGCCCACGAAAATAATTTCGCGCATGGAGAAGTCGAGCAATCGCCCGAAATCAGTGTGATTTTTGGATTCGAAGCGGTGGCACTTGGCAATCGCCGTGACGACAATGCCGTCGCCCTCTAAAGTTTCATCCTGTAATCCTTCATAACAGTGGTAGCACGTGGATGGATTCATCGTGAAGTTCGGCTTAACCATGTTGCGATCAAGCGCAAGTGGTTGCTCCTTGCTCCAGCCGCCAGCTTCGCGAATGGATTGGGAGAAGGATTCAATGATATCAAGATCCTCGCGCAGATGCGTTAAGAAGTGGATATGTTCCGGGAACGAAGTGAAATGGTTCGTTTTGTTCAACGTTTCACTGTGAATAACGGCAGGGTAGGACTCCTCCTGCATGCCTTCGAAACGTTTGGCGATCTTGGTTACGAAAGAGTAGTCAAAGAAGCGCATTAAACTGGAAAAGGGCTCGCGGAAAATGAAAAGTCCGGGCTCCAATATTTTAATAGCTTTAAGTTCGACCAACTCAGCGATGATGTCACCCTCATAAGGGGTATCGACTTTATGTTCGAACAGGATGTTTTCCTTAAAGCCGAAGTCGCCTTTGGAGAAACGCTCAATGAGACGTCCCACGCGTTCGGCGATCGCTTCATTGCCGTTCGGGGAGTTGTGTTTAATATGAATATGTCCGTCTGCGATGTAAATCTCCTCGATATGCTCATCTGCGAAGGCGGAAGCGTATTTGACTTGTCCATGCTGACTTTCAGCTAGTTGCTCTAAAGAAATCTTACATTCCATCGTTTGTTACCTCGCTGTCTTTTTCGAAATAAATTCGGCAATCTCACGTACCGTGTTCATTGAGTACAGCATCAGATCTTGATTCGTTACTTGGATGCCGTACGTTTTCTCGATATGGGCGATAAGTGCGGTGGCGCCGATCGAATCAATAAAGCCATAATCAAACAGATGGACGTCAACGCCGAAATCGTCATCGTCCGCTTCAATTTCGTAACGCTCGCGAATGTGCTGTTCAAGCTGGGCTAAAAGGTCTTCATTGGACATGGTGCAAAGCCTCCTGGTCAAAGTAAGTAAAAGAAAAGGAAGGCGAGGATCAAGGTGTCTGCGCCTTCGTGAAAGTGAGAGTGGTGACATCCCCATAACGGGTGATTGTATATTGGTGCGTCTGAGCGTCGAAGTCTATTCTGGCATCTGTGCCTTCAAGGGTTAAAGCAGTCGGACTGTAGAGCTTGATTTGCTGCAAGCCGGCTGATTGGAATTCGACCAACACCTTGTCGCCTTTGTTCGCCAGGGTGAACGGTACATTAGCCCGTATAACATGGAAACGATCTTGGCTTGGGCCAATACCAACAGCAACTGGCTTGGAAAGGCCGATATAGAAGCGATTGTTTTGAACCGTGTAGATGTCGGAATCGCTTTGCAGGGAATAAAGGGCGAACCGTTCGCCTTTCTCAATGACAACACCGAGTGTGTTCTTGTACTCGTTAGCCAAATCAGGGACTTTACTCGCATTTGGCGTCAGAGTCGCATGCCAATGCGGGCTGCGGCGAGCTATTCGGTCTTTGAACTTGTCCCATAAATACTGCCCCCAGGATTGGCTGATCGTGATATCGCTCTTCATCGCCGTCAAGAAAGATTTAGCCATTTGGGTTTCGGTCATAAAATTATAATCATGCTTCATGCGAAGCTTATTGAAGTAATCGGCGAATTCGGATAAATCAGCGATTTTCGCGGGTACCGGAAAATGGTACTCGATGTGCTCGAAATAATCAATCGGCATATCTAATTTCACCATGGACTCGTAAATGTCGGTCGTCGCATAATCGCCCGATCTTAAAACCGGAGTAGGCGTATGTATCATCATCGTCTGTCCGGCAGATCCGTCTGGAGATTGAAGCAGGAACGGAAGCGACCAGATCGCGTCCGGTCGGGCAATGACAGGCGAATCAGGCGCCAGGAATCCGAAATTGTACCACAGGCCTTGCTGCTGCTCGCTGCGCAGCGTTTGCTGGCGTTCCTCGTTATTCAGGCGCCAGGTATGCTGATTCGTGCCTGGATGCAGCCAAGGGATGCCGAGCTTGTCGAACGCTTGCTTTTGCAGGGAGATCTCCGTCTGCTCTTGCTTGGCGCTTTTGAAGTTATGTACAAAAATATGCGGATTGAGATCCAGATGGTTATCATTGGCGTATTGAATGAAGGCCTTCAGTTGTTCCGGATAGGGGAACTGCGGATCGTCGATCGCAACGGGAGACCCGAATTCGATACCGCCGACAATCAGATCGTCGGCGCCGTCGCGGTTGATGTCCAGCCACAACGGGACCGAGTAGTGACCGGCTACCAGGGCGCGATTGCCAACCTGGTTCAGGGTTGTGCCCTCGATAGGGCCTGCATCCGACCAAGCGCCTGCGGTTTCTTGGATGAACACCCGCAGGTCCCCGTCGCTGCCGCCGACCACGATGTCCGGTCGGCCATCGCCGTTCATGTCACGCACCGCTGGCGCGGCGTGCGTGCCTCTGTTAGGCAGCGAAGCGATCACGCTGCCCTGTGCGAGCTCAAGGGCCTTCGCGCTGCGGCCCTTGTAGAGCCAGATACGTCCGTCGGCTCCGCCTAGGACAAGATCGAGCTTCCCGTCGCCATCTATATCGGCGACAGCCCCCGCTGCAGGCCCTCCGGGCAGCTGCAGCGGCTTCCCGCCCGCGAGCACAGCCGCGGGCTTGCTGAACTTGCCGCCCGCGAGCTGCGGCAGCTGCCATACCGAGCCGGACTCGTCGGAGACGATAAGGTCCGGCCGTCCGTCACCGTTCACGTCTGATGCGTGAACGGTGCTGTAAGGGCCAAGCTGGAGCGGGGCACCCGACTCCAGCAGCAGCTTCTCCGGCGCGCCGAACGTGTCCGGCGGCGCCAAGCCCTCAGGCAGCGGCTCGCTTGCGTAAGCCTCTGCCTTCGCCCCTAGATTCGTGTAGATATACACGAATCCGTCTGCGCTGCCGGCCAGCAGGTCCGTGCGGCCGTCGCCGTTCAGGTCTGCCGCGGCTGGGTACGCGCGGTAGGGCAGCTCGATCGCGCTCGCCAGATCGCGATACTGCGGGAACAAGGCCTGACGCAAAGGCTTGCCGTCAGCCATGACATGCAGCCCGCTCGCGTAGCCGGAGCCCGGCAGCTCTCCGATGAACTTCGGCTGCGCGTTGGTTCCATTGTTCAACTGCACGGTCACGCTCTCGCGCCATTGCCCCCAATAAAAGGCATTCCGCACGAGGGTGAACGACGGAATTTCGTCGTACTTCTTCAGGAGTTCAGCCCAAGCAATGCCGTCTTTTTGCTGGATCGCGGGCATGGCTTCGAAATGGTTTTGAAATGCCATGGCCGGCCGACCGTAGGGACCAAGCACCTTTTTAACACTGTAGCCAAGCGACTCTTTCGAGACGTAAGCAAGCAGCTCACTACGATACTGCGTGTTCGCTGCGGCGAAGGCGAAGTTGAAATAGGGCTCTAGCGGCAAATCCCTTTTATTGAAGTAAGTCGTTCCGGCGATGGGTTTGCTCTCGGCCTTGTACTTGTCGGCGAGCTGGGCAAAGCCCATCTTCGGATCCATCCCGCTTTGCATATCATAGCCTGTCGGGAAGTACCGATTCGGCAAGAAATTGCTGCTAATCAGCACAGTGCCTTTGTCAACTTGATTTACGATACTAATCGCTTGCTGATTCAAGGTGACAATAGTTTGGGCGGAGGATGGATTGAAACCATATCCCCAATTAAAGCCCGGTAGGCTGTCTAGTGTATTGTGTTTGAAATAGGTTTCACTAAACAACTGAAAAGTCTGCTGAATCCCTTGTACATTGGGTGAAACCTGCGGAAAGCCGAAATTCGGCGATCCAGCAGCCTTTGCTGTTGACGCTGTTTTCAGGTCAACGACCTGTGAGGCGCCAAGAAATTCAGGCGGGAAGCTGGCGGCGAAGTTGTTCTCCAACAGCAAATGCCCGCCTTGCTTCACGTAATTCATGAGCGGGGTGACCTGCTTGGACCAGTCCGCATCTTCGCTAAGTGCAGGGTCTAGATAAATCGCGTCAAACTGATGCAATTGCCGTGATGATAAATGATGCAGGTTTTGCCGGTCGATCTGAACGCCGGCCTGCAAGGTCATTTTGAAATTTCCGTAGGCTGCCGGATCATAGGTGTCTCCGCTCGTCGCATAGAGGAGCTTCGTTCTGTCTACTTTAGGTAGGAAGAATAGTAAAGAAATAAGAATGATAATGCCAACTGCGATGGCAATAAGCAGCTTTACATAACGAAATTTCGACAAAACCAATGATATCCCTCAATTGTTATAGTGGTTACTATCCTTGCCATTATAGCATTCATAAGGGTATTTGTTAACTTTTAAAGCCTTGTGCGGGCTGCATCCAACGTTTGGAAATAAATAAGGGATGTCGGAAAATGACATCTCGGCGAAACGTCTCGCCCAGTAATTTCCTAGGCAAGCGCCATCAACCGCGGAAGCTGTCTTAACGCATTTAAGCAGGCTTAAGACCTAGCTTCTGTGCCTCCCTTTCTGTTACACTAAAGAGAAGACTTGAGGTGTGAAAGGATTTGCTGCCATGCGTACGATACGCAGAGAAGATATAGAATTATTGGCCCCTGCGGGGGATTGGGATTGCCTGAGGGCAGCTGTTGCCAACGGCGCGGATGCCGTTTTTTTTGGTGTCGAGAAGTTTAATGCCCGTGCGCGGGCTCATAATTTTACAATGAGTGAATTGCCTGAGATTATGTCGTTTCTTCATCTATATGGTGTGAAGGGTTTCCTGACTTTCAACATCCTTGTGTTTGAGGAGGAGCTGAACGAGGCGAAGCAGCTGATCGAGGCTTGTGTGGATGCCGGCGTCGATGCGGTAATTGTACAAGATTTGGGTCTTGTGAAGATGATTCGCGAAATCTCGCCGGATTTCCCGATTCACGGTTCTACGCAAATGACGATTACGTCGCCGGAGGCTGTTGAATTCACGAAGCCATTCGATATTGAACGGGTCGTATTGGGACGCGAAAACAACTTGAAGCAAATCAAGCAGATCGGCGATCAAGCGAAGCTTCCGATGGAAGTATTCGTGCATGGCGCGCTGTGCGTCTCCTATTCGGGTCAATGTCTGACTTCCGAAATGTGGGGCGGGCGTTCGGCCAATCGCGGGGAGTGCGCGCAAGCTTGCCGCCTTCCATACGATCTTATGATTGACGGTGTGGAGAAGCCGATGGGCGATATTGCTTATTTGCTGTCGCCAAAGGATTTAGCGGCGCTGGAGCTTGTGCCTGAGCTGATTGAAGCGGGCGTGACCTCGTTTAAAATCGAGGGCCGGCTGAAGAGTCCTGAATATGTCGCTAACGTGGTGAGCAAATATCGCCGCGCTATCGACCGGTATTTCGACGGGGAGAATCCCCGCCCGACGAAGGAAGAGCTTCGCGAGCTAGAGCAAAGCTTCTCGCGCGGGTTCACGGTTGGCTTCCTGAACGGCACCAACAATAAGCAGCTCGTCGAGGGTACGTATCCGAAGAGCCGCGGGGTGTTTGTCGGCCGCGTGAAGCAGATTTTGCGCGATGGGGTCGTATGTGAGCTGGAAGCGCCGCTGAAGCGCGGGGACGGCATTGTTTTCGACGCTGGCGATCCGACGAAGAAGGAAGAGGGCGGACGCATCTACGATTTGCGCCGCAAAGGTGAAAAGCTCGAAGGCGAGGCCGAGGGCGGCATCATCGAAATCATTCCCGGACGGAATGATGTGAATTTGTCGAGGCTGCATGTCGGCGACCGCATCTGGAAGACGAATGATCCGCACCTCGACAAGCGGTTGCGCCAGACGTACGAGACTGACAAGCCGTACCGGACATTTCCGGTCAGCGTGAAAGTCAGCGGCGTGGAGGGTGAGCCTTTGAAAAGCTGGTGGACGGATGTCCAAGGCGGCCATACCGTCTTCGTTCAGTCCGAGCTCCCGTTGGTTCGCGCGGAAAAGCGCCCGATGGACGAACAGCTCTTTCAGGAGCAGTTCGGTCGTCTCGGCGGCACGATTTATGCGCTTAGCCAGCTGGATGTCCAGCTGGGCGGCGAGCTGATCGTGCCGATGCGCGAGCTCAACAGCATGCGCCGCATGGCTGTTGAGCTGATGGAAGACGAGCGGCAGAAGCCGCGCTCGTATCAGAAACGCAGCGTCGGTGCATACGATGATGCGCCGCAGCTTTCCGCTCATGATGCATCCGAAGAGGTGCAGCTTACAGCGCTTTGCCGCAACCTGGAGCAGGTGAAGGCCGTGCTGGAGACCGACGTCGATTTCATCTACGCCGATTTCGAATTTATTAAGCAGTTCCCTGCGGCTGTAGAAGCCGTTCACGCAGCTGGCCGCAAGATCGCCCTCGTGACGCCGCGCATTCACATGCCGGGGGAAACAGGCTATTTTAACAATATATTGAAGCTGGCACCCGATGCTGTTTTGGTACGCAATACGGGCGCGGCCTACTACTTCTTGAAGCAACAGTGGGAAAATCCGAACGTGAACATGCCGCAGCTAATCGGCGATTTCTCCCTCAATATCGCCAACCACAAAACAGCCGCCTTGTTCTTGGAAGCGGGTCTTTCGAAAGTGACGCCTTCGTACGATTTGAACATTCAGCAAATGGTCGACTTGCTGCGTCGCGCGGAAGGCTCCAAGATGGAGGTCGTCATCCATCAGCACATGCCAATGTTCCATACCGAACACTGCGTGTACTGCACCTTCTTGAGCGAAGGCACGAACTACACCAACTGCGGACGTCCGTGCGAGGAGCATCACGTGTCCTTGCAAGATCGCGTGGGCATGTCGCATCCCGTTCGCGTGGATGAAGGCTGCCGGAATACGGTTTATAATGCTGTTGATCAGTCTGGCGCCGAGTATTTGAGCCACTTCATGGATCTGGGCATCCGCTCGTTCCGTGTTGAATTCCTGGAAGAAACGCCAGATAAGGTACAGGAAATCATTAGCTTGTACCGCCGTGCAATTCGCGGGGAGATCAGTGGAACACAAGTGTGGAAATCGCTGAAAGCGACTAACCAGCTTGGCGTTACGCGTGGTCAGCTTGTGAAATAGTGTTGGCCTGTTTTATGAGAAGAACCTCTACGACTGCTTTTGTGGTTGTAGAGGTTTTTTGTTTCTTTTTTTGGAATCAGTATTCTTTTTAGGCTTTCAGCTCAAGGCTCGATGCGTCACTTTAATTATTTATTGACTCATCGATAGATTCAAATCTTCACCGTACGCATCGTCTGACATTACTCCATGGCTGCTTCAAAACTGCTTCAACTCTGCTTCAGCTTCTTAAGCCAGCTGAAGCCTATCAAAGTGTATCACTGAGCCGAATATAGTCTTTTGCTAAGTTTAAAAGGAAAACCTCCAGTTAATTGGAGTGTTCTATCACCAACTTTACATTTAACTGGAAAACCTCCCTATAAATCGGTCATTTATTAAGTGATCTGCCGAAACTAGCTGATTTAACGGGAGGTTCTCCAGTTACATAGTCGAACAAGCAGCCAGGCATATCCATTAGCTGGATATTTTCCATCTAATCTGGTCTCTGGGCATTCATTACCGAGCTCTTTGCTAGGAAAATTCATCTTTCTTAAGGCAGCATGCGCTGGCTTTGTATTATAGACATTGCTAGATTGCTCGATCACTTAATTACTCGATTACTCAATCACTCACTCGATTACTCAATAACTCAATAACTCAATAACTCAATAACTCAATAACTCAATAACTCACCAACTCACCAACTCACCAACTAGACTACTCCACTGCCCAATTAACTTCATACGCTAATCCCATCAGCAGTCACACACCTTTTCGTTCACAAATTAGACACATTTTTTTAATCTTTCTTTCAGATTCGCTTAAGGTTGGTTTATTGTTGCACGGGTATAGTGATGATGGTTTATATGAACGAATGTATGAATGGAGGATCTTGGATGCTTGAGGTCAAACAGGTCAGCAAGCTGTATGAAAATGAGCGTGGCGTGCATAACATCGATTTTTCGATGCAGCGCGGCGAAATCGTCGGCTTCTTGGGGCCGAACGGTGCTGGCAAAACGACAACGATGCGAATGATTACGGGGTATCTGAATCCGACACGCGGACAAATATTTATAGACGGGCTGTCGATGGCGGATCATCCGAAACAAGCTAGACGTAAGATCGGCTATTTGCCGGAAACACCTCCGCTCTATCCGGAGATGACTGTGCAGTCGTATTTGCGCTTTATTGCTAATTTACGCGATGTGCCTGCCCGTGAGCAGAAGCTTCGCGTAGAGGAAGCTATTGGCAAATTAGGGCTTCAAGGGCGCGAGAAGCAAGTCATCCGCTCCTTGTCCAAAGGCTACAAGCAGCGCCTGGGCTTAGCGCAGGCGATTCTGCACAAGCCGGATCTGCTTATCCTGGACGAGCCCACTTCGGGACTCGATCCGAAGCAGATCATTGAGATCCGCCAGCTCATCCACGAGCTGGGCGAGAATCATACGGTGCTGCTGAGCACGCACATTTTGCCTGAAATTAACGCGATCTGCAACCGCGTTCTCATCATTAACCAAGGGCGCGTCGTCCTGGACGAGCGCCCGGAACAGCTCGGCCGTACGATGGGCGAGACGTTCGAGGTATCGCTCGAGGTCAAGGGACCTCGCGAGCGGATCGTGGCCGAGCTGCGCGCGCTGGAAGGCGTCGCAGCCGTGAAAGAGCTCGGCGCCGAAGCAGCGCCGGAGGAACTCCCAACAGCAGTCGCAACTGCTGTTGAAGACAACAACGGCGGCGAACCTGACGCCGCCGACAACGCCAGCACGCCAGCTTCTTCCGTGAAGCTGCTCGTCACCTCCGCGGATCGTTCCGATATCCGCGAAGCCTTATTCTTCCGCCTCGCGGAAGCGGGCTACCCGATTCTCGAGATGAAGCGGGAGAGTCTTAGCCTGGAGGACATCTTCCTCAAATTGACGACAGATGAGCGCACGGAAGACGACTCCACACCAGCTGAGGGGGTGGTCGCCGATGCGTAGAATTTGGGCCATTTGCTCCAAAGAGCTGCAAATGTACTTCTACTCGCCAATTGCCTATGTGGCGTTTGCTTTTTACGTGCTGCTGTCGAGCTTCTTCTTCTATGTCAACTTCGTCAACGGCCAGCCGCCGATTGTGGATGCGCGCTCGGTTGTAGGGAACACCACGTTCGTGTACTTGTTCATCATTCCGCTATTGACGATGCGGCTTGTGGCGGATGAGTTCCGCCAAGGGACAGACGAGCTGCTGCTCACCTCGCCTGCGGGTATTGGCGAAATCATTTTGGGCAAATACTTGTCCACATTGGTCGTGCAGGTAGGTTTAGTGGCGATTAGCTTGATTTACCCGCTGATTATGTCAGCTTTCGGAACTTTGGATAAGCCAGTGATGTGGCTGTCGTATCTCAGCATGTTCCTGCTGGGCTGTGCGATGATGGCGATTGGCCTATTCGCCTCCAGCCTGACGAATAACCAGATGGTTGGCGGTATCGCAGGTTTTGTTATTTTGCTGCTTCTCTGGCTGCTTGACTGGCTTAGCGGCAGCTTTGACGGCAAGTTAAAGGAATGGGTGGGGCAGTTTTCGCTGACGAGCCATATGACGAACTTGCAAAAAGGCGTCCTGCATGGCGGGGACATCGTCTTTTACATCACATTAGCTGCGGTATTTCTCGTTCTTAGCATACAAGTCCTTGAAAGAAAGCGTTGGAGGTGAGCGGAATGAACAAGTGGATACGGGGAACCAATGCGACAGTTTTATCCATCGCCGTTATCGGGATTTTCATCATTCTGACGATCTTCCTTCATTCTCTGAAGGGCTTTCAGCTTGATTTGACGAAAAACAAGAGCTTTACGCTCTCCGAACAGACGGTAACAGCACTCAAAAGCCTGAATCAAGACATTCATATCATCGCATTTACGAATGCAACGGACAGCTCCAGTGATTTCATCACCCGTCAGGTGACGGATATGGTGGCTGAATATAAGAAGCAAAGCGGCAAAATCACATTCGATTCGTATGATATGCTGAAGCAGCCTTCGATGGCGAAGCAGTATGGCGTGGATCAAGGTGGAACGCTCATTTTTGAATTGGGCGATAAGAAGCAAAGCGTGAATTTCTACGAATTGTTTAACGGTCAGCAAGATGGCTCCTATACGTTTACAGGGGAAGAGAAGTTTACACAGGCCATTACAAGCCTGACTTCCACCCAGAAACATACGGTCTATCTGTTGTCGGGCCATCAGGAATACCCGCTTACAGCATTGACGATTTTGAAAAGCAGTCTGGAAGGCGCTAACTATGTAGTCAAAGACCTCAACCTGTATCGCGAAGGCAAAATACCGGATGATGCGCAAATGCTGATGCTGCTCGGACCACAAAATGATCTGAATGATAAAGAAGCTGAGCTGATCAATGCGTATTTGAAAGATAAAGGCAAGATCTACATCGCCTTGGGCTTCAATAAAGATATGGCAACCAAGTGGAAAAATATCGATGCTATCATGAACACGTTCGGTATTCAAGATCAGCATGCGGTTGCTATTGAGGCTAAACAAACGGCGCTCTACGATCCGCTGACAATTATTCCGGAGTACGGTTCTCACGACATTACGAATAAACTGTCCAGCAACAATCTGGTTACGATGCTTTCTCTTGCTGTCAGTTTGAATGCGGATGAAGCGACAAGCGATTGGACGAAATCACTGCTGCTCAAGACATCCGATAAGGCTTACGGCGAAACGGATATCAACCTGTTGGCGCAATCCAAGACCAAACAGGATGCCACCGATGTGAAAGGTCCTTTGAATTTGGGATACGCCGTTCAGGGCAAGGATAATAAGCCGAAGGCCATCATTTTGGGCGGCTCGACGTTCGTGTTGGATGAAGATATTCAAAATCAAGGGAATAAAGATTTCGCGCTGAACAGCATTGGTTGGCTGCAGGAGCAGAAGGATCAAGTTACGATTCGCCCTCGTCAAGGGGATGCGTTCCAGCAAGCCATGATTACGCCAAGCCAAGCGAATACCATTTTCTTTGTTACGATTGTGTTCTTCCCGCTCTTGTTCCTGATTATTGGCGGACTGATTTGGTGGAGGAGGAGAAGGGGATGAAACGGTTTATTCCTACCATTCTGCTAGTGGTCATTTGCATCGGAGGCTTCTGGTACGCTTCCAGCAAGGACTTCTTCCGAGAGAAGAAAGAGGAACCGAAAGCCCTCCTTACGATTAAACAAGAGGACGTGCAGTCTTTCAGCGTGCATTCAGCCGGCGGGCAGATCGAGCTTGCCCGCAGCGGGAGTGGTTGGGAGATGAAGCAGCCTGCTGCTGCGCCTACGAACATGAATCTGGTTGATAGTTGGCTGGGTTCCCTTGGCCTTGTGAACCAAGAGAAGGTGGTCGAGGAGCAAACAACAGACCTGGCCAAATACGGGTTGGATCAACCGGCTCAAACGTATGAGGTCACGTTGAAAGACGGGTCCAAAAAAGGGCTCCAAGTCGGCGGCGAGCTTCCAATCCAAGGCTTCTCGTATGTGATGGTTGAGGGGGCTCCAGCTGTGTATCAGGTGAGCGACCAATCTTTATCTGCGCTAAACAAAACCCCTGTCGATTTCGCGCAAACAAGCGCCTTCTTGTTCGATAACGATAAGGTGCAGAGCGTTAAGGTGACTTGGAAGGGGCAGTCGTGGTCCTTAACGAAGACGGATAAGGACAAAGTGACTTCGGAAGCAAGCTGGAAGCTAGGCGACAAGGAGCTCAAGGGCGCCGAAGCGAGTCCGCTTCTGGATGAGTTGACCTTTCTGCATACCACGCAGCTTCCTAAACCTTCAGCCCAGCAACCAACGGCTGGCGGTGAGCTGAAAGTAGAGCTTATCCTGTCTGCTGATGGGAAGGATTCCACCGAGAGTTATGAAGGAAAGCTGAGTGGAGACCAGCTATGGCTGGTGAAACAAGGCAGCGAATGGGCATATATGCTCCAGGCCGCAGATGTGCAAAAGATGGCGGATGCTTATGCTGGCAAGCCAGCGCAGCCAGCCTCTTAGAAGAAAAGACCGTTTCCCACAGCATCACAGCTGTAGGGGCACGGTCTTTTTTTCTATTATTCTCTTCATACATAAAACGGGATATTTTGGGAAACATAACGCTAACAATGGAAAGGAGGATCACCAACACATGCATAATCAAGGCAATCAATCAGTCTCTGGCAAAGAACTTGCCTACATAACAGACTCGCTGAAAAACGAGGAATTGCTCACAAAGCTTTGCGTGCAGGGCGCTGACCAATGCCAAAGTTCATCTTTGAAGCAAACATTGTCTCAGCTTTCTCAGGAGCGTCTGCATAATATCAGTACGCTGATAAACACCCTGCAGCAGCAATCCGGCATTACCCATTAAAACGAGCGTCCAGGAGGTGAATGAAATCATGTATCAGCAAAATCAAAATCAGTTTAATTCCAATCAGCACCAAGTTCATTTACAGGATGAGGACTTGGCTAATTTTGTTCTTTCCGAATTAAAGCGAACGGCCCGTGAATATACGACAGCGGCCTTGGAGGCAGCGAATCCTCAGATTCGCACTACCTTCCAGTCCCTGGTACAGAAAACTTTGCAGGATCAAGCGATCGTTTTCCAGGAAATCCAGAAGCTGGGCGGCTATGAAATCCCACCTGCTGCACAGCAGCAGATTCAACAGGAGCTGCAGAAACAAACCCAAACGGCGGCCAAGCTGCAAACTTTTGTACAGCAGAATCTGAGCTCGGCGAACAACAGCGCTATCTACCAGCAGCCCAATCATTCGCTGTCTCAACCATCCTATCAGCAGGTGCAGAGCCAGAACCAGATTGCGGCTTTGCAGCAGGTCTCTTTCCAACCGGCACAAACCGTTAACGCAACGACATTCCCGAATGCCGTTTATAATCAGGGATTTACGCCATCTACGTACAACACGCATAACGCACACAATCAGCAGCATGCCTACAGCTCTCCGCAAGGGCAGAGCTTCCAAGAGCAAAGCTATGGTCAGTCCCAAGGCTATGCAGCATCGGATTATGGAACAAGCGGTATTTCCTCCGGAAGCACGGTGAATAAATACACTTCGACGGCCTTGTCCGCTTCGGAAACATCAGGATTGACGGGCAGATCAATGAATGCCAGTGTGCCCTCCCGTGGCCAAACAAGCGGACAGAGCGCATATACGCAGGGAGAAAGCTCTTATGGGAGCAAATACAACGAGGGAAGCAAGTACAGCTTCTAACCCTACGGGTAGCTTCAGATCAGATAAAGACGTCCACGAACAGCCTTTGGCTCTCGGACGTCTTTTTGCCTTCATTTTTATTTTGTCCCCTTTTCACCATAATCATGGTATGGAACCAGCTTGTCAGTCATATATAAGGAACTAAGGATGTCCAAACTTATGGGAAAAGGGTGTAAACGCTGATGAAAAAAACGTGGATATACGGTGCAGCTTCTTTAATCGTTTTGAGTGCGGTGACAACAGCTTGCGGTTCCAAGGATGAACTTGGAAGCGGGCCTGGTACCGGGTCCAAAATAACTACGACTGTGGCTCAGACGCACACGGAAAGCAGTGTGAAAACCGTACCGGCCGGCACGAAACCTTCGATTGATGCGGAGCTAGTCCCGGATGGGCGGAATGTCACTATTACGTATAAGACTAACAATTTCCAGCTTTCTACTGATCATATGAACCAGAAAAACGTGCAGGGTGAAGGGCATCTCCATTTGTACGTGGACGGGAAGCAGAAAGCGATGATCAGCAAGACAGGACCCCTGACATTGACCAATCTGGCCGCGGGCAAGCATGAAATCAAGCTTGAACTTCAGCAGAATGATCATACTGATGTCCATGTAGAGAAGATTTTCAATATTGAAGTCAAGTAAGCTTCCTATCCATATAAGATGAAATGAAAGCCGAGACCTCAAGCCAATTGAGTGTCCCGGCTTCTTGCTTGGTGGGTGTGAACAAGGTTCTGAGGCTGTGTTGCGGAGAAATAAGAGGGGGAAGGTAACTCGTTCCTATATAAACCACAATACCAGCTTAAATAAGGAATGAATATTATACGTAAGGAT
This sequence comes from Paenibacillus tabacirhizosphaerae, assembly GCF_040812395.1. Taxonomy (GTDB): domain Bacteria; phylum Bacillota; class Bacilli; order Paenibacillales; family NBRC-103111; genus Paenibacillus_E. The sequence goes on along the minus strand of NZ_JBFNXH010000029.1, from coordinate 5,742 downwards.
AATTCGTGGGTATAATTTGGCTAAAAAGGCAAGCTGAATCAACGATAAGGGAACAATTGTTCTTAAATGGAAGGATGAACGCATTATATTATCTTTACACGATCATATAAGCGCAATATGCAAAAAGGCGGGCATTTAGCCCGTCTTTTGTCATTTGACACACCCGAATCCGTTAGCATAGACTGGTGGTAGTATGGCGTAATTGCCGCTTAATCGGAGGGAAACCATTGATCGTCGATATAAGCAAGTGGAAGCATGTATTTAAGCTTGACCCAGATCGGGAAATTTCGGATGAAGCGCTGGATCGGTTGTGTCAGTCCGGGACGGATGCGATCATGGTCGGGGGTTCGACAGGTGTGACTTTTGACAATACGGTGGATCTTCTGTCGCGGGTTCGCCAGTACGAATTGCCTTGTGTATTGGAAATTTCCAATCAAGAAGCCATCGTACCCGGGTTTGATTTGTTCCTGATTCCTGTGGTGCTGAACGCGAATGATCCGAGCTGGATCGTTGGACACCACCATGAAGCGTTGAAGGAATACGGGGCGATTATGAATTGGGACGAAATTATAACGGAAGGTTATATCATATTAAACGGGGAAGCGGCAGCCGCACAGCTGACGAAAGCCCGTACAAATTTGGAAATGAAAGATGTAACGGCGTATGCGCGGATGGCGGACAAGCTATTCCATATGCCGATTGTCTATTTAGAATATAGCGGCGTCTTCGGTGATATGGAACTGGTGCGCCGTACACGCAATGTGCTGGAGAATGCCCGGCTGATTTATGGCGGAGGCATCGACAGCTTAGATAGAGCTCAGCAGGCTGCTGAGGCCGCAGACACGATTGTAGTTGGCAACATCATATATAGTGATCTGGAGCAAGCGCTCCAGACCGTGAACTTTGATAGAACAGGAAGGTAGCATATGAACGAAACAGTTAACATATTGGATGCGATCAAAAGACTGAATCCTCCGCAGCGCAAAGCGGTAGAAGCCGTAGACGGACCTCTTCTCATTATGGCTGGAGCGGGGAGTGGTAAAACCCGAGTGCTTACGCACCGCATTGCGTACTTGATCGGGACGCGTAAAGCGGCGCCCTGGAGCATTTTGGCGCTCACGTTTACGAATAAAGCGGCGCGCGAGATGCAGGAACGCGTAGGCAAGCTCGTTGGCGGAAGCGGGTCGGATATTTGGGTATCCACGTTTCACTCCATGTGCGTGCGGATTTTACGCAGGGATATTAATCGAATCGGGTTCACATCGAATTTTACGATTCTGGATTCCGGCGACCAACTTTCGGTCATTAAAGCGTGCTGCAAAGAACTGAATATCGACACCAAGAAATTCGAACCAAAAGCGTTTCAAGCCGCAATTTCAACAGCGAAGAATGAGCTTGTCACCCCTCAGCAATTTGAGAACAAAATTGGCGATTATTTTGATGGTCTCACAGCCAAGATTTACGCCCTCTATCAAAAAAAACTGAGAAGCAACAATTCGCTCGATTTTGACGATCTAATTATGGCAACGATTCATCTATTTAAAGAAGTGCCTGAGGTACTGGACTTTTATCAAAATAAATTTCAATATATCCATGTCGATGAGTATCAGGATACGAACCGCGCGCAGTACATGCTGTGCCAGATGATTGCAGATAAACACAAGCGCATTTGCGTTGTCGGCGATAGCGACCAGTCCATTTACCGCTGGCGCGGCGCGGATATCACGAACATCCTCAACTTTGAAAAGGATTACCCCAACGCAACGGCTATTTTGCTAGAACAAAACTACCGCTCCACCTCGAACATCCTGCAGGCGGCGAATAAAGTCATTGGGAACAACACGGGCCGCAAGCCGAAGAATCTGTGGACCGATAAAGAAGGCGGCAGTGCGATCAAGCTGTACCAAGCGGACTCCGAGCATGAGGAAGGTTACTTTGTTACGGGTGAAATCAATAAGAATAAGTCAAAGGGGAAAAAGTTCGCCGATCACGCAATTCTGTATCGGACCAATGCGCAGTCTCGGGTCATTGAGGAAATTTTGATCAAATCCGATATTCCTTATACGATCGTCGGCGGCGTGAAGTTCTATGATCGTAAAGAGATCAAGGACATACTAGCTTACTTACGGCTCATTTCGAATCCGGACGACGACATCAGCTTGAATCGAATTGTCAACGTGCCAAAGCGGGGCATTGGCGACACAACCATGGATAAAGTGGCGGACATGGCAGGACGCAGAGGCATCTCACTTTACGCGATGCTGGAAGAAGTCGATGCACTGGAAATCAATACGAAGGCGAAGCACGCCCTGGCTGATTTCCGGGAAATGATTGATAATCTCAACCGGATGGTTGAATACTTATCGGTAACCGAGCTTACAGAGAAAATCCTGGAGATGTCGCAGTACAGGCTTGAGATGCAGCGTGAGAACACGATCGAATCGAAGGCGCGTCTTGAAAATATTGAAGAGTTTCTGTCGGTGACGATGGACTTCGAGAAACGCAACGAGGACAAATCCCTCATCTCGTTCCTTACCGATCTCGCGCTGATTGCGGACATCGATACCTTGGATAAGGAAAAGGATGAGGACGAGAAAGATGCTGTCGTTCTGATGACGATGCACAGCGCCAAAGGTCTCGAATTCCCTGTTGTTTTCATCATCGGGATGGAAGAAGGCGTCTTCCCTCACAGCCGTGCTTTTTCCGACAATGAAGAGCTGGAAGAGGAGCGCCGTTTGGCCTATGTAGGCATCACGCGCGCCGAGCAAGAGCTCTTCCTCACGTGCGCCCGCATGCGCACGCTCTTCGGCCGCACCGCCGCCAACGCGCCATCGAGATTCCTGCAGGAGATTCCGCAGGAACTCCTGGAGAATGTCTCGATGGGCGGCGGCGGTGGCTTCTCCCGAGCTGGGCGCACCAGCTCGTGGGGCAGCAGCGGCAGCAGCGCCGCTGGCAGCTCAGCGGGCCGCGGCTCCGCCGGCTCGTCCGCTTGGGGCACCCCGTCCTCCTTCGGAAGGACGGGAGCGAGCGCGGCTGCGCCAAGCTCCGCAGCCGCTGCGAAGCCGCCTGCGTTCCGGGCTCCGCAGCCTGCCGCAGGCGGCGCGGTGCCGGACTACAAAGCCAGCGACAAAGTGGCGCATGGCAAATGGGGCATCGGCACCGTCGTGTCCGTCAAAGGCTCGGGTGACGACACCGAGCTGCAAATTGCTTTTCCGGCGCCTGTCGGACTTAAGCGCCTGCTAGCGAAATTCGCGCCGATTACGAAACAATCTTGATCGTATACCCCCCAATAGAGAGGAAGAGCCCGTAATGACAGATGCCATCACGGCAATGAAAAACCTCATCCAGGAAATCAATGAGCATAACCGTAACTATTACACACTAGATAAGCCAACCATTTCCGATAAGGAGTGGGATGCGCTTTACGATAAACTGATCGCGCTGGAACAGGAGACAGGGGTTACCCTGCCTTCTTCGCCCACGCAACGAGTGGGTGGGGATATCCTCAAAGGTTTTGAACCGCATCGGCACTTGGCCCGCTTATGGAGCCTAGACAAGGCGCAGAACGCCGATGATTTGCAAGCTTGGCACACGCGTGTGCTGAAACTAATAGCCGACTATAATAGCAAAAATCCTGATCAACCGCTGCCCGATCCATCCTATGTAGTAGAACTGAAGTTTGATGGACTGACCCTCAATCTGACCTACGAACAGGGCCAGCTCGTTCAGGCTTCGACTCGTGGCAATGGCACTGTCGGAGAAGGCATTTTAGCGCAAATTAAGACGATCAAGTCCATTCCGCTTGAGATTCCGTATGATCAAGGGACGATTGAAGTGCAAGGAGAGGGCATGATGTTCCTTTCTGTGCTGGAAGCGTACAACCAGACGGCCGCAGAGCCGCTCAAGAACGCGCGAAATGCAGCAGCCGGAGCATTGCGCAACTTGAATCCCAAAGTGACCGCAGAGCGCAAGCTGAATGCTTTCTTCTATAATGTCGGTTATTCCGATGATGTTCAGTTTGCCACGCATGCGGATATGATTCAGTTCCTGCGCGACAATCACTTTAAAGTGAGTGACCGTACACGGTACTTTTCGAACATGGAAGACGTCGCCGCCGAGCTGGAGCGAATTGCGGAAGAGCGCAAAAGCTTCGACTTTTTGATCGATGGAAGCGTTGTGAAGCTGACCGATATGCGCACTAGGGAAGCGCTTGGCTACACGGAGAAGTTCCCGCGCTGGGCAGTTGCCTACAAATTCGAGGCGGAAGAAGCAACAACCATACTCCAAAGCGTTTCCTGGGAAGTGGGTCGCACAGGCAAAATTACGCCATTAGCCCGTGTTGAAGCCGTTGACCTAGCGGGAGTGACCGTACAGAATTGTACGTTAAATAACATCGGAGACATCGAACGCAAAAATCTTAAGCATGCCTTAGGCAGTCTCGTCTTCATTCGTCGTTCCAACGATGTGATTCCCGAAATATTAGGCAAAGTCACCGAGGATAACGACGGCGAGGAAATCGTCTACCCAACGCATTGCCCCTCCTGCGGCAGCGAACTTGAAATGCGCGGTGCGCATCTGTTCTGCTTGAATCGTCTTGGCTGCAGTCCGCAGCTGGTTGGCCGTATGGCGCATTTTGCTTCGCGTGACGCGATGGATATTGAATTTTTCAGCGAAATGACGGCATCTCAGCTGCATCAAGAACTGGATGTCCGCGACCCTGCTGATTTGTATACATTGAAATTCGAGGACCTCGTTAAGCTCGAACGCTTCGGCGAGAAGAAAGCGCGGAACCTTCTGGATGCACTGGAAAAAAGCAAATCCCGCGACCTGGCTTCATTCCTCAATGCCCTGGGCATCCCGAACTCGGGGAAAACGACGACCAAAGTACTCGCCGATCATTACCGCAGCTTAGCTAAGCTTATGGAGGCTACGCCTGAGGAACTTATTACGCTGCCTGATGTAGGCGGCATTGTGGCGGATAGCATCTATACGTTCTTCCGCGATCCCATTATGGTGTCCAGCATTGAGCGCATGCTCGAAGCGGGCGTGAACCCGGTCACTGAAAAGCCAGCGATGGTCCAAGCAAGTCCGGATAACCCTTTCTTCGGCAAAACAATTGTTCTCACCGGCACCCTCAGTACTATGGGGCGTGATGATTGTGCGAAAAAGCTAGAAGCGCTCGGAGCGAAAATCACCGGTAGCGTCTCCAAGAAAACGGACATCGTCATCGCAGGGGAAAGCGCGGGCAGCAAGCTGACGAAGGCGCAGGATCTAGGCATTCGGATTATTGAAGATGAGCAAGAACTGCTGCGTTTACTGGGAGAAGCGTAGTTTGGTTCGTGAACTTTAGTCATAAAGGACCTATCGCTATGAAAAATGGTAGATAGCGTCCTTCTTTTTTATGAATGGTCATAGGCCAAAAAATACTGCTAAACCCTTTATTCATGCGGATTTTGGGGATGTAAGATAATGGATGCAGAAAGTCGCTTGCATTTCATTTTAAAACCTGATAATATATGTTCTTGTCACCGCAAGAGCGATGCATTAACGCTTTAAACGGTAACGCAATAAAGCTCCTTGAAAACTGAACAAATGGATGAAACAATCAGCAAGTCGAGCGATCGACAAAAAGAGATGCAAATCTCGCTAGCAAGTCAATTGAGCTATTCAGCTTTCAATAAGGTTTACCTTTTTGGAGAGTTTGATCCTGGCTCAGGACGAACGCTGGCGGCGTGCCTAATA
>NZ_JBFNXH010000028.1:0-42171 GCF_040812395.1 Paenibacillus tabacirhizosphaerae | reverse complement strand
GTACAGCCTCCTCCATTTTCTTGAAGGACTGTACCTTTTTCGTATGAAAGGACTTTTTCAGTGGCCTCGTTCACCCGAGGCACTCTTTTTAACAATCGTTCGTAGATACTCACTATTCCTTCACGTTATCCAAAAGCCCCAGCAAAGCCTGCGGCAACGTAAATTGCTGGTTATTTATAATAATTCGATTCAATGTCTCTTCGGATATGTCCGATTGTTCCTCTTTGATGACTTCGATTTCCTTATGCAAACGCTCCATTTGCTTATCCAGCGCAGAAGCGGCTAAGGCAGCTTGCTTTAGTTCCTCAAGGAGCCTCGCCGGCACGGCTTGATTATCTTCGGTAAATTTATAATAAATTTTATGTTCCAAGCTCGCCCAGAAATCCATAGCAATCGTTCTGATTTGCACCTCAATACAAACACTTTCCCGGCGATCCGACATATGAACCGGCACCTCGATAATGAGATGAAGGCTTTGATAGCCATTCGGTTTCGGGCACTTGATATAGTCCTTCTCTTCCAAAACTTTTAAATCGCTTTGATTTTTGAGCATTTCGCTGATCACATAAATATCGGAGATAAACGAACAAGTAATCCGTAAGCCGGCAATGTCCTTAATACTGTCCCGAATGCCGGAGAACGAAATACTTGCGCCTCCCTTGCGATACAGCTTATTCATAATGCTTTCCGGCGATTTCAGACGGGATTTCGTATGCTCGATCGGATTGTATTCATGCAGCATCTCGAACTCCTGAACCAAAATTTCAATTCTCGTCTCCATCTCATCCAGCGCGAATTTATACATCATCATGAATCGCGTGATATCATTTTTAAATTGCTTCAATTGATTGATTGAAAGCTGGTTCATCATCATCATCAGGTCTCTCCTCAATGTTAAAACTTTCCATGCAGGTACTCTCCCAGTGTAAATCACTTGTACCGCCCCGCGCAAATGTAGCGCTTATCCCATTGCTAATCATTCTATCTTGACATCAGTTGAAGCGTCTTGGTATAGTTACACATATAGTTTCATATGGACGACTTACGACGGAAGCACCCGTAAGAATAGGCAGATCGCCTTTCTTGCAGGTGCTTTTTTTTGTCGTGATTCTCCACCTATTTCATCCATTCGAGAGGAATGATCATTTGAAAAAATTGAAACATGTCACCGTTCTGCTCAGCGCTCTGATGTTGGCCTCTGCCTTGCCGAGTGCCGTAACCGCCGCTTCCTCCACCGAGATCACACCGTCCATCCAATCCTCGCTTGATAAAACGATTACAGGCGCCAGTTCTGCCCAAGCTAGTAAAATCAAGTCGCTGATTAATGATTTCCAAACACTGCAAAAGCAAGAAGAAGACTGGGATGCGAAAATCAATTCGCTGCATACGAGTAATGAGGATCGTCGGATCGCTCTCAACAAACAAATCAAAGAAATCGATGCTGCGATACTGAACCAACTGGAAGCCGATGCGGAGCGAACAAGAGAAAAGTATAAACCGCTCTTATCCCAGTACAGCGCGGTGAATAAACAGATCGAAGCTGCCAAAATAGTCAATAACAAGGAACTCAACAGCATGCTCCGTTTCCAAGCTAATGTCATTCGGATCCCTGTGCAGCTAGCACGTATGGATATCAAAAAGAAGGAGGAAGCATGGCGAGAAGCTAAGGACAACGCGTCTAAAACAATGAAAAAGATCCGGAACACCTTAGCCGATATCGACCCTATCCACGTTCAGATAAAAGCCAAGAAGAGCGCCATCAAAACGACTGAAACCAGCCGGGCTCCGATTTGGAGCTCATTGAAACAAACAGCGAAAAAAGCGGAAGCCTCCGGCGTCCAGAGCTCACTCGCGTCCTTGGTTTCCCTCAACCGGCAAATCTGCGAAGAGCAAGAAAAACTCTTTAAACTTGAAGACAAAATCAGTCATATTCTTGATGCCGCGAAGTCACAGATCCCCTGATGCCTACAGGATTTGCTTCATAGCTTCCCAAAGCACATCACATAGTTCATCATTTTGATAACTATGCCCGGATACGGATACCTGCCACATGGAAGAATCATAATTCATCGTAAACGAGGCGTCGCACTCTACGAGATACTCCATCATCTGTCCAATGCTAAGCAGCGGTAGCGCTTTATGTTTCTCCACTCCGTTTAAATAATAGACCATCTCTTCATGATCGCCTAACGCGATATAATGGCCTTCTTCCGGTGTCCACTGCTTTCTGAGCATTTCTTTTTGATTGTTATCCAATTGGTGTAATTGTTCAGCTTTGAGACGTTGGTTCATATTCATGGGCTCCTCCTTTATGATACGAATAGATGACTGCATCTTTGTAACATTTGGATGGAGCCTACAATGCAAAAAAGACCCGTAAACACGGGTCCGTGAATGCAAAATATGCATAAAAAGCAGACTGACCCATCCACTGCTGACGAGGTTAGCTGTCGGGCTCGGGAAAGATGGTTCCCTACATATCATGATTCGCCCCAAAAAATTGGTTCCCCCGCTTTCCGTATGGTTTTACGGAAATTAAGCGTACATTAATCATACCCATTTGCGCCGAATGCGTCAATTGGCTGTTATTTCCAGAAACTCCTAAGATTCGTCATCATACTATTCAATCAGACAGGCCTATGATATAATACCTATAAAAATATGATTTCGGTGCTTTCCACCGATAAAGGCAAATCTAGCGAAAGCTAGAGACGCAAAACTACAGGGTCTTCCTCAGCCTCCAGGCTAAGATGGCAGCCAGTTACCGAAAGGGGAGTTTTTTCATGTTCAAAAAAGCCTTTGCAGTACTGATGGTTGCAGCACTTTTTCTTGTGCTCGCACCGCAAGGAACTTTCGCAGCTTCTGCCGTCATCGGCAAGAGCGCTCTGGACAAAGGGATCATCACTGTTAATTATACGCTTGCTAAGGATGCAGCTGGCCTTGTCCGCATCAGCAAAGGGGACGACAAATATGACTATCCTTTCATTAAAGGGGCACAGTACCCCTTGCAGCTGGGCAATGGCGACTATACAGTCCTGATTGCAGAGTCAGTTAGCAGCAATAAATATAAAGTTATCGCGCAAGAAACAATTGCTCTGAAGATGGAAAAGGAAAATGAGGTATTTCTGCAATCCATCCCTCTTATCGATTGGAACAAGGACACGAAGGCTGTTCTAGAAGCTGAGCAATTAACCGCAGATGCCGTTACAGACACGGATAAAGTCGCTGCTCTCTATACCTATATGACAACCAACTTCACCTATGATCATGATAAAGCGGAGACAGTGGAAGCCAGTTACATTCCTAATCTGGATGAAGCCTTCGATGCGTCGAAGGGAATCTGTTATGACTACGCAACGATTTTTGCCGCTATGGCAAGAAGCGAAGGCATTCCAACCCGTTTGGTTATGGGCTATGAAGCAGACGCACCGGATACTTATCATGCTTGGAATCAAGTTTACTTAAAGGATAGCGATGAGTGGGTTACCATCGATACGACATACGATTCCGTTCGGGTTCAAGGCGGAGAAAGCACGCCAATGTTCAAAGATGCCGCGGACTACACCATTTCCAAAATATATTAAATTATCATTCAGAATGATATGGAAGAAGAACTTGCATGAACGCTCATGCAGGTTCTTTTTTTTGTTCAGATTATGTTCAGATAGCAACTTTATAATACAAATTGTGCCAAATTGTCAGAGTATGTAGGAAAAGGGCACTCAGAATGGGAGGCGTGGGATAAGGTTCAAGGGCAAGTAAAGATGCTCTTGTCCAGCCAATGGCTGTACAGTTTTAATAAAAAAAGATTCAGGAGTGGAGGTTTTACATACCCATGTGGAAGAAAAAAACGAGTTCGCTGCTGATCACGCTTCTAGTCATCATGCAGAGTATCTCTGGCATTAGCCTCATGTCTCAAGCAAGTGCTAACACAATTTCCAGCAATATCATCGATAGTGTGACTATGGCTGTATATGACAATGCGGGACATGTTGTGACTGACAACGTCTATGAGCAAGGCTCCAAGGTACAGCTGGATTACACGTGGTCCTTGCCGAATAATCACGGGTACCATAATCAAGATACGTTCACATTCAACTTGCCGCAAGAGTTTCTGCTTTTTAACGATATTAACGGGCCCTTGTTGATTGATAATGTCGATGTTGGAACTTTTAAGGTCACTGCCACGGATCATAAAGTCGTCATGACCTTAAATACCTACATAGAAACCCATAATAATGTACAAGGCCTTCTTACTTTCAAGACACAATTCGACAAGCAAAAGATTACAGGCAGCTCCACTCAGACGATCACTATACCGATTCGCAGCGGAGCTCAAATCTTTTCACTTAAATTCAAGCCGGCTGTCACGTCTACAGTAGCGAAAGCGGGTTCACCCCAAGGCTTCAATGCCAAAAACATTGATTGGTCAGTGGATGTGAACAAAGCGCTGGATTCCGTGCAGAACGCTGTCATGACCGACACGATTCCCGCTGGTCTGGCTGTTCCTGTTACATTAGCTGTCTACGATCTGGACGTTGATCTCAATGGAACAGCAACTCGTGGAGCGCCAATTGCTCCAAGTAAATATACGGTGAATACAACCGGCAATGTACTTCAAGTTAGTTTTAATGACAGTCCTATACAATCGGCTTACCGCATTGAATTCATGACACCTGTCATCGACACGGATGCAGGTTCTTTTGAGAATACAGCCACGTTCAAGGGCGACAACAAAGCTCCAATCCTTGCAAAAGCAACCGTCACCGTCCAGCATGGAACTGCATTGTCTAAAACATCAACGGATTATCATGAGAACACACAAATCATCGACTGGGCCATCAATTACAACTACAATGAAAAAACAATCGCGCAGGCGCTTGCCACATTGACGGACCTCTTCGAGAATTCGCAGAAACTCGTTCCGAACTCCATTCATGTCTTCCCAGTTTTGCTGGATTCGACTGGCGCTGAAACGCTTGGAAGCGAACTGCTTGCGACCGATTATAACGTGACTAACGTAACAGCAACCGGAAAAACGGGATTCAACCTGCAGTTCGTTAATGGCATTACGTCAGCCTACAAAGTCACCTATCAAACGACTTCAGATAAGCGAGTTATCGCAAATACCACCATACACAACGTGGTTACTTCCGGCGGTTCCAAGAGCGCTACAGCTACACGCGATATCTACCAAGCCGTCATGGTGAAGACATGGAACTCCGAAAATTATAAGACGAAAACGGTAGCATGGAATCTTGCCATTAACGAAGATAGCCAGCTAATGAGCGGCGTTGTCGTGAAGGATACTTTCCCTAATAAGGGGCTCCGTCTACAAGCGAACTCGTTCGTCGTCATGCAAGGGAACATAGCCATGCCTGCATCCGAGTACACAATCGATAGTGCTGTGCTTCCCGAAGAAGGTTTTACAGTTTCATTTACGAATCCCCTCTCGGGTCCTGTTTCCATCAGTTACCTAACAGAATTCAATAATGACTGGATAACTGGAAGTACTGATAATTTCAATAATAGAGCGGTAATTGATTGGACGGATGCCTCTTCGGTTACCCATACGCTAACCGAGACTAAATCGTTCTCGCCAAGGAATGAAGAGAAGAATAATGGATTGAAATCCGGTTCCTATAACGCAAGCTCCAAAAAACTGACTTGGACAGTAGGCGTTAACTACAACAGTAAAACCCTTGCCGGAGCTTCTGTAGAAGATCTATTGGAATCGAACCAGAAGCTGGTTGATAATTCTCTTGTTCTATATAATATGAACGTCCCGGCCAACGGTAATCCGTCTCGCGGCACTGTCGTGGATAATACTTACTACACTTACACAGTCAGTGGCAATAAGCTCGTTGTGACATTCCTGAAAACCATTTCCGCACCGTATTACATCGTCTTCGACACAAGCTTGGAGGGAGAATTGATTAATGCCTCCGTCAGCAATACGGCTAAAATGTTCGATGGAAGCGATCCCGTTTCCAAAAATCTGACCGCCAGCGTTACGATCCCCAAGGGCGGAGAGTATGTGAATAAAGATGGCTCGCAAAGCGGAGATAAAATCAATTGGACGATTCATATTAATCGCGGGCAATCGACAGTAGACGACGCCAAGATTATTGACACGCCGACCCCGAATCAGCTGTTGCTTCCAGACACCTTCCATCTGTTTAAGACTACTGTAGCTGGAAATGGAGATGTGACCCGGGGAGCAGAACTGACGAAGGGTACGGACTATCAGGTCATCATCCTTACCGATAATGACGGCAAGCAAACCTTTGAGTTAAGCTTCCTAAGCCAAATTAAATCAGCTTACATGTTGGAATACCAATCATTAATCGTAGCCAACGATCATGAAACGGTTTCCAATAAGGTAAGCTTCAGCGGGAATAATGTAACCACTGTGACCAAAAACACCACTAAAGATATCGTAGTCGGTGTCTCTAGCGGAGCCGGCACCGGAAGCGGCATCAGAGGCTCGTTAACGGTTAAAAAGGCTGATTCGGCCGATAGCTCCTCGCTGCTAAGCGGAGCAACCTTTGAGCTATACCGCAAATCCGGTTCAAGCCAGTTTCTCATCAACACTCTGACAACAGATTCGACGGGTACAGCCGTGTTTAATAAGCTATTGGCAGGAGATTACGTTGTGAGGGAGACGGCAGCTCCTTCCGGTTACGTACTCGATTCAAGTGACCATCCTGTACAGATCAATTCGACGGCAGGCTTTAACTTGAATGTCCTGAACACTAAGGTGGTCACGCCGCCGGTGCCGACGACTAGCACTTCGCCATCGTCGTCTGTTACTCCGACGACTAGCACTTCACCATCGTCGTCAGGTTCTTCGACGCCTAGCACTTCACCGGCGCCGTCTGCTTCTCCGACGCCTAGCGCTTCGCCGGTGCCGTCTGCTTCTCCGACGCCGAGCGCTTCGCCGGCGCCGTCTGCTTCTCCGGCGCCGAGCACTTCACCTGCGCCGTCTGCTTCTCCGGTGCCGAGTCCGTCCGGTGATCAAAAAACAACAGATCCGGATACGCCTATCGAAGGCAACATTAAAGTGCCGCTTGGCGGGATTCCGTCCATCCCTCATCAACCGGAGCACGGCACCGCCACAATCGATCCGGATGGTCATTGGACATATACGCCAAATCCTGGCTATGTCGGAAAAGATACCATTACCATCATTGTTAAAGATAAGGATGGTAATGAAACCGAAAATTTAATCGACATTGACGTCCAGAAGGTTCCCTTAGGAACTACGAAAAGAAAAGAGCCTTCTGTACAGGCACTCCCTAAAACAGGGGAAGAGAGTCACCTTCCGATTCAACTTGTTGGCCTGATCTTTGTCATCCTCGGTGCTATCTTGTTCTTGAGAAAACGAATTGGGCATAAATAACTTCACCAAAAACAGCCTGCTGAAACCTATTCAGCAGGCTGTTTCCCTTTTCATTATCCTACAAGCTTAGCTTGCACAATCAATCTATGTGTCGCGTTGACGATAGGATCACAAGTAATCAACGTAAGCACTGAGTCCTTATCATTGCCATTTAGTACGGAGATGTCCGAAGGGTCGACAATTACTTTTTTATAAACCGTGTAGTTCTTCTCGATGCCTTTTACTGAGATCGTTATCTGATCCCCGATTTCCAGTTCATCCAATCTATTAAATAATCTTCCCGTCGTTCGAGCTCTATGGGCAGCAATCGCAGCATTGCCAATCTCGCCAATAGGCGTTGTTTCCTTCATGTGGGTTGCTGCAAACCTCATGTTTTGTTCCGTGGCTCCCTCTAGCACAGGCAGTTTCACATTTATTTTATCAATTTTGATTATCGCAATCGCTACTTTCTGCTGCTCTGATGCCGGTTCTTCCGGTGTCGGCGCCGTAGCCTGTGGAACACTCTCTTGTTCTTGGATCTCTGCCGCCGGATTCAGTAATTGGGTCAGCTGTTCATTGGCAATTTTCAGCGAATTGTCATCTTCGACGGCTCTTGTGTCCTGAACCAAAGGCAAGGCTTGCTTAAGGAGTTGTTCCTGCTGCCAATCATCGTAGGATTCCCTAGCCAGTGGAAACAACAGCAGTATGAGCCCCACAAAAAAAAGAACATAGGATAGCCTCTTCAAAGTGTCCCTCCTTTTTTGACTATTTAATCCACACAAACATACATGCCTGGTCTGAACAATATCATAGGCTCCGCGCGTTCTGCTCTCTCCATTGCCCGTACCATTTCTCAACACTGGCCGATAGACCAATGCCTAAATCGCGATGAAGCAAAGCAGACAGCAGTCTGAATTGCTCCTCAACTGCGGCACGTTCACCCATACGGTTGAACATTTTCATTAACCCCAAATGGGCATCCTCATAGTAGGGCTGGATATGCACAATGCGTTGGTAGATCGTAACGGCCTGAGCGGCCCCATTATTTTCAGTGTAGAAGGCCGCCACTTGCATGGCGAGATGCAGCCAAATCCTACGCAGCCGCTGCCGTTCACTCTCTGCCCACAAATAATCATAATCACCGTAATAATCACCGGAGTACCGCTCAACTAGCCGATGATGCTCCTCGCAATTATGAGTATCAATGGGAGAGAGTTCTCGGAATGTATTTTCCCACTGATCCGTGTCAATCAACACGTTCTGCGTGTTCAGTATGTAGCCTGCGCCACCACTAACATTGCTGATCTGCACATCGACATCCGCTTGTTTTAAACATTGACGCACTTGATAAATCGTCGTATAAAGATGGGTTGAAGCCTTCTTAGGTTCAAAGTTGGGCCAAAGCATATCGATCAACGTATCATTACTCACGAATCGATTGCGGACCTGAAGCAGATACGCGAATAATTCCTGCGCTTTCGTGGTGCGCCACCTCAGAATTTGCTGCGGCTGGCCTTCACGCTCTATGCTAAGCGAAGGACAGCAACGTATGATGACCCGCTGATCATGCGGCAGCTTTGCCGCATTCAGAGCCAGTCTTTCCTCCAACCGGCTAATTGTCTTCATAAGTCGGTTGCGTTGCACCGGTTTAAGCACATAATCCAACACATTCAACTCAAACGCCTCAACAGCATACCTATCATACGCAGTAACAAATACAATATCGGCCGTGGGGCAAGCCTCGCGCAAAATTTCCGCAGCCTCCATACCGTTCATTTCCGGCATATCAATGTCGAGAAAAATGACGTCGGGCTGGCTCTGTAATGCAGTCTGGACGGCTTCGGCAGGATCTATATAGGCAGCAACGATGTCGATGCTTGTCAACTCTTTCAACATTTTCTCCAGCTGCAAGAGTGCAAGCCGTTCGTCGTCAACCAGTAGTGCCCGAATCATTGCAACCACTCCAAATCCATGATAGGAAGTACTTGATAATCTCCCTTCACAATACCTCAGTAAACGTATTCCTCTGAATTTTCTGCTTGGGAATGACGAATGAAACCTTCGTCCCCACACCTTGCTCGCTGCTTATGCACAGACCCTGTCCATACATTTGCTTCAAACGCCTGTCTGTATTAAGTAATCCGATTCCTCTTTTTTTCATGTGCTGGTGATCGAGGAGGAATCGCACCTTCTCCGGGTCCATGCCTGCGCCATCATCCTCAACAGAGATTTCAATCGCGTCGGGAATGTCGGGATGATCCATGATCCGGACATGAATCGTTCCCCCCCTTGAACGGGTTAGAATGCCGTGTCTCACTGCGTTTTCGACTAGAGGTTGGATCACCAGTGGTGGCAGCTGCAATTGGACATCTACATGAACGTCCCAAACCACATTCAGCCTGTCTTCGAATCGCTGCTTCTCGATATAGAGATAAGAACGCACAAGCTCGAGTTCGTATTCCAGCGGGGTACGCTGTTCCAAATTCCACAAATCAAAGCTAATTCTTAGATACGAGCTGAAAGCTTCAATCATATCGTGCATTTTACCAATATTAATGTGGCTAAGCGCCGTGATAGAATTCAACGTATTGAATAAAAAATGAGGTTGAATCTGCGCCTGCAAATAAGCTGCTTCCATCCGTAAGCTCTCACTTACAGATTGCTTCAAATCAATTAACTCCCCGGCCCCCACCGGCTTCGTCACATAATCGTTAGCTCCTGATGAATACCCTGAAGAGGAATCCTCCATGCGGCTATCCGTCGTCAACAGCACGACTGGGAGCTCGGAGCTCGAGAATTGCTTATATCCGGTGGATGAGGACTGCCCTTCTCGGTCAAGCAATTCGTTGACCATGAACGACATCCGGTTGCCTACTGCCAAATGGGCCATTTGCTCGGCATTCCAGAAATATCGCTTGAACCCGTATGCAGCGAGCCCTAAAAAGGCTGCTAAAATATCAAACGGGTAATAGCCCGTTTCCACCCACCCAGCGTTTTTGGCTAAATCCCAGAGGATGCTAGATGTAGTGCTTGTTCCTGCTATCAGCAAAAATATAGCATCGTTATGCTTGTTTATTATCATTTTCGTCATGAGCATAGGAATTATTATATTCGAAAACAGCAAGATGAAAGCAAGAACAGGTTTGAATGCGATGACCGCCTGAACCGGGGCCAATAAAATAAAAAGCGTATAAATGCCGCTTATTGCGAACAACCACCAGTACACTTTTTTATGCACATATCCGGAGAATATACTTTGGGTGAGCATAAGCGTGAACCAGGTCGTACCGACATAAGAAAGAAAAGCGATCTTTGTTGCCCAGGTATAGTTGATAGGCAGCCAGATTAATAATATAGCATCATCATCAATGAGAATATGGATCGCTGCGCAAATCGTTAATAACAAAAAGCTGGCAAAAATCCGCTGCCGGCGGTTGAACACATACATCATACTGGCATAAAGGCCATGCAGCAATAAAACAACAAACATGGCGAGCTGAAGCCCCATCGAATTCAGTCTTTCAAAATTAGCCAACGCTTGACTGCCAAATTGGATCGATTTAACCATCCCGCCACGTTGCGGGTTATCAAAATTCGCTATGCGAACGATTATTTCAATCTCTTCCTGATTGGATTCAAACGCTGCGAGATACGATCTATTGTAAGGAACGTATTGCTCAGCTTGCTCGGCAGGCTTGCCAAACCTAGCTAACAATTTCCCATTCACAACTAATTCTGATGAAGATTGAATGTTGTTCACAATCAATCCGTAGACTAAGTCCTCATGTCTGGTCGTTAGAATTCGGAGCCGGTAAGATCCGAAGCCATAAGACGAATGGCCATCTGTGGGCAGCTGCCAGCTTCCCGGAACCTGTATATACGTTGGGGCATCAGCTGCATTTGAATGACTACTTAAAGGTATGATGAACTGATTGGGATAAAACTCCCACTCCCCGTCTAGTGGAATAGTTCGGTTGTTCTCAAAATCCCAATTTCGCAAATCAACAACGCCGTGCACGGCTTCAGGATGAGCTGGCGTAGCATGCAGTTTAAGCCAAAGCAAACGCAATCCGGTGAGAGCAATTAGGAATATAGCAGTAAGAAGGAGTAATTTTCGTTTCGACATATTTGCAATACTTCTACATTAATTCCCAGTTCCCTGCATGCATTCACCCCATTTTGGAAAAGTCTTCTAGGGGTGAGCATCTTTCGATTCCGTTTTACAATGTCGAATATTGTAATAATATGGTATGATAGTCCCTGTAAAACTGTTTAAATAGTTCTTAAGAAGGGGCTCATACTATGTATTGCACCAAATGCGGAGAAAAACTCCATACCGACGATCTTATTTGCAGCACCTGTGAAACACCTGTTCATACCACCCAAAGTCAAAGTACCAACGAGTCTATTGGAACTCCGACCATCCACCACCCCAGCTCAACCATACCGGAAAGCGATCTAATCTTGTTTGTCGGAAAACGCTCGGAGGTCTATGCAAATAAATGGAAAAGAAATACGAATTGGAACTGGGCAGCTTTTGTATTTGACGCTTACTGGATGATGTATCGGAGAATGTATCTTTACTGTTTGTGCTATGTAGTTATTGCAAGTCTTATTGTTAATTTCATTGGATTTCTTCTGCCCGAGAGAGGATTCATTGCCATAACTGTTGCTTTACTTGTTTACGGAGTTATTAAAGTTGTATTTGCAAGGATGGCAAACAAAATTTATTTGCATCAAGCAAAGAGAAAAATACACGCTATTATTCAAATCCCCTTCGAGCAGGCGTCACGAGAGCGGCAAATTGTCAGGGCTGGCGGCACTTCTTTGGCGGTACCGCTTACTTTAATTCTGTTGCCCTTCGTCTTGGCACTCACCGTATCCGTATTTTACTTTTACAATTCCTATCGCATGGTGAATAACACCTTACAAACGATGGAAAAGGAACACAACAAAATTGACGTGCAATCAACGCCTCTTCCGAGAGTGGAGCGTACAGCTCCGGTTCATATTTTGCTGCTAGGCGGTGACTCGCACGAAAAAAACGAGCTCCCCCGTTCAGATAGCATGATGGTTGCAAGTATCGATCCTGTAACCAAGAAAGCCTATTTATTTTCCATTCTTCGCGACACATCTGTCAACATGCCGAACTACGGCGAAGAGCGCATAAACAGGGCGATCACGTCTGGTGGTCCTGAGCTGGCCATGCAAACCGTGTCTGAATTTATGGACATCCCCATTCACTATTATGTGTATACCGACCTGCAAGGGTTCATTTCCTTAATTGACAACATAGGCGGCATTGATCTTGAAGTCGATAAAAACATGAAATATGCCGACTCCAACGAAGAGCCCATGTACGCTATTAATCTCAAAAAAGGCATGCAGCACTTGGACGGCAGGAAGGCGTTGCAATACGTCCGTTTTCGTCATGATGCCTTATCCGACTTCGCAAGAACGGAGCGTCAGCGTAAATTCATGCAAGTGCTGATCCAAAAATTAACGTCCACATCGACGGCAGTGAAACTGCCAAAACTGTGGAGTGCCTTCGAACCTTTTATTGAGACGAACCTGAGCATGAATGAAATTACGCAACTTGGTTCACTCCTTTTTGACATAAAAGCAGATAGGGTTGTTACGGTCCAACTTCCACCTATGGAAATGCTGCAGGAGAAGTCGGTTAACGGTGTGCCCGTACTAACTGTAGATCCTGACAAGCTGCACGGCTATGTCAAAGGTGTGCTGGAAGGAGCTTCTCCTTAACCTGATATGCAAACAAAAATTGAGGCATGAGGATGCAGCAATTCGTTCGAGCGGTTAATGTGGGTGAAGTCAACTTCCTCATACCTGTTTTAAAAATCCATGTGCGATATTGAGGTCGGTTGCCATAAATGTATCCGTGTTTGCCCTCACAAGGCCAGCAAGAACGATGCAGTTCGAAGCGATAGCCCCGCGCATCCACTTCGGATCAAAAGGTGAAGAAGCTTCCAACTTCTGAAGCTCTAGTACCGCCAGTTTTTCAGCCAATGCTGTAAACGCACTCTTCTTGCAGAAGCTGCCCGCAAGCTCGATGGAGAAGTGACGCAAGTACGTTAGTTCTCCTCCTGTATAGGCAAACTGATTTAGTGATGCCGGCAAGCGGGCAGCCACCCACTCGATACATTCCGTGACTCTTCTCATCTCAGGAGATTCAAGCAAATCAAAACTTTGATTGAGATCTGAGATACCAAACGGGATCAAGTGCTGACAGGCATCCTTTTTTGAAATAATTTGGATGCTGCCGCCACCCGCATTAATGACATCCAGGTTGTCTGGAATATCCGAATCCGCGATCGCTTTATGCAGAAGATCAGCTTCTTCTTTTTGACTGATCGTGCGGTATGGAATTCCCAGCTTCCTGCACATTTCACTCATATACGCTGACAAAACGGGAGATCTGCGCATCGCCTCCGTCCCAATAGCTTCGATGGCTCCCCCATTCTTCCCTTGCAACGTGGAATTCTGCTTAGATAACATGATCTGTAAATCCACTTCAATCGACTTCAAATCTGTCGTATCTTCTAATAATTCCCACGTCATAACGTCCATTAGCTCAACTTTACCATCGAATCTTGTAAATAGTTTGGCACTGTGACTCCCCAAGTCAAGAATCGTCTTGTATCTATGCATTAGTTACACCACCGCTATAATTAGTAAATAATCCCAATGAAAACATATACTAATATATGTTCTATCGCTGAGTCAATCCTTTGCAGACACTTATGCCAGCATATTCAATGAATATAAGTTCAACAAATAAAAAAGGACTGCCCTAGTACAATCTAGGCACAATCCTTTATAATTGCTAGTTCGAATTGAGAGTCTTTTCAACCATAGAGGTGTAATCCGTTTTGAGCGCAGAAGCATCGTTCTCACTCAAGGCACCAGCTGCAACAAATCTGTTGATCTCTTGATTTGCACGTTCGAGTAAATTATAAAACAGAGAGTCCGCATCTGTATTTGCAGCTTGCGACAAGCTTTTGCCTTCAGCCAGGCTTCTAAGCAAGTCGGAGGTTTCAATCCCTGATATGGAGGCTATGTCATCGATTATACGATCCGAACGATCAGCCAAATATTGTTTCGTGTCCACCTGATCTTTATAACCACGCCGATTGATCGCATCGTTCACAAGTGCATCCGCTTCTGTTTGTGTAGCGGTCGTATCAGAAGCCTTCATCCATCCTTTTTGAACAGCCTGATCAATAAAAGAGTGCGCCCCCGAGACCAGATGGCTGCTTAAATCCGCTTCGTCTTCAAGCGTTGCTTCAACAAGCGATTGACCGCCAGTCAAGGCTTTGCGCAAATCAACAACCGATAGGCCAGCATAATTGGCACTTGACTCTACGATCGATTGAATGCTTTCCTCGGCGATTTGATGATTGCTGCTTCCATCGGTTAATTTTCCATACCCCGGTTGATTAATCGCCTTATTCATCTCGTCGGATGCACGCTGTTGAAGCTGATCCCGTAATTTGGCGGAAATATTGCCTGCATTCCATTCCCTATCCAAATCTTGCTTCACCGGATCCAGCAATTGCGATAATAAATCCGCAGAAGCTAAGCCAGATGCTTCAACCAAACTTTGACCCAATGCCAATGCGGCAAGGATATCCTCATATTTCTTATCCGAGTAGGTTGCTGTAGATTGAATGATAGAGCTTTCATCTAATTTGCCTTCCAATAGTGCCTGACCATATTTCTCCATCCATGGGTTCGTTGTATGATCATAGCCTTTCTCATTGATGATGGCCCAAATGTTATCTGCACCGGATTTCGCCAACTGATCTCGCTGATCAGCCTGTATACTGCCTGCGCTAATACCGGCATCTAAATCCTCATTTAACAGAGCTGTCAAATCATCACTGAGCGTACTCGCATCCAACCCCGTTGCTTCCACTAAAGATTTTCCGCTATGAAGGGACTGTCTGATGTCCGTTTCGCTGAGTACAGCAGCTAAAGCTGCATCTGAAATGATGCGATTCAACCGGTTCTGGACAATATTTTTTCCATCCGCCTGTAGGAATACCACCGGGCTAGCCCCATTCCAAGTATGTTGAATCCAGCCAGAAATGTTAGCAGTAAACTGCTGCTGAAGCACTCCTGCTTCTTTGTCAGTTAAAGAACCCGCTTGCACCTCGGAAGCTACATTTTGGGCAAATAGATCTGTGAGTTTCGAGATCAAATCCGAGTCTATGAGACCGGAAGCAGCTTGCAGGGTTGATCCTGTGTGAAGCAATTGAGTAAAATCATCTGTCTTTATCCCGGAAGCAATGGCTGTGTTGACATCTAGTTTGCTTAGCCACTTATTCAAAAACATTGAGCTAAAATCTACGGTACCTGCTGACACGGTCGAATTCCCGCTAGTTAACTGAACCGCTTGATCCGTTGTTGCCACTGACTCATTCGCAAACGCAGGGTGTGCGGGAAGCACAATTCCACTTGTTGATGTGGCTAGAATCGCAGCCCCCATTATGACCATAAGTTGTTTCCTCATCCTAATCTCCATCCTTCCGATTGTAACGGATATGTCTATTGTTATCGACTTAATGAAGTATAGGTTGATTTCCTGAATTTTACATGAATGAACCCTGAATTTAGAATTATTTCCCACTTAAAATTAGCTTAATTTAAACTGAACGTTTGCTGAACGTCTGTCCATAACGCAAAAAAACCATGGATACCTTATTTCTATCCCATTGGATAATACCTCCTATTCTCAAAGTTAACTAGGCAATCCACAACTCGCCGCAGCCTGCATGAG
The DNA here is from genome assembly GCF_040812395.1 of Paenibacillus tabacirhizosphaerae. Classification (GTDB taxonomy): domain Bacteria; phylum Bacillota; class Bacilli; order Paenibacillales; family NBRC-103111; genus Paenibacillus_E. Next base: position 25,990 of record NZ_JBFNXH010000028.1, on the reverse strand, counting down.
CACCTCACCCCACGCCTCTACTCGGAAAATAATGGTATACTATATACAAAAATAGGGGGGACCTACAATGTCCGAGATGATCAAAATCGGTTTGTTCTCTAAAATTGCGCAAGTTACAATCCGTACCTTACGTCACTATGATGAAATCGGATTGATAAAACCTATATGGATTGACCCTCAAACCAATTATCGCTTTTACGCGTATGAGCAATTGTCTCTTGTTCACCAAATCCAAGCACTCAAGGATATTGGTCTATCACTGGAGCAAATCAAGGATATGATTGATGGGCAAATTTCCATTGATGCGACAATCAGAATCTTAGCTGATCATAAAACACTAATCGTGAATGAGCTTAGAGAAAAAAATGAACAATTAAATCGAATAGACAGCAGATTGAACCAACTTCGCCATATCGGACAGCAGCCCAAATATGAAATTGTATTGAAGCAAGTTCCCTCCCTCTTTGTCGCTTCAACCAGAAGAATCGTTCCCCTGCCTATGGATATGCCGCTTTATCGATGCGAAATGTTTAATGATTTGGAGCGGTGGTTGTTGCAAAATGATTGCCTGATGGATCAAGAATATGTCTTCTACCATATGTCCGAGTTTATTGAAACGGACTTCGACATCGAAGCCGCTGTTAGCATTCAAATGAATCAGAAGAACCTGGCAGCTACCGACACCATCCAATTACGAGAGCTACCTTCCGAGCCTCTGGTCGCAAGCTTAATCCACCGGGGAAAATTCATGGATGTCGGCGAGGCTTTGAGCGAGCTTTTCAAATGGCTTGGTTTCAATGGCTACTCGCCAACCGGCTCCGTCCGAGAAATTCATTTATTTGGCCGAGAGAATCATTGCCGAAACTATAACGATGTACTTGTGGAGCTTCAAATCCCTGTCGCCAAAAATGTCTGATCTCCGGCTGTTGACTCTCTCATTACGGAAGACTATACAATTCAGTTAAATAAACCTGAGTTGGAGGGTCTTTCATGAAATTGTTATGGAATTGGGTTAAAAAAATTAAAACTTCTTACTTGTTGCTCCTGCTTCCGATTGCTGTAATATTTAATCAATGGTCAACTGCGGTATTGAACGATTGGTACCGTCGATCTCAGTTTCCTGTCACTTATGTCCAAGGGCAACTAAGTTTCAGCGCCGCAAAGCTCACCATGTATTACCGCCATATGCTAGAACAGAACAGTCTTCCTATTTACTTTCAAACACAATTAATCGATTTCATGTTCATTCTATCGACCATGCTTCTCCACGGTACCCTTGGACTGCTGTTCTACAAGTTGCTAGCCAACCGACCTTTCTTGAAGCGATTGAGCTCCGTCGGATTAATTACTGGCTTGCTCGCCCCTTGTTTTGACATTCTGGAAAACATCGTGTCTTTCTATTTCATCGCCAATCCCGAAGGCATCCCTCAAGTTCTGGCCCTCGTCTATTCGAGTTTTTCAGCTTGCAAATTCGGATTGTTTGTCATTACGTATCTGTTGTTTGGATTCTTGCTGCTTTGCGGGTTGTGGGTAGCAATTCTTTACTTCAGGAAGAGGAACATTAAATAGCATTTAACCTCTACCTCATGAGAAAAATGCCTAGCGGCTTCCTTGGTATACACCATATGTTGGCGCATGGGGAGTGGAATGGGAATGGGGTTCCGACCGTTTCTTGAATGATTTCAAATGTGGGCGCTAACGCTTCTCCACCCCAGTCCCATCCCCTCTGTTCTACTTTGAGCTGCCTTCCACTTTTCTTTTCTATCTTGGGTTATCAACTAGTTGTAAAGATGGAACTACGGTGCGTTATTTCTTAAAATTTCCTGTTTTTTTACCATGACGAGGAACTATGATGCGTTAAACAGGCAATTGCTAGCGTGTAACTCCTAATTTCTTTTGCATAGAGTACTGTAGTTCCGCGAAATGCCCATTCGAGCCGTTATGACTAGCCATAACACACCGTAGTTCCGCTAGCCCGCTCATGGTCACGTCTTTCAAAGAATCCAGTGGTTCGGTGAACCACTTACAGACCATCTCTCCAAACCAAGCTTGCTCCCCTTAAAACAACATATAAATTCTATAACCTTGAAAAAAGCACCCTTTCGGGTGCTTTTTCCTTGTATGGTGGGGAGTCTTGGCTTGCGTAGCCAACATGCGCTATGAGGGCTTCTACTTGATGAACATATTTTCAGGCGTCACCGTTACGGTTTGAATGGCATAGCCCATTGCCCCGGCTTGACTTGAAGTGCCGGCAACACCGCCACTACCTCCATCACCGCCGCTTGCACCGCCTCCTCCGCCTGAATTAGCAGTGCCGATTCCTGCAACAGCTCCACCGGCTCCGCCGTTTACTTGCATGGTTCCGGTTACGCTTGGTGTATTCGCGGATAGAAGGTGTATGATTCCACCTCCACCTCCACCCCCGCCTCCTTCAGCATTTCCTCCATTTCCGTCAAATCCGTCTGAACCGTTCCCGCCGTTTGCCCTAATTACTCCTGAGATGGTTAAGCTCCCTTTCGCTCCAATCACGACGACTCCACCTCCGCCACCACCGGTCCCAATTATACCTTGACCTGCAGTCTGGGGATTAATCCCATTCGAGCCGTTTGCGCTGATAAATCCAGTGCTGCTTAGATTCACGTTCCCTTTTGCAGCCAGAACAAGCGAGCCACCGCCCTCACCGCCTAAATTGGTCGGCAGTCGATTTCCAGCTCCTCCTGCGGCAGCCCCCGGTAGAGTCATTTGGGCAGCCTGCAGATAAGAAATCCCTATGCCGCCATTTCCCAGCCCTGCTCCAGCCAAGGATATGCCCGGATTCGGATTTCCCTCCCCGCTATCCCGAGCTCCCGTAAGGACTTGAACATTCCCGGTAATTGTGATATTGCCGGAAGAGCGAAGCATCGTACCACTGGGGACAATAAGCGTGCCTCCAATTACAATATTGCTGAACTGAAAATTTGCCTTACTGGCTAGTGAATTGACGCCAGCAGCTGTTGATAAGTCTAACGTTGAACCTATCGCTACATTTAATGTGCCTGCCGAACCGTCTCCATATAAGCCTGCTCCTTCTGCAGCAGGTCCCTGAGGGCCCATTGCTCCTGCTGGCCCGGCTACACCCGGCTCGCCTTGGTCACCCTTATCGCCCTTAGCTCCTTGAGGTCCGGCTGGCCCAGTTGTACCTGGCTCACCTTGGTCACCCTTATCGCCCTTAGCTCCTTGAGGTCCGGCTGACCCGGCTGCACCTGGCTCGCCTTGGTCACCTTTATCGCCCTTAGCTCCTTGAGATCCGGCTGACCCGGCTGCACCTGGCTCGCCTTGGTCACCCTTATCGCCCTTAGCCCCTTGAGGTCCGGCTGGACCGGCTGCACCCGGCTCGCCTTGGTCACCCTTATCGCCCTTAGCTCCTTGAGATCCGACTGGCCCGGCTGCACCTGGCTCGCCTTGGTCACCCTTATCGCCCTTAGCTCCTTGAGATCCGGCTGACCCAGTTGCACCCGGCTCGCCTTGGTCACCCTTCTCGCCCTTAGCTCCTTGAGATCCTGCAGCTCCGGCTGTACCAGACTGACCTTGCGGGCCGACGGGCCCTCGATCACCCTTAAGCATTAACGTGTACATCTTCTGATCTGCTGCACAACTGCTATCCGGAGCTATCAGATTGATCTCTCCATTGGCGCTAACGCAGATGTTTATAGAATCCAAGAGCGTCGAAGTCGCCCATGCTCCTTGCATGTGAGTACCAAACAGCATAATACAAGCAGCCACCGCAATTTTACCCTTCATCTTCATTTACCCAAACCCCTCTCGCCAACTATAATTTTATTGTATAAATTGAATAAGCTTCAGCATCCGTTTAAGCATCGTTACAGCTTCTGCCCGTGTCGTGTAGCTTGCCGGCCGAAACATTCCATCTCCCTCAATGATTCCCCACTGCACCGCATACTTCACATCGTCCAGTGCCCACCGGGAGACAGTCGATTGATCAGAAAACGCCTGATACGCCAGAGGGCTGACGTCCGGTTTGACAGTTGTGTACTTCATAGCCTTGACGATCATTCCCGCCAGTTCTTCCCTGGTAATCTTTTGCATAGGACGGAAAGTCCCGTCATCATAGCCCGAAATGATTCCTCCATGATACGCTGTGTTAACCGCGGAAACATACCAGCCCCCGCTCACATCAGAAAAGGGGCTTTGTTCTTTGGATTCAGTCATTCCCAAAGCCCTTACCAATAGGGCCGCTATCTCTGCCCGAGTTATCGAAGCATCCGGAACGAAGATTTCCTTACTCCGTCCTTGAACAATTAACTTGGAGGCTAACAGCTTTACATCCTTGGAAGACCAGTGGCCTTCTACATCCAGAAAGGAAACAGGGCGGTCGATGACGGCATAAATACTGGCCCCCTGACGTTTCATGACTGCCAACCATTGGTCATCCTTCCGTTCAAAATAAGTCGGAACATATCGGAGCTCATCCGCTCCTGGAACCCACCAAACGCCGGTCGCCGTGTCGGAAATTGAATCCCCCTTCACAGACAACGTACGTGAAACATATCGGTTGAAAGAGCTAATGAAGGCGCTCTGATTGTTATTGCCGGTCACCTGAACTTCAAACTCCATTGGAGCGGCCAATAATTGAGCCTGCATGGCCTCGACCGAGTGTTGTATAGCTTGTTGAACAGGCTTGTCCGGTTCCCGAATTACCACGGTAAAGAGAATTGAATCTTTTGGAATTCCATATTTTTGGCTGTAAGCCTTCTCATCCAATTCGGATATCGGAAGACTCATTGCTGCAGAACCAATCTGAATCACTAGTGCCGCTTGCGGGTTTATGGCCCTGATCTCCTGGATATTAGCTGCTGTGATATGGATCTGTCCACCTACGGATGCCATCTTTATTTCGATTTTACCCATCCTGATATCCTCCGGGGTTATCACTTTTCGTCCTTTTTGCCCGCCTTCCGGGATCATCTCAATATCCAAAGCTGAAGGTGCCGGGGACGTCGCAGGGACATTAGGACGAGATGGAACATCCGTATTTCCTTGACTATTCTCCGTTACCAGAATTGTCGTATCGGCAGTTAGCCCCCCGTATGTCGCAGTCAATACCGTTTGTCCCTTTTTCCAAGCCCGTACGTTGCCTCCGCTGTCGACTTCGGCAATGGAAGGATCTGTTAACTTATAGGCCGCATATGGTGTCACATTGCTTTCATAGCTGTTTGATCCAACTGCGTCCACCCTTGTGGAGATCTGTTGCCCGACGATTACCGGGTAGGAAGGTTGCCCGAATCTGAGACCCGTAAGACCGCTTGACGGGTCATCTTCGGTAAACGATACATAAACACTTGATGTAACCGACCTCCCATTGAGGTTTGCTGTGATTTGTGCAACTCCACCGGTTGAAGGTGCCGTTAGAATGGCTTTGTAATAACCATAGCTTTTATAAATAAGTGAAAGCGTTGTTGGGAGCGGGCTGCTATTCGGAGTACCGGCTGGAATCGCCCCCTGGTCAAAACCGTACTTTAACTGATCTAAGGGACCAGGACTTCCTACCCAGCTGCCCAAATTGCCATATACAGCCGAAACAATATTTGCTTCATAATGACTATAGGTTTCATAAGTCACACTGCTCATTTTTCCTAAGGTTGTAAACAATTGAATCGAATCTGCTTGCTCGGCAACATCATTGCCAAACTTGTCTTTCAAATATAGTGATATCACCGTTTGACTGTACCCGTTAGCAGCAAGTGACTGGCTGCTTGCCGTGATTGCCGAATGTTCAGGAGAGGGTGCACCCGCCTTAAAATTTACCCTAGCCATGTCTTGAACAACCACACCGTCTACTTCAGCACTTAGTAATGCGACTCCTGCGGTAACCGGGGCTGTCAGAACCGACGAATACTGCCCATATACCGAGGAAGCCACATTTTCATCCAGATGTCCGAGTGTAGTGTTGAACTTTACCTTTTCGGGCGGTATCGATGCATCATGACCATCCTGGTCTTTAAGGAGCAACACCACGGTTGTCTGACTGGTCCCATTCGCCGGAAGCACGGTGTCGTTAACGTAAATCGTCCCATCGAGAGTTTGACCTGCTGCCGCATATGACAAGATTTCAGATTGAACCATAACGAAAAACAGCGTTGTGATTATAACCCTAGCAATAGCTCCTTGCCACAAACGAATCTTCATATGTTTCCGTATAGACATCCTTTGCCCCCTGCCCTCTTGCGCCAAATTTAATGACATGGCTTTCGCGCTCTATCATTTTTTTATATGTTATCATTCAGAAAGGCTTGTCCAGCTAATAGAGGCCTGCCGCTAGTGCTACCAAATGTGCAATAGAGACGAGCCACTTCGGCCCGCCTCCTTTTTCATGCTTTCCGATCGATAAATCCCGCTTTTAGCAGCATCCGGTATAGGAGAACGGTCGTCTCCGCTCGAGTTAATGACTTCTGCGGACGCAATTCATTCCCATACCCTTTCAGTAGACCTTCTTGAATAGCTGTCCGCATCGCATCACTTACCCAATCGCCAATCTGATTGCTGTCGGCATAGACACCTAAATCCACTTGTGCCCCAGCTTTGCTTACTACCGAAGCAGATTTGGCAAGTTGCAGCGCGCGAACGATCGTTACGATCGCTTCCTGTCGTGATACCTCCCGGCCCGGATCAAACGCACCTCCCTTGAAACCATCCATAATGCCGTATGCTTTAACCGCTGCTACAGAGCCGCTATACCAGCTCGATTCGCTTACGTCCCGGAAACCCGTATACTTTTCGCTTTCCAAGCCCAGCGCTCTTGCAAGCAAAGCAGCGAGTTCAGCACGCGTAATCGCAGCTTCAGGAGCGAATCGGCTTCCATCTACACCATGAACAATCATTCTGCGATTCATGTCGCCAATCTCAGCCTCAGCCCAGTGTCCCTGAATATCTGTTAAGGAGGATGGATGGGATACCAGCACATAAATGCTATTCGTAAGACTGCGAATAACGGCCGCCAGACGTCCATTCACTTTGGTAAATTCCGTAGGCACTGGACGCACACCGAGCTTCTGATCCCAAATCACAGCTGTTGTTCCTGCAAAGTCTGCGGGCAAGTAGATAGCTCTTTCTACATAACGATTGTAGCTGGAAACCTCTCTTCTCTCGCCACGAACCGTCACGTATACATTGAAATGAATCGGATCCGACGCCAACTGGAAGCCACCTTTATTCGCTGCATCCTGAAGTCCGGGGATTTCTTCACGTTTGTCATGCCCAATCACGATTTGAACACTCGCATCGTTCGTCCAATCGGATGCCTGATTTGCGACATCGGCTAGCGGCAAGCGATAGTGGCCATGCTGAGTTTCCAACGAAATCGTTGCTGCCTTACTGGCAAGGTAAGCAACAACTTCTCCAGAAAGCCGTAGAGCTGCTTGCTCCGCCTGTTCCTCCATCGAAATTGAGAGATTCACTTCAGTTGTAGCGGCGAGTGAATCGAGCACCTTCTTTAAAGTATTCATATCTAATCGAATTTCAATGGACTTCGCTCCATTCGAATCTACTTGAAGCGAGGCAATCCCGGATATCTCCAGATCATTAATCCGAACCTTTGGCGAATCGTTGGATGACGGCTGGCTCGAAGGGCTTGCAGCACTCGAAGAACTTGGCGAATCGGAAGTGGCGTTTGCAGCTGAACGAGTCACATTGAGCGTATACGTTTTAGTCGAACCGTCCTGTGCTTTGACACTGACTTCGAACGCGTTTTTACCCGTTGCAAGCGAATATTCATGGGACACGGCATTGCTGATTACCTGCAATCCGTTCACGTAGACCGCAGAATAGACATCCGATGGTGTCAGTTTCATCTGCAGTCCATAAACCGAATAACTTACCGATACGGCATAATCTGTTATGTCCGGGTCAAAATCGAACTTTATCGTCCCACCCAGCCCTGTAAGCTGCCAAGCATTCAAACTAGCATTGCTGCTCAAAGGAACAATGTTCTGGACGTCAAGTAAGCGAACGTTTGCGTTGCCCGCCGTATCTACGACATAAACAGAATAAATCCCGTTCTCATGGACAGTAAAATGGTTAGTGATTTCCGTTCCTTGCGTATCAAAGTACGAGACAGGATGGCTTCCAGCCGCCCATTTCATTGAAGAAACACGATTGAAATCACCGTATACCGACGCCGTTACTGTAACAGTCACACCTCCGAAGGTTGAGACGATAGGATCAGCTTGCAGTTGGATATTCGGAGGCTGATCATATGAAAACCTAATATTCACGGTTTGCTCTAACACCAGGCCGCTTGTTTCTTCCTTTGCGAAATACGTCACACTCTCCGCAGCTGTATTACTCACCAAAAATGTGGAAAGTCCGTTCTCATCGGTCAAACCGTAAACATTCTGGATGACAGATCGTCCGCCATCAGCTTCAAGCCATACCCGTTTTCCACTAATCGGATGGTCATAGCCATCCTTAAGCTTTACAAAAACCGAAGCTTTACTGCTGCCATCGGCTCGAACAACCAGATCGCTCGCAGTAACCGTTGAACGAGATGGACTCACCTCTCCAGGCACGAACTGCACGCTGGCCGTCGAGGCCAGCGCACTGCCGCCGACACTCGCGCTAATCGTCGCCGTGCCCACCGCCATCGGGGCCGTCAGCGTCGCCGTGTACGTGCCATCATGGTTATCGCTGACTGCGCTAACCGTCCCTATCGTCGAAGTGATCGCTACCACCGCTCCACTAGTCGTTAAAGCATGACCCTGCGCGTCTTTCAGCTTCACGGTTACCGTCGTCTGGCTTGTCCCGTCAGCGGTCAGTGTGGCGGCGTCCGCTTCCACCGTGCTGTTCACCGTTGACGGCGCTCCAGGCACGAACTGCACGCTGGCCGTCGTGGCCAGCACACTGCCGCCGACACTCGCGCTAATCGTCGCCGTGCCCACCGCCATCGGAGCCGTCAGCGTCGCCGTGTACGTGCCATCATGGTTATCGCTGACTGCGCTAACCGTACCTAACGTCGAGGTGATCGCTACCGCCGCTCCTCCAGTCGTCAAAACATGACCCTGCGCGTCTTTCAGCTTCACGGTTACCGTCGTCTGGCTTGTCCCATCAGCGGTCAGCGTTGTAGCTCCCGCTTCCACCGTGCTGTTCGCCGTTGACGGCGCTCCAGGCACGAACTGCACGCTGGCCGTCGTGGCCAGCACACTGCCGCCGACACTCGCGCTAATCGTCGCTGTGCCTACCACCATCGAAGCCGTCAGCGTCGCCGCGTACGTGCCATCATGGTTATCGCTGACTGCGCTAACCGTCCCTATCGTCGAAGTGATCGCTACCGTCGCTCCTCCGGTTGCCACAGCATGCCCCTGCGCGTCCTTCAGCTTCACGCTAACCGTCGTCTGACTTGTCCCGTCAGCGGTCAGCGTCGTAGCTCCCGCTTCCACCGTGCTGTTCGCCGCTGACGGCGCTCCAGGCACTAACTGCACGCTGGCCGTCGAGGCCAGCGCACTGCCGCCGACACTCGCGCTAATCGTCGCTGTGCCCACCACCGTCGGAGCCGTCAGCGTCGCCGCGTACGTGCCATCATGGTTATCGCTGACTGCGCTAACCGTTCCTAACGTCGAGGTGATGGCAACCGTCTCTCCTCCTGTTGTCAGAGCATCGTCCTGCGCGTCTCTCAGCTTCACAGTAATCGTGGTCTGACTTGTCCCATCCGCTACAAGGCTGGAACGAGCACTGGAGACCTCGCTTCCTGTCAGGGAGATCGAATGATCTGCAATCATGTATGACCTGAACGCAAAGTCATAACCAACAGCTGCGCTGCCTCCTCTTGTATAAGAATTGCCGCCAATGATATACCATCCGAAACCGGCCGATCCCCCATTTTCTGTGGAAGCAACCATTCTATACATCGTTTCCTTCTTCAAGTAAGGCTGTGTCCCTGAGAAATCGATCGAAACCCAGCCTGCACCGAACGACGCCAACTGTGCTGTGGCAAGCGGCGTCGATAGATCACTTTCCTTATAAATGCTTAACTGGATGGCGCCAGGTGGACCGTAGCTATCGAATACGCGGAGGTCCATCTTGCTGAGATTACCCGTAATTGCCGGAGTAAATGTCTGATATCGTTGATAATCATGGTTAACCCAAACATTCCCGCTGCCATTTGACTGCTCCTGGTCTAAGACAGCAGAATCTGCAGCAACAGCATATCCCCCCCATAAACCAAAAATAACCACGATTATAAGAGCCATGGCCATCCACCGTCTATGTCGCTCCCACTCTTTCATCCTTATCCTCCATTTCTGCTTCACGTATCGTTAGCTCACGAAAAAAGTGCAACCCCCAACAATCAGCGCCGCTATGAAAAAAATACCAAAGTACCACTTAGTAAATGTGAAGCTCGTATTTCCGCCATCCCACCATACCTTAACAAAAATTACAATGCCAAGAAGAATAATGCTAACAAACGCGATGACAGCATTGAACATTTTGTTCCACCCAAACCTCTCTAATTTCATAAAGTCATATAATAAGATAAAGCAAAGCTTTCTATTTCTCTATACCTATAAAGGAGTATCTTCTTACAGCATTGCATCTACGATCGTGAACACTACTACTAAAGTGGTATGGAGTTTTCTGTTTGGCAGTTCTATGATAATAGATAGATTCACGATGAAAATGAATGAAGCAGCATGAAAGGGGATTCTTATGTCAGAAAGTTCAATAGCAGCCCACCCCCGCGGTAAAAAGGTATCTTTCATTGTAAACATAGTCATCCATAGTCTCTATATCTTGACATTGCCTGTATGGTATTTTATCTCCATGTTTTCTGCCATGCTGTTCGATGCTCCAGGTTCTGAGCTGCACTTGCCTATATGGATATTTTATTATGCTTTGCAAAGCTATCCCTACATTGTCATCGGTGCGATTGCTGCGGCCTGGATAATGTATAAAAAATCTTTATACGGATGGACATATCCGATTAATGTCTTTCCGTTTGTATGTATTGGCGTAAGTACGGGGATAATGGCGATTTTTGGCGAATAGCCAACGTGCAAATCGAAACAAATAATTGATAAATACCGCATTTTCATCTGTAATAAGAACATCTCTTCAATTACAATAGGATGTAATCGCTACTAAGTGAACTATAGAGGTGTTCGGAATGGAAATGAATCATCCTATCGATAGTCAAAACGAGCATTCTGAATTTGCAAAACATGATTCTGACTTGACGTTGGAGCATAAAGAGGGTATGACGCTTCGGGAATATATGAACGGACAACCGTGCATGAAGCCGGATGCGTTTCTCCTGATTGCCAGGGCAATTGCGGCCTGTATCGGAAAACTCCATCAGCAGCAAACCCTTCATCTCGATCTGCGGCCGGAGCATATCGGTGTTCTTTCTAATGGAAGTGAGGCCTATTTGATCGATTCGGGCTTTGCGGCGCGCCGCTCGGTTGATGGTTATGTACGTCCGTCCCACTATGGCATCCTTGAAAAAGGCTTGCCCTACTGTTCGCCTGAAAATACGGGTAGGATGCTGCGAACTGTAGACGAACGTAGTGATCTCTATTCGGTAGGCGTTATTTTCTACGAAATGCTAGCGGGTCGTCTGCCTTTTCTGGCTGACAATCCACTCGAGTGGGTATATATGCATCTGGCACAAAGCCCTCCGCTGATGACGAACCAACAACCACATTTGCCTGACGGTCTGGAAACCATTGTAATGAAGCTGTTGGAGAAAAATCCGGATAAACGCTACCAAAGTGTCGGCTTTCTCATAGCGGATTTGGATAAAATAGGGCGTTCCCACGATACGTTCATTATGGAACAAAGGTTTCACGGCAGAGAGTACGAAATATCGATGCTGACGCAAGCCTTTTATTCCGCTTGTCTCGGATCGACAGAAATGGTCTACGTTTCGGGTGAGGCCGGCATCGGCAAAACAAGCTTGATCGATGAAGTGTTCCGTAAACAACAGCATTCACGGGATTTTTTCTATATCACTGGGAAGTTCGAGCAAATTTCGAAAGAAAGCCCTTATCATCCCATCATTCAAGCATTTCGCGGATTAATGCGCCATTTGCTAGGGGAGCGTAAAGACCAATCCGACCTATGGAGACTACGTCTGCGAGATGCTTTGGGGGTAAATGCCCATGTTATTACGGAGATTATTCCTGAATCCAAATTGATATTGGGAGAGACGCCGGCTTCAGAGGAACTGCAGGCTAACGAATCGAAGAAACGATTCATTTATGTTTTTCGCAAATTTGTGCAAGCGCTAGCGTCCAAAGAGCACCCTCTCGTCCTGTTCATCGATGATTTACAATGGGCGGATTCCTCATCGCTTCAGTTAATTCACGCTTTGCTCTGCGATCCGAAATGCCAGTACCTGATGTTTGTCTGTGCTTACCGTCATACGGAAACAGACCGAAACAGCCTGCCAGGATACGAAACGGATGGCAGCGTGACAGACCAGGCTGTTGTCCAGCACATTCATCTGTCTCCGCCAAGCCTTACGCAAATGAACCAAATCGTCATGGAGACGCTTAATAGCCCCGCCGACGCTACGCTGTCCTTAACAGAATTGCTGTATCATAATTCAGGCGGCAATCCGTTTCATTTTAAACAAATTTTGCTCCGCCTACAGGACGATGGCATTCTGGTGTACAACCACGAGAAACGATGCTGGCAATGGAACTTGGGACAGATTATTGAGCAAGAAGCAAGCTATTCCATCCATGATTTGATCGAGCACAAGTTGCATCGCCTTTCAGTGGAGGCACAGGAACTGCTCCAAGTTTCCGCCTGTGTGGGAAGCACATTTCACCCACAATTGATAGCTCGCGTTGCGAATCGGGAAGTAAAGGTTTTGGCTCCGGAATGGTCCGTCATTGAAGCCGAAGGGATGATTGTTCCGTTTGAAACAGATAAATTTCGGTTTGCCCACGATAACATACAGAAGCTGATTTACAGTCAAATCGATACGGCTTCGAAACAAGCCATCCATATCCGAATTGGCCGATGCTTGAACGAGATGGACGCCGGGAATGGGGAAAATTCGTTTGATGTTGTCAACCATCTGAATCGGGGCTCGGAACGAATAACGGATGAACAGGAGTTACTGCAACTTGTGAAGTTGAATCTGGATGCAGGGAACCGTGCCAAGTCCTCTTCCGCCTACGATGTAGCTTTGGGATATTTCGGCAAAGGCGTGGAGTTGCTATCGGCGGAAGACTGGGACAAGCAGTTCGACCTCGTTTTCGAATTGCATGCTCAAAAAGCGGAATGTGAATATTTATGCGGCAATTATCAGGATTCTGAACGGGACATCCATTTCTTGCTCGGCCGTGCGCGCAGCCCGGTTCAGCGGAGCCGGGTGCAAATGATCCGAATTATGCAGTACATTAACCAAGGGAAATATTTGGAGAGCACTGCTCTCGGTCTCGAAAGCCTGAGAGAACATCATGTTTTCATTTCACCCAATCCGGGAAGCTTCATGCTGCTTATGGAAGGAATACGAATCGAGCTGATGCTGCGCAATCGGTATGATCGGCTCGCTCATTTGGAGGAAATGACGGATAGCAATAGGATTGCCGCGATGAATCTGATTCTTGCGATTATTCCTTCCACCTTCTTCACGAATAAAAAAGTCTACTTTTTACTGATGTGCAGAGCCGTTCAACTCTCGCTTCAATATGGAAACATCCCCGTCTCCGCGGCTGTCTATTCCTCATTTGGCCTCCTTCTGGGAAGTGCTTTGGGCAAATCTGATAAAGGCTATGCCATTGCCAAGGTAGGGGTGGAGCTTTCCGAGCGCTACAATATCACTTCAATTAAAAGCACCACCTATACCATATTCGGAGGGGTGCTCTGCCAATTTGCCGGGAATGCCCGTGAAGGGGATGCCTATCTGGTTCAGGCGCTTCGGTTCGGCATGGATTCGGGGGACTATGTGTTTGCCAGCTATGCCATTGGGGCTCATGTCAATTCGCTGTACACAAGAGCACCGCTAAGTGAATTAGCACGAACCATTGTGGACTACATGGCTGTGCTGGATATCACAAATGATGAATTCGTAAGGCAAAACTTTTATCTCTATCAGCAAGTGATTCTCGCCCTTCAAGGCAGGACGGCTGCGCCGGACTCTTTCAGCAGCGCTGGCTTTGAAGAACAGGACTTTCTGAATCGGATTCAACAGGAAGAGACGTCCGCCACCACGTTATTTCAATATAGCACTTATAAAACTCAACTTTTCTATTTGTTGGGCAATTATGAGGAAGCCGCCCGCTGGGCACAGCAAGCAGAGACCCATGAGGCCTATGCGACTCATTTGCCTCATTTGCCGGAGTGTCTATTCTACGAATCGCTCTCCGTGCTGGCTGTTCATACCCAATCACAGAAATATTCCAAAAGATTGCTTCGCAACCTTCGCCGTTTCAAAAAATGGACGGAATGGAGCCCGGTTAATTTTCAGTCCAGGCATGATCTTCTTCAAGCTGAATTCGCGCGTACCTCCAGCGAATACGGCCAAGCTGAGGAAATGTATGACAAAGCCATCCGCGAGGCGAGAGAGCAAGGCGATATACATGTGACCAGTATGGCTGGCGAGCTTGCTGCCAACCACTATTTGAGACGCGATAAGAGAAAAACGGCTTTATTTTATTTGCAACTGGCTGTTGAAGGGTACAAACATTGGGAAGTACATATGAAAGTAACGCAATTAGAAGGGCTGATATTGAACTTGCAGAGGCAAGAGGAGGCCTATTCCCCCTCTGAAAGCACACAAGAACCGACAGGCCGGAGTGCGGCAGAAACGGCCGCAGGCGCATCGGGCTTTCGGAATGAGCTCCCTTTCGTTGACAATGTTGATCTCGCGGCGATTCTTAAAACCACCCATGCCATCACGAATCAGATGGACATGGATACCGTGCTTGCAGAGATCATGAATACTATTATGAGGTATGCAGGGGCAAGCAAGGGCGCTTTGCTTACGGACAGCGATGATACGCTATTTATTCAAGCCTACGCGGATTCGGAGGCGCAAGCTATCCCTTCTCCTTTAGAAATGAAGGATAGTTCCCTCTTACCGGAAGGTATCATCCGATATGTCTTCCGTACACACGAGGCCGTCCATTACGCCGGAGAAGAGGAAAGCTGGCTGATCCATAACCCGTATATGGCGAAACACCGGCCTCAATCCGCACTGTGCATTCCAGTAACTGTTCATGGCACCATGCTGGGCGTTCTTTACCTTGAAAACAAGCTTGCAAACGACGTGTTCGCACATGATCGCATGGCTGTTCTTCTGGCCATGGCGTCACATGGCATCTTCATGTGCGTGCTGCAAAGCTCGCCCGAGCAATCTATTTCGGAACGGGATATGGAAGAGGAAACGCAACCATCGCCTAGCACAATAGACGAACCCCTCACGGATCGCGAGCTGGAAGTACTCTCATTATTAGCGGCAGGATTGTCCAACAAGGAGATTGCCGATCACTTGATTATCGCCGTAGGTACAGTCAAAGTTCATGTAAAAAATATTTTTGCCAAGTTAAAAGTAAACCGGCGCATAAATGCTATAACGCAAGCCAAGGAGCTTAGATTGCTCAGTGAGAGCGCGCGTCATTGACGTATCGGAATGAACTCGAGATAATAGCCTTCCTCGTGTAGGTGTAATACTTCATGCATAAACAAAAGACGCCCAAGAGGGCGTCTTTTGTTTATGTGCAGAGGTGAACCGCGGCTTGGCAACTTGGCAAACCCACAATCCGCCAAAGCCTGCTGCCGTGGTTGTTTGGGGAGGTTGCACACGGTTAGGGACCCTCAGCTCGATCGTGTTAGATCATTCTGCCGCAGCCAAATTTTATCTGGGTTAACAACGAAATACAGACTTTGGAACACAGAACCCCGCGATTCCAATTCCAACATCATGAAAGCGGCCGGAGTCTCTTTCTCGTAAAATACCACACCTGGCTGTCCGTTCAAGATGGCCATTTTATACGCCAAATGCATATACCGCTTGGCGGAAACCCCAACCAAAAAAGACACCACTCTGTCCCTGCCGTAGATCGGATTGATAGCGGTGCGTACCTTACCGCCCCCATCGGATACCAGTATCGAGGTATCCGTCAATAACCGAACCAATGCGTGCGAGTCTCCGCTCTGAAAGGCTATCACAAACCGTTCAACGAGCGACGCTAGCTGCCCTTGGCTGGCTGATGTTTTTAAGCGATCCGGATCCAGTTTCTTTTTAGCCCGACTGTAGATTTTACGGCAGTTGGCCTCTGTTTTGTCCAGCAGCTGAGCAATCTCCACATAGGGATAATCATAAGCCTCCCGCATGACGATAATAGCTCTTTCCACCGGTTCCAACTGCTCAAGCATGATCATGAAGGCATACGATAACGATTCACGGTGCTCCGCCAGCTGATGCGGCTGCTGCCAAACCTCGGCTGTTGGCTCCGGCAGCCAGGTTCCGGGGTATACTTCCCTCTTCTTCCTGGCTGATTGAAGTATATTCAGGCACCGATTAGTCGTAGCACGCGTCAGATAGGTCTTCACATGCTCAATCGTATCGAGCTTGTCGTGAACGTCCAAGAATAGTTCCTGAACAACATCTTCCGCATCCGAAACCGACCCAAGCATATGGTACGCCACAGAATTCAGATATGAATAATATGTGGAATATACCGTTTGGAAATCTATTGCCACAATATTCCCCCCCTGATCTATATCAATATCACAAAAATAAATGATGTGGAGATAATTGCTTTTGACGGATGCAGACTCAGTATATCAATGAAAGGATAATCTTGCCAGATCTACGGGCAACTGTTTTTTACATAACCGTCAATGAGGTTGTTGTATAAAATTTTTATGCAACGATCCTTTTTGTCACGAAAAGTTACCGTCCATTGTCTAAAAGAGGATTAACCAAAATGATACGAAACGAGGAGATTAACATGAATACCCGATTTGATTATTACAAAGCCTGTCCTGAGGCGACCGAAACGATGCTGAGGTTAGAGGAATTTGTAAAGGGCAGCGGACTGGATGCAAAGTTATACGAATTGATCAAGCTAAGGACTTCTCAGATAAACGGTTGTTCTTACTGCATTGACTCCCATACAGGGAACTTACTGAAATTAGGCGAGACGGAACAGCGTCTCTATCTGCTTTCGGTATGGAGGGAAGTCCCTTTTTATACCGAGAAAGAACGTGCTGTGTTGGCATTAACCGAAGCAGTGACGTTAATCGCTGAGGCGGGGGTACCGGATGAAGTGTATGACGAGGTAATGAAACAATTTGATGAACAGCAATTCATGGTGCTGATTATGGCCATTAACACGATTAATAACTGGAATCGAATTGGAATATCAACACGGTTGCTGCCGAATCGGAAATAAAGGCTGTGTGAAGGAAAGGATGATCGGAATGAAGGCGACACAGACGACCTCTCCGGTTCGCAACCGGAGCATCGTATTGCTTTTTATTTGTTTTGGTATCTTTATGGTTTATTTGGATTCGATGATCGTTAATGTCGCCCTTCCTTCGATCCGCAGTGATCTGCATGTGGGCATATCCGGTTTGCAGTGGGTGATTGACGCCTACACGATTACCTTTGCCTGCCTTCTGCTGACGGCTGGGAACCTAGGGGATATTTATGGCCATAAGAAAATTTTCATCGCCGGTCTTGTGGGGTTTACATTAGCTTCCCTGGTCTGCGTGCTTGCCCCTTCGCTTGGTATTCTGTTGTTTGGAAGAGCTCTGCAAGGAATTATGGGGTCCATGATGATTCCTGTCTCATTGGCTATCATTAGAGGGATTTATCACGAGCCTGCCATAAGAGCGAAGGCGATCGGAATTTGGGCAGGCGTAGGCGGACTGGCCCTAGCGGTTGGACCTGTTGCGGGAGGCCTGCTGGTCGAGCATTTCGGCTGGCAGAGTATCTTTTGGATCAACATTCCATTCGGCTTTTCTGCAGCACTCGTTCTAGTCTTGATCTTAAAGGAGACCGGGACGAAACGACGGCAGAAGCATGATCTGCCTGGACAACTCTTATTTATTGTCGGAATTGCTGCCCTCACCTATGCCTGCATTGAGGTCAACTCCCTAGGCTGGACTTCTACCCCTATCTTGCTGGCCATTGGGACGTTTATCATTTGTTTATTCCTTTTTATTCTGTGGGAGTTAAGGTGTGAGGCGCCGCTAATTCCACTCGATTTTTTTCGAAACCGGATTTTTAATGTCGCGTGCTCCGTTAATTTCTTTGGCTTTTTCGGGATGTACACCGTCATTTTTCTATTAACGTTATACCTTCAAAACATCAACCATTATTCTGCTTTTGAGACCGGTATCCGATTTTTGCCTCTAACGATCGGTATTATGGTGGCCTCCTTCGTAGGTAGTACGATCGCTGCCCGCTTGGGATACCTGAAGCTAATTATTTGGGGAACCTTCATGGTAGGAGTCGGAGTCCTCGCTCTTACGGCACTTAAGGAGGGCAGCGGTTACCTTATGTACTGCTGGGCTCTTGCACTCGTCGGTATCGGTGTTTCTTTTATAGGAGCCGCCTCGACAATCGCGCTGATCGAAGCCGTTCCGCCTGAACGCGTTGGCGCTGCCTATGGTGTCACGAACACGTTTCGGCAATTAAGCGCGGTTTTTAGTGTCGCCATATCGGGCACATTGGTCTCACAACACATGGACACATCCAAGCTTGCAATTAATCCGGAAATGTTCCTCCAAGGGTTTAAACATTCATTTTATATCGCTGGTTTTGCGAGTTTGATTGCAGGAGCTTGTGCTTTGGTCTTTTTGGGGTTTCGCACACGCGCACGCGCAGTGCTCAAGAAAGAAGTACCGCAGTAATTGTGCACTTCGCAACATCTTGATTCCAAAATAAGAAATGATTTCCCAGTTTTTTCTTAAACTAGTCGTCGCTACTGCTTTCACCATTCGGGACTTTCACCCTAGAGATAGCGCCCATGCTGGTTGCACGTAAAAAGGAGCTTGCCACCTAACTTCAGTGGCAGAGCTCCTTTTTTGATTTTTGGATTTTACAGATGGAGGCGAGCCGTGGCTTGGTAAATCCACAATTCTCCGCCGCGTGATGGTTAGGTTGTTTGGGGAGGTGGCTTAACGAGGTCCATACACCTGCATCTTATTTGTATCAATTATGAGTCCTGTTGTCCGAATAAAATCAAATCCAAGAATACCATCAATTTCTATACCATAATCCATAGCCCCAATTTCAACTTCGCACTCATTCACTGTCCAATCACCTAAAGTCACAGCTTCAAACCACTTTGTAAAAACAATTTCCGTTCCACCAACACCATGAATAATTGCCGTTCGATCAGTACCTTCCGGTCTCACGCCGATTTCTGCGACCTTATCCGCATCCAAAATAGTTCCAGCCGAACCCGTGTCCAACAGCACATTATCCAGGCGAAGTTGACGGCTCGCGAACACAACATCAATACAAACAATGGGTAATCCGTGCAACAGCCTCAAATCTATCGCCATCTTTTGAATCCTACCCATTTCTCTTTAATTTTCAAATCCGGACGCGACGTATGCAAAAAATAAATTTCTTTCCCCGGCTGGTTTTTGTGCAATTGTTTGTATCGTTTCATCGCATCAAGTGAGTCTTCATAACGATCAATAACAGACACCGAGTCAATGAACCGGAAGCCATCTTGCGAATGAGCTTCCACAGCCTCGAATACTACCCATTCTTCAGGAAACTTCTCTTGAACTTCTTCCCATCGCATCCCAATCCCTCCTGCACTCCGACTGATAAACTGATTATAACATACCAAAACTCGACCGGATAACATCCAAATCGAGCCGTTTTAAGTGCAACCATATCGAACCACTGTCCAGCATTAAATATTGTGATTTTATTCGGACAGGGGTTCAAATAACCGAGGCGTGGCTTGGTAAATCCACAATTCGCTGCAGGGTGATGCTGAGGATGTTTGGGGAGGTTGCGTAGTTATCTATCCCTTAGTATCAATTGAGAAAGTTATGTTATTCTATAATAAAGAATAACATTTGCTGGGGGTACTAGATGAGACTAATTCGCTATAGAGTTCGAGAGTTTAGATCTGTGAAAGACAGTGGATGGATTGATTGTGATGATGTTACAACACTGGTAGGTGTTAATGAAG
Source organism: Paenibacillus tabacirhizosphaerae (assembly GCF_040812395.1). Taxonomy (GTDB): domain Bacteria; phylum Bacillota; class Bacilli; order Paenibacillales; family NBRC-103111; genus Paenibacillus_E. The sequence continues at coordinate 5,819 of NZ_JBFNXH010000028.1, read as the reverse complement.
CTGGAAAATCAAATTTACTTACCGCTCTGTGGAAACTTAATCCGGTTAAAGGAGGAAAGATTGACTTACTTGCGGATCTTCCAAGAAAGCGGTACTCAGAGCTTAGGGATAAAGACAAAAAGCCCATTTTTATTACCACAGAGTTTGAGCTTGCTCATAAATTAATTTTAAAGCTTATTGAGATTACTGGCGCCGAGTACGAAGATGTTAGAATTGCTTCAGTTGACAGAGACTTTAATGGTAAATATTATATTGGCTTTCCGTACGCTAAAGGAAAAGCATCCATTCAAGCTTCTGAAATTCGCTCTCACATCGAAGATGCTCATAAAGTAATATCAACCTCCAATGAAGCAGGAAAAACCGAAGAAGGAATAAAAGATGAAGCACTACTTTGTTTAAGTAAGTCCCTAGAAGTCATTAATGGGAAAGAAGAGTTAGTATCTTCTGATTTTAATGCTATTATTGCATACCTTAATCTCAACTCAAAGGAAATGAAAACTTCGGTTATAAGGCCTGTTATTGTTGCAACTACAGAAACAGTACAGGAATATAAAGTTTTATTGGAAAGGCCAAACCCGTCAAGTATTGAGGCAGCTACAAAGCTAGTCTTGAATGAGATTCCTTCGTTTGTCTATTACTCAAACTATGGCAATCTTGACTCTGAAATTTATTTACCTCATGTCATTGATAATCTAAAACGTTCTGATTTAACAGGAAGTATTGAGGCTAAAGTAAGAACTTTACGCGTTTTATTTGACTTCGTTGGACTTGACCCTCAAGAAATTCTTGAACTTGGAAAAGATCCTGAGCCTACAAAGGATAACTACGGAAATATTGTTCAGGAACCTACTATCGAGGAAATTGGTAAAGCAGCGAAAAATAAAACCGAGAGAGATGTACTACTTCAATCGGCTTCTGCAAGTTTAACTGCCAAATTCAGAGACTGGTGGAAGCAGGGCAACTATCGCTTTGATTTTCATGCTGATGGTAAACATTTTCGAATATGGGTTTCAGATGATATTAGGCCTGAACAAGTCGAACTTGAGGGAAGAAGTACTGGCTTGCAATGGTTCCTTAGTTTTTATCTAATATTTCTTGTAGAAAGCCAAGAAGCCCATAAAGGTGCAATACTTTTACTTGATGAAGCTGGACTCTCTTTACATCCCTTGGCTCAACGGAATTTATCAAAGTTTTTCGAAAGCCTTTCTCAAACAAATCAAATTATTAACACTACCCACTCACCATTCTTAGTTGATACTGGTCATGTTGATCGTGTTAAAGTTGTTTATGTTGATGATAATGGATACACCGTGGCATCTGGTGACCTGAGAGCCGCTGAAGATAAATCACAGGCTAGATCAGTTTATGCTATACATGCTGCACTCGGACTAAGTATTTCCGATACCCTTTTGCAGGGTTGTAAACCAGTAATTGTGGAAGGTCCGTCGGATCAATATTATTTAAGTGCAATAAAAAACTTTCTCATTAGTGAGCAACTTATCGCTCCAAAAGAAGAAATTGTTTTTGTACCATCAGGAGGAATTCGTGGTGTAGAGGGAATTGCGAGTTTGCTTGCAGGTAAATCAGATGAATTACCGTTTGTCGTACTGGACTCTGATAAACCAGGCCAAGACTTTAAGAATAAGTTAATTCAACGACTCTATAAGGACTCCCCCGATAAAATTATAGAGATATATGATCTCACAGGAATTGAAAACAGCGAAGTCGAGGACATTATTCCTCTTAGTATGATTAAGTCAGGAGTAACTCGACTATTTAGAGAAATTGAGGTTGAAGAATTCGAAGATGTTTATGAATCTAATCAACCACTGATTTCTCAAATTCAAAATTTCGCTGAAAAACATAGCGTTTCCTTAGAAGTCGGTTGGAAAGTTGATGTAGCAAGACTTGCAAAACAACGTTTGCTTCTACAGCGTTCCAAAATTGTTGATGATATTACAAAAAACATATGGAAAACTCTATTTGAAAAATTCGTTTAGATACTAGTAAAATAGCTCTAGCCTGAAAACTGGCCAGAGCTATTTTTTATGGTAGTAGATGAAAAATCATTCTAAATAATAAACCGTGACGAATCTTTTTTCAGTCCTTAAATTGTGGTTTTATACGGACAAGGGTTCGACTTTCCGAGCCGTGGCTTGGTAAATCCATAATTCGCCGGAGTGTGATGCTGAAAATGTTAGGAGAAGTTGCATAGATTGATTTCTTATAAGGATGCAAACAATGACCTTATTTGTTGTAACGTCCAAGCATCATCGAAACTTACTTTGACTGGCCCCTGAGTGCTATTTTCACGCATTTCAATACATTGATCATCATGATTATAGGTAAAAGCGTATCTCTTCCCTTTAATTTGAAACCACAGAACATTCTTCATTTCACCATCATGCTCTTTCACTTCTATGTTCGTGCCTTTATCTTTATAAGCGATAACTCCTCCAAAGAGTGCCATAACGCAGGCTTCAACATTTTGAGCGTGATGACCAGCTTGAGCGAGAACCCCTCTTAGGTATTCTCTCATTTGGTCAGAATCCTTAAGTTCTATCATACACAGTGCCCCCTTCAGTTTTTTCAAATACTCATAAATAACTATTATGATTTGGTAGGGTTTATTACTCATGACCAAAGAAAGACGGCTAACAGTAACTCCATTTGATGATCCATCAATAGTTCTAGAACAAGTCATCCATCTTAGGTGCAGCAAAGCCTTTAACAACAGTAGATGTCCGATTGACTATGATCCTCGGGTGGTTTACATAATTGCCTGTTAGAGGGATTGGATTAACAAGTTCTCCCACTTCTGAAAGCACAACAATTTGGTACTCTCCCCATGAAGCAATCTCATCAGCATAAAGTGGATCAGCCATTAAAGCCTGAAGTTCAGGCAAGCTTCTGATATCATCGCCTCGTACATTTCTGTAGATGTGACTTACTTTGCCAACGTGACTAATACAATTGGCAGGCGAACAGCCAGAATCTCCATAGAAATAGATGAATTGCATAGGGGTCACAATTTTTGACGTCGCGAAGAAATAGATATTGTACTTCTCTAGAATCTCCATGTACCAACTACGTTGGGTAACAGTTACTGCCTCACGAACATCCTTTACTTTGAATTCCCCAATTTCAATTTTCTCCACTCTGCTTCTCCTGCCTTCCTTTTGGATGATATGTGCATCAAGCACATCGTTAATATATTGATTTAAGCTTGTCGTATTTGCCATTTCTGACAGCGTCCTATACTTTTCATCAGACATCCTCAATAAGAACTTTTTCTCCATCCTTCTCCCCCTCACTGACTACGTGATATCATGTGCTGCATGAGCAAATGATATTAAATGCTCAAATCAGGGTCAAGAAATAAATGGAAGAATAAACTAATATTTTGATATTTCGGCAGCAGTTCTCTTGAAGCGAAAGTACCGTCAAAAGTGCCCCCTAGACACAATTAACGGTACTTTCATTAAAGAGTTTATGAATGGAAGCATATCGAACCCCTGTCCAGCATTAACCATTGTGGTTTTGTATGGACAAGGGTTCGTTTTTCTGAGCTGTGGCTTGGTAAATCCACAATCCGTCGCTGTGTGATGATTCAGACTTTAGGAGTGGTGACTTGATTTGACTAGTATTCAAAACCAAAGCAGAGCTTTTTCTGTAAAACTTGATAACTCAATCCACATCTTTAAATCGAGTAATCTGTTAATGGAGGTGAGGCACCTAAAAATGCTTTCACATCATCTTAATGTTATAACTCAAAAGGGAATAATAACTTTATCTGTATACAACTGTATGTTAAAGTGTCAATAGAGTGAATGCTAAAATAAAATTAAATGGAGTGGCGACGATGCAAACTGCGTTTATTAGTCATAATTTCAGAGACAAGCCTTTAGCTAGGAAAATATCAGCTAACTTAGGTTTGTATGGGGTCAAATGTTGGATTGATGAGTCTGAAATAAAGCTGGGTGATTCTTTAATAGAAAAAATTCGTGAAGGTATAGATAACGGTGATTATTTAATTGCGCTAATATCAAAAAATTCAATCTCTTCTGAATGGGTAAAAAAAGAACTTGATGTAGCCATGAATCAAGAAATTGAAGGAAAAAAAGTAAAGGTAATTCCCATTTTAGCTGGTGATTGTGAATTGCCAGGGTTTCTGAAAGGAAAATTATATGCTGACATGTCAACAGATAAAAAATTCAAGTTAAATCTGGCTAGTTTGCTGAATCGCTTTAATATAATTAAAATTACAGAGCCAGATAAACTTAAATTTACTTCTGATAAATTGTCAGTAGTTGAAGTTATTGATAAAATGAAGAAATCTACTCAAAACGAACTTGAAGAGTTTGTTGAATCTTTCTCGTACTCCGACAGAAATATTTTTGAAATAGATATATTTAAAGATTTTATAAATGAATATATATCTAAGAATTATGCAAACTCAAATTTGATATTGAGTGTGCTCAGTCTTTTAACTCCAAAAGATGTGAATCTAAAAAAGATAGATTTCTCTAAGTTACTTCAAACAGACAATGAAAGTATATTAGAGAAATCTATAATCGCACTTAGAAATACTTCATTAAAAACAAAATATGATGATCAGATTTTCGAAATCATGAAAGCTCACCCAAACTCAAAAGGAATCTTAAAGCAATGTTGCATGTATTTTGGTAGTACGTACATAACTGATACTGACTTAAAAAGTGAGTTAATAGAATATTGCGACTTATTACTTGAAACAAATCCTCCTACGAAGTCAATGGTTGACAATATTGTAAGCATATACTTTAAGCAAGACTCAAATGATAATCTTGAAAAAATTATTGATTTATGGAATATATCTGATAACAAGCGTAGAGATATTATAATTCAAAACTTTTGTCATATGGACACGGATATTTATATATCTAACCCTAGGGTGCGCGATGAATTTAAGAATATTCTTTTAAAATCAATAAGAGAAAAAAACGAGATTCAAAACTCAGCTATATGCATTAAATTTTTGCTTGATGAGTCAGAGCAATTTTTTTCCAGTGTTGAGCTTTGGGGAATAATTAATGCGCTAGATGATTATTCCATAATTGCATTTTTAGATAGTCTTTTAATGGAATATAATATCCCACATGTTTTTTCAGACATCGATAACCTAAATGGATTAAGCATATTGTTGGATAGAAATAAAAAAGAGATAGTTATGAAGACTATAGATATTATAGCCGAGATAACTTCAAAGACTGCGATTGATATACTAATAGCACATGACTATAAGCCTAAAAGACATAATTCCTCTGATATTATAATGACCTTACTAAAAGAGACAAACATAAATGACTATATTGAACTATACACTAAATCAAAAGATGAACTCCTAAAGGGGTATTATGGAAACTTAGAAACAATTCTTATTTCCATATGTGATTATGCTATTGAGCCTAGCAACATCTCAGAGCTAACTGAAGTGTTGACATTAGATACAAGTAATCAAAATGGCTTTGTTCATAAAAAAAGTAGTATGCTCTCATTAATTTGTGAATATCTGACCCTCATATCTAATAGCTTGCCTGAGAAAGATAAGAAGGCAGTTCAGAAATTTCTTGCAAATCATAAGCTTCATTAATTTAGTGTAGGTTCAATGTCTTTTTTTACTGCATTTCCAATTACAAAAAAAGTTATCATAAAAATATTCTACAGGACAAAAATAAAATAATGCAAATGCTCAATATTTATAATAAATAACAAAAGAGGCTGTCTCAAAAGGTCTGAAAAGACCTGAGAGATAGCCTCGGTATTTTTGTATAAAATAA
>NZ_JBFNXH010000027.1:0-44723 GCF_040812395.1 Paenibacillus tabacirhizosphaerae | reverse complement strand
GGAAATAAACTTCCCTTGGCTAAGTTTCAGATATTTATTCGGGTGAAGAGAAACATTCACTCCTCCCGCAATCGCCAGTTCGCATCCGCCCCGCTGGATATTTTGGCAAGCCAGATGAATGGCTGTTAATGAGGAGGAGCACATCGTTTCCACAGCCATGCTCGGTCCATGGAAATTAAAGAAGTAGGATACCCTGTTAGCAATTGATGCTAAGGTTCCTCCCGCCGTTACCGGTCTTCCCACAGTCTGTTCCTGGACTCCGAAAAGCTGATAGTCTTCATACATGACCCCGACATAAACCCCGACGTTTCCTTCCAGACCCAACTCGCGGTACGAACCTAATGTTTCGCGAGTATATCCCGCATCCTCCATAGCTTCATACACACACTCCAAAAATAAGCGTTCCTGAGGATCCATCAGTTCCGCTTCGCGTGGAGAAATATGGAAGAAAAGCGGATCGAATTGATCCACCCCCTCCAAAAATCCACCCCACTTGGAATACATTTTTCCGGGTTTCGTTTTATCTTCGTCAAAGTATAGGCTGGAGTCCCAGCGCTCTTTAGGAATTTCAACGATGCTATCTCGTCCGTCCCGCAAATTGTTCCAAAATTCCTGCAAATTTCTCGCCCCGGGGTACCTTCCTGAAATCCCAATGACAGCAATGTCGGATACTTCGTTCCCTTTCTCTGCGGGAACTCCCTTAAGTGAGGCAAACCTTTGGCGTCTATGGCTTTTAGGCGCAATCGTCACACGATCAACCCCAATGTCTTGATCCTGGGCAATCGTTGCTGCTTTTTCTGCAATCCCCCATATTTTCTGCAGCTGCTCCCGGTGTGCCTCAAGAAAATACCCGGCCAATTCCTGAATAGTTTGGTATTCAAAAAATAATGTTTTAGATAATGAACCGAATTCTTTTTCTAATTGATTCGTTAATTGCATAACCATGATCGAATCGATTCCGTATGTTTCTAACTCGGCGTCCGCTTCAATTCGATTCACGGGCAGCTTGATGACAGAAGATAGTGTCCTCTTTACATAATTTACGACTTTTTCAAGAAGCGCTTCCTCTCCGGCTGCTGCTGCGCTTGTATCTTCTCCTGAGGAAGAAGTTATGTGCAAATTGTCAATTCGATATCTATTGTTGAGTATTTTGCCGTATGTTTCGATCAAGTAATTAGTAATACGATGAAGCGTTGAATGGTCAAATAATTGGGAAGCAGAAACCTCAAACGCGTATTTTTCATTGAGTTTATTAGCTAGCTCAGCCACATGGAACGGTTCAAATCCATATTCAGTCAACACTACGGTTGCATCGATATTCGCAGGATTTACCTTAAGTAATTCAGCTGCGATTTGGACCAAATCCTGTTGCACTAGATCATGCAAGCTGTTACCAGCAGTTTCCAACTTTGTCGATCGTACGGAAACAGGATTGATTTCCAACAACATCTGCCTCATTTTAGCGATTTGGCCTTCCATCACCATAATCTGGCCTTCACCGGACGCTATACCCCGATATAAAGCTCGGATGCCGCTTTCGGTCTGCATAGCCGTCATACCGGTATTCTGGATCATCATCGCTTCGCGTTCTTTATCAACACTCATTCCGCCGTCCTGCCACAACGGCCAATTGACCGATAGTGTTTTCCCATGGCGTTGGTTGTTTTCAACTAATCGGTTACGGTAATTGGCATAAGCATCCATAAAGGCGTTCGCGGTTGCGTAATCGACCTGTCCAACATTACCAATCGTTCCGGCGATTGCCGAGAACAGAATAAAAAAGTCCAGGTTCACATCTTTACTGGCTTGATCCAGATTCAACAACCCTGTTACCTTGGGCGCTAACACTTCCATGAATTCATCTTTTGTCTTTTTAATGATGAAATTGTCCCTGATGACTCCAGCGCCATGGATAATACCACTAAGACCCCCGAAGCATTCCCGGATGTTTTGAAATAATTCAATAACCGCTTCGCGGTCGGACACATCGACCTGTCTGTATGCTATTCGAGTATCCGTGCTGCTGAATTCTTTTAATTTAGCTAGTTTTTCCTCGCTGAGTGGAGATCTGCCTGTTAAAATCAAAATTGCGTTCTTGATTCGCTTCGTGATTTCTTTAGCAAAAATGAGTCCTAACCCGCCTAGCCCCCCCGTGATGAGATAAATCCCCCCATCTTTCCAAGGAATCTTATCTTCTTCCTGCATCGTTTCACATTCATTCCAACCATGAATCAGACGTTGATCAGCGTGATATCGAATCCAATGTTCAGAAGGAGTTTGGCTATTCTCCAATAATTTCGTTACAATTCCTTCAGCGTTTTCTTCGGATTCTACCTCAATGAGCTGCCCGATTAAACTTGGATTCTCCAATTGAGCGGTTCGTAGAAGTCCCGCAAGTCCCGAAAAAATTTGCCGTTCTTCGCAATTGGAGGTTACGATCTGGATGAAGATGCTGCCTTTTGGTTTTTCTTTAAAGAGACGATAGATCTCCTCAAATAACTGGGTGGCATACGCAGTAAATCTCATGTCCAGATCTTGGTACGGGGACTGCATAATCTGGAAGCGGATTCCAGGCATTACGCTCTGCATACGAGTCTCGATTCTTTCCTGGACATCTTTACTTAGCTCACAAAGAACTACATGATGATGGACATAATTATGAATTTTCGGTCTTTCTGCTGAAGAAGAGATAGCTTGCTTTTTCCAGGTTGGGGTAAGCAATAAAGTCCCGAACGTATCCATGGAGTCTGCTGCTCCCAATTCACCCTCGAGAACTCTGCTTGTCAGCGCTTTTATTCGTACTCTAACTCTTCCCGCTTCATCACAGATATCAACATCAAGCTTCTCAAGCCTATCCACGAATGAACTGTTTTTACTACGCCGGATGAACGCCCACATATTGGATGTGCATGCATCAAAAATCTCAATTTCTTGCAATGCAAATGGGAGAGTCAGTTTAATGGAATTATTGTTCCCCATTTCTTCTCTAGTTAACTTTAAACCTACTGATGCTTGTAAGGCTGAATCCATGATACTTGGGTGCAAAACATATTGTTCTTCAGTATGAGATAAAGACGTTGGCAAAGAGAGCTTCGCTAGTACTTGTCCTGTTCCGACATATACCTTCTCGATCCCCTTATGTCCTATTCCATACTCAATTCCCATTCTTTGATAAGCATCATAACATTGATCCTGCGTAAGAATAGTTTGGCTGCATTCGGATTGCAATGCCTTAAGATCCAAAATGAATGCTTCTGCCGCAGGCTTCAATATCGCAATACCCTGGTTATGCACGATCGGTTCGTTATCCGCCCCTTTGGCATCGCTATAAACCTCATAGGCAATCTCTCCATGATCGTTAGGGTTTAGTCCAATATGCAGCGGGTAGGATTCACTCTCTACAACTACGGGGCGGGCCCAAATGATGTTTTTAAGACATACGGTGGTTTTGTTTGATTCCTCCATCGCCTGCTCTATAGCTGCTCTGGCCAACTCCAGGTAAGCTACTCCTGGCAAAACTCGCTGCCCTTTTACGACATGGTCGCTCAAAAAAAACTCCCTGCCGGTAAATGTCGATGTAAATCGCTGTTCAAAAAAGCTGGAAGTATTTTGGTGTAATAACGGATGTATGGTCGCATTAGCAGGTAAGGCTGTTGTAGAATTCGTTTGTAAAATATTTTCCGGCAGCCAGTAACGTTCTCTGGCGAATGGATAAGTAGGCATGCTGATCCTACTGGGTTTGTCATGGGTACGATACAGTGGATTCCAGTCAAAATTTGAACCTTTTACCCACGATTCCAATATTGTCAAATAATCCGATGTTTGAACGGAATGATGCAGTATTGTTTTTGCATCTTCATCTGCGGCCAATGACCCTGCCTCATCTTTGCTCTTTTTAACCTGGTTGAAGCTTACATTTCCCGATGCATGGTCTGCAATAAAACTATCCAATGCCTGTAATAAATCCTCCCTCGAATTCGCTAAGACCGCTAGCCGAAAATCCATAGCCAACCGCCCAACTTGTAAGGTGTAAGCCACGTCGACTAAGTTTACAGTTGCATTCGATTCAACAAAATCCTTAATGGATTGGGCATAGCTTTTTAATTGCTCTTTGCTTCCGGCAGAGAGTACAAACAGAAGCGGTTGATCCGGCTTTTCTCTGCTCGGAGCTGTAAAAGATTTGTTCTCCTGCAGATATTCCTCAATAACAATATGGGCATTGGTTCCACTGAATCCAAAAGAACTAACACTGGCACATCGGGGCATTCCCCCTGGTACTTCCCATGGTTTTAGTTCTGTATTTATGTAAAATGGGCTATTTTCGAGAGTAATATGTTCATTTAACGTATGAAAATGGATCGTTGGCGGCAGCATACGGTGCCGCATTGCCAATAAAACCTTAATTACACCAGCAATTCCGGCCGCTTTAATCAGATGCCCAATATTACTTTTAACCGATCCTAAAGCACAATAATTCTTCTTATCTGTAAACGATTGGAACGATTCAGTTAGAGCCTCTACTTCAATGGGATCTCCCAGCTTGGTTCCCGTGCCATGTGCTTCTACCATAGAAATTGTTTCCGGATTAATACCAAAACGCTCGTAAACCTCTTTTTCTAAAAGAATCTGTGAATTCACGCTAGGAGCGGTAATTCCATTCGTTTTTCCGTCTTGATTGACGCCCCATCCCCGAATCACTCCATGAATCGGGTCACCGTCGCGAACCGCATCCTCTAGCCGTTTCAATAAAATAACTCCGACACCTTCACCTGGAACATAACCGTTCGCACGCGTATCAAAGCTAAAACAACGTCCATCTTGGGATAGCATTCCCGATTTACTGTTGGTGATGAAACCCGCCGGACTTAAAAATAAATGGACTCCGCCTGCCAAGGCCAGATCACAAGTTTTCAAAATCAAATTATTGCAAGCTTCCGCAATAGCTACCAATGAGGAGGAACAAGCGGTGTCGACCGCTAAACTAGGGCCTTTCAAATTAAGGAAGTACGCAATCCGTGCCGATAGAATAGCCATTGAACTTCCCATATAACCTTGAGCTGATAGTTCTTCTTCGGGAGTATGCTGTCTGTAGTCACCGGGGCCGCAGCCTACAAAAACGCCACAGCGGCTCTCAGATAAACTGGCAGGATTCAAGCCCGCATCTTCAATACAATGCCAAGCATTCTCCAAAAACAAACGCTGCTGGGGATCCATCAACTCTGCTTCGCTGGGTGAAGTCCTAAAAAATAGAGGATCAAATACATCTACATCCTCTAATGCGCCTAGCCATTTGCAATTGGTCTTTCCAGGAGTTTTCAAATCAGGATCATAATAATCATCGATCGACCATCGAGTTGAAGGAATTTCCGAAATACAGTCCTTACCCTGACTCACATTTTCCCAAAACTCAGCTACCGTTTTTGCCTTTGGAAATTGTCCTGACATACCAATGATGGCTATCGCTGGGCTTTCATGATCCGATGGTTTGTTCCGTATATAGTCACAAGCATTCATCATTAGTAATTCAGCCATTTTATCAACGTGGCGATTTCTCCAATGTTCATACGGTGTCCCTTTAACCCACTGGTTAAAAGCTCCCAACGCCGGACCGCATGGTATGAGGAAATTATCTTTCTCAGATTCAGCGCCAACCCGGGTAACCTGACTACAATGAGCAAAATACCATTTAAAGATTAAAACCATTTTATATCGCGGATTCTCTTCGGCTTCTTTTATTTGATCAGATTTTCTTCCTCTTTTATATTCGCAAACCTCAGTCCATACTTCGGAGAAGGTCTTTTTAAAATATAGGGTTTCAATCTGTTTCTTGATTGACGGCGGAATATCCTCAAGTGAGTGATAATTCATATATAATTTGTATAAATGATTTGCTCGTGCATGAAACTGCGTGTTTTTTTTAACAACTTGTGCTTTCGCGCCAATTTCAAACATATCTCCTGCAATCGTAATCGCAGTATCATGGATTGAAATTGTATGTAACAGATCTTTCACAACATCGTGAGCGCCGCTTTCTACCGTACATTGATTGATTGAACCTGTAAAAATGAAATCAGCGCCTAATGTAAATGCAGCAGCAACCGCCTCAGGCGTTCCGATGCCGCCACCGCAACCGATTAAGATCTCTTCTTGGTATTGATATTGGCGCTGCAGGTTTTCTTTTGTAGAAATAATGGACGGGATTAATGAGAAGGAAACCCCTTGGTCAGTATGTCCTCCGGAATCCGCTTCTACAGCCAGATCATCTGCCATAGGGATATATTGCGACAACCTGGCTTCTTCCCCGCTAATCAAACCTGAAGTTAATAAATCTTGAATCATATGGATCGGAGGCGGTGACAAAAATAGACGGGCCACTTCTAGCCGAGAACATTTGCCAATGATCCGTCGCGGAATCACAATGTTGTCCCCATGTTGAACGAGACCTTTAACTCGATAATAGACTAATGGCAAAGATAATTGAGCATAAGCCGATGCCTCTACGACAGGAATTTGATACTTTAGAAATAATTCAACGCGCTCTCTTTCCTCCTCGATCTGATCCAAGTTGGAAATTAAACACATGCCGAATGGCTTGTCCTGTCCAAGCTGAGTTTGCAAACTTACAATATGTGCCTCTAACTCCCTTACACCTAACCCAGCGCTCCCAAAAAAACTTAATAGATTCGCTTTGCCCATTGCAACGACTAATGCTTCCGAGGCTATTCCCCGGCCCATCGAGCCTGCAAAATAGTTCCATTTGCAACCATATCGTTTCTGAAAAATGGGATTGCCCAGAAACTCGGGCTTTACGCCGACTGATTGGAATTTATTAAAAAAAACGCCTTTTGGGGCGTTAATTGGATTGGTTATGCTTTTTAACGGATCCTCGTTCTCACCATTCATTCTCGCTTGCAGGTCCAAGCTGTCCATCCATTGATTGAAGGAATCTTGGTCAGGTGTTGTTGGCAGCGATCTCAATAACTCCTTCTCGGCATCTTCAGGATTCATCGTCCCTACTTGCAATGCTTTGAATATTTCCTCTGGACTCATGTTTACCACCTCTAACTTCTTTCAGCATGATTAAAAAACTGAATGGCTTGTTCCGCGCCAAGTTTCCCCTGATGAACCTGTTGGATCAGCAATTGCAAAGAAATAGGTGAAGATTTTTGTGCAGGTGTTTCCGTCAGTTTCCGTTTCTGTTCGTTCAATTCTTTTTCTAAGAATCCCCTCAATCCTCGAATGGTGGGGTAATCATAGATTTTCGTGGTTCTGATGGAAAGTCCGAACTGGTTGTTAATTTCCTGAATCCACTCAACGCCGGTAACCGAATCCAATCCCAAATCCACAAACATGGTATCTGGATCGAAAGCATTGGAATTAATGCCTAACATATTCGCCAAGCTGATGATTAAGGTTTCCTCTAATAGTTTCCCTGATACTGGTTCCTGATGATGAGTCGCAAAATCCGTCTCCAACGAACTTCCTTGTTGAGGCAACAGCCCCTCCATCTTCACGGGTTGCTTTGATGTTTCAGAAGATTGAATCCATCCATCCTGCATGGGCTTCAAAGTAATCCCTTTGGGCTTTTCGATATGTGAATGCGAGTCATCAGAAGCAATTACAGATGAGTGAGTGAAGACTTGTGGCAGTACGGATTTTTGTGTACTCAGTTCTTTTTCAAAGAGTTTGACTAATTCCCTAATTGTTGGGTAATCATAGATTTTCGTGGTTTTGACAGAAAGTCCGAATCTGTCATTGATCTCTCGAATCCACTCAACACCAGTAATCGAATCCAATCCCATATCCACAAACTTTGTATCTATATCCAGGAATTTGGATGGAACACCCAGAGTATTCGCTAGGCTGGTTATTAAAGTATCCAATAAAGATTGTTCCTGTACAGATTGGGGATGAACTGTACTTGGTTGCAATTCCGCCTGACTTTCCAGTAATTGTAATGTCCGATCAGCTGTTGGTGAAACGTTAAACGCTTGCGGTTGAATAAAAGATGGAGCTTGAGAAGCATGTTTATCCGTAATCGATTGTGACGAAATCCTGTTTTGAATAGCGGAAGGAATTGGGGAGTCCTTCTGTTCGGGGATCCAAAAACTTCTTCCGCTAAACGGATATGCAGGCAGAGGAATCTTATTATTTTTCTCATTGATAAATAAATGAATCCAATTCGGGAAATATCCTTGAATATAAAGATATAGCAGCACTGATAATTTTTCTTTAAAAGCTTCAGGAGATAAGTCGCTAGATTCCCCTAAATCTTCTAATAAATCTTCGCCATATTCTTTTAATTCTTTTAACACCGGCTCCCGTTTGAGAGAAGGATGGGGATCATTGCTAAAGTAATCAGCGGTTGTCCCCTCTTGGGTAATTTCCAAAAGCTTTTGTTTTAATTCAGCAGCATCCCTGGCAATAAAAGCGCATCGGAACGGGAAGTTACTGCGACCAACAAGCAATGTGTAGGCAATATCTTCAACTAGATAGTTTTCAGCTTCCTTATCCAACCATTTGCTCAGATCCAATAGCTTTTGATGCAGGGCAGTTTTGGTCTTGGCAGAGAAGACGAACGGATAATACGGCTTCTTGTTCATATTGTCCCTGCTCTCTTGAACAGGCGGCTCTTCAATAATAAGGTGGCAGTTCGTTCCGCTAAACCCAAACGAGCTGACCCCCGCCCTTAAAGGAGTCCCCTCCTTGTGCTTCCATTCCAGCAATTCAGTATTTAAGAAAAAAGGGCTGTTTTCAAAATCGACATGTTCATTAACCTTTGTAAAATGAATGGTTGGCGGAATTTTCCGGTATTTCATCGCCATTAAAATTTTAAAAACACCGGCAATGCCGGCTGCCATAATCGAATGTCCAAAATTCGGTTTATGGGACCCAATGGCACAAAATTGATCTTTATCCGTAAACGACTGAAATGCTTCGGTTAATGCTTTGATTTCAATGGGATCCCCTAATTTTGTTCCCGTACCATGGGCTTCCATGTAACTAATTGTTTCAGGACTAATCATCGCTTTTTCATATGCCTCAACAATCAAGGCTTTTTGGGAAAGTGAGCTAGGAGCTGTAATGCTTTGCGTTCTGCCATCCTGATTAATGGCGGAACCCTTGATGACTCCATAAATATGATCTCTATCTTGAAGTGCGGCATCCAACCGTTTTAATATAAGCACCCCGACCCCTTCGCCAACGACAATACCATTCGCAGCGTTATCAAAGGTTTTACATTTGCCGTCAGGGGATAACATTTCCGTTTTAGATGCCATAATCATAAATTCCGGTGAGTTGATGACGAAGACCCCGCCGCCTAAAGCAACTTCAGACTCGCCTCTACGAATACTTTCACATGCGTAATGGATGGCTACGAGGGATGATGAGCACGCTGTATCAATCGCTAGACTCGGCCCTTTAAAATCCAAAAAGTAAGAAATCCTAGAAGCCAAAATGGACATATCAGTTCCCAAAAATGTAAGCGCATTAATATCGTTTGCTAGTAACGTTTTATCTTTATAATCGGAGCTCCGCCCTCCTACAAAAACTCCTACCTTTCTTCCCGCCATCTGTTCAATGGAATAACCGCTATCTTCAATAGCTTTAAATGACTCTTCCAAGAACAGCCTTTGTTGAGGGTCCATTCTTTCTGCTTCACGGGGCGTAATATTAAAAAATTCAGTGTCAAATTTATCGATATCTTTAATCAATCCGCCCCATTTACTAATCGATTTATTTTTCCGGGCAGCATTATGATCATAATAATCGGCTTCTTCCCAACCTCTACGGTCAATTTCCGTTACACAGCAATCTCCGTTTTGCAAGTGCTCCCAAAATTGTTCAACGGTTTCAGAACCGGCAAACCTGCCCGAAATACCTATTATGGCTATATCTGAATCCCGCTTGATCTCATCAGAAAAGTGAACCTCGCTATCTGCCTTTGGCGGGTCTTCCGCTTTTTTTCTCTCCGTCCTCATTTTTTGCTTTTTATTGGCCGGCTGGATTTTTTGGCGCGAAGGAACATCCTGACCATGCACTTTTCCGTACTTAGTGTGAATATATTGGGCTAATTCCTTGACCCCGCGATAATCAAAAACAATTTCAACTCCTAAATCGATCCCCAACTTTAGGTTAATTGCTTCTATTAAGTCTACCGATAATACCGAATTCATGCCTAATTCTAAAAAGCTTTTCTCAAAATCCAGAGAATCCCTTGTAATCTCAAACAAATCGGTGATAATGGCTATCAAACATAGTTCGATATCTTCCTGAGAATCCAACTGCATTCGCTACTGCTCCTCTCTACAATGGTTTTTCCCCAACAGCCATGTACAGTTGACGGACAAGGGCATGATCATTACTTTTAATCATGTTTCTCCACTCGATCGATATTTCGCCTAACGTCTTACTAGATAGGAATCCATCTTGAACTAATTTCGTTGGAATGCCGATCCCTTCTGATTTAAAGAAAATCTCTTCCCCCAAAATTTCACTATGAGCACAAATAATTTCCAAATCGATCTTCGAAAATCCCCCTTTTTTCAAAAGCATCGGTAATTCCCTGCCAATTCGTGGGTTCCCTCCCTCGGAGTATCGTGATTTGCAATAAGCATCATAGAGTTCTCTTAACTGTAAAATTTGAGGATATGTAATAATATGCATTTCAAAATCATTATCAACGAATACAGCCTTCCCGCCAGGCTTCAAAATTCGAAGAATTTCACGAACCGCATCGATCGGATCCGGTAAATGCTCTACCACTAATCTGATTATTGCAAAATCAAAGGTATTTTCAGGAAATCCAGTCTCCGTAATCGACCCTTGAGTTATTTCAAATCGCGTATAGTTTTTCTGTGCCAAATAACTCTTGGAATAGTTCACCAATAAAGGATCAATCTCCATCATTGTGATATGCACACTGCCGAAATTTTCTAAAATTTTTTCAGACACAAATCCGGGGCCTGAACCGATTTCCACCACTGACATGCCGTCATTCAAGCCAAACTCTTTATAATGCTTTAGCTCCTTATCCCAAAATAAATCAACCTGTGCTTTTAAACGTTCAAGTTCTTTTTCAACATTACTCGCAATGGTGCTGATTTGATAGGAACCTTGTTGACTCATTGACTTTTCCTCCTTGATTTAAGTCGCCAACTTATGCAAAAAAGGAACGATCTGATCGGCAACGGCGCGCCAATTTGGATCTAACATCATATCGTGACAAATATCGTTAAAGATAATCGGTTCCGTTTGATAGCTCTTCCCAATTTTGATCACCGTCTTTTCCGGAAAAAACCAATCCTGCTTTGACCCTAAAACTAACAGGGGGACGTTGATAGATACTGATTTAGGAACAATCCGTCTCATTAATTCATGCTGAGCTTTGGTTGATTCCGGTTTTAATAACCCTAAATATTCTTCACGTTTTTGGGCCGGTAAGTCTGGAGATAAGAAAGCTCGAGACGGCATATGAGGACTTCTCCCCTGATCGAATAACCGGATTTGATAAAGTTCTTTGAACCGGGTAAACAACAAGCGCCGAATATCTCTGGACATGCCATTTGGGGGTATCGAAGCCATTAGAACTGCCGCTTCAATCTGATCTGGATGCGAGCACAATATTTTTTGAACGATCGCTCCTCCTAATGAATGCCCGATAATAACCGGCTTCTTCTTTATAAGCTGCACAACCTCAAGTACATCATCCATATAATCATTTAATGAAAATGAATGAATATGTTCATTCCCTTCACTTTCCCCATGTCCCCGAAGACTTACCGCATAAGAAGGAAACCCCTTGGATGAAAAATACGGAAGGAAGTGCTCCTTCCAGCACCATGCACCATGACTTCCGCCATGGATGAAAAGAAGCGGAGTTTCACTCGAGTTTATATCAGGCAAATACGTTAAAGTTTCCAGTTTCATCCTTTATACCTCACATTGGAATAAAATTAATAAACACCAGCAAGAGCTTTCATTCTGTTATTCAGTAATTTGGCCGCTTCCGTCATTAACTTTTCACCGATTTCATCAACATGCCGGTTTCGCCAATTTTCCATTACCGTACCTTTAACCCATTGGTTAAACGCCCCAAGTGCCGGACCGCATTGTATTTGAAAGTCAACTCTGTGCTCCTCATTGCCGCTAAGCGCCCACTGCGTGCTATGACCAAAATACCATTTAAAAATCATAGCCATTTTGTATTTGGGATTGCGTTCTGCCTTCTCAATCTCTTGTGGAGGATGAAATGATTTGCAATCTTCATACACCTGATCAAAACTTCGCTTAAAATACTTATCTTGAATATGATCTTTCGTTTTCCTGTCAATTTCATCGATGGAATTATAGTGAAAATACAAATCATATAATTTATTAGCCCTGGCGGGAAAAAATACGCCTTTTTTTAGGACTTGCACCTTGGAGCCTAACTCGAACATATCTCCAGCCGGCGCATATTCCGTATCTTGAATATTGATTTGCTGTAACAAATCTTTTGCTGCGTTACTTGTACTCGCTTCCGCCGTACATTGATTAATGGAACCGGTCAAAATGAAATCAGCCCCTAAAATAAAAGCGGCTGCAACAGCATCAGGAGTTCCAATACCTCCAGCTGCACCAACATTGATGTTTCTTGGATATTTATATTTTTGCATCATTTCATCCCGAATTTTCATCATAGCGGGTATCATCGCATAGGCAACCCCGCCATCCGTATGTCCACCGGAGTCCGCTTCAACGCAAATATCATCAGCAACAGGAATTTTCTTGAGTAACTCAGCTTCTTCCGCTGTTATCTTTTTATCAGCTAAGAGTTTATAAACAATTCTTTCCGGAGCCGGACTCAGGAACATTTCCGCTACTTCGGGGCGAGATACTTTTGCAATAATTTTGTTGAGTGAAGTTACATTTCCCGATTGATCCCGTGTTAACCCTTTGGCACGATATTTCACTATAGCCGGAGTAATACTAATAAAAGCAGAAGCTTCAACATGTTTGATGCTATATCTCAAATAGAGATCGACGGTCTTTTCTTCAATTTCGGGCGAATTCAAATTCATGATTAAATTCATCCCGTAGGCTTGCCCTTGGGTAAGCTCCTTTTGGATATATTGAATGGCCTCTTCAATTTGAGACAGCTTCAGACCGCCGCTTCCAAAGAAGCCCAGCATCCCTGCTTTTCCTACTTTTACTACCATTTCTTTTGAAGCAATCCCCCGATACATGCCTCCGGTTACATAGGCGTATCGCAAATCATAATCTTTTTTAAACGCACTGCTCCCTAAAGATAACGGTGAAATATCTTCATCGAAACCGTTTCCCCGGTGAGCTTGGGCAGAAACCGACAACAACTCATTAACAGCCTGACTTTCAACTTGTTCTGGTTCAATTACTAATGGCTCGGCTTCTCTTCGAATTCGTTGTATTAATCCAGTTAATACGTTCCCCGTTCCAATCTCCTCAAACTCTATCTCGCCTAAGCCCATCAAATATCGGATACTCTCGGTCCATTTGACAGTATGGGTAATCTGGTCAACCAGATTCTGTTTAATCTCAGATTGCTTATAGGGTCTGGCAAGAACATTGGATATGACCGGTATTTGTATATTGGAAAATGTAAGCGAATTCAAAAATACTTCAAATTCTTTTCTTGCCTCTTCCATATACCGGGAATGGAAAGCTCCGCTTGTTTTTAGTTGAGTAAACATGATCACTTCAGGTATGGATTCAAAAATTGGTTTTGAAAAATCAATATCCGATTTCGGCCCTGAAATAACAATTTGAAAAGGTGAATTCAAATTTGCAATATCTATATTTTGTAAATTATTCCTCCTTATTATGTCTCTTACCTGATCTTCACTTATTCCAATCACCGCTGCCATACCACCACCGGCGGCGCGACTCATGAGTTCCCCCCTTTTTTTGACCAATTTCAATCCTGTTTCAAAATCAAAAGCCCCTGCTGCAAATAAGGCATTATATTCTCCTAAACTATGACCGGCGACAAAATCTGGTTTTCTTACCGTTTCTCTGATTTTTTTCAGGTAACTTAACGCATTGACTATGTATAAAGCCGGCTGGGTATATTGGGTTAAATTCAAGTTCAAATGGGGGTCTTCCATACAAAGTTCTTTCATAGAGAAGCCTAAAATCTGGTCTGCTTGTAACGTCAATTCCTTGAACTCATCAAATAGTGTTCCGCCCATTCCTTTTCTTTGTGAGCCTTGACCGGGGAAAATAAAAGCAACCATTTTCTTATTAGTCTCCTTTGCTAACTAAGCTTAACTACGACTGGACGAAGCAAATAAAAAAGCCTGCCTCCTAAGAGCGCAGAACTTCCCCCTTTCATGTAACTAAACAAGTTACACTACACGTAATGTTACAATATGTATCATTAATCAGAAGCAAACGTGCCGAAACAGCGATTTGCTTTAATTAAAGATTGTGATGGACGGAAATTAAACACAATACTTTCTTGAGTCTATTATACTGAGAGAAAAAAAATAAAGTCAATTCTATTAAAGTCATGGTTCTTTTATACTATATATGGATATTGCATTCAACACACATTAATTCCGTTATATGGAAATATTTCTTGATTTTTCTTTATTCATCAGATAAGATTTATTTAATATTTTGCTTCTCCTCTATGAAATTTTCTCGAATTGATAACATTGTCGAGGTGATGTCTTTGGCTTGGTATGTTATTTTTGTTAAAAGCGGAAAGGAATTTATTGTAAAGAATTATATCAATAAGTATTTTGATTCTAGTAAGGTACAATGCATTATCCCAAGAAGAAAAGTGCCCGAAAAAACAATGGGTGAGACTCACAATGTAATTAAAATCCTTTATCCAGGATACGTTTTTATCCAAGCGTCCATTACGTTTTCAATGTATTATCAATTGTGCAAAGCTCCCTTTACATACAAGTTTTTAAATTACTTAAATTCTCGAGACAAGCAGTTTTCTGATCTCAGCCACGTGCAACAAATAAAGAGGGACACCACCGACTTACCCATCTTGCGGTTCGACGAACATACAGATGAGGATCTTTATTTTCAACAAGTTTCGGACGAAGAGATGTCAACCATTTTAAATTTATTAAACCAAGAAGGTGTAATTGATTATTCGAAAATTTACATGGAAGGTACTAAAATTCACGTTGTTTCTGGTCCACTAACAGGCAAAGAAGGAATTATCAAAAAGATTGATAAGCATAAAAAACGTGCGAAAATATTACTTAATCTGATCAATAGTACAGTTCTGGTCGATGTGGGTATTGAATTAATCAATTCTTTATAACCTTTCAGTTAAATTGTGCGTTATTACTCTTTCATAGATTAACCCTGAAATAATCTTAGGAGCACAGGTGAATTGGAAGCGTTCTCACCGGACGAATCTAGGTCACACGGCACTCTCCTGATGTCAGGGCAACCTTCGCTCGATCACTTTTACAACGACAGGAACGGATACCCCTCAGATAGTATACTTTCTCCTATGGTAAAAAAGAGGCTTTCGCCTCTTTTTTACCGCTTCGCCTTATAAAACCCATGATAAAGCTTCATGAAAGCCCGCTTCTCACGTGAAACATACGACCGCCAGATCCCAAGCTCCTTCGCAATCTCCCGCTGCGTCCGCTCTTCCCCGCCGAGCTCCAATGGAGATCAACTCCTCCAGATCTTCCCCTATCTCTCTATCCATTTGATTCCATTATTTAATTCTAATACTCATTGAAGCGCACTGATGCCGGAAAGTGCCAATTTGTGAAACATCTGATCCATTTCTGCTGCAGAATAAGGCATATTCTTTTCCATCCACCAGGTTAAAATGGACCAAAATGTATTTACAACAAATTCGATCGCGACATCTTGTGGGATTTTTGAAGATGTGGAGCTTGGCAGAAGTGCTGCGATTTCTTCATGCGCTATTTCAGTAAGCATACGTTTCATGTGATATAGGACAAGAACCCCGCTTTGTTTACCAGCTACTGCTCTATATATAAGTTTATGACTTTGTACGTGCTGCAGCATGGCTAAGCTGAAAGCAAATCGATATCCACTTGATTCTGAAGATGTAGAAAGCAAGACTCTTTGCTGCTTAAGGAATTCTCTCAGTTGGTCGAGACTGCCCAATAATAGCTGTTCTTTATCCATGAAATGGGAATAAAAGGTGGATCGACCTATGTTTGCACGATCAATAATGTCTTGTATCGTTATAGCGTCGTACCCCTTTTCCACCATAAGATCCATCAATGCGTCAAACAGCATGCTTCGCGTACGCTGCACTCGCCTGTCTTCCTTCTTGGCTGTCATTGTTGCCCCCTTTTCTGAACATTTTGAAGTGTTTTGTTTCATTTCGAACAATCTAAAGAACATTGGTTATTGTTACCATTTATTTATGAACATTATAATCGAAATGAAACAACGTGTTCAATAACTAAAAATAGATAGTAGGAGGTTGCACATATGAGCCAACAAAAAATCATGCGAGAAAATTTTAACGAGAAATCATCGCAAAGTGGCCCAATCATTTCAGTAAATCGGGTCTCAAAAAGGTATGATACGCCCTCTGGTTCCTTTATTGCCTTAAGAGAAGTTAGCCTGGAGGTTCGGAAAGGTGAATTTGTCGCTGTTGTCGGCAAGTCAGGCAGTGGGAAATCGACTTTAATCAATTTGATTACCGGAATCGATACGCCCTCTTCCGGAGAAGTAAATGTGGCCTCTAAGGCTGTACACGCTCTGAATCAGGAGCAACTAGCAATTTGGCGAGGAGCAAATGTCGGTGTCATTTTCCAATTCTTTCAATTGCTCCCGACTCTGACAGTCGCGGAAAATATAATGCTGCCAATGGATTTTTGCAAAACATATCCGGCACGTGAACGGCGTGAAAGAGCTATTTCCTTATTGGGAAAAGTTGGCATTTCTGAACAAGCGGATAAACTTCCTGCAGATTTGTCAGGAGGCCAACAACAACGTGCAGCAATCGCTCGGGCTCTTGCTAACGATCCTCCTATACTTGTAGCCGACGAGCCTACTGGCAATCTTGATTCCCAAACATCAGATGACGTCATGCAATTATTCGCAGATCTAGCGATGGAAGGAAAGACGGTTGTCATGGTGACGCATGAGCGCGATTTAAGCCGATATTTTACGAGAACGGTCATTTTAGCTGATGGGGCTGTCGTCACCGAAATGCCAATGAAAACGGAGGTGAGTATTTCATGATTAGCCCGCGTTGGATGAAATTGCTGCGCGATCTTCGGACGGCGAAGGGCCGCATGACGATGATGGTACTCGCAATTGCTGTCGGAATATTAGGCGTTGGAGCCATATTGAGCGCATATACCATCCTCACACGTGAGATTAGCCGGAATTATCTAGATACAAATCCAGCTTCCGCTTTGTTGGAATTGGACACGGTTAGTGATTCATTGGTTAATGCCGTTCGACTTCGTCCTGAAATCGCAGATGCGGAAGCAAGTTCTACGCTTGTAGCGAGAATCGAGGTCAAACCAAACGAGTGGATGCCGCTTCTGCTTTTCGTCGTGAAAGATTTTAATGCGATACACATGAATAAGTTCCGGCCTGAATCTGGCGCCTGGCCACCGCCGGATGGTTCCATTTTATTGGAACGGGAAGCACTGCCGCTTGTGAATGCCAAAGTAGGTGAAACACTGAGCGTTCAAACACCTAATGGTCCAAAAAGTAAAGTGACCCTATCTGGACTTGTCCACGATCCGGGCTTAGCCCCTGCTGGGCAGGAACAGACCGTGTATGGATATATTACCCCTTCAACGTTAGTCTTGTTAGGTGAAAGCGGGACATTGAACATCCTAAAAATCATTGTGAAGGATCAACCGCACAATGTGAGAGCGATCGAACAAACAGTTAGCGAATTATCCGGTTGGTTGAAACAGCAAGGACATACAGTTAAAGAGGTGCGCATACCACCCCCAGGCAAACATCCGCATCAGAATCAAATGAATTCAATTCTGGTCATGATGCTGATCTTTAGCTTACTAACACTCATGCTAAGTGCCATTCTGACTGCAACAATGATCGGTGGTTTATTGGCGCAGCAGGTTCGTCAAATCGGCGTGATGAAAGCGATTGGTGCACGATCGTTCCAAATAGCCGGCCTATATCTTGCTTTGATTGCACTAATTGGTATCGTGGCAGTTATGATCGGCTTACCGCCAAGTATCGCAGCGGGACGCTTTTTTGCAAGATTGGTGGCTCAACTGCTGAATTTCACTTTATATAGTGAGACTATTCCTGTCTGGGTTTACATCGTACAGTTTTTCATTGGGATTCTCGTGCCATTCTTCGTTGCCCTCATTCCGATCTTAAAATCCTCACGGACCACTGTTCGTGAAGCTATCAATGATTTTGGCATAAGCAAGAAAAATTTCGGCTCTCGTCGGTTAGATGCGTGGCTTGGGAAAATACGAGGGTTGGACCGCACCCTGATATTGGCTTTACGCAACACGTTCCGGCGCCGAGGTCGCTTGCTGCTCACGCTTAGCTTACTAGCTGCCGCCGGCGGAATGTTCATGACAAGCTTAAATATAAAAACAGCTTGGGAACAAAATCTTGCCGATGCAGCGTCTGACCGGCATTACGATCTCGAAATTCGTCTGAATCGTCCGGAAGCAGAAGACAAAGTCTTGCCAATCGTAGGGAGTGTTCCTGGCGTTCAACAAGTAGAGACATGGAATATAGTGCCTGCCGCAGCAAATCGTTCAGATGGTTTGGAAATCGTAAGAACTTATCCTGATGGGGGACATGGCAGCTTTACCATTCGTTCAGTTCCTGCGGAAAGCAAAATGGTCCAGTTAACACAGCAAAGTGGACGGTGGCTTCAGCCGGGCGATATCGATGCTGTGGTACTTAATCATACGGCGCATGCGTTGTTTCCAAATATTAAGGTTGGCGATCCCATCAATTTGACCGTAAATGGAAGTCCTGTCATTTTGCATGTCGTTGGCATAGCGCGGGAAATCATAACGCCGGCATCAGCCTACGTATCTCCGGATGCATTTGCCAAAATAATGGGTAAATCGGGACAAACAAATGCCCTGCGCATCATTATGGAAAATCACGACCCGAACACAATCAGTTCTATAACTAAAGAAATTGAACGAGCATTAGAGAAGGAACACGTACGCATGAAAGTCGACATCTCTGAAACGAGGCTGGACTCAGCGCTTGATGGACATGTTTACATTCTCATCTTCGCACTGATTACTATGGCAGTGCTGATGGCTGTTGTTGGTGGTCTTGGCCTCATGTCTACCATGGCTATCAATGTAGTGGAGCGCACTCGAGAATTCGGCATTATGCGCACCATCGGCGGTAAATCAGGTACGGTATTACGTAACGTTATAAGCGAAGGGGTCTTCATTGGTCTTTTGAGTTGGACTATCTCTATTGTGCTTTCGCTCCCGCTGTCCTTCTACGTCGGTAGACTGATCGGCAATTTATCATTTAAGTTACCGCTTCCCTTGGTTTTGTCGCCCATGGCCGCAGCTATATGGCTAACGATTATCATCCTCGGATCCATTGCAGCAAGTGCGTATCCAGCTTGGCAGGCCACACGGCTGACCATTCGGGAAACACTCGCTCATATATAAAGTGGTTACTATTTTACAAGGGAGTTTTGTATATGAAAAAAGCAATTAAAATTACTCTGATTGTAATTATTGTTCTAATGGCTGTAGGTGTTACACTTCATACGCTTGATCCATTTGGTATCCGTCAATAGATAAAATGATTGTGTGGAGGTATATGTATGAATAAAATGATTATCACTGTAGTTATCACTGCAATTATAGTCGTTATCGTGGGTTTAATTGTTGCTGCTAATAATCTCGATCTTGTTGGCATTTTGAAAAGATTGCATGGTGGCTGATTCATTTTTTTCTAACTAAAAAAAGAGGGTGTCCCAAGAGTCATATAAATGACTGAGGGGCACCCTCTTCTTCACTGACATCTAAACAAGTGATGCAGGCAGGGCATCCAAATTCCTTTGAATCTGTGCCAAGTGTATATTTACATGTCGGATAAAGCCCTGAAATAAATCTGTTACGGAAACTTCCTTACCGTTGTTTAATCCTTTTTGTTCCCATTGTTCCTGCGTCAATCGATCGTAGTAAAGCGCGTTGTACGCAAGAATGGCATCGAAAGCAAGCAAAATATGTTCAAATGATGATTCATTAGCTCGTGAGGTGGCTACCCAAGCATCCTGATCGTACACGATAAACTCTTTCGCGTTCTCCGCAACAATTTTACGAATGCGAACAGCATGCACGAAGCTAGAATCTACAAGGTGAGCCACAACCTCTTTCACACTCCATTTCTCAGGCGCTGGCTTCCACTCCAACTGTTTTTGCGTCAATCCAACCACGATTTGTTTAATTAAATTAGAAGTTGCTCGATAATTGTCAATGTTTTGCAGTGTTGTTTCACTCATGTTTTATACTCCCCATTCGTCGAATAATTCAGCTGTGTGTTCACCTTTTAAAGGAGGCTGGCGATAAATTTGAAAATGATAACCGGACAACTTCACGGGATATCCCACCGTCGTTGTACTTGTTTGATTGGGCAGCTGAAGCTCGTGTAAGAGCCCGCTCTCTGCTACGGCTTTGTCATTCAGAATGTCCTCGAACGTATTGATCGGCGCACAAGGAACACCTCTTCGATCGAATATGTCCAACCATTCTCCAGCCGTTTTCAAGCTAAATACTTCTTGCAAGAGAAGGGCCAACTCCTTCTGATGACGGGCGCGTAACGTTTGATTCGCAAACCGTGGATCATCAGCTAGCGTTGGCAGTTCCACCGCATCACAAACTTCTCGCCACAGCTTATCGTTCCCAGCTGCAATGACGAAAGGCTTGTCAATACCGTGATAGCCCTGGTATGGCGCATTGCGCGGATGAGCGCTGCCCAGTCGTTTGGGAGCAGTTCCATTGCCATAATACTCACTGGTTTGGAGGGCCGAAATACCAAGAACGCTACCTAACATTGAGCAATCGATATAGCTCCCTTTTCCGCTTTGTGATGCTTGATGAACAGCAGCAACAACCGAATAAGCGCCATACAGACCCGCTACGAAATCAGCCACAGGAACACCACATTTGACGGGTTCTCCTTGCTCTTCTCCTGTCACACTCATCAAACCGCTAATTGCTTGTATCGTCACATCGAAAGCGCCTTTTTGAGAATAGACACCTTCTTGTCCATAACCGGAAATTGAACAATAGACAAGCTTTGGGTTCGATTTTACTAACGTCTCGTATCCGAGACCAAATTTTTTCAGCACACCTGGCCTATAGTTTTCAACGATGACATCGGCTTTTGCGCAAAGCTCTTGCAGACGAGTCAACTGCTCCGGCGATTTAAAATCGACCGCAATACTTCGTTTATTTCGGTTCAATGAACTGAAATTCGAGCTGTAGCCTTCCCCTTCTTCATTGCTGAAAAATGGTGGCCATTCTCGCATGCTGTCCCCAACATCCGGTCGCTCTACTTTCACCACATCCGCTCCTAAGTCAGCGAATAATAAGCCCGCGAAAGGACCCGCTGCAATCTGGCCAAATTCCAATACTTTAATGCCTGCAAGAGGTCCCTGATTTAAGTGTGGCATGGTCTCTTTGCTCCTCTTTGTTAGGTAGTTAGGATGGATACAAGTTAGCTATAAATCGGTAATTGATTGTCATGCTTGGTCACGACATCTCTTTGATTGCCAGTAGCCACATCATGAATATGCCTAGGCTGCTTGCCTATATCGGTACCATAGATATGAACGGTTATGGCAATCTCGTCAAACGGATTGGCTACACCGTGTATATCGTAATCCGGGGGATATACGAATGAAATATCACCTTTTGTCGCTGTTACTTCCGATACCTCTCTAATACTATAGCGTGGTTCGACAGACTCGCCGTGATCGTCGCGACGATATCTTTTTTCAACAACAGATCCGCGGTATAAACCCACTAATCCCCAAACCAGATGATCGTGAACCGGGGCCACTTGTCCAGCTCCCCAAATAAATGCTATAACCGAGAAAGCCTCGCTTTCTGGCTTGTACAGCAAATATTGAGCGTATTTATTAGGTAGCGGCGCCTGATATTCTTCAGGAATTAAATGTTCATTCGTTAAAAGTTTCTGAAGAAGCGGCTTGACATGATCAATGATGGCACGATAATCGGTATGTTGATCCAATACGGCCAAGATGTCGGTTTCTAGCTGCTTGAGTTCGTAGGTTTCGCTCAACTTCAATCCCTCTTTCTATGAATTGGCATGTAACAATGAATGGTTCGTCAGAAACTCACCAAAGGTTTGTTTCGCAAATACGGGATAAATCGGTAGCAAGCCCACGCTAACGATGCTGCGAAGCGTATCCAGCTCCAGCTCCGTTGGCGCTTCCAAGACGGGTACTTGACTACCCGATTGCTCATCAATACCCAGATCAAAACCTGTTCTGGCCTGAACATCGGCAGGCAGAACCCCTGGTACCGTTGCAGCCAATTGAAGGCGATGATTCGGCCCTGTCGGTTTCAATACGCCAAGGGGCGTAAACACCCCCACTAACTCGCTATTCCGGTAAACACCTGGCTCCGACGTAGAGACCGAAGTAACGAAGTCGAGTTGCTCCGGAAATCCTTTCACACCGTGATCCGTTTTGAACAGTACAATACGTTTGCACATGAAGTAAACAACACCTGAACCTGCCCCGCCGGGAAGTCTCACTTTTGGAACCGCATAATCACCAATGACATGCAAATTGATATGGCCATAGCTGTCGATCTGTGCACCGCTCAAAAAAAATACATCGATACCCCCTCGCTGCATCAAATCAAAGAACTCTTTCGTACCCTCAAATGGCCAGTCCGGCTGACCCAAAATGTAGACAGAAGCGTTCTTAGCATGGAGCGATTTTGCAAGTAAAGCTGCGGCAGCAGGAATCGGTGAATGATTTCCGACACCAATGACCTCATCATCACGAAGTTGTCTAGCCAACTGACAAATAAGAGCTTCGACCGAGGAATAACTCACCCTATCTCCTCCCCCTGCCGTTCAAAAACGAACTTCCGCAAGTACTCATTGAATGTAGCTTCCAATTTGGATGCTTCCATATAAATAGAAATATGTTCTCCATCAATATCGTATCGACCGGGACAAGAAGTCGGAGATGCGCCTAGAGGGGCGTGAACGACACCGCTGAGGTACATCGCAGGAATGTAAGTTCCTGTTTCGCGTCGCAGCTCCTCAGGCGTTACGATTTCTTCAACAGAAGCAATCGTAACTCGTGCAGCTTGTGCCAACAGGCGGTTGTTTTGTAACGGATCCGCGATAACATTTCCGAGCGTATCCGCCTTGTACCCATGAAATATAGCAACATCAGGCCGGATCGCGGGTACAATGGCAATTTGCTCCTTTTTATCATAAGGATTCGTGATCGTTTGGAAATCAGGTCTAATTCTCATATAATCGGTACCCACCAGCCCACGAACAGGGATAAAGGGAATCCCCATCGCTCCCGCTTGAATCGCTGCGGTCAACGTAGGACAAGCATGCTCCAGACCCGTAATCGAGCCTTTCTCGAAATGTCGGCGAAAGTTAAGACCAAAGCCATATTCACCCATCGTAATTTGTGAAAATTCCACCGTTGACACGGCTCGCGCACCGATGAGAAGATCAGCATTCACAGCCGCTGCGCCAACGCAAATCAAATATAGATTGCGCTTCTGAGCACGGATGATCTCACGAATCAAAGCCATAGGAGACATATCCATGTTCCCGCTAATCGCAAGCTTCGAACCGTCCGGTATGAGGGCGACCGCCTCCTGCAGAGTTAACAGCCTGGATGGCACAACTGACACTCCCTTTATAAGTATGATGAATGCTTAACTTTAGTTAGTTGGCTGTCTTTGGCGTAGCGGTTCTCAGGTATCCTAAGCCCGAAGTGATCGCGTAGCGTTTGACCGGTATAATCCTGGCGGAATACGCCTCTGTTCTGTAATTCAGGAATGACGAGGTTAAAGATGTCATCCAGACCATTGGACATATAAGGCGCCATGAGGTTGAAGCCATCGCAGGCTTCCTCCTTGAACCAGGTCTCTAACCGGTCTGCAATCGAATGAGGGGTCCCAACGATCACGTTATGGGAGCGGCTTTGAATATACCATCGGGCTACTTGCGCCAGCGTCAATCCCTCTTCCTTCGCCTTACGGAAAACGAATTGAAAACGTCCGCGACTCCCTCTAATTTCACTTTCAATATCGGGAAAAGGTTCATCCAGCGCATGCTTGGAGAGATCATAATTCATACTGCCAGACATGAAGGCAAGTCCTGTCTCTGTATGAATGAGCGAATGTAAATACTGTTCTTTCTCCTTCGCTTCTTGCTCCGTTTGACCAACTATCAGCATCGTTCCCGGTAAAATTTTCACAGCATCGCGTGATCGTCCATAGTTCACAACTCGCGATTTCAAATTTTTATAGAAATTTTGTGCTGATTCGATATTCGGTTGAGCCGTGAAAATCAGTTCTGCATGCTGGGCCGCTAATTCGCGGAACGTTTCGGAGGAACCCGCTTGAATGAGTACGGGTTGTCCCTGCGGGGAACGCTGGATATTCAAAGGGCCTTTCACATCAAACCATTTGCCCTGGTGATTGGCATAATGAACTTTATCTTTATCGGCGAAAACACCCCGCGTTTTATCAACTAATAGCGCTTCATCCTCCCAGCTATCCCACAGTTTTTTCACAACTTCAACGAATTCACTCGCTCTATCGTAGCGCGTAGCGTGGTCCAAATGCTCTCGCTTGCTAAAATTGCGAGCCTCGGCGTCACTTGTCGAGGTGACAACATTCCAAGCAACACGACCCTTACTGAGATGGTCGAGCGTTGCGAACATCCGGGCAATATGATAGGGCTCATTGTAAGTCGTAGAGGACGTTGCAGCCAAACCGATCCGCTGCGTAGCCACACTGAGCGCAGAAATCAGCGTCAACGGCTCAGCTGACAAAGCAGGCCGATATGTTACGGTTGAATCAAAGCTGCCGCCGTAGTTATCATCAATCGCCAACTTATCAGCGATGAATATCATATCCAGCTTGGCTCGCTCCGCCTTCTGCGCTATGTCTTTGTAGAAATCAAAATCTAGCGGATTGCCTGCTTCGGCATCAGGATGACGCCACCCGCCCGCATGATGCCCATTGGCTGCTAGAAAGAGTCCCAAATGCATCGTTTTACTCATATTTCATCTCCTATAGGGGATAGTGACAAGCTGCATAATGTCCTGGACCGATTAAGGCTAGCTCCGGAACAACCTCTTTACAAAGTGCAGTTGCCGCAGGGCAGCGTGTGTGGAAGCGGCAGCCTGACGGCGGTCTCGCCGGAGAAGGCATCTCACCTTCCAGCGGAACAAAGGTACGCTTGCGTTTTGGGTCTGGTACAGGAATGGCTGAAAGAAGCGCATTCGTATAGTGATGGGCTGGATGCTTGAAAAGCTCTTCCGTTGGCGCAATTTCTACGAGCTTGCCCAGATACATAACCCCGATACGATCAGATATATAACGGACAATATGAAGTCCATGCGCGATGAACAAGTAAGTGAGATTCATTCGTTGCTGTAAATCTTGCATTAAATTGACGACCTGCGACTGTACCGAAACGTCCAAGGCCGAAACCGCCTCATCTGCCAAAACAAACTTAGGATTCAGTGCAATCGCCCTGGCAATTCCAATACGTTGACGCTGTCCTCCTGAAAACTCATGTGGAAACCGATCGTACCAAGATGGATTCAAACCTACTAAATCCATGACAGCTTCCACTTTCTCCCTTTTTGCTGCACCACGTAAAGATTCATGAACCCAAAACGGTTCTCCAATAATATCTCCCACTTTCCAGCGGGGGTTAATGGAACCATATGGATCCTGAAAGACGACCTGCATGTCTCTTCGTGTTTCCTTCCATTCTTTTGAACCAGCATTCAATAAATCTCTTCCTTCAAAATGGATACTGCCCTCTGTCGCCTTTTCAAGCTGTAACAATACACGTCCGAGTGTCGATTTACCACAACCCGATTCTCCAACAAGCCCAAACGTTTCACCTTTGTGAATGTCAAAGGAGACATCATCTACAGCACGGATATAACTTTTTCCACGTTGAAACAAGCCTTTGTGGATCGGGAAATATTTCTTCACCTGTTTAACTTCAAGCAGGGGTTGTTCCGTGAACGGGGGCAATGAGGAAGCTCTTTCTAGGCTAGGCTTCGTCAGTGATATCGGTGATGTTTCCATCGCATCCCCGAAAAATTCAGCAGACAGGTGATCAATTCGCTCTGCATTCCAGCAAGCGACTTCACGTCCGTGAAGCTGCTGAAGCGGCGGATCCTCGCTCAAACATCTATCCGTCGCATAGGGACAGCGGGGATGAAAGCGGCAGCCCGTTGGAAGCGTAGATAGACTGGGAATAGTGCCTTTAATGGTATATAGTTTCAAACCGCGAACATTATCGAGAGTGACGATCGAATGCAGCAGCCCTTGCGTATACGGATGTGCGGGATCATCGAATAATTGATGAACGTTTGCCTGCTCGACAACCTTTCCCGCATACATCACAACAACACGATCTGCCATTTCAGCAGCAATACCGAGATCATGCGTAATGAGTAAAATCGACATGTTCAGCTCATCTTTAAGCTCACGCAGCAAGCTTAGAATCTGTGCCTGAATCGTTACATCCAGCGCTGTCGTTGGCTCATCGGCAATCAGCAGTTCAGGTCCACAGGCCAGAGCCATGGCAATCATGGCCCTTTGGCGCATACCGCCGGATAGCTCATACGGGTACTGATTCATCCGAATTTCCGGTTCAGGAATGCCTACCCGCTTCAACAATGAAATCGCTTTTTCTCTTGCTTTTATTTTTGAAATCTTTTCATGGCGAATAAGCACTTCAATAATTTGGCTGCCGATGCTGAAGATCGGATCGAGTGCGGTCATGGGCTCTTGGAAAATCATCGCGATTTTCTTGCCTCGCAGATCACTGATCTCCTTCTGGGATAGCCCTGCTAAACTCTGTCCATCCAGCTTAATGTCTCCATGTGAAATAAACCCGTTGTCATAGTTAATCAAACGCATAATGGATAGAGAAGTAATGGTCTTCCCGCTTCCTGACTCGCCGACCAAGCACACAATTTCTCCGGTACCAATTTGTAAGTTCACTTTGTTGATCGCATTCAGCGATCCATTCGATGTTTGGAAATCCACCGATAATTGTTCGATATCGAGCAATGGTTTCATAACTTAAGCCCTCAATTTCTTAGGATCCATGCGATCACGAATTTCATCACCAATGAGATTAACTACAATTACTAATAGCGTAATCGCCAGCCCCGGAAACGTAGCCACCCACCAGGCAACGGTCATATAACTTCGGCCTTGTGAAAGCATATAACCCCAATCTGGTATTTCTTTCACGACTCCCAGTCCCAGGAAGCTAAGACCCGTTCCAACCAGAATGGAGCTTCCAACTCCAATTGTCATCATGACAAGTAAAGGCGAGAAGCAGTTCGGTAATATATGGCGAACCATAATCTCCAGATGTGAAGTACCCACAGCGCGCGCTGCATCAATAAAAGGCCGATTACGTATAGAAATAACTTGGCTTCGAACAACCCTTGCCTTCCCTGGAATCGTAGCCACACTAATCGCTAAGATGACATTGAAAAAGCTGGGACCGAGTGCGACAGAGATGGCAATTGCTAATAAAATGCCAGGTATCGTCATCAGGATATCGTTAAAACGCATGAACAGCGAATCCACAATACCACCCCAATAACCCGCTAACAGTCCAAATAATGTGCCGATAAATCCACCAATAACAACCGACACAACCCCCATAACGAGCGATTGTTGGCTGCCATAAATAACGAGCGTCCATACATCACGGCCAAACTGATCCGTTCCCAGCGGATGCTTTAAGCTAGGTGCTTTCAGCAATTGATCAGTCATCATATCCGTCGGAGAATAAGGCGCAATCCATGAAGGCACAATGGCACACAGCACAAGAAAAGCCAGAATGAACAATGAAAGCCCCAGAAGAACCTTGGATAAGGACCACTTTTTCAATCTAAAAGCAAACGTAGACCGCTCCAATCTCTTAGGTAAAATCGTTTCCGTTGTAACTGAATTGAAAAGCATGTGAGCAACCTCCTTAACACCGTTATGTCACCGTTAACCAGACTTGCGAACACGTGGATCGACATAGGAATAGGAAACATCCACCATCAAATTCACAAGAATATTGAATAGACCCGTAATGAGAATCGCCGCCTGGATCACCGGAATATCTTTCTGATTAATGGCATCTACAACTAACTTTCCTAATCCTTGTCTTGAAAAGACCGTCTCTGTAACCACAGCACCAGAGAGCATTTCCCCAACAAGCAGACCTAGAATTGTAACGGCAGGCAGCAAGGCATTTCTCAAAACATGCTTGTATAAAACCACACGCTCCGAAAGTCCTTTCGCTCGTAACGTCAGAACAAACTGTTCATGAATGACTTCAAGCACGCTATTGCGAACCATACGCGTGAGCATACCGGCACCCGTCACGCCTAAAGCGAACGAGGGCAAAATCAATTGTTTAAAGCTCCCATTCCCGATTGCGGGGAGAAGTTGAAAATGAACCGAAAACACGAGAATGAGCAGGATACCTAGCCAAAATTTCGGCATAGATACCCCTAACAAGCTAATGATTCGAACGATATAATCCAATACACGATTCTGATAGACTGCTGACAATACACCTAAGATAAAACCTACAAGAATAGCAAATATTGTACTCATTAACGCAAGTGAAAGCGTTGCAGGCAGTTGATCGATTAAACGATCAAGCACAGGCTGGCTATTCGCGAACGAATGCCCGAAATCACCTTGCACACTATCCCATAAATAAGCTAAATATTGCTGCCACAATGGGCGATCGAGCCCAAACTGCTTCCTTAGGAATTCAACACGGTCTGGTGCTGCATCATCCCCTGCAATCATCTGGGCCGGATCTCCGGGAAGCCAGTGAATGATCAAGAAAACAAGTGTCAGCGAACCCAGAATAACTGGAATGGAGACGAAGAGCCTGTTTAGTATATACTTCACCATAGATGGCTTCCCCTCATATCCTTATTTTTTGATCCAGGCATCGTAGAAGACCGGCCATGCTGGCGAGTCAAACGTAATTCCTTTTACTTCTTTACCAGAAGCTACAGAATAATTGAACACGTAAGTTGGAATGGTGTATACATTATCAATAATGTACTCTTGTACTTCTTTATAGATGGCTTTACGTTTTTCAGGATCTGTTTCCAGATAACCTTGTTCCAGAAGATCGTCTAATTTCGGATCATTTGTTTTGGCAATATTATTTTGTTTCGATGGCCCTTTGGTCGAGTACAATTGACGAAGCACATCCGGATCGCCTGAGAATTGACTCGCAGCAATCAAATCATATTCACCTTTATTGCGTCGCTCTGTGTACGTGCCTGTCGGCAAGGAAATCACCTTCAGCTCTATCCCCGCTTGCTTCAACTGCTGCGTGAAAATAGCAATCAGATCGAGACGTTTCTCACGATTTCCTTGCGTGTCGATAACCTCGATGGTCAGGCGTTTTCCGTCCTTGACTCGGTAACCGTCCGCACCTTTTACCCAGCCTAGCTCATCCAGTGTTTGGTTAGATTTCGCAAGGTCTAATTTGTACGCATTCTCTCGCGATGAGGAATAAGCAAATTGCTGAGTTGACAGAGGTGACCACCCTTGCTTCGAAGTTCCCAAATAAATGGTCTTAACCGCGGAATCGATATCCAAAGCTGATCTGACCGCTTGTCTTACCTTGAGATCGTTCCATGGCGCTTTCTGAATGTTCAAATATAAAGTGAAATTGGCTTGCAGCAGCTCCGTTTCCTGAACATTGAAATTACTATCCGATTTCAGTGCAACTAAGTTTTGGGGAGGGATAATATCCGCAACCTGTACTTGTTTACTTTGCAGCACACTTACACGCGTCGCTTCTTCTTCCACATATTTCACCGTTAACTTATCCAAATAAGCTGGTCCTTGATGCTTGGCATTTGCTGGACCCCAGTTGTAATCCGGATTTTTCTCAAACTCTACTTGTGTGCTAGGTGTAATCTTCTTTAGTTTAAATGGACCTGTACCCACCGGATTCTGTGGGAAGGCCTCCCCATATTTTTTTACCGCCGCAGGTGAAACAAAGCCTAAATCAACTTTGGCTGCATTGCTCAGAAATGGCGCAAACGGTGATCCGAAATTAACTTTGACGGTGAACTCATCAATCACCTCTGTCGATTCGTAAGATCCAAGCTCATTCAATGAACTGGATGCTTTC
The DNA here is from genome assembly GCF_040812395.1 of Paenibacillus tabacirhizosphaerae. GTDB lineage: Bacteria > Bacillota > Bacilli > Paenibacillales > NBRC-103111 > Paenibacillus_E. The sequence goes on along the minus strand of NZ_JBFNXH010000027.1, from coordinate 14,306 downwards.
GTAGCGGGATCTTTGATCCGATCGAAGTTAAATTTCACCGCTTCTGCGTTAAAAGGAGTTCCGTCATGGAACTTCACATCTTTGCGTAGGTGAAACGTATAGCTTTTCTTATCTGACGAAAGCTCCCACGAAGTAGCTAGCCAAGGCTTGATTGTATGATCAGGCAGTTCCACGACCAAGCTGTCATAGATGGAACGCATAACCCGCGTTGTCGGAGCAAAGCCCGCTTTGTGTGCATCCAAGCTGTCTGTAGTAACTGTACCCGCTAAGGCCCATATGAGCTCACCGCCTGGAGTCACAGCTCCTGCATCCTGTTCGGCAGCATTTTTCCCTTCTCCGCCTTTATTTGAGGCGTCGGAGCAGCCTGCCAAGACTAATGACGCTGCCAAGATTACACCTGCGAATTTTCCGATTATCTTTTTCATAACTCATCCCCATCTATCTGTTTTATCTTTATGATTCAAGAGAAGCCAACTTACGCCTGAGCCGCTCGCTCTTTTGTATATCGGTTTACTGGGATTTCCAGCCCTAAGTTACCACGTAAAGTATCACTCTCATATTCTTCTCGATAGATGCCGCGTTCCTGAAGGATAGGAACAACCAATTCCACAAAATCTTTGAGACCGCCAGGAGTCCCCGTATGGATAATGAATCCATCTGCTGCTCCTTCTTCAAACCATTGCTGAACAATATCGGCTACTTTCTCCGGCGTACCTACGAAACTGCTTCTTGGTGTTGCAAAGCGCAGCGCAGCTTGACGAAGGGTTAGCTTCTCCTCTTTTGCAATTCGCTTAATACGATCAGTGGAGCTGCGATAGCTATTACTGCCAAGATCGCCTAGATCCGGGAATGGCTCATCAAGCGGATATTGGGTGAAATCATGGTACGTGAATGGACGTCCCAGTTGATCGAGCGCATCCTCCAAAGTGACGAGGCCAGCAATATCCTGATATTTGCGTTCTGCTTCTTCTTCCGTTCTCCCGATAATCGGGCTAATACCCGGGAAGATCAAAATTTCCTCCGAAGCTTTGCCATAAGAAGCTGCTCTTTGCTTGATATCTTGATAGAAAGCTTTTGCTTCTTCGATTGTTTCGTGTCCGGTGAAAATGGCATTGGCACTCTTTGCCGCCAAATTACGGCCATCGTCTGAACCACCTGCCTGGAAGATGACCGGCTGTCCCTGTTTGGAACGAGCAATATTCAGCGGTCCTTGTACCGAGAAATGCTTCCCTTTATGATTCAGCGTGTGCAGCTTGCTTGGATCAAAAAATACACCTGTCTTTTGATCCCGAACAAAAGCATCATCCTCCCAAGAATCCCACAGACCGCGAACGACTTCCAAATGCTCTTCCGCAATGCGGTAGCGCTCCTCGTGCGAGTAATGTTCGTCTTTGCTGTAATTGCGAGCAGCTCCTTCAAGGCCTGTCGTTACAACATTCCAACCCGCTCGACCATAACTGATATGATCAAGTGATGCGAATTGTCTAGCCACCGTAAAGGGCTGAGTAAAGGAAGCTGTTAACGTACCTACAAGACCAATTTTCGACGTGACTGCCCCCAATGCAGATAGGACTGTCAGAGGTTCAAGTCGATTTAAGTAATGAGGAGCGGATTTCTCCGTAATATACGTACTATCGACGATAAAAACAAAATCAAATTTGCCTTGTTCAGCCTTTAACGCTTGCTCTGCATAATAATCGAAATCAACGCTAGCATCCCCAGGAATTTCTGGATTTCGCCACGTATGCTTCGAAGTACCAACACCAGTGATCGTTGCTCCAAGCTTTAATTTTCTTTGTTTGGACATTTGAAATCCCCCCTTATCAGTTCAGTACTTTGGCTTTGCTATTACGGTTTACAGGAACTTCCAAACCTAAGTGACCACGCAGTGTTTCATGTTCGTATTCTTCACGATAAAGTCCACGCTCTTGTAAAATTGGAACTACCAATTCTACGAAATCCTGCAAGGCTCCAGGTATGCCCACACCAATAATGAATCCGTCGGATGCTCCTTCTTCTATCCAGCGTTGAATGTTATCAGCAATTTTCTCAGGCGTTCCTACGAAACTGCCTCTTGGCGTTGCGAATCGTAGAGCGACCTGACGCAGTGTTAAGTTATGTTCTTTCGCTAATTTTTTGATCTTTTCCGAGCCGCCCTGCTGGCTGTTCGCACCCAAATCACCAAGATCCGGGAATGGCTCATCCAGCGGATATGGACTGAAATCAAAATCGTTGAAAGGACGACCAAGTGCGATAATGGCTTTCTCAATGGAGACAAGATTGACTGTTTCCTGATATTTACGTTCTGCTTCTTCTTCCGTGCGGCCAATAATTGGTTGAATACCTGGAAGAATGGAAACATCGTCTGCTGAGCGGCCGAAGGACACAACTCTCCTCTTGATATCTGCATAATAAGCTTTCGCTTCATCTATGTTTTCGTGGCCAACGAAGATCGCATCCGCATTTTTCGCAGCAAAGTTTCTGCCATCTTCCGAAGTTCCAGCTTGGAAAATGACCGGCTGCCCCTGTCTGGAACGTGCAATATTTAGCGGTCCCTGTATAGAGAAAAACTCCCCTTTATGGTTCAACGTATGCAGCTTGCTTGGATCAAAAAATACCCCGGCTTCTTTGTCACGTATGAAGGCATCATCTTCCCATGAATCCCATAGCCCTTTTACGACATCGACATGCTCTTGAGCAATTCGGTAACGCTTTTCATGCGGGGGATGCTCCTCCTTACTATAGTTGTTCGCACTTCCTGACAACCACGAGGTAACGACATTCCAACCCGCTCTTCCTTTACTAATATGATCGAGAGAGGCGAATTGTCTAGCCACAGTGAACGGTTCACTGTAACTTACGGTTAACGTACCGACAAGTCCAATCCGTTTGGTTACGGCAGCAAGGGCAGATAAAATGGTAATCGGTTCAAATCGATTCAAATAGTGAGGACTTGATTTCTCAGTGATATGTACACTATCCGCAATGAAAGCAAAGTCGAATTTGCCAGCTTCCGCGGTCTGGGCTTGACGTTTATAGAATTGAAAATTTGTACTGGCATCCGTAATTGCATCTGGATGTTTCCAATCTTCCCAGCCCCCACCAACACCGTGAATCATTGCACCGAGTTTAATTTTTTTCTTATTTGCCATTGTCTCCGCCTCCATAGATTTAATTTGTATTATTCCGATAAAATTACTATGTTATAAACTAATCATAAACGCTATTCATTCTTTTGTAAAATGAAAAAAAATGAATAGTCAATTCACCTATCATGAATTTACTCTGTAAATATGGACCCACATTCCATATAATCGAGTAAACCACTTGGATTAATATGCTATTATGGTATTATATAAGTACAATTTTGTAAAAACGAAATATCTGAATTCATAATTCAGCATTTTTGAACTTACCTTTTTAGGAAGGAGCCATGTTCTATGGATATTCGAACCATCAAAACGTTTCAGACCATCATTAAACTTGGTAGCTTCCAACGTGCGGCGGAAGAACTTCAGTACGGTCAATCTACCGTGACGATGCATATTCAAAAGTTGGAAGGAGATCTCGGTGTAAAGCTGTTGGAAAGAGGAAAGACGCTGAAGCTGACGGAAGCAGGAAGATTGTTTCACCAGAATGCCGATATGCTGCTCAAAAACTATGACTTCTTACATACATCTATGACTGAATTAATACAAGGCGAAGCCGGTATCGTTCGAATAGGTGTTATGGAACCAACGGCTAGCTATCGTCTACCGCAAATTTTAGGCCCGTTTCTTCAACAACACCCCAAAGTTAAAGTAAGTATCCAAATTGGCAATACAACGATTCTTGGACAAATGCTTAATGAGGGAAGCATCGATCTCGCCATTTGCTCAACGCCAGATACGGGGCTAGAGAACACCTTTGAACCCCTGTTCAACGAACAGCTGGCTCTCCTTGTCCCAGATACACATCCGCTTGCATCGAAGGAAGCCATTTTCCTTCGCGACCTACAAAATGAAAATATTCTTATTACGAATACCCTTTGCCCTTATCGCCAAAAGCTTGAAAGCTCCTTACTTGAGAAAGGCGGCAGCCCCTATACGGGGATGGAGATCGGCAACATGGCCGCACTCAAATTTTATGTACAAGCAAATTTCGGCATCGCCGTCGTTCCTGTAATTACAGCCATACCTAATCCTGGGGGGACTGTTCTCAAGGAAATCAATGATCTGGATTCCGGATTAGTCACTGGCATGCTTCGCAAACAGAGTGGAAGCTCATTTAGTTCAGCAGCCGAAAAACTTATTGCCATTTTACGAAATGAGCTGCAAACGATTCACAAATAATGAGCAGAATTTCTCTAACTTAGTTCCTCTCCGTCGATTTATACTTTCAATAACCCGTTAGCGAAGTAATGAGCTGCCTTGTGGGCAGCCCATTGATTTACTCATCTCGTTTTTACTATTTCGAGTTCGTTGCAAGATGATCTGGAACCGTTGCAAAAGAATATCCTTTTTGCTTTAAATAAGAAATAATTTGTGGAAGTGCCTCTACTGTATTATTGAGATTTCCTTTCTTACCTCCTGCAAAGTGCTGTAAAATGATAGATCCGGGGCGAACTTCTTTTCTAACGTTGCTTAAAATTTGTGAGACACTTTTCCCATCCCAATCTAAAGTATCAACAGACCAACCGATCAATTGATGGCCGGAGCTGGCAGCCTCTTTGGCAACCTGTGGAGATATCGCACCATAAGGCGCCCGGAACAAAGTAGGAGCTTTCCCGGTGATTTGTTTAATCAGATCGTCTGTAGATCCAATTTCACTCTGAATTTTATCCGTCGTCTCTTTCGAAAGATTAGGATGATCCCATGTATGGTTTCCGATTACGTGCCCCTCATTGACAATTCTTTTAATCATTTGCGGATGTTGTTTCGCTTGCTCTCCTATTACAAAAAAAGTTGCCTGAACTTGCTCCTTCTTCAAAATATCCAAGATCCGAGGTGTATATTTATCATCGGGTCCGTCATCAAAAGTTAAAGCCACAAAAAGACCGTCTTTTTTCACATTATTAATAACCGCTGCCGCGGGATTTATTGGATCAGCAGCGGTAGCGGAAATACTGCTTTTCGGCGTGTCTTGCAGAGGAGAAAGCGGATGAACTGATGAAGAATTTTCTGAATTTATTCTAGCAATATTGCTACTTGATTGTACTTCTTTGCTGCACCCTGTTACGCACATAATTGCAATGAGAATAACCGCCTTTAGAACAGGCTTCATGCTAATGCCACTTCTTTCTTGTTAGACTACTTTGACTCCATGCTTGAATTCTCCTTCTGACATGTGGTCTTCCAAGAGGATGGCCGTCATCAGCTTTGATAAACCAGCAGGATAAGCTTGTTCATCTTTGTTTTTTTGATAGAGAACTTCACCTGTTGAACTATCTAGACAACACCTGTCCCGCTATGAATCACAGGCGGGTTTTCACTTCCATGCACACTCCCCATTTGGACTAAAAAAATTGTAATAATCAGGATGAATAATGCTATCTTTTTCATTCCAATCCTCCATTTTTCAGGAATCGCATTTATTATAAACCCCATAGATTAATGCCACATTAGAAATGGATCAAATTATTTTATTACATAATGAGTACTTGATATTGAGTTAAACTAAAAAAGCCGCCCGTTATTGGACGACTCTATCGCATGAATCGCTTACTAGCGACCGTCTCATGAAAGCTGCCAGATCTTTAGTCGTAAAAGGGCTGGGCTTTTGTATAATGGTACTACTGACTCGAAGACCGTACAAGATCATCGCAAACAGCTCTGCGGTTTTGCCACTTTCGATTTCGGCTGGAATGACGCCATGCTGCTTCCCAATATCAATCCATTTTGTACAGGTCTGCATCGTATAGCCATAGACTTCCTGAACGATTTCCATAACTTTCGGATTGTCCATCTGTCCTAGCAGATAAATAAAGATCAAGTTCGTCACGTTCTGATGACTGGATGAACGAACCATACCCTCGGCAATGAGCTCAAGAGGATCGCCCAGTCCCGACATCTGAGGGTTATTGACAATCTCCGTGAAGCGTTCATTTATCCGTTCTACACGCGATTTCAAGATGAGTCCCAACAATTCGTCCTTGCTCGATACATAATGGTAGATAGCGCCCTTGGACAAACCGGTCTCCCGAATAATGTCTTGAAGCGTTGTTTGCCGGCAACCTTTCTCCTGAATAAGTCTCTCAGTAGTGTCCATGATTGTATGAAAAGTTGTTTTTCCTGATGTCATAATCTTTCACCCTTATCCATATTACACATATTTGTGGTCCATTTTTGTACCCCTCAATCTAACATACCGACTCCTCGTTTGCAAAAACCGGCAATGTCCCTATTTCTGGGGCAATGCGTTAATCAATCTTACTGGCTAGGATTCTGTCTTGCCGATAATTTGTTTCAATTTCTTTTGAGAATGCCGTCTATACAAGAAAGTCCAAAGGATAGCAACGCCGATAAAGCCATACATGACAAAGTTGGAAACCGCAAGAAATTGGGTAACCGTGAGCTGATAGACGAGAATCGTGCGCACGATCGCTTCGCCTAGTAATGCGATTCCTCACACAGATGTCATGAGCCGCAAGACAAAACGAAAATATGGGTATTTCCAATTGGCGGAAAAGGCAGCGGTTCGCTCGGGGTCATTGCCCACTGTAAATCGCATAGCAAAATAGAATATCAACGGCCGCGGAAACAAAAGTGAAATTAGAAAAATAAGTCCCATAATCGCGGTAACAAGTGATTCCCGCACTAAAAGAAGCTGCTCATTTCCCCCTAAAGTGACCATGAGCAAACCGAGAGCGAAGCTGATTAACATGAACACGGCGAACACATCCAGCTTCCGTCGCTTCATGAGGCTGTAAAGATTATCGAGCAGCGGGATAACCGTTGCTATGGACAATGCACTGATGCTGGTCATATGTGAACGTAAAAGTTCGTAGACAAGAAGAGGTAAAGCTCCATTAATCAATAGCGTAATCAGGATGCCACGCAGAATATCTTTTCTATTCACCGAGCTTACCTGTGTCGTTGGGTTCATGAGAGTTTAAGTCCTCCATTCATCGTTTACATTTTTTTTTCGTAGCATTGATAAGGTTCTTTGCGAAGCGGATACCGGATTAGCCCAACTTTCGAGTAGCCGGCTCGCTCATACATTTGGAGAGCTGTCGGATTTGCGGTATAGGCGTCCAACCGGATGCTAGTGCAACCTCGAGCCCTTGCCTGCTCTTCGGCAAAGATCAAAAGCTTCTTGCCGATTCCTTACCCCTGGTACTCCGGATGCACGGCCAGCCGATGAATAACGCCAGGACGCCCGTTGGTATCCTGCCAAGGAAGGCTTGCGTACTGTTCACTCTGTTCTTCATTTATAGCGACAGCCCCCACACATAATTGATTTTGAAGCACGATATACATCATCTCGTTCTTGACATCTTTAGAGACGACCCACCGATTTGGATAAAAAAAGTCCCATTGGAAGATCCCTGTCTTCCTTAAGTGGCGGGTAACTGACCGGAGCAACCTCATAATTAAATGCACCTGATGTTTCGATGCGAAAACAATATCCATTTTTCATAACGCTCCTTTGAAATCAAGATGGGTACAGCTCTTCCGTAAACATACCGTGGAAACCAAACGGAATATGATCAGGCACGATTGCTCTTCCGACCTCCGCCATCGTTTGAGCATCGAGCACGAGAAGGAATGAATTTCCTTGCTTGCCATTTATGAATAATAGCCAGGCCGTCAAACCAGTAGGTGTGACACCCAGACTCGGTATTGAACTTGGCTGGGCCATTGCAGAATAAAGCACCGCTTAGCTATGAAGGGATGATCCCTTCCGCCGTGATTCTCAACTGCTGGAATGAAAAGTTAGGTGAAATCCAGTTCGACAATGCGCCTGCGGTATTTCCAGACCTGTTAACGGAAGTAAACGGGTATCTCGAAGAAGGAATGCGTACCGCCTATGGGTTGGAAGACACCTGAGGCTACGGTTGGGCGTTTGATTTGTGCCTGATCCGCAGCAACCAATGGGTAAAATCCATCAATCCGGCGTTCTCTAGCGCCAAGCGCAAAAGCTTCGCCACTGTTCATAAAAGCGATAGCTGGGACGCCGAATGCGTAGCGCGTGTGCTGCGCGACGACCTCTCTCGTCTGCCCGACTTCAAGCCAGACGAGCATTATTGGGTCATGCGCCAACTGTCTACAAGGCGCAGAGGCATTAGCAAAAACTTGTCCGCTGCTGTCCGGGAATTGCACGTTCAGCTCAGCTACACGTACCCGAGCTACCGCCGATATTTCAGCGAAATTGACGGCAAAACGGCGCTGGCGTTCTGGCGCACGTTCCCTTCTACGCGTCATCTGGAGAAGATTACAGCAGATCGGCTTGCGTTGTTTCTGCGCAAGCACAGCAACAACGCTTGCTCGACGAAGAAAGCGGAGAAAATCTTATGCTGCATCGAAACAGACGGCGAAGCGAGCGTTCATTATGTGGAGGAGAAAGAACTCGTTATCCGTAGCTTGGTGAAGCAAGTCCGCTATTATCTGAAAGAAATCGCGGAATTTGACGCGAAGCTGCGTGACATGCTGGAGCAGATCGGCTGCCAACTGCACACGATCACGGGTGTAGATGTGGTCACATCGGCCGAACTTGTAGCTGAGATTGGCGACATTTCGCGGTTCGCAAATGCCGATAAACTTGCTCGGTATGCGGGTATTGCTCCGATCTTCGCCGGATCGGGCGGCAAAGGCAAGTACTACAAAAGTAAGCAAGGCGACCGCAATTTGCACAGCATCTTTATGTCGATGGCGATCCGGCAGCTTGCGGTGCATCGGAACACGAAAACGCCGAGGAATCCGCTGTTTCATGAGTACTTCCACCGCAAGCTTGCAGAGGGCAAGACGAAAAAACAAGCATTCATCTGCGTGATGAGGCGGCTTGTGAACATCGTATTTGGGATATTAAAAAGTAAAACCGTGTATCGCTTGCCAGAACCGTTGAAACAAGCAAAATGATAGAGTTGAGCCGTCTTTAAAAAAAGTTGAGGACGAAGCTCAAGCGAAGGCGCGGGAGAAATCTTGGTTTTAATGGGCCGGAGCTTTCCTGTAACTGGCGGGTTGGATGGAAAGCCCCACTTGAAACCAAAAATGTGCTGTTAAACAACTGAAAATGAGTACCAAAAACCGTAAAGAAGTGCTATTTTATGGATAGGACTTCTCTGTCTTTAGAGGCTGAGCTTTATAGCATAAGATAGCTATGAGGGGCAGATCAACAACCCACTTACTTTAAACCTGTATACATATGCAGGCAACAATCCTTTGATTTATACTGATCCGAGTGGTCATGTATGGAAATGGGTTGGCGATGCGTGGACTACTGTAACAGGTTTTGCGGGTTGGTATGTTAGCAGCTATGGGGAAACGCTTAATGATATTGGCGCACCTGAGATGATTGATAATTTAAATGCCTTTGGTCCGGCAGGTGCTGAACTTGGTATGGGCCTAAAAAGTGCTGGTTATGCCTTGGAGTATGCGGGTGGAGCTATTAAAGCATATAACTCAGCCAGAGCCATTAAGACCTCCATTCAGGTGGTCGAATCAAGCGAGAACGTTTGGGCATTAGGATGGTCGTCCAGGGGTTTGAAAATCGACGAATTACTTGGAAACAATTTAGGCAGAACATTTCCAACGATAGATAAATTAGAAAACAGAGTCATTACAAGCGTTAAAAGTTATGATATTGCTAACAGCTATAAAAAAGCAGGCTCGTGGCTCAGTCAATTAAAGTCAGACATCAACAAATTAAACAGATTTACAGAGGCATCGGGTACAGCAGCAGATGGCAGTTGGCAAACGATCGATGCTTCCATGTACGACTCAAAAGCTTTAAATGTTGCTATTCCAGATGTACAATTAACCAGTAATCAGATCAGCGAATTGCAGAAAGCAATCGATTATGCGAAGACATTAGGCATTCAAATTAATACGACGATTATTAAATGATAGTAGAATGAGATGGTGAATAACAATGAATTTTACATTGTGTGCGTACAAAAATGCTGGCGGTACTGTAGTTTTAAATCCATTAGCTTTAAATGCAATTGGTGCAGGTTCTTCAACCAATCAATTGATACTTTTGGAACCACGACATGATTACAAAGTAGTTGGTGAAAGACTGACAGAAGCTTTTGAGTTTTGTGAGAAAGAACCACATTTAAACGAGCGTATTTCAGGAAATTTGCCTACTCTACTTGGATTTAAGAACCGTGGTAAATTTGTGAAGGAATATTTGCACGTAATTGTCAGTATGAGAAATGACCTGGGAACTATTATATTTACTCCTATGAAAAGAGAAGGAAGTGGCTATGTTAACAACGGTCAAATCAAAGTAGAGTTGGCTTTGAATGCGACTCCTGAACAATTAGGGTCAGCCCTCCTCCAAGCATTTGAATCTTGCAAATAAACACTAGCGACTCATGAAATAACCTCGATAACGATGATGTCTTATCGAGGTTATTTTTCTATCGACATTATGTGGAGAGGAGTGTCCCATGTATTGGTTAATACTGATAGCGGTATATATTATACTGACCTTAATTTCTAGGAAAAAGCAACTGAAGATAGAATCTGAGTCAGTAGCCGCGAGTAACGCAAATAACACATCTGGAAATAAATCCCCCAATTTTCCAATCTTCTTTGGATATAAAAGTAGTTGGCTTGCGGTGAGAACGAATGATACGCAGGCGCTTTTATCTGAATTGAATTTAATCGATGTAAGACAAGCAGAATGGGAAACAGGATTAGAATGTGCAAACCAAAAGGAAATATTTGTTACATCTCCTATAGGCGAATGGACACTTGTAATAGGTACTAGATTGCTGGAGGCGGACAACCAAGCTATAACCGAAAGGATTACTCCACTACTCCTCCGCTTAAGCAGGCAGTTTGGAGAAGCGTGTTACTTCGGCAATCAGCGCATCGTAGGTTACTATGCTTGGGCAAAAGCCGTGAACGGGGAACTGATTCGAGCATACGCTTATTTAGGAGAAAGCGGAGAAACCCTCTGGAATGAGGGCATACAAACAGTTGAAGAGACTGAGCTTGGGTTCCATTTTTTCGACTCCAAGAGTATTGATGCGCAAAACCCAACTTACTGGGAACGAGAGGACTTGTCTTTCCCAGATGAGGAATCGGTTCTGGCAATCGCAAGCCGATGGAGCATTGATACGTCTGCCCTAGGAGATGAGAGAAATCCTTCTGGTTTAGGTGTACTAGGGCAACTTCAATAAACTTTTTAATCGAATACAGTCATTGTTTTAAAGCTTGGCAGAGCAAAAAGGATCAAACCCTATGCCTCCGGCAGTCTCCACAGCCTCACTGTGCCTTATGCAGGGATAAACAGCTTGCCCCAAGTTGATTCCTTGCAGGGATGGCTTGCAGTCTTTCAAACCCTTGTCGGACAGGCTCCGCTGTTAGGTTCGGTTTGAAAGGCGCAAGCTCCCTGCTCGGTGAATCAACAGCGGCAAGCCGTTTATGCGCAAAAGGCTCAGATTGAGGCGTTCCGATTGCCGTCGGCAGCGGCTTTGATCCTTCATTGTTTTGCTGTGCTTTAAGACTGGAAAACGCAGCAATGATATTTTTTTACGCTTGCGACGTTACCGCGGCTCAAAAAGAAAGACCCTTGCGAGATTGGTCGCAGGGGGACGGAATTCATTTATCATTTGTTTTCTTCAACGAGGATTAGATTAAGCAACCTCTACGATTACTATTTCCCGAAATGCAACCGAAAGCAACGGAGTTGAATGGTCATAGGTGAAAATTTGAATACTTTTAAAATCAACCAAGTTTTCGTCTTTAATAAATTCATTGTTGGTTCCTTCAGCAAATCGAACAATTGTATACCAACTATCGGGATGTATCTCACTTTTAGGTAAATTAGCCAACATCTTATTTGCTTGAAAATCTGCCCTTATTACATCTTTAAAAATCAGTTTTAGCAACCTAGTAGTCTCTTTGCCCTCTTGAATATCCCAATAATAATCTACTGTTATAGCCAAATCGAAAAAATTATTTTCCCATTTAATTTCTGAAATGATGCTATCTGTAAAATCGAATTCATCAAAAATATCTGACAACCCTTCAGCTAAGACCATTGTTGCTCACCTCTTATTGTCCAAAATAAAAGTGCGTTAAATCTCTTAATTCTTGTTTGGTAGCGTTACTTGGGAATGTTCCTGATGCATCAAGATAGCCACCACCTCTGTTTTGGACTCTAAAATAAGGGTTTCCCTCACCAGGTAAAGCATGGATTCTTACTTTTGTTCCTGAACTAGGATCAAGGAAAATAGTTGGGGCCGTGAGGGCGTGGAGGTTGTCGGAGACAAAGGCTTTGGTCTTGTTGGTTTATTGTGCTTATAGGCCTGCAACGCACACAGAGCCCTTTGTAAAAAAGAAGCCACAACGAGATTGTCCCGTTGCGGCAAGTAAAACCTTACTTAGAATACTTTTCCATTCGGTCGTCCTTAATTTTTTCCAGAAATACTTCTTTAATCGTACCATACTGCTTAAAGTTCTCCTGCGCTTCAGTGAGAGGCATATGATTCGCAGAACTGTATTTCGTTGAGTCTACGCTACCGTCATCCTCCCAATAACATACAGTGCAAATCTCATACTCGCCACGTGATGTCAGCGTCTTGTATTGACAACATGGACAAGGAAGTAATTCTTCCTGTAAGCCTTCCACGTTACAGTCACGTTTTAAAATTTTTGATACAGCTGTAGCTAAGTACTCATTTCGTACTCCTAAAAATTTCTTTTTTAACGCTTCGTTGATTAATGGTTCGTATCTTGCGCTCATGGCATCATGGACTGGTTCCTCTGAGCCAAGTATTTCATTTTGCAAGTCTTGAGGCAATGTAGCAAACTCAGGATCGCTTTGATCAATACTCCACCAGTCTAAAAGAAAACCTTCTCGTACTTCCTTGGATAAGCTTTGCAATTCGTTAGATACGATATGTCCTATTGCTTCTTCACGATTGATAGTAATCCCCACTTTCTTACCGCGATAGGTCTTGGGCAAGTTGTCTTGCTGCCGCAAATGGATCAGCATCTCGATCATCTGCTCTATAAAAAGTTCTAATTTCTCGGCTCTTGGCGTGCCCGACTAGCATACGCCTTGTACCAGGATCATATTTAATCAAGAAGTTTCCTACAGTGTCAGTTTGGAATGAAGAACTTTCCTCTGCTCCAAATGCCTTTGCCATGCTTAAATAATCATTTTGTGAAATGTCTCCAAATTCCACACCATGTTTCTCGAAATGAGTGCTGAGCTGTCCTTTGCTAAATCCTTTCCAATTAATAGAACAATTGTGCACCCAGATCCCTAAGTTAGATACAAAATACGAATGGAATTCATCTACTTCAAAATTATAAACGATCGTGTTTCGCTTTTCGATTTCAATTTTTTTGATAGCCAATTTTTCGCCAGTACTGCTGAGAAGTAGGTCTCCGACCTTCAAATCTTCTACTAAAGTCCACCCATTATCTGCCAGCCAAAAAGGATGCTTACCTGTAACCTCGATAATTTCATTACCGATGTACAAATGATAGATTTCATCCGCTTGCTTTTGAAAAAGTCCTGTGACTTCTTTATACGCTTGCTCACCTGTTTCATCATCTTTGGCGAGAACTTTATCCCCTACTTTAACTTCCTCAATTGGCTTTTCGCCATCCTCTGTCAGAACCTTGGTCCCTGCAGTGAAACACTGACACAGCCCCATTGCCAGAGCTACTTTCGGTGAATTTTTAATCATACCTACAATAGCTTTGGCACTTGCTGTTGCTCCAAGTGCCATATTCTCAATTTGACCTACCGAATATCCAAATTGATATGCTTCATCTGCACTAGGGTCACCATTCAAAACATTATCCATGTGGTCTGAAGCGTATTGTATAGGCTCCATTGCACTATTTCCAATAGCTATAGCCACATCTCCAACTGATATGTTTCCACTTGATAATCCGTTTAGAAGCCCATATACACCTGTATATGTTTCTTTATGTAGCAGAGCTGTGTATCCACTACCAAAACCAGCGATTTCTCCTTTGGTAATATTCCATCCTGCAGCCCAACTCATATTTCCTGTTGGATCAACATGAGTCAACGGATTGTTCTGAACGTAGGTGTAAAGGTTCAACGAAAGAGGATTATCAATCTGTCCCTCATAGCTATCTTACGCTATAAAGCTCAGCCTCTAAAGACAGAGA
>NZ_JBFNXH010000026.1:0-60125 GCF_040812395.1 Paenibacillus tabacirhizosphaerae | reverse complement strand
AGAGTAGAACGTTGCCAAGCACTATGAAAAGCCTTTTTGAGAGCAATCTCAGGAAGGCTTTTTTGTTGTCTTTTCGAATAAAACAGCAGGGAAGGTCAACAATAGTAAGGCACACTTTTCGGTTCCGGATGTAGTTTTACTGGATTTTATGAGCGGTACTTGTCAAAAAGAAAGGAAATGATTATAATCTACTTAAGGTCAAAGAAAGTCAAAGTCAAGCGGGGATCCGCAAATAGTGTCTAAACTTTTATTGTCGTGATCCATGAAGTATGACCGTAATAAGTGGTAAGTTTAGACGCCATTCGAGTATACAAACTCGATGCAGTCGGATTCTTCTCCGTAAGCTTGTGTTTCACTTTGTGGGGCCAAGGTTACTTTAGCAATACAGGAGGATGAATTGATGCGCAATGTATCTGAAATTATTGAGCAGTATTTGAAACACGTTCTGCAGCAAAGTTCAGAGGGAGCAATCGAGATCCAACGCAACGATTTAGCCGATCAATTTCAATGTGTGCCTTCCCAAATCAACTATGTCATTAGCACACGGTTTACCTTGGAAAAGGGGTATCTTGTAGAGAGCAAGCGCGGTGGCGGGGGATATATCCGCATCCAAAAAATTGAGCTCAAGAGTCACGGATCGATTCTAGATCATATTTTTCGAACGATCCATACGCATATTGATCAAGTGACATCCGAAGGACTCGTATACCAGTTGCAGGAAGGTCACTATATTTCAGCTCGGGAGGCAAACCTTATTCGGGCAGCCATCTCTAGAGATGTTTTAACCTTCAAGCTTCCGCTGCGTGATGAGATTCGCGCCAAAATATTGAAGGCCATGCTGATTTCCTTGCTGAGCAGATGAGGAGGGCATATGAAATGATTTGTCAGGAGTGCGGTAAACGACCTGCGACTCTACATTTTACAAAGATCGTGAATGGCGACAAGAACGAGTTCCACATTTGCGAAAACTGTGCGCGCGAGAAGGGCGAGATGATTCCAGGAACGTCGAATGGATTTTCGATTCATAATCTTTTATCAGGGTTGCTTGATTTCGAACCTTCCTCGTTATCCGCGGCCAAGTCCCAGGCTATTCGTTGTGAGCACTGTGGATTGACATATTCGCAGTTCAGCAAGCTGGGGCGATTCGGCTGTGGTTCATGTTACAAGAGCTTTTCGGAAAAGTTGGATCCGCTGTTCAAAAGAGTTCACGGAAACATTGTCCATGTCGGCAAGGTTCCCAAGCGGTCTGGCGGCATTATTCAATATAAACGCGAAATTGATTCACTGAAGAAAGATATGATGACTCGCATCGAACGAGAAGAGTTCGAACAGGCGGCTAAAATTCGGGATCAGATTCGCGAAATCGAAAAAAAGATAGCCGGTACGTAGGCTCTTGAGGAAGGTGTGAATGGAGTGACACTGCAGCGTTTTACGGGAGATGCATTGAGTGAATGGATGAAGGGTGATGGACCTGAGTCGGATATCGTCATCAGCAGCCGGATTCGCATTGCACGTAACCTCAGGGACTATCCTTATCCAATGCTGGCTACCAATCAACAATCGCAAGAAGTGCTGGATCAATTGTCCGGGGTTCTTGAGAATGAAGAACTGGAGACGATAAGCAATTTTTCTCTAATCCCGTTATCTGAGCTTAATGAGTTAGAAAGAATGGTGCTTGTCGAAAAGCATTTGATTAGCCCCAATCTTGCGAATGAATCCAGAAATGGCGCGGTCATTTTAAGCGAAAATGAATCAATTAGCATTATGATCAATGAAGAGGATCATCTTCGCATACAATGTTTATGCCCAGGCTTTCAGATCAAAGAAGTGTGGGATTTGGCGAATCAAATTGATGATATTTTTGAAACGCAGCTTGATTACGGCTATGATGAGAAGAGAGGTTATCTCACGAGCTGTCCGACTAATGTCGGAACGGGAATCCGGGCTTCAGTGATGATGCATCTTCCTGCGTTGGTATTAAGCCAGCAAATTAACAGAATTTTATCAGCTGTAACGCAAGTTGGCTTAACGGTAAGAGGATTATATGGGGAAGGCAGCGAAGCTTTAGGAAACCTATTCCAAATATCGAACCAGATTACGTTAGGTCAATCTGAAGAAGAGATTATTGACAATCTCCACAGTGTAGCCAGACAAATTATTGAGCATGAGCGTGCTGCAAGGCATAAGCTGATGCAAGACTCCAGGATGCGAATCATTGATCGTGTGAACCGCTCCCTTGGGATTCTGTCATATGCGGGAATCATGGATTCCAAAGAGGCTGCACAGCGTTTGTCTGATGTTAGACTTGGCATTGATCTTGGCATTATTAACAATGTTTCGTCGAATGTGTTGAACGAGTTGTTAGTGATGACACAGCCGGGATTCCTTCAACAATACGCTGGTGAGAAGTTAACCGCAGATGAACGCGATATTCGTAGAGCCGAGTTGATTCGTGAAAGGTTCGGTCGCGTATAGCAACAAAAATAGATTCATCCTTTAGGATTTCCATAGATATACTACTTTTGGAGGTGTTCTCTATGATGTTTGGAAGATTTACGGAACGTGCGCAAAAGGTTCTCTCTCTTGCTCAAGAGGAGGCTGTTCGTTTAGGGCACAATAATATTGGTACTGAGCATATTTTACTTGGACTCATCCGTGAAGGGGAAGGTATTGCAGCTAAGGCGCTCGTTGCTTTAGGGCTAGGACTTGAGAAGATTCAAGATGAAGTGGAGTCCCTGATTGGCAGAGGCCAAGAACAACCGACCAACATTGCCTATACGCCAAGAGCTAAGAAAGTTATTGAGCTTTCTATGGATGAAGCGAGGAAATTGGGGCATACGTATGTAGGAACTGAGCATATTCTGCTCGGCCTAATCCGTGAAGGCGAGGGTGTTGCAGCGCGCGTGCTCAACAATCTGGGTGTCAGCTTGAACAAGGCTCGTCAACAAGTGCTCCAGCTTCTTGGCAGTAGTGAGACGGTGTCTCCGAACCATGGAAGCAATCAGAATGTGAACACGCCTACATTGGATGGCTTGGCAAGGGATCTTACGGCTTATGCTAAAGAAGGCCATCTGGATCCTGTAATTGGGCGGAGTAAAGAGATTGAGCGTGTCATCCAAGTATTGAGCCGCAGAACGAAAAATAACCCTGTGCTCATCGGTGAGCCCGGTGTCGGTAAAACAGCGATCGCCGAAGGTCTCGCGCAAAAAATTATTAACAATGAAATCCCTGAAACGTTGAAGGATAAAAGAGTTATGACGCTCGATATGGGTTCTGTCGTGGCAGGCACCAAGTATCGCGGCGAGTTTGAAGACCGTCTCAAAAAAATCATGGACGAAATTCGTCAAGCAGGCAACATCGTGTTGTTCATCGATGAGCTGCACACCTTGATTGGCGCTGGCGGTGCGGAAGGCGCGATCGATGCTTCGAACATCCTGAAGCCGGCACTTGCCAGGGGCGAGCTGCAGTGCATCGGGGCTACTACTCTCGATGAATATCGCAAATATATTGAGAAAGATGCCGCGCTGGAGCGTCGTTTCCAACCGATTACGGTGGATCAGCCTTCGCCAGAAGAAGCCGTTCAAATTCTTCATGGACTCCGCGATCGTTACGAGGCGCATCACCGCGTGAAGATCACGGATGCTGCGATTGAAGAAGCTGTGAAACTGTCGGATCGCTACATTACAGACCGCTTCCTGCCGGACAAAGCGATCGATTTAATTGATGAGGCAAGCTCCAAAGTGAGATTGCGTTCTTACACCGTACCGCCTTCTTTGAAACAGCTTGAGAACAAGCTTGACGACATTCGTAAAGAAAAAGACGCCGCCGTGCAAAGTCAAGAATTTGAAAAAGCCGCTGGCCTTCGCGATACGGAACAAAAACTGCGTGAAGAACTCGACACCACGAAAAATGAGTGGAAAGAAAAGCAGGGCCGTTTGGATACGGAAGTAACACCGGAAGATATCGCGCAAGTTGTTGCGAGTTGGACGGGTATTCCGGTAAGTAAACTAGCTGAAGAAGAAACCGAACGCTTGCTGAAAATGGAAGATATCCTTCATGAACGAGTAATCGGGCAAGAGGAAGCCGTCAAAGCGGTGAGCCGCGCGATCCGCCGTGCTAGAGCAGGATTGAAAGATCCGAAGCGTCCGATGGGTTCATTTATCTTCCTTGGACCTACAGGCGTAGGGAAAACTGAGTTAGCTAGAGCGCTCGCTGAATCGCTCTTCGGCGACGATAACGCAGTTATCCGCATCGACATGTCGGAATACATGGAGAAACATTCTACGTCCAGGCTGGTAGGGGCGCCTCCAGGATATGTCGGTTATGAGGAAGGCGGCCAATTGACCGAGAAAGTACGCCGCAAACCTTACTCCGTCGTGCTGCTTGATGAAATTGAGAAAGCACATCCGGAAGTGTTCAATATCTTATTGCAAGTGTTGGAAGATGGTCGTTTGACCGATTCCAAGGGCCGCACAGTCGACTTCCGCAATACGTTGATTATTATGACATCTAATGTTGGAGCCGATACCATCAAAAAGAACTCCACTCTTGGCTTTACAGCAGCGCAAGATGCAGGTAAAGATTATTCCAATATGAAGGACAAAGTGATGGGCGAGCTTAAGAAAAGCTTCCGTCCGGAGTTCCTTAACCGTATCGATGAAATTATTGTGTTCCACTCCTTGGATGAGGCACATATCGCTCGCATCGTAAGCTTGATGGCGGATGATCTTCGTAAACGTCTCAAGGAGCATGAGGTCGACTTCGCGCTTACCGATAAAGCGAAGCTGTTCCTGGCTAAGGAAGGCTTTGATCCGACCTATGGAGCAAGACCGCTGCGTAGAGCCATTCAAAAGCATATCGAGGATCGGTTGTCCGAGGAGCTGCTGAGAGGCAATATTTCCAAAGGAGATTCCTTGACCATTGATGAAAAAGAAGGCGAGCTTGTCGTCCTGAAGGGCGAAGGCGTAGCTGCACAGTAACAAAGCAAAAAAAGCATTTTGCTTCATCCAACTAGGGTGACCGCAAAATGCTTTTTTATGATGAAGTGAGTGTTTCGGCTTTTATGCGCTTTTGGGGGATTTGTTTGCCTCAGCCCTTTCACCGCTTACTGAAAAATGGTAAACTTTATTGGTAAGGATAGCCAAAAATTCCGTAAATGTTCCTAAAGGGAGTTACTAACGTCATGAGTAAACAGAAAACGAAATTTTGCTGTCAGGAATGCGGATATGAGTCGCCAAAATGGATGGGCAAGTGTCCAGGTTGTCAGTCGTGGAACACGATGGTGGAAGAAATAGAAACAGTTGTCCGCACACAGGGGATGCAGTCTTCGAGCTCTCGAACGAAAGAAAAAGCGACTCCCATCATACATATAGAAAGTGACCCGGAACCAAGGGTTATGACGAATAATAAAGAGCTGAATCGGGTATTAGGCGGCGGGATTGTACCGGGCTCTTTAATTTTAGTAGGTGGAGACCCGGGAATTGGCAAGTCAACCTTACTGCTGCAAACTTCATTTGCGCTCACGCAAGCACAGCAAAAAGTGCTTTATATATCTGGCGAGGAATCCGTTAAACAAACGAAGCTTCGCGCGGACCGGTTGAATGCGTCATCACCTCATCTTTATGTGCTCTGCGAAACGAACCTTGAGCTGATTGAGGAAGCCATTCAGGACATTAACCCTGATTTCTTAGTGATCGACTCCATCCAAACTGTCTATCATCCTGCTATTGCTTCCGCCCCTGGGACGGTAGGCCAGGTTCGAGAATGTACGGGTCACTTTATGAGAATAGCTAAAGGCAAGGGCATTGCAACTGTACTGGTCGGGCATGTGACCAAAGAAGGGGCTATCGCGGGTCCCCGAATGCTGGAGCATATGGTGGATTGCGTGCTTTACTTCGAAGGAGAGCGTCATCATTCCTATCGGTTGCTCAGAGCTGTGAAGAACCGTTTTGGTTCGACGAATGAAATTGGCATCTTTGAAATGCAGGAAGCTGGGCTTGTTGAAGTTAGCAACCCGTCTGAATTGTTTCTTTCAGAGAGGCCGCTGGGCGTGGCTGGTTCCACCGTTGTCGCCAGCATGGAAGGAACTCGCCCTGTGTTGGTGGAGATTCAAGCGTTGGTCTCAACAACGAATTTTCCGTCTCCGCGCAGAATGGCAACGGGCATCGATCATAACCGGTTATCCCTCATTATGGCGGTACTGGAGAAGCGGATGGGGCTTTTCCTGCAAAATCAAGACGCTTACCTTAATGTTGCCGGAGGCGTTAAGCTGGATGAACCGGCAGTAGATTTGGCTGTCGCCATCAGTATCGCTTCCAGTTTCAAGGATCAGCCCACTAGGCCCTATGATGTGGTGTTCGGCGAAATTGGATTGACGGGAGAAGTCCGAGGTGTTTCGCGGATCGATCAGCGAGTGAAGGAAGCGGAGAAGCTTGGCTTCCGCAGAGTCATTATGCCGGAGAAAAGCCTTAAAGGATGGACGCATCCCCCTGGCATGGAAATTATCGGAGTGAACACGGTGTCTGAAGCACTTAAAGCGGCGCTGAGTTAACACGTAGGCATTCAACCTGCAAGCATCAGGAGGAAAATGATGAGTAAAGAAGAGACAAAGCGTGACGTAATGAGCCAACTGCTGCAAATGGTAGCGCCAGGCACCCCGTTCCGCGATGGTTTAGAGAACGTTTTGCGCGCCAAAACGGGGGGGCTTATCGTAGTTGGCTATAGTCCAGAGGTCATGGAAATCGTCGACGGCGGATTCTCGATTGATTGCGATTTCTCCCCGAATTATTTATATGAACTCGCCAAAATGGATGGAGCTATTATCCTTAGCGAGGATATTAAGCGTATTTTATATGCGAACACACAGTTAATTCCGGATTCCTCCATTTCATCTTCAGAGACAGGAATACGCCACCGGACTGCGGAACGTGTCGCCAAGCAAACGAATAAGCTCGTCGTTTCGATCTCGCAGCGGCGGAATGTGATCACCCTGTACCAAGGTAATTTAAGATACGCACTGAAAGATATCGGAGTGATCCTCACTAAGGCGAATCAAGCGATTCAGACGCTGGAGAGATATAAGGTTGTTTTGGATCAGTCCTTGACGAATCTTAGTGCTTCTGAATTCGAGGAATTAGTGACGCTGCATGATGTGACGAATGTGATTGCCCGATTTGAAATGGTGCTGCGCATTAAATCGGAAATCAACCGATATATTAACGAGCTTGGCAATGAGGGTCGCTTAATCAGTATGCAGCTCGAAGAGCTCGTTGGGAATACGGAACTTGAAGCTCGTCTTCTTGTCAAAGATTATGTTCGTGAGCTGTCAGAGGAAAAGGTTAAAGAGATGCAAGCGGGCTTGAAGCGCCTCTCCTCCGACGAGCTGCTCGAGCCGCAGCAAATCATCCGCCTTCTTGGCTATCCGCATACGAATGCGATTGCTGAAGAGCCTGTATCGCCACGCGGCTTCCGTATGCTAGGCAAAATCCCACGACTCCCATCGATCATTATCGCAAATCTTGTCGAGAAATTCGGTTACTTGCCTCATATGATGATGGCCACAATTGAGGAGCTGGATGAAGTGGATGGAATTGGCGAAGTGAGAGCCCGCGCGATTAAAGAAGGTCTCAAACGAATTCAGGAACAAGTCTTCATTGACAGACATATTTAAAGTGGATACAATCATAAAGTATCATTATTGAGGTTTTATTAAGTTTGTATTAGGGTATAGTAAATCCAGAGGTGGACAAAAACATATGTTGACGAAATCAATTCCCAGTCTTTTTACAGTAGGGAACTTATTCCTAGGTGTTCTGTCGATTATTCTTGTCTTTAATGGTGAGGCTGGTCGCGCAGCGGTGCTCGTTATTGTTGCCATGTTGTTAGATGGACTTGACGGTCGCGTCGCTAGAGCTTTGAACGCTCAGAGCGAGTTTGGTAAAGAACTCGATTCCCTTTCCGATGTTATTTCTTTCGGAGTTGCTCCTGCCTTTATCATGTACGTTGTTGCTTTTAACGATCCCAATGTCATTAGCCCTGCCTTTGCATGGATTGTAACAGCCATCTTCCCGATTTGCGGAGCGCTCCGTTTGGCTCGTTTCAATGTTGTTGCCGGTACACCGGGATACTTTATTGGTCTTCCGATTCCAGCTGCGGGTGGCGTGCTTTGTACGTTGGCCTTATTCAATGCAGAAATCAACGTCTATGTGCTGTTGGTCAGTACCGTACTTCTTTCTTACCTGATGGTAAGCACAGTAAAGTACCCGAACTTCAAGAAAGCGGGTATTCCCAAAGCTGCGATCTGGATTACCCCAATTATCGTAGCTGCTGCTATTTTGATTGCGATTAAATGGCCGGAGTCGATTTCTAAAATGATTTTCGTACCGCTGCTGGGTTATGCGCTGTACGGCTTAAAAAAAAACGTTGATGGCATCTTCATCCGACTGCGCAGAAAGAACAAAAGACGCGCGGTTGAAGAAAACCACTCCGTGAAATCCGATTTATAAGCTTCGAAAATAAAAAGCATTTATTTTCTTCTGAATGGTTTCAGAGAAAATAAATGCTTTTTTTGTTTGCTTACAATCATCTTCATGACATGTTGAAAAGTCCTAGTGTCGTACATTTCTTGGATTCATTCTCAACGACTTGCTCCAAATTCACATCTAAAATGTTGCTTAGCGCCGACATATAGAAGAGGTTCCTTCCAAGCTCTGCACTTACAACTTCTGCGCAGTTCTCGCATAAGTGGCCGGATACATGGGTTCCAAGCACATCCTTGGCTTCATTCAAAGTCATCTCTGAATGGTAAGCCTGTTTGGCTGCGTGAAGCCCTATACATCCGCATTCTGTGATGGATTTGACCACAGAACGATTGGCAGCTGCGTTAGTTTGTTGGAACTTGGATAAGACGTCAAGCAAACTTCGGTGACGGAGTAACAATTCAGACACTTGATCTTGAAACTGTTTTAAAGTCAAGGAACTCATTCCATCCACCTCGAGTGTGTTTGTAAACTTCCAATTTCATTATATAGGAACCCCCCTAATATTTCAATTTTCCATGTTGTGAAATGATTAGCTATGGATAAATTGGAACATAATTGTAATAAGGCTTAAACATTGTTGATGTGGAGGTGAATCTATGATGAGGAAATGGATACAAATCATTTTTGCAATCATGGGTGGAAGTTTAGGTTATAAGTGGAGTGATTCTATACTTCGTCTGGCAGGGATGGCAACTGAAGATGGGCAAGCAATTTGGTTAAAAAGCTTATGCGTTGTCGCAATGGTTCTGGTTTCAGTATGGGTAGTCAATGTCGGAATGAAGTGGCTTGTGAGGGGAGAACAGAATGTTGAAAGCATTCCTGTATCTGATTTACTGGCAGGAACTATTGGGCTTGTTATAGGCCTTTTAATCGCGGTTTTGGCTTTTCCAGTGTTGGAGAAGGCAACATGGCTGGGTTCGTATTTGCCGGTTGTTACGGCGGGCACACTAGCTGTAATGGGTTATCGCATCGGATATAGTAAGCGTGATGAGCTCCTTCAGTTGTTCAAGAACATACGTTCGGGAGGTCAGGATAAGCAGACGCATCGCCCCTACGAAGAACACAAAATTCTGGATACGAGCGTCATTATTGATGGTCGAATCGCCGATATTTGCAAAACTGGCTTTATTGAAGGCACGTTGGTTATTCCGGAATTTGTCTTGGAGGAATTGCAGCACATCGCGGATTCATCGGATCTGCTCAAACGCAATCGCGGCCGGCGCGGGCTGGACATTTTGAACAAGATCCAAAAAGAACTTGAAGTGAAAGTGCTCATCTATGAGGGAGATTTTGAAGAAATTTCCGAGGTGGATAGCAAGTTGGTTCGTTTAGCGAAGGTGTTGCAGGGTAAAGTGATTACGAATGATTTTAATTTAAATAAAGTATGTGAACTGCAAGGGGTTTCGGTACTAAACATTAATGATCTTGCGAATGCGGTTAAGCCTGTCGTGCTGCCTGGAGAAGAAATTATTGTTCAAGTCATTAAAGACGGTAAAGAGCATGGACAAGGTGTCGCCTATCTCGACGATGGAACGATGATTGTCGTTGAAGGTGGCCGTGAGTTTATTGGATCTACACTCGAGGTCATGGTAACCAGTGTGCTGCAAACTTCAGCAGGCCGAATGATATTCGCCAAACCAAAATTGTTGGAAAAAGCACAGTAAAACCAGTATGATAGGGGGAGCGGGAAACGCAGTAGGCGTTTGAAAAGCAAGTTTTCCTACGGAAAACTAAGTAGCGCTTACGAAGTAAGGTTTCCTGCGGAAAACTCTAGGGTGGGGACATTATGGGGAAGCTTGGGGTTGTCATCGTGGCGGCGGGCAAAGGCTCACGCATGCGAACGGCTGAGAGCAAGCAATATTTAATGCTCGGACAGAAGCCGATTCTGGTACATACCTTGCAATTATTTCAAAACATACATGAAGTGGATGAAATCATTTTGGTAGTTGGGGAAGCCGATGTAGAGCGCTGTAAGGCTTATGTTAAGGACCACACGTTATCTAAAGTAACTAGTGTACTAGCGGGAGGCGCTGAGCGTCAAGAATCGGTTAAGCATGGACTGAGTGCTCTTCACAACGATACGGAATGGGTGCTTGTGCATGATGGTGTGCGGCCTTTCGTGAAAATGGAACATGTGTTCGATTGCATTGAGAAGGCTCATATGGATGATGCAGCTGTGCTCGCTGTCCCAGTGAAGGACACGATTAAGATTGTTGATGCAGCAAAACAAATCCAATCTACGCCAGATAGACGAAGCTTGTGGGCGATCCAAACGCCGCAAGCTTTTCGGCTTTCCCTTCTGAAGGAAGCGCATGAGCGAGCGGAGCGCGACGGTTTTATCGGGACTGATGATGCCATGCTGGTGGAGAGATTAGGCACAACCGTCCATGTGGTCGAAGGGGACTATTATAATATCAAAATTACGACCCCCGAAGACATGCCTTGGGCAGAATGGATATTACACAATGCAAGAGGAGAGGGACTTCAATGATTCGAGTTGGACAAGGTTTTGACGTTCATCAACTGGTGGAAGGACGCAAATGCATAATCGGAGGTGTCACCATTCCCTATGAAAAGGGGCTGCTTGGCCACTCTGACGCCGACGTGCTGCTGCATGCCGTTAGCGATGCGATCCTTGGAGCGCTGGGTCTTGGTGATATCGGTAAGCATTTCCCTGACACGGCGGCAGAGTTCAAGGATGCAGATAGTCTTGTTTTGTTAAAGCACGTATGGCAGCTGGCCAAAGAGAGAGGCTACCGTCTGGGGAATGCGGATTCAACGATTATTGCGCAAAAGCCAAAGATGGCGCCGTACATACCGCAAATGGTTGAAATTATTGCCGAGGCGCTCGATGCGAAGCCAGAGCAAGTGAATGTTAAAGCGACGACGACAGAACAGCTTGGCTTTACCGGCCGTGGAGAAGGGATCGCAGCGCAATCGGTTGTTTGTTTAATTCGAGATGTGCTAGAATAGCAGATATTCATTATCGGGGAAAAGAGGGTTAACTATCATGAATCAGCCTTTACGTGTGCGCTATGCACCAAGTCCGACGGGACATTTACATATTGGCGGCGCTCGGACGGCGCTGTTTGATTATCTTTTGGCTCGCCGAGATGGCGGTGCGTTTATTGTACGTTTTGAAGATACGGATCAGACCCGCCATAAGGAATCGGGGATTAACGATCAATTGAGTGGCCTGAGATGGCTAGGGCTGGAGTGGGACGAGAGTGTAGATATCGGAGGGCCATACGGTCCTTATCGTCAAATGGAGCGTCTGGACATCTACCGCCCCTATGCTGAGCAATTGATTCGTGATGGACATGCCTACCATTGCTACTGCTCCGAGCATGATTTGGAGCAGGAGCGCGAAGCGCAGGAGGCACGCGGCGAGATGGGCGGATACTCCGGGAAATGCCGCAATCTGACGCCCGAGCAAGTAGCGGCTTATCAGGCAGAAGAACGCAAGCCTTCAACGCGTTTCCGCGTGCCTGCAGATCGTATCATCGGTTTTGAAGATAAAGTGCGTGAACATGTCGAGTTCGAATCGAATGGCATTGGCGATTTCATTATCGTGCGTGCCGATGGTATCCCTACTTACAATTTCGCAGTTATACTTGACGACCACTTGATGAAAATCAATTTGGTTATTCGCGGTGAAGAGCATCTGTCCAACACCCCTAGACAAATATTGATGTACGAAGCACTGGGGCTTCCGATTCCTGAATTTGCCCATTTAGCACTAATTCTCAATCAAGATCGTAAAAAAATGAGCAAACGCGATGAGTCTATCATCCAGTTTATCGAGCAATACAAAGAACTAGGCTACCTTCCTGAAGCGGTAGTGAACTTTATCGCGCTGCTCGGCTGGTCACCAGGCGGCGAAGAAGAGATTTTCACCAAGGAAGAGTTGATTGCTCAGTTTGATTTGGACCGCGTTTCGAAAAGTCCGGCTGTTTTTGATATGGACAAGTTGAACTGGATGAACAATCATTATTTGAAAAAAGCGCCGCTAGACCGCGTCGTGGAGCTATGCGTGCCTCACTTGCAAAAAGCCGGTTATATCCAAGCGGAATTGGATGCAGCGGCTCAGGAATGGGTTTCCGCATTGGTTGGTCTGAACCAAGAGAGAATGCGTTTTGCCGCAGAAATCGTCGCGCTGTCCAGCCTATTCTTTCAAGACGTGCCGGTCATTGATGAAGAAGCGGCTGCTATCCTGAAAGAAGAACATGTTCCAATTGTTCTGGCAAGTTTTCTTCAGCAAGTAGAGCAAGCGGAATCGTTCACTGTGGAAGCGATACCTGCGCTGCTTAAACAAGTGCAGAAAGATACAGGGTTCAAAGGCAAACAATTGTTCATGTCGATTCGTTCTGCGCTGACCGGTCAAGTACACGGCCCGGATTTGAACATGTCCCTATATTTGCTCGGGAAAGAAAAAGTCGCTTCCCGCCTTCGGAACTTATTGTAAAGCGAGATTCTTTTCGCTATACTTAATTCAATATCCAAAGCGACGATCAGGAGAGTACGTTTAACTAGGGATTTATCAGAGAGGATAATCGGAGCCGTTGGCTTCGGCTGTGAGTTATCCAATCCCTGTAACCGGAAATGCACCTGGGAGCAGCCGCGCCGAAATCTCGTAAGAGTATGGTAGGCGTTGCCGGAACCCCACGTTACGGGGATCGAGTTGGGAGACTTCCGAGTCACCAAGCAGAGTGGAACCGCGGGTACACGCCTCTGCAGCCTTAGGGCTGCGGGGGCTTTTTGCATTAAAGCTAATCTACGAAGAAGGTGAAAAAACATGTGGAGAACGATCAAATCCGATATATCTGCCGTATTCGATAACGACCCGGCCGCGCGCAGTTGGTTCGAAGTTGCGTTTACGTATTCCGGACTTCACGCGATTTGGGCGCATCGGATCGGTCACTGGTTCTATACAAAAGGCATGTTTACGATTGCCCGGATTATTTCCCAATGGAGCCGTTTCATGACAGGGATTGAGATTCATCCCGGTGCGACAATTGGGAAACGGTTGTTTATTGATCATGGCATGGGGGTCGTCATCGGAGAAACCTGTGAGATCGGCGACGACGTTATTCTATACCAAGGCGTGACCCTTGGCGGCACCGGGAAAGAGAAGGGGAAGAGACATCCAACCATTGGCAATAATGTAGTTGTAGGCTCCGGCGCCAAAATACTCGGCTCTTTCACAGTCGGTGAAAATGCGCGAGTCGGCCCTAATGCTATCGTGATTAAGGAAGTTCCCCCCAACAGTACGATCGTGACCACCCCAGGCAAAATAGTGAAGCGGGATGGCATACGCGTGAATCGATTGGATCATGCCAGCTTGCCTGACCCGGTTATCGATATATTTGAAGAATTGCAACAGCAAATCAATGAATTAAAGAAACAGCTCGAACAAGAACGGCTAAAGAATGGAGGCGCGAGAGAGCATGACGCTCAGAGTGTATAATACATTAACGCGTAAGAAAGAAGAGTTCATTCCGATCGAACCGAACAAAGTAAAGATGTACGTTTGCGGTCCAACTGTCTATAACTACATTCATATCGGGAATGGCAGACCGGTTATTTTCTTTGATGTCGTGCGCCGTTATTTGGAATCGCAGAAATACGAAGTGAGCTACATTACGAACTTTACCGATGTCGATGATAAAATGATTCGTAAAGCCGAGGAAATGGAAGTGACCGTGCCGCAGTTGGCGGAAACGTTCATTCAAGCATTTCTGGAGGATATTAGAGCCCTTGGCGTTCATGAAGCTACGCTTAATCCGCGTGTAACAGAGAATATCCAAGAAATTATCGATTTCATAGCCGCTTTGGTAGATACCGATTATGCATACGAAAGCCGCGGTGACGTATACTACCGCACGAGCAAGTTCGCTGAATACGGCAAATTGTCTCATCAGAACCTGGAAGAGCTTCAGTACGGAATCCGAATTGAAGTGGGTGATCGAAAAGAAAACCCGCAAGATTTCGTGTTGTGGAAATCGGCAAAACCCGGAGAGATATATTGGGATAGCCCGTGGGGGCAAGGCCGTCCAGGATGGCACATTGAATGCTCGGCTATGGTACGCAAATATTTGGGCGAAACGATTGATATTCATGGCGGCGGCCAAGATTTAACCTTCCCCCATCATGAATGCGAGATTGCGCAAACGGAGGCAGTTACGGGTCATCCCATGGCTAACTACTGGCTGCACAATGCTTTCCTTAACATCGATAATGAAAAAATGTCCAAATCGCTGGGCAACGGTATTTTGATACGCGACCTGATCAAGCAAATCAAGCCGCAGGTATTCCGTTTCTTCATGCTCTCTGCCCACTATCGCAATCCACTGAACTTCAGCGACGAAAGTTTGAAGCAAGCAGCTAATGGACTGGAACGTATTCAGAATGCATACGATAACCTCAAACATCGCTTGGCCACTGCATCCGCTTCGCAAGAGGGTGAAATCGAAGTCAAGTTGACGGAACGCGTCGCCGCGATTGCGCGTCAATTCGATGACAAAATGGACGATGATTTCAACACGCCGGATGCCATCACCGCTGTATTCGATCTTGTTGCCGAAGCGAATTTGTATTTGCAACAGGAGCGGGTAAGTGCAGTGGCACTGCAGCATTTTCTAAATCAGTTGCAAGCCTTCGATCAGGTTCTGGGGCTGTTGTCGCAGGTAGCTGAGGAATTGCTGGATGAAGAAGTCGAACAGCTCATCGTCGATCGGACGGAAGCCCGCAAGTCTAAAAATTGGGCGCGTGCTGACGAAATTCGCGACCTGCTCACAGAGAAAGGGATATTCCTAGAGGATACGCCTCAAGGAATACGCTGGCGCCGCAAATGAGCCATCCATTTTCAGAAGCGGCGAACCTGTTCCATTTTCCGCCTTCCAAAAGTCCGCATCTATTGAACCCGCTTGTGCTCGCTTATATAGGAGACGCGGTTTATGAAGTATATATTCGGCAGTATGTTATTTCCGGTAATAACCATAGACCGAATCATTTGCACAAAGCGGCAACTACGTTTGTATCTGCCAAAGCGCAATCGAAGCTATTGGAATCGCTGATGCCGATGCTCACGGAAGAGGAAGTCGACATGGTCAAGCGGGGACGCAATGCCAAATCAGGAACAACAGCCAAAAATGCGGATGTGTTGGAATACCGGCACAGTACCGCATTTGAGTGCTTAATCGGCTATTTATACTACAAGCAATCGTTTGAACGGTTAAGGGAAATTTTGGATTTTGCGCTCGATTCAAGGCGTCAATCGACCACTTAAATAAAGGGTTACGAAGCAAGTTTTGGGAGGATCAATATGGAAGAAGAATATATTGGCGGGAAGCACTCTGTGTTAGAGGCGCTCCGTTCTGGTCGAACAATAAACAAAATATGGCTGGCAGAAAATGCGCAGAAACAATTTGCTGCTCCCATCGTGGCAGAAGCCAAAAATAACGGAATTATTGTACAGTTCACGGACAAGCGCAAGCTGGATCAAATGGCTGAAGGCCTTCAGCATCAAGGTGTGGTTGCTCAAGTTGCTGCATATGAGTATGTGGAAGTCGAGGATATTTTAGCAAAAGCCAAAGAAAAGGGAGAAGATCCATTCATCCTTATTTTGGATGAGATCGAAGACCCGCATAATTTAGGCTCAATTCTTAGAACTGCCGACTGCACAGGTGTGCATGGCGTCATTATTCCCAAAAGACGTTCCGTTGGACTGACAGCTACAGTTTCCAAAACTTCAGCAGGAGCCGTTGAGTATGTGCCTGTGGCTCGGGTTACGAACATTGCCCAGACCATTGAACAGTTGAAAGAAGAGGGCGTTTGGGTAGCAGGCACCGACGTGGTTGGAGCTCAAGAAGTATATAAGTCAAACTTTAAAATGCCAATTGCTCTTGTCATCGGAAACGAAGGTAAGGGAGTAGGTCGATTAATTAAAGAAAAATGCGATTTCCTGGTCAAGCTGCCGATGGCAGGACATATCAACTCGCTCAATGCTTCCGTGGCCGCGGGTGTGCTGATGTACGAAGTGGTTAGACAGCGAAGCCTGAGCTAAAGCGTATGGAAGAGTTTCTGATCGTGGATGGGTACAATATCATTGGAGCTTGGCCCCAGCTTAGCAGGCTGAAGGACATTGATCTTGAAGGAGCCAGGGACAAGCTTATACATATGCTGGCGGAATATCAGTCTTTTTCCGGGATGAAAGTCTATCTCGTATTTGATGCGTACATGGTCCCGGGACTTGGCAAGAAATACTTGCAGAGCAAGCTTGATGTCCTCTATACCAAAGAGAAGGAAACCGCTGACGAGCTTATTGAACGGTTAGTTGTCAATCTCATGGGCAGGCGTAAGCAGATCTACGTTGCAACCTCTGATATGATCGAGCAGCATGTTATATTCGGTAAAGGCGCGCTGCGTCTTCCTGCGAATGAGCTTCTAGTCAAAATCACCCAAAGTCGCAAAGAAGTGCGTGAACGGATCCATCCAGAAGCGACTTCCAAACGGAATCCGATAGCCGGTAAACTAAATTCTGAGCTTATCGAGCAGCTTGAACGATGGCGCAGAGGCGAACGATAATCCTCCAAATGCTAGAAATGACGCGGTTCCCCGTTGACGGTGTAAGATTTCATCATGTATACTTAACCTAAACTTTTTGTGAATCTGGGTAGTGCTGCAGGCCGGAGGGATCGTTAGTGAGTGTCGACCTCAAAGAATTGAGAATGTATGATTATGACCTCAAGCCAGATGAAGACATAGTCGAGGCAGTCCGTGAAGGCAGTAGTGAAGCGCTGGAATACCTAATCAATAAATATAAGAATTTCGTTCGTGCCAAAGCACGTTCCTATTTCTTGATAGGCGCAGATCGAGAAGACATTGTGCAAGAAGGCATGATAGGTTTGTATAAATCTATTCGCGACTTCCGCGGGGACAAGCTTGCTTCATTCAAAGCTTTTGCTGAGCTGTGCATTACGAGACAGATCATCACGGCGATTAAGACAGCGACTCGTCAGAAGCATATTCCTTTAAACTCCTACGTGTCATTGGACAAGCCTATCTACGATGAAGATTCTGATCGCACGCTGCTTGATGTTATAAGTGGTTCCCGAGTAACGGATCCAGAAGAACTAGTCATTAATCAAGAAGAGTTTACAGGTCTTGAAGATAAAATGGGTGAGATCCTGAGCGATTTGGAGCGTAGAGTGCTCATGCTCTATTTGGATGGTAGATCCTATCAAGAGATTGCGGTCGATCTTGACCGGCATGTAAAGTCGATTGATAACGCGCTTCAACGGGTTAAGCGTAAACTTGAACGATATTTAGAAGTCAGAGATTTATAAAAGGCAAGACCAGAAGCATCCGCGGCGCGGGTGCTTTTCATTTTCAGAGGTTTAATATTCGAAAGCATCGTCTATAATGATGATACTCTCTTGGATAGCAAATCTTTGGCATAGAATAGAGGCAAATGACATACTTCTTCCTTGACACCCAGTTGTGGGTTGTGATAAAGTATTTCAGGTAGCCCTAAAAGTCGCTTTCTTTTTGATGCGCTTCGAAGGGCTTTAATTAGAAAGTGTCTGTAGGAGGTGTACATCATGCGGGTTATCATCACATTAGCGTGCACAAATTGCAAACAAAGAAACTATGCATCCACTAAAAATAAGCGCAACAATCCCGACCGTATTGAGTTGAAGAAATATTGCAGATTTTGCAATGAACATACTGCTCATCGCGAGACTAGGTAGTTCTTTGGAGGTGTAGTTTGTGGCGTTCTTGGCTAGAATGAGACAAAGCTTCGGGTCCACGTTTTCCTTCTTCACCGACAGTTGGTCAGAACTCAAAAAAGTCAAGTGGCCAAGCCGCAAAGAAATGACTACCTACACACTTGTTGTAATAGGTACGGTAGCATTTGTTGCTGTTTATTTCTTTGTACTGGATCTTGGAATTTCTGAGTTGCTGCGCCTTGTTTTTAAATAAACAGGACTATAGGTGAATTTATTCATGGAAAAAAGATGGTACGTCGTACATACCTATTCCGGGTATGAAAACAAAGTAAAAGCCAACCTAGAGAAACGCGTTGAATCCATGGAAATGACGGACAAGATCTTCCGCGTCCTTGTGCCGATGGAAGAAGAACTGGTGAACAAAGATGGCAAGAAGAAAACGGTCATGCGTAAAGTTTACCCGGGATATGTTCTTGTGGAAATGATTCAAACAGATGACTCTTGGTACGTAGTACGCAATACGCCGGGAGTTACTGGATTCGTAGGTTCTACGGGATCAGGCTCTAAACCGACTGCACTTCTGCCTGAGGAAGTGGAATCCATCCTGAAGCATATGGGTATGGAAGAGCCGAAGGCGAAGATTGACTTCGAACTCAAAGAGACCGTACGCGTCAAGGTGGGGCCTTTTGCAAACTTTGTTGGATCAGTAGAAGAAATTGTCGCTGACAAAGGCAAACTTAAGGTACACGTCAATATGTTTGGTAGGGAAACCCCGCTTGAGTTGGATTTCGACCAAGTGGAAAAGCTATAAAACAAGACAACCAAGGGTTTCTACCAGGTCTATTCCTCGGGATAGACCTTCGTTAGTGGGAGGGTTCTGTGCCCGTCTAACCACACTATGTGCAAGGAGGTGTCCAACATGGCAAAAAAGGTTATTAAAATCGTGAAGCTGCAAGTTCAAGCTGCGAAAGCGAATCCAGCACCACCTATCGGTCCAGCTTTGGGTCAAGCGGGTGTGAACATTATGGCATTCTGTAAAGAGTTTAACGCTCGTACTGCAGATCAAGCGGGTCTTATCATTCCGGTTGAAATTACAGTATTCGAAGATCGTTCCTTTACATTTATCACAAAAACGCCTCCGGCTGCAGTTCTTCTTCGCGTCGTTGCTGGTATCGAAAAAGGATCCGGTGAACCAAACAAAAAGAAAGTTGCAACTGTGAAGCGCGCGAAAGTTCGCGAAATCGCTGAGCAAAAAATGCCTGACTTAAATGCTGCATCCGTTGAGGCTGCAATGCGTATGGTTGAAGGTACTGCTCGCAGCATGGGAATCGTCATCGAAGATTAATTCCGCAAGGAATGCGGCTTAGAGTTTTCGCAGAAAACTTTCTTCGTAAGCATTTTACGTAGATGCCGCTCGGTGGGAGGATTATCCGCTAATACCACTAAGGAGGATTTTGATTATGCCTAAACACGGTAAAAAATACCGCGAAGTGTCTCAGTTGGTTAACGCTGAAACTTTGTATGATCCGTCAGAAGCAATCGAGCTTGTTAAGAAAACAGCTCCTGCTAAATTTGATGAAACTGTGGATATCGCAGTTCGTCTGGGTGTAGACCCAAGAAAACAAGACCAGGCTGTTCGTGGCGTTGTTGTACTTCCACACGGAACTGGTAAAACGAAACGTGTACTTGTATTTGCCAAAGGCGAGAAAGCGAAAGAAGCTGAAGCAGCTGGTGCAGATTTTGTTGGTGATGCTGACATGATCAACAAAATTCAACAAGGTTGGTTCGAATTTGACGTTTGCGTAGCTACTCCTGACATGATGAGCGAAGTTGGTAAACTGGGTCGTATCCTCGGGGGTAAAGGTTTAATGCCAAACCCTAAAGCAGGAACAGTTACTTTCGACGTTACCAAAGCTGTTCAAGAGATCAAAGCTGGTAAAATCGAATACCGTCTTGATAAAGCAGGACAAATTCATGCTCCACTTGGTAAAGTTTCTTTCGATGCTGATAAGTTGAACGAAAACTTTAAAGCATTGGTAGACGCGCTCTTGAGAGCAAAACCAGCAGCTGCTAAAGGTGTTTACCTGAAAAACATTGCTGTTTCCTCGACAATGGGACCAAGCGTTCGTGTGAACCTGCAATCCTTCAGATAAGAAAAACCATCCAGTTGACTTCGTTAGCTGGTCGTGATAATCTATCTAAGGTCTTAAAAATGAATATGCAAACCGTAGACAGTAGGTGCCGACAAGCTTAATTTCCTACCGAGGTGTTATGATATATACAGCGATTTCTTTGTTTGACAAGGAAAAAGTGAACACATCATGCCTTCGTAGCGTCTACGAAGGCATTTCTTATTTGAAAATAAGAAATGCTGATGCTCCTACTGTTTACGTAGTGAAAGATACAAATGCATAAGAAGTGAGGTGTACTATGGCAAACGCGAAAATTCTTGCAGAGAAAGAACAAGCTGTAGCTGAAGTAACTGAGAAGCTAAAAGCTAGCTCTTGTACAATCGTTGCAGACTACCGCGGATTGAACGTAGCTCAAGTAACTCAGCTGCGTAAATCTTTGCGCGAAGCTGGTATCGAATTTACAGTCCTTAAGAATACATTGGCAAGACGCGCAACAGCAAACGCTGAGTTGAGTGCATTGGATGAGTACCTAACTGGTCCTACAGCCATTGCTTTCAGCAAAGACGATGTTGTCGCTCCTGCTAAAATCTTGACTGAATTTGCGAAAAAGAATGATCAATTGAGCGTGAAAGCTGGCGTGGTTGAAGGCCGCGTAGTTGGATACGATCAAATCAAAGCACTTGCAGAGCTTCCTTCCAAAGAAGGTCTTCTCTCCATGTTGCTTAGCGTTCTTCAGGCTCCAGTTCGTAACTTTGCACTTGCTGTTAAAGCAGTTGCTGAGAAAAAAGAAGCTGAAGGTCAAGCTTAATCTTGTTTTACAACAACCCAAAAATTTATTAATGATAACGGAGGTTTAACCATGAGTAACAATGCAACTATCCTAGAAGCAATCAAAGGCATGACAATCTTGGAACTGAATGATCTGGTTAAAGCAATTGAAGAAGAGTTTGGCGTAACTGCAGCAGCTCCAGTAGCAGCAGCAGGCGGCGCAGTAGCAGCGGTTGAAGAAGCACAAACTGAGTTTGATGTTATCTTGACTAACGCAGGCGCATCCAAAATCAACGTAATTAAAGTTGTTCGCGAAATCACAGGTCTTGGCCTGAAAGAAGCGAAAGATTTGGTAGACGGCGCTCCTAAGCCAATCAAAGAAAAAGTTGGCCAAGAAGAAGCAGAAGCAGTAAAAGCAAAACTTACAGAAGCAGGCGCTACTGTAGAAGTGAAGTAATTTTTCAATCAGGGAACCTCTTGAAGCTTGACTTCAAGAGGTTTTTTTCACTGAATAGGAAAGCTGCATGATTACACAGAATCGGCGATTTTCCTATTCGGTTAAAGAAGAGGAGGCATTTTTAGCGTGTCAGAGCACTATTATACAAAGCGACCGTCGGTAGAGCGTGACTTGCATACAACGAAAGAGTTGTTAAGAGGCAGAGAATTTACTTTTATGACGGATGCGGGCGTATTTTCGAAAAAAGGCGTGGATTATGGCAGCAAGCATCTAATTGAAACGATGGTGTTGCGTCAGGATGCGAAAGTTCTCGATGTAGGCTGCGGCTATGGACCTATAGGTTTGACAGCGGCACTGATGTGTCCAAAGGGTCACGTCACGATGGTAGATATCAATGAGAGAGCGATCGAACTGGCAATTGATAACGCGAAACGCAATGGGATCACCAATGTAACGATCTTGCAAAGTGATCTGCTGGATGAAGTAAAAGAGGAAAAGTTCAATGTTGTATTAACCAACCCGCCGATTCGCGCTGGCAAAGAGGTGGTGCATCGCATATTTACGGATGCCTATGATTGTTTGGAATCCGGTGGGTCGATATGGGTGGTCATTCAGAAGAAGCAGGGAGCTCCTTCGGCAATGGCAAAGCTTGAAGCGGTATATGGTGAGGTAGTCGAAGTGTCTAAGGATAAGGGTTACAGAATACTGAAAGCAACAAAGCCCTAAAAATAAAAAAAGATAGTGGGAATTTGTTTGACTTGACTTTTTATATGTGGTATCATTGAAAAATGTCAGTATTAAGATGGGACACATGTCTTTAGTTAATAAAAATGTCAAGTCTTTTTTTCATTCGAGATGAATAAAATTTTAACCTGTAACGTATAATGTTGGAATTTTAGGAAACTCTAACAGGATGAGAAGAAATATCTGGAAAAGTCTTGTCGAACAACAGAGAAAAACCTCCATCCATACAGTCGCTTGATTCGGACGGGCTCCAATATCGGAGGCGTCCTGAGTGTACGTCGGTAGAAGTTTTTCTTCTTTCTTTTTATTTATTGAGTAGACTTGAGGGGTGAATGAAAGTTGGCGGGACATCTTGTTCAATTTGGACGACGTAAACGCAGGACTTATGCACGAATTAATGAGGTGCTGGGGATTCCAAACCTGATTGAAATCCAGCAAAAATCGTATGAGTGGTTTTTGGAAGAGGGACTCAGAGAAATGTTTCAAGATATCTCCCCGATTCAGGATTTTACGGGTAACCTGGTACTGGAGTTTATTGACTATAGCTTAGGCGATCCTAAGTATTCTGTTGATGAATCCAAAGAACGCGACGTAACATATGCGGCGCCGTTAAGAGTCAAAGTCCGTTTGATCAACAAAGAAACCGGCGAGGTCAAAGAACAAGAAGTGTTCATGGGTGATTTCCCTATTATGACCGATACGGGAACCTTTATTATCAACGGTGCGGAGCGTGTAATCGTCTCCCAGCTCGTTCGTTCTCCCAGTGTCTATTATAGCACGAAAGTGGATAAAAACGGCAAAAAAACTTACACGGCAACTGTCATTCCGAACCGTGGCGCATGGTTGGAACTTGAAACGGATGCGAAAGATATCATCTATGTTCGTATTGATCGCACGCGTAAAATTCCTGTCACAGTACTGCTTCGCTCTTTAGGTTTCGGTACGGATGCAGAGATTCTGGATCTGCTTGGCGATAATGAGTATATCCGGAATACGCTCGATAAAGATAATACAGATTCTACGGAAAAAGCGCTCATTGAAATCTATGAACGTCTTCGTCCAGGCGAGCCACCGACGCTTGATAATGCTAGAAGCTTGCTTGTAGCTCGTTTCTTTGATCCGAAGCGTTATGATTTGGCGAATGTAGGTCGTTATAAAATTAACAAAAAGCTTCACATCAAAAATAGATTGTTTAATCAGCGTTTGGCTGAAACCTTGGTCGATTCGGAAACGGGTGAGATCATTGCAGAGGCTGGTCAGTTGCTAGATCGTCGCACTCTGGATGAGATTCTTCCTTTTATTGAAAAAGGTGCGGGCTTTAAAGAATTCTCAATCCCTAATGGCGTGACTGAGGCGGATAGTATACCGGTTCAATGTATTAACGTTTATTCGCCTAATGAAGAAGGTAAGGTTGTGAAAGTAATTTCTAACGGCGTCATTGACAAATCCGTTAAGAACATCACGCCTGCCGATATTATTTCATCCATTAACTATTTTATTAACTTGCTGCACGGTATTGGTAATACGGATGATATTGACCATCTGGGTAACCGCAGACTCCGTTCCGTAGGTGAGTTGCTTCAAAATCAATTCCGTATTGGTTTGTCCCGTATGGAGCGTGTTGTACGTGAGCGGATGTCAATCCAAGACGCTAATGTGATTACGCCTCAGGCTCTAATCAATATTCGTCCTGTTATTGCATCGATTAAAGAGTTCTTCGGAAGCTCACAGCTCTCTCAGTTTATGGATCAAACGAATCCGCTGGCTGAATTGACGCACAAACGTCGTCTTTCTGCACTCGGACCCGGCGGTTTGACGAGAGAGCGCGCGGGTATGGAAGTTCGTGACGTGCATCACTCTCATTATGGACGTATGTGCCCGATTGAGACCCCCGAGGGTCCGAATATCGGTTTGATCAACTCCTTGTCGACGTTTGCTCGCATTAACGAATATGGCTTCATCGAGGCGCCATACCGTTGGGTAGATCCGAAGACTAGCGTTGTTACGGAACAAATCGTATACATGACAGCGGATGAAGAGGATAACTATGTTATCGCGCAAGCAAATGCTGTTCTGACAGAAGAAGGGAAATTCGTTGAGGAATCTATTATTGTTCGTTACAAAGACGATAACTTAACACTTCCTGTTGAACGTGTCGATTACATGGACGTTTCGCCGAAACAAGTTGTTTCCGTGGCGACAGCGCTCATTCCGTTCCTTGAAAACGATGACTCTAACCGCGCCCTCATGGGTTCGAACATGCAGCGCCAAGCAGTTCCGCTGCTTATCCCGAAAGCTCCGTTGGTAGGTACAGGTATGGAGCATAAGGTTGCTAAGGACTCGGGAGTATGTATTGTATCCAAATTTGACGGAATTATTGAAAAAGCAGCTGCGAATGAAATTTGGCTGCGCCGCCAAGAATTGGTTGATGGCAAATTAGTTAACGGGAATATCGTTAAATATAAATTGCATAAATTCATGCGTTCTAACCAAGGTACTTGTATCAACCAACGTCCGATTGTGAAAAAAGGGCAATTGGTTAAAGCGGGAGACATTCTTGCTGACGGTCCTTCGACAGAACAAGGTGAATTGGCGCTTGGTCGCAACGTAGTCGTTGCCTTCATGACTTGGGAAGGTTATAACTACGAGGATGCGATCCTGCTCAGCCAAAAACTCGTTAAAGAAGATGTGTATACTTCGATTCATATTGAAGAATACGAGTCGGAAGCGCGTGATACGAAGCTTGGACCTGAAGAAATCACTCGTGATATTCCAAACGTGGGGGAAGATGCGCTTAAAAACCTCGACGAGCGCGGGATTATCCGTGTCGGTGCAGAAATAAGCGCAGGAGATATTCTCGTAGGTAAAGTAACGCCTAAGGGTGTAACTGAATTGACTGCGGAAGAAAGATTGCTCCATGCCATCTTCGGTGAGAAGGCTCGTGAGGTCCGTGATACGTCCCTACGGGTGCCGCATGGTACCGATGGTATCGTAGTCGATGTGAAAGTATTTACACGTGAGAACGGCGATGAGCTGCCTCCAGGTGTGAATCAATTGGTTCGCGTTTATATTGCACAAAAACGGAAAATTTCCGAAGGTGACAAAATGGCGGGCCGTCACGGAAACAAAGGGGTAGTAGCACGTATTCTTCCTGAGGAAGATATGCCGTTCCTGCCGGATGGTACACCTGTTGAGGTCGTGTTGAACCCGCTTGGTGTTCCGTCCCGTATGAACATCGGTCAAGTGCTTGAGGTTCACTTGGGTATGGCGTCCAAATTCTTGGGTATTCATGCAGCTACGCCTGTATTTGACGGAGCGCGTGAATATGACGTATTCGATGCGATGGAAGAAGCAGGCATGCAGCGTAGCGGTAAAACGATCCTATACGATGGTCGTACAGGAGAATCGTTTGAACGAGAAGTTACTGTAGGCGTCATGTATATGATTAAACTGGCGCACATGGTTGACGATAAAATTCATGCTCGGTCCACAGGACCTTACTCGCTTGTTACACAGCAGCCGCTGGGTGGTAAAGCGCAGTTCGGTGGGCAACGTTTCGGGGAGATGGAAGTGTGGGCGCTTGAGGCTTACGGAGCCGCTTATACACTGCAAGAAATCCTTACAGTCAAGTCAGATGACGTGGTTGGTCGTGTGAAGACGTACGAATCTATCGTCAAAGGCGAGAATGTTCCAGAACCAGGCGTACCAGAATCATTCAAAGTTTTGATCAAAGAGCTTCAAAGCTTAGGCATGGATGTCAAAATCCTATCAGGTAACGAAGAAGAGATTGAAATGAAAGAAATGGATGACGAGGACGAAGTCACTAGCGATAAATTGAACCTGAATTTAGAAGGATCCGAATTAGGGGTCGAATAAACTTTTACGTAATTGATCGAGCACGATCCGCAGCACAGTAGGTTTAAATTCTTAAAGGAGGGTTGCTCCTTGATGGACGTTAACAACTTCGAGTTTATGAAAATCGGCTTGGCATCACCCGATAAAATTCGCTCTTGGTCCCGTGGGGAAGTAAAGAAGCCGGAAACGATTAACTACAGAACCTTAAAGCCTGAGAAAGAAGGTCTTTTCTGTGAAAAGATCTTCGGGCCAACGAAAGATTGGGAATGTCATTGCGGTAAATACAAACGCGTTCGTTACAAAGGCGTTGTTTGTGATCGCTGTGGTGTTGAAGTAACTCGCCAAAAAGTTCGTCGTGAACGTATGGGTCACATTGAGCTCGCTGCTCCTGTATCTCACATTTGGTACTTTAAAGGTATCCCAAGCCGCATGGGCCTTGCGCTGGATATGTCTCCAAGATCTTTGGAGGAAATCATCTATTTCGCTTCCTATGTGGTAACAGATCCAGGGGATACACCTTTGGAGAAGAAACAGCTCTTGTCCGAAAAGGAATATCGTAGCTATCGTGAAAAATACGGCTACGCATTTCAAGCAGGTATGGGTGCTGAAGCAGTCAAAAAGCTGCTAATCGACATCGACATCGAGCGCGAAGTGGATACGTTGAAAGAAGAGCTTAAAACAGCTCAAGGACAACGTCGTAACCGTGCGATCAAGCGTTTGGAAGTTATGGAAGCATTCCGCAATTCCAAGAACTTGCCAGGCTGGATGGTACTGGACGTGCTTCCTGTCATACCGCCTGAGCTTCGTCCGATGGTACAATTGGACGGCGGCCGCTTCGCGACCTCCGATTTGAATGACTTGTACCGCCGTGTAATCAATCGTAACAACCGTTTGAAAAGATTGCTCGATCTGGGCGCACCAGATATTATCGTGCAAAATGAAAAACGGATGCTTCAAGAAGCGGTTGATGCGCTGATTGACAATGGTCGCCGTGGGCGTCCTGTAACAGGACCAGGTAACCGTCCTTTGAAATCTCTCAGCCATATGCTGAAAGGTAAACAAGGTCGTTTCCGTCAAAACTTGCTCGGTAAACGTGTTGACTATTCCGGTCGTTCAGTTATCGTCGTAGGTCCTAACCTGAAGATGTACCAATGTGGTCTTCCGAAGGAAATGGCACTTGAATTGTTCAAGCCTTTCGTAATGAAGGAGCTTGTGAATAAAGGTTTGGCTCATAACATCAAGAGTGCGAAGCGTAAAGTTGAGCGCGTTAGCCCAGATGTTTGGGATGTTCTCGAAGAAGTCATTAAGGAGCATCCGGTTCTTCTGAACCGTGCCCCTACGCTGCATAGACTCGGGATTCAGGCGTTCGAACCGATTCTTGTTGAGGGTCGTGCCATTAAACTTCACCCGCTCGTATGTACAGCCTACAACGCTGACTTCGACGGTGACCAAATGGCCGTGCACGTGCCATTGTCCTCTGAAGCGCAAGCAGAAGCGCGTTTGTTGATGCTAGCCGCGGGTAACATT
Organism: Paenibacillus tabacirhizosphaerae; assembly: GCF_040812395.1. Taxonomy (GTDB): domain Bacteria; phylum Bacillota; class Bacilli; order Paenibacillales; family NBRC-103111; genus Paenibacillus_E. Next base: position 32,371 of record NZ_JBFNXH010000026.1, on the reverse strand, counting down.
TTGAACCCGAAAGACGGTAAGCCGGTTGTTACGCCTTCACAGGATATGGTTCTGGGAAGTTTCTATTTAACAACGGATAATAAATTTGCTAAAGGTGCCGGAGCTATTATTAGAACCGTACACGAAGCAGTTTCTTCTTACCAATCTGGTAAATCAGCACTGCATGCTCGGGTTGCGATACCTGCAAGTGCATTGAATAAAACAAGCTTTACTGAAAAGCAACAAAACGCGTTCCTGATTACAACAATTGGTAAAATCATTTTCAATGAGATTTACCCTAGCGACTTTCCGTTCATTAACGAACCGACGAAGACGAACTTGTTGAACGGAATACCGGATTCTCACTTCGTCTTTGAAAAGGGCGCAGATTTAAGAGCCATTATGCTGGAACGTGATGAGAATAAAGCAGTTGGTAAAGAATACTTAGGCTCGATTATTGCAGAGTGTTTCCGTAAATACCACACAACGCAAACATCGATTATTCTTGATAAAATCAAAGAACTTGGCTTCACGTACTCGACAAAAGCGGGTATTACTGTTGCGGTTTCTGACGTTGTAGTTCCAACTGAGAAAGAAGGCATTCTCAAAGAGTGCGAAGAGAAAGTACGCGTTGTTACGAACCAATATCGCCGCGGCTTGATCACGGATGAAGAACGTTATGACCGTGTTATTGCGATTTGGAGTAAAGCGAAGGATGAAATCACGGAAATTTTGATGAAGTCCCTTGATAAATACAACTCCATTAGCATGATGGTTGAGTCCAAAGCACGGGGTAACAAATCTCAGATTACACAGCTTGGCGGTATGCGGGGGCTGATGGCTAACCCATCCGGTAAAATTATGGAGTTGCCGATCAAATCCAATTTCCGTGAAGGTTTGACGATTTTGGAATACTTTATTTCGACGCATGGTGCGCGTAAAGGTCTTGCCGATACAGCACTTCGAACTGCTGACTCCGGTTATTTGACTCGACGTCTCGTTGACGTTGCACAAGATGTCATTGTCCGTGATGAAGATTGCGGTACAGATAAAGGCTTTATGGTTAGCAAAATTCAAGATGGTAAAGAGGTTATTGAAGATCTCTACGACCGTATTGAAGGGCGCTACGCATTTGAAACATTGCGTAACCCTAAGACAGGTGAAATCCTTGTTCAACGAAATGAACTGATTGAATCCGGCATCGCTGATGCTATCATAGAAGCTGGTATTGAGAGACTGCAAATTCGTTCCGTCTTGAGCTGCCGTTCCCATCATGGCGTTTGTAAAAAATGTTATGGGCGTAACTTGGCTACAGGGCAGTTCGTTGAAATTGGGGAAGCTGTAGGGATTATTGCTGCACAATCGATTGGTGAACCAGGCACACAGCTGACGATGCGTACGTTCCATACCGGTGGTGTTGCTGGAGATGATATTACTCAAGGTTTGCCGCGTATTCAGGAGCTTTTTGAGGCTCGTAATCCGAAAGGGCAGGCCATCATTTCCGAAATCGATGGCGTAGTTAAAGAAATTCGCGAAGCTAAGGATCGCCGTGAAATTGAAGTTCAAGGTGAAGCGGAATCCAAAGTCTACGCTGTTCCTTACGGCTCTCGTGTTCGTGCAACTGTGAATCAGCACATAGAAGCTGGTGACGAGTTGACGGATGGATCTATCGATCCAAAAGAAATGCTGCGTATTAAAGGCATTCGCGGCGTGCAGAACTATATTCTGCAAGAGGTACAACGCGTATATCGTAACCAAGGGGTAGAAATTAACGATAAACATATCGAAGTTATGGTTCGTCAAATGCTTCGCAAAATTCGTATCGTTGATGCTGGGGATACAACATTGCTGCCAGGTTCCTTTGTTGATATTCATGAATATGAAGAAGCAAACAAAGTAGCTCTGTTTGCAGGTAATGAGCCTGCGGTCGCAAGACCGATCTTGTTAGGTATCACGAAAGCTTCCCTAGAGACAGATTCCTTCCTATCTGCCGCTTCCTTCCAAGAGACGACTCGTGTCTTGACAGACGCAGCGATTAAAGGTAAAGTCGACCAATTGCTCGGCCTGAAGGAAAATGTAATTATCGGTAAACTGATTCCTGCTGGTACAGGTATGCCTCGTTACCGTAACATCCGTATTACAGATCCGAATGCAGAATTGGTAGCAGATGAAGATGTAGAAAAAGAGACGGTTGCTGTCGAATAATGAATAAATAAGTCGTACGGGAAAGCCTCATTCGAATAATGAGTGCTTTCCCGTTCACTTGTTTTATGAATTTTTGATGAAGTGAAAGTAATTTCTTGACACTGCAAATTCAAAATGCTAATATATCGTAGTGTGCCTAAGAAACTATCTTACCTGTGCTTTGGAGGAAGAGCTTTATGTCTTATGATAAAGTCAAACAGGCGAAGGACATTAGTATAGGCACGAAGAAAGTTACAAAGATGGTAGAGCAAGGTAAGGCAGCTGAAGTTATTGTTGCCAAAGATGCAGATCCGCGATTGACGATAAAACTGGTTAGCCTCTGTAATAAGATGGATATACCTGTAACCTACGTTGATTCTATGAAGATGCTAGGTAAAGCATGTGGAATTGAAGTTGGAGCTGCGGTAGCAGCTGTTGTAAATGAATAAACTCAAAACTGTTTTTGTTAGTGGACAAAGTTGCGTGAGTTATTACAAACTTGGCATACGTCTGTGGCAAAGACTTTTCATTTGCTCATTTACGACTCGCCTGGATCTGTGGGCTTGCAAGAAGATTTAAGCGTTATGAATGTAGGAAGGAGGTGGCGATATGCCAACAATTAACCAACTAGTACGTAAAGGTCGTCAAGCGAAGGTGGAGAAGTCTAAATCACCAGCTTTACAAAAAGGATTTAATGCTTTGAAAAGAGAGTCAACGGAATTGAGTGCTCCTCAAAAACGTGGTGTCTGCACCCGTGTAGGTACTATGACTCCTAAGAAGCCAAACTCCGCACTTCGTAAATATGCACGTGTTCGTTTAACGAATCGCGTAGAGGTGACAGCTTACATTCCAGGTATCGGTCACAACCTGCAAGAACACAGTGTTGTATTGATTCGTGGAGGTAGAATTAAAGATCTTCCAGGGGTACGTTATCACATCGTGCGTGGCGCGCTGGATACTTCCGGTGTTAACAACCGTAAGCAATCCCGTTCCAAATACGGTACGAAACGTCCGAAAGTTAAAAAATAAGAAATTGCCAATAGGCATCATTCTTTAAAGAAAGGGGGATAACTATGCCTCGTAAAGGTCCAGTTACTCGCAGAGACGTATTGCCAGATCCGATTTACAATAGCAAACTTGTTACTCGTCTTATCAATCGCATCATGATTGATGGAAAAAGAGGGGTTGCACAGACCATCCTATACAACGCTTTTAACCTCATTCAAGAACGTACAGGTAAAGAGCCGATGGAAGTGTTCGAAGCTGCAATCAAAAACATTATGCCAGTACTAGAAGTTAAAGCTCGCCGCGTAGGTGGAGCTAACTATCAAGTGCCTATCGAAGTAAGACCTGATCGTCGTTCGACATTAGGTTTGCGTTGGTTGGTCAACTACTCCCGTCTTCGCGGTGAGAAGACGATGGAAGAAAGATTGGCTTATGAAATTATCGATGCTAGCAATAGCACGGGTTCTTCTGTTAAGAAACGTGAAGATACTCATAAAATGGCTGAAGCAAACAAAGCGTTTGCACACTACCGTTTCTAGGATATTGATTCAAATAGAGAAAGGAGAAATAACGACCTATGGCTAGAGAGTTCTCCTTAAAAAACACACGCAATATCGGGATTATGGCGCATATTGATGCTGGTAAGACTACGACTACTGAGCGCATCCTGTACTACACAGGTAAAGTTCACAAAATCGGAGAAGTGCACGAAGGTGCAGCTACGATGGACTGGATGGAGCAAGAGCAAGAGCGCGGAATTACGATTACTTCCGCCGCTACGACTGCGCAATGGGAAGGTCACCGCATCAATATCATCGATACCCCGGGGCACGTTGACTTTACCGTAGAGGTAGAGCGTTCCCTTCGCGTGTTGGATGGAGCAGTTGGCGTATTTAGTGCGAAAGAGGGCGTTGAGCCTCAATCCGAAACAGTTTGGAGACAAGCTGATAAGTACAATGTACCTCGGATCGCATACGTTAACAAAATGGATATTATCGGCGCTGATTTCTTGGGCGTAGTAGATTCCATGCGTCAAAAGCTTGGTGCAAATTCAGTTGCTATTCAACTCCCGATCGGTGCTGAGAATGAATTTAAAGGCATCATCGATTTGGTTGAAGAAGTAGCTTATATGTACAAAGATGATCTTGGTAAGGATATCGAAAAAGTTGAGATTCCTGCAGAGTTCAAGGATCAAGTCGCAGAATTAAGATTGGAACTGATCGAGAAAGTTGCTGAGCTTGATGAAGAGCTCACAATGAAATATCTTGAAGGTGAAGAAATTACTGTTGACGAAATCAAAGCAGCTCTACGTAAAGGTGTCTGTGAAGTGAAAATCTTCCCAGTTATCGTAGGGTCCTCATACAGAAATAAAGGTGTTCAATTGATGTTGGATGCAGTTATTAACTACCTGCCATCCCCTCTTGATGTACCTGACATTAAAGGTGTTCTTGACGATGGTACTGAAGTGGTTCGTAAGTCTGCTGATGATCAACCTTTCTCAGCGCTTGCTTTTAAAATCATGACAGATCCTTTCGTTGGTCGTCTTACGTTCTTCCGTGTTTACTCTGGTACCTTGAACTCCGGTTCCTATGTCGTTAACGCGACTAAAGGGAAACGTGAGCGCGTTGGTCGTATCCTGCAAATGCATGCGAACAGCCGTCAAGAGATCAGCATTGTATACGCTGGTGACATCGCCGCGGCCGTTGGATTGAAAGATACAACGACTGGTGATACACTTTGTGATGAGAAAAATCCAGTTATTCTTGAGAAAATGGTATTCCCTGAACCGGTTATCCAGCTTGCTGTTGAGCCGAAGACGAAAGCCGACCAAGATAAAATGGGCATCGCATTGCAAAAGCTAGCTGAAGAAGATCCTACGTTCCGTGCTTCTACGGATGAAGAAACGGGTCAAACGATCATCGCGGGTATGGGTGAGCTTCACCTTGAGATCCTCGTTGACCGTATGCTTCGTGAGTTCAAAGTAGAAACCAATGTAGGTAAGCCGCAAGTTGCTTATCGCGAGACATTCCGTGCTTCTGCAAAAGTGGAAGGTAAATTCGTACGCCAATCTGGCGGCCGTGGTCAATACGGACATTGTTGGGTTGAATTTGCACCACAAGAAGCTGGTGCAGGATTCTTGTTCGAAAGCAAAGTTGTCGGTGGTGCTATTCCTAGAGAATACATCGCACCTATTCAAGCTGGTATCGAAGAATCCATGAAGAATGGTGTAATCGCAGGATTCCCGCTCGTGGATATCAAAGCTACAGTTGTCGATGGATCTTACCATGATGTTGACTCCAATGAAATGGCGTTCAAAATCGCGGGTTCCATGGCACTTAAAGCAGCTAAAGAAAAATGTAAACCGGTTCTTCTTGAGCCAATCATGAAGGTTGAAGTTACTGTACCAGAAGAGTACATGGGCGATGTTATGGGTGACCTTAACTCCCGTCGTGGACGTATTGAAGGTATGGATAACCGTCATGGAGCACAAATCATCCGTGCTAAGGTGCCTTTGTCCGAAATGTTTGGATATTCCACAACACTTCGTTCAAGAACACAAGGCCGTGGTGTTTATTCCATGGAGCTTTCACATTATGAAGAAGTACCTAAATCCATTGCAGAAGAAATTATTGCTAAGGGTAAAGGCGCTTAATATAAAACTATTAGTCACTCTAAGGAGGAATCGTTTAAAATGGCAAAGGCTAAATTTGAACGTAATAAACCGCATGTTAACATCGGTACTATCGGTCACGTTGACCATGGTAAAACAACTTTGACAGCTGCTATTACAACTGTATTGTCCAAAAGATACGGTGGTGCTGCTGTAGCATTCGACCAAATCGATAAAGCGCCAGAAGAGCGCGAGCGCGGTATCACAATCTCCACAGCTCACGTTGAGTACGAAACACCTAACCGTCACTACGCACACGTTGACTGCCCAGGACATGCTGATTATGTTAAAAACATGATCACTGGTGCTGCTCAAATGGACGGAGCGATTCTGGTTGTATCCGCAGCTGATGGCCCTATGCCACAAACTCGCGAGCACATCCTTCTTTCTCGTCAAGTAGGCGTACCTTACATCGTTGTATTCTTGAACAAATGTGACATGGTTGAAGATGATGAGTTGCTTGAACTAGTTGAGATGGAAGTTCGCGACCTTCTTAACGAGTATGAGTTCCCAGGTGATGATACTCCAATCATCCGCGGCGCAGCTCGTGAAGCTCTTCAAAACCCAGAGGGTGCATGGGCTGATAAAATCATTGAGCTCTTCGAGCAAGTTGATACTTATATCCCAACTCCAGAGCGTCAAACAGACAAACCATTCCTTATGCCTGTTGAGGATGTATTCTCAATCACTGGCCGCGGAACTGTTGCTACAGGCCGTGTAGAGCGTGGAACTGTTAAAGTACAAGAAGAAGTTGAAATCGTTGGTATTGCTGAAGAAACTCGTAAATGCATCGTAACTGGTGTAGAGATGTTCCGCAAATTGCTCGATTCCGCTCAAGCTGGTGACAACATCGGAGCCCTGCTTCGTGGTGTAGACCGTAAAGATATCGAGCGTGGACAAGTTCTTGCGAAACCAGGTTCAGTTAAACCACACACGAACTTTACAGCTCAAATCTACGTATTGACTAAAGAAGAGGGTGGCCGTCACAAGCCTTTCTTCACAGGTTACCGTCCACAGTTTTACTTCCGTACAACTGACGTAACAGGAATCATTTCCCTTCCAGAAGGTACTGAAATGGTTATGCCAGGTGATAACATCACGGTTACAGTTGAACTGATCAACCCAATCGCAATCGAAGAAGGTACACGCTTCGCGATTCGTGAAGGCGGACGTACTGTTGGTGCGGGCGCGGTTGCTACAATTCAAAAGTAATTCTCTATAATAGAAGAAACACTCACCGTTTAGGCGGTGAGTGTTTTTTATAGACAGATGACTAATATTTCGCTTGCAATTCGTTTTGAAATTTTATATAATATTAAACGTTGGTCTGTGACGTTGCGATGATGTGAGAGGTTGCCGACACACCCGGACCCTTTGCCATGGTGAAGGTTGTCGGAGAATTTTCGCGGAGTATGTCCGATAATAAATTGGGCGATAGAAGGAGGGACTTATATGGCAAAGCAAAAAATTCGTATCCGTTTGAAAGCTTATGATCACAGAATCATTGATCAATCAGCTGAGAAAATCGTGGAAACTGCCAAGCGTTCCGGTGCAGGTGTATCCGGTCCGATTCCGCTTCCGACAGAGAAGCAAATCATCACGATTCTTCGTGCGGTGCACAAGTACAAGGATTCGCGTGAGCAATTCGAAATGCGTACGCATAAGCGTCTTATCGATATTGTGAATCCAACACCACAAACAGTTGATGCTTTGATGCGACTAGACTTACCGTCTGGTGTCGACATTGAGATCAAACTGTAAAACAACTATAGAATAAACGTTTAGGAAGGAAATGAGGTGTCAACGATGAAAGGTATCTTAGGAAAAAAACTTGGGATGACACAGTTGTTTACTCCGGAGGGTAATGTAGTACCGGTAACTGTCATTCAAGCGGGACCATGTGTGGTTCTCCAAAAGAAAGATGTGGATAACGATGGTTATGAGTCGATCCAAATCGGTTTTGATGATGTAAAAGCTAGCAGAATCATTAAGCCAGAGCTTGGCCATGCGAAAAAAGCAGGGGCAACACCTAAGCGCTACGTTAAAGAAATTCGCGGCGTTCAGTTGGCTGATTATGAAGTTGGCCAGGAATTGAAGGCAGATCTGTTTGTAGAAGGCGAATTCGTTGATGTAACAGGCACTTCCAAGGGTAAAGGTTTCCAAGGTAATATCAAAAGACATAACCAGTCCAGAGGGCCAATGGCTCACGGTTCCCGTTATCACCGCGGACCAGGTTCCATGGGTTCCATTCAAGCGAACCGTGTACCTAAAGGCAAAAACCTGCCAGGACAAATGGGTAATGAAACTGTGACTTTGCAAAACCTGCAAATCATTAAAGTAGATGCTGAACGCAATGTATTGCTTGTTAAAGGTTCCATTCCTGGTCCTACAAACAGCTATGTTAGCGTGAAATCAGCTGTTAAAAAGTAAGAAAGGAGGAAGACTGATGCCAAAAGTAGCTTTATATAACGTAACAGGTGCTCAGGTAGGCGATATTGAACTATCTGATGTTGTTTTCGGAATCGACCCTCACGTACATGCAATTCATGAAGCTGTTCTTCTGCAGCAAGCTGCTGTTCGTCAAGGTACTCACAAAACAAAAGGTCGTTCTGAAGTACGCGGCGGCGGACGTAAACCTTGGAAGCAAAAAGGTACAGGACGTGCGCGTCAAGGTAGTATTCGTGCTCCGCAATGGAAAGGCGGCGGTACTGTATTTGGACCGACTCCTCGTAGCTATGGTTACAAACTGCCTAGAAAAGTTCGTCGTTTGGCGATTAAATCCGCTTTGTCTTCAAAAGTTATTGCAAATGAATTGATCGTATTGGATCAACTTCAACTGAATGCTCCTAAGACAAAAGAATTCGTGGCCATTTTGAACAACCTGAAAGTAGAAAGAAAGGCACTTGTTGTTGGCGTTGCTAGCGATTCTAATGTTGCTCTTTCCGCTCGTAATATCCCAGGTGTGAAATTTGTTGCTGCTGATGGAATCAATGTTCTGGATGTCATGTTATATGACAAACTGATCATTACGAAGGAAGCTGTACAAAAGGTAGAGGAGGTGCTTGCACAATGAAAAATCCACGCGACATTATCAAGCGCCCGATCATCACTGAGCGTACAAGCGACCTGATGGCTAACAAAAAGTACGTTTTCGAAGTGGAAATTCGCGCTAACAAAACAGAAATCAAACAAGCTATCGAAGCTATTTTCAAAGTGAAAGTTACAAATGTAAACACACTCAGAATGCCAGCTAAGCCTAAACGTTATGGTCGTCACTCTGGTTATACTTCCGAATGGAAGAAAGCGATCGTGTCCCTAAGCGCAGAAAGCAAAGAATTGGAATTTTTTGAAACGGTATAACACATTCTTGAAGTAAGGAGGAAATCAGAGTGCCAATTAAAAAATACAAACCAACCTCCCCGGCTAGACGTGCGATGTCGGTTTCTACTTTTGAAGAAATCACAACATCCACACCAGAGAAATCATTGCTTGCACCATTAAGCAAAAATGCTGGGCGGAATAACCAAGGTAAAATTACGGTTCGTCACCATGGTGGTGGACACAAACGTAAATACCGTATTATCGATTTCAAACGTACCAAAGATGGAATACCAGGACGCGTTGCTACAGTTGAGTACGATCCTAATCGTTCCGCTAACATCGCATTGATTCACTATGCTGATGGTGAGAAAAGATATATTATCGCTCCTAAAGGTCTTAAAGTAGACGATAAAATCGTATCCGGACCACAATCAGATATTAAAGTAGGTAACGCGCTTCCGTTGGAAAACATTCCAGTGGGTACAGTTATCCACAACATTGAGTTGAAACCAGGTAAAGGTGCACAATTGGTTCGCGCTGCTGGAACAGAAGCTCAACTTCTTGGTAAAGAAGAAACTTACGTTACGATTCGCCTTTCATCTGGTGAAGTTCGTAAAGTATTGAAGGTTTGCCGCGCGACAATCGGATCTGTAGGTAACGAAGATCACGAGCTCGTGAAAATCGGTAAAGCTGGACGTAATCGTTGGAAAGGCAATCGTCCTCAAGTTCGTGGGGTTGTTATGAACCCGAATGATCACCCACACGGTGGTGGTGAAGGACGCGCGCCAATCGGACGTAAATCACCTATGTCTCCATGGGGTAAACCTACGCTCGGATACAAAACTCGTAAGAAAAACAAAGCATCCAATAAATACATTGTGCGCCGTCGTACAAAGTAATCTAGGATATATTCTTGAGGTTCAAGGAAGGGAGGAACACCCATGGGTCGCAGCTTAAAGAAAGGTCCATTTATCGATGGATACTTACTGAAAAAAGTAGAAGACTTGAACACGTCTAGTAAGAAAGTTGTTATCAAAACTTGGTCCCGTCGTTCTACAATTTTCCCGCAATTCGTTGGTCACACTTTCGGAGTGTACGATGGAAGAAAACACGTGCCTGTGTTTGTTACTGAAGATATGGTAGGACACAAACTTGGTGAATTCGCACCAACTCGTACTTACAAAGGACACGACGACGATAAGAAAACCGGGAAACGTTAATTGCATTTTTAACCGAGAGGAGGTACTACCATGCAAGCTAAAGCAATTTTGAACCACGCTCGGATTGCTCCTCGTAAAGCAAAGCTAGTCGTTGACTTGATTCGGGGAAAAGCGGTAGGTGAAGCGATTGCGATTCTGCGTCACACACCAAAAGCAGCTTCTCCAATTCTGGAGAAACTTCTGAATTCCGCAATTGCCAATGCAGAGCATAACTATTCGTTAGATCCAAATAAATTAGTGGTCTCTGAGACGTTTGTTAACCAAGGGCCAACAATGAAAAGGTTCCAACAACGTGCAATGGGTCGCGCAAGCGCAATTAGAAAACGTACCAGCCACATTACAATCGTGGTATCTGAAAAATAAGGAGGGATAACGTGTGGGTCAGAAAGTAAACCCGGTAGGCCTTAGAATCGGTATTATTCGCGATTGGGAGTCCAAATGGTTCGCAGAGAAAGATTTCGGAACTCTGCTGCTTGAAGACGTTAAAATCCGTGAATACTTGAAAAATAAATTAAAAGATTCCGCAGTATCCCACATCGATATCGAACGCGCGGCTAACCGTGTGAACGTAACGATTCATACTGCAAAACCAGGTATGGTTATTGGTAAAGGCGGAGCGGAAGTTGAAGTTATTCGCAACTACATCGCGGCATTGTCCAATAAAAAAGTACACATCAACATCTCTGAAATCAAAAACCCAGATCTGGATGCTATTCTTGTAGCAGAAGCTGTTGCTCTTCAATTAGAGCGCCGCGTTTCATTCCGTCGTGCAATGAAACAAGCAATGCAAAGAACAATGAGATCTGGAGCAAAAGGAATTAAAGTTGCGACTAGCGGACGTCTTGGCGGTGCTGAGATTGCTCGTACGGAAGGATATAGCGAAGGAACAGTTCCACTTCATACTCTTCGTGCGGATATCGACTATGGTACTGCTGAAGCAGCGACCACATATGGCCGTATCGGTGTGAAAGTATGGATTTACCGTGGAGAAGTGCTTCCGCCAGCTAAGAAAAAGGCTCAGCCGGAAGGAGGAAATTAAATCATGTTAGTACCTAAACGTGTAAAACACCGTAAAGAACACCGCGGTAGCATGAAGGGTCGCGCTAAAGGCGGAACGGAAGTAGCTTTTGGCGAATATGGTCTGCAAGCGATGGAACCGGCTTGGGTAACCAACCGTCAAATCGAAGCTGCTCGTATTGCCATGACACGTTATATCAAACGTGGTGGTAAAGTTTGGATTAAAATTTTCCCAGCTAAACCAGTTACTCAAAAACCGCTTGAAGTTCGTATGGGTAGTGGTAAAGGTAACGTGGAGAAATGGGTTTCCGTAGTAAAACCGGGCAAAATTTTGTTTGAACTTGCTGGTGTAAGTGAAGAAGTTGCTCGCGAAGCGATGCGTCTTGCTGCACATAAGCTTCCAATCAAAACGAAGTTCGTGAAAAGAGACGAAGTAGGCGGTGAAGTAAATGAAGGGTAGTGAATTCCGGAACTTAACCACTGCTGAGATCGAGCAAAAAGTAAATGGTTTTAAAGAAGAACTCTTTAACCTCCGTTTTCAACTAGCTACCGGTCAATTGGACAACCCGACTCAAATCCGCGATTTGCGTAAAGAGATCGCTCGTGCCAAGACAATTTTGCGTGAAAGAGAATTGGGGATTGGGTAACCAAATCTAGAAGGGAGGGTTCCTTAGATGACTGAACGCAATGAGCGTAAAGTGCAGGTTGGTAAAGTGGTCAGTGACAAAATGGATAAAACCATCGTAGTTGCTGTAGAAACTTACAAAAAACATGATCTCTACCATAAGAGAATCAAATATACGAAAAAATTCAAGGCTCATGATGAAAACAATCAAGCCAAAATTGGTGATACTGTTAAAATCGCAGAAACTAGACCGTTGTCCAAAGATAAAAGTTGGAGACTCGTTGAAATCGTAGAAGTAGCAGTAGTTATCTAACAAATCTAGACATGAACCCCGAAAGGAGTGAATACGATGATTCAACCATTTACACGTTTGACCGTCGCTGACAATTCAGGCGCTAAACAATTAATGTGTATCCGCGTTTTGGGTGGTACAGGTCGTCGCGTAGGTCACATTGGTGATTTAATCGTCTGTTCAGTAAAAGAAGCAACACCAGGTGGCGTTGTCAAAAAGGGTGACGTTGTTAAAGCAGTTATCGTTCGTACTAAGAGCGGTGCTCGCCGTAAAGATGGATCTTACATCGCTTTTGATGAAAATGCTGCTGTAATCGTAAAAGAAGATAAAAGTCCACGCGGTACGCGTATCTTTGGACCAGTAGCTCGTGAGCTGCGTGATAGAGATTTCATGAAAATCGTATCCTTGGCTCCAGAAGTTATCTAATAGAGCGTTGAAGTATGTTTTCAGGAGGTGTAGAAGACAATGCCAAGAACCAAAAAGAGACTCGAGTCTCATAACAATAAACTGCACGTGAAAAAAGATGATACAGTTTTTGTAATCACGGGTAAGGACAAAGGTAAAAAAGGTCGCGTAATCGCTGCTTACCCTCGTCAAAACCGTGTACTTGTTGAAGGTGTGAACATGGTCAAAAAACATGCGAAGCCGTCCCAACAAAACCCACAAGGCGGTATCCTGAATCAAGAAGCAGCCATTCATGTTTCTAACGTGATGCTGATTGATCCTAAGAGTGGCAAGCCTACTCGCGTAGGTTACAAAGTATTAGATAACGGAACAAAAGTTCGCGTAGCGAAAAAATCCGGTGAAGTCATCGACTAATACAATTAACATGGAAAGGAGGCAACTCAAACATGTCAACAAGAATGAAAGATCGGTTCTTGAATGAAATCACACCAGCTTTAATTCAAAAGTTTAACTACACAACAGTGATGCAAGTACCTAAAATCGAGAAAATCGTTATCAACATGGGTGTTGGTGAAGCTGTTTCGAACTCTAAGGTTCTAGATGCTGCTGTTGAAGATCTTCAAAAAATCTCTGGTCAAAAACCGGTTGTTACAAAATCCAAAAAATCAATCGCGGGTTTCAAACTTCGTGAAAATATGCCTATCGGAGCGAAAGTAACACTTCGCGGCGAGCGTATGTACTATTTCTTGGATAAACTCTTCAACGTAACACTTCCGCGTGTACGTGACTTCCGTGGTATTTCCAATAAAGCCTTTGACGGTCGTGGAAATTACACATTGGGATTGAAAGAGCAATTGATTTTCCCGGAAATCGAGTATGATAAAATTGATAAAGTTCGTGGTATGGACATCGTTATCGTAACAACGGCTAAGTCCGACGAAGAAGCTCGCGAGCTTTTAACACAACTCGGAGCGCCTTTCGTTAAATAAGTTGGCGAGCCGTACCTACCTCAGGAGGTGGAATATTAAGTGGCAAAAACTTCGATGAAAATCAAGCAACAACGTGCTCCGAAGTTTAAAGTTCAAGCATATACACGTTGCGAACGCTGTGGTCGTCCGCATTCGGTACTACGCAAGTTCAAAATTTGCAGAATTTGTTTCCGCGAATTAGCACATAAAGGTCAGATTCCAGGTGTTAGAAAAGCAAGCTGGTAATCACCCTATTTTCGGGAAGGAGGTTTACACAAATGGTCATGTCAGATCCAATTGCAGATATGCTAACACGCATTCGTAATGCGAACATCGTACGTCATGAAACAGTTGAAATTCCTGCATCTAAAGTGAAAAGGGAAATCGCTGAAATCCTCAAAAAAGAAGGATTTATCCGTGACGCTGAATACGTTGAAGATAGCAAACAAGGTATCATTCGTTTGTTCCTGAAATACGGTTCAAACAATGAACGTGTTATCTCCGGTTTGAAAAGAATTTCCAAACCAGGTCTGCGCGTTTATACAAAATCACAAGAAATCCCTCGTGTTCTGGGCGGATTAGGGATTGCCATCATCTCCACTTCAAGCGGAGTAATGACGGATAAAGATGCTCGTCAATCCAAAGCTGGCGGAGAGGTTATCTGCTACGTTTGGTAATACAATTGTAATTGAATGGAGGTGCAAACATGTCTCGTATTGGTCGTAAGCCGATCACCATACCAAGTGGTGTCAATGTAACACTGGACAATACCGTTATCACAGTTAAAGGACCTAAAGGTACTTTATCTCGTGTACTTCATAAAGATATGAAAGTCAACGTTGTCGAGAACGAGATTTCCGTTGAGCGCCCTTCCGACAACAAACTTCACCGTTCCCTGCATGGTACAACACGTTCTGTTGTTGCCAACATGGTTAGCGGTGTAACGGAAGGCTTCTCGAAATCTTTGGATCTAGTTGGCGTAGGTTACCGTGCCAACAAAACAGGCGACAAACTGGTTCTTAACGTTGGGTACTCCCATCCCGTTGAAATCAATCCTGAGAGTGGTATTGAGTTTGAAGTTCCTTCAAACACTAAAATTATCGTTAAAGGTATTGATAAAGAGCTAGTAGGTGCTACTGCTGCTAAAGTTCGCGCAGTACGTGAACCAGAACCTTATAAAGGTAAAGGTATCAAGTATGAAGGCGAACGCATCCTTCGTAAAGAAGGTAAAGCTGGTAAGAAAAAGTAAGTTAGATAGATCGCGGGTAAGAGCTAAATGTTTTCTGATGAAAACTAGCTTCGTAAACATAAGCCTCGCATCATAAGTTGATGAAAGGAGTGTAAGTATAAATGATTACAAAAAGCGATAAAAACAAAGCCCGTTTGAAAAGACATCTTCGTGTTCGCAAGAAAATTGAAGGTACAACAGCGCGTCCGCGTTTGAACATCTTCCGTTCTTCCAAACACATGTACGCTCAATTAATCGATGATACGACTGGCGTCACTGTTGTGTCCGCTTCTACTCAAGACAAAGATCTGAAAGCAGAAGTTAACAACGGCGGTAACGTAGAAGCTGCTCGTAAAGTCGGTGAACTGATCGCAAAACGTGCGAAAGAAAAAGGTGTAGACAAAGTGGTTTTTGACCGCGGCGGATACCTTTACCATGGACGTGTTCAAGCATTAGCTGATGCAGCACGTGAAGCAGGTTTAGAATTCTAGGAAAAACATATATAAGGAGGTAAAAGACTTGCGTGTAGATCCGAATACTTTAGAGCTTACTGAAAAAGTTGTTAACATTAACCGCGTAGCTAAAGTAGTAAAAGGCGGACGTCGTTTCAGCTTCAGCGCACTTGTTGTCGTAGGCGATGGCAATGGCTGGGTTGGTGCAGGAATCGGTAAAGCATCCGAAGTTCCTGACGCGATTCGCAAAGGCATTGAAGATGCGAAAAAGAACTTGATTCATGTTCCAATCGTAGGCACATCCATTCCTCACCTTGTCACTGGCCGCTTTGGCGCAGGCCGCGTTCTGCTCAAGCCAGCTTCCCAAGGTACTGGAGTTATCGCGGGTGGACCGGTTCGTGCGGTTCTTGAACTTGCCGGAATCGGCGACATTTTGACCAAATCCCTTGGCTCTTCCAACTCCATGAACATGGTTAACGCAACGCTTGAAGGCTTAAGCCGTTTGAAAAAAGCGGAAGAAGTTGCAAAGCTTCGTGGAAAAACAGTTCAAGAGCTATTAGGTTAGGAGGGGTAAACATGGCGAAACAATTACAAATTACCCTAAAACGCAGCCTGATTGGCCGTCCTGAAACTCAGCGTGTAACTGTGAAAACTTTAGGTCTGCGCAAGCTGCACCAAACAGTTGTTCATCAAGACAACGCTGCTATCAGAGGCATGGTTAATCAAGTTAGTCACTTGGTAGAAGTTAAAGAAATCGAAGCATAGAAGTAAGATATTAAGACTTTAGAGGAGGTGTGCAACGATGAAGTTACATGAGCT
This sequence comes from Paenibacillus tabacirhizosphaerae, assembly GCF_040812395.1. Classification (GTDB taxonomy): domain Bacteria; phylum Bacillota; class Bacilli; order Paenibacillales; family NBRC-103111; genus Paenibacillus_E. Next base: position 16,185 of record NZ_JBFNXH010000026.1, on the reverse strand, counting down.
AAGTTCTGCAACTGGATCTCGTCACACTCGCAAACGTGTTGGGCGTGGTACAAGTAGCGGTATGGGTAAAACATCGACTCGCGGACATAAAGGTCAAAATTCACGTTCCGGTGGAGGCGTTCGTCCTGGTTTTGAGGGTGGACAAAATCCATTGTACCGTCGTTTACCTAAACGTGGTTTCAATAACCGCTTCCGTACAGAGTTCGCTATCGTGAACCTTGAAGATTTGAACAATTTCGCAGCTGGTACCGAAGTTACTCCAGAGGTATTACTGGAAACAGGTATTGTAAGAGCACCTAAAGATGGCATCAAGATTTTAGGAAACGGTGAAATCACAGTAAAATTAACCGTTAAAGCGAATAAGTTCTCTCAATCCGCAATTGAGAAAATCCAAGCTGTCGGCGGTCAAACCGAGGTGATTTAATGTTTAATACCATATCCAACATCTTTAAAGTAGAGGATTTACGCAGAAGAATTGTATTCACTCTTATTTTGCTTATCGTCTACAGATTAGGTGCCTTTATTCCGGTGCCTAACATCAACACAGGTGTTCTGAAACTTCAGGACCAAGCGAATCAGAGCGATGTCTTTGGTTTGCTTAACACGTTCTCTGGCGGGGCGCTTTTCCAATTCTCCATCTTCGCGATGGGTATCATGCCTTACATCACTGCTTCTATCATCGTTCAGCTTTTGTCCATGGATGTTATCCCGCGCTTTGCGCAATGGGCAAAAGAAGGAGATGTCGGAAGAAAGAAAATGACACAAGTTACACGTTACGGTACGATCGTTTTAGGTTTAATTCAAGCCTTTGGTCTTTCAATCGGGTTTAACCGTCTTTATAACGGACTCGTTATTGATGCAGGCTTTACGACCTTTGCGTTAATTGCTATCGTACTTACAGCTGGTACAGCTTTCTTGATGTGGCTTGGAGAGCAAATTACGGAGTATGGGATTGGAAACGGTATTTCCATTATCATCTTTGCTGGTATCGTCGCGGCGATTCCTACAGGCATTCAACAAATCTACAAAACGCTTTTTGCGACTGAGGGAGCTTTGTTCTTAAACATTGTGAAACTCGTCATTATTGCTTTGGTCGTTATACTGATTATTGCCGGCGTCATATTCGTTCAGCAGGGTGTTCGTAAGATACCTGTACAATATGCCAAACGCGTAGTTGGTCGTAAAATGTATGGTGGTCAAACCACGCACATTCCACTTAAAGTGAATGCTGCTGGTGTAATCCCTGTAATCTTTGCACTATCGCTGTTGATGTTCCCTCCTACAATAGCTAGCTATTGGAGAGGAAATGTGGTTGCAGAATGGATTATTTCGAACCTAAGTTTGAATAATACAGCACCTCTGGCGATTGTACTTTATGTCTTGTTGATTATTGGTTTCACATACTTCTACACCTTCGTTCAAATTAATCCAGTTCAAATGGCCGATCAGATGAAGAAAAACGGTGGTTACATTCCAGGTATCAGACCTGGTAAAACGACGTCTGTTTATCTGACTCGCGTGATGACTAGAATTACTCTGTCGGGGGCTTTGTTCTTGTCAGCAATTTCTATTCTTCCGATGTTGTTCGGAGGACTTGCAGGTTTGCCTAACTCAGTTAAAATTGGTGGAACTTCCTTACTTATCGTAGTAGGCGTTGGTCTTGAGACGATGAAACAAATCGAGAGCCAATTGATCAAGCGTCATTACAAAGGTTTTATCAATAAATAGCTAATAGGTTCTGATGGGGCAATTGCTGCGACATCGGCACCTATTGTGCTGTTCGTATTGCCGAGTGCGATGGGAGGGTGTCAAAGTGAACGTAATTTTTATGGGTCCTCCTGGTGCAGGCAAAGGTACACAGGCGGAGAAGATCGTTAGTGAGTTTCAAATTCCTCATATTTCTACAGGTGATGCTTTCCGTTTGGCTATGAGCCAAGGAACGCCTCTTGGTATCGAGGCCAAAGGATATGTGGATAAGGGGCTTCTTGTTCCTGATGAAATCACGAACGGTATTGTGAGAGAACGGCTTGCTCAATCAGATTGCGATAAAGGTTTTTTGCTTGACGGGTTCCCTAGAACTGTCGCCCAAGCAGATGCTTTAGCCGAAATCGTTGATTCTTTGGGTAAGAAGATTGAGTTGGTTATTAATCTATCCGTTGATCGCAGCTTCCTGCTTGCTAGGTTGACTGGCCGAAGAATCTGTAAATCCTGTGGAGCTACGTATCATGTGATCTTCAATCCACCAAAGCAAGAAGGCGTATGTGATAAATGTTCTGGTGAATTGTATCAGCGTTCTGATGATACGGAAGAGAAAGTCGGGACTCGCTTGGATGAGTATACGAACAAAACGGCTCCATTGCTGGATTACTACCAAAAGAGGGAATTATTGCGTGAGGTTAACGGGGAACAAGACATTCATGCGGTAACCGAACAAATTAGCTCGCTGCTACGAGGTTTAGCGTAATGATCATTTGTAAGTCCGAGGTTGAACTGGACCTAATGCGAGAAGCAGGCCGAATCGTAGCTGAAACGCACTGTTTACTGGCAAGGGCTATTCGTCCGAACATTACAACGAAAGAACTTGATCAGATCGCAGAGGAATTCATTCGCAGTCAGGGAGCGATTCCATCTTTTAAAGGCTACAACGGTTTTCCAGGCAGCATCTGTGCTTCAGTCAACGAAGAATTAGTTCATGGAATTCCTGGTCCAAGAAAACTGTTAGACGGCGATATTATCTCTATTGATATTGGAGCTAAGTTTAAAGGTTATCATGGAGACTCAGCGTGGACCTATCCGGTAGGAGAAGTTTCGGAAACCGCAAAGCGTATGCTGGAAGTTACCGAACAATCACTCTTCCGAGGACTTGCAGAGGCTAAACCGGACGCCAGGCTCTACACCTTGTCGCATGCAATCCAAACCTGTATTGAAGATGCAGGATTTTCCGTAGTAAGAGAGTACGTCGGGCATGGTATTGGTACGGAACTTCATGAAGAGCCGCAAATACCGAATTATGGTATCCCGAATAAAGGACCTCGATTAAAACCGGGCATGATCTTAGCTGTAGAACCGATGGTGGTTGTCGGCGAAAGATATGTCAAAACACTCGATGACGACTGGACCGTAGTAACGGTGGATGGAACGTTATGTGCTCATTTCGAACATACGATTGCAATTACGGCAACGGGCTATGAAATTTTGACTTTGCCAAAAGCGTAGGTGATTGTGAGTGGATAACTTAATACCAGCGATAGGTCAGATCGTTAAGGTGCTTCGCGGTAAAGATCCCGGAGAATATGCGGTTGTCATCGGAATTGTAGATTCTCGCTTTGTCTGGCTTGCCGACGGTGATAAACGCAAATTCGATCAACCAAAGAAAAAGAACCTTAACCATCTTCAACTACAAGAAACGATCAGCAGCGAAGTAGAGTCCAGCATCAGGGAAACAGGTCGTGTTACTAATGGGAAGTTGCGATTTGCAATTGCCAAATTCGTAGATCATATGCAAGTTGAAGCACATGAGAAAGGAGAATGACTGTGGCCAAAGAAGATGTAATTGAAGTAGAAGGTACAGTGATTGAACCTCTTCCGAATGCAATGTTTAAGGTTGAATTGGAAAATGGTCATAAAATCCTAGCCCATGTTTCCGGTAAGATTAGAATGCACTTTATTCGCATTTTGCCTGGTGACAAGGTTACCGTAGAATTATCGCCTTATGATTTAACGAGAGGCCGTATAACCTACCGTTTCAAATAAATGTTCGGCTTACATGTAAGTTACTCTCTCAAGGCGTATGCTTACGAAGCAAGTTTTCTAACGAAAACGCAACATGGTTGCTTACGATGCAAGATTTCTTGAAGAAATCTTTAAGGAGGGCTTAAGAATGAAGGTAAGACCATCGGTTAAACCGATCTGTGAAAAATGTAAAGTCATTCGCCGTAAAGGCAATGTCATGGTAATTTGCGAAAACCCGAAACACAAACAAAAACAAGGATAGAAGGAGGTGCAGCCATAGATGGCACGTTTAGCTGGAGTTGACTTACCTCGTGATAAGCGAGTAGTTATCGCTTTGACTTACATTTTCGGTATCGGCACTACAACAGCTCAAAACATCATCGCAAGCACAGGTATTAACCCTGATACTCGCGTTCGTGATTTGACTGAGGATGAAGTGAGCAAGATCCGTGATGTAATCGACAAATCGCTTAAAGTAGAAGGCGATCTTCGTCGCGAAATTTCCCTGAACATCAAACGTTTGATCGAAATCGGATCCTACCGTGGTCTTCGTCACCGCCGTGGTCTTCCTGTTCGTGGTCAACGTACTAAAACAAATGCTCGTACACGTAAAGGTCCTCGTCGTACAGTAGCTAACAAGAAAAAATAATAAAGGGGGTTAGAGCTAATGGCAAAACCTAAAAAAGTAGTCCGTACAAAACGTCGTGACCGGAAAAATATTGAGACTGGTGTGGCACACATTCGTTCAACATTTAACAACACGATCGTAACGATCACGGATCCGCATGGTAACGCAATTTCCTGGGCAAGTTCAGGAAACCTTGGTTTCAAAGGTTCCCGTAAAAGTACGCCTTTTGCAGCACAAATGGCAGCTGAATCTGCAGCTAAAGCAGCTATGGAGCACGGTTTGAAAACTGTTGAAGTTATGGTTAAAGGTCCAGGAGCTGGCCGCGAAGCAGCAATTCGTTCTTTGCAAGCAGCAGGTCTTGAAGTAAACCTGATTAAAGACGTGACTCCGGTTCCTCACAATGGCTGCCGTCCTCCAAAACGTCGTCGCGTATAATTCAGGATCACTTTGTAGTATAAATATCTCAAAATCGTGAATAATGGTTTGAAGGATAGGCATACTATGAAATTTTCACCGAAGTATCCAGAGGGAAACGACGTTTTGAATGGAGGGTACATTTCATGATCGAAATCGAAAAGCCAAAAATAGAAACTGTAGCTTTGAGTGAAGACGGCGCCTATGGCAAATTTGTCGTAGAGCCGTTGGAGCGTGGCTATGGTACAACCTTAGGAAACTCACTACGTCGTATCTTGCTGTCCTCTTTACCGGGTGCTGCAGTAACCTCTGTCCAAATCGATGGCGTTTTGCATGAATTTTCAACGATTCCTGGCGTGCTTGAGGATGTTACGGAAATTATCCTCAACTTGAAAGGTCTTTCCTTGAAAATTCACTCCGATGAGGAGAAAGTGCTTGAAATTGATGCTGAAGGAGAAGGTAATATTACCGCAGCCGATATTCGCGGGGATAGCGATGTAGAGATTCTTAATCCGGATCTGCACATTGCCACCTTGTCTCCAGATGCGCGTCTTCATATGAGGATTCATGCGGGCAGAGGTCGCGGTTATGTCCAATCGGACAAAAATAAGCGCGAAGATCAACCGATTGGTGTGATTCCGATCGACTCGATTTACACGCCTATTACTCGAGTAAACTACAGTGTAGAAAATACTCGCGTCGGCCAAGTGACTAACTATGATAAATTGACCCTCGAAGTGTGGACCGATGGAAGTATTAGACCTGAAGAAGCGGTGAGCTTGGGAGCCAAAATCTTAACTGAGCATTTGTTCTTATTCGTTGGTTTAACTGACGAAGCGAAAGATGCTGAGATTATGGTGGAGAAGGAAGAAGATAAGAAAGAGAAAGTGCTCGAGATGACGATCGAGGAGCTAGATCTTTCCGTTCGTTCTTACAACTGCCTCAAGCGTGCTGGTATTAACACCGTACAAGAGCTGATTACCAAAACAGAAGAAGACATGATGAAAGTACGGAACTTAGGACGCAAATCTCTTGAAGAAGTTCAAGAGAAGCTCGAAGAGCTGGGTCTAGGCTTACGTACCGAGGAATAATCCAGTCAGAAGGAGGTTAAATCAATGAACTACAGGAAATTGAACCGCGATTCCAGTAATCGTAAAGCATTATTCCGTGATCTTGTTACAGATCTGTTCATACATGAACGCATTCAAACAACAGAAGCAAAAGCAAAAGAGATCCGTTCGATCGCTGAGAAGCTTATCACTTTAGCGAAACGTGGAGACCTTCACGCTCGCCGTCAGGTGGCTGCTTTTGTTCGTAGAGAAGCTGCTAATGAGAATCAAGATGCTATCCAAAAGCTTTTCTCCGAATTGGCAACTCGTTATTCCGAGCGTCCAGGCGGATACACACGTATCCTTAAACTGGGACCACGCCGCGGTGACGCAGCACCAATGGTATATTTAGAGCTTGTAGATCGAGCATAAGACGGATGGGAAAGGGTGGACGGAATCATTGATTCTGGTGAAGCCCTTTTTTTGCAGTCTAAACCTATGCTTCCTAAACGGGTTTAGTGTGAGCTAGACTTTAAGGTAGGAATGATGACTCACGGAGGAACATGCGCCAGAGAAATCTTCGTTTTACAATTAGCTATGATGGGACGGCTTACTCGGGCTTTCAGATACAGCCCAATGCAGATACCATTCAACACCGGCTAGAGTCTGCCGTGCTTTTATTGACAGGCGAAACGGTGAAAGTGATCTCATCTGGGCGTACTGATGCTGGGGTTCATGCGAAAGCGCAAGTTATTAATTTTACAACGACTTCTAAGATACCGGTTGAACGTTGGTGCTTGGCTTTAAATGCTAGACTACCCAAAGATATCGTCGCACATACAGCGGAAGAAGTGCCTCTATTCTTTCATTCTCGTAAAGCCGCGAAGCGAAAAACGTATTGTTTCACGATTCGTTCGGCGCGCTTCCCTGATGTCTTTCACCGGAATTATGAATACCATCATCCTACGCAATTAAATGTGGAAGCCATGAGAGAGGCGCTCCCTTGCTTGCTAGGTGAGCATGATTTTACTTCGTTTTGCACGGTGAGAACGGATAAGGAAATCAAGGTGAGAACGCTCTATGAGGCTCGCCTGGAGACGGAAGTCGATGAGCTTTCTGCCAATGGGAAAATAGCCCGGATACGACTTATCGTGTCTGGTAATGGTTTTCTATATAATATGGTGCGGATCATTGCTGGAACGCTTGTTCAGATCGGTGAGGGAAAAAGACCTAGCAGCGATATGCTGCGAATTCTTGAAGCCAAAGACCGAGGCCAAGCGGGTCCAACAGCTGAAGCTATGGGACTGACGCTTTGGAAAGTCGAGTATTAAAAAGTGAAAAACTTAACTTGATTCTTGTCTAGTTTTCCTGTAGAATATAACTTGGCGTTTCGTGATCGGCTAACCCACAGCCCCTGATCATGAAGTGGCCATAACCATCCATCGCTATTCAAGTTACTAATGACGAACATGTATTGAGATATATTTTTAGGAGGATTAAGCATGCGCACCACATATATGGCTAAGCCTAATGAAGTTGAGCGTAAATGGTACATTGTTGACGCTGCAGGCCAAACACTTGGTCGTCTGGCAAGTGAAGTTGCTACCATTATCCGCGGAAAGCACAAGCCGGAGTTTACTCCGCATGTAGACACAGGGGATTTTGTAGTTGTTATCAATGCATCCCAAATTAAGCTTACTGGTAAGAAAATGCAAAACAAAATGTACTACCGTCACTCCTTATACCAAGGTGGTTTGAAAGTGACTTCTGCACAGGACCTGCTGAACAGCAAGCCTGACCGCATGATCGAGTTTGCAGTTCATGGTATGCTTCCAAAAAACCGTCTTGGCGACAGCTTGAAAACAAAGCTGAAAGTCTACGGTGGAGCAGAGCATCCACATCAAGCACAACAACCAGAAGTTTGGAATCTTCGCGGATAATTATAAGGGAGGACTGTTTTCGTGGCACAAGTTCAATATTATGGAACGGGTCGTCGTAAACATTCGGTAGCGCGTGTGCGCCTTGTACCGGGTGAAGGACGCATCATTATCAATAAACGTAATCTGGACGAATATTTCGGTCTAGAAACATTGAAGCTGATCGTAAAACAACCTTTGACATTGACTGAAACACTCGGAAAGTACGATGTTCTAGTTCTTGCAAATGGTGGTGGAATCAGTGGTCAAGCTGGAGCAATTCGTCACGGAATTTCCCGTGCATTGCTTAAAGCTGACCCAGAATACCGTGGATCTTTGAAAAAAGCGGGTTTTCTAACTCGTGATTCACGTATGAAAGAGCGTAAAAAATACGGATTGAAAGCCGCTCGTCGCGCTCCTCAATTCTCCAAACGTTAATATCAAACAGCGCTTTGGCGCACAAGAGAAACCTTTTTGGCATTATGCTGGAAAGGTTTCTCTTTTTTGCACAGCATCGCTACAATTCATATAATATTTTAAAGAAATCATTAAAGTTAATACCAAAATGATAAAAAGTCATTGACATACGTAAGATCTCCGATATAATAAATTATAATTCATATAAATAAAGTCGGGATTATAAACCATAGGAGGAATTTACAATGAATCTATTTGAAAAAGAAGCATATGTATCAAAAGCAGCTGAAGAATTTGAAAATCGCTCTCCAGAAGAATTGCTTAAGCTTGCTGTCGAGACATTTCCGAGACTGACTCTTGCTTGCAGCTTTGGGGCAGAGGATGTTGTGCTAGTCGATATGCTACAAAAAATTAACCCTAATGTAGATATCTTCTACTTGGACACGAATGTTCATTTTGCAGAAACTTATGAAACAAGGGATCGTCTCGAAAAACATTACGGTACTAAATTCGTGCAAGTTTTACCAAAGTTGACGCTTGATGAGCAAGCCGAAAAATTTGGAGATGAGCTTTGGAAGAGTGATGCGAATCAATGCTGTAACATTCGTAAAGTTGACCCATTAACAGATATTTTAAAAAACTACGATGCATGGATTACGGGAATCCGCCGCGACCAAGCTCCAACTCGTGCAAATGCTAAAAAAGTAGAATATGACGTGAAATTTGGATTGATTAAATTTAATCCACTTGCTGGCTGGACTTCTGAAGATGTTTGGAACTATATCCGTGAGAATGATGTTATCTATAATCCGCTGCATGACCGTAATTTCCCTAGTATCGGTTGCGAGCACTGCACACGCCCAGTAGCAGATGGAGAAGATCCTCGAGCAGGCCGTTGGGCAAATATTGAAAAAACAGAGTGTGGTTTGCACAAGTAAGAGATCTATAATAATTTTTATTAATTATTATTGGAGGTATCACGATTATGACTTCAATACATCCTCACGGCGGGGGATTGATTAATCGTTTAGTACCAGAAGCAGATAAAGTACGTTTGCTTGGGATAGCTTCCGGCCTGAAGCAAATTCGTGTTACCTCATGGACGATTTCTGATCTCGATTTGATCGGCGTTGGTGCATTTTCACCATTGACTGGTTTTCTGGATGAGAAAAATTATCTATCTGTTGTGGAGAATATGCGACTAGCTGATGGTACAGTATGGAGCATTCCAATTACTTTGCCTATCTCTCCGGAAATCGCATCTAGACTCGTTGTTGGCGAGCAAATTGCCCTTGTAGGAGAAGAGGATAACGTTACTTATGCCATTATGGATGTAACGAGCGTATATAAAGTAGATCAGAAACATGAAGCCCTAAAGGTATTTAAAACAGACGATATGGCTCATCCTGGCGTTGATAAAGTCTTTTCTCGCCCTTCAACAAACGTTGGTGGATCCATTCAGTTGTTAAATCGCCCAAAACCCAAAAAATTCGAAGAGTTTTACTTTGATCCGTCCGATACAAGGCGTATTTTCACTGAAAAAGGTTGGAAAACAGTCGTTGGATTCCAGACGCGTAATCCAGTTCACCGCGCACATGAATATATTCAAAAGTCCGCTATGGAAATCGTGGATGCCCTTTTCTTGAATCCTTTGGTTGGAGAAACGAAGTCTGACGATATCTCAGCAGATGTCCGCATGAAAAGCTATCGTGTTCTCCTTGAAAATTACTATCCCAAGGATCGGACTTTCTTGGGTGTATATCCAGCGGCTATGAGATACGCTGGGCCGCGTGAAGCCATTCTACACGCTATTGTACGTAGAAACTACGGTTGCACTCATTTTATCGTCGGACGCGACCACGCGGGCGTAGGCGATTATTACGGCACTTATGAAGCTCAAGAAATTTTTAGTAATTTCACAGCTGAAGAAATTGGAATTACACCTCTATTTTTTGAGCATAGCTTTTTCTGTACGAAATGCGGCAATATGGCTTCAAGCAAAACCTGTCCTCACGACAAATCAGTCCACATGCATCTTTCGGGGACCAAAGTTCGTGGCTTGCTAAGAAGCGGTGAATGCCCGCCTCCGGAGTTTACGCGTCCTGAAGTAGCTCAAGTGTTGATTGAAGGTTTGCGAGATCCTGAGTATCAAGTGTAAGTAAGGTATATTTGTCCACCCTGTCCCATATAGATGATACAGAGTCTATTTGGAACAGAGGTGGATTTTTTATGCGTAAAAGGAAGAAAAGGCTAGTTGTGTGGTTAACCTTTCACAGCAGTCTTAAACTTGTTCTGTCGGTCATGCTGTTGGCTTTGGTTGTTTTTATTTACACACATGAGCTGCCAGCTACGAAAACTTGGTCTGACTGGAGCCTTCCTTTGTCAGGGAAGGTCATTGGATTGGATGCAGGACATGGTGGGCCGGATGGGGGTGCCGAGAGCAGTAGCGGAGTTATAGAAAAGGATATAAATCTGGCGATAACGCTGCAGCTCCGAGATTATTTGCAGCAGGCTGGTGCCCTAGTTATCATGACCAGAGAAACCGATATTGACCTAGCAGATCCTAGAACGAAAGGCTACAGCAAAAGAAAAACGGAGGATCTTCACAATAGAGCTGATTTAACCAAGGATAAAAAAGCGGAGATGTTTCTCAGCATACATTTAAACAGCATACCTTCTCCAAAATGGAGAGGCGCTCAAACGTTTTACGTTCCTAACAATCCGAGCAATGCTAACCTGGCCGCTTTAATTCAAAATGAGTTGAAGAAGAATCTCGAGAATACGGAACGAGTAGCGAAGCCTGCCGATAAAACAGTTTATCTATTGAAAGTTTTACAAATTCCAAGCGCATTAGTGGAAGTGGGCTTTTTATCTAACCCTGAAGAAGCCAGGCTATTAGCTAGCGAAAAGTATCAAAGAATGGTCGCTGCATCTATTTATCAAGGGATCCTCCGATTTTATTCAGGGGAAAAAGTTGGTTCTTAATAGAATTATGATATAATTAAAGCCGCATAAATACTATGTCCTAACGAAGGTGTGGTGTGGCTACGTGAATAAAGACCAATTATTAGAAGCATTGAAGCCTCTTGTCGATCCTGGGTACAACAAGAGTATTACTGAACTTAATTTGGTAAGAGATGTTATGATCAAGGAAGATAGTGTCTCTCTTAGTTTAATAACAACAACAGAGGATGAGGCTTACAAGAATCAAGCTAAAACAGCCATTCAATTAAGTCTGAAACCTCTTGGAATTACGCAAGTACATATCCGGTTTCGCGCAATAACGGATTATGAACGCGAGCAGTTAAACGAAGCTTCTCAGACAAAGCAACAACCTGATAAAGACCAACAAACTACTGTAATAAAACCCATAATTGGTGAAGACTCCAATGTGACTTTTATAGCGGTCGCGAGTGGAAAAGGGGGAGTAGGCAAGTCGACAGTTACAGTCAACCTGGCTGTAGCTTTGGCGCGCCTAGGTAAAAAAGTTGGCATCGTAGATGCGGATATCTACGGCTTCAGCATCCCTGATATGATGGGAATCGATGAGCAGCCGAAATTGGTCGATAATACGATTATTCCAGTAGAGAAATTCGGGGTTAAGGTAATCTCAATGGGCTTCTTCGTTCAAGATAATGCTCCTGTCATTTGGCGTGGCCCTATGCTTGGGAAAATGTTGAAAAACTTCTTTCATGAAGTTAACTGGGGAGATGTCGATTACATCCTACTGGATTTACCGCCAGGTACAGGAGATGTTGCCTTAGACGTGCATCAAATGATTCCGCAAAGCAAAGAGATCATTGTCACTACACCTCATGCCACAGCGGCATTTGTAGCTGCCAGAGCGGGCGCGATGGCCGTGCAAACGAACCACGACATCCTAGGTATTGTTGAGAATATGTCCTACTATGAATGCAAAACATGTGGAGGCAAAGATTTTGTCTTTGGCAAAGGTGGAGGGGCAAAATTGGCTGAGGATTTGCATAGTGAACTTCTGGCCCAAATTCCATTAGGAGCACCTGATAATCACATTTCAGAAATCGATTACTCGCCTTCAGTGTATAAACAGGATACAACAACGGGACAAATATATTTAGAAGTCGCCGCGAATATTATCGCGAAGTTGTAAAATTAAAGAAAAGGACTAGCGGCAATAATATGCTGTTAGTCCTTCTTCTATTAAGAGTCACCGGAGCTAGAATCTTTCTTCTGATCGCTGTCTTGTTTTTGAGAATCTTTTGAATCACTCTTCTGATCCTTCTGACTGTCTCCTCCAGTATCGCCTCCACCGTCGCTTTTCTTCTGACCTTGCTGGTTGCTTGTGGATAGCTGTTCAGGACTGCTTTGCTGCGCGATTGCAGCTTTTAACAAATCGACCATCTGTGCTCGGAAAAGAGGGCTCTGAACAGCGTCCTGCATGACTGTCATCATTTGTTGGCGGTATGCAGCTGTCTTCATGACATCAAGAATCATTTTCTCATAATCAGGGTTCTTCATAACATCAACGAGCGCTTTTTGATACTCGGGGTCTTTTAGCAATTCTTTAAACATTTGTTTTGTATCTTTCTGAATAGCTTTAGCAAAGTCTCCGGCAAATTTAGGGTCTTTCATCATGTCTTGAAGAAATTTATTGTTTTCCTGTGCAGTTAAGACATCTTTAACGGCCATTTGCAACTGCAGCGACTCATTGGCAGACAGGAGCTTTATTTGTGATTGACCGGCTAAACTATTCGTTCCGATATCTCCATTCATAATACTTTGGTTTGCAGTACTGATTGCTTTCTTGCCATCATCTGATTTTAAAATATCCAGTACCATAGATTTTGTTTCTTTATACGTATTGCCTTGGCCTTGCGAGGAGTTGTCCGATCCACATGAAGAGAGAAGCACGGTGAACAGGATAAACGGTACGACTTTCAGTGTTCTTAACCTTTTTATCAACATGAAAGCAAGCTCCCTTCCCTAGCTGAATATTGTTAGTATGTGTGGTTAGAGACAGATTATAACGTCCATTCATTGGCTTTTTATTTAAAACGTTGGTACAATTATTTACTAGAGTTTGAAATGTGGGGGTTTTGATCTTGACTTTAAGGAAATGGTTTCATTTATTCTGGACAACATTAGCATTTGGAATGGTCGTTTCGATAGCGATAGGGCTTATCTTACAATACTCGGATCGTGAGTTCTCGGTTATGGGATTGTCAGCTGTAGGCTTCAATGTGGTTAATATGCTCCTGGGTGGCGCGACGATAAGTGTGTTAAGCCAAATGGGTTTTTTTGCATACCTGATTGTTAGGTTTATTGTAATGGGCATTATTCGTTCCAAAACAGTTTGGGATTTGCTTCAGCTAACGATTGTAATTGTCGTTTTATTTGACTTGGTATATCTAAGATCGACGAATGTGGATGGAACAAGTGCAATTGTGAATCATTTAGCTTTACCTATCATTTTAGTGGTCATTGCAATGGCAGTTGCTTATTGGAAAATGAAAATGACTAATCGGAACGCATTCATCCCGACATTGTTTTTCATGACAGCAGTTACAGCTCTTGAAGCTGTTCCGGCGCTCAAACTTGACAATTCGGCATCTAGTTTATTCATGTTGGCGCCCCTTCTAGTATGTAATGCATGGCAAATTCTGATCCTACATAAAATTTTAGAAAACAAAAAGAGCTAATTCGAAATTGATTAGCTCTTTTTATTTGCATGATTCAATTGCGGTTTAATGGATATGTTTCATCGCTTGATCTTCAACGGACTTGGTATCAACCTGAGTTTGCTGTAATAATTTACCGACAGTTACAAACTCGTAGCCTTTAGCACGTAGTTGATCGATAATGACTGGCAAAGCCTCATGTGTTTGTTGGCAGGAATCGCTTGCATGCATTAACACGATATCACCAGGATGAGCTCTAGAAACCACTCGATCTATAATTTTATCGACACCAATGTTCATCCAATCAAGTGAGTCGGTGTCCCATTGGACAACCGAATAACCCAAATCCCCTGCGATGCGAAGGACCCTTTTGTCAAAATCTCCGTTAGGCATACGAATTAAATTCGGCTCTTTTCCGACGAGTTCCGTCAAAATTCCATGTGCAGTAGAAATTTGTTTGCGGATCTCTTCGTCAGAGAAAGTGCTGTAATTATCATGCTTGTTTCCGTGGCTTCCAATTTCGAAGCCATCCCTTTTAATGTGTTCGACAATTTCAGGGTGACTTTTACTCCATGGAGAGGAGAGGAAGAAGGTAGCATCTTTTACGCCTTTATCTTCGAGCACTTTAAGAATGGGATCCGTACGCCTGTCTCCCCAGCTAATATCGAATGTCAGGGCAATAAGTTTCTTATCTGTTTGCACGCTATAGATAGCCGCAGGCTCTCCATTTGAGAAAACGGAAATGTTCCGCTGCTCCGAATACACGATAGCTGCCGCGAATACAATAGCAACCGCAATAAAAATGAATTGCTTTAACTTTCGAGCATTTACAACGAAGAAATAGTTCACTGTGCTGGAACCTCCTTATGCCTTATAATCGATAAGGCTTGTATGACTTTTATTAACAATGTATGCTCGTACAGATCTCATTTATGCTTAAATAGCAGGAGGATAAAATTAATGAATTTACTATGGCGACATTTCGGGGAAATGAAACATTACTTTATTGCTGTTGTAATTGTTTTTGGAGTCAGCTTTTACTTAGGATGGGGGAATTCAGATCATTTCTCGCACTTTTTAGACACTCAATTACAAGGAATGAAGTCGTTGAGCCAATCGCTCAGCTCCCAAAATAATCCTCAACTCTGGTTCTTCATCGTTATTTTTTTAAACAATGCAATCAAATCGGTACTAATCATGTTCCTGGGATTGTTACTTGGGATACTCCCTTTATTTATGCTGGTGGCGAACGGTATGATCCTGGGGTATGTATTATCATTACAAACGCATGAAAGCACTTTGCTGATTGTATTGAAAGGCATATTGCCCCACGGAATCATTGAAATTCCGGTTATATTGCTTGCATGCGCTTATGGCCTTAAACTCGGCATGCTCGTGTGGAAATCAGGGATCCAGCTATTTGTGCCTCTTGAATCAAGAACAGCGAGAGCTGAGATTTCAAGAATACTTCGCTTAACTAAACCGTTAGTAGTTGTAATCGTTGTTTTGCTATTCTTGGCAGCCATTATTGAGAGCACACTCACCTTCTGGCTAATGCAGACCTAAAAAAATTTTGGATACGTGTGATAAAAGTGGGAAAATCTGAGCATAACAGTAAAGCCAAAAGGAAGACGTTACACACGTCGAGCTTCTTGTGCGCCTGTTGGTAAGTAAGCCATAAATCCTTGTATAGTGGGCATGTTAGCAAACTAAGATGCTTAGCCGCTGCATTAACATGTCCTTTCTGTATCTACAGTTGAGAGGGGTTTGAATGGATGTATGCTCGGATTTTTATTCAATGATCGGGAATGCAGAGAATTAGATTATGTACTTCGAAAAGAGTTAGATGAAATGCTGTTCGATCTGAATGACAAGAGAATCGATCAGGAGATAAAAGGAGCAATAGAATCAAGATACAAAGTAATATTTCGAATGTATGCTCGTCTAGCCACGCCCAAGGAGATTTCGAAGTACGCGAGAAACCGCAATTATCAAGTTGAGAAAAAATAGAGGGTAGATGCTTGACTTACCCTCTTCAATTATGTTATTTTATATTTCGCTGCTCTGATGTGCAGGTCGGTTGGCGAAGTGAAGAACAACATAGGAATAACGAAGTTGAAAAAAACACTTGCAATCAAGTAGGCTAATGTGGTATATTTAAAAAGTCGCCGCTAAAACAACGGTGACGACGAAATGAATGTAATTGTTCTTTGAAAACTGAACAACGAGTGAAGAAGCACGAACGAGCAATCGTTCAAAAAAAGAGATGAAAATCTCGCTAGCAAGTCAATTGAGCTATTGAGCTTTCGATAAAGGTTTACCTTTTTGGAGAGTTTGATCCTGGCTCAGGACGAACGCTGGCGGCGTGCCTA
>NZ_JBFNXH010000025.1:0-60367 GCF_040812395.1 Paenibacillus tabacirhizosphaerae | reverse complement strand
CGTAGTAACAGCAATCACAGTAGTCCCTGCAACCTAATAAGCAGTGCTTACAGGAAATAAGAAATAGGAGACCCTTCGGGGTCTTCTTTTTGTACTACCATTAGTGTTTGATATGTGTCGAGGTAATATTCCTTCGTAGTTCTTGTAAAGGGTAAATAATAATTAGTGATTGGTGCAATGCTGGTATTTTCAGATGCATACCGGAAGTCTTGTGTAGCAAAGCAGATCCACATAATGATAAGGAATTCCTTGCAATTCTAAGGGGCTTTAGTGACCTAAAGAGCTTTTGAAAAAACAGAATTAAAATTGTGCAAAGAGGTTGGTAAGAGAGAGCAATATCATTAAAGGGAGTATAATCTAGCTCGATTAATGGAAATATAGTTCAGAATGTATTAATAAGGATCGGGAATACTTGTAGCTCATAAGAAAAATTGTCATGGCACAAGGTTCTTGAAGTCTGGAAACATTGATGTATAGAGGGAAAATACATAATTACTGAAGAAACATTGAAAATCTATATATTTGTGGTTCCTAGTAAGATCTTGGGTGTCCGGAGAAGTATGTATTATACTTAGCTTAAGAAAATAAACGCCACAATATTGCAGTCTGTTTTACGACAACCTGTTTGTGATGGACATACGAAGAAGGCACTTAGAATAGAACAAAGATGTGACTAGATTACTAGGCTTGGCTGTAATTGTTTAAATAGTGAAGCTATAGAAAGTTTCTACTTGCAACTATAACTGAGCACTCATCCATAAGTATCCGGATAGACCCAAGAAGATTAGCAACTAATTGAAGATTTTATCCGATAATCTAATGAAGAATGATACTAATCAAAACCAAATAAGCAACAACGCCAGAGTACCAGTATTAGATTCCAGCATAGGGCTATTTATTCTTCTACTATTTTGACCATGCAGTGTTGGTGTTGAGTGTGGTGTAAATATTCCATTGCAGTATCTACGTTCCTGATTGCATTATTTGTTACTACTATCAACTTGCAGAAGTTATACAATGTGTTCTACCAGAGTTCATGGTTCTTATGCTCAATAATAACAAAAAAGACCCCGAAGGGTCTTTTTTATGAAAGAAATTACTTAACAGTGATTGGAGTTACACCGGATTTACCGTTAGGAGCAGTAACTACCAGATCAAATGTCACATCAGCAGAGCCGGATTTAGTTACAGTAATGTAACCATATTGGTCAATGCTTACAGAACCATTTTTAACTTGGGAAGCAGAGAAAGTAACACCGATAACGTGGTTGTACTTAGCCAAACCAACATTTTCGTACTCAGTTCCGTAGTTGTCATATAGGTCGACGTCGGACAAGATGTATGCAGTTTTAGTAGCAAGATCAGATGCATTTACAACAACATCGCCGTCTTCAACATCGATGGAAGCAACTTCAATTGCATCAGCTTTAACAGTCACTGGAACAGTAGCTTGTTTCACTTCACCTTTTACAGTTTTAAACGATACGCTAACTGTTGCAGTACCTGCTTTATTACCGATCACGAATGCTTTACCAGCGTCATCACCTGTACCAAGAGCTACTTTTGCAACGTTTTGGTTAGAGGTTTGAACACTTGTAATTGAAGCTGGAAGTTTAACTGTTTCTCCTGCTGCATTTTTAGCGGAAACTTCAATTTCTTGTCTAAGACCACTAGTATTTGGAGTCGTTTGATCAATTTCAAGAGTTTTATCAGCTGCAGATGGTCCGTATACATTTTCAGTTACAAGTTTGCTATCTAAGAAAGCATACATGTTATCCAAAGAATTTACGGAATAAGTCAGGTCTGTTTTGCTGTTAGCAACAGTAAGATCTTTTGTAATTTTAGCCAATTCAGTATCAGTAGTAACACCTGGAGTATGTTTCATAAGTTTCGCAATGAATTGAACTTTAGAATCAGGAGTAGTAGCAGTGTCTACAGTCTTAATTTCGAATTCATCATTGAATTTACCGAAGTCATTTCCGGTATTTTCAAATTTCAATCCAACAGGCGTAGGTGCTGTTTTTCCAGTAGATGCATCATTAACCTTTGCTTTACCTGGAGTATTAATGTATACATTACCATCATTGTAAACACCGGTTGTGTTGTTGTATGTCACCGCTGTAACAGTTACATAGTAGTGGCTACCATTGCTGCTATCAACGTTTCCAGTAGTAGTGTTTACATCCAAGGAATCATCTAGTACTTTACCATATTGGTCAACTACGTTATACTCAAATTTAGAACTACCACCAGCAACTGCCATTTTTGCAGGAGCTGTTACTTCTTTGAAGTGATCGGCTACACGCGCATCAGCAACAGTATACATTTTAGTAGCTGTGCTAGTTGCATTTGCTGTAGCGATGACTGCAGTTACGGATACAGCACCTTTAGCGCTGGAAGTAACTTTACTTAATTTAATTGTACCTTTGTGCTCGCCGGAACTTTCAATTCTACCGTCGGAAGTAGCACCGTCCCAACCATATGCTCCAGAGATAGAAACTTTGATACGCTCAATGTTTTGATCGCTTGCAAGATCTTCAACACTCAATTGGTTGCCTTGAGCATCATAAGCAACAACTGGGATGTAAACTTTCGCGTCGCCAGCTGCGATTACATCGTTAAGATCGCCGATTTGGATCTTAGTTGCAACCTTAGCAGACTTCACAGTGATTTTACCAGTTGCAGTAGCTGCTTGGCTGAAGATTGTGAAGTTGTAATCGCCTGATTTGTCGATATCATTCAACAAGGAGATTTTAACTTCTGGAATATCATTTCCATTGTCTTCAACTTCATACGTAACGTCTTTGCTATCGATGTAGTTAGTCCAGATCAGTGTAGGATCGGAATAAATTCTAGCAGCAGGAGTTGCGCCGTTTGTTTCGTTGATCAAAGAATCGTAAGAAATGTTGCCGCCGTATTGGTCGTAAAGGTTAACGTCAAACTTAACGTTTTCACCCTTACCAGTCAATTCAGTACCTACTGAGTAACGAGCAGTTCCAAGCTCAAGTTTAGTAAGAATTGGTTGTGTACCAAGCTTGAAGTTCTTAGTTGCTGTTAAGTGGTTATCGTTGTTTACGATTGTCACAGGGATGATTGAAACACCTTGAGTTGTTTGACCATCAACATTAGTATCCAATGTAATCAACAATGTACCTTCGGAATCTTTAGTGATTTTTGTGAAAGTAGCTGCGGATGTGTAAACATTGTAAGAACCAGCGTTTGTAGTAGCAGCTTCACCGTATTGGTTAACAGCTTTTGCTTTGATGATAACTTTGTTCGCGTAAGCGATTGTGTCGCCAGCAGTTACGAAGTCAATTTTTTGAAGAACTTCATCTTGACCTGTGAAAGTAGCTGTTGTTTTATCAGTAGTTGCTGCATCAAGTCCAGTAACATTTACTGTGTACTCGCCAACGCTGATTTTGGTATCAGTCAAAGTCAGAACAGCGGATTTCTTGTCATCAGCAAACTTTGTAGTTGTTACTACATCAGCAGTACCTTTTTTCAAAGCAACTTTTGCTTTGTCAGTATCAACTGGTTTGTTGAAAGTTACTGTTACTTTTTGAGCGCCAGTAGCTTTAGCTTCAGTAACGGATACTTTACCAGCAGGTACGTATTGTTGCTTAGCTTCGTATGCGCCAGTCAAAAGCAGGTCGCGAGTTGCGTTTGCTTGACCTTCGAATTTGCCGCCGTCACCAGCAGGAAGCAATTTCAGTTCAAGAGCAAGAGCTACATAACCTTGTGCCCAATCAGTAACAGTGGAGTCGTTACCAGTTTTTGCTTTTGCATCAGCGTCTTTACCAAGAACACGAACCAAGAAAGTAGCCAGTTGTTCTTTCGTTACTTTACCAGCTGGGTTGTAAGTGCCTTCGCCGTAACCATCAGTTACGCCAGCCGTTTTCAAAGCTTCGATGTAAGGAAGTGCGTAGCCATTAGCTGCATCATTAGCTTGAACGTCGGAGAAGCTGGAAGTTTTCAGATCCTTGTTTATATCAACACCTAGAATCAATGCTGCTACTTTAGCGAATTGCGCACGGTTCATTTCTTCTTTCAGACCAAACTCAGTGTCGCTCACGCCATCAAAGATACCAGCGCTGATCATCGCGTCAAATTTCGCTTTCGTTGCTGCGTCAAGATCCTTAAGATCTGTGAAATCAGCGGATGTTTTCTTAGCTGCAGTAGTCGTTGCTGTGTCAGCAAGTGCTACGGAAGAAAACACGGATAATGCCATTGCAGTCGATAGAATTACGGATAAACTTTTTTTCATAACCTCTATAGTCTTCACTTAATTATGCGAACTACGCGATATCCGAAGAACCTTGATATCAAAGGTAAAACTAAAATCCAAATTCACATCATTTTTTAGAATAAGCATAGTTAAAGTTTAAATCGCATTGTAACTTAAATCATTAGATTTCCAAAGTTAGTTTTTCATTAGGAATCGACCAAAAAAAAATTTATTTGCCGATTAGCACAGAAATTTCTTTGTGATACCCATACTTTTTGAAGAAATCGACTAATGCTACCTCAAAAATATCCTTCTGTGAAACATTTTTCTCCAAACTGAATTCACGTGTCATTTGATCTAATCCGTAATTCATATGCACAGACTTTGTAATACAAACACCTGGTATCAAATATCTTGGAATTTGCATAACATTGGATTGATTATTGATTATATCCATGAGAACTTCTTTGTTGATTTCCAGAAAATTAATGAGTTTCATTGAATTTTCAGTGTAAGGCATGGGTGGCGCGCCTCCTGCTCTTAGTTTAACTTCATCGGGCTCAGATTGTTTAACCTCAAGAGCTTTCTCCTTTGTTTCCTTGATCATTGGCTTGTAACCAGCATCTTTGTACTCTGATTTGTATACATAGGTCGATTGTTCGACATCCCAGACATAGCCTTTACTTTTCAAATAAAGAGCCATTTCTCGGTGGTCTCGAAATTTCAGCTGTAGAGCAATCTCTTTGGCGTCGGCTCCATTTTTAAATAACGATAAAATAGTGGCAACTCGACCTTCGGGATTAGGCAATACATTGACAGAAGATTTCTTCTCTTTAACAGGAAAATAACTCTTCCTTACGCTGTCCCACTCAAAATTCTTTCGTTTCATGTAAGTATCTACGCTTTTCGAGTCCTTATAATTCAACTCTACGGCGAGTTGATCTCTGCTTTTGCCGGCGGACAAACTCATTAAAATGAATCGCACTTTGTCATCTTTATCTTCTTTATAAGCCATAGCTTGCGTCACTTTGTCACCCTCCCAATAACAATTAATTGCTTATAGTTGATTTACGGCCGATGTTAAGTCATCTAATTTCGTATGTGTATAGACGGTTGTTGTTGATAAAGAAGTATGGCCTAAAAGCTTTTGGATTTGAACAACATTCACATTCTTTTTCACAAGATTACTTGCGAAAGAATGCCTAAACGTATGACAGGTGACTTCTTTATTCCAACCCAATTTATCCACGGCCGTCTTGATTAATTTATTTACGTAAGAGTCGGAGACTCCGCCTGATGCAGCGGTACAAAATAAATTGTTTGTTTTAGAGTAGGGACGTTCGTTCTCGATATAGTGAAGCAAAATTTCCTTCAGTTTAAGATTCAAAGGGACGATTCGTTCTTTTTTTCCTTTACCGTAGATCTTAATTGTGTTGTGCTTAAAATCAATCTCTTCGAGCGTCAGATTGATACACTCAGAAATCCGTAATCCCGTGTAATACAACGTAAGAACTACTTTTTTCATTAATTGATGATCGATCGCATCCACAAGCTGCAGTACTTCTCCAGATGTTAAGAATTCCTTCTCTCTATGCTCTTGTTTTATTGTTTCCACGTGTACAGCCGCATTGGTGTTACAATACTTCTTTTTGTTGCAGAAGTTATAAAATGTACGAAATACCGCTAATTTACGCTTTAAGCTGGCAGGAGAGTACCCTCTTTCTTTTTTTAGATAAAAAAAATAATCCTCGATATCCTCTGAAGTAACATCAGTCAAATAGGGCGTGCAATTATAGGCATCCACTAAATATTTGACGAAAAAGAGCAAGTCATTCCGATAGGCTTCAATCGTTTTTTCGCTTCGATCAATCGAAGTCTGGTACTTCTCAAACTGTCCTATCGCCTCTAGCAAAACCATATCCTTTCATCCCTTCTTCGAATGCTCTGTAATACTAGCTTACTGTGCAGCGAAACTTACCCTTAAACCACTCCTTTCATGGTACAAAATTACTCACAGCAGTTAGTGTATCCGACCCAGTAACAGGATATGCAAACTAAGTCACATACAGAAATGAAGACGATTACACTGAAAATCCACATGTTCGTAAGCTCTGGCTGACATAAAAAGCGTCGTCTTGGTTGAATGGTTCGGGATGAAATCGTTCAGTGCCCATAATGTAAGAGGAGATGGGCTGCCCGAAATAATGAAAATGCAGGTGAACCTAATGGGAAGGGCACATCTTTAACGCAATAATCTGAATGTTTGTTGCAATTTTAAAAACTATAAATCTACTTATCTAGTTTCATCTATTCTTGACATGTTAAATAGACTTTAATCCGTGTAAGGAAGAGTTTAAACCATATAAATCATGAAACTCACCAAGCTTGTATTTAATTTTCCAGATTGTCGCTCCTTTCAAGACATTAATTTTAGTTTTCAAACAAAAATAAATGTCCACAGATATTACTATAATTCTATTTTCTATTTAAGAAATGTCAATACACAGATCAATTTTGTTTTCCATCTTGTCAAGTAACTTGGGATAGTGTAATTTGTCGAATTTTCGAATACATTTTTTTATTGTGTTTCAATAAACTGTAAGCTTTTCGATTTAAGAACGGAGTCTCAAGAGAATTTATATATGGGTGACCTCGATCCTAGCCTTGCATACCGCAAACACATTAGAAATATATACATATAGAAAGAGTCCGTATTTAGAACAAAACCTACAGATTGGATTTGCAAAATGCTCATTTAGTAAATAAATTTGTAACAAATAAAGTTTTTTGCTCTGAGACGCAACTTTTTCAAACCATTTGCGTTTAACATTTTAGAAGCAAGTGACGATATAATATTTATTCTCCTGCTTCTCAGTTTAGCTGAGCACGAAAATAATACTTTACTACGCAATTCGACCGCTGTATAATCTATAGTGGTATACGTATCTATTTTTCTTTTTAGTAAGTTTACTAGTTTCCAATGTAGCCACTCGGGCTACAAGCGAACTTAGTTATACATATGCTCAACTCTGGAAAGGGGGTGAACCGGACAATGAGTGAATCGAGCTCAAATATGGTTAGAACCAAACAAAAAAATAAAGCGAAAGATATTCGAGGAGGAGAAATAGAGGTTATGAAGAAAAGTTTATCCGTAGTTTTGTCGACTGCAATGGCATTATCCCTGTTTTCATCTGTAGCATTTGCTGACACAGCAACGACTGAGGTTAAGAAAACATCCGCTGATTTCACGGATTTGAAGGATCTGGACGCAGCAACAAAAGCGAAATTTGACGCATTGATTAGCGCTGGTATCTTTAACGGAACAAGCGACACAACTTTCGGTCTTAAAGAAGAAATGAACCGTGCGCAATTCGCAAAGGTAGCTGCTTTGGTTATCGGTCTTGAAATCAACAAAGACTTGAAAACATCCAGCTTCTCTGATGTTAGTGTATCCGATTCAGCAAATGGCTATGCGCTTCCTTACATCGAAGCTTTGAAAACGGCTGGCGTAACTGATGGTTACGGCGAAGGTACTTACAACCCAGCTGGTAAAGTAACGAAAGAACAATTGGCTACTTTCCTGGTTCGTTTGTTGAATAAAGATGCTGATGCAAAAGCAAAAACTGGTAACGACTCCACTGTTACTGATTGGGCACAAGGTTATGTAGCTCTTGCTCTTGAACTGAAATTGCTTCCTGCTGGTAACGGCGGCAAATTCGAAGGTCAATCAAACGCAACTCGTGATCTGCTTTTGACTGGTGCTTACGAAGTGAAACAACAATACGTTGCTCCTGGTAAAGTATCGGTTACTCAAGCTAAAGCGACTGGCGCTAAAAAAGTAACAGTAACTTTCAACAAACCGGTTGATACAGACAAAGCAAAAATTGCGTTGAAAAAAGGTACTGCTGATGTAGTAACAACTACTAAGTTTGCTGATGACAAGAAATCTGCTGTACTTACTTTGACTGACACGAAAATTTCTGTTGGTGAGTATACGGTTAATGTTACTGGTTTAGATGCTGCTTCCGTTGATAAAACATCTGCAACATTTACTGGTGAAGATGAAGTTATTCAAAAACTCGACTTCGTAAATGCAGGAGATACGATTGCGTATGCTGATAAAACTATCGTTAAAGTAAAAGCTGTGAACCAATACGGTGAAGCTGGTACGACTAATGCTGGTTCCTACAACGTATATACTTCTTCTGCTGAGTTCATCAAAATCACTAAAGACAGCGAAGGCGTTTTGTTGATCACTTTGGATACTGCAACAGTCAATACTACTGCAAGTCTTTCCACTATTCCGGTAACTGTTGTTAACTCCGATAACCATATGACAATTACTAAAAACTTCAAGTTGGGTACACAACCATTCCTTTCAAAGATTGAGCTTGGCGCAGCGCGTTACTCGGTAGGAACTTCTTTGAACGGCAAAGGTGAAAATGTTAAGTATGATATTAACCTTTACGATCAATTTGGCGGTACTGTGTCTTATGATACTCTGATCAATGCGAAAGTTGTTAATAGTGGCGTAACTGGCACGCAGGCGCTATTCAGCGATACAAATGTTATTTGGACTGATGCTATTGATAGAGCTACTGTTGAAACTAAAATTGAGGACAATGGTAACGATATTCCGCAATTGAAAATCTCCCTTATTAAAGATCTTGATAAGTCTGGTGATTACAACTTCACAGTGAATAACCAAGCTGCAACAACAACGGGTAAAATGACTGTGAAATCTGCTAAAATTGCTACTAAGATTAAAATTGGTAACTACGATAATGTAATTGCGGCTGGCGATACAGATATATATATCCCAATCGACGCTTATGATGCTCAAGGAACTGCAATCAGCAAAGAAGATTTGGCTAGCAAAGCAAATCGCGAACGTATCAATATTAATCTCTCTGGTGCAGTTGGCGATGACAATGCAACTTCAGTTAAAGTACAGGAATCAGGCGAGCATAAAGGTGAAATCAAAATTGCAAAAGTGGGCAATAATGCCAAAGGTGCTGTTAACATCTCTGCAATCATTGCTACTATTAATGCAACAAGCACAGATACCAAAACGTTCACTATTCAATCCGCTCGTACGCCAGATCACTTCAATGAAGCAACAGTGCCTGCTAAAGCTGCTGTACCGGGTGGAGATTCCGCATTTAAATTCGAAGTAATCGACCAATATGGTAAGAAGCTTGAAAATTCCTTCTTCACGGATACAGCTGGAAATGCTTATACTACCAACGCTAATGGTCTTAATGCTTATGATGTTGTAGTTACTGCTGCAACTTATAAAACTGTGGGTTCTGCTACAACCGCCGATAAGACTAATGCTTATGTTTTAGCTCCAAATAGTGACTTAACTACTGATCGTGAAGGTGGTATTCCTACTAATAAGAGTATTCTTGCTAATAATGTGGAATACAAGTTTGACCGTCTTACAAATGGTGACTTCAACGCATTTGATGAAGAATGGAAATTCAAGACAACAACCAATGCTACTAATGAGCGCGTTGAGTTTGTAGCTGTGATCCGCAAAAATGGCACAGAGATTTCTAAAGTATCTAGAACTCTTAATATTTCTGCTAAAGATGCAGATTTGAACTACTCCGTGAACGCTGTGAAAGACTTGTTCTATGCTTTGGATAGCGGAGTTGTAACTGAGCAAACGTACAAAGGGTTAACTAAGAAAGACCAAGAATCACCTACGATAAGTAAGCTTGCTCGTGAAATTACTGTGTCCGCTACCAATAATGCGGGAGAAACAGTTAAACTTCCTAAAAACATTACTCAAATTTATTCTTCCAATCCAAGCGTCGCGAAAACTGACCTTGATACTGTTAACAACAAAGCGTTTGTAATTGGTAACAAAGTAGGTACAGCTACTCTGAACGTATCCTACACAGCTGCTGATGGCTCCACTAAGAGCGCTCAAATTCCAGTAACAGTTAAAAACGATGCAATTTCTGTAGCTAAAGTTGAAGCTAAAGGATCCGCTGAGTTCTTTGCAACTGCAAGTGCTAATGCATTTGAGTTAGCTGAGGTGAAAATTACTGATAACTATGGTGTTGAGTATGAAAAATCAGATGCTTATAAATATAACTATTTGTTAAGTATCAACTTCTCTGTAAGTAACGTTAAGAATGGTAAAGTTGAAATTGATCAATATGGCTTTATTAAAGGCACAAAAGCTGGGTCTGAAGCTATTACATTTGATCTGACAACTACTTCGGTTAACGGTAAGTCTGATGTTACTGCTATTACAATCAAGTAATTTAGAAAAAAAGAAGACCCTAGGGGTCTTCTTTTTTTTGGAGTAAATAATTTCTTGTTTACTCAATATCCTGTACCATCAACTCATGAATATAACTTTTAGTGTTCTCAACATTTTTCTGTGTGGATTGAAGAGTATTGATCATGCTGAATTTGAGCGTGGAGGTAATTTGAGCATCACTTTTTACAGTTAGCCATACTTTTAATAATTCTTTAGTTTGTTTAACTTGATCAAAGGCTTTGGATTGGACAGACATAATATCTTGAATGTGGCTATTGGAGTTCTTCTCGGCTATTTTTAAAGCGAATTTCATGGATTCATCATATTGTTTCGAAATATCCAAGAAATCATTGTCAATAATTTGGGATATATTCGACGCATCAGAATTATCTTTATATTGTTGTAATTTCACAGTAAACATCCACAAAGCAACATCGGTATCATTTAACCATTGATATGCGTCTCGCAGGCTTTGTGTCTCCGTAGTGATCGTATTCGAATCCGTTTTTGTATCCTTACTCTTATCTATACTCACATTCACACTATAAGTCGAGTCATTCCAAACAACATCAGCACCGAGTTGTTTTAACATATAAATAGGAACCATTGTTCTTCCCTTATAGTTAATAGCAGGGACATCTTCGGTTTGAATGTTTTTTCCATTGGATTGTACGGAAACAATCGGATTTCCTTCAAAGTCTCCATGACTTGAGGAAGCATTGACGGTACTAGAGATAAAGCATAAACTTATAGCAACAGTTAGTATTTTTTTCATAAGAATCACTCCGTTTTGTTGAAGTATTTGTTTGAATCATATTTCAACAAAACCAGTAAGAATTCCTTTAATTTTACAGATTTCTATTGACAGGAGAGTTTGCATCTAATGAGAAAGAAACAATTTATTTTAACAATTGCCATTGTAATTCTTCTGTTATCATCGTTTATTTCAGTCTCCCAAGCAGAAGCCCCGGCCCCCGGCTCCGCGACGGATCCGGTAATCACCAAGAGCTACTTCGAACAGAACAGCTTAAGCGAAGCCAAGGTGAAGGATCTCATCGCCTCCGCGATCGCGGGCAATGCTGGCAGTAGCCAGCCTAGCGGGAGCAACGGAGGCACTGGCTCTACCGCTTCGGCAGCGGCTCTGACGGTTGTCCAGCTGAAGGCGGGACAAACGCTTTACGCCGGCGCTGGCGCGGAATTTATCGTTCGCTCCGGCAAGGTAATTGCCGTGAGTGGCGACGAAAACGGGATCCCTGACGTGACCGGTGGCAAGGATATTGCCGCGGGAACGGAGATCGCGGCGAATCATCTTTTGATTTTCCCGCGTGATGGGCGTGGTATTAAACCAGCGGCGAAGAATACGGCTGATATCTATGTGATGGTGCGCGGCAGTTATATTTTGCTGAATGAGGATGGCAGTACGGCTACTCCATAATTTTACCCATACTGACAACTTCTTATGCGGTTCAACTTCGAGGTACTAGCCATACTAGAGGTGTACTCAGAACAAAGTAAAGTTGCTAAGTTCTTTACCTGAGGATTATCTCTCAGCAATGCTTACGGATTTTTGCAGAGCAAAATTCTAAGGAGGCGATTGTTATGGCTAGAAGTAACTCGAAGGTAGTTCCCGAGTCGAAGAAGGCATTGGATATTCTTAAGTATGAGATTGCTGAAGAGCTAGGGTTACCAGTAGGCAAGCACTTCTCCCTCCATGCAGACACCGAATTTGCAACAGAGCTTGGCTCAATACCGTCTACTTCGGTGAAAGAAGATTATTGGGGCCACATTTCATCCAGGGATGCGGGCGCGGTAGGTGGAAATATTACGAAAAGGCTGATTCAAAAAGCGGAAGAAGTTCTATTTACTCTATAGGTTAAATGCCCTTCATCTACTAATAATCTTAACAATTGTTTCATTGACACTAGACGACAAATAAAGTAAGATAACTAATTGAAGGTCAATGTTTAATCAAACCTTTTCCAATCGGGAAAGGTTCATTTTTCGTTGCAACCACAGTACTTAATTGCTTTTACCATTCTGGAATTCAAAGTTCTCTGGAGCGCGTGGGCGTATAAGAGAGAGATTCCACTTGGCGTGAAAAGCTTACGCTTAAACGGGCCCATTATTGGCGAGTAAACCTTCCTAGTAGCACGTTCGCTCATCTTTGAATGGCATCCATAGAGGTTTTCTCATATAGGCATCGATTAGAAGCTTTTCAAACATACTAAGAATGATTAGGAGGATGAATAATATGACTTTAGGACGTCGTTTATTTACATCCGAATCCGTGACAGAAGGTCATCCGGATAAAATTTGTGACCAGATTTCTGACTCGGTATTGGATGCGTTTTTGGCCAATGACCCGAATGCTCGTGTAGCATGCGAGGTTTCTGTAGCAACAGGATTGGTTTTAGTTATTGGTGAGATCACTTCAAGCTCTGAATATGTAGATATTCAAGCCATTGCAAGACAAACCATTAAAGAAATTGGTTATACGCGCGCGAAGTATGGTTTTGACTCCCAGACTTGTGCGGTTCTCGTTTCTTTGAATGAGCAATCCCCTGATATTGCACAAGGTGTTAACAAAGCCCTTGAAGCAAGAGAAGGCCAAATGTCTGATGAAGAAATCGAAGCAATCGGAGCAGGTGACCAAGGTCTGATGTTCGGATTCGCTGTTAATGAGACGCCTGAACTTATGCCGCTTCCTATTTCGATTTCTCACCAATTGGCTCGTCGTTTGACTGAAGTTCGCAAGAACGGAACGCTTCCGTACCTGCGTCCAGATGGTAAAACTCAAGTAACAGTTGAATACGATGGTGACAAGCCTGTTCGTGTGGATGCTATTGTTGTTTCCACGCAACACAGCGAAGAAATCACGTTGGAGCAGATCCAAGCGGATATCAAAGAACATGTTATTAAACCAATCGTTCCAGCTAACTTGTTGGATGAGAATACAAATTACTTTATTAACCCGACTGGCCGCTTCGTAATTGGCGGACCTCAGGGGGATGCTGGTTTGACTGGCCGTAAAATCATTGTTGATACTTACGGTGGTTACGCTCGCCACGGCGGTGGCGCGTTCTCTGGTAAGGATCCAACGAAAGTTGACCGTTCCGGTGCATACGCGGCGCGTTATGTTGCCAAAAACATTGTGGCTGCTGGACTAGCTGACAAATGTGAAGTTCAATTGGCTTACGCTATTGGGGTAGCTAGACCGGTTTCAATTGCAGTTGATACGTTCGGTACAGGAAAAGTTAGCGAAGAGAAGCTGGTTGAGCTGATCCGCAAAAACTTTGACCTTCGTCCAGCGGGTATCATTAAAGAATTGGATCTTCGTCGTCCGATCTACCGTCAAACAGCTGCTTACGGTCACTTCGGCCGTAATGATCTGAACGTTCCTTGGGAGCGCACAGACAAGGCTGAGACTTTGAAAGCACAAGCTTTGGCTTAATCCATATAAGTAAAGAAAAAGGCTGTTCGTCGCGAGACGGGCGGCCTTTTTTGCTGTGTAAATACACATATTTCCACTCTATGATTATCGTAACTTTTTCCATAGTTTAAGAGTCTATATAGTTATCTGCAAAAAAGATAGCTCATAGACTTAGACTGAAAGAGGAGAGTGGAGAAGCAACATGAAAGTACAGAAGCAATTAGGGATGGGTGCGCTGGCTTGCGCACTGATGTGGCAAATGGTGGCTGGAACAACGGTGCATGCAGCAGGTCCGACATTAACATTGAGCTCACAAGAAACGATTACGTCTGGTGCCGTTATGAAAAACTATGTTTGGACGACGACTAGAAGCAATAAGGATGTTTCGGTGAATGCGAATGTGGTAGAAGTAGATTTAACGAATCCAAACGTGAAGATAGACGCAATGGCAGGAACAAACACACAGTTCACGAAGAAGCAAAGTGTCTTGGGCATGGTGAAGGATTCAGGTGCGGTAGCTGGGGTGAACGGTGATTTCTACAACACTCAGGCTGAAGGTGTTCCTGAAGGCGCACAAATTACGAACGGCCAGGTAATGGCCACGCCTGCTAAGATATCTGGGCTGTATTCGTTTGCGATAACGAAGGATAATCAACCGATTGTTGATATTTTTGATTTTACAGGAAAGGTCACGGCTAAGGATGGTACGGCATACGAACTTGGCGGTGTGAATAAAACATATTACTGGTACGATGACGGAACACCAAGCCTTGACGATGGGTTGTATTTGTATACAAATGCATGGGCTATGGAGCAGAGGGCTGTAGATGGCTCGCACGTTCCTACCGAAGCGCTCGTTCAGAATGGTGTAATTACAGAGATTGCTATAGATACGAATATTAAGAAAATTGCCCCTGCAAATGGTTACATTTTGAGAGGTTCGGGCAAAGCAAGAGATTTTATTGCTGATCATATGAAAGTGGGAGATAAAATTTCCACAGTTTATGACATGGTTCCGCATGATCCTTCCAAGAAGTATGACTGGAAAAATTTTAAAATGATGATTGGCGGCAGTACTTTATTGGTGGATGACGGGCAGCCGAGCTATTTTACAAGAAATATTAAGGACTTTGATGGTTATTACTATCGTTCCAGAACGGCGCTTGGTTACTCCAAGGATATGAAGACGGCCTATATTATTACTTCCGATCATAGTGCGGGCAGTGCGGGTATGACGCTACCTGAGTTGCAGCAGTTCATGATTCAAGCGGGCGTATGGAGAGGCATGGTACTGGATGGCGGGGGATCGACACAGATGGTTTCTAGGCCTTTAGGCGACGTTGATCCGAAGCTCGTAAATAAGACGGAAAACGGGAATCAACGCGCTGTTGTCAATGGTGTTGGTGTTTATTCCACAGCGCCGAAGGGTGAATTGAAGGGTCTTATTTTAAAAGGGCCAAAACTATTATTCATGAATGAATCCAGCACTTATCAATTCAAGGCCTACGATGACTATTACAATCCAATTGCTGTAGATGGTATTGTTCCACAGTGGAGCAGTTCCGCGGCGATCGGAACTTTCAAGGATAATGTATTCACGCCTACCCAGGTTGGCAAAACGCAAGTTGTTGCTAAATCAGGCAAAGGCTCTGCGACGATGGATGTCGAAGTCGCCGGTAGAGAGCAAATTTCATCGATGAAATTTAGTTCGGGACCATTCTCTGTGACGGAAGGTGGGGATTTTAAACTGCCTTTAACTATAACGACGAAGAATGGAATATCGAGAGAGTTACCGCCAGCTGGCGCCCAGTGGGAGTTAAGCGGCGTGAAGGGAACGATCAAGGATGGCGTTCTGCACGTGGATAGCGCTGCGGGCAGTCAGTCCGCTCAAGTGATTGCGAGATACGATGGGTATAGCACAATGGTTACACTTCCTGTTGGTCAGGAGAAGGTGTGGTATGACCTCGATAAATCTGCTGTGCTTACAACGGGCGATAAGTATCCTGCTGACGTTGTTGCAAACGTGAATATTGCCAAAGAAGCGAATGGGAACAAGAACTTGGAGATTGCCTATGATTTCACCAAAGGAACGGGGACGAAAGCCGCATACGCCCGTTTCGACGGAATGAATGGGATTCAAATCGAAGGCGAGCCGCAATTTATTACGGCTAAGGTTTTGGGAGATGGAAGCTTTAACTGGGTTCGTGCTGAGGTTGTCGATGGGAATGGCGACCTGAAATATGTAAGTTTCACTGAGAATATGAATTGGACTGGTTGGCGCAAAGTAACGGCTGATGTGTCTGATTTAAAATATCCGATCAAAATAAAAAGCGTTTATGTTGCGAATCCGGCAAATGGACAAGATGAAAGAGCGCCCAAAGGAAAAGTAAACATTGATGACATCTCTTTCATATATAAAGGGCAGCTGGCGGCTTTACCCAAGAATTCGGTGAGTCTAACGGTGAATAAAAAGCAAGTTTCGTTGAATGGCAAGTCGGTGACTCTGGAGCAAGCACCGACGATTATTAAGGACAATACGATGATTCCGATTCGTTTTGTAGCGGAGGCTTTGGGAGGCACCATCAAGTGGGATGATAAAGAACGTAAAGTGACGATTACCCGTGGAGATAAACTGATTGATTTGTGGATAGACAACCCGGATCTGATTGTAAATGGGGATCGTGTAACTGCGGAAGTTGCACCGAAAATTATGAATAATTTGACGATGGTGCCACTAAGGCTCATTTCAGAGAAATTAGGTTGGAAAGTAGGCTGGGAACCCAAAAGTCAAGGGATAACGCTTGAATAAATAGTGCTAAAAGTACACTTCAAATAGGCAGAGTTATGATACAATATGGGGTAGACTAATTTGGTTTTTAAAAAGGAGCTTGTTTCGCTTGCAGCCAGACGCTCTAGATCGTGTCATTAAAAATGCCATTAACGTCATGGAGAGCAGTAAGTATCAAATTTTCGAGATTGCAGAAACGTCCCGATTGGAAAAAGAGTCACTGACTCGCGAGCTAGATGAAATTAAGGATGAAACAAGTGTCA
This sequence comes from Paenibacillus tabacirhizosphaerae, assembly GCF_040812395.1. Lineage (GTDB taxonomy): Bacteria > Bacillota > Bacilli > Paenibacillales > NBRC-103111 > Paenibacillus_E. The sequence continues at coordinate 43,384 of NZ_JBFNXH010000025.1, read as the reverse complement.
CGATTGAGTTGGTCGATAGTCTTGAAAATGACTATAAGCGATCTCGGATTCGACTTACTGAGGTTAGCCGGGATTTCAACAAATACCGTGAAGATGACATTAAAACAGCCTACGAGGCCGCAATAGCGCTCCAGCTTCAACTTACAATCGCTAGGGAAAAAGAAAATCATCTTAAGGCTCGGCGCCATGATTTACAGAATCGTGTAAAAAATGTAGACAAGCAGGTTGAACGAGCAGAGACGATTATTTCCCAAATGAATGTTGTCTTGGAGTACTTATCAGGGGATCTCAATCAAGTCACCCGTATATTAGAATCCGCTAAGAATAGGCAACTGCTTGGTTTGAAGATTATTTTGGCGCAAGAAGAAGAAAGAAAACGGATTGCCCGTGAAATTCATGACGGTATGGCGCAAACAATGGCTAATGTTGTGCTGCGCACCGAAATTGCGCAGCGCATGCTTGTCAAGCAGGATATTCCGGCGGTTCAGGAAGAATTAGTAGATTTGAAGGGGCAGGTCAGAGGAGGCCTTGAAGAGGTTCGCAAAATTATTTTTAACCTCCGCCCGATGGCGCTCGATGATTTGGGTATTGTGCCTACATTACGCAAGTATGTACAGGATTTTGAGGAAAAAAATAAGATTCGTGCACAATTCAATCTTGTAGGTAAGGAATCTCGTGTTCCGTCCGGACTTGAAATCGCCGTTTTCCGACTGGTGCAAGAAGCGCTTTCGAATGTGATTAAGCATGCGAAAGCCAGCTTCGTTTCCGTCGAACTCACCTTGGAACCTGATCAAGTACAAATTTATGTGGTAGATAATGGGATCGGCTTCGATGTAGCTCAGACTGAGCAGCGGATAGCTAAGGGGAATAATTTCGGTTTGCTTGGCATGCGTGAGCGTGTTGAGCTGCTGGAAGGCTCGATGGTTCTAGAGTCTGAAAAAGATTCGGGTACAAAAATTACGATGCTGATCCCTATCGGCGGCGCAGAGAACAAGGAGGAAAATCAGAATGGACAACACGGCGAGTCATAAACGCAATGTGCGCATTGTGATTGCGGACGACCATCAGCTTTTTCGCGAAGGCGTTAAACGAATTATTAATATGGAAGATGACATGGAGGTTATTGGGGAGTGCGGCGATGGTATTCAAGTTATCGAGCTGTGCAACCAAATTACACCTGACATCGTCCTGATGGACATCAATATGCCACTTGAGAATGGCGTTGTGGCTACGGAACGGTTAAAGCTTATTTTCCCCGATATTAAAGTTATTATCTTATCGATTCATGATGATGAAAGCTATGTGTTCGAGACGCTCCGCAAAGGGGCTTCCGGATACTTATTGAAAGACATGGAAGCCGAGGCGCTTATTAATGCGATTCGTTCCGTTGTCGTGGGTCATGCTTATATTCATCCAAAGGTTACAGGCAAACTGATCAATCAATTGAGACGTATGACGTATCTGGATGATGTCGGTATCGTTGGATCTGGTCAGGGTGTGAAGGATTCAGCTCTTAAGTACATACATAATGCGAATAGCCCGCTAACGAAACGGGAAGCCGAAGTGCTTCGACTGATGGCGGAAGGCAAGAGCAATAAGTTGATTGGAGAGTTCCTTTACATAAGTGAGAAAACAGTGAAGAACCACGTCAGCAGTATCCTCCAAAAAATGGAGGTTGATGATCGTACACAAGCTGTTATTATTGCCATCAAAAATGGTTGGGTAACCTTGTAGATATCCCTATAACAGGAACCCCCCTTTGCTCTGCCGCATACACTGCAGGTAAGGGAGGGACCCGCCATGTGGATTGGATTGCTTTGTATTATTGGCTGTTATGGACTAAGCGTTGCTGTGCTCCATCTATTACTTGGAGATCGTAAAGGCAGAGGGAAGAAGCCTGCGAACGTTTTACTTATTACTAAAAATAATCAAAATCAAATTGAATGGGTAATTCGCTCTTTGTTTTTCTTTTCACGTATGAAGGGCAGCCAAGTCACGGCAACCATTATCGACGAAGGTTCGTCTGACGATACAAAAGAAATCATTGAGCGATTATCTCATACGCATTCGATTGAACTGCAGATTCAGACGGATTTTGATGCCATTGGCCGTTTTTTACGTCAGCATGATGATGATCCTGTCGTGATTGTTCATTTGAGCAATCGGGGAGACTTAGTGAAGATACCTGTCATCTGACGGCGAACGCTTTTAAATACTTATGTGATGAAGAGGCAAGGTGAGGAATGAAGGCTCAGCTTTATGCCGTTCGTAAGGGAAATGTATGGGAATGGCGATTAACGATTCACCCAGAGACAGATTGTCAATATTGGTTCGAGCAATACGCAGCCGACGCCGGCCTCGTAATGTTCGAACCTTTTATTTCGTTAGGGCAGGGTGTGCGACTGCGCGAGAAGCTTCAAATGCAACTGCATCGTGAAGGCTTAAATGCGGTGGAAGGCAGCGATGATGGGAGAATACTCGGGCGAATTCGGCAGTTGGCAGAGGAATGTGGCATCCTGAACAGTGAAGCTTTGGAGTTAAGGCGAGTTCATTATGAACAGTGGATGCAGGGTAGATGCAAAGGATTTACCTGGCATGCCGATGTGTATGCCAAGCTAGTAAAAGCTTGCAGTGGTCGCTCGTTGCTTGTGGAGGAGCTACAGCAGCTTGTCCTGGCAGCAGGGTTGGAACTTGGGGCAGAGGATGACTGGCAGCCCTATGTGCAGCTTGCTCACCTGAATGGTGATGTGGAAATAATGAATGGCTTGAATGTCTTGGAGCGGCGAGATTGGCGCCGGTGGTTTAGACCGGTTACGGGCTACAGTTGCAAGCGATGCGGAAGTGGGACGGAACGTATGTTTTGGTCAGCATGTCTTCATTGCGGACATGCGTGTCCTTATTGTGAAGAGTGCTTGACGATGGGAAGGGTACGGATGTGTTCTTTGCTTGTTGTGGGGCGCTCCGGTGATACTTCAATTTCGGACAGGGGATACGGAGATGAAGTTGGAGATGGCATACATGAAGTCGAAAGTGATCTCCAAACATACATAGAACCGTGGGGGCTCAGCGAGGCCCAAGAGAGAGCGTCTATGGAGGGTCTACGCTTTATAATCAGGCCAGAGGTGGGAGGAGGGGGAAAACGAGGGGGACGCAAGGAAGGAGGAATAAGGAAACAGCCTGACCCGCGCAGGTTTCTCATCTGGGCCGTCACTGGTGCCGGGAAGACGGAGATGATATTCCCTTTCATACACCTCACCATCGCGCGAGGCGGACGTGTTCTCATTGCGACACCGCGTAAAGATGTGGTGTTGGAACTGCAGCCTCGTATCGAGCGAGCGTTCGCTGATTACAGCGTGGTTACGCTGTATGGGGGGAGTGAGCAGCGCTGGGAGCAGGGGCAGATCACGATTGCGACAACGCATCAATTACTGCGTTTCCAGGAAGCTTTTGATCTTGTCATTATTGATGAAATTGATGCTTTTCCTTACCATAACAATCCGATGCTGGGTTATGCCGCCGCCAAAGTATGCAAGCCCAGCGGGACGAATATTTTGCTATCAGCTACACCTTCAAGAGCAATAAGAAAAGCTGCTGAACGCGGGCGATTACCGCATGTTCGTGTGCCTGTACGCTTTCATAAACACCCCCTGCCTGTTCCTCAGCTAATATCTGTTCCCACATTAAGGAAGTCTCTCAAGGTTCAAACACTCCCTCAATCACTATTGTCTCGTTTCAAAGTTTCTGTAGAACGGGGGGCACAAGTCTTTGTTTTTGTCCCCAATATCCAGCTCGTGGAGCCAACGGTTGCACTGCTAAGGTGTAAGTTGCGAATGGACAAGCAGCAGGCTGCTGTCCGTATAGAAGGAACCTCCTCTAAGGACTTGTCACGTACAGAAAAAGTGCAGCTTTTTCGCAATCGGGAGATTCGCGTTCTGGTCACTACTACCATTCTTGAACGTGGCGTTACAGTACCTCAGTCCGATGTATTCATTATGGATGCCGACTCAAAAATATTCGATGAAGCGGCACTTGTGCAAATGGCTGGGCGTGCAGGGAGATCGAAGGATGATCCCGCAGGAAAGGTTTATTTGGCAGCTGCAGAAATTACGCTATCACAAAAAGAGGCTGTTCGACAGATTCGAACAATGAATCGTATTGCTCGTAAACATGGTTTTTTACTGAGGGGGAAATGAATGAGCACGTGGTGGATGCAGGTAAGGGAGATGTTATTTTCGCTGCTCAATCCGAAGAGAGAGGTGTGTTTACTTTGCAAACAACAGAGCAGCCTTGATCGGGAGGAGTTAGGGCTTTGTCGCGCATGTTTCTCACGGATTCCGTGGATTCGTAAAGTACTTTGTTCATCTTGTGGGCGAGGAGAGTCGTGCCTCGATTGCCGCAGGAAGCCACATACCCACTTCTCTAGAAGCCGAAGCGCTGTTCGGTATGATGACACGATGAAAGAGCTTTTGGCACGATATAAGTACCGGGGAGATGAACGTTTGAAAGCGGTGATCGGGCAAATGCTTGTTCATGCTTATCAGTTATTGCAAGTAGAGAGGGCGTCGTCGTTGCCAAAGAATTCTGAGTTGGTGAAGGAGATCATCACATTCGTGCCTGTGAGTGATCGCCGGATGCAGGAACGTGGGTTCAATCAGGCGGAGCAAATGGCGGTGGAATTAGGACGGCGAGTGGGTCTCCCTGTTGTTCGTTTGCTCAATCGCGCCAAGCATACAGATAAGCAAAGTTTTAAAAAAAGAAGTGAACGTATTGATGATCTGGCGCACGTATTTGAAGTGGTTGCGTCGATTCATAGCGATCTGAGAGAATACCAGGGGGCAACAATTCATATTTATGTTGTGGACGATGTGTACACAACTGGGAGTACCATGAATCAATGTTCGAAGGCGCTGAAAGATCACGTATCTGCTAACATTTATGGGTTAACCTGGGCACGGTAATAAAAGGAGCATGTCGCTATTTCAAAAATACTATTATACAAACCTTGTCGAATTGCGGTAAACTGGAATTAATAATTAGATAATGGGAATAATAAAAGGAGGGCCATATAATGGGCATGAATGTAGCCAATTGTCCACGTTGTGGGAAAATATTTGTGAAGGGCTTTGCTGATGTATGTCCGAATTGCTTAAAAGATCTGGAACAACAATATGATAAATGCTTGAAGTTTCTACGTGAAAACAAAGGTGCGAACATAAATGATTTAAGCGAAGCAACAGGTGTGACGGTTAAACAAATCACCAAATTTATTCGTGAGGGCCGGATCTCGATAGTGAATGCTCCGAATATGACTTATCCATGTGAAGTATGCGGGAATTTAATTCGTGAGAAGGCAATTTGTGAATCTTGTCGTATGAAGCTTGTTAAGGATGTTAGGAACAATACGGAAGATGAGAAGAGAGATGAAGAGCGCAGAAGACAAGAAAACAAGATCACATTCAACATTCAGGATCGTTTGAAAGATAAACGGTAATTTTAGAAATAGGCTTATAGAGATATAAAGTTTCATATTGAGGATGCCGATAATAGTTCTAACGATTATCGGCTTTTTATTTTTTAGGTCAAAGAACATAGGAGTGTATCGGTATGAAAATTAATGATAATCAACGCATCGGAGCTGTGAATCCGTATAAGAAATCGGGAGATGCCACTTTCGCTCATGCTGCCGGCAAGAAAGGGAAAGCGAAGGATCAAGTCGAAATATCAGCAGAAGCGAAAGAGCTCCTTGGTGTGCAAGGCAGCGCTCGTACGGAAGAACAAGCTCGTCGCATCGAAGACCTGAAGGGGTCAGTAGCCTCCGGAACATATCAAGTAGACGCTCGTAAGCTCGCTGAGAAGCTTCTTCCGTACCTGAAGAGCAACTAGGCGCAACAACAGATAAGTAGGTGAACGAGCATGTCAATTCAGACTTTATTGGACACGATGGATAGACTTCAGGAAGCACATGAAGCACTGCTCGAGTTAGCTCAAGATAAGAAGCAAATTCTTGTAAGTAACGATGTGGAACAATTGAATCTCATAGTAAATAAGGAGAGCAAATGGATTCGCGTCATCTCAGAGGCTAATAACCAGCGAATTCAGCTCATTAATTCCTATTTGATCTCTAGAGGTTATAATCCAAACTCGCTAATTACAGTCAGCGACCTTATCAAGGTGATTTTTAATGCACAGGAAAAACAAGCGCTCACGCAGGCTCAACAGAAATTGCTAGCCGCAGTGAAACAGTTGAAAAGTGCCAATACTTTTAATCAACAACTGATAGAGCAATCACTTTCATTTATTAATTATACAGTGGATCTAGTATTAGGTGCTCCTGAGGATGATGTGATCTATCATAATCCAAATCAGCAGGCCTATGGAACGAAACGACTAGGTCTCTTCGATACTAAAGCCTAACTGAGGAAATTCGAAAGGAGATCACAACGATGCGTTCCACCTTCACAGGAATTGAGATTTCTAAACGGGCGTTGTTTACGCAGCAAGCCGCTTTGAGTACAACAGGCCATAATATTGCTAACGCGAATACAAAGGGATACTCTAGACAAGTCGTCAATATGGTTGCGTCTATTCCTATTGAATATCCGGGGTTATCTCGAAGTAATGTTCCGGGCCAATTGGGACAAGGTGTTGAATTCGACCAAATTACCAGAATTCGGGAAAAGTTTTTGGATGACCAATTTCATAATGAAAACAAAAATCTGGGAGACTGGTCCATACGAAAAGATACACTGGATAAAATCGAATCCATCGTCAATGAACCATCGGATACGGGTATTCGACAAACCGTGCAAGGATTTTGGAATGCCTGGCAAGAGTTAAGTAAATCCCCTGAGAACACAACAGCTCGAGTCCTTGTCAAAGAGCGGGCGTTGGCAATGACAGATGCGTTTAATCAAGCTTCAAGGCAATTAAAAGATCTATCGACCGACTTAACCACGAACATAGGCATCAAAGCGACAGAAGCAAATACTGCCATTGGTCAAATCGCAAAACTGAATGGAGATATTTACCGGATTGAGGCTTTGGGAGACGATGCTAATGACTTGAGAGATCAACGAGATCTTCTCATGGACAATTTGTCAAAAATCATCAATGTCACCTTTACGGAAGATAGCAGTGGATATAACGTGAGAATGGGTAGTGTAGCATTAGTAACAGGCAAAGAGGTGTCTAGCACACTAACAACTGCATCGCTAGAAGGCTCAGCTTCCTCCGGTGATTTGAATAGCGGAGAAGTATACGGGATGATTCAATCCCGTGATAAATATGTGGCTAATTATCAATTCCAATTCGACTCTATGCTGAAGTCCATGGTACAGGGCGACATACAAACCACACTGCCTCAAGGCATGGTTGTTCCTGAGGGAACTATATTAACGGTCGTGAATGCGGATGGTACAACAACAGCGCAGACCTTCAGCGGTGCAAATCGTACTTTAACCAGTGATTTGAATGTCATTGTGAAAGGTTTTAATGGCTTGCATCAGCTAGGTTACTCGGGTTCTAGTCCTTTGAAGTCAGGTGTCCCATTCTTTACCTTAAAGCCTGGAGAAACAGAATTTAATGCAGCAAGTATTACGGTGAACCCAATCATTCTCAGCGATGCTTCTAACGTATCATCCTCGGCGAGGACTTATGTAGATCCTGCAGATGGCGTAGAGAAAGTTGTAAAAGGGAACAATGATATGGCGTTGTTGCTGGCAGGACTTAAAGAGAAGAAGATTAATTTCGATTCTTCCACCTCAGGTAATACAGTTCTCAAAGATGGCACTTTCGACGAATTCTTCCGTTCAATCGTAGGTCAGTTAGGTGTTCAAAGTCAAGAAGCCACAAGGCAAACTACCAATCAGCAAATTTTAGTTGATCAAGTTGATTCTAATCGTATGGGCGTCAGCGGTGTTTCCTTAGATGAAGAGATGTCCAATATGATCAAATATCAAAAAGCTTACAGTGCTGCCGCTCGTGTTATGACAACCTTTGACGAAATGTTGGATAAAGTTATTAATAGCATGGGTGTTGTGGGTAGGTAATTGAGGTTTAACTAAATCTAGAACGGAGTGTGTCTTTTCATGACAACTCGAGTGACTCAAGGTATGATGAACAACCAGTTACTTCGTAATGTTAGCGCTAACCTTGGAAGAATCAATGATCATCAGAATCAACTGTCTACAGGCAGGAAAATAAATAAGCCTTCTGATGATCCAGTAGGAATCAGTTTTTCACTCCGTTACCGAAGTGAGGGCTCAGCGAATGAGCAGTTTAAGTCGAATGCAGATGCTGCTGTATCATGGCTGGATTACACGGATACAACTCTGAATCAAGCTAATACAGTTATGCAGCGCGTTAGAGAATTAACTGTGAATGCTGCTAATGGAACCAATCCGCAATCGGCTTTGGATGCTATCAAAAAGGAAGTTGATCAGCTTACTGAGCAAATGGTGACAATTGGTAACAGTCAGTTTAATGGTAAGTATGTATTTAATGGTCAACTCACTGATAAACAACCATATACGTTGGCTACTGCCGAGACGGTTCAAGTGGACACAGGAGATATTAAATTCGATATTGGTGTGGGTGTCCGAGTATCAGCCAATGTCTCTGGAGATAAAATATTTGGTGCCCCAGGCGCAAGCGATAACATTTTTACTGTGATGAAAGATTTGTCTGCAGCTTTAGGTTCTGGAAATCAAAATGCTATTGGGGCTTGTATTGGAAGGTTAGATAGCCGTAACGAAGCTTTTTTGCAAGCAAGAGCAGACGTTGGTGCTAGGCAAAATCGGATTGAGCTAGCTCAATCGCGTCTTGAAGACATTAGTATGAATCTTCAGACTCTCCAGGCTAAGGCCGAAGATGCGGACATACCAGGAGTCATTACAAATCTAAAAACAGATGAGAATGTTTATAATGCCTCTTTATCCGTTGGTGCTAAGATTATAAGCACAAGTCTTGTTGATTTCCTTCGATAGGAGCGGTTAACGATGACGTTACCAATCCCACAAATACAGATTCGTCAACAAAATGCCCAGCTAGGTATTGATGCTGATATAGGTAAGCTGGACATCAAACAACCCAAAGCTACTTTCGAAATAACTACCGAACGTCCTAAGCTTGAAATTCACGCGGAGACCGGCGTGCTTTACATTGACTCCAGCAAAGCTTGGGATGCGCTTGGACTTGGCCCTGCCCTTGAGACTATGAATCGTATCTATTCCAGGGCTCATGAAGTAGCCTTGCAGGGGATCGCCAAAATTGTCGAAGACGGTAATCGGCTGGCGGCAATTCAAGAAGGCGGTAATGCCATTGCTGATATTGCGAAGGAAAAGGGCGCGGAGTTTTTCGAGTTTGAGTTCATGGGAGACGCTTCTATGGATAATGTCGATTTGCATTACGAGCCGGGCAAACTCGATATTCAAGTCAAGGAAGGCAAAGTAAACGTGAACACACATCCGAATCCTCCGGAAATTAATTATACCCGGGGTAAGCTCGATATTTATATGATGCAGTACCCTAAAGTGGAGATTATTCCTCCACAAATTGATATCAAAGCATAGGTCCGTTGATGTTCAATTAAAACGCATGACTAATACAAATAATAAAAAATAATGCTATAGCGCAAGCTATAGCATTATGTGTTTAGGAGAAGATTAGAAAATGCTTGAATTTTTGCATGAGAAAGTGATTCGTTTTAATGGAAGTATCCTCGGGTTTGAGGAATTCGATGATTTTGTAATCTCTGTAGTTGAAGAAGGTAGTCCGTACGCTTATTTGCAAAGTTTACAAGATGAGAATATTGGCTTTTTTGTAGTGACGCCTTTTGTCTTTTATCCTGAGTATACATTTGAAATTGAGGATAAAGACAAGAGCTTGCTTGAGTTGAAGTCGAATGAAGAGGTCGCCGTACTTAATATTGTAACAATTAAGGAGCCGTATATAAAGTCTACGGTGAATTTGTTAGCGCCACTAGTGTTAAATATAGCCACTGGGCAAGCTCGTCAATTGGTGCTACCTCCACAATCAACTTATGGGACTAATGACCCTCTCTTTAAAGAAACCCCCGAAGAAGGTGGTGAGCGGCGATGCTGATCCTGACAAGAAAAAAAGGGCAATCGATCATTATAAATAACAACATTGAGATCGTGATATCGGCATTTGACGGAGATCAAGTGAAGATTGGCATTAATGCTCCTAAAGAAGTAAATATTTTGCGCAAGGAATTGTATGAGGCAGTTCAACAAAGCAATAAAGAGGCGATTCGGTCCAAAATAGATTTAAAGGACTTGAAAAATTTTATAAATCCAGAAAAGTGATTTGAAAAGGAGCTGGCATTCGCTTGAAGGATATATATTTTATATAAGGGCACACCCTGACGTCGAACTTGGTTATCGAAGGTAATCTTGAATATTTGGATGTTCTGAGAAAGTTGTTAGATCCGAACGTGCAATAGGCGAAATTATTTGGCAATAAAGAAGACCATCCAGCGATATGCAAGATGGTCTTTTAAATTTTCCTCCCTAGATTCTATTTGCTGTATTGATTCACCTCGAAGTTTTTATTGGTAAATAATGTTTCTACAAACAATTGGACATATTGTAACATAATAACGGAAATGGGTTTGCTCAAAATATGTTAACTCACTTTGATTTATCCAATAATTTCAGCTATTAATTGATAGTCCGTTGTATATGAGATTCTATATGCCTTTCTGCCACAGTCGAAATTATACACACTGCCCAATTGGAAATCTGTTGACTGACTTTTTTTCAACAAATTCCTTTCATCATTATTAGCTGTGAGTTCAAACAAACCTCGTAACGATGCATCCATCCCATGGTTTAAATTTTTGAAGATATTCCCATCTATATCACTTTCGCTGACTTTAGTGAAATAAGTTTGGTTATAATCGCTTAAGATATTAGCAACTTCTTCTTTCTCCCCCACCGGACACATCTGGTCATTTTTGCTGTGATAAATAAAGTAATTTGTTTCAGATTTCACTCTATGCCTTTTTTCCAACAAACTTCTTATCGATCTATGGCTGTCCGAAAAATAATTAGGAGCATTTTCATTTAAGATCGTCCAAGGTTCATTTGATACGCCTTTAATGAATATTTCATCGTCTTGGTATATTGCAGGACCGCCTTTAAAATCCTTCGCGCAAATATTATGTAAGCTAATCCTGGAGAATCCAGAATTGTCTATCACTGTTGAAAATGTATGGGGAGCAAACTTGCCCATTAACATCGCAATGTATCCACCATATGAGGAACCGAATGCGATTATTTTTTTCTTGTTAAGGTGGTGTTGTTTTAAGATATCCCCTAATACGACAAGGCAGTCTATAGCGGGAAGGAATCCAAATGATTCGTATTCACCTTTTGTGTGGCGGATCGTTTGCGTAATAGGCCCTTCCTCAAAACGTTTTATGCCCTTAGACTTTAGCTGAGATACAAGAACTGGAAAGAAGTCAGGTCGAATACCGCCGTTACCAATAAATACAGTATGAGGTATTCCGAAATGATCCTGCAATTCGGCAATATATTCTGCATCAAAATCAATAGAGTCGGGGCTACGTTCTATACCAAAAAAATTAATTCCAGCAACGATACAGTTATAATTGTCGGCAAGGTGAGGGCGTAATTTTTCAGTTTGATAGATAGAGTTAGGTGTGTCTCCAAATGGTGTGATTACCATTATAAGACCAGTTTCTTCGTTGATTCCTTGAGAGGGATATGTCAATACATATTCTAATTGATCCCTTTTATAGTTTAATTCAATGTCGGGGTGCGCTTTAATAGAAACATGTTTTATAGTTGAAATCATTTTTATTCTCCCTCTATAATTCAATGCTGCATTTATATCTGATTCCAATCTCTCTTCTCAGATCTTAAAAAATTATCCTTTGACCTAATCGCTGTCAAACTAATTTTTTATCAAAATTGTCATATAGGGCAAACTAGTGTAGCCGTCCTTTTTTAGCAATCGAATAAGATTTTGCAAAAATTGCTGATCATGACTTAAAACTTTAGTAAATGATTGAATCAGCTTTATTACGTGTTCGGTATTGAGCCCTTGATGTAACCCCGATATTCCAATTAAATGCAATTTGATCATGGCATAATGTACCGCAAGCATGACGTATTCTTCAAACACAGAGTCGTAATTCCCGATGGGGAAAAAGTTCATATAAACATAATTTACCAAATAATTTTCTAAAATATATTCATGTTCTTTCATGAACGGAACGAAATACATATCGAAAGATTTCTTATAATACTCTGTACACTCTTCCACTGTAGCATTTTCGTCGTATTTTAGGCCTTGAATCATTTCCTGCAAACATTCCAGGTATCTCGGAGTGTTTATGCCGCCACTGTTTAAACGTTCTTCTATGATTTCGATCATCAGCTTTATCTGAATAGAATAGTTAACTGGAATATCGTTCAACTGTTCTCTGAGCGAACCGTCATTAATAATGTTTGTGTAAGTTTCGATAAGCTCCGGTATTTCATCGTATTGGCCGGAGTTAATATATTCTTCTACTTTCTGAAAGAACAACCCCAGCAAGACAAGGCGTTCCCACAAAGCGTAGGTACGCAGCTGAAGCACCTTTATTGTAAAAATCCTCAGCTCCCAAAAATATTGTACATACGTATGTCGAAACTTCTTGGAACGAGTGTCGATTGACTTACTAATTATACTTCGCAATTGCGCGGATTCAACGATTTCGTCAAATTCCATTTTGGCAGGATTCAACAAAGCAAGCCGTGCTACCTCGGGACATGATAAAGTGGCCGATCTTTCCAGCACGCCATTAACAATGCTTGTCACTCTGGGATAACTAGTACATGTATCAGAGAGGTAGTCCTCTCCCAGCTTTTGTTGCAGCTTGCATAACTTTCCTTCTGATAAAAACGGGCAAGATCTGGTGGTTTGATTTATTCGGATTTTTGCATAGTTGATCTCAGAACGATTAGATTTTACTCGAGCGATATTTTTTTCAATTAAAGGTTTCAGTTCTGGCTCCCGGATGCGATTATATTTCTTGTAGGTCGCTTCGTCTATATTTACCTGCCAGCCTATGCAGCAGCTATCCTCACAATCGGCCCCAATGCATGCGAAATCATGCATATATTTAGGAACTAGCGCCATCCGCTGATTCTGGTTCATCCATGGTCTCCTCCTTTTTACGTATATATAAATTATCGGTTTACGACATGAAAATAATTAAGAAATGAATTATTGTTTTTACAAGTCTGCGGCGAATTGTTTGGAAGACGCGGTAACAGTCGAAGGAGTTAAGGACGTGAACAGATCAGGGTAGTACAGCTTTTTGATGACCTTGCGATTGATGCTGCCCATTACGGCGAGTTGGGTTCCAAGGTCGATCCGTCCAAATACGACACCAATCAAGCGGGCGACGATATGTTCAGAACGAAGACCTTGTGTACATTGTGAATCAATCAATAAGTCGAATAAATTCTAAAATCGCAAAATTTGCTCTAAACTATTAAGCGACATGTTCCGATATATAAATCAAGCGCTTCTCCTTTAGGGCGGCCGACCTAATTCGGAAAGCGGAAAATTAAGGACACATGGATGTGTTCTTTACAACTCAAGGAGGAATAATACATGATTATCAACCACAACCTGCCCGCACTGAATACGTACAACAAACTGACTACCAACAATGCTGGTACAAATAAGGCTATGGAGAAGCTCTCCTCTGGTCTTCGCATCAACCGTGCAGGTGATGACGCTGCAGGTCTGGCGATCTCCGAGAAAATGCGCGCTCAAATCCGTGGTCTTGATCAGGCTTCCCGTAACTCTCAAGACGGTATTTCCCTGATTCAGACAGCTGAGGGCGCACTTAGTGAAACGCAAAACATTCTGCAACGTATGCGCGAGTTGACAGTTCAAGCTGGTAACGATACCTATGTGACTGCTGACCGTAAAAAGATTGGCTTGGAAGTGCAACAGTTGCAGAAAGAAATTAATCGGATCTCTTCTGCTACGGAATTTAACACTAAGAAGCTGTTGAACTCCACAGTTAGTAAAATCGGATTTCAGGTTGGTGCTAACTCCAAACAAACCATCACAGTATCTGTGCTTGTTAATGCTAAAGCGAGTAAATTAGTTGGTGCGCTGTATGGCTCCAAGTTCTCGGCAATCAAATCCAGCACTGTTGGATCTATCATTAAAGCTATTAACGATGGCATTGGTTCTGTATCTTCCATTCGCGCGAATCTTGGTGCGTACCAGAACCGTTTGGAATATACTATCAACAACCTGAATACTTCATCGGAGAATTTGTCCGCCGCAGAATCCCGTGTTCGCGACGTGGATATGGCGAAAGAAATGATGAACTACACCAAGAGCAACATTCTTGCTCAAGCAGCGCAAGCGATGCTGGCGCAAGCAAACCAACAGCCGCAAGGCGTTCTGCAATTGCTTCGATAATTTTTCTCCCGTATTTCATAAAAAAGCCAACCCGAATGAGGTTGGCTTTTTTAAAACAAATGATTTGCTGTAAATGAATGGGGGAGACTATGTACGACAGAATCGTTGAGGCACTACATGAGAAAGTGAAGCGCATTTGTTATGCTTTCTATCGCTATGAAATAAAGGACGGCTTGAAACAAGTAGAACTTTTTACAAAGGAAATGTCTTCATTATTGACACATAAATCTGTTTCTGAGGCACAACATCGGGAACTGAACAAACTGCTAGAACTGATCTTACTGGCTGTGGAAAACAGAGACTATTTGATAGCTGCAGATATATTAATGTATGAATTGTTCGGACGGATAAAGGCTGTTGCCGGGTCTTCCGAATAAAAGGAGTTTAGTATGAACTATTACGATAGCAATGTACAATTCTTCACGGAATACAACGAATGGCTCTTGAAGCAGATGGAAAAAATCAGTACCGATGAACTTGCATGTATTCATATTGGCGACGATATTGCCTTTAAACTGACAGATGGGCAAGGAAATGAATTTTATTCGGCAAGTATGTATGATCCGCAGTATGAGGCGGAACAATTTTTGGATGGCATCAATTTCGACAATACAGGTTATATCCTGTTTGGGATGGGCTCTTCTGCGATTATCAAACAAATATTGGAAAACAAAACCGAAACGGCATGGGTTTTAATTATAGAGAAAGATCCCGCACTTGTGAAGAAATTTTTTCAGGAAGTTGATTTATCGCCATATCTGTTGGGAAAATTGCAGAGAATTATTATTTTGACTGACCTTATGGGTGATTTGTCTGCTTTAATGAGTCACTATATTTTTTCCTATATCGGATATTATTTGTTGCAGACCGAATTACTGCGTACGTTTGCCAGCTACCGCCGGGATTCCGATTATTATGATACGGTTATCAATATTATTGTAAATCAACTGCGCACTACTGTGACTGCTATGGGTAACTCCATGGACGATACTCTGCTTGGCATGTCCAATGAATTGAAAAATGTCCCAATTGCTCTTCGCTCCCGAAGCATTAAAGATTTAAAAGAAAAATATAAAGGAAAGCCGATTTTTTGCGTAGCATCCGGTCCATCATTGGACAAACAACTTCCCCTGCTCAAGCGGGCTAAAGGAAAGGCGCTGATTATAAGCGCAGAATCGGCGTTCAAAGTACTAATGAAAAACGGGATCGCCCCTGATGTGCTGTGTATTTTGGAAAGGGGGCCCAATTCTTATGAACTCAGTACAAACGGTATGGAAATACCAGAAGAAACGGCCTTGATTGCGCTGTCATTAATGGATCCGCGGCTTCCGCGTGCCTGGAATTCATATGTGGTACCCATATTCAAAGCAAATATTACACATTCCCGGCTTATGAGTGAAGCGCTCGGGGACATGGGGACGCTTTACAATGGCAACTCAGTAGCTCATTTGAGTTATTCCCTGGCTCAGCATCTCGGCGGGTATCCAATTGTTTTTATCGGTCAGGATTTAGCTTATTCGGAAGAGGGGGTTACGCACAGCAAGGATAGTTTTTATGTTGACCAAAATGACGAACAGGTAACCGATGAACAACGCAAGCAGCTTCAAGCTGCTTTGCAGCCAGATCAAAACTTTTATAATAAAACGGTTTATGTGGACGGGTATTATGGCGGGAAAGTGAGATCAAGGGAATTATGGAGACAGTTTCTGTTTTGGATGGAACACATGGTTGAGGCTTTGCCGGCCCCGTTGGTAATCAATTCCACAGAGGGAGGGGCGGATATTAAGGGGACGATAAAGATGCCGTTCCAAGAGGTGCTGGAAAAATATTGCCAAGATCCGACTCCGTCTATTCCCGATTTGTTCCGAGAGTTGCCGTCGCAGCCATCAGATTCAGAATTGTACGATAAAATGAGAAATATGATCGATTTCTTTAATGAACGGCTAGGTGAGATCGAGCGTATAAGCAAGTTTGCGGAAGAGATTCTGCAATCAATTGATCAATTGTTAATGGAGCAGCCGTTTTTGCTGGAGAAGCCGGTGCAATTTTTGGAAATGAAGGCTAGCCGGATTATGCGCAATGTAGAGCACTTGATAAAGGACATGTTAAAGGATCCTTTCAGCATGTTTTACCTCTCCCCGCTTCTTACCAATTATCATGTGAAAATGAATCCGATTTCCCGTGTGTCCTCAATGGAGCGCTTGAAATCTATTTTGGTGCATCAAAGCAACTTTATGATGTGGGTCGTTGAGGGAAAAGATCAAATTATGGACGTGTATGAGAGAGGAATTCGGGAGGCAGTTGCCGAGCTGGAATTAGATGATAAAGAGTTGTACTTTGACCCGAAATTAAAATGGGAAGCGCCGAATCTGGAGCAAGAGGAGGAAGAAGTTTAATGCAAGACATCGTTCAGGAAACATTGGAAAGTATGAAAGACTACGTACCTAGATTGGCAGCGGCTTCTGAGCAAATTGCTCATGATATTCAAACTCACCAGGCGGGCTGGTTAGACACACTAATGGCCTATTTGGAAGGGTTAGATTGGTTGATATCAGCTGTCAACGGAATCCAGCGGTTGGATCGGCGCTTTTTGGAGGGGTGGAACGTTGAGCTCATAAAGCCGCTCATTGATCAAATGGGGGAGGCGATGGAGCAAAAGGATTTTGTATCTTTATGCGACCTGTTGCAGTATGAACTGCGCCCAACGTTGGAATCTTGTGAAAATCAACTAAGAGGAATGGTTCAGTGAGTGAGCGACATCACTTTATCCAAAAGGATGATCCGCGATTTCATGCACCTGATGTGACTCTTGAAAGAGCGAGAAATGGATCGTGGACGGCCTTGATACATGAGTACGGGGTTCCGCCTGTTTACTTGCACAGCCGCTACGATCCCATTGTTGAAGCCAACCGGTTCGCTGCTTCACAATTGAGCAGTTTCGACGGGGAGGATTTGGAGCGTATCGTGCTTTACGGCGTTGGATGCGGGTATCATGTTAGCGCCCTGCTGGAGCAAACAGAGAGTCAGAGAATTCCTATCGAAGTATGGGAGACTAATGTTGCGGCCTTTTTGTATATCAAACAATCGGGTGCAGTTACAGAAATTATGAATAACCCACGGCTAACGTTAGTCGTTACGGATGATTTGAAAGTTTTTGGCGAACGGGTGAATGCTTGGCAGGGCGATTGTGTACACGTAATCGTCCATGAACCGTCTTTGCGCGCAATGCCCGCGGAGTTGGAGTTTTTAAAAAGAATTTTGCAAGATTATAAAATTAAGCATAACAGTGCAATTATTAACAAGGAATCGATGCATCATAATTTTATGCAAAATACTCGGCAGGGTTGGCCGTCAGTTTCAACATTTCAAAGTTTTCCATCTTCAGTTCCAGCTATCCTCATTAGCGCTGGCCCGTCTCTTGCCAAAGCATTGCCCCTCTTGCAAACTGCTGCCAAACATTGTTTACTCGGGGCAGTAGGAACGGCATCTTCTTTGTTGGTTCGTCATGGAATCAGACCCGACTTTATAGTTATGACCGATCCGCAACAGGGAATGATCAGACAGTTGGAAGGTTGGGAAACAGCTGAAATCCCCTTGTTATTCTTGAGTACCGTCAATTCGGAAGTTGTGGATCAATACGCCGGTCCTAAATTTATCCTCTTTCAGGAAGGCTTTGTGCCAGCAGAGAAGATGGCTGCTCTTCGCAGCGAGCCGCTTGTACAGACGGGAGGCTCCGTGTCCACAACGCTATTTTCTCTTGCCCGATTATTGAGCATGCGCCCGCTTTGCTTGGTTGGTCAAGATCTTGCCTACACGGACAACCAGACACACGCAGTGGGGGCGCCGCTCTACAAGAGATGGGAACAGCAAGCGTCGGGAGAGCGTGTGTTAGCGTTTGATCGCAAAGGAACTGTTGTTACCTCGCGCAATTTGCTTGTCTATAAAAAGTGGTTTGAGGAGCAAGCCAGGAGCAGCAATGAGATTTATTTCAATGCTACGGAAGGCGGCGCCTATATCGACGGGTTTGCTCATGTGACACTTTCGGAATTTTTAACAACTTTGCAACTGAACGATGTTTCAAAGGAACGCGAAGAATTTCAGCGATTGGTACGATCCGCATCTATGAACTGATTTGGAGTTGGAAGCATGAACTATGAAGGCAAAAAAATATTGATCATCGGTGGTACTGGAACGCTCGGTCAACATCTTACCCGTTATTTATTGCGGCAAAATCCGCAGGTTATTCGAATTATGAGCCGTGATGAGTACAAACAGTATGAGATGCAACGACATTTTACAGAACACTTGTCGAAACTGCGGTTTTTAATCGGGGACGTCCGGGATGGACAAAGGCTTCTTCGTGCCATGGAGGATATTGATTGCGTCTTTCATCTGGCAGCTATGAAACATGTGCCGTTCTGCGAATACAATCCATTTGAGGCCGTTCAGACGAATATCATCGGTACGCAAAACATGATTCAGTCGGCTATTCAGAGCGGGGTAAAGAAAGTTCTCTTCACTTCTACTGATAAAGCCATATCGCCAACTAATACGTACGGAGCGTCTAAACTGATGGCCGAACGTCTCATATCGGCAGCAGAGTACCAGAAAGGGCCAAAGAAAACCGTATTTGCATCCGTCCGTTTCGGAAATGTAATGGGATCTAGAGGTTCTGTTATCCCACTCTTTGTCAAGCAGATTCTGGAGAAACGGATAGTTACCATAACGGATCTACAGATGACTCGTTACATGATGACGGCCACACAGGCAATTACGCTAATGTTACAGGCGAACGACATATCTCAGGGTGGGGAAGTTTTCGTGTTAAAGATGCCGACCATTTTGCTCGTTGATCTGGTCGATGTAGTCATTGAAGAGGTATGCAAAAAATACGGAATTTCCGAAAAAGTGGTTCGCGAAGAAATCGGCTTGCGGCCAGGGGAAAAGCGGTATGAAGAATTAATGACTGAAGATGAAACGTTGCATGCTTGGGAAACTCCAAATATGTTTATCGTTCCTTCTGCATTTCGTGATGAAAAATGGGAAACCCCGTACCCCAACGCTCAAAAAATGCAGCAATGCACAGTCAACTCTCATCAGGAACAACCTATTGATCGTGATACCCTCCGCCAGTGGATACTAGAGGAGGGTTTAATCAAGGGGGATTTATCTTGAAAAATGTGGTGATCATTCAGGCGAGAATGGGATCGACCAGACTCCCTGGAAAAGTGTTGAGAACCTTGGCTGGTAAAACGGTTCTTGCGCACGTAATTGAAAGAGTGCAAAATTTTCAGAACGTGCAAGGGATTGTGGTTGCGACAACAGACGGGACTCAGGACGATCCGATTGTTGAAGAAGCTAAGGCTCGAGGTGCTATGGTTTACCGCGGTAGCGAATCGGATGTTTTATCGCGGTATTACGAAGCCGCGCTGCAAGCGCAAGCAGATACAGTCATTCGGATTACTTCCGATTGTCCACTGATCGATCCGGAAGTTTCTTCCTTTGTGATCCAGGAGTATCTTATCGGCGAGAAATATGATTATGTAAGCAATACTTTGCAACGCACCTATCCGCGAGGATTGGATACTGAGGTATTTTCCTTCGCTTCTTTGGAGGCGGCACATCGGAAAACGCAAGAGGCCCATGATCGCGAGCACGTTACTCCCTATATATATAATAACCCGGAATGCTTTTTCAGCCGTTCTGTTGTATGTCAGGACGGTATTCCCGAATACCGCTGGACACTTGATACTCCTGAAGACTGGGAGCTAATCTCGCGGATTTATGAAGCTTTGTACCAGCCCGGTCGTTTGTTTTCATGGAAAGAAGCGGCATCTCTCATGCGTCAAAATCCTGATTGGGCGATGATTAATTCACATATTCAACAAAAGCAGTAAATCAAATCGGGACTTCTGCCGATATATAATATAAAACACTTGTGAATGCGAGGGTGATTCCATTGACGACTCGAATTAGCGGATTAGGCTCATCAGGATTGGATATTGATTCGCTTGTTAGCCAAATGATGAAGGCTAAACGAGCCCCTATCGATCAAATGATTCAGAAAAAGACATCTCTCACTTGGCAACGCGATGCTTATCGTGATATGAATACCGATATGTCAAGCTTTATGAATGAAGCGCAAAAGTTGACATATCAGTCCACATTTATGGCGAAAAAGACGACTTTATCGACCTCTGATACGAGCAAAGTACAGGTTACTCCGACAGCTAATGCATTGAGCGGAAATTTTACTTTGCAGGTAGATAAGCTTGCAAAAGTTGCGACCATCACCAGCACCGGTCCAGTTGGGGCTTTCTCCGGGACTGCCGGTACGATAAATGTAGCAGGGACGTTGGGCAACAAAGACATCACGATTAATGCCGGGGATAGTGTGAGTCAAATCGTTGCCAATATTAATGGAGCAACATCATCTACCGGGGTTAAAGCAATTTACGATCAGCTTTCCGACAAATTGACGTTCGTTAGCAACCAAACGGGCTCGACAGCGAAAATACATGTAAAAGAAACGACCCCCACATCAAATTTGACGAATCTCAAGATTGGTGCCGGTCAGATAGATACAGATGTTTTTGGACAGGACGCAGAAGTTTATTTCAACGGTAGTCCGGACGTTGTAAAGTCTGCTTCCAACTCTTTTACGTTGAACAACATCAACTTTACGTTGTTGGCAGACCCGGCTGGTGTCCCTTATACGATCAGCGGATCTAATAACTTGGATGTGGACACTATCGTTTCAACGATTAAAAGTACTTTTGATAAGTACAACACGTTAATCGATAAAACGAACAACAAATTAAGCGAAAAGAGATATCGCGACTATGCTCCGCTGACAGACGATCAGAAAAAGGATATGAAGGATGCGGATATTACTCTTTGGGAAGAAAAGGCGAAATCCGGTTTGCTGCGAAATGACAGCACAATAGATTCGGGCCTGTATGCAATGCGGAACGATCTTTCGAACAATGTATCCGGAATTGCGGCAGGGCAATATAATGATTTGTCGGATATAGGCATTACTACCTTCCCGAGCAGTGGTTCAAGCAGCTATCTGGCTTATCAGGAAAAAGGGAAAATTTATATTGATGAAGATAAATTGCGCACTGCGTTGCTAAATAATCCGGATCAGGTGGTCACTCTTTTTACAAAAGATGGAACACGCGATGTGAACGGCAATTTGACAACCGGGAATGATGCCGGCATTGGCACCCGTTTGTATGAAACTTTGAAAAAAGATATCGTCGCCGGACTTACGGCAAAGACGCAGGTCGTACCTTCACAGAGCTACTTGAACAAACAAATCGACGATTACGCAACGCGCATTACATCGGAGCAATCGAAATTATCCGACTACGAGCAGAAGTTGTACAGTCGGTACACAACGCTGCAAACATCCTTGGAGAAGTTGAGTTCCCAAAGTTCGCAACTTGCCAGTTATTTTAAATAATGGAGGAACCGTATGATTCAACCAGCAGCAAAAGGCTATAAACAAAACCAAGTGGACACGGCTCCTTCGGAAGAACTTACACTTATGCTTTATAATGGCGCCATTACATTTACAAAGCGTGCAAAACAAGCTATCGAGAATAAAGACTATAATCATGCTCATCAGCACATCACCCGTGTGCAAGATATTGTCGATGAATTGATCATTACCCTTGATAGGAAATATCCGATTTCTGAACAATTGCTCTTGCTCTACGATTACATGAAGAGAAGACTCATTGAAGCCAATGTCTCGAAGGATGTTTCTATTTTGGAAGAGGTTGAAGGCTTTTTTATGGAGTTTCGCGATACATGGAAACAAGCGATCGCTCTTGCCCGCAGCCAAAAACAGTAGGAGGAGCCCACATGGGACCGACTGAAAAGCTGTTTCATCAGCTAATTGACAGAACGGATGATTTGCTTCGGATGATTCAGTCTTCCCGGCAGGACGAGGGTCTGGAAGGTATGGAGCAACTGTATACAGAGCGCGAGTCGTTGCTGAAACAGTTGAGTGACAATCTGCAGCAAGATGCAGATGTCGGTAAATACCGGGCGTTATACGAATTTTGGCAGGCTAAGGAAACCGAATTGCGGAATTTCGTTCAAACCTCTTTACAAGAGACGGAAATAAAGATGAATGATGTCCAAAAATCCAGAACGATTTCCTCGCAATACGATTCTTATATGAGACAAATGCCGTATGGGGTCTTTTTCGACCGAAAAAAATAGAAGTAATTTTTCATATTTAAAGCACAGGGAGGGCAAAATGGAAATTCGACCGATTACTGATATTTCTGGTTTACAGGAGCGATCAGGTGCTCAGGAATACTCCAATGAGAAGAAGGTACTTAATCAAGGGGAAATTTCGGACGTTGAAATTCAACAAGATCGGACTTACAACAAAACAGAAATTAGCAAGGAACTCGACAATCTCAATAAAATGCTGCAGTCTAAAAATTCTCATCTCCATTTCGTTTTGCATGATAAGCTGCAAGAATATTACGTTCAAGTTGTAGATGACAAGACGAATGATGTGATTAAAGAAATTCCATCCAGGAAAGTTATGGATATGGTGGCTAATTTTTATGAGAAATTGGGCATCATTGTTGATAAAAAAATATAGGGCCCCCGTCTGGCGGGCTTTTTTCTTTCTCCACTGAAAGAAAGGATATGATCATGTGCAAGTAGTCATTCGAGCGGATGCATCTACCCAAATAGGAATTGGTCATGTAATGAGATGTTTGACATTTGCAAATAAGCTACGATCTTACATGGCTGATGTCATCTTTATTTGCCGGGAGTTGACCGGTCATATATGCGATGTAATTGAAGCTCAAGGGTTTAGAGTGATTAAGCTACCAAACGTTGGTCTCTTTCAATTGGAATCTGAAGATAATCCTCCACATAGTAGTTGGTTGGAAGCTGATCCTATGGTGGACGCAAGACAAACCTTGGAATATCTTAAGCAACTAGTTCCGGATTGGTTGATCATTGATCACTATGCATTGGATGAACGATGGGAAACGCTGATGCGATCTTATGTCAAGCATATTATGGTAATAGATGATTTGGCAGATCGAATTCACAACTGTGATCTGTTGTTGGATCAAAATTTATATGAAAAAGCAGATGAGCGATATAGAGGACTAATACCTGATCATTGTAGAACTTTTTTTGGACCGAGATATGCGCTACTAAGGGAAGAATTTTCAAATATTAAGCAGCGGAAAGAACGCGATGGTATAGTAAATCGGATATTAGTTTTTTTCGGGGGAAGTGATCCGGATAACGTAACGATGCTTACAATAAGAGCGATTTTGTCGTTAAATTTGTCAAATATTCATGTGGATATCGTTGCGGGCTCTTCCAATCCGAATAAGGGAAGTATTGCAGAGTGCTGCTTGGAGCTTCAAAACTTTCAATTCCATTGTCAAATAAATAATATGGCTGAACTTATGTCCAAATCTGATTTGGCCATAGGGGCGGGAGGTACTGCAACATGGGAACGTTGCAGTGTAGGACTGCCTGCAATCACCATTGTAATGGCAAAAAATCAGTGGGAAATTGCCTGTATGGTAGCGAAACAAGGCGCGATATGGAATTTAGGATATCATTATGACGTCGACGTCGAGAAAATTGCCCAAGCAATTCGTTATACTTTAACGCACCCATCAGCAGTTCGCCAAACAAGTATAAATGCTTTGAGCTTGATGAGCGATAATGAAGCAAACGGCAAAAACATACTAATTGCCACGATGCTAAAGGGGTTTTAAGGGTGAAATTAAATTGAATATTTTATATCTTGGACCTTACCATGAACAAATGATACAATTTTTAAAATCGTTTGGAGATACGGTAGTTCAAACCGAAGAACCCATTACTTTATTAACCTTAGAACAGAATAATATTGATTTTTTGATTAGTTATAGGTACCGGAGTATTCTGAAAAAAGAAATATTGGATCGGTTTGTTTATAAAGCAATTAATCTCCATACTTCATATTTGCCGTGGAATCGTGGGGCAGACCCTAATATTTGGAGTTTTCTGCATAATACACTTAAGGGTGTTACGATTCATTATTTAGATAGCGGAATCGATACAGGGGATATTATTGCTCAGAAAACTGTTGAATATATGCCTAGTGATACGCTGAAAACAAGTTATAATCGTTTAATTGCGGAAATCGAAGCATTATTTCTTGAGATTTGGCCAGATGTTCGTTGTGGTAACATAGTAGCGGTATCTCAACCAATAGCGGGAGGTACTTATCATAAAAAAGTTGATAAAGAACCTTATCTACACTTGTTGAACAATGGTTGGGATACGCCTGTTGAAAGAATAATTGGCATGGCAGATACTAAAAATTTATACTGAGGTGCTATGGCATGCATGACAAGCTCGAAATCGATATAGGAAATCGGAAAATTGGGTTCGGACATCGACCGTTCATTATTGCAGAGATGTCAGGTAATCATAATCAGTCTTTGGAGAGAGCTCTTGAAATTGTCGATGCAGCAGCTCGAGCGGGCGCACATGCCTTGAAAATACAAACATATACAGCTGACACGATGACAATCGAATCAGACCAGGCAGACTTTTTCATTAACGATGCCGAGAGTTTATGGAAAGGGCAGTCCCTGTACGGCCTTTACCAACAAGCACACACGCCATGGGAATGGCATAAAGTGATTTTTGATCGTTGCACGGAGCTAGGGATGATCGGATTTAGTACACCGTTTGATGAGACGGCTGTTGATTTTCTTGAGACATTAGATGTGGCTTGCTACAAAATTGCTTCTTTTGAAAATACAGATATACAGCTTCTTCGTAAAGTCGCCTCCACGGGCAAACCCATAATTGCCTCCACGGGGATGGCAAGTGTTGCTGAACTGGATGAGTTAGTGAAAACTGTGCGTGAAGCAGGATGTAAGGATCTTGTTCTATTGAAATGTACAAGTTCTTATCCGGCTACACCTGAACATTCGAATATCCGAACAATACCACATATGCAGCAATTATTTGATATTCAAGTGGGTCTATCAGACCATACGTTAGGCGTTGGTGTTGCGGTTGCGAGCGTCGCATTAGGAGCTACGGTGATTGAGAAGCATTTTACCTTGAGCAGAGCAGACGGTGGGGTAGATAGCGCGTTTTCTCTTGAACCTGATGAAATGCAAAGCTTGGTTGAAGAAACGGAGCGCGCATGGCAAGGTCTGGGTGCTGTATCGTATGGCGTTAGCGAGAAAGAAAAAAACTCTCTGAAGTTTCGTAGGTCTTTGTACGTGGTTAAAGATATGAAAGTCGGGGAAGCTTTTACAACAGACAATTTACGTGTCATTCGCCCTGGCTTTGGACTGCCTCCTAAATATAGAGATCTGCTCTTAGGCAAAACGGTGAAAAACGACATTCCAAGAGGAACTGCTGTAACGTTAGATATGATTCTATAATACTGACGTTTTATAGTAAATTTAAGCTATATCCTAGAAGGGGAAGATATAGATGAAAGCATTGGTTACAGGCGGTGCAGGCTTTATTGGCCGTTGGGTGGTCAAAAGGCTGTTGGAAGACGGACATAGCGTTTGGGTGCTTGACGATTTATCTAATGGTGAAGAAACAAATATAAATGAATTTAGAGCTCATCCTGGATTTAAACAATTCTTGAAAGGCGATATTAAGGATGAGGGTACTTTAGAACAGCTGTTTGATAATAAGTTCGACATCTGCTATCACCTGGGCGCGAGTATTAATGTTCAAGACAGTATCGACGATCCGCGTACAACATTTAATAATGATACGTTGGGTACCTTTTATGTACTAGAGCAATGCCGTAAGCATCAAGTGAAAATCGTTTTCATGAGTACTTGCATGGTCTATGATCGCTGTTTAGATGAAACAGGAATAACAGAGACACACCCAATTAAGCCAGCGTCCCCGTATGCGGGAGCCAAAATTGCAGCGGAGAATATGGTGCTTTCTTACTTCTATGCTTATGATTTGCCTGCTGTTGTGGTCCGTCCATTTAATACGTATGGGCCTTTTCAAAAATTTGGCGGTGAGGGTGGCGTAGTTGCCATTTTCATTAAGAAGAAGCTAAAGGGTGAAACGCTTCATATTTATGGTGAGGGAACGCAAACTCGGGACTTGTTGTTCGTCGATGACTGCGCAAGGTTCGTTGTAGAAGCAGGGTATTCGAATAAAGTAGATGGCCACATCGTGAACGCCGGTCTAGGCCACGATATTTCAGTGAATGACTTAGCGAAACTGATCGTTAAAGATGAGAGCAGAATCGAACACGTGGAGCATATCCATCCACAAAGTGAAATTCAAAAACTGCTGTGTAATTCATCAAAAGCTAAACAGTTGCTTGGTTGGGAACCAAAGACTTCGCTTGAGGACGGGCTTAAGCTTACCGAGGAATGGATCAAAACAATTTTGTAATCAATTTGGGCTGAGATGTGGTCAAATCCTACATTTCAGCCCGTTTTATAAACGTTAGAGGTGATACTATTGGTGCAAAAATCAGGGGAACAATTAGCGATTCAAGGTGGACGACCTGTACGCGATTCTTTACTGCCATATGGCAGGCAATGGATCGATGACTTTGATATCGAAATGGTGATACAAACCTTAAAATCGCCTTTTCTAACGCAAGGGCCGAAGATTAAGGAATTTGAGGATGCGGTGGCCCAGTATGTTGGCGCTAAATATGCAGTCGCATTTTCTAATGGTACTGCAGCGCTTCATAGTGCTTGCTTTGCTGCAGGTATCGGCGAAGGAGACGAGGTCATCACGAGTCCGATGACTTTTGCCGCAAGCGCGAATTGTGTTCGTTATCGTGGTGGAGATGTCGTGTTCGCTGATATTGAATCAGATACGTACAATATAGACAAATATAAGATTAAATCCTTGCTGACACCGAAAACGAAAGCGATTATACCCGTTGATTTTACGGGGCAGCCAGCTGATATGGACGAGATTATGGAGCTCGCCAGAGATCGGAAGCTGATCGTCATTGAAGATGCGGCACATTCCCTCGGTGCAGAATATAAAGGGCGCAGAGTTGGATCAATAGCGGATATGACGATGTTTAGCTTTCACCCGGTGAAGCATGTAACCACGGGTGAGGGTGGCATCATTACAACGAATTCGTCTGATTTATACGAAAAGCTTCTTTTGTTCCGCAGCCATGGTATTACACGGGATAAAGATTGGCTCGAACAAAAAAATGAAGGCGATTGGTATTACGAAATGCATGAACTCGGATTTAATTACAGGATGACGGATATCCAGGCTGCTTTAGGAAGCTCACAAGTAGGAAAGCTAGATGGTTTT
The DNA here is from genome assembly GCF_040812395.1 of Paenibacillus tabacirhizosphaerae. Lineage (GTDB taxonomy): Bacteria > Bacillota > Bacilli > Paenibacillales > NBRC-103111 > Paenibacillus_E. The sequence continues at coordinate 15,571 of NZ_JBFNXH010000025.1, read as the reverse complement.
GTAAAGAGGAGGAAGGAGATTGCCAAGCAATACTCGGAGGCATTCGCTAAGAATTCTACGATCATCACCCCTGCTCAAAAGTCAGATCGCGAATCGAGTTGGCATCTCTATATCATTCAACTTAAACTAGACGAGCTTACCGCGGGAAGAAAAGAAGTGTTTGACGCATTGCGCAAAGAGAATATCGGAGTTAATGTTCATTATCTCCCAGTTCATTTTCATCCTTATTATAAAAAGCTTGGTTATGAGAAGGGTATTGCCCCTATTGCAGAAACTTTATATGAAGGAATTATTTCTCTTCCGTTGTTTCCGGCGATGTTAGATTCGGATATTCAAGATGTGGTAAATGCGGTGGAGAAAGTGGTAGCTCATTACCGCAAGTCATGAACTAATTTGCGTAGGATCAAGAACCTTTTGCTGAGGCAAAAGGTTTTTTGCTTATTAGTCGATTTACAGAGTTTTTTTCAATCATCTTTGGACAAAGCATTTTCGTGGCAGTTCTACTTGTGCATAAACCAACCCCAATGGGGCCCCGATTCCCAAAAGTTTCATAAAGCATCCTGTGGATAATGTGCACAAAGTTGTGCATAACTTTGTTAATAATATGTAAAAAAACCCGATATGACAGGATTCTACATATTTTTTATTTATCCACGGCATGTATATACCCGAATTTTCTAAATATTTAAGCAAATAAAAAAGGGCAAATTGACAGGTCAAGCGGCTAGGTGATATAGTCGAAAAGTAAGGGCTTTCATTTTTATGGTTTTTCTATTTTTTAAAACGAAAGGAATGTGTACGTTATGCAAGGTAAAGTAAAATGGTTTAATGCAGAAAAAGGCTATGGTTTCATTGAGCGTGAGGATGGCGGGGATGTATTCGTGCATTTCTCGGCGATTCAATCGGAAGGGTTCAAAACATTAGATGAAGGCCAAGCGGTTGAGTTTGACATTGTGGAAGGCGCGCGCGGACCACAAGCCGCTAACGTAAGCAAACTATAAGCGTCCGGCACGAGCTGGTGCCGCTTGAATACATCTACGATTGCACTAGCACCCTGGGACATATCCTGGGGTGTTTTTCTGCATATTTTGTCTCTTTATGTTTTTTTGCAAATTGTAGATCGGAATTTAAAGGAATTATGAAGATGGGATAGAATGTAGTATAATGTAAGCAGGAAGGGAGATGTTGAACATGGAAATTAGCATTCGCGGAGAACACCTTGAAGTAACTGAAGCCCTCAGGGACTATGTCGACAAGAAATTGAATAGACTAGAGAGGTATTTTGAAGCTCCCCTTACATCCGATGTACAAGTAAAGCTAAGTGTAGTTAAAGGTCTGCAAGCCATTGAGGTGAGCATTCCCCTAACAGGCGTGCTGCTGAGAGCTGAGGAACGCAATACGGACATGTACGCATCCATTGATTTGGTTGTGGACAAACTTGAGCGTCAGATCCGCAAGCACAAAACCAAAACGAATCGTAAAATTCGCCAAGAAGGCGGCAAGCGTGATTTATTTAAGGTCGAGACATCGTCGGTTACTTATGCGGATGAGGAAGAAGATTTCGAGTTGGTGCGCAACAAGCGCTTCGCATTGAAGCCGATGGATGTGGAGGAAGCGATTCTCCAAATGAATCTGGTTGGCCATAGTTTCTTCGTATTCTCCAATATGGACACAGACACTGTGAATGTGGTGTATAAACGCGATGACGGCAAGTACGGTTTAATTGAGCCAGCGGTATAAATCGTTGTTAACCAACAGCCCTTATAAATTTTAGTTTACATTCCTATACTAATTAAAAAATGAGCTTGATTCGGCCTTGTCGAATTGAGCTTTTTTCTGTAGATGAGAAGTAGAATATGTGAAAAGATGAATTTTTTATCCCTTTTGGATAGATGATAGAAGGATTATATGAGGTTGAAAGCAGGCGTTTGTTGCGGCACGACCGCCAAACTGGTACAATTTAAGGATACGAATGCAAGGGAAAGGGGTTCACCGATGCTAGGACTAGTGAAGAAAATTTTTGGTGATTCCAATGAGCGGGAAATTAAACGGATGCTGAAAGCTGTTGACTTGATCAATGAGTTGGAAGCCACCATACAGCCGTTGTCGGATGAAGAACTGAAAGGCAAGACGGTTGAATTCAGAAACCGCATAGAGCAAGGCGAGGATCTTGATGATTTGCTGCCAGAGGCTTTTGCTGTTGTCAGAGAAGCGGGCAAGCGGGTATTGGGCAAACGCCATTATGACGTACAGCTCATTGGGGGTATGGTCCTTCATGAAGGCCGTATCGCCGAAATGAGAACAGGGGAAGGGAAGACGCTCGTAGGGACGCTTCCTGTTTATTTGAACGCTTTGCTGGGCCGAGGCGTGCATGTGGTTACGGTCAATGATTACTTGGCACAGCGGGATAGCGCTGAAATGGGCCAAATTTATGAATTCCTCGGTTTGACGGTTGGGGTTAATTTGCACGATCTGTCTCATGAAGAGAAGCAAGCGGCATACGCTTGTGATATTACTTATGGAACGAACAATGAATACGGATTCGACTACTTGCGTGATAACATGGTGCTTTACAAAGAGCAGATGGTTCAGCGTCCGCTGTATTTTGCGGTCATTGACGAGGTGGACTCCATCTTGGTCGATGAAGCGAGAACGCCGCTCATTATTTCCGGACAAGCTGCGAAGTCTACAGACTTGTACTATTCGGCTGACCGTTTTGTGGCAAAGCTGAAACAAGAAGAAGATTACACTATTGATATAAAAGTACGTTCCGTAGCGTTGACCGAAGAGGGTGTGGCGAAGGCGGAGCGGGCATTCGGCATTGAGAACTTATTCGATCATCAGAATGTGAATATCAACCATCACGTGACGCAAGCTCTTAAAGCACGCTTTATTATGAAACGTGATGTGGACTACGTTGTGCAAGAAGACGAAGTCATGATCGTTGATGAGTTTACGGGTCGTATCATGACCGGACGCCGTTACAGTGACGGGCTGCACCAAGCGATTGAAGCCAAAGAGCAGCTGCAAGTACAGAACGAGAGTATGACGCTGGCAACGATCACGTTCCAAAACTACTTCCGTATGTACCGCAAGCTTGCCGGTATGACCGGTACGGCGAAGACGGAGGAAGAAGAGCTTAAGAAAATTTACGGTCTGGAGGTTATCGTCATTCCGACGAACCGTCCGATGATCCGTAAGGATATGCCCGATGTAGTTTATAAATCAGAGAAGGGTAAGTTCAACGCGGTTGTTGAGCAAATCGTGGAGCGCCACAAATCGAACCAACCGGTGTTGGTCGGTACGATTTCCATCGAGAATTCGGAGCTTCTCTCCGAAATGCTCAAGCGTAAAGGTGTACAGCATAAAGTATTGAATGCGAAGTATCATGCGGAAGAAGCGGAAATCGTTTCTCGTGCGGGCCAACCGGGCTCGGTAACGATTGCGACGAACATGGCTGGCCGCGGTACGGACATTATGCTTGGCGAAGGCGTACATGATGCAGGCGGTCTGCATATCATAGGTACAGAACGTCACGAAAGCAGACGGATTGATAATCAGCTGCGTGGACGCGCAGGACGCCAAGGCGACCCGGGTTCTTCACAGTTTTACTTATCGCTTGAGGATGAGTTGATGAAGCGTTTCGGCGCTGAAAATATTATGGCGATGATGGATCGCCTAGGCATGGAAGAAGATCAGCCGATCGAGAGCAAATTGATCTCGCGTGCTGTTGAATCTGCGCAAAAACGCGTAGAGGGCAACAACTTTGACGTGCGTAAAGTGGTTCTCCAGTATGACGATGTCATGAACCAACAGCGTGAAATTATTTATAAACAGCGCCGCGAGCTACTGGAGTCTGAGAACATCCGTGAAGTCGTAGAGGGTATGATTAACTCGGTTATCGAGCGTGTGGTCAAGGCGCATTGTCCGGTGGAACAAATTCCGGAGGAGTGGGAGCTTCAAGAGGTTGCGAATTTCGTGAACAACAACTTGTTGGCGGAAGAAGGCCATATTAAGGATCAGGATATTTGGGGCAAAGAGCAAGAGGAAATTATCGAGCTCATCCAAGGGTTGGTCAGCAAGCGTTATGATGAGCGCGAGGAAGAAATCGGCGCGGAATTCATGCGTGAGTTCGAGAAAGTTGTCGCGCTTCGCGCGGTAGACAGCAAATGGATGGATCACATCGACGCGATGGATCAGCTTCGCCAAGGTATTCACCTTCGCGCTTACGGCGGTACGGATCCACTGCGCGAATATCAATTCGAAGGTTTCGAGATGTTCCAAGAGATGATCGAGAACATTCGCGAGGAAGTTGCGATGTACATTATGAAAGCTCACGTACAAAGCAACCTGGAGCGTCAAGCGGTAGCGGAAGGTCAAGCCGTTGATACGAAGAACGAAGCGGGCGGTAAAAAGCCGGTCGTTCGCGACGAGCAGCGTATTGGACGCAATGACCCGTGCCCATGCGGAAGCGGCAAGAAGTTCAAACAGTGCCATGGTCAAGGCAGCTAATCGCTGTCCGAGGTCGACGAGCAGAGGCACAACCAGAATAAAAGAGGTGTAAGACATGCTGGAACCAGAAGTAAAACAGGACTTAAGAGAAACAGCAAAGCGACTAACCGAATTACGGGGGTCTCTTTGACTTAGATCATAAGCTCGAAGCGATAGGTGATTTTGAGGAAAAAATGTCAGCTCCCGATTTCTGGGACGATAATGATCGGGCCCAGAAGACAATCGGTGAGCTCAATGCTATCAAAAGCGTTGTGGACCAGTTTCAAGGCTTCTCGAATGAGTACGACGACCTCACGGTTATGGTCGAACTCGAAGAAGAGGAAAGCGATGAAGGTTTAGTTGCCGATATCGAGGCGGGCATTGAAGCGCTTATTAAAAAGCTCGAATCGTTCGAGCTTGGCCTATTGCTCAATCAGCCCTACGATCGGCTGAATGCGATTCTGGAGCTTCACCCGGGCGCCGGCGGCACGGAGTCGCAAGACTGGGCGGAGATGCTGTTGCGCATGTACCGCCGTTGGGCAGAGAAGCGCGGCTACAAGGTCGAGGTTCTCGACTATTTGCCGGGCGACGAAGCAGGCGTGAAGAGTGTCACGCTGCTCATTACAGGCTTCAACGCCTACGGGTATTTGAAGGCAGAGAAGGGTGTGCATCGGCTCGTTCGTATTTCACCTTTCGATGCATCCGGGCGTCGTCACACGTCATTCGTATCTTGTGACATCATGCCGGAGATCGAGGACGATACAGAGGTTGAGATTCGCACGGAGGATCTCAAAATCGATACGTATCGGGCCAGCGGCGCCGGCGGCCAGCACATCAATACGACCGATTCGGCTGTACGGATTACGCACATGCCTACGGGCGTCGTGGTGAGCTGTCAGCAGGAACGCTCCCAGATCAAGAACCGCGAGAAAGCGATGAAGATGCTCCGCTCCAAGCTCTATGAGAAGAAAATCGAAGAGCAGGAAAAGCATCTTGCCGAAATTCGCGGTGAGCAGTCCGATATTGCATGGGGCAGTCAAATCCGTTCTTATGTGTTCCATCCCTACAGCATGGTCAAGGACCATCGGACCTCGGCAGAGACGGGGAACGTCGGTGCTGTCATGGATGGCGATCTGGATACATTCATTGATGCTTATCTCCGTCACCAAATCCGCAAGCCGGAATAGTTGCATTTCGCCGACTCGGGAGGCAGGCCGTTTGCTCAGGGCCGGAACTTGCAACCTGCGGCGGAGTGGCGCTTGCGCATACAAGCTAATCAAGACGATCATCCTACACCTGTCGGTGTAGGATTTTTTGTGAGAGGAGGGCCTGGAGTGCCTAGAAAAGAACGGCGTTTACGTATCGGGGGTCCAGTTCATACAATTTTTGAATACATATTGTTAATTCTCGGCTCGCTTATTATGGCGGCGAGCTTTAATGCTTTTTTAAATCCGAATCAAATCGCTTCCGGCGGAGTGGCTGGGGTTTCGACAATTGTCCAGCATGTAATAGGGCTGAATCCCGCGATTATTCAATGGGGGTTGAATATTCCGATTTTTTTGTTGGCGCTTTGGCTGTTAGGCGGGCAATTCGGGCTGAAAGCAGCGGTCGGCTCTGTCGTATTCCCGCTTTGCGTGCTCGTCACCACCCACATAGGAACGCCAACACATAATCCATTGCTGGCAGCGGTGTATGGCGGAATAGGGGTAGGACTTGGGCTCGGCATCGTATTCCGAGGACGAGGTTCAACCGGCGGACTCGGTCTGGCTGCCCAAATTTTGCATAAATACTCAGGTCTTAGCTTTGGTCTTTGTGTGGCGATCTTCGATGGTATCGTTATATTGAGCTCGGCGCTTGTGTTCACGCCGGAGAATGCGCTATATGCGCTGATTGCCCTATTTGTGACAACGAAGACGATTGATATCGTTCAACTCGGCTTTAACTACGCGAAGGTTGCATTCATTATTTCTGAGCAGACCGAGGCAATACGTAAGGTGATCCTGAATGATTTGGATCGCGGGTTAACCGAGCTCAGCGGGTCGGGTGGATACACCGGGGAATCGCGGACGGTGATGATGGTGGTTGTGAAACAGAACGAGGTGACTCGTTTAAAGACGCTGGTCCGCTCCGTTGATCCGCAAGCTTTTGTCATTTTGAGCGATACGCATGAAGTGCTGGGGGAAGGATTTAAAAGGCATGCTTGAGTTCATCATTCAAGGGGACGGCTCATAGCTCATAATAGCGAGAAAAGGGCGTTCGCCAATATTTCACTGTATCCTATAAAGAAGCTGGAAACGTAAAAGTTGCTTGGTAGGCGCTTTGTTTGGGATAATATAACTAATCGTTACGCTCACTGCAATTTGAATGGCTGTATAATTTGAATAAGATTATTGGAAATAGGAACGGTCGACAAGGATGACCCTCTGTTGTTTCATGTAACAAAACCGCGCGGATGCTGATCTTAAGCCCTTTTGAGGGGGCGGACTAGCAGGAAAAATTTCATTGAATTATTATGTATACGATTGTATAATAATACATATATTTTGGGGACGTTTGGAGGAATTTCTAATGGGAAATGCAATTAGAGCGGCTATTATTGGGGCCACTGGTTATGGCGGTGCAGAGGTGATTCGTCTTTTGCAGGCACATCCGCTGGTTAGCGTTACTTCAGTGATTTCGACTTCCAATGCGGGGGCACCGCTGGCGGATCATTTTCCGCATTTGCAAGAAATTATTGTGGATCTATTAGATGCACTTGACGTTGAGCTGATCGCTGGCAAGGCGGATGTGGTGTTCCTGGCGACACCTGCTGGCGTGAGTGCGGAGTTATCGCCTAAACTGCTTGAAGCTGGCCTCAAAGTGATTGATATTTCTGGAGATCTGCGTTTAAAATCACAGGCTGAATATGAAAAATGGTATAAGCGCACAGCAGCCCCGGAAGAGGCATTGGCGCGCGCCGTGTATGGTCTTTCGGAAGTGTTTGGCGAAGAGGTCAAGGGCAAAGATTTGATCGCGAATCCCGGATGTTATCCGACAGCTACGCTGCTCGGTTTGATTCCGTCTGTTGAAGCGGGTTGGATCGATCCTTCGACCATTATTATCGATGCGAAGTCAGGCGTCTCAGGGGCGGGACGCGGTGTAAATCTGGGTGTTCACTATTCGGAAGTGAATGAGAATTTTACGGCTTATAAAGTGAATAAACATCAACACATTCCGGAAATTGAGCAGGCGCTCAGCCGTGTGGCGGGCAAACCGGTAGTAACGACGTTTACGACACATCTGGTGCCTATGACGCGGGGAATTATGTCAACCATGTATGCGACTTTGAATGGCGGGCATACGAACGAGGACTTTATTGCGCTGTATCGCCAGTATTATGAAGGCCGCAAATTTGTGCGCATTCGGAACAATACTGGGAAAATGCCTGCGACGAAGGAAGTATACGGGTCTAACTACTGTGATATCGGCTTTGCGGTCGATGAACGTACGGGACGTGTTACGATCGTATCAGTCATAGATAATGTGGTTAAAGGAGCCGCCGGTCAGGCGATTCAGAATTTAAACATCATGATGGGCTGGGACGAGACGACGGGTCTGTTGTTTGCTCCAGTGTATCCATAACGGAGGACGAACATGTCGGGTCAAGAGATTTTTACAGTTGTGCCGGATGGCACAGTGACAACGCCGAAAGGCTTTCGCGCAGGCGGACTGCATTGCGGATTGAAGAAAACACAGCGCCACGATCTGGGCGCTATTGTGTGTGAAGTGCCGGCGGCAGCGGCTGGCGTGTATACGCTGAACGCGTTCCAAGCGGCACCGCTTCGCGTGACGCAGGAGAGCATCGCCCATAGCGGGAAGCTGCAGGCGATGATCGTGAACAGCGGCAACGCCAATGCGTGCACCGGCCAGCAAGGCGAGGACGACGCGCGAGCGATGCGCGCAGCCAGCGCGAAGGCGCTAGGCGTGGCCGAGCATCTCGTCGGCGTGACGAGCACAGGCGTCATTGGCGAGCTGCTGCCGATGGGCAAGGTGCTGAGCGGCATCGAGAAGCTGCCGCAGAGCGTGAAGGTAGACGGCGGCGACGACTTCTGCCAGGCGATCCTGACCACGGATCTCGTGCAGAAGATGACGTGCGTCCGTCTCGTGGTTGGCGGCAAAGAGGTTCACATTGCCGGGGCAGCCAAAGGGTCGGGGATGATTCACCCGAACATGGCGACCATGCTCGGTTTCATGACCACCGACGCGAACATCGAGAGCCAGTACCTGCAGCTGTTGCTTAGCAGGATTACAGATAGTACGTTCAACATGATAACCGTTGACGGCGATACAAGCACCAACGACATGGTCGTGGTGATGGCAAGCGGCCTTGCGGAGAACGAAGCTCTGCATCCGGAGCACCCGGATTGGGAAGCGTTCGCCGCAGGCGTGCAGTACGTTGGCGAGTACCTCGCCAAGGCGATCGCTCGCGATGGCGAGGGCGCGACGAAGCTGATCGAGACGACGGTTATCGGCGCGGAGAGCGAAGATGCTGCGCGTAAGATCGTGAAGTCAATCATTGGTTCGAGCCTCGTGAAGTCGGCCGTTTACGGCGCAGACGCGAACTGGGGTCGTATCATTGCGGCTGTCGGTTACTCGGGACAGCCCGTGAATGTAGACACGGTCGATATTCGCCTGGGCGATATCGCGGTTCTGGAGCAATCCCGTCCTGTGAAGTTCGACGAGGAAGTGGCATTGGCTTATTTGAAAACGGACACGATTCAAATTCATGTGAATTTAAATATGGGTACTGGCCAAGCGACGGGCTGGGGTTGCGATTTAACGTATGACTATGTGCGGATTAATGCGGCATACCGGACGTAAGAATTAGCAGGCGTAGCAGCCGCAATGGTAGGGGGAAACGATGGCTTTGAAAAACAATTGCTTTGTGATGAAATGCGGTGGAAGCACGTTGGCGGCTTTGCCGGCTAGTTTTTTCGAGGATATGCGGCAGCTGCAGGACGAGGGTATTGTCACCGTGATCGTTCACGGCGGCGGTCCGGCGATTTCGGAGACGCTGACCAAGCTGGGTATCGAGACGGAGTTCGTGAAGGGGCTGCGGAAGACGAATGAAGCGGTGTTGGATGTGGTGGAAATGGTGCTTTCCGGCCAGATCAACAAAGAAATCGTCCGTCGGATTCAATTAACAGGCGCAGCAGCGCTAGGGCTGTCCGGTGTGGATGGACACCTGATCGAGGCGAAACCGGTGAGCAATGCTCATGAGGTAGGGCTTGTCGGCGACGTGACGAAGGTAAATGCCGAATTGATTCAAGGCATCGTGAATATGGGGTACATACCGGTCATTGCGCCAGTGGGACTCGGTTCTGATGGCGGACAGCGGTACAACATCAATGCGGACACGGCGGCAGGCGCAGTGGCTTCCCATCTGGGCGTGGAACAAATGATCGTTGTGACGGACGTTCCCGGCATTATGAAAACGGTGGATGGCGAGAAACAGGTCCTGCCCGTCGTAAGCGTAGCGGAGATCGAAGCGATGATCGAGAGTGGCGATATTTATGGGGGGATGATTCCCAAGGTTCGTGCAGCGATCGCTTGTATACAGGGTAAAGTGCAGGAAGTTGTGATTGTTAACGGTTCGGAGCCGAATGTGCTGAGCAAGGTGCTCAAGGGTACGGGTATCGGTACACGTATTGTGCGATGAGCCAACTCGGTAACTCGTAACTTGGTAACTGAGCAGTTGGGCAATTGAATGGCTGAGCAACTGAGTAACTGATTAACTACAAGCTTCGCACCATCAAACGGAACGACGATCCTCTATTTGCTGGATATGGGATCCGAAAGCTATGCTAGCGGAACTGGAGTACGCTATTTTAACAGAAAGCGCTCGTGTAATGCTAAAATCAAGGAAATAAGTGATCGTAGTTCCGCCTACCTGCGGAATTCGATCTTCTATAAGCTAATAAGGCACTCACGTTCCGTTTAAAAGGACGTTTAACTATTCAAAAACCCTGAAGGAGGGAATATACATGACTGAAACGGGAAAAAGCTCACTCTTTCCAACTTACGCGAGATATCCGATCACGCTGGTGAAGGGAGAGGGCAGCCGACTGTGGGATGATACAGGCAAAGCATACATCGACCTGATGAGCGGGATTGCGGTGACGAACCTCGGACATGCGCCTCAGGCTGTCAAAGAAAAGCTGGTGCAGCAGTTGGATCAGCTGTGGCACGTCAGCAATTTATTCCACATTCCGAATCAAGAGAAGCTGGCAACTCTGCTGACAGATAACAGCTGCGCGGACGCCGTGTTTTTCTGTTCAACGGGCGCGGAGGCGAATGAGGCGGCGATTAAGCTAGCCCGTCGCTATTCACAGAAAGTGCTGCAGAATGGCCGCTACGAGATCATCACGTTCAATATGTCGTTCCATGGACGGACGCTGGCTACCTTAACTGCAACGGGGCAGGATAAAGTGAAGGAAGGCTTCCATCCGCTTCCAGAGGGTTTCAAGTATGCGCCTTATAATGATTTTGAGGCTGTTCGCAGCCTTGTGAGCGATAAAACTTGTGCGATCATGCTCGAAATGGTGCAAGGCGAGGGCGGCGTGCTGCCGGCTGACCCTACCTTTGTGAAACAAATCGCCGAGCTTTGCAAACAGGAGAATCTGCTTCTGATCGTGGATGAAATCCAGACGGGTGTTGGCCGTACGGGCAAGCTTTTTGCCTATGAGCATTATGGGATTGAACCGGATATTTTCACGTTAGCCAAAGGTCTTGGCGCAGGATTCCCTATCGGCGCTATGTTGGGCAAAGCGTATCTAGCTGAAGGTTTCAGCGCAGGCAGTCACGGATCTACGTTTGGCGGTACGCCGATTGCTACGGCAGCGGGGATCGCGGCTATCGAGACGGTGCTTGCTGACAAACTGCCGGAACGTGCAGCGGAGCTGGGGGCTTATACCGTAGAGAAGCTGGAAAGCAAGCTGGCAGGCAATCCGCTTATCGCGAAGGTGCGCGGCGTTGGTTTATTGATCGGCATTGAATGCACGCTGCCAGCAGGTGAAATCATTAGCGAAATTCATAAGCAAGGCGTGTTGGTGATTCCGGCAGGACCGAACGTGATTCGTTTGGTACCGGCTTTGACGATTCCTAAGGAAGATCTGGATAGCGCCTTGGATGTAGTTTGCGCAGTATTGGCACAGAAGGCGGCCGCCTCCGCGTCGCATACAGTCTAGAGTTAACAGTAGAGAGGTTGGATGAAATGAACAGTACCGTACAGGAAGAACTGGCTGCCCAATTGAAGGGCAAGGATTTTCTTGCTTTGGTTGATTATACAACGGAAGAAATCGATTATTTAATTCAATACGCGATTGAGCTCAAGCGCAAGCAGAAAGCCGGAGAGCCGCATGCTGTGCTTGCCGGCAAAACGCTCGGGATGGTTTTCGAGAAATCGTCGACTCGTACGCGGGTATCCTTTGAAGTGGGGATGTATCAGCTTGGCGGTCAAGCGCTATTCTTAAGTAAAAACGACATCCAGCTTGGACGCGGTGAAACGGTCTGGGACACGGCGCAGACCCTGTCTCGTTATCTCGACGGCATTATGATCCGTACCTACGAGCACCGTAAGGTGATCGACCTGGCTAGAGGTGCGACTGTGCCTGTTATTAACGGACTTTCGGATCATGCGCACCCATGTCAAGTGATGGCTGACTATCAGACGGTGCTGGAGAAAAAGGGTAAGCTGGCTGGGCTTAAAGTCGCTTATATTGGGGATGGCAACAATATGGTGCACTCCCTGATGATGGGTGCTAGCAAGCTGGGCATGCACTTTGCTGTAGCTTCGCCGGAAGGCTATGAGTCGGATGCACAAGTCATCCAAACTTCCAAGGATAACGCTGCACAAACCGGGGGCAGCATCTTGGTGACTCGCGATCCGCGGGAAGCGATCGAAAATGCCGATATCGTCTATACGGATGTATGGGCGAGCATGGGCTTTGAGGCGGAACAGAAGGAACGCGAAATTGCCTTCAAGAATTATCAAGTGAACGAAGAGCTTGTGAAATACGCGAAGCAGGATTACCTGTTCATGCATTGCTTGCCGGCACACCGCGGGGAAGAAGTGAGTGAAGGCGTCATCGATGGCGCGCATTCGATTATTTTTGACCAAGCAGAGAACCGTCTTCACGCGCAAAAGGCTATCATGGCCGCGACGATGATATAAATGATGACTACCAGCAATGGAGAGAAACGGAGAGAAGAAGAACATGGCTAAGGAAAAAATCGTACTCGCGTATTCCGGCGGGTTGGACACATCTGTTATTTTGAAATGGCTCAAGGAGACTTACGACGCAGAGATTATTGCGTTTACAGCGGATATTGGGCAAAAGGAAGAGTTGGATGGCCTGGAGGAAAAAGCGCTCCAAACCGGCGCATCCAAGATCTACATCGACGACCTGCGCGACGAGTTTGCGAAGGATTTCATCTACCCGATGTTCCAAGCGGGTGCTCTGTATGAAGGGCAGTACCTGCTCGGCACGAGCATTGCGCGTCCGCTGATCGCGAAGCGCATGGTCGAGATCGCCCGTGCTGAAGGTGCAACGGCGATTGCGCATGGCGCAACCGGCAAAGGCAACGACCAAGTGCGCTTTGAGCTGACAGCTGCAGCGCTGGCGCCTGAGCTGGGCGTTATCGCGCCTTGGCGCTTGGAAGAATTCCGCGAACAGTTCCCGGGTCGCGCGGAAATGATCGCCTATGCCGAGAAACACGGCATTCCGGTTACCGCGTCGGCGGCAAAGCCGTACTCGACGGACCGCAACCTGCTGCATATCTCCTTCGAGAGTGGCGTGTTGGAAGATCCTTGGTTTGACGCTGCTGCGGACGAGAACAAAGGGATGTACGTATTGAGCGTGGCTCCTGAAGACGCTCCGGATCAAGCCGAGTATGTGGAGCTTGATTTTGAAAAGGGCGATTGTGTAGGCCTTAATGGCGCGAAACTGTCTCCGCTGCAAGTCATGGAAGCATTGAATGAAATCGGCGGCAAGCATGGTATTGGCCGCGTTGATATGGTAGAGAACCGCTTCGTCGGCATGAAGAGCCGCGGCGTATACGAAACTCCGGGCGGTACAATCCTATTCACCGCTCATCGCAAAATGGAGTCACTGACGATGGACCGCGATGTCATGCACTTACGTGACTCGCTTATTTCGAAATACGCGACATTGGTGTACAACGGCTTCTGGTTCGCGCCTGAGCGTTTGGCCATTCAAGCGCTTGTAGGCGAAAGCCAGAGAAACGTTACCGGTACAGTGCGTTTGAAGCTGTACAAAGGCAATATCATGGCGGCTGGCGTGAAAAGCCCGGTTTCCCTGTACAATCCGGATATTGCGACGATGGAAGCAGATCCAACCAAGGCTTACGACCAAGGCGATGCAACCGGATTTATCCGCTTGAATGCATTGCGTCTGAAAGTATCCTCCGGCGTGGAGCAAAACGCAAAAAAATAGCAGGAGCATCTGGGCTTTCCCTACTAGCGGAAAGCCTTTGGGCTGTAAATACGAGAGGAGCATCAACCGTGTCTAAGCTTTGGGGTGGACGATTTACGAAACAAACCGACCAACTGGTCGAAGAATATACAGCATCGATTCTGTTTGATAAAGAGCTGGCTGAAGAGGATATTCAAGGCAGTCTGGCGCACGTGACCATGCTCGGCAAGTGCGGCATCCTGCCGGCTGATGATGTGGAGAAGATTAAAGACGGCCTGCACGAAGTGCAGCGGATGATTCGCCGCGGTGAATTGGAATATACCGTGCAGAATGAAGATATTCATATGAATATCGAGAAGACGCTGATCGACTTGATCGGTCCCGTCGGCGGTAAGCTGCATACGGGCCGCAGCCGTAACGACCAAGTGGCGACGGACATGCATCTGTACCTGCGCAAGCGGGTTGTGGAATTCGTCGGCCTCTTGATCAAGCTGCAAGAGGCGCTTCTGGAACAGGCCAAGAATAATCTGGATACGATTATTCCGGGTTACACGCATCTGCAGCGCGCGCAGCCGATTCTGTTCGCGCATCACATGATGGCTTACGTCAGCATGTTCCAACGCGACCTTGAGCGCTTGCAAGACAGCTACAAGCGCGTGGACATCCTGCCGCTTGGCGCTGGCGCGCTCGCCGGCACGACGTTCCCGATCGACCGCCATTTTGTGGCGTCGCAGCTTGGGTTCGAACGCGTGTACGAGAACTCCCTGGACGCGGTCAGCGACCGCGACTTCATCCTGGAGTTCCTCTCGAACGCGTCGATGATCATGATGCACCTTTCTCGCTTCAGCGAGGAGATGGTGCTCTGGTCCAGCACCGAGTTCGCGTTCATCGAACTCGATGATGCCTTCTGCACCGGCAGCTCGATCATGCCGCAGAAGAAAAACCCGGACGTCGCTGAGCTCGTCCGCGGCAAAACCGGACGCGTCTACGGCAACCTGTTCGGTCTGATGACCGTGCTCAAGTCCTTGCCGCTGGCTTACAACAAAGACATGCAGGAAGACAAAGAAGGCATGTTCGATACGGTTCGTACCCTGCAAGGGGCGCTCCAATTGTTTGCGCCGATGGTGTCCACGATGAAAGTGAACACAGCGCGCATGAGACAAGCAGTGAACCAAGATTTCTCCAATGCGACGGATATCGCGGACTACCTGGTTAACAAAGGTCTTCCTTTCCGCCAAGCGCATGAAGTGATTGGTAAAACCGTCCTGTACTGCATTCAAAATAAGAAGTATTTGCTCGATATGACGATCGAAGAATTCAAAACCTTCTCGAGCCTCTTCGAGTCGGATATCTATCAGGTGCTTCAGCCGGAGCAGGTCGTAAACGCTCGTAACGTTTTCGGCGGAACGGCTAGCAATCAAGTGTCGGAAGCGATCGGTCGTGCGGAGCAGGTGCTCCAAGCGTCGAACGAGTGGTTCCAGTCCTATTTGGAAAAAAGTAAATAAGCATGTTCAAAGGAAAAAACCTCCATACCCACGATTTAAGGTGGCCACTGACAAACTAATGATTTTTCGATGAGTTCTAGCAGTGGGTACAAAAAATGCGAC
>NZ_JBFNXH010000024.1:0-61606 GCF_040812395.1 Paenibacillus tabacirhizosphaerae | reverse complement strand
GCTTGGTAGAGCACCTGCTTTGGGAGCAGGGGGTCGCATGTTCAAATCGTGTCGTCCCGATACGTGCGGGTGTAGTTCAATGGTAGAACTCCAGCCTTCCAAGCTGGTAGCGTGGGTTCGATTCCCATCACCCGCTTAATGAAAAAGACCACCGATAAGGTGGTCTTTTTCTATCTTCAAGAGATGGAGTTACAGAGATCAGTTGGGTACTGCATACATAAAAAATTGTAACGGTAGAAGGATATAAACATTGAACCGAAAAAAGGTCTAAAGAACATACATAAATTACCACGGCCTAAAATGGGTCTTTTTTTATATTTACTCTATGTGCAGAGAGTGGAATGTGGTAAAATATTCTGAAATGAGTTTTTCTAAGTGTTAACTTTTGTAGAGAGAAGCTTTAATGTAACATAGTGAATAGATGAGGTGGAGAGTATGTCAGAGAACGGAAACAGCTTACAGAAGCAATCAACGAACAACCTGCTTCGCAGGGATGTACGCTTCTTGGGGCACATATTGGGCGAGGTTCTTGTCCATCAGGGCGGGAATGAACTACTCGATGTTGTTGAGAAAATTCGTGAGATGAGTAAATCGTTGCGAGCACACTATGTACCCGAGATATATGAGGAGTTTAAGAAGACGATCTCTTCTTTAGCTCCTGAGAACCGACATCAAGTTATTCGTGCATTCGCGATCTATTTCCAATTGGTGAATATTGCGGAGCAGAATCATCGTATTCGTCGTAAAAGGGATTATGAGCGTTCTTCGGGTGAAATTATTCAACCTGGTTCGATTGAGAGCATCGTACAAGAGCTCAAGAGCAATAATATTCCCTATGAAGAAGTACAGGAAATTCTGCAAGCTATTTCTCTTGAACTTGTAATGACTGCACACCCAACGGAAGCTATGCGTAGAGCTGTGCTCGACGTGAACTTGCGTATCTCCGATGATATGATGAAGTTGGATAATCCTATGCTTACGCCTCGTGAACGCGAGCAGCTTCGAGAAAAGCTCCTGGGTGAAGTTCTTAACCTGTGGCAAACGGACGAGCTTCGTGACCGTAAGCCTACGGTAATCGATGAAGTGCGTAATGGATTGTATTATTTTGACGAAACTTTATTCGATGTATTGCCTGAGGTATATCACGAGCTAGAGCGTTGTTTGAGTAAGTATTATCCACAAGTAACATGGCATGTGCCGTCTTTCTTGAAATTCGGTTCATGGATTGGTGGAGACCGTGATGGAAATCCGTCTGTTAAAGCCAATGTGACTTGGGAAACGCTCGGACTGCACCGCCAACTGGCTCTTCAGAAATACGAAGAAATTCTTAAAGAAACTTTGGAGCACATGAGCTTCAGCAAAAATATTGTGGAAGTTAGCGATGCTCTTCTTGCATCCATTCAGAGTGACCGTGAGGCGTTTGGAAACATTCAAGATGTATGGCGCAATGAGAAAGAGCCATATCGAATTAAGACTACTTATATGATCGAGAAGATTCACCACACAGGAAATCCTAATGTGCCATCTACTCAGAAATATAACAGCCCTGATGAGTTCATTTCTGATCTGCAAATTATTGATGCAAGCCTGAGAAATCACTTTGCTGAGTATGTGGCTGACAAATATATTAAGAAAATAATCCGTCAGGTTGAATTGTTCGGATTTCATCTGGCTGCGCTGGATATTAGACAGCATAGCAAGGAACACGAAAGTGCAATGACTGAGATTTTGTCGAAAATGGGTATAGTTGCTGACTACAGTCAGCTGTCAGAAGATGAAAAGGTTAGACTGTTAACGGATCTGTTGAATGATCCTAGACCAATTACCTCTATTTATCTGGAGTATTCAGAAGGAACAGAAGAATGCTTGGATGTTTACCGCACGGTTGGACGCGCTCAAAAAGAGTTTGGCCGCAACTGCATTAACAGCTACCTCATCAGTATGAGTCAAAGCGCTAGCGACTTGTTGGAGGTTCTGGTTTTTGCTAAAGAGGCGGGCTTATATCGTAAAGAGAGCGATGGCAGCGTTACGTGTACAATTCAATCTGTACCACTCTTTGAGACGATTGACGATTTGCACGCAGCTCCAGACATTATGAGCACACTGTTATCCATTCCTGCTTACAAAGCTAGCCTAGATCCTGTTACTCAACTGCATGAGATCATGCTGGGGTATTCGGATAGTAATAAAGACGGCGGCGTTATTACGGCGAACTGGGAGCTCCGCATGGCGCTTCAAAATATTACGGAAACGGCGAAACAATTCGGTGTGAAGCTGAAATTTTTCCATGGTCGCGGTGGTGCGCTTGGTCGTGGCGGTATGCCGCTTAACCGCAGCATCCTGGCTCAGCCTGTCGAAACGCTAGGTGGCGGTATCAAAATTACGGAGCAAGGCGAAGTACTGTCTTCCCGCTATTCCTTGCAAGGAATTGCTTACCGAAGCTTAGAGCAAGCGACTTTTGCATTGATTACGGCGTCTAAATTATCGCGTTCACCACAAAGAGACCCACGGGAAGAGAAGTGGGAGAGCATAATGCGTGGTATTTCTGAACAAGCGCAGACGAAGTATCAGGATCTGATTTTCCGTGATGAAGATTTTCTAACTTTCTTCAAAGAGTCTACTCCGCTACCGGAAATTGGCGAGTTAAACATTGGTTCACGGCCTTCCAAGCGTAAAAATAGTGATCGTTTTGAAGATCTGCGCGCAATTCCATGGGTATTCGCATGGACGCAAAGCAGATACTTATTGCCAGCTTGGTATGCAGCGGGCACAGGCCTTCAAAGCTTCTACCAAAGTCAGGCAGGAAATCTTGAAACATTGAAAGAAATGTATGCAAACTGGTCGTTTTTCTCCTCGATGATTGACAATCTGCAGATGGCTCTTGCAAAAGCAGATCTCCTGATTGCTAAAGAATATGGCAGCATGGTCACGAAATCGGAAATTGCTGAGCGTATCTTCGGCCTGATCAGGGAAGAATATGAGTTGACTTCTTCAATTATTTTGCAAATTACAGGACAACAAGAAATTTTGGATAATGTTCCAGTTATTCAGGAGTCCATTCGTCTTCGTAATCCATATGTAGATCCATTAAGCTATATGCAGGTGGAACTGTTAACAGAGCTTCGTGCATTACGCGATAATAATGAAGATGATTCGGCGCTCTTAAGAGAAGTGTTACTTACTATCAACGGAATAGCCGCAGGGCTTAGAAATACGGGCTGATTACTAAGATAACAGCGGAGAAGCAGGATGAGAGAGTCGAGGGCCTTACTTTGAAGGCTCTCGGCTTTTCCTTTCATTTTCACAGGTGCCCATAGACGGGAGATGTTAAGCAGCATGGGGCGATGGTTGGCGATAGTCCTTGTTATTGTTGGAGCATCCAGTTACGGATTGCTTTCCTCTTTTATTAAAATGTCTTATGATCAGGGTTTTGGAGATGGTCAGATTACACCTGCTCAAATGACGATGGGAACATTATTTGTATGGGTGCTTATTCTTTTTCACAAAAAGTCTTGGGTGAACCCTTTCAAAGGGCCATGGATAAAATTAGGGCTGATTGGTATATTCGGACTAGCACTCACGACAGTCTTTTATAATATTGCTTTATCCGAACTTAATGCGTCCTTGTCTATTATTTTATTGTTTCAGTTTACATGGATGACCATAGCCATGGATTGCATCATGAAGCGTAGACTGCCGCGGAAGGCCGAAGGCTATGCCATCGCTTTAATAATGCTAGGTACAGCGTTCGCTGTGAATGTGTTTGGAATGGATTGGCATCAATTTAGTTTGGCAGGGCTTTTCTATGGATTATTGTCAGCTCTAACGTACAGCCTTTTCCTTTTTGCGACAGGGCAGGTGAAGAGTTCTCTCCCGCCATTAATGAACTCAGCAGTCATGTTGACTGCGGCAATGCTTGTCATGTTTATATTGTATCCACCGACTGTATTCTTTCAGGAGAATGGGGGAAACTTGCTGCTTTGGGGGCTTTTGCTGGGGTTTCTTGGACAGGTCGTGCCGACGATTTCATTTAATATGGGCATTCCTCGGATCGGGAGTACGCTTGCAGCCATGCTTGGTTCTGTCGAGCTTCCGGTTGCGGTCATTGCTGCCTTTTTAATACTTGGGGAATCTGTGCAGGGCATGCAGTGGTTAGGGATGGGATTCATACTTGTTGGTATAATTATTTCTGAATACAAAAGCGGAGCAGTTACGTAAGAATGAAATAAGGATTTAATTGTCAAGAAGCCGGAGGATATCGAAGTGAATTTTGTAGAAGCACGTCTGGCGAAGTTGGCTAGGACTGGGGATCGAAACGCTTTTGCAGAGCTTGTAGAGCTCTATAAGGATAAGATCTTTCACTTGGCCTATCGTATGTTAAATAATAAGCAAGAGGCTGAGGACGCCGTACAGGAGACGTTCTTGCGAGTCTATTCGAATTTGCACCGTTACGATGAGAATCAGAAGTTCTCGACGTGGATTTTCCGGATTGGAACGAACTTATGCATTGATAAATTGCGGAGAAGAAAGAACACCTACTCGCTGGACGCAGAGATGCCGGATGGAGAGGGAAACGATTATTATTCAATGCTTCCCAGCCATGAGGAAACGCCTGAAAAGCAAGTGATTGTATCCGAAACACAGCAGTTAATTCGTGATGCGATTGAAACGCTGCCTGAGAAATACAAGTCGGTTGTCATCCTGCGCTATTTGCATGATATGTCGCTGCAGGAGATCGGAGATGTTCTTCAGATGCCTGTCACAACGGTCAAAACCCGGGTACATCGAGGGCGGGAGTACTTACGCAAAAAGTTAGAGCAAGAGGAACATGTTACCATCTAAATTCCTGTTCGAATGTGAAACATAATTGAAATTCAAACGTATGGTATACCACAATACGCAAAAGTTAAAGAAAGGGGTGGGTGAACGATGAATTGTAAGGAAGCCCTCCCGCTCATGCACGAATATCTTGATGGTGATTTGCAAGGATCTGAAGCTCTTGAGTTGAAGGAGCATCTGATTGCTTGTACGGCGTGCCATGCCTTGTTCAGAGATTTGGAGAGAACGGATGCGATTGTAAGATCGCTGCCTCCTGTCAGTGTACCTGACACTTTGACTGCGCAAATAATGAGC
This sequence comes from Paenibacillus tabacirhizosphaerae, assembly GCF_040812395.1. Taxonomy (GTDB): domain Bacteria; phylum Bacillota; class Bacilli; order Paenibacillales; family NBRC-103111; genus Paenibacillus_E. Next base: position 56,473 of record NZ_JBFNXH010000024.1, on the reverse strand, counting down.
GGACTTCCACCGGTGAAGAAAAGAAATACGTGGATGGACTGGATTCGCAAGCATCCGGCTGTATCTGTGGCCGTTATTTTCGCAGCTGTTATGTTCGGAAGTTTCATGTCGATGTGGAACGATGATAAGAATTTGATGGTAAAGGGCAGCGATCTCCAGGATGTCGTCATTCAGGGAGACACGGTCACAGTGCCGCAGGGTCATACCGTTAACGGAGATCTTGTCGTACAGCGAGGAAAGCTGAAGGTGGAAGGCGATGTAACTGGAAACCTGATTGTCATTGATGGAACGCTAAATCTGGCATCAACCGCCCATATTTCCGGACAGGTCACACAAGTTGATGAAGCGCTGAGCTGGGTTTGGTATAAGCTTGGGGAATTCGTTGGGATGCTGTCGAACTGAATGGAAGGTCCTCTGTCTGGCTGATGCTGGCAGGGGGCTTTTATTTTTATGAAAATGAACCGATACAAGGTATAGAGCGTCAGGATGGAGAGACAAATAGAACTATAGCGAGTAATATGGTATGATTCATATTAAAGAGAGATCAATGTGTGCGTTGTTGGGGGAGAATAAAAAATGGACTTACTCACTAGCATCTCGTTTAAGGATATCATCGATATTCTGATCGTTAGCTATGTGATCTATAAGCTAATCCTGATCGTTCGCGGGACAAGGGCCATTCAATTGATGAAAGGGATTCTTGTCGTAGTGGTCACTTGGGCCCTCAGTATATGGTTTAAGCTGAGCACGCTGCAGTGGATGATGAACCAGACTCTGACATTCGGGGTACTGGGTATCATCATTATTTTTCAACCTGAGCTAAGGCGGGCTTTGGAGCAGTTGGGGCGCGGGACGCTGTTCAGCAGATCGTCATCTGAGGAAGACCAAGATGTCAATAAGCGGATCGGCGAGGTTATTCGTGCTGCGAACTATTTGGCGAAGCGGAAGATCGGTGCGTTAATCGTTTTCGAGAAAGAAACAGGGCTTACCGACTATGTAGAATCCGGTATTGCAATAGAAAGTAAAATCAGCGCGGAGCTTTTAATTAATATTTTCATTCCCAACACCCCGCTGCACGATGGGGCTGTTATTATGCGCCAAAATATATTGATGGCGGCTGGATGCTATTTACCACTGTCTGAAAATCCATTTATCAGTAAGGAACTTGGTACCCGGCATCGCGCGGCAATTGGCATGAGCGAGGTTTCAGATGCCATGTGCATCATCGTGTCCGAGGAGACGGGGCAAATTTCATTGACGATGAACGGACATATCGTCCGGGATATAAAAGAGGAATCGTTAATCGCGAAGCTGTTCGAAGAACTTAAACCAAAGGCGAAGGCAAAAGAAAAGAATCCTTTCCTGAAATGGAGGGGACGTTCAAATGGATAAATGGCTGCGTAATACCAACGTGGTTCGCATTGTCGCGCTTATCATCGGTATTTTCTTGTGGGTTGTCGTCCATCTGGAGGAAACGAACGTAACGGGAAGTTCTCCGCTGAGAGAACGTGTAGAAACAATTAATAATGTTGCGATTACGACGAAATATGATGATAGTCATTATTTCATCTCTTCGATGTCGCCTGCCAATGTACAGGTTGTTCTTACCGGGAAAGAAGCGACCCTCAAGAAAGTTACGACAAACAACACGTATCAAATTCAGCTGGATCTTACACAAGTGGGCAAAGGTGATCATCAACTTGCACTTACCCCTGTAGGTTTTCCGGCGGATGTAGAAGTACAAGTTATTCCGCGGACTGTCAATGTAGTGGTCGAAGAGCTGCAGATGAAAGAGGTGCCTGTCGTCATTAATGTCAAGGGCACGCCGGCAGCAGGCTTAAAGGCTGGACAACCAATTGTAAAACCGAACAAGGTCTACATTACGGCCGCGACAAGCAAGCTTGAACAGATCGAGAACGTGCGCGGCGAAGTATCCGTAGACAAGGCACAGTCAGCTGTAACGAAGCAAGTGAGATTGCAGGCTTTTGATAAGAATGGAAAGGAAATTCAAGTCAATATGAACCAATCGGTTGTTGACGTCGAAGTTCCAATTACGAGTCCGTTCCAAACAATACCTCTTCAAATTAAGCTTAGCGGTGAACCGGCGAAGGGGTTTGCTATCGCTTCAGTAACGCAAAATCCTGAAAAAATTACCGTGTATGGGACGCAAGAAGTGGTAGACCGTCTTGAGTTTTATCAGGGACCGCAAGTGAACGTGCAGGATTTGAAGGAAACGCAAGAATTTTCACTAGATATCCCGCTCAGGAATAAAGTAACTCAACTGGATCCTGCTAAAGTAACTGTAAAGGTTGAAATCGTACCGTCAGTCTCAAAGACGATAGATAACATTCCTATCACGATTATCGGGCAAAACGAAAGTTACAATACGAAAGTTATTGTTCCAGAAGCCGCAAAATTGAGTATTACGGTAGAAGGGGCTCCAGCCCTTATCGATCAAATCAAGACAGAAGACATTCAGGCTATATTGGATGTAAGTAATTTGCCGCCAGGCAAGCATGAACTGAATGTGGCACTGAACTTGCCAACTTATGTGAAGCGCGGGATGCCGCAAGAAGTGAAGGCAACTGTTGAAATCAGCGAGAAAACACCTAAAGTCGCACGTCCTTAAAAGTCGGCTTATAGAAAAAGAGGAGATATTAAAACATGGGGAAATATTTTGGTACAGATGGTGTTAGAGGAGTAGCGAACTCAGAGCTGACACCTGAATTGGCTTATAAAATTGGTCGTTGTGGAGGTTATGTGCTTACGAGGCAGGCTCAGCATCCAAAAGTAGTAATCGGGCAGGATACTCGAATTTCGGGGCCTATGCTGGAAGCTGCTCTTGTTGCCGGATTGTTATCCATTGGCGTGAATGTGATTCGAATTGGCGTTGTTAGCACACCTGCGGTTGCTTATTTGACGAAAAAGCTTGGGGCTCATGCTGGCGTTATGATTTCAGCTTCTCATAATCCCGTTGAGGATAATGGGATTAAGTTCTTCGGAGGCGATGGCTTCAAGCTGTTGGATGAGACAGAGCTGGAGATCGAGCAACTGTTGGATGCTGCTGTAGATGAGCTGCCGCGGCCTGTAGGCGGCGAGATTGGTACGCTTTCCGATGATGCTGATGCGAAATTTGCTTATTTGGAGTTCTTGAAATCAACGGTATCTGGGCCATTCGAAGGATACAAGGTTGTTCTCGATTGCGCGAATGGCGCAGCGTACGAGCTGGCACCGAAGGTGTTCCGCGACCTTGGAGCGGAAGTCATTACCATCGGCGCAGAGCCGAATGGACGCAACATCAATGAAAAATGCGGATCCACACATCCCGAGAAGCTTCGCGAGGAAGTGGTAAAGCATGGCGCAGCCATTGGTCTTGCCTTTGACGGGGATGCGGATCGACTGATCGCGATCGATGAGACCGGAGCCGAGGTTGACGGCGACTATATTCTTAGTATTTGCGGGGATGCGCTGAACCGTGCCGGGAAGTTGAATAACAGCACGATCGTTACAACGGTGATGGCGAATATCGGTTTTTTCAAAGGAATTGAAAAAGCAGGTCTTAAAGGCCTTCAAACGGCAGTAGGCGACCGCTACGTGATGGAAGAGATGCGTAAGGGCGGATACAACCTAGGCGGAGAGCAGTCTGGGCATGTGATTTTCCTGGATTACATCTCAACGGGAGATGGCATTCTGACGGCACTGCAGCTTGTGGATACGATGGTTCAGTCTGGAAAGAAATTAAGTGAATTGAAAAGCATCATGCGCAAATACCCGCAGTTGCTGGTCAATGTACGTGTTGTCGACAAGAGCAAGCTGAAAGATAATGCAATTATCGAAGCGGCTATTCGCAAGGTTGAGGAAGAGCTTGGTGACAATGGCCGAGTGCTTGTTCGTCCCTCTGGAACGGAGTCTTTGATCCGAGTAATGGCTGAAGGTCCTGATAAGGAACAAGTGGAGACGTACGTCCATACCATAGCGAAGGTCATTCAAGAGCAGCTCGTTTAATGCAAAGAAAGCGATCCCCTTTATTGATTTACTATGTGAAGGGGGTCCTTCCATGTATAGATTAGGCATACTCGCAATAAAAAATAAGTTGCAAGCATAAGATAAAATGAATATGATGTAAATGTGTTTTCAAAAGTTTTCATTACTCTAGAAGGAAAGGCAGGGTAGAGGTTGATTAGCAACAAAAGCGCCAGAACTCGCAAGCGGTACGGAAAAGTAGGGTGACTACTACGCGGTGAGTTGACGAGGTGAAGGTGTTCGAAACATTCGGCGGGGACCTTCCGGTACGAGGAGTGCCGTTAAGTTGGAGAGTAAAAACGCTTAGGCGACTGAGCTGACAAGTATCCAACATCTTTTTTTAGTTAAATAAGACCTTATTGAACGTAAATATATATGATTTAGACGGTTTAGTTGTATTGCAAAAAAAGAACAGATCTTTGACAAAAAGCACTCTGGTAAAGAGGCTTATAAAACTACGGAGGTACTACACTATGTGCGGAATCGTTGGATACATTGGTAAGCGTAATTCTCAGGAAATTCTTTTGGAAGGACTCAAAAAACTCGAGTATCGAGGATATGATTCTGCTGGCGTGGCTGTTTATACAGCAAACGGGCTCCAAATTCAGAAGGCAAAAGGTCGTATTGCCAATCTCGAATCAAAGCTGGAGGAAGCCCCTTTGAGCGGAAGCGTTGGTATCGGACATACGCGTTGGGCGACACATGGCAAGCCGTCTGATGTGAATTCCCACCCGCATACGGACAATTCGATGAAATTCTCTGTTGTGCATAACGGAATTATTGAAAATTATATTTCTTTAAAAGAGGAATTAATCGAGAAAGGCCATGTGTTTGTTTCGGAGACGGATACAGAGGTCATCTCTCATCTGGTAGCTAGTCTGTATGAAGGCGATATTCTCAAAGCTGTGCAAAAAGCAGTGAAACGGATGACTGGGGCATTCGCACTAGGCGTTCTGACTGAGTTTGAACCAGACCGTTTGGTTGCAGTCCGTCAAGCTAGTCCTCTGATCATCGGTATTGGTGAAGGAGAGAACTTCATTGGTTCCGATATCCCGGCTATTTTGGAGTATACGCGCAATGTATTTATTTTGAATGACGGCGAAATGGCGCTTTTGACCCGAGATGGTGTCGAATTGATGACGCTCGAAGGTAATTTTATTTCCCGGGAAATGTTTCATGTCGACTGGGATATCGTTACAGCAGAAAAAGCCGGTTTTGATCATTTTATGTTGAAAGAGATTCACGAGCAGCCTAAAGCGTATCGCGATACGATGGGCAGCCGTATTTCGACGGATGGTACCCAGGTTACGTTGAATGAACTTACGATTTCTGCGGAAGCTATTCGCAACATCAGCCGTGTTCATATTGTGGCTTGCGGAACAGCCTTTCATGCTGGAATGGTCGGGAAATATGTGATTGAGAAGCTGGCGCGTATACCGGTTGAAACCGATGTGGCGTCCGAGTATCGTTATCGTTCACCGATTATTACGAAAGATACGCTTGTTATCGTAGTAAGCCAATCGGGCGAAACTGCAGATACTTTGGCAGCGCTGCGTGAAGCAAAGCGTTGTGGCGCGCATGTTCTTGCGATTACGAATGTCGTAGGAAGTTCAGTCGCACGCGAAGCGAATGATATCATTACGACATGGGCGGGTCCTGAAATTGCGGTAGCTTCGACGAAGGCATATACATCGCAATTGATCGCATTTTACTTGTTGGGGCTGCACTTGGCCCAAATTTTGGGTACGCAAACGGCGGCAGAGATTCAGGAAACCATTGCTGCTTTGAAGGAACTTCCTGCGCAAGTTGAATCCATCTTAGAGCAGGCGGAAGCGATTAAAGTGGTTGCTGAAGAAATGGCTAAGCATGACAACCTCTTCTTCATCGGTAGAGGACTCGATTACGCGGTTGCGTTGGAAGGTTCCTTAAAGCTGAAGGAAATTTCCTACATTCACTCTGAAGCTTATGCTGCGGGTGAATTGAAGCATGGTACGCTGGCTTTGATCGAAGAGGGTATTCCAGTTATTGCGTTGGCTACTCAACATAAGCTGCTGGAGAAAACCGTCAGCAACATTAAAGAAGTAAAAGCACGCGGTGCCAACGTGCTGGGCATCGCCGTGGAAGGCGAGCTGGAGCTTCAGAAATCGGTCGACAGCACCTTCGTGATTCCGAAGACGCTGGATGTATTGGCGCCGGCACTGGCTGTCGTGCCATTGCAGTTATTGTCTTATTACGCGTCGTTGGCGCGCGGAAATGATGTCGATAAACCGCGTAACTTAGCGAAGAGCGTGACAGTGGAGTAGGTATAGAGGTGTGCAAGTCCCGATACTATCAGAATTGATATATCGGGGCTTTTTTTATGTAACAACAAGGATCAAATCGAATATTTCTTTTGCGAAAATGGGATTGAAAGGAATATTATGTTATTTAGTAATTGCCAAGCTGCTTACAGGTTCAAGTAGTAACGATAATCGAATCTAGGGGTTGGGTAGATGGAAATGGTAGAAGAAACAAAAGTCTTCTCAGAATCGCTGATTTGGTCACTGCAACGGGACTATTTTAAGGAAAATGGAATTGAGGCATGGAAAAATAGCGAAGTTCCACATTATATTACGAATAATCCCTTTTTGGCGAAGTCCTATGCGGAGATTGTGTTTCATTTTTTCATGGATATTGAACGAATGAATGGAAAAGTGAATGAAAAAATATATTTGATAGAACTTGGTGGTGGAACTGGGCGCTTAGCCTATCACTTTCTTACCTATTTTCAAGAGTTATGCCAATCTGTTTCTGCCTCAATCCCGGAATTTTGTTACATACTCAGTGATTTGCCATCGAAGAATATAGATTTTTGGAATTGCCATCCCCAATTGAAGCCTTTTGTTGAGCAAGGTAATCTGGACTTTTCCGTCTTTGATGTTGAAAAGGATACCAGCATCCACTTGATACATAGCAATAAAACGATTAGCATCCAAAGCTTGTCTCAGCCATTATTAGTGGTTGCTAATTATTTTTTTGACAGCATTCCCCACGATTTGTTCTACTTTGACAACGGAACAGTTTTTGAATGTCTTGTTCATTTAACCAGTAATTCGAACACGGAAAACCCATCTCCGGCAGAGCAATTGAAATCTGCGCATTTAAATTATCAGTATAAGATTATTGAAAATTCCCCGTATGAAGAGAGATTTTTTAATGATTTACTTGAAAATTACAAAACCCATATAAAAAAATCGCATGTGCTTATTCCTTCCGTTGGCATACGTTGCCTTGAGCGTTTACGACAATTTTCGAATGAAGGTATATTGCTGTTATCCGCGGATAAAGGTTATCACTGTATATCGGAATTAGATGAGCAAACCGAGCCTGCGTTGGTGTATCATGGCAGTTTTTCACTTACCGTAAATTATCATGCTTTTAAATTATATGGTGAGGATCAAGGCGGCCAAACTTTTTTTACTCCTCATTCCCATCAACACTTAAACCTGATAGGTCTTCTGATCGTGCCGGGTGCAGGCTTATATACAAATACTAAAGCGGCTTACGACCGATTCATTAGCGGGTTTGGCCCGGATGACTTTTTTAGCTTGAAAAAATATTTCGAAAAACATTTTCATGAAATGAAACAGGGTCAGCTGTTATCATTTATCAGACTTAGCGGGTATGATGCTCACCTGTTTAAACAATGCATACCGCATTTTAGAAAGATCTTATCAGAAATTTCATCGCAGGATAAACAAGGGATGTTCGTCATGATTCAGCGAGTTTGGGAGATGTATTATCCAATTGGTGAGGATCAAGATTTAGCATTTGATATGGGTACAATGCTTTATCAGATGGATTTATATGAGGAAGCTATTGTATTTTTCATGCGTTCCTTGGAGGGTTTTGGACAAGCAGCGCCTACTTATTACAACTTAGCTATATGTTATTACATGTTGGCCAATGAAAAAGCGTTGGATTATTTGGAAATATGTTTGCAGCTAGATCCCAGCCATATGGAAGCAGCAACTTTACGTACATCTATAGCTAGCAAAGGAGGCGTATAAATTGCAATCCATGCCCCCAATCCCCTCAAAGAATGCATCAGGTTCTGCTCCTCAAGTAACACAGTCGAATGAAAGTGGAGGCCTGACTTCCGCTGGGAACCTACAACGTCGGAACTCTTCGGATGATGCAACTCTACCGTTCACACCTACTCAAATTATGCAATTTCAAAAAACGATTGGTAATCGAGCGACCGCTCAACTTGTAGTCTCCCGTTCACCATTGAAACCGAATAATCACCCTAATGGTTCAGGGCAGAGCCGAATTCTGTCTGAAGATAAAGTGAAACCGTCGTTTCAGTTAAAAAATGGGGATTTCCTAAAGGGAGATCAAGTACAGGACAGCATGATTCAAAGGACGATTGTTACAAAAACCGGGTCAAAATACTCGGATGAGGATAAAAAAAAATTATTTAACAAAGCAAATGAGTCGTTCGAAATAGATGAGGATGAATTTGAGGATAAATTTAGTGAATTGAACAAGATGAAGGGGAAACATACGATTCGTGTGACTAAAGAAAAATTAGTTTTAGTAAGATACATAGACACTACCACAAAAAGGAAGAAGAAAAAAGCGGAGAGTGCTGCGGCACATGAAAAAAAGAGGAGAAGTAAAGAAGATGCCAATTATGCCACTTCTTCTTTGAAAAGATTAGCAAATTCTGCCCTGATTACAGTCGACCCACTTTCAATAGAACTACGATCTAGAGCTTTGCCAGTATTAGGGAGTACATCGGATACGATCTCGTTAAGTGATTATTTTGAAAGCGGTGGAGAGGAAAAAGAGGAAGAAAAGAAAGTAGTTTCAAAAAAAGTTTTAGCATTAGCTACAGGACCTAATGCGAGACCTGTTGATATTATGAACCTCGATGTAGACACAGTTAATGAATTGGTCTCTAATGCTCAATGGTATAAAGAGCCTGGGGGGATTATATTGGCGAATATTCCTAAATTAAAAAAATTTGTAGAGTTCCATAATGCAGATGAGCGAGTGATAGAAAAGTTTTTGTGTATAAGATATGCCTTGATTAATGTTGAACCGCAACCCAGATCAGGCATTGCCAGGGCTGCAGCTGACGAATACGATAAACGCTTTAATATAATTAATCCAGAAAAGACACGAGAACCAGCGCGATTAGAAGCTAGTTACAAGGCAAGGATTCATAAACCTGATTCAAGGAAATTTGAAGAAAAAAAGGAACCGGTATTTACAGCTCAGAGAACAGCCAACAAGCTTAAAGTAACAATTACACATTTAAAACCTGGTTGGATAAAAGGCGATAGAGGTGCGGGTCAAGCGGATGTAATGGGCGGACAGAGTGCAAAAAATCACGTGATTGATTCTATGCATGAGGAAGAAAGTACTAATGAGGAGAAGGAGGCAGCAAGAACAGAGTTAGGGGGCAGATTCGAATGGCTGCATATTATTGGAAGCAGTCTTGGGGGCCTTAACACACCTAATAATTTGGTTGCGGGTTCCTATGACATGAACACCAAAATGATTGTTCTTGAGCATAAAATTGCCAGAATGGCACAAGAAAAAAAGGATGAAGACGCAGGAGAAGATGCAGAAGAAAAAGGTTATAAATTTATTCCTTCAGAAGAAGAACCACTTGTTATTGAAGGGACTGCTGATGTAGTAAAGAATACAAATGTTGGCACAAATATCAATTTGACGGTATCGCATGGGGATAATGAAATAATAAGTGAAGATTACAAAGTAGACGATCAACGGGTACTTTATAGAAATCAATATATTAGAGAGGAGAATCGAATCAGGGAAAAGCTTATAGCAAAGAAAAAGGAACTTGCTGCAGACGTAGATGAAAGAGATGATACGTGAATAGAGTTTTAATTGGAGCGATAATTCTGCTTAGCTGTGGACGAATAGCGATGCGGGCATCGAAACCTGCTTGCCGATCCATGCCTGGTGCATAGCTATCCGTCATAGTTGAGACCAATTGCAGGAGTTCATCTGTGTGCTGCTTAGAGAACCTCTTCGACAAGCAACACGGTTGGAAGCTTATAGAGGAGTGGAAGCATCTTTGTGGTATCTGCTTGCGCTTCCCGACCTTCCTTGGAAACAAAGGATTGGTTAAAAGTAGTTTCGTTCTCGTATTTTAACTCAACAACAAGGTAGATGGGGGTTTCTGTGTTTTGTACACTCTTGACCCGCTGGACGGAGAAGCTAAGCAAGTGGGGCAGCTTATGCAGTAAAGGGACATGAACGCCGAAGTAGTGCTCATCAAACTTCTCTATATCTTTTGGTTCCTCGTAGATTGCCATCATTTTGTACATGGTAATTCCTCCTTTAAATTTAAGTGAATAGGGTAATTCTATTGTGCGTACTGCGCAATGCCATTGCCGTAAGACCAGTTTTCTTTCTTCACCTCAACAAGATTGATGAAGATATCTTCGGGACGGACATCCAGTTGTTCATGTAAATCATTAGCTACTTGCTGGTAAAAGGATTTTTTCAAGTCCACCGTACGTCCTTCGTTGAGAACTAATTGGATAATAATAATATCGTCGGTTCGCTGAATTCCAAGGTGATTCGGGTCATAAATCAAACCGCTCGGATCATGTTCGGTTATGACCTGGAATCGATCATTTTGAGGTACATTAAGCGTATTAATCATGGCTTGATAGACGATGTCTCCGACGTTCTTCTGATAGTTTGCAGATTTCCCTTTCATTAACGAGATGCGTACGAATGGCATGCTCATTCCTCCTCATATTGGATGATTGTTTCCGTAAATCTTTGTTCACCTCATCGGTATAACTGAATTGTAGCAGTTCAGATACGTATGTTAGAATGTATGGAAGTTCGTGCCAAAAGTTCGTGTTAGTTCGTGCGGCTATCGTCGTCTCTAATAAGGGAAGCGGGGGAATCAGGTTGTCTAAGCAGGAAATCGATAAGGAATGGCCCGAAGAGATGATCCGCAGACTTCGGCAGAGATCAAGGCCAGGTAATAAGGCTAAGCTAAGACAGATCGACCTGTCGAAGAGAATTGGTGTGGAGACGAGAACGGTTCAGCAGTGGGAGATAGGCGAACGGCTGCCAAGCGCGCATAATTTGCAGAAGCTGATCCAGGTATTCACTGAGGAAGGTATCTTCTTACCAGGTTCGGTGCAAGAGGAAGCGCAGAGCTTATGGGAGACGGTTAGTCACTTTCATAATCTGAAGTCAGGGAATTATCGCATGTATCCGAAGTTTGATGATCAATGGTTTGACACCATACAATTTGCGCCCAAGCCAAATTCCTCCCAGGATGGAGTATCTGCTGGCGAGCCGGTTGTGCAGGCAACTCAGGAACGTATACCGACTAATTTACCCTCCCGCATGTCCGGATTTATCGGAAGGCAACAGCAGATAACAGATATTACGCAGCTGCTGGCTAGCGCTCCTCTTGTCACGCTCACCGGGCCTGGGGGCTGTGGAAAAACGCGGTTAGCCTATCAGGTTGCCTCTGAAGCGATGCCGAGGTATAGGGATGGTGTTTGGATTATTGAACTGGCCGCTGCTGCCGATTCTGTAATGGCCATCAGAATGCTGGCTTCTGTTCTGGGTGTAAAGGAGCAGAGGGGACATACACTGCTGGAGTCTTTGCTTGAGCTGCTTCGGGATAAAAGAATGCTGCTCGTGCTCGATAATTGTGAGCATCTGATTGACTCCTGCGCTGCGCTTGTTGAGAGTATGCTTGCTGTATCCTCTTATTTAACGGTTCTGGCTACCGGCCGAGAGCCTTTCCATACTGCTGTTGAGACGGTCTGGCAGGTACCGCCACTTTCCTGTCCACGGCTAGAAGGCGATTCGGAGCCTATGACTTATGAAGCACTCATGCAGTTCGAGGCGGTACAGCTTTTTGTCGAACGAGCCAAAGCAATAGCAACAACTTTTGATAACTCGCAAGAGGAAGGAAATCTTATCGCTTCAATTTGCGTGCGGTTAGAGGGAATTCCGCTTTCACTTGAGCTCGCTGCTGCTCGGAGTAACGTACTGAGTCTGCAACAAATTGATCGACGATTATCCGATATGTTAGGCTTGCTTTCTTCCGGTCAACGGACCGCCAATTCTCGCCATCAGACACTTCGGGCTACGATGGAGTGGAGCTATTCGCTGTTAACACAGAATGAGAGGCTGATGCTTAATCGGCTTAGTGTATTTACCGGAGGATTTGACTTGGAGGCAGTGGAAGCAATAGGCACCGCTCAAGGAATGGCAGCTCCGCCAGAGCTGTTCGCTGGCATTCGATTTCAAAGGGAAGAAGCGTTGGATTTAGTATCAAATTTAGTGAGCAAATCAATGGTTTCAACAGAAATCTTGCGTGCTGGCAATAACCGTAGATTCTTTTTACTCGAAGCCATTAAGCAATTCGCGCGGGAAACATGGCTGAGCAGCGAGACCGATGAGGAGCGGGATCACATCCGTCATCTTCACGCCGAGTATTACTGCAGCCTCGTAGAGAGGATGGGCAGGGACTTTCGAAGTAGAAGCCGAGACACAGCTTTGCTAGCGATTCGACAAGACTATGCGAATATTTGCTCGGTTCTGGAATGGGCCTCCACAAGGGCACAAGAGGCAGATACAGCGCTGCGGATGGCGGCGTATTTATACTTTTTCTGGCTTCATGAAGGTGCGCTGGATGAGGGGATTACTCGGCTTCAACAGGCGCTTCTTGTTTCTGGCGAGCAATCTTCAAACCCGAATTTCGTTAAAGTCAGGCACGGTGTTGGGATTCTATTATGGGTGAAAGGCGAGACCGAGGAGGCATTCAGGTATGCACAGCAAAGTGTGAAGGATGCCCGCAAGCTCGGGAGTCCCGGATTGCTTTCCTCAAATCTGCGGTTGCTCACCCAAATAACGCTCCATCAAGGTTTGACGGATGAAGCGGCTAAGTTAGCGGGAGAGAGCGTTCATTGTGTCGAGCAAGACGGAGATGATTGGAATCTGGCGTCTTCATTAAACACATTGGGCCAAGTGTTGCTCATGCAAGGAGATCATGAGCAGGCTCAGCGACAGCTGACGAGAAGCTCAGAATTGTTTGAACGAGTAAGGGATTATTGGGAAATGTCAGGTCCACTCCGCATATTGGGTTACCTCTCTATTCAAAAGCACAATTATGATCAAGCCGTGACACAATTCAAACGAAGTATTGCGATATGCCAGTCCTACCATGGAAGTTGGTTTCTTGCCAGAGGGCTGGATGGTCTGGCGAATATACCAAAGCAGCGATTTTATTAGGAGCTTCGGAGAGGATTAGAGAGGGGATTGGGGCTGCTGATAAGCCGCAATTTCAAGAGATCTACGACCATGCGAAGAGTGCGGTGGAGAATGAACTTGGCCCTGAACCATTCCTCATAGGGTGGGGTCAAGGCCGTGCTATGACACGAGAGCAGGTTCTGGCTTATGCGCTAGAGATGTAGATGTGAAAAGAAAATAAAGTACTAGGCTAACGCGACAGTGACGATCGGTGTAAACGGAGGTTTCCAGGCGAACCATGGCCAAGTACCGTGAACAATTGAATATCCTAGTTGCAGCTGAACGCAAGCAATATTCCATCTGATGATCATTAATAGGGTAGTACCGTGAAGTTCTTCACGGTACTACCCTATTGTCATACACACTTTCTCACCTGACTAGCTTTATGTTCCCCTCGCGATTCGTTCTGACTGCACTTGTGAAATATCATTCGATGCATTGCTGGATACAAGACTTTTATCCTCGAATCTTGTTGAGAGAACAATTAGGGTCGTAGAAAATCCGAATGTGTTGCAATTATCAAGAAAACTTGTCAATGATTCACTTGTTTCCGTTGACACTTTCATTAAATAATTATACTCTCCGCTAATTCTGTAAAGATCGACAATCTCAGGAGACGACTCGCTGAAGGCTTCGAAATCCGCGCAGGTATTCGATTTAAATAAAATGAATGCGGTTGTATGCTTACCAAGCTTAGATGGAGAAAGCTCCGCCCGATAGCCCGTTATTACCCCTTGCTCCTCCAGCTTTCGAACTCTTTCCGTTATAGCCGGCTGCGACATCGCTATCATTCGGCTCAACCCGGAAATGGGAATCCGGGCGTTATTGTGCAGCGCCGACAAGATTTTATAATCGATTTGGTCCATAAACACAACACCTTATTTTTAAAAGTTTATAGTCAGAAACAAATAAATGCTTAAGTTTCTAGCCCCTGAATTCCTTGTTAATCTTATTTAAATTGTACGTTATCTTTAATAAAATGTCATTAATAAACAGAAAAGGAGAATAAGAACTATGACAATGACATTAAACGAATCAGTAACGAATGGCAGGTTACAATTTTTTACGACTGGAGATGGGTATCGTATTGCTTATCGATTCGATGGACCAGCAAGCGGACCCGTATTGGTTCTCGCGAACTCAATTGCCACCACGTTGAACATGTGGGATGGACAAATTGCAGAGTTATCGAAGCATTTTCGCGTACTCCGCTACGACTTCCGGGGGCATGGCGCCTCGGATGCCCCAGCGGGAGCGTATTCGATTGACCGGATGGGGCGGGATGTGATCGAACTGCTCGACGCACTCAATATCAGCAAAGTGCATTTCCTTGGACTTTCGCTCGGCGGTATAGTCGGGCAATGGCTCGGCATCCATGTTCCTGAGAGGATCGACCGGCTGATTCTGGTCACTACATCATCCTACTTAGGACCAGCCGAAACATTTGATAGACTGATAGCCGCCGTACGTCAAGCCGAGAACCTGTCAGAAATCGCTGACATGTTCATTGGGAACTGGTTCCCTCCACATATGTTGGAGACAGAGGGGGATGTCATATCATCGTTTCGCGCAATGGTACTCTCCACTAATCCGCAAGGGCTTGCAGGAACTTATGCTGCGATCCGCGATTTGGATATGCGCCGGACTATTGCGCTTATCAGCAGCCCGACATTGGTGATCGCCGGGCAGTACGATACGGTGACTCTTCCCAGTCATAACGAATTGATCGCCGCGACGGTGCCTAACGCGAAACTGGTCATGCTGCCTACAGTCCATATGCCGAATATAGAGCGGCAGGCCGAATTCTTGAACGCAGTGCTCGAATTCTTGCTCTCGAAATAAATGGGTGTCAGAAAATCGGATCCAGAACTGTTGAACGATCGGCTCGATCAGTCGCTACAGTGGGTAGTCAGCGCCTACACGATCTTCTCCGGCAGCTTTTTGCTTCTCGGTGGGCGTGCTGCCAATGTATTAGGGCAAAGACGCATGTTCGTGTTCACTTTAATTATGTATTGTAGACAAACTAACAGAAATCCTAGATCGGGCTGATCTAGGATTTCTGTTAGTTTGCTCATTTTACTCGCCTTCCTTTAAGAATCGCTCGATCCGGTCTTTAATGGAATCGCGAACTTCGCGGAATTTAGCTCTAATTTCCTCTTCCGTTCCGGTTGCTTTTGCAGGGTCATCAAAGCCCCAGTGCCATCTTGCAGCTTTGTCATTGCGAACAACTGGGCAATTATCGTTGGCATGTCCACACAGTGTGATAATGTAATCGGCGCGGCTTAAAATCTCAGGGTCAATCACATCAGAGGTGTGATTCGAGATATCGATTCCTGCTTCTTTCATCGTTGCAACTGCTCTGGGATTCAATCCGTGTGCTTCCAGACCTGCGCTTTGTACTTCATATTTATCGCTGCCTAAAGCTTTCAAAAATCCGTCAGCGATTTGGCTGCGGCAGGAGTTTCCTGTGCAAAGAAAATAAACTAGTTTTTTGTCCATGTTGAACATCTCCTTTAAGTGTGATTTATGAGATTACGCTTAACCAAACAAACAAACCGATCAACGTGATCAGTAAAGTTGGGATGGTAAGTACAATGCCGATTTTAAAATAATAACCCCAGGTTATTTTGACACCTTTATTGGATAACACATGAAGCCATAACAACGTGGCGAGCGAGCCGATAGGGGTAATCTTAGGCCCTAAATCGGAGCCAATAACATTGGCATAAATGAGCGCCTCACGGATAATGCCATCTGTTTGTGAGCCTTTGATCGCAAGCGCATCAATCATAACTGTCGGCATGTTATTCATCAGTGAGGAAAGAATAGCGGATAAAAATCCCATTCCAACAGTGGCGACAAACAGTCCTTGTCCGGATATGGTTTCGATCAGGTTTCCCAAAGTATCGGTAAGACCCACGTTTTTCAATCCGTAAACCACAACATACATGCCGATGGAGAATATAACTACAGCCCAAGGTGCTTCTTTGATAACCCGTTTCGTTTCAATAACTTTGCTGGAACGAGCAAAAAGAATAAAAACTAGAGCCGCGATACCAGCGATGATCGAGACGGGGATTTTAATGAATCCACTGATCATGTAAGCAACTAACAGAATGCCGAGTACCACCCATGATAGACGGAATAATTTTAAATCTTTAATTGCTTCTGATGGGCGTTTGAGCTGTGTAAGGTCGTAATTTTGTGGAATGGTTTTTCTAAAGCATACAAAGAGAACTAGTAAGCTTGCTGCCAAGGAGAATAGGCTCGTGACGAACATTCTGCTCGCATAGGTGACAAAATCGATCCCAAAGAAATCAGCAGACACGATGTTAACCAGATTACTCACAACAAAGGGAAGTGAGGTCGTGTCCGCAATAAAACCACTTGCCATAATGAATGGAAGAATCATTTTGTCCGGGAATTTCAAGGCTCGAACCATCGCCAGAACAATTGGCGTTAAAATGAGTGCCGCTCCATCATTAGCAAATAGGGCCGCAACTGTTGCTCCGAGCAATATGACGTAGACGAACATGGTTTTCCCATTCCCTTTTGCAATGCGCGCCATGTGCAGGGCGGACCATTCGAAGAAACCGATCTGGTCAAGGATGAGGGAAATGAGAATCACGGCAACGAAGGCGAGTGTCGCATTCCAAACGATTCCCGTCACGACTACGACATCATGCAAGGAAACAACTTGAAAAATAAGGGCTAGTATGGCTCCGGCTGAAGCAGACCAACCAATATTCAATCCCTTGGGCTGCCAAATCACAAAAGTAAGTGTAATCAAGAATATGAGAATCGCTGATACCATGGGGTCCTCCTAATCGCAACAATCTAGTTGTTCACATGAAATCGCATCAACTTTTTCTTTTTGAGAAGGTAAATGTTGGAAGAAATCATGTAAGTACGGTTTATCGTTGATGTTCAATGAATAAAATACCCATTGCCCCTTTTTGGCTTCCTTAACTAAACCGCCGTCCTTCAGCTTTCGCATATGTTGACTCACATTAGGTTGGCTTGTTTGTAAAATCTCTACAATTTCATATACACAAAGTTCGCGCTCTTTGAGAAGGGAAAGTATGGTGAGCCTCATTTTATCCCCGAGCAGTTTACACGCATCAGACAACTTTTCGATTTCTACCAAAACTATACGCTCCTGTCCATTTTTAAATGATTATATAATTACTTGATTATATTTAATAGTTAAGATATTGTAAATATCTTCGGCACTCCGATTGGCCTGGTCGTTTTTCCTGAAATTGACGTTTACATCCTTTACGGCGGATTGAGATTTAAGGTGATTTTCAATCGTTAACGCACAGGAAGCGCAATCCATCCCTTCGATGTTATAGGTTCGTGCGTTTCCCTTCTAATATTTTGACTATAAGGTTGCAATTTGGTTTACAATGCGATAAATTGTTATTAAATCAAAAATAATTGATTAATGAAGCGGGTGATAGGAATGAAAACCTTAATTCCAATACACGAAGTAAAGATAAACACGAAACCGAACGACTCCTTTTTCGAAGCGTATGAGGCAAAGTTTAAAGCCTTGGCGGATCGCAAGAGACTGCAGATCATGAATGAGTTGACCCAGCGGGGAAAAACGTGTGTTTGTGATTTATGCGATATCGTGGACATGGCTCAATCCAAATTGTCTTATCACTTAAAGATCCTATTAGATGCCAATCTAATTACAAAAGAGGTCATCGGCACCTGGAGCTATTACGAGATCAATCATGTTGAAATCAACGGATTGCTTTCAGAAGAGCTATGCTGCATATTTAGACCAAGCAGATGTTAGCTATTTTTACGGATTAAATATCAATTTTTTTTGATTTATAAATCAATATATTTTGATGAATATAATTAATTGGAGGGATTTTTAATGAGCGAAAATAAAGTGTTACTTAAAACAAAATTACCTGTAGCCATTATAGGTGCTGGGCCAGTTGGACTTGCCGCTGCGGCACATCTAGTTTCTCGTGGGGAATCCTTTGTATTATTCGATTCAGGGAACGAGGTTGGCGCCAATATACGGACGTGGTCACATGTGCGTCTCTTTTCACCATGGGCATACAATATAGATAAAGCAGCACATCAATTACTTACTTCACACGGCTGGATTGCTCCGGATCAAGGGGATATCCCTACCGGGTTAGAGATGATTGAGAACTATTTTAAACCTCTGGCTGAATTGCCTGAAATCAAACCTTTCATACACTTGAATACAAAAGTGATCGCTGTGAGCCGCAAAGGCTTAAACAAGGTTAAAACACAGGGCCGCAATGACCTTCCGTTTGTCTTACATACACTGAAAAATGGGGAGAGAACTTTGGTTGAAGCCAAAGCTGTCATTGACGCTTCGGGTACATGGGCCCATCCGAATCCAATCCTATCGGAAGGAGTATGGACGACTGAGGAGCAGTCTTTGAGTAAACAAATATTCTATGGTATACCAAATGTTCTAGGTGAGCATAAGGATCGCTATAGTGGAAAGAAAGTTTTTGTTGTGGGCGGCGGCCACTCTGCGATTAACACGCTTTTGGAACTTGGCGAACTTAAGAAGCAAGTACAGGAAACGGAAATCGTTTGGGCACTCAGGAAATCAAAGCTTAAGGACGTATATGGAGGACAAGAGCAAGATCAACTTGCTGCCAGAGGAGAGCTCGGAACGCGCATTCAGAGGCTAGTCGAGTCCGGAGAAATTAAGGTTCTGACGCCATTTTATATTCAAGGGTTAAAAAAGAACAAAGAAAAAATCCGGATTGTTGGTTCTTTAGGCAGTGAATGGGTTGAAATTGATGCTATTGATGAGATCGTTTCGAATACCGGTTCCCGCCCGGATCTATCCTTCCTAAGAGAAGTAAGGGTGATTACAGATTCAGGCCTGGAGAGCACCTTGGGGTTAGCATCTCTCATCGACCCCAATGTTCATAGCTGCGGTACAGTAAGACCACATGGGGAGAAAGAGTTAAGACAACCTGAGAAGGACTTTTATATCGTTGGATCGAAGAGCTATGGCAGAGCGCCAACTTTCTTGATGGCCACAGGGTACGAACAAGTAAGATCCGTTGTTGCAGCTTTAGCAGGAGATCGTGAGGCGGCTGAGAAAGTAGAACTGGAATTGCCGGAAACAGGGGTATGCCGTATACAAATTAGTTCCGTGATGTCAAAATCTCCTTGCTGCAGGTAGTAATAAATCGGCGTTGTCTAAAAGGCAGTGCCGATTTTTGTTTTAAACGGGCTGTATTCATAGGAAAGAAATGGGTATACAATTCAGAGAGTAAAATGTATAATTATTCAATAAAATGAATATTAAATCGCATCCTAAAGTGGAGGCATTAAAAAATCGGGGTGGCTACATGAATTTGATATGTGAATCTAATGCGCTAGAGGATTATTTAGTTGAATCTGAAGAGGTCGATTTTAGTGACCAATCGATTCAGGAAAAAGCATTTGAATTATACGGTAGATCGTCAAACGAGGATGACTTTGTAAAAAAAGCGTATGAATTTGTTCGAGACGACATCTTCCATTCATGGGATAAACAAAGTTCACGAATAACGCGCAGGGCTTCAGAAGTGCTTCATTTCAAAGAGGGTATTTGTTATGCGAAGTCTAATTTGCTGTGTGCCATTTTAAGAAGCAGG
Organism: Paenibacillus tabacirhizosphaerae; assembly: GCF_040812395.1. GTDB lineage: Bacteria > Bacillota > Bacilli > Paenibacillales > NBRC-103111 > Paenibacillus_E. The sequence continues at coordinate 36,485 of NZ_JBFNXH010000024.1, read as the reverse complement.
GGGATTCCTGCTGGTTTTTGTTATCAACGGCTTACACTCGGCGATACGCCAGAGACCGGATACTGCCTCCATGCCTTGAATGCAGTATTCTTGAAATCCATAGGCAGATGGATACGTCTGGATGCCCGTGGGAATAAAGCCGGCGTTCATGCCGAATTTTCCATGTATGGAGAGAAACTGGCATTTCCGGTGCGAGAATACTACGACGAAGTTGATTATGCAAACATTTATCATCTGCCGAACCCTAAAACTATTCATGCTCTAAAGCAAGGTAGAGATTGCGTAGAGATGTGTCTTCATGGACTGCCAAGCGTCCTGTAATATATTGCATGAAAGTCTTTCTTTTGGAGCAAACGGGGAGCTATTGTAAAAGAAAAGAAGAGTTGCTGTGACGCAACCCTTCTCTACGCTAAGAGTCAGTTTATCGTTAGGGCTCTTATTGCGCGTTGTTCTTGGCAACGTTGGCGAAACGGTCGATAACCTCTAGTGGCATGTGGTCGGTCACCAGGCGACCGTAATGCGCGACCTGTATGATGCCGTTCTCATCGATCAGAAACTCGGCTGGAATGCGGTTCATGTTGGATCCCTCTTCTGGGGTTAAAGCAAACCCTTCGGCTTCCGCCTCAGCTACAAATACATGCGTATTCGAATCAGCAATCGTCGCTTGCAATTTCTCCTCAGATACTTCGACGCCGTACAGATCATACAGCTCGGCCAGAGGATCGGCAATTAACGCGAATGGAGCCTCCTGTCGGCTGACATATAGGGACATATTAGACTGTGGAGATTCGAACACCGCCACGACTTCCAATCCTTGCAGGTGCCACTCCTTGTAGCGTCTAATAAAGTGTCTTACTCGTAAGTTGCAAAGCGCGCAAGCGGCATTGCGCAAGAACACGAGCAGCACCTTGCGACCTCGAAGATTGGACAGGTAGAGAGAAGAACCGTCGACACCGATGAACGTAAAATCAGGGGCTGCAACCCCTGGGGATAATGGATTTCTCATCGTATAAAACCTCCTGGTTTTCTAAATTGTGAGCCGCAGTCAGCTCAACTGACTTTACTTTACCAAGAGGCGCTATCGGTTTCTGTGACCTAGTCACCAACGAGCCTGCTCAATGCTCCCCGTTGATGAACGGTTACCGAACCCCGTTCAGTTGCTATCCAGCCTTTCTTTTTCATTCGGCCTAGCATGCGGCTGACCACTTCACGAGCTGAACCTAGTTCAGCAGCTAAATCCTGATGCGTAATCCGAGCTGTCGGATGCTGCTCCGATGTCAGCCTCAACAAGACCCCAGCAAGTCGCAAGTCTAAGGGTTGCGATATTTTATCGGAGAGAAGGCTGCCCATACGGAGGAGCCCGTCCAAAATATTCCCGAATACCGCGTTTCGGACAGGCGTATACTTTTGAATCCAGAGTAGAAAAGCTCTTTTTTCCACGAACAGAGCTGTTACCTCGGTCTCCGCTATGATTGTTCCGGGATACTCACGCTCGCTTAGGCCGCTCAGTACCATCATGGCGCATATATCCCCGGCGGATAGACGGTTAGACATAGCCTCACGGCCGTCTTCAGTCAAATTCAAGATTTGCACCGTTCCCGAAATGAGAAATAAGGAATACTGAACGGCATCATTGCTGACAAATAATGTTGATTTAGCAGGGAATGTTCGAAGTCGAGGTTTTGCAGCGTCCCACTCTTCGGCGGGGATTGCTTGGAAACAGGGGAAAATGTCAAATAGGCTGTGCGACGCAGGAAGCAAATCAGTCATAGAGGTTCTCCGATCGGATACAGAATGATATTTTTATTTTACATTGTAAGTACTAGTAACTCAAAGAGATTCGCGTGCATCAGTTATATGGAAAGGGCTGCCGGGAGGCGGTCCTTTGTTCAGGTTATAGAATTTATAGGTTCACCGAACCATTAGATTCTTTGAAAGGCGTGATCATTAGCGGGCTAGCGGAACTACGGTGCGTTATGGCTAGGCATATCGGCTTGAATGGGCATTTCGCGGAACTGCAGTACGCTATGCATCAGAAATCAGGGATTTCACGCTAGCAATTACCTGTTTAACGCATCACAGTTCCTCGTCATGGTAAAAAAACAGGGAATTTAAAGAGATAACGCACCGTAGTTCCGTCGTTACAACTGGGCGATAACCCGTGATGGAAAAGGGAAGTGGAAGGCAGCTCAAAGTCGAACAGAAGAGGGGAGGGGACTGGGGTGGAGAAGCGTTGGCGCCCGTATTTGAAATCTTTTCGGAACCCATTCCCAATCCACTCCCCATTCGCCAACATATGATTTATACCAAGGATGCCGCTAGGTGTTTTTCTTCTGTTAACGGACAGTTCGGTTGAAGTATAAATGGAAAAATAAGGATGAAGAATAGTTTTTTATAACGATTTTGTATCTGTCCAGCAAACTGCGATGGCGATAAAATGATGAATATCAGTTCGTAACAACTAGTGATAGTCACTCCCTAGCAAAGTGATGAATATCGTCGTTCCGAGATGAAGTCGAGGAGGAACATTTGTGAATTGTGGTGACTTTCATGGGGATACCCTGTATACATTCATCGTTACCAGGCTTCGAAATGCTGGTTGTGTTTTCGCCGAAGACGAGACCCGGTTGCTCATTTCCGCGGCGCAGACCCCGGCCGACCTCGACGCCATGGTGGACAGGAGAGCCGCTGGTTTCCCCCTCGAGCACGTTATCGGCTGGGCGGAGTTCTGTGGTCTGCGAATAGCGGTGGACCCGGGTGTCTTCGTACCCCGTCACCGTACCGAGTTTCTTGTTCGCCAGGCTGCCGCTCTCGCGCGGTCAAGAACTGTCGTGGTAGACCTGTGCTGTGGATCGGGCGCGCTCGGTGTCGCGCTGGCCGCTGCCCTGGATCAGATCGAGTTGTACTCCGTCGACATCGACCCTGCTGCGGTGCGGTGCGCCCATCGCAACGTCACTGCTGTTGGTGGTCACGTGTACGAAGGTGACCTCTACGAGCCGCTGCCCGCTCTGCTGCGAGGTCGCGTGGAAGTTTTGGTCGCTAACGCTCCCTATGTACCCACCGAGGCGATCAGGTTGCTACCTCCGGAAGCCCGCATACATGAGGCGCTGATATCGCTCGACGGGGGCGCGGACGGACTTGACGTCCAGCGCCGGGTGGCAGCATCGGCGCCACTATGGCTGGCTCCGGGTGGTTACCTGCTGGTCGAGACTAGTGAGCGGCAGGCGCCACGGACTGTCGAGATCTTCGTTCGCAATGGGCTGATCCCGCAGGTGGCCAGTTCCGACGACATGGACGCCACCGTCGTCATTGGAACCAGACCAGCCCTTTAGAGACGATTGGGTGGCTGGCCCAGAATTTGAACGAGATTTGAATAGAGTGACGAAAAACGTGAGCGCTAAAAAAACCAACAATGCTGCCGGAATAGATCGGCAACATTGTTGGTTTTTTTAGAGATTTCACTATTTGGGGTGGGTTTAACCGTTCAGGAAGAAATATAATGGATTAGGCTGCGTATTTTGCAGTATCATTGCCGAATCATAGTAAGTTAAAATAGATTGACAAAGAAAAAACCAAATAATATAGTCTTTGTACATACAAAAAAGGATGAAACAGAGAGGAGAAAGTGCGCTATGAATGATGGTTTCTTGCACAATTGCTTATTTTTTACCGCTAACCGCTTAAGTCGAGCCATTACGAAAATGGCTGAAGAAGTATTTGCATCGACCGGATTAACCCCCATGTATGGTTATCTGATTTTGCTGGTTAACGGAACCCCGGGAATTTCGCAAAAAGAATTGGCCGAAAAGTTGTGTATAACACCTTCTACGTTAACACGTTTTATCGATAAATTGGAAGGCAAGCAATACTTGGAAAGGAAGGTGCATGGAAAGACGGTACTCGTCTATCCAACAGACAAAAGTCATAGTTTGGAGGAGAGCATCCGTCGTGCATCTTCTGAGCTGCATGACAGATATTCGGACATTCTCGGCCAAGAAGCATCGAAAAAGCTAACCAAGGAAATTGATTTGATTAGCGAACAGATAAATAGACATTAATTTTTTATAATAATTATTGCTTGTACAACTAAAATAAACGGAATTAGTAGCGATGGCTCTAAGCTTAAGCAGAGTGACATCGATGTTAAAAGTTGGCTTATAGTAGATGGCTGAGCTTTCTAGTAAGCCTTCTACGGCAAATTTGCTTGCGCAGTAAATTCAGTTCAAAGATTGACCGGTTAGCCCGCCGACACTTGTTGTTGCGAGCAGATGAGCGCCATCTGCTTTGCGAGGAGCGGGAGTCCAGCACGAATCGTATGCATAATGAAACGGCGATTGAAAAAAACCTTCAAAACCACCTCGTAGTGGGATGAAGGTTTTTTTTGGATCAGATTTATTTAAATCTTTTAGATAGAATAACAGTATTGTATAAGATTAGTAGATATGATAGTATTATTTCTTGAAATAATATATACATAATATACCATATAATTAAATAAAAGTAAATATATATTTAGCGACATGATAGAAGGAGGCCTTTATGTCTGATCTGCCATGCCAAGGCTGCAAAGGTTTGTGCTGCGGTCCGGTACCTGTTACGCAACAGGAGTTGCAAATAATCAAAAAGAAAGTAAAATCGATGCCGGCCAAAGTCCGCAAGGAGCTTGAACATCAAGAACGGCATTTTGGCACCTGCATATTTTACGATCTCGATCACGACAAGTGCGGAATTCATGCGGTGAGACCAGCTGTTTGCCGCGCTTTCGGCTACTATCGGAATTTGGTTTGTTTCCGGAAACCTGAGGCAGCGGCAGCCCACAATTGGAATATGAAGGAACAGCCATCCGGCATATTGAGCGTGGATTATACGTGGAAGGATTTTTGATAGCGTCCTCTGCGGCATTAATTTCTAAGGCTAATCACTATTTGACGCTTCAACGGGAATCCTAGCTTATACCCGCGTTCACTAATTTGACTGAGTACATACGTTAATATACAATTATATTTGATTCAATTTTATTTTATTAAATACATCTGGAATCACTTAACGATTTATAAAGATAAATTAAAGGAGAGAAATCATTATGACCACCTACTCATCGTTATTTGAACCATTGGTATTTAAAAAGGGTACTCAGCTCAAAAACCGGATTGTCATGGCGCCGATGACGAATTGTTCAGCCAACGAAGATGGCACGGTTTCGCGAGAGGAGCTTGCTTACTACGCACGTCGATCACAAGGAGTTAGCATGGTTATTACCGCTTGCACTTATGTGACACCTAACGGCAAAGGGTTTCCGGGAGAGTTCGCTGGAGACAGCGACGATATGATTCCGAGCCTGAGATCGCTTGCTCAAACCATTAAAGAGCAGGGCGCAAAAGCGATTCTGCAAATTTTCCACGGTGGCCGGCAATGTCCACCTGCACTGGTTCCGAATGGAGACATTGTGAGCGCAAGTGACGTCGCTAGCGCACAAGTCGGCGGCATCGCACCGCGGCCTTTAAGAGAGGCGGAAGTGGATGCGATCATTCGTGACTTCGGCGAAACGACTCGCCGGGCGATTGAAGCAGGGTATGATGGTGTTGAAATCCATGGGGCGAATGGATACTTGCTCCAGCAGTTTTTCTCTGCGCATACAAATCTGCGTAATGACAAGTGGGGAGGGAGCCTTGAGAAGCGCATGGCCTTCCCTCTTGCAATTGTTGAAGAAGTTCAGCGAGTTGTCGCCGCTCATGCCAAAGAGCCATTCCTAATCGGCTACCGGTTCTCGCCGGAGGAAGAAGAGACAACCGGGATCACAATGGCCGACACACTGGAACTGGTTGATGCGTTAGCGGATCGGGACCTGGATTATTTGCACATTTCTTTGATGGATTTCCGTTCCTTGCCGCGCAGAGGCGCAGACCCTTCGAAGACACGAGTAGAATGGATTCTGGATCGCATTAATGGGAGGGTACCATTGATCGGAGTAGGTTCAATCCGCACGGCAGACGATGCGCTGGACGCACGGAAGTTGGGACTGCCGATAGTGGCCATCGGCCGTGAACTGATTGTAGATCCGGATTGGGTGCAAAAGGTGCAAGCAGGTAAAGCTGCTGAAATCGCTACAGTGATCTCTAAGCAGGATCAAGAAAAATTGGTAATCCCTGATCCTTTGTGGAATATGATTATTCACAGATCTGGTTGGTTTCCTGTCGCTGAAGTATAATGGAATAAATGTAAACTCTTTTTGGTTCAAGTGGAGGTAAGTATGGACCCGAATGATTCGCTGAAGCTGGAGAACCAAATTTGTTTTATGGTTTATGCATGTTCCAGGGAAATGACCAAATTATACAAACCTTTGTTGGACGCGATCGGACTTACGTATACGCAATATGCGACGATGCTTGCCTTGTGGGATAAGGATGGTGTGACGGTTACAGAGCTGGGTGAAAGACTTTATCTGGACTCAGGTACACTAACCCCGCTGCTCAAGAAGCTCGAAGTGATAGGACTGCTGACGCGTACCCGCGCGGTAGATGATGAACGGAGAGTCATCATTGAGCTTACCGATCAGGGGAAGGCATTGCGGCAGCGGGCGACAGACATCCCTGGACAATTATCCTGCCAGGTAGGCATGGATGCCAAAGAAGCGGGCGAATTTCGCGAACACGTAACGGAACTGCTCCGAAAGATACAACAATGCTCTACACCTGCAAGCACCACCTCAACCACCGAGAAAATGGTGAATGAACCATGATCGCGGAAGCAACACCTGGGCTTCGCAAGCTGGGAAGCTAGAACCTGGAGCTCTCTCCGCAAGGTGTTCTCCGATAAAAAGAAGGCTTTATAGACCAGGGTCTATGAAGCCTTCTTTTGTTTTCTCCCGGTATTGCCCGGGGGTAAGCCCTTCCTGCTTGCGGAACGAGCGGATGAAGTTCTGCGAGTTGTTGTAGCAAAGCTTGGAGGAGATGTCTTTGATCGGCATATCCGTCTCGGACAGCCACTTTTTCGCCATGTTGAACCGGTAGGTCGATAAGTACTCACTGAACGAGCAGTTCGTTTCCTTGCGGAAAATGCTGCTTAAATAATTCGCGTTATAGTGCAGACGCGACGCGCACTCTTCGAGTGTTAAGTCTGTGTCATAGTAGTGCTGAACGAGAGCGATGATTTTCTCGGAAACATTATGGTACTGCGCTTCTTGACGGTCGCGGAAAATACGAATTAGCGGGTACACGACCTCGGTCCAGAACCAATCCTCGATTTCCGCGGCCATATGCAGGCCCAGCAGTTCCTCGAACAAAGAGCCCTTCGTCGGGTGAATCTGATTCAAGCTAATACCCGATTCCTGCATCACGATGAGCAGGTTGTTTAACAACCGGGCCAGCGGTATCTGGTATTCCTGCGGCGTTAGCTGAGCGGCGAATACCGCTTGCAGTTGCTGCTTCAGCAGCTCTTTGGATTTATCCTTTTCGGCCACTTTGATGGCGTCGATCAATTCATTTTCAATCGATTTCGGATAATTCAAATTCAAATAGTGCTTGCCGGAGTTGATATTCTCGTACTGAATAATAATCCCTTCACCCAATTTAATCCGATGCTTGAGTGCCTCCAAGCCTTCGCGGTAAGCGATGGACATGTTCGTGAATGCATGGATAGGCAGGCTCATCCCGATACTGACTTGCAGATTCAGATAGCTGAATATTTTTTGCTGCAAATGCTCGGTCCATCCATATACCGTGTTGCGGAAAGCGGCGGATTCGCTGTCAGGCGTTCCAATCAGTGTTACCACGGTCTGATCGATAATAATCGGAGTCAGCCGCTGTTCGGCAGGGATCAGCTCCTCGATGATGTTGTGTACGGCGAAGAGCAGCAATTCCAAATCTCGTCTTTCATAACGGGTGTTGTCAATCGAATCGATCTGCAGCGTGAGGACAGACATCGTATGCCAATCGCTTACTTGCGGACCATACCCGTATTGCTCCAAACCTTCTAGAAGCTCATTTTGCTTCATGTGGCCTTGGAAGGCTTTCATCAGGAAGAAGGTTCTCACCTGACCGATATGCTGACGGACTTCTTTTTCCAGTTGAGACTTGGATTGGAACAAATGAGTGACCTGTTCGCCGATGACTTGAAATTCGTTGGCTTTCCGTTTCTGATTCACGGTAACAAGCTGCCCGATTTGATTCATCAGCCGTTGAATCGGTGAATACATTTTGCGCGAGCCAAGCCAAGCTAGGAGCGACGAGAGGATCAGCATAAATACACAGACGTAGATGGTGTATGTCCCGATTTTGCTGGACTCTTTCGTTAAGCTGTCGATGGAAGTCTCGGATAAATAAATCCAGCCGTTCATATTCGAACGCAAATAACTAACTGAATAGGGCTTGCTGTTTATACTCGTCGAGAATTGCCCCATAGGCCCTGTGAGCTTGTCGATATCTTTCAGTCCAGTTTCCGTCACAGACTTGCCGATAAAAGCAGGATCGGGATGCATGAGAATCTGATTATGCTCATCGATGATCAGGATATCGGTCAGCTGTTCGGTATCGCTATGAATCAGATCCTGCAGCGAGCAGGCGGGCATGTTCGCTATAGCCAGGCCATATTTCTCGAGACCGGTGGTCGGCAGCTTTTTGACCAAGCTAATGCTGATCTTACAGGATACGCTTTGCGCATTCTCTTCCGTGAAAAACCATTGCGACGGATTGATCGTCCACGCGCTGTTTTCTTGCGGATTCATCATAGGCAGAAGCTTATCGTAAAAGGGATAGCTGTCGAAACGGTACAAACCTGAGTTCTTGATGATCCAGTTTTCTTTGGCGTTGATCAGGATGACATCTTCCAATTTGGTATCGAACGATTGCATATAGCGGATCTCGCTGCGGAGATCGTCATACATCATGAAATCGGTTACAGTTAAGGGCATATCCATTGCTTTTTTCAACACGGTCGAGTTGATGACCTGATTTAACGTGTGGTTGACAGTTGTTAGTTTCTGCTCTACATTGGAGTTGATTTGCATGATCAACTGCATCTTGCCTTCGTTGACATTCTTTTGAATCTCGTTAGAAGAAGTTACGAAGGCGAAAGCGCCTATGAATATTACAGGGAGCGTGCTGAGCAAGAACCCGAAGATTGTCATTTTGCTAAGAAAGCTTAAAGAGCGCACGGCATCCAACACCTTATCAAGAGGTTGTAAGTATGAGTTGCTATCTGTATTCATTTTAGTAAAGTCGAATGCGAAGGACAATAATCATCTGAGTGACGGATAATCATTATCTTAGATTATGATGGCAAACCGTTACTGCTGCAAGGGGGACGGCACGTGAGCAAACATGTACAACAACGAGTCAGGAAGATCTGTAGTTTAATTGTGCTGCTGCTGATGGTGGCTAGCTTCTGCGCATGCGAGAAGAAAAACGCTTCGCCAAACGATGCCGAGAATGGCAGTCGTCCTGTCATTTCTATTATGGCACCGCTGCATTTTCCGCATCCGCCAATACCGGAGCTGATTCAGGAAATTGAGAATCGGACACAAACGAAGCTGGACCTGAACTGGGTGCCCGAAGGCATCTATACCGATAAAATGAACACGGCTTTAACCACGAACTCGCTTAAAAAAGCAACATATGTGAAGTACACAGACTATATGCTTATGAAGAATTCGATCCGTTCCGGGGCGTTTTGGGATATTGGTCCTTATTTGGAACAGTTTCCGAATCTGAAGAAGCTGAACAAAGAAATTTTGAACCAAGCGGCTGTAGACGGCAACATTTATGGCTTATACACGGAACGCCCGTCCTCCAGGCAAGGGATTATTATTCGAGAGGATTGGCTGAACAACTTGAAGCTCGCCAAACCGCAGACGATTGATGAATTGTACAAGGTGTTGAAAGCCTTTACGTTTAACGATCCCGATGGCAATGGTAAAAATGATACGATTGGCCTTACCGATCGGAATGACCTGGTATTCGGCGCGTTCAAAACGCTGAGCTCGTATTTCGGCACGCCGAATGACTGGGGCATCGCCGCGGGGAAGCTCATCCCTGAATTCGAAACGCCCGCCTATATCGATACGATGAACTTCATGAAAAAGCTGTACGACGAGAAGCTGATTAACTCCGATTTTGTGCTTACGAGTAAAGAAGTTCAAAGGGATAAGCTCATCCGGGGGATTGCCGGTGTGTATATCGGAAGCATGCAGGATGTGCAGCGGCTTTCGGGCGAGGCGCAATTGCTTAATCCGCAAGCGAAGTTTACGCTCGTCAATCATATTGAAGGACCGGGTGGGTTCAAAATATGGTCAATTCCGAACTACAGTGCGCTGTACCTGTTCTCAAAGAAAGCGATTCGTACCGAAGAAGAGTTGAAGCAAATGCTGCACTTTTTCGATCGGACTATGGATAAAGATGTTGCGAATTTGATGAAATACGGGTTAGAAGGGCGTCATTATACAACGTCAGGCGACAAGGTCCAACTATCGGAGGGGACATCCCAGATTCGCGTCAACGAGGTGAATGCCTTGTATGCGCTAATGGTAGCTGATCTGAGCAATCCCAATGTAATGGACGTCGCGGAGAGCGAATCTCTGTCGCGACTGGCCGATAAGCTTAGCGCAGATAATGAGAAACATGTCGTCAAGGATCCGACGATTAATCTGGAGTCGAAGACCTATGATGAGAGAGGCGTTGAGTTGTACAAAATTATCTCAGATGCGACCTACAACTATATCTTAGGCAAACTGGATACAACTGCGTTCCAACAGGAAATTGATCGATGGAAGCGCAACGGGGGCAATCAGATCATTCAAGAGTACAACGAAGCATACGGGAAGAAATCATAAGGATTAGAGCCGCTTGCGCTTAGGCGCGGCGGTTTTTTTTTGTCGATTATCATTTACTCCCTCAATAATCATCATCTCACATCCCTTGCGGATCAAGGCGGAAATGGTTAAATGATTGTTTCGGTACCTGAATTGCGCAGTGTAATGTGGAACTTGCAGCACATTACTATTTTGCGGAGGTCAAATAAATATGAAGAGAAAATTAGTTTCGATACCGCTAAGCATTCTTCTCGTATCCAGCGTTGCTTTGGTTGCCTGCTCTGACGCCGATAAAAATGGAACAACTCCTTCAGCTACGGCAAAAGGCGAAACGCCTGCGGCAACTGCAGATAGCAAACCAACAGCGATTACAATCATGGCGCCGCTGAATACTGCTGAGACACCGCCAGATACCATCATCAAAGAACTGGAGAAAGTAACGAACACGAAATTAACGTATCAATTCTTCCCTGCGGATACATACGAAGAGAAAGTGAATACGACACTGGCGACAGGGGCGCTTCCCCAAGTCACTTATTTGAAAAACCAGGCTACTTTCATTCAAATGAAATCCGCCATTCGCGACGGTCAGTTCTGGGAAATCGGGCCGTATTTGAAGGATTTCCCGAACCTGAGCAAGATGAAATCGACTACGAATGAAAATACCAAGGTAGATGGTAAGCTCTACACGCTATATCACGGTGTAGATATTGCCCGCCAAGGCATGATCTACCGGAAAGACTGGGCGGATAAGCTGGGACTCAAAGCGCCTGCCAATACGGATGAATTGTATGCCATGATGAAAGCTTTTACCGAGCAAGATCCTGACGGCAACGGCAAGAAGGATACCATCGGATTGGCGGATCGTAATGATCTGATCTACGGCGCTTTCAAAACGGTGGATAACTGGTTGGGCGTACCGAACAATTGGGGCGCAAAAGACGCCAAGCTGCTGCCGGAGTTCATGTTCCCCGAATATGTAGCTTCGATGGACTATTTCAAAAAACTGCGTGACGAGGGACTGATCAACAAGGACTTCGCGGCGACAAGTAAAACGGATCAACAAAAGCTGTTCACCAAAGGTACAGCGGGTATCTACATCGGCGCGATGACAGACGTATCGACATTGAACAAGGATCTGATCAAAAATGTTCCGAACGCAGTGGTGGATGTTCATAGTATGGTGGCAGGGTCTAACGGCAAAATGTCTTCATGGGCGCTTGGCGGCTACAATAACGTTCTCCTGTTCCCGAAATCGGCTATTAAAACAGAAGCTGACTTGAAGAAAATTCTAGCGTTCTTTGACAAAATGATGACGCCTGAAGTTGCCAACCTGGTAACCTGGGGGATCAAAGACGCGAATTACACGGTAGTCGACGGCAAGGCTAAGAAAACAGATGAAGAAAAATGGACGCGTGAAGTCAAAGCTTTCGCCGATGCTTCTATTGGCGATGAAGATACAACAGGCAGATATCTGGGCGTACCTCTGATTCCGGCTAGCGGCAAGGCCGATGAGCTGAAAATCGCGAATTTGAAAAATGCTGTGCAAGATCCGACAGCCGCTTTGGATTCGAAGACGAACCTGGAGAAAGGCGTTCAGCTTCAAGCGATTATCACAGACGCTACTTATAAATACATTTACGGCACCATCGACAAAGCTGGATTCGATAAAGCAGTTGAGGATTGGAAAAGCCGCGGCGGCAGCAAAATTATAGAAGAATATAGCACTGCTAAGAAATAGATAATTGGGTGCGGAGTCATACAGGTTGAAAAGGAGGAGAGGCTGCCCGTGCTACAGTGGCCTCTTCGATGTTATTTACGCTACCGGAGAGGAAGAAGTGCTATGCAGGAAGTGAACATTCAGCAACAAGCAATGCCCGCACGACGCAGCAGCGAACTCACGAGGCGTCTGTGGAGAAATAAATGGATCTATGTCATGCTGCTGCCAGGCATCCTATATTTTCTCATTTTCAAGTATATTCCGATGTATGGATTGATCATCTCGTTTCAGAACTATAAGCCTTTTAAAGGGATCAGCGGAAGCGAATGGGTGGGCTTCGAGCATTTCCACCGGTTATTCACTGAGCCGGACTTTTGGACGATACTCAGCAATACGCTGATATTGTTCGTCATGAATCTATTATTTTATTTCCCGATACCTATCCTATTAGCGCTCATGCTAAATGAAGTTCGTGTAGAACTTTTTAAGAAAGTGTTTCAATTGATCGTCTATCTGCCTCACTTTATGTCTTGGGTTATTATCGTTTCGATCACATTCGTTATGCTGACGATGGACGGCGGAATTATCAATGATATCATTGAGTATTTTGGGTTTGAGAAGATCAACTTCTTACTGAGTCCCGAATGGTTCAGACCTATTTATACTCTTCAAATTATTTGGAGAGAAGCGGGTTGGGGAACCATTATTTATCTGGCAGCCATTGCTTCCATCGATCCTCAGTTGTATGAGGCTGCTCGTATGGACGGTGCTGGACGGCTTAGACAAATTTGGCATATCACATTGCCGGCCATTCGCAGTGTGATCATTGTATTGTTAATTTTGAAAATCGGCCATGTTCTCGAACTCGGTTTCGAACAAGTCTACCTGCTGCTAAACGCTATGAACCGTAATGTTGCTGAGATCATTGATACTTTTGTATATACGGCGGGGCTAAAACAAGGCCAATTCAGTTACAGTGCCGCGATTGGATTCTTCAAATCGTTTATCGGACTCATTCTTGTCATGATTGTAAACAGAATTGCCAAGAAGATGGGCGAAGAGGGCGTTTACTAATTAGCTGAGATGCAAGCCACATTCGCAACCATCTAGGGAGGTATAGACAATGGTAGATGACAGAACGATCGGCGGCAGAATGTTTGCCATCATCAATTATGTGTTATTAACCATCATTGGTTTAGTTACAATAATCCCCTTTGTGCACGTTGTAGCAGGTTCGTTTACGACGAATGCAGAAATGGCGGCCAAGAAGTTCGTGCTCATTCCAACGGATTGGAGCCTTGATGCTTATCGGTTTATTTTCTCGACAAATACGATTTTCAAAGCGATGGGCGTATCGGTAGGAACGACGCTATTCGGCACCATATTCAGTATGTTTGTTACGACTTTGATGGCCTATGGACTGGCCCGCAGGGATGTAGACGGAAGAAAGGTTATCAACTTCCTGATTGTGTTTACGATGTTGTTTAACGGCGGACTGATTCCGACATTTCTGGTTGTGAAAGAACTGGGCTTGATCGACACCTATGCGGCACTGATTCTTCCTACAGCGGTTAATGCATTCAACTTGATTATTTTGAAAAGCTTCTTCCAGAACATTCCGGACGGACTGGAAGAGTCGGCCAAAATCGACGGCTGCAGCGACTTCGGCATCTTGTTCCGAATCGTTCTGCCCTTATCGATGCCGGCCATCGCAACAATCTCCTTATTCTATGCGGTAACCTATTGGAACACGTATATTAACGCCATTTTCTACATCAATGACAGCTCGTTGTGGCCGATTCAGGTTCTGCTCAGACAAATTGTCGTGCTTGCCAGCGGGATGGACTCCAGTTCGGCATTCGATAGTACGACACCGCCACCGGCGCAAGCAGTTAAAATGGCCGTTATCGTTGTCGCGACTTTGCCGATCTTGCTTGTGTATCCGTTCCTGCAGAAGCATTTTGCCAAGGGTGCCATGGTTGGATCCATTAAGGGGTAAGCACGAGGGGGCCGGACGATGCCCATTAATTCGCAAACCATATAGCAAGTTGAAAGGGGAAACTGTATGACGAATTGTTTAGAACGAACACCTATCGAGTGGGCAAAAGCAGCCTGCGATTCCATTATCAGCACCTATACGCCACAGGAGCTTCCGCCGGCCAGCCGCTGGCATTATCACCAAGGGGTATTTCTCTGCGGGGTCGAAATGGTCACGGACGTGCAGCCGGATCGCCGATTTGATGCGTACATTCAAGAGTATGTAGACAACTTAATCGATGAGAATGGCAATTTCTTCTTTGCCCGGGATGAGCTGGACGCGATTCAGGCGGGACTGCTGCTGTTCCGTCTGGAGCAGCGCACGGGAAACAGCAAATACCGCGTCGCTGCGGATAAGCTGCGCAACCTGTTCAAGACATTGAATCTGACCTCGGAGGGAGGATTCTGGCACAAAGATAAATACGCGAACCAGATGTGGCTTGACGGCTTGTACATGGGCGGCGTGTTCGCGTTGAAATATGTGAACGCTTATGGCGATACCAGCTTGAGATGGAATGTGCTTCACCAGGAGAGGCTGATGCGCAAGTATATGAAAGATGACAAGACGGGGCTGTTCTACCATGCTTGGGATGAAAACCGCAAGATGCCTTGGGCGCATGCCGAAACCGGCTGCTCACCGGAATTCTGGGCCCGGTCCCTTGGTTGGTACGGCTTAGCTGTGTCGCAGTTCCTTGACGAGCTGCCGGCGGAAGAAGCTGGGCGTGAAGAGCTCGTCAGCTCGCTGCACGATTTCATTCACGCTTTGATCCGCTATCAGGATGCGGAGAGCGGACTCTGGTATCAGGTTGTCGATAAAGGACACCTAAAGGATAACTGGCTGGAGACTTCAGGCACGTGTTTGTTCGTCTATACGATTGCCAGAGCGATTGAGCAAGGCGTCGTTGGCCCTGAATGCACGGAAGCCGCACGGAAAGGCTATGAAGGTTTAATTAGAACGCTGCAATTCGATGAACAGGAGCGCGTCATTTTGCCGGACATTTGCATCGGGACATCGGCCGGGGACTATGAGAATTATGTGACGCGTCCAACGAGTAAAAACGATCTGCATGGTATCGGCGCTTTCATCATGGCGTGCGTGGCTATGCAAGCGATTATCCATAGAGAATCCTAAGGAGCGAAACGATAACCGATGGCCATCTACGGCATCCAGAAATACGGCGCTATCGGCGATGGCGGAAGCTAGAATTCCTTCTTTGTAATCAGCTTTAGTTCGTGACAATAGGCTTTTTCCGCTGAAACCGTTAAGGTGGGGCGGAAGAAGCCTGTTTTCGTATTCATAAAGTTAGAGGAATCATACCCTGAAATAATCCCTTACCTCTAACCAGTTATTCACTCTAACGTAGCCTGTTTCATTCATATTGTGTGGGGAGGTAAACAAAATGCCTTGCCCCGCAAACCGTTGGAAGTGCCTGGAATTATCGTCAATGAGATAATCGGCATGGATAATGCTTTTATCCCCGCAAAAAACAAAATTCATTTCATTCAGAAAACCAAAATATTCTTGCAGCCATTCATATTTTGCGGTGAAGGAAGAGGGAAACTCCATGGCTGCGGTTGTAATGAAAATTTCAAAGCGTTCACTTAGTTCCTGTATGACTTCCTGACTGTTTGCCATTACATCCAGGTCGCGAAAAAATGTGGGGTCGTTCAAATAACTTAGAATTTCATTTTTTAAATGAGGCCGCAATTCTCTAAGGCGTGTCCCCTTCAAGTCCTCCAGTGACAAATTTTCATTGAAATCACGATTAAACACTCGCAAGTGTTTCGTATTAAAATCGGCTACAACCTCGTCCATATCAATGGCAATTCTTTTCATGCGTACAGCCTCCTTTAAGCGAATTTCACTCTATTATACACCCTTTTCCAATTTCCGGTTGCTCGTAACCTGATCTGGAAATGCGATGGCGCTAAGCATGCCCGCTTGCGAGCTTGGTAGCAAACCCCGCGAGCAGCACATCCAGCCCAAAAGAGAACTCTTCCTCCCAATTCACAGAAGTCGTATAAGCGGCTAGGCGGATAAAGTGGGGATATCGCTCCTTAGGCAACGCCTCGATCTCCTTGTGTCTTGTCTCCGGTTTTTCTTGTTTGCTTTCTGCTTCCGCAAGCTTCGCGCGATCCCGCAATCGGCATTCTTCCTCAACAAAGCCATAGATGAAGTTCTTAAGCATGGATGCAAGCCAAGGCACTTGGTCATCCTTAAATCCGGCTTCGGCAAGCGCGCGAAACAAATATTCGATATGAGCCAGACGGTTAGGGCTGGCCGCATGCGTCGCATTCATGATGTGCACGGCGTCCGGGTATTGAAGCAGACTTTGGCGGAAACTCAGCGACCATAGTCTCAATTGCAGATTCCATTCCAGAGCGGTATCGGGAAAATCAACCTTGGTGCTGATCTCTTCTGCCAAGAGATGAAGCAGCTGATCTTTATCTTTCACGTGGTAGTACAAAGATGCGGCTTTCACGCCTAGGGAGTCGGCGATTTTGCGCATGCTGATGCCATTCAAGCCTTCGGCTTTCAGCAGTTCCAGCATGATTCCGACAATGCGGTCGCGATCGAGGGGCGTGTGGAGCGTCTCATCCGGAATCGTATCCTTATCCGTCGTTAAGGGATAAATTCGTCTTCTTGCCATATCAGGTCACCTTCCGTTGTCTCTCTTGACAAGTATATCACAAACGATTAATCTAACGATATTAAATTATAATTTATCACTGTTAAATTAATGGTTAGAAGGAGTGTATAATTATGCAAAAGACCTCAATTGAATCCATCGCCCGTACTGCCGGGGATGTACTTTCACATGCTTGGAAAGCAGTCTACGACGAAAGGAAGGATGAACTGACAGAGATGTTCATCAAGTTCGGTGGTCGTGCCTATGGCGCGTGGATTCAACAATTTATGGCGCCAGTCGCCGAGCGGCTTGCTGCTGACGGATTTCTGATCAGAGGCGGATTCAACCGCAACGATTCTATGGAGAACTGGGGACCGCCTGAAGAACGGGAACGCTGTGTATGGTATGTTGTGAAATCAGCGGAAAGCGGGGAGGCGCTTGGTACGTTGGTCCTGCAGGTGTATCATTCGCACCGCTCATTCTTCATGCCAAGAGCACCACGGCTGCTGCCGATCGAGGTCACGGACCGGGAAGCTATTATCGCTGCACTTTCGGATGCATCAACCCGAATTCGCTGGGATTTAAAGGAGGAGCGAATGCCTCAGCCGGAATTTCCGGGTCAGAGATACGAGTACGCGACAGATACTTCAATCGGAGATGGGCTTAAGCCCGCAGCGGACGGTCAGCTATATAGCTGGAATTTGGACGATGCGCTGGGCCATTGGGGCCGGTATGGATGGGAACTCGTATCCGTCGTTCCAACGGGTGACAAAGTGATTGCGTATTTCAGACGTCCTTTGACGGAATCATTCGCCCGGTAACTACAACGGACCGCCTCCAATTAAGAGGCGGTCCGTTGATCATATTTTTCACCAGAATATTAATCTTATGACCATGATTGCACTACTTGCGTAGTTTTTGAAGCGCTCCGCTCCATGTAATCACTTGATCCAGCATGAGATTCAGATTACTGAGATGTAAGTCAGCTGACTTAAATGTTGTGTAATTCTCAAAATCAGTAAAGATGGATAGGGTCGGAGGGACTTTCACATCAGCGACTAGCAACTCTCCCAATATTCCTCTTAAATGTTCGGCAGCCCGGGCCCCGCCAGTGGACCCATAACTGCTAATCTCGGCAGCTTTGTTATTCCATTCCTCACGTGCTAAATCTAGTGCATTTTTTAATGCACCTGTGATGCTGTGGTTATACTCTGTGGACTTACCCGTCCTGGTCTTGTGCTTCCCAATACAAATCCAATTTTCAACATATGAATGCCTCCTCGATATGATTAATTCGCTTTAATTTGTCTCCACATTGTAGCCATATCAATCCAACCGCGATGCTCGGCAATTTTACCCTCAACGACGCGATATTGACGATACAGCGTGACATCAATTGAGTTGCCCGAAGGTGAGTTTCCCAAAAACATGTTTGTATGCGTACCTTTCACAACCATTCTTACTAGTACCTTTTCCCCCTGGGCTATGATCTCTTCCACGGTGTAAAGCTTGTCAGGAAATGCCTCTAGTATTTTGCTGTTCAGTCGTTTTCATCATAAACATCTCCTTTGTTTTCACTACAATGACGGAGCGCGCTGAGGAAGTGTGACCGATTGGCAAAAAAACAGGCCGCCGCAAATGATTTGCAGCAGCCTGTTTATGTTCTTTAATGCCATCAAAGTTTGTTGTTGCTTGCTTCACTCCATAATGCCCAGTATTCCGTTCAACTGTGCAGTGGTTGCCGGTGAGGCGGTATATATCATGATCTTTAGCTCCGGATGAGTCGACGGATGTAAAATCACATGCTCAAACTCCATCTCCCCTATACGAGGGTCATTCCAACGCTTGTGGCAGTCGGCGACGGTCTCGACGTCATGCCGCGGCCATATCTCGCGGAACAGCTCGCTGATCTCCATAAATTCCTCTATTAGTTCCTTAAACCTCAAGTCATTATGGAAGTGTGCGAAATCCGCGCGAAATCGCGCAATCATGACCTGCGCTTTGGCTTCCCAATCGCTATTGTTAGCTTGTAGGGAGGGATCCGTCAAAAAACGCTTGATCCAATTAGGGCGTTGCCGCATTTCAGCTGAGAAAGCAGGGAGTTGAAAAACGATCTCCGCCGCTCGGTTCCAAATCATTAGATCCCAACTTCTTCCCAGGATGAAAGCAGGATTGGGATCAAGAGCCCTTACCGTACGCTCCAAACCATTACTCAATTCGTGGCTCTCTTCTTTTTCCTCTTCTGGCGGTTTAGCCAACTGATGGAGATGGCGGCATTCGTCAACGGTCAAGCGCAGCGCTTTTGACAAACTATTTAATACATCCTCCGATGGATTAACATCTCGCCCTTGTTCCAAAGAGGTGTACCAAGATGCGCCGATATGGGCAAGTTGGGCCACTTCTTCGCGCCGAAGCCCTGGCGTCCGACGCCGGCCGTATGAGGGCAAACCTACTTCCTCGGGAGTAAGGCGCTCTCGACGTGCCCGCAAAAATTCACCCAATCTCATACTGGAAGAAGCTACTTCCATACACGATTCCCCTTATCCTGACACTGCCAGTCATACGATAACCGCAGGAAGGCAGTAGATTCGATATTCTGTAATAATGCAAGTATAGCACCAACAAAACAGAGGAGGAAATGAAAATGAATATTTTTGTAAGTGGAGCAACAGGAAAAGTAGGAAGCCGATTCGTACCCTATTTGCTGCAGCGTGGACATAACGTAAAAGTTTTAGTTCGAGATGCTGCGAAGGCGCAGATGTATCAACAACAGGGTGTCGAAGTATGCGAAGGCGATCTTTTGCAGGAGGAGAGATTGGTTAATGAGCTGCGAGGCATTGATGTTGTGGTGCATCTTGCGGCACAATTCCGTGGCGTAGATGAAGCGGCTGCGAAAAGGGCGAACATCGATGGCAGTATGGCTTTAGCCAGAGCTGCCCTAAAGGCAGATGTCCCGAGGTTCGTGTTTGCTAGTACGAATTTAGTGTACGGTTCAGGGAATGCACCAAGACCGAGCCGTGAAGATGATGAGTTACGACCAATCTTCCTGTATCCTCAGACCAAAGTAGCCGCAGAAGAAGCGCTGCTCCAACTTCACAATGAGCAAGGATTGGGGCTGCGCATTGTACGTTTTGCATTTGTTTACGGGGATCGCGATCCCCATATTACAGAATTTCTCCCTATGATGCGTACATGGAACCCAGCCAAACGGCTCCATATGGTACATCATGCAGACGTAAGCCAGTCGCTGCTTCTTGCTGCTTCCACGCCGGGTATTGATGGCAGAATTTATAATGTTGCCGATGACGCACCCATTTCTGTTGCGGAGCTGTTTCAGCATCATGGTTTTACAGGCCAAGAATCAGCAGAAATCGAGCAGCAGGCATTCAATCCTTGGGACATGATCGTGGATACGACTCGCATAAGAGCCGAGTTGAATTATCGTCCGATCTTCCCCTCGTTCTATACGGCAAGAGACGCCGGCGCGTTGTGATAAGCCCAAAACACCCCAAGCATTTTGGGGTGTTTTGGCGTAGAATGCCTTATTCTGCAAGCGGTCCCGATTCCAAATGGGACAGGGCCTCATCGATTGTCTCAATGAAGTCCGCTTCCGGATGATTGACGCAATAGAGATGAACGGCCATCATCACGCCAAGAATGGAGCCGGCGAACGTGAGCACCTCGAAGTCGTCCCGCGGGCGGCCCAGGCGGTCTGCGACAGCCTCTGCTATATATGTGATCGATTCATTCATCTGAATTAGAGAGGCGGCGCGCAATTCTGGAACGGATAAGATGAGATTCATCCGTTCGTGAAGGGTAACCTTTCCCTCTGGGGTAATCCTTGCAAAGCCCGAGCGTATTGCCGCTCGCAATGCTTGAATTGGTGACAGATGGGGAAGTTGCTTCTGGAATTCATAAACAAGGATCGGATCATACTCGTCCTCAAGCACCAAGGCCTCCTTGGTGGGGAAGTATCGAAAAAACGTGCTTAGCGATATTTCGCTGGCCTCCGCAATCTGCTCGATCGTCGTGGCATGATAACCCTGCTCGCGGAATAGGCGCAATGCCTGCTGCTGCAAGGTAATGCGGGTTTTCCATTTCTTCTTCTCGCGAAGCCCCATCTTTGTCGTTTCCGTTTTTTCGGTCGGCATGGTTGTGTCACCTCATCTGTAATTTAATTGAAATGTTCCCGATTCTCAAGCATTCGAGCTCATTTCCTCTTTTTCCTTGTCTGACGATACGGAAAGCACTTCTCTTTTCAGGAAGAAGCAAATGACAATGACGGCAATGGCAAACCCGAAAGAAATCCAGTATAGATGCTGAAAAGAGTCCGAGAAGACCGTTTTTATCCCTTCGACTAACTGCGCGTCGAGCCCTTTGGGAATTCCGCCTTGGGCGGCAGTGCTGAGGCTGTCGTTGCCAGCAGGCATCGTGCTCGCTAGCTTGCCAATTCCTGCTGTGATCTGAGACGCGAGCAAGCTGCCGAAGACACTGACTCCGATCGTCAACCCGAATGATTGGAACAAAGTGACTGACGTCAGGGCGATGCCGCTGTTTTCCTTGGTGACCGATTCTTGAACGATCAGGTTGTTGTTAAACAAGACTCCGAAGCCTAGGCCCAGGATGATGAAGTAGCCGCAGATTTCAATAATACGGGTGTTGGCATGGAGTCCGGTCATCAAATAGAATCCAATGGCAGGCAGCAGCATCGACACGATGAATATAGTCCGATAAGATACTTTGGTCATTAACCGCCCGGACACAACACTGGAAAGTATAGCCCCGACCATAAGCGGTAAGGTGAGATATCCGGACGCGATAGGCGATAGACCAAGCACGTTTTGGGCGAAGAACGGGAACGAGGCGAAGGATCCCATAATCCCTATCACCAACGTGAATACGATTAAGGATAGTACGACGAACGTACGATTTTTAAAGAGGTGCAGCGGCAGTATCGGTTCCTTTGCCTTCTTTTCGACGGCCAGAAACAAGCCGAGCAGTACTGCGCCGAGCGCCCATAAACCTGTTATAGTTGGCGAACCCCATGCATAACCTTCGGTTTCATGAAGTACTGGCGTAATCAGTAGTGAAATGATCGAGCCGACGAGCAAGAAGGCCCCTGCCCAGTCGATGCTCGCTTCCTTGTTGCCTTTGGACTCCACTAATCCTGCCGAAAGCACAATAGCAGCGACGACTCCGACCGGGATGTTGACCCAGAAAATCCAGTGCCATGAAATATGCTGCGTCAAATATCCTCCAACCAACGGCCCTAACAGCTGGGGAATAAACATGACAGCTCCGAAAATTCCTTGGGTCTTGGCGCGCTCCTCAACAGTAAACGTATCCCCGAAAATAACCATGGCAAGCGGCATCAGCCCTCCAGCGCCAATTCCCTGAATGCCGCGTCCCGATAGCAGTACAGGCATCGATGTCGCGAACCCGCTAATGATTGATCCCATAATGAACAAGCTCATGCTAAGGATATAAATCCGCTTGCGTCCGTACAGATCCGCGAGTTTACCCAGTATAGGCATGAAGGACGTCATCGTCAGCATGTAAATTCCTGCTACCCAACCATACAGCGCCAATCCGTCCAAATCCCGAATGATAGTAGGCATGGCGGTGCTGACAACCGTTTCATCGAGCTCGGAGAAAATAATTCCGATAATCAAACCAGTTACAATAAGAGCCTTGTTGTTTTTTCTTGTCAAAGTCGAAACCTCCTTCTACATGTCGTGCGTATAGTGGAAGTGTATATAAAATGAAAGTAACTGTCAATTTACACTTTATTTCATTATTTGACTGCAATGGTTGCTCGATAGGACCCCCCTTGTAATTTTTTTCTTACGCCTGATTGTCACATTGATCGAGGTATGCTAAATTATGGAAAATAGAAAGAGGTGACAGCGATGAGATTATCGGATCCGAACCCGATCACCCTCTCTTTTCCAGAAGCGTTCGAAACCGAGCGACTGCTCATCCGTGCGCCTTTGTACGGTGACGGAACAGTGGTGAATGGCGCCATTCGCGAAAGCTTGGACGAGCTTCGGCCTTGGATGCCATGGGCCAGATCTGTGCCAACGCTCGAGGAATCCGAGATCAATGTGAGAAAAGGGAGGCTGAGCTTCCTGGAGAGATCTGACTTGCGTCTTCACTTGTATCATAAAGAATCGGGCGAATTCATCGGCTCCAGCGGCCTTCATCGCATGAATTGGCAGTCGCGCAAATTCGAGATCGGGTATTGGGTGAGGACTTCCTGGGGAGGTCAAGGGTTCATGACGGAGGCTGTTTCCGGCATTACCGATTTTGCAAGGAGGGAACTTCAAGCGAACCGGCTGGAAATCCGTTGCGACGCTGCAAACAAGCGTAGCGCTAAAGTGGCTGAACGCCTGGGGTTTACGTTAGAAGGCATTTTACGAAGCGAGAACTGTGATATGACTGGCGAATTGCGGGATACCATGGTATTCGCGAAGGTCAGGGGCATTGAATTTCAATAAATGGGCGTTATAAGGGAGGAACTGGCATGTCTGAACAATCCATTGAAGCTAGATTAACGCAGCTAGGTATCGTATTGCCGAAGGCGAGCGAGCCAGCAGCGAAATATGCAAATTACGTGATTTCGAACGGACTGCTTTTCGTTTCCGGGAAAGGGCCTTCCGGGGAACCGAAAGGCAAATTGGGACAGAAGTATACAACCGAAGAAGGCTATCAGTTTGCTAGGCTCGCCGGTATCGAGGTGCTTGCCGTATTGAAGGATGCACTGGGGAGCCTGGATCTGGTAAAGCGTGTGGTGAAAGCCCAAGGGTACGTGAACGCGGATCCGACGTACGAAGAGCATCATAAAGTGTTGAATGGATTTTCGGACTTGATGCTGGAGGTTTTCGGCGAAAAGGGCCTTCATGCCCGCTCCGTATTGGGAGCCGTTTCGCTCAGAAACAATCTTCCCGTCGTCATTGATTCGATTTTCGAAGTATAAAAAAAGCTCCTTCACTGTCACCTAGGGCGATAGCGGAAGGAGCTTTTTTCATACGCGTTTAGCGCGGCCTATTGCAACAATCAGAGCGAGTACAAGAAGTATGAGCGGCATCGTGGCTATGCCCATACCTTGACCAGACTTCAGATGGGTCAAGACGGCACCTGCCATCGTGATGACAATTATAACAGCTGAATAGAAGGCGATGCGCGGCTTCTTGAAGCCTACGATAAGTCCAATGGCTGCAAGCAATTCAATGACACCAACAACATACATGAAGCCTGTTCCATAACCGTAAGTTTCCGTGAAAGCCTGTACTTGCATGGCATTTCCTGAAAGCTTCATAAAACTAAACATTAGATAACCTAAAGCTAATACACCTTGTAGAATACGAACGATCCATTTCAATGAATAAGCACCCCTTATAATAAATGATTGAAAAAAAGAATTAAAAAGAAACGGAAAGATAGCTTAGCGAGCCGACTTCGTAGCTGCGATGAATCACTTGGGGTTGGCGCTGTGGATCTCCGCTGCCCATAGCAATATAGAGCGGCACGAAGTGCTCTGGTCTTGGCACTGCCATGCGTGCATGAGGAGCTTGTGTGTCATAGTGGAAAAGCGCGTCGAGATGCTGCTTCTCCATATTCTCCACAAGCCAATCATCGAAGGCTACAGCCCATGCTTCGGGCTCAGTAGCGTTCCAATTAATTGCGCGCAAATTGTGAACGGTGGCGCCACTGCCGATAATGAGGATATCCGCTTGATCGAGGCCGCGCAGCGCTTCGCCAATCCGGTACTGCTCCGCAGGAGATAAGTATGGATGCACCGAAACTTGAACAACAGGGCAGGCGGGAGTAGGGAACATCCGGGATAGAGGTACCCAGGAACCATGATCCAGACCTCTTTGCGTGTCAAGGTTGGCTGCAATCCCTTTAGCCTGGAAGCGGTCGGCTAGTGCGCTTGCAAGCTCGGTTGAGCCTTTGGCCGGATATTGAATTTGGTACAATTCCTTCGGAAATCCGCCGAAATCATAGATGGTTTCGTACACGTCATCCGTGGAAGAAATCGTGAGCACTTCGGTCTCCCAGTGTGCGGTGAAAATCACAATGGCTTTAGGCGCCAGCTTGTTGCCATAGGCAAGCAGAAAATCGGTACAAGGGGTTTGCTGAATGGCCATCATAGGTGAACCATGGCCGACGAATATCGGTGAAATCATTGCAATCACTCCTTATAGTTTTGTTACTTTGGATTACTAAGTTACTTAATGTAACTGAGTATATATTGAATACTAAGTTTCGTCAAGTAATTCATTTACTTTGTGTAACATTGTTTTTATTTGTAATCTTACGTATAATAAGAGAATATATTGAGGTGATGAACATGGAACAACCGCAAATGTGTCCTCGCTTTGAGAAAGCTGTAGAAATTCTAAGCAAACGCTGGACTGCGCTCATCGTGTTTCAATTGCTTTCGGGTCCGCAGCGTTTTGTGCAAATTGACCACGCCCTTCCAAATTTAAGTGGCAAGGTTTTGTCAGAGCGTTTGAAGGAACTGGAGCTAGAGGGGATTGTTAAGAGGGTAGTATTCCCTGAGAGTCCGGTTCGTATCGAATATTCGTTATCAGATAAAGGGCGAGCATTAGCTCCTATTTTTGGCGAAATCTCCAAATGGTCCTCGGAGTGGCTCCCACATCCGGAAAACGTATAAAATAGGCCATCTTCCTTGTAGGAAATACAGGGGGGATGGCCTTTTCTTTGATTCTGCGACTTTAGTCGAGCATACAACTATGCCGGAGATCAGCTGAGTTTCGGTCCCGCGGCTGTTTCCTTGTCGCTTTGGTGCCAGTAATTCTTATACTGCGGAAAACGGCTGCCATTGCTAGGAGTTATTAAAATAAAGATAGCCAGGGAATGGTGACGCCTATCCCTGGCTATCCTTTTCTAATTCGTATCATCGATGCTTTGCTATTCCTTTATTCCTTCGTCTTCGGATCAACCAGTTCCAGCCCGGCAAACGGGCTATGGCCAACAGGTTCATCCGCTTCAACCAATCGTTTGAGCACGCTCAATTTATTCTCCCAGTACCGCTCATAATAGGAGAGCCAACGCTTCAGCTCCATAAGCGGTTCCGCTTCCAGCCGATAACGGGTTTCCCGCCCGACTTTGCGCTCCTTGACCAGCCCGGCATCCGCCAGAATCCGCAGGTGCTTGGAGACCGCGGTGCGGCTCATCGGGAAATGCCCGCTGATAACGGTGACGGGAAGCTCCTCTTCGCCGAGCAATTGCAGCACTTGCCGGCGCGTTGGGTCGGCGATCGCCTGAAAGACATCATGCTTTTGCGAGGGAGCAGCCATCCTAGGACTCGACGTAAGCGCTGAGTTTTTGGACGAGGCCGACCCAGCCTTGCGACATATTTTCGCGTACTGCTGTGTGAGGTTGTCCGAATTCAGTAACGGTGTCGGCATCCCAGCCGCCGTGGATGAGCGTGAATTCCGTTTTGCCCGACAGATCGGCCAGTTCGAAAGTCAACGTCCAATCCTTGCCCCACTTGAAACTGAGCCGATGAGGAGGGTCAATTTCCGTAACCTTACAGGGAGATTTGCCGAAGGGGCCTGCTTCAAGATGAAATTCATAGCCAACTTCGGGCTTGAAATCGTTCGGCATAAACCACGCAGCAATGCCCTCGGATGTAGCCACAGCGTCCCATACCTTTGTAATCGGTGCGTTAAATACTAGCGTCTGCCGAATATCCGGCAGTGTGTTTATTTGATTTCCCATAGTGGTGTCCTCCAGTGATAGGTTGATGTATAGACTAAGCTCATAAAGCGAAACCAAAAGGTTTCATAAAAGAGTATACGAAACCAAAAAGTTTCGTGTCAAGCTCAGGTTGTAGATTTTAGGAAGCGGGATGGAGTCGGCCGTTATTGGACTGAATACACGATTCGGCTCGGTAATTCGAGGCAGTTTAATTGACCTCCATAGACAGCGCCGCCATCAATGCCGATAATCCGATTTTTGCCGAAAAACACATCGCAATTGTCCGGGTCATCATGCAAGCTGTCTGTCGTAGTATGACCGAAAACAACGATTTTATCGCCTTGGTATCCGTCATGAAATTCATCCCTAATCCACATAAGGATATGAGGATCTGTCTTGTCAAGGGCAGTTGCAGGATGAACTCCCGCATGAACGAAAATGTATGCCTCTGTTTCAATATAATGGTCCAGACTAAGAATGAAAGCTAGATGCTTCTCTAACGATTCCGACTTCAGTTGAGGCTTTCTGAAAGTCCCTGTGTGATCATTTTCCAAAAAATCGCCCGTGGCGAAACCATAGCTGTCTAATGTCAGATCGCCGCCGTTGATATACACCCAACGATTCCATGCTCTTTCATCATGGGTTGTTAATGCTTGGATCATCATATCTTCATGATTGCCTTTAAGCACAAGCGCTCCGGCTTCTTTCAGCTGCATGACTTTGTCGAGCACGCCTCTCGCATCGGGGCCGCGATCGATATAATCTCCCAATAAAATGAGCTGATCTTGTTCCGGATTATAGCCAGCCTTCGTTAATAAGGCTTCAAATTTTTCAAGTTCTCCATGAATATCGCTTATTACCAGCGTTCTGTTCATAAGTCCCCCCTGTATTCGATGTCGGGAATCAACAATCATTATATGCTATTTTTTGGGGGAATGATCATAGGAAATAATCGAGAGCAGCGAATTGGCGGCGGCTTGTTCACTCTCGGCAGAGCGAATCCACCGTATGCGAATTAGGTGGCAACTTTTCTGCGTTCACCTTCTCTCATCCCGCCCTGCTCCCTCCCTCTTTTTACCCCAACCCCCTCCATCTATCCACATCCTTATCCACAGTATCAACATGTCCACAAACAAGGCTGTGAATAACGTTCCGGCGCCCTTATACACATATCCACAAAATCACTTATCCACATGTGTGCATTTTTTAAATGGACAGCAGATGATTTCTTTTGTATGGTAAACAAGACGCAAGGTTACATTAACTACCAAATGGACAGAACGGGTGATTGGGGAATGAAGAGGATTTTTGGTATTTATAAAACGGATCTTATGAACTTGTGGAAGGTGCCCACAGGTCTTTTGCTCATGATTGCGCTGGCGATTTTGCCATCCGTATACGCTTGGATTAATTTAGAGGCGATGTGGGATCCCTATTCGAATACATCCGGCATTAAAATTGCAGTAACAAGCAACGACCGAGGCGCGAAGATCGAAGATAAAGCAATCAACATCGGAACTGAAGTTGTGGATAATTTGAAGGATAATCATACGCTAGGCTGGACGTTTGTGGATGAACAGACTGCGCTTCGCGGCGTCGAACACGGGGACTACTACGCGAGCCTGATCATTCCTGCGGACTTCTCGGAGAAAATTACGAGCATTGTCAACGGCACCATGGAAAAGCCGGAAATTCTCTACACGGTAAATGAGAAAATTAACGCGGTTGCACCGAAAATTACAAGTAAAGGCGCATCAAGCGTAACCGCTCAAATCAGCGAAAATTTCGTTAAAACCGTGAGTTCTTCGATTCTGACCCGCATGAAGGAAATCGGCATTGATTTTGAGAAGGAACTGCCTACGATTCGTAATATGGAAAATAAAATTTTCGAGCTGGAGAAACGGCTCCCGGATATTGAAAGCATGGGCGACAAAGCTCTGGAGATCGAGCAGAAGCTGCCCGAAATCAAGGAAAAAGGCCAAAAAATTATCGAGCTTGAGCAGAAAATTCCCGAAATTAATCGCGCGGGCGATACGATTTTGAAAATTGAAGAGCGCTGGCCGAAGATTGAGGCTGTAGCGCAAGAGGTGCTCGTCATTCAGCAGAAGCTGCCTGAGATTCAACGGGCTGCCGATCGCATCAAAGAGCTGGACGAAAACTTCGACAAGGTCGAAGCGGCTTTGAATACGGCTATCGATACCGCCCGTAAAGCCGACGAGGTCGTAAGCGCAGCCCTGAACGCTTTGCCGAAAGTGGAGGCGATTGCCGAACAAGGCGGTGCTTTTGCGGATCAGTTAGATGCCTTCCTGCAAAACAATGATGCGGCTTTTCAAGCCTTGATTCCTATAATCAAGCAAAATCTGATTTTGCTGCAGCAGACGGCAGACGCGGCAACTCAATTGACGCAAATGCTCCAGGATGCGAATCTGGATCCGCAAAAAGCGTTAACGGCATTGGGACTGCTCTCGGATCGGCTGACTACAGCTGTAGCGGTCATAGACAGAACGATTGATTTGTTCACCCGTCTTAACACGTATTTGCCGAACAGTGCCCTAAGCGATACCATCAGCAGGTTGACAGCTGTCAAAACGAATTTTAATCATCAAATTCAAACGATCAACAAGATTCAAACCGCAATAAAAAATGGCGAGCAACCGGCCAAAACTCTTGTGGATAACTTGAATACCCTATCCAAGGAGGCTAGCGGTGCAATTGGGGATATCTTATCCCGTTATGATTCGGAGATTGTTCCCAATCTCACCAAGGCGCTGAACCAAATCAAATCCGTTGCGCAAAATTCGGCCAGCGTGCTGAAAACGCTCAAGGATCAACTGCCGAATATCAAAGGGATTTTACAGGATGCGCAATCAGGCATTCATTTTGCCCAGACGCAGCTGGACGCTTTGCAGAAGGATTTACCGCAAATCCGCGCCAAAGTGCACGAAGCTTCCACGACCATTCAATCGAAAATGGATGAATTTACGAAAGGCATCAATGAAGTTGCGCCGTATGTACGCAATGATTTGCCCAAAGTCGAACAGAAGGTGCATGATGCGGCGAATTTTGTTCGCAATGATCTTCCTGCCGCTGAGGATGAAATCCGTAAGGTTTCGGATCTATACCAAACGAAATTTCCGGATGTGGAAAATGCGGTGCATCTGGCTGCCAATCTGGTTCGCAGCGATCTCCCTGCATTCGAGGCCGCCGTTCGTAAAGCGGCGGATCAGATACGGCGAGTCGAAGGCGGGGGCAGTATCGAGGAAGTGCTTAAGCTGCTTCAGAATGATATTCAGAAGCAAAGCGATTTTCTCGCTAATCCGGTTCTGATCAAAGAGGATAGGAAATTCCCGATTCCCAACTACGGGTCAGCCATGTCACCGTTTTACACAACTCTATCCCTGTGGGTAGGCGCCATGCTGCTCGTTTCGCTCATGAGAGTGGATGTGGATAACTCTGACGGTTTGTACAAGAGCTATCATATCTACTTTGGCCGGATGCTAATTTTCCTGACGGTAGGATTTTTCCAGGCGTTAATCGTTACATTTGGGGATATGTTTCTGTTAGGTACGTACGTTGTGGATAAAATATGGTTTGTTCTGTTCGCCCTACTTATCAGTAAAGTGTTCATCTCTATTACTTACACGCTAGTCTCCGTGTTTGGCAACATCGGGAAGGGGATTGCGATCATCTTCCTTGTTCTTCAGTTCTCAAGTTCTGGAGGCACGTTCCCGGTTAGTACGGCGTCTCCTTTTTTTCAAAAACTGAATCCATTTGTGCCGTTCACCTACGCGGTTGGGCTCATGCGTGAAGCGGTGGGAGGCATGCTATGGGAAGTCGTTCTGAAGGATATTGTATTCCTTTGCGTCTTCATCGCCATTTGCTACGTAGTTGCTCTTGCGTTGAAAAAACCGCTCAGCGGCTACACCAAACGGGTGGCGGAGAAAGCGAAGAAAACCAAGCTAATTTCATAATGAAACGTGCTGCGGCAGTTAGCTTGCGCCCTTTTAGGTGCAGGCTTCCTGCTTCTTTTTTTGGGCAAAATAGTACATAGCCGTAAGCTTAGTCATATGACTTTACTTAGCCTTAGGTCTAGGTTTTGTTCCGACTTTTGGCTAAAGAAAGACAGTACCAAAGTGCGTTTTTCAAGTTTCCATTCTCTTCTATGATAATAGTAAGGATAAGGAGAGCGAGGAGTTCGTGTGAGAATAGAGTCATTAAAGTCATATCTATTGGCTTGTTGCGCTTTGTTGTCCATCCCGGCGGTTGGCCTCATTTATGTGTACTTGAATCGGGCGGGAGAGGCTTACTACAGCTTGGCAACTGATTTTGATCGGCAAATTCCCTTTCTAAAAATATTTGTAATCCCATATATATCCTGGTACTTATTTTTATTTGCGGGATTCATGTACTTGGCCTATAAAGATCGCCGTATATATTACAAAGCACTGCTGCAGTTCATCGTTGGTTTACTGCTTTGTTATGGCGTTTATGCGGTTTATCAAACCTATGTGCCGCGCCCTGAGGTTGTCGGAGACGATTTGCTGTCGGGCATGATGCGGATGGTATATCAGTCGGATCAACCATTTAATTGTTTTCCCAGCACGCATGTGTTGACTTCCTATTTAATGATGAGAGCTTATCTGAATGCAGTGTCCGTCCCGCGTGTTTATAAAGCGGTAGTCACGGTTATGGCTTTGCTCATCATTCTATCCACCCAATTCGTTAAGCAGCATGTACTCATGGATATCGTGGGTGCGGTGTTAGTGGCAGAGGGTGTTATTTACGCAGTGGCGCGAATTCGCAAAGGGTCTATGGTCAAACCGCTGCAAGCAAATATTCGGAACGGCCATATGGAAAGGGGTTTAGAAAGATGATGCGTAGAGAGAAAATTTTGATTTTGACCGGTGCGTTGGGTGATGGCCATAACAAAGCGGCGCAGGCTATTTTGGAAGCTGCTCGCTTCTATCGTCCGGATGTCGAAGTGAAGGTGGTTGACTTTCTGGAGTGGACGCATCCCTATCTGCACTCGGTGGGCAAGTATTGCTATATGCAGTGGGTGAAAAGCCTGCCGTCTGTCTATGGCTATTTATACCGAAAAACACGGGATGACAACACGTTTTCCCATATGTTCAAACGCATGAAATCATTCAGTACGGAGCGTATGCTTGAGCTTCTTCACGACTATCGGCCGACCGAGGTTGTGAGTACATTCCCGGGAGCCGCGGCCGCGATGTCTTATTTGAAAAGCAATGGATTGACGACGGTGCCGACCGTTACGGTCATGACAGATTATACAGATCACAGCTACTGGATTCATCCTTATACGGATCGCTATCTCGTAGGTGCTGAGCATGTCAAGAAAGCGCTGCTTCGCTACCGTATTCCCGAATATCGCATTGTCGTGACGGGGATCCCCATCCGATTGCCTTTCACGCAGACGTATGATCGTTCGAAGCTTCGGGCCAAACACCAGCTTCATTCTACGATGCCGACAGTTCTCGTCATGGGAGGCGGGCATGGCTTGATCGGCAAACAGTTCAAATCTGTGCTTTTGTCGGATGATTTGGCTTCCCCGGTGCAGTTTATTTTCGTCTGCGGCCGCAATGAGAAGCTGAAATTAAAGCTTGAAGAGGAATTTGGCGGCGCCAAAACACGCCATAAGGTCGTGATCACCGGTTTCGTGGATCATATTCATGAGCTGATGGCGCTTTCTGATTTGATCGTGACCAAGCCAGGCGGTTTGACGGTATCAGAGGCACTGGCTTTAGAGCTGCCCATGATGCTGTATAAACCAATTCCCGGTCAAGAACAGGACAATGCTGCTTATTTGGTCGGAGTAGGTGCAGCGATTGAAGCCAGGAATGCCACAGAGTTAAAAAGCCAACTGCAAGAAGTCATCGAGAACCGTTCTTTATTATCCCAGTTGAAAAGAAATGCCAAATCTAATCAATTGAAAGAAGGGGCGTTTCATACATTAACTGCCATCCTGGAGACAAAATACCATCACAGAGCTGCACTAGAAGGATTGCAAGTAACATATGCTAATGTATGATCCATTCGACTGCTGAAGGACCGTTATTGAAGCAGTAAATGGAGGAAGGAGGATGCTCATGAGACAATTGGCATTCACGATTATTACAATTAGCATTGCTTATACAATAATACCTTGGATTGTTACACGTTTGCTCGGCATTGGCGTCTTCCGTAAGGGGGCAGAGGGTAATGAAATTGCCATAACATTCGACGATGGTCCGAATCCGGAATATACGCCTCAGCTATTGGATATGTTAAAGCGGCATAACGTCAAAGCTACTTTCTTCGTACTGGGTGTAAGAGCTCAGCAATATCCCGAACTGATTTTGCGTATGCATCAAGAGGGTCACCAAATTGGTTTGCACAATTACTCCCATAAATCCAACTGGTTTATGCTGCCTTGGACCGTGCGCAAACAAGTCGAGAGCTCCGCAGCGCAGATTGAATCGATTATTGGGGAGCATCCTAGCTATTATCGCCCGCCATGGGGTGTATTTAATATTTTTGATTTGCTATTGAAAAAGCACTATACCTTCGTCTTATGGTCGCTCATGGCCAAAGATTGGCGCAGCCGTATTGGCAAGTCAAGCTTGAAATCGACGCTGCTTCGTGAAATTACTGGCGGCTCCGTCGTGTTGCTTCATGATTGCGGAAAAACGTTGGGCGCCGATGAGGATGCTCCAGTTTACATGCTGCGTGCGCTAGAAGATGTGCTTTTGGATCTGCGTCGGAGGCATATTCGATGTGTCCGGATCGATGAAATGGTTCAAACTGCGGCTAATGCGAATCGAGAGGAGCAACTCTCCATTCGATCATAAGCCTTTCTCCCTCTTTTTGGGTCTGAAATCAGACCGGTTTTATCAAAAATGGCAGGTTTGATTCTAGTCAAGTGAATCGTCAAATGTGAATCGAGTAACTAAAAGGCATGAACTTGTATGTAAATAGCGATTATTACTTTACAAAAAATAGATGTCAAATATACGAAAAGGCACGTAATGAGAAAACCTCATTTCATGCTTTTTTTGTTGGTGTTAAGGGAATGGCTGCGCTTGACTCTCGTTCAATAAGCTGCCCGTAGATCGAGAGTTTCGAAGGAATTAAGTGCATTCCCCCTTGATCGATCTTGCGGATCAGGTAGTCTACTGCCTCGATACCAAGCTGTTCGCGCTGTACTTGGATTGTCGTTAGACGAGGCGAGATCATGCTAGCCGCTTCGATATCATCAAAGCCGACAACAGAAACTGCCTCAGGAACTTGGCGGCCTTGTGAATTGAGCATTTGAATGATCCTAATCGCGATCCGATCATTTGCACAAAACCAAGCCGTCGGGGTAGAATCGATAGCGTTCAGATCATCTATCGCTGGCTTGTTGAGGATGCAGTGATTTTTTTCAATTTGCAGGCTTGCGGCATTCATAGCGTTTTGGTATCCGTACCAGCGCTCTTTGAATTTTTTGGACGAGTCGATATCGCCAATAAAGCCTATGCTCCGGTGGCCGTTGTCGATTAGGTGAGAAACAAGGCGGTAGGCACCTTCTGCATTTGCCGTAACTACAGCATCAAGTTGTAAGCTATCATAATCGTTGTCGACTGCTACAAGAGGAATTCCAAGACTTTGCAGTTTTTTGGCATAGTGAAGCCCGAACTCGCCGACGATCAATATACCGTGAAACGTCAGCTCATGATATAAATCCGGCAATACGAGCTGATCTGCCATATCGGGCGTGATGCTGCAGACGATTGCGTTATATCCGTTTTCAGCAGCTCTTTTTTCAATAGCCCAAAAAATTTCATAATAAAAAGGATTGTCATTCTGAATGAATGACGGGAGTAAAATCACCAAATTATTGCGTTTCTTGTTTTTTGGTTCGGTGCGGTATTGCAATTGTTCGGCTGTCTCAAAGATACGCGACCGCAATTCGTCGCTTACCCCTGGCTTGTGATTAAGAGCAAGAGAAACGGCATTTTTGGAAATACCCAATTTATCGGCAATATCCTGCATGGAAGATTTCGTGGTGATGACGATCAGCCCCTTGAAATAAATGTGCATGTTGTTATATATTTTAGTATCGCAATCAAAATAAGTAAAGTTACAAATAGTGAATAATTAACTTTACAAATAGGTTGTTGTAAATTTAATCCAAATGACTAATTTGAATACCATTATTAAATCGAGCATAACTACAATCTTGATTTGTTGTCTCTACTTAATGATATACTTAAATAACAAAATTCGAAGCATAAGGAGTAACTATGATACGGTTTGGAATTATCGGTACGAATTGGATTACTGAGGAATTTATCCACTCTGCGCGGGAAACGGGCGAGTTCTTATTAACAGCGGTTTACTCCCGAACTGAAGATAAGGGACGCGAATTTGCGCATAAGTTTGATATCCCGCATGTGTTTACTGATATGGAAGCATTCGTGAAGAGCGAAGAATTTGATGCAGTTTATATTGCTACTCCTAATTCCTTTCATTCTGAGCAGGCTGTTCGGTGCATGAATCATGGCAAGCATGTACTTTGCGAGAAGCCTGCAGCCTCCAACACCTCTGAGCTTGATGCTATGATTGCCGCCGCTAATCGGAACAAAGTCGTTTTCATGGAGGCTCTGAAGTCGACGCTGCTTCCTAATTTTGAAGCTATACGAGAGAATCTGCATAAATTAGGGGAAATACGCCGATACTTTGCAAGCTATTGTCAATATTCATCGCGCTATGATGCCTACAAACAGGGAACCGTGCTGAATGCCTTCAATCCTATTTACTCAAATGGCTCTCTCATGGATCTCGGTATCTATTGCATTTATCCAATGGCTGTGCTGTTCGGCAAGCCTGAGCAGGTTCAAGCGAATGGCGTTCTGCTGAAATCGGGAATTGATGGAGAGGGAAGCCTCCTTCTGCGCTATAAAGAGATGGATGCGGTAATCATGCACTCCAAAATAACGAGTTCTTACCTTCCATCAGAAATTCATGGCGAGAACGCGACAATGATCATCGATAAAATCAATCAACCCGAGCAGGTACATATTCGCTACCGTAATGGAGAGGTTGAGGAGTTGACGCGAACACAATCCAGTAGAACGATGGTATATGAAGCTGCCGAATTTATTAGACTAATCAAGTGCGGACAATTAGAATCCACAATAAACTCTCATGCCAACTCCAAAATAGTAATAGAAATTATGGACGAGGCACGGAAGCAAATGGGATTAGAATTTCCCGCAGATAGAATCTAAAAGAGATGTGGAATAGAACCTGAGGCTTCTGCTTGCATTGCCCAAATATCTATGCTATATTATGACTCCTGTCCTAAACGGGCAGCACGAGAAACACTTTTGTACGGTCTGCATGTGTTGAGTATCTTCACGAATGGATCGAAAAAAAAACTTGAAAAAAAGTACTTGCAAAAGATTTTCTGACATGGTATATTACATCTCGCTGCTCCGGTAACACGGCAGTGAACGAAAGAAATTGTTCTTTGAAAACTGAACAACGAGTGAAGAAGCACGAACGAGCAATCGTTCAAAAA
>NZ_JBFNXH010000023.1:0-65292 GCF_040812395.1 Paenibacillus tabacirhizosphaerae | reverse complement strand
TATTAGGCACGCCGCCAGCGTTCGTCCTGAGCCAGGATCAAACTCTCCAAAAAGGTAAACCTTATTGAAAGCTGAATAGCTCAATTGACTTGCTAGCGAGATTTGCATCTCTTTTTTTTGAACGATTGCTCGTTCGTGCTTCTTCACTCGTTGTTCAGTTTTCAAAGAACAATTTCCACTGATGTTCCCGCCCTCTTTCGAAGCCGGAAGACCAATATATCATACTAACATTTCTTTTGCAACTTGTTTTTCTTAAGTTACTTTCGCCTTCTTTTCAGCGGCGACTTTTATAAGATACCACAGACAGGACAAACAATGCAAGTATTATTTAAAAAAATATCGGGACACCTTTTGGCACCCCGACATATAAGGATTTTACTCGCTTTGACGTTCACGCATAGCGGGGAATAATAAGACGTCACGAATAGATGGAGCGTTCGTCAACAGCATTACCAAACGGTCAATACCGATGCCTAGGCCACCCGTTGGCGGCATGCCATATTCCAATGCGCGGATAAAGTCATCGTCCATCTCATGAGCTTCATCATTGCCTTGCTCTTTTTCACGAAGTTGCGCTTCAAAACGTTCCCTCTGATCAATTGGATCATTCAGCTCGGTGAATGCATTGGCATGCTCACGCGCAACAATGAAAAGCTCGAAACGATCCGTAAAGCGCGGATCTTCTGGATTTTTTTTGGCAAGAGGAGAAATTTCTAAAGGGTGTCCGTAAATGAAGGTTGGCTGAATCAACGTTTCTTCAACAAAGGTCTCAAAGAACTGATTCACGATATGACCGAAAGTCATATGCGGCTCTACAGCTACTTTATGTTCTTTTGCCAGACGATGAGCTTCTTCATTTGACATATGAACACTAAAGTCTACACCTTTAACTTCTTTAATCGCATCAACCATGGACACGCGTCTCCAGCCCACTGCTAGATTTACCTCATGCTCACCGTATTGAACCGTTGTTTTGCCAAGAACCTCTTGCGCAATATGCGCAACAAGCTCCTCTGTAAGTTTCATAATGTCCTTGTAATCGGCATAAGCCTCATACAGCTCGATCATCGTAAATTCAGGATTGTGACGCGTTGAAACACCCTCGTTACGGTACACGCGGCCAATCTCGTACACCTTCTCCAATCCACCCACAATAAGGCGTTTGAGGTGAAGTTCAATTGCGATACGCAAATACAGCTGCATATCCAGCGCATTGTGATGCGTGATAAATGGACGCGCGGACGCGCCGCCGGCAATTGCATGCAGGGTTGGTGTCTCTACTTCTAAGTAGCCCAAAGAATCCAAATAGCGGCGCATGGACTGGATGATGCGGGAGCGAAGAATAAATGTTTGCTGAACGTCCTGATTCGTGATCAAATCCACGTAACGTTGACGGTAACGCATTTCAACATCGCTAAGACCATGGAATTTATCCGGTAATGGGATTAACGATTTGGTCAAGACCTCAAGCGATTTCACCTTAATAGAAGTTTCGCCTGTTTTCGTTTTGAAAACGACACCGCGCACCCCTACCATATCGCCAAGATCTAGAATGTCAAAAGCTTGATATTTATTTTCATCTACGGAATCTGCGCGGACGTAAATTTGAATTTTACCCGAAATATCCTGAATGTGCGCAAAGCTAGCCTTCCCCATTACGCGTTTTTGCATAATACGGCCTGCGATCGAGACCTCAACTGGCTCTTCATCTAGTTCTTCCTTGGTTTTCGCCTCATAGCTATCCAAAATTTCTTTAGCGGTGTGCGTTCTTTCGTACTTGCTGCCAAACGGGTCTACGCCCAAAGCGCGTAGCTCGTCCAATTTATTGCGTCTAATTACGAGCAATTCATTTAATTCTAATTCCTGGCTCATGCTTTCATCTCCTAGGTATTATTTTATTATTAATCGAGCTCGTCCCTCTCCTCAAGTTTTTCGGGTTGAAAAACCGGAAAAAAGCTTCCGGAAGGAAGCTTTCCAAAGAGATGCGGCTGCACATTACTTTTTAATATCGATAATCTGATACTGTATGACGCCTGCAGGAACGATAACATCTACGTTTGTGCCCTTTTGCTTACCAAGAATTGCTTTGCCGACAGGGCTTTCATTGGAAATCTTATTCTGGAACGGATCAGACTCCGCCGTACCTACGATATTATATTCGACTAAGTCGCCAAACTCTAAATCTTTCAGTGTTACGATTGAACCTACGCTCACAGTATTGATATCCACATCATCGT
This sequence comes from Paenibacillus tabacirhizosphaerae, assembly GCF_040812395.1. GTDB lineage: Bacteria > Bacillota > Bacilli > Paenibacillales > NBRC-103111 > Paenibacillus_E. The sequence continues at coordinate 63,055 of NZ_JBFNXH010000023.1, read as the reverse complement.
TATTAATAATCCGCGCGTTGCGCAGCATTTTTTCGAGTGTAATAATTCTGCCTTCAATAAAGGCTTGTTCGTTCTTGGCATCTTCGTATTCGGAGTTCTCACTAATATCACCATAACCGATGGCAACTTTGATTCTTTCCGCAACTTCGCGGCGTTTCACCGATTTCAGATATTCAAGTTCATCCTCCAGCTTTTTCAAGCCTTCCTGTGTAAGAATGACTTCTTTTTCAGCCATTTCCAACTGATCTCCCGTCGTGTGAAAGATTTTCATATCGTTGAATCAATGCTTCTGCTAGGAGTTAGGTCGTTAAAAGAGCCGATTCAATAAGTATGAATTCACTATTAGTTAATATATTAGTCTGGCGCCTCAAGATGACACCGCTGTCGTTCACTATATGCGGGAACATACATTAATATTGACTGATTATATTGCAACCGTTTCAAAATGTCAATCTAAGCCAATGCTGGTTGTTTTAATGGAGTGCAGCGGATTCCGGAGCCTCAGCGGACTGAGATTGGGCATCCAAATTCTCGACATATTCATTCAAAACACGCACCATATCATCGCGCTTCACAAGCTCCATAATGACATCTTTAACCCGCGCCGAACCAACTAGCCCTTTGAGGTACCATGCCATATGCTTGCGCATTTCTTTCACTGCTACATGTTCGCCTTTCAAGTCAACGAGACGATCCATATGAAGGATGGCAATTCGCATCTTTTCCGCCGCTGTAGGTTCGGGAGGCAGCTCGCCGTTAGTCAAATATTGAACGGTCCGGTACAACATCCAAGGGTTGCCCAAAGCGCCACGACCTATCATAACACCATCCACACCTGTGTGGTCGATCATCCGTTTGGCATCCTCCGGCGTAACCACATCGCCATTGCCGATGACAGGAATCGACAGTGCTTGCTTCACATCGCGAATAATATCCCAATCCGCCTTGCCTGTGTACATCTGCTCGCGTGTGCGTCCGTGAACGCTTACCGCGCTGCCGCCGCCGCGTTCGACTGCCTTCGCATTTTCGATGGCGTAAATATGCTCGGAGTCCCAGCCGATTCGCATTTTGACCGTAACCGGCTTGCTGACCGCTGCAACGACTGTTGCGATCATTTCCTCGATTTTATCCGGCTGCAACAACCAGCGTGCGCCTGCGTCGCATTTGACGATTTTCGGCACAGGACAACCCATGTTGATATCAATGATATCTGCGTTCGTATGCTTGTCAACGACTTTGGCCGCTTCGACAAGCGTTTCGGTGTCGCCTCCGAAAATTTGCAGGCTAAGCGGTTTCTCCCGATCGTCTACATACAGCATATCCAGCGTACGCGAATTGCCATGAACGATAGCTTTATCGCTGACCATTTCTGCGCATACCAAACCAGTCCCGAATTCTTTGGCAATGAGCCTGAACGCAGGATTACAAACGCCAGCCATAGGAGCCAGCACAACTTTATTGGGCGCTTCGACATTTCCTATTTTAAGCCCAGAAGATTCCATTTCTATCACCTCGCGACCGCTGCTACCAATTCATCCGGTTCGATGTTTAGCACTTGCGATATTTTGTTAATGATTTTGCTATCCGGTTTACGCGTACCCCGTTCGATCGCGCCTAGGATGGCAATAGATACGCCGAGCATATCGGCCAATTCATTTTGCGTATATCCTTTTAATTTACGAAAAGCGCGGATGCGCTGGGCTACTGAGCTTTTTTCCATAAAACGACGCCTTCCTTTCCATCCAGTTTCTCCAATTGGGTGGAGATGAATTCAAAAGCAGCTTCCTGTCGATTGTAGAGAACCTCCGAGAGAGGAACTAACACAAAAGCCCGCTCATGCATTCGCGGATGCGGAATGATCAAGTCGGGGGTGGAAAGCTGTTGTTCACCATAAAGGAGCAAATCCAGGTCAATTGTTCTTGGACCCCAACGCAAATCGCGCGTTCTGCCCAAGCGTGTCTCGATAGCAAGCATCATGCTCAGCAATTCTTCTGCCGGCACAACTGTGACAACTTCTATGACCATATTGAGAAAAGCGGACTGATCCACGTAACCAACGGGCTCGGTTTCGTAGATGCTTGATACGGCTGTGACCGTAATCCCTGCTTGCTCATTAAGCGCAGTGATAGCCTGCTGTAAAAAGTGTTCGCGATTATCTAAGTTCGATCCTAACGCTACATATGCGGTTATGCCTTGTTCTCGTTCTTCCGCTGTCATTCATTTTGCCTGCTTTCGGTTAATCTCTACGGTAACGCCGTCGAAAATGACGGCGAAGGGCGGATGCGGCTTAATGACGCGAACCGTCACTTCATTGATACTAGTATAAGTATGCAGCAGCTCGGATGCAATGTTTTCTGCTAAGGCCTCAATTAATTTGAAGGTGCGGCCCTCGACAATGTCCTTAACCTTGAAAAAAACTTCCGCATAATTGATCGTATCGTCCAGGTGATCGGACTTCCCAGGCTTGTCGAGCGGAACCATGAGCTCTACATCGACGTAGAAGCGCTGACCCAACTGGTTTTCTTCCTGGAAAACACCGTGATGTCCAAAAAATTGCATCCGGGATAGTATGATTTTATCCATATCTAAAAACCTCCGTGGACTAGATTATGTGCGAATAATAGCGTCTGTCATAACGGCGACCCGCTTCATAGCTTGAATATCGTGGACTCTGACGATGCTGCAGCCTTGCGCGATACCAAGCGCCACTGTGGCCGCTGTTCCTTCCAGACGTTCATCTGATGAGAGCCCTCCGAGCGCGGTGCCGATCATGCTTTTGCGGGAAGTGCCCAGCAGCACGGGAAGTCCGATATCCGCTAAGGTGCGAAGGCGGTTCATGAGAAAGAGATTTTGTTCGTGCGACTTGGCAAATCCAATACCTGGATCAAGGATGATGTTCTCGATGCGAACCCCAGCTCGTCGCGCTTGATGAACGGATTCTTGTAAATCTGCAAGAACATCGGAGAGAAAATCAGTGTAGTTCGTGTCTGTACGGTTATGCGTGATAATGAACGGACAGTCGTATTGAGAGGCTACTTCCGCCATGCGGGTATCTGCTTTGCCGCCCCAGACATCGTTGATAATGTGCGCGCCGGCTTCCAGTGCCCGCTTGGCGACCCCTGCTTTGTAGGTGTCAATCGAGATGGGCACGTTGACTGCTGATCTCAGTGCTTCGATAACAGGAATCACGCGCCGAAGTTCTTCTTCCTCAGGCACTCGGGCAAAACCCGGGCGCGTAGACTCACCCCCGATATCAATGATATCCGCACCTTCGGCGACCATTTGACGCGCTCTTTGCACTGCGGTGTCAATGGAGACATACGAACCTCCATCCGAGAAGGAGTCCGGTGTCACGTTCAAAATACCCATGATGATCGTACGATCACCGATGGGTAGCTGATGTCCTCTACAGGATAACACTTTCATCTGTTGTCACTTCCTATTTGGTATAGCCATTCATTTATAAAGCTCGATAAGTTGACGAGTTGTAGGGCCTGCTGCGCCGGAACTTACTGGATATTTTTGTCCACTAGGTGTGTACAAGGTCGTAATAGGTACTATTTCCTGTATAGAATTCACAATAAATACCTCATCCGCTTCAAGGAGGTCCTCCCATGTATACATTCCATCTTGAGTAGGAATAAGATTGTTCTGAGCTAGGCGTAAGACATGAGCCCGGGTAATCCCAGGCAAGATGCCTGTATCCAGCGAAGGTGTGTAGCAGATGTTGTCTTTCACAAAAAAGAGGTTGCTGACGATCCCCTCAGCCAAATAACCGTCCTCAGTTAGCATCAGGCCTTCGGCTCCGGCTGCCCACTCATAGTTTTGCAATTCCCGCTTTGCCAGAATATTGTTCATGTAATGGAAAGATTTAAACCTGTATAGGCCTTCCGGTGTATTGCGCGGCAGCTTAAGAAGCTGCAGAGCCTTACCCTGCTTGTAGACGGATTCGTCTCTTGGCGGAAGTGGCTTGATGTACACAATCTCGGTTGGCTGATCATAGGCCCCGGATGGTAGTCCTAGTGCATCCACACCTGCGGATACGGAGTAGCGGATATAGGCATCGCTGAGCTTGTTGGCTTGAAGCAACTGAACGATTAGTTGCCGAACATATTCAAAGTTGCTCTCATACGAGATGCCGAGCTCCTTGCAGCCTTCCGCTAACCGTGTTAAATGTTCGGGGAGGAGAAATGGCTGTCCCTCATACGTACGGAACGTTTCAAACAACCCAAGCCCGTAAAGAAAGCCGTGATCATAAACCGAGACCACGGCTTTCTGTTCATCGTAAAAAGTACCATTGATGCTTATGATCATGAACTAAGCTCCCGCTTTTGCCGTACGGCGAAGGAAATTACGCAATATTTGATGACCGTGGTCCGTAATAATCGATTCTGGATGAAATTGAACTCCCTCAATCGGATATTCTTTATGTCTCAAGGCCATGATCTCGCCCTCAGCCGTGCGCGCGCTCACTTCCAAGCAATCCGGAAGCGTCTCTGCCTTCACGATTAAAGAATGGTATCGAGTCGCCGTAAACGGTGATTCAAGCCCCTCGAACAGCGTTTTTCCGTCATGGAAAATTTGCGAAGTTTTGCCATGCATCAATCGCTCTGCGCGAATGACGTCGCCGCCAAATGCTTGTCCAATGGATTGATGACCAAGACAGACACCGAAAATCGGGATGATGCCTTTGAAATGCTCAATGAGCGAAAGGCTGATACCCGCTTCATTCGGGGTACATGGCCCCGGAGAAATTAAAATATGATCCGGCTTCAGCGCTTCAACACCGGCCAAATCAATCTCGTCATTACGACGAACGATGACTTCTTCCCCGATCTCCCCCAAGTATTGTACGAGGTTGTACGTAAATGAATCATAATTGTCGATTACTAAAATCATGCTAAGCTCCCCTTTCGTCTCATCAGCCCTGGCGGGCTTAAGCTCGGCTCATGCTCCGCTCGCTAAATTCGATTGCTTTCCACATCGCCTTGGCTTTGTTCAAAGATTCCACATACTCTCGCTCCGGAACGGAGTCAATCACAATCCCGGCTCCCGCCTGAATATGACCCATTCCTTGAATCGCGACAAGTGTGCGTATAATAATATTAAATTCCATATTTCCATTATAGTCAATCCAACCCATGGACCCTGTATAAGGCCCACGACGAACAGGCTCCAGTTCTTCAATAATTTCCATGGTGCGAATCTTGGGAGCCCCAGTAATTGTGCCTCCCGGGAAGGTCGCTGCGATGACGTCGTAAGCGTCTCTGTCGTTGGCCAGCTCTCCGACGACTTCCGAGACGATATGCATCACGTGGGAATAGTACTCAATGACCATGAAGTCTTTGACTCGGACGGAGCCATATTTGGAAATGCGTCCGAGGTCGTTGCGCTCGAGGTCGACCAGCATGACGTGCTCAGCGCGCTCTTTTTCGTTGTCGATGAGTTCGCCGGCCAGGCGCAGATCATCCTGCTCGTCCTTGCCGCGCGGGCGCGTGCCCGCAATCGGCCGCGTCCGCAGGACGCCATCTTCGAGCTGCACCAGCAGCTCCGGCGAGCCGGAGACGAGGGCGAAGCCGTCGAATCGCAGCAAGCCCATGTACGGCGAGGGATTGACGGCGCGCAGCGCCTCGTAAATCTCCTCCGGCGACGTATGCAGCTTGCGGCTTTGCCGTACGGACAAGTTGACCTGGAACACGTCACCTTGGGCGATGTACGATTGGATGCGCTCCACCGCAGCCATATAGTCCGCTTTGCCAAAGGCGGGCTGGATGCCTTCGATCCGCTCTACATCAATGTGAAGCTGCTCGCGTGCCATAGCCCGGTGATCGCCGGGGTTGCCGCCAGCGTAGGAACCAGTATCTACACGGCTTCCCACGTTACGGATCGCATGCCAACGGCTCAACATGGCTTCTGCCCGCACGTGCGCTTGCTGATACAGCTGCTGCAAGCAGGCATCATCTAAAATCCGCTCTTCCGGGATAGGCATATGCACCGCAATATAGAGGCTCTTCTCGACGTGGTCAACCGTCCATATTTGATCATACATAGCAAAACTGTAATCCGGGATAGGAAGATCATCCGCTGCTCGTTCCGGTATTTTCTCAATCGTTCGGATGACATCATAGCTCCAATAGCCTACGCAGCCGCCAAGGAATTTGGGTATTCCCTCGACCTTTGGACTATGAAAAGGAGCCATCCACTGTTTGACGGCGTCGAGGGGGGCTCCCTGCACGCGAGTCACTTTCGGTTTACTCGTATTCTCAGATGAACGGACAGCCATCGTTGTAATTTCCGCTTCCCATGCCTTCCCGCTAATCTTCGAAATGGGTTGCAGGCCAAAGTACGTATATCTTCCGCCCTTTCCACTTTCTAATACGAATGAGTCGGGAGCCGCACTCTGCCATGCCCCCAGCCAAGAAGCGATACGGTCGTCAGCAAGACCTAGCTTGATAACGTAAGGCAACATGGTGTATTTGGAAGACCAACTGCGCCATTGCTCTAGAGTTGTAAGGATCATAGCAGTTCCTCCATTACTTCAAATATTCTTCCGTTTAGTTGTCCATTAGTATACTCCAACGGTTTCCAGAAAAAAAGCCCCCATCTGCAGTTGCAGTTGGAGGCTTCTACTTGTTGCAAATATTTTATTGCTCTTCGAATTGGTACAGTGGCGTGCTGAGGTAGCGCTCGCCATTACTTGGGAGAACAGCCACAACGCGTTTGCCTGCGCCTAGCTCTTTCGCTACTTTCAACGCTGCAAAAATCGCTGCCCCTGAGGAAATACCGCCAAGGATACCTTCTTCTTTGGCCACACGGCGGGAGGTTTCGAATGCATCATCGTTCTCGATCGTAATAATTTCATCATAGATGTTCGTATCCAAAATACTAGGTACGAAGCCCGCGCCAATACCTTGGATTTTGTGAGGACCTGGCTTACCGCCGGAAAGAACCGGGGAAGCAGAAGGCTCAACCGCGTAAATTTTAATTCCTGGGAAATTTTCTTTCAAAACGCTACCCGTACCTGTAATCGTTCCGCCAGTACCGATACCGGAAATGAAAGCATCTAATTTGCCATCGTGAGCTTTAATCGCTTCAACGATTTCCGGGCCTGTTGTTTCGCGATGAACTTTAACGTTCGCTTGGTTATTGAATTGTTGCGGGATGAAGTATGTTGGATTCTCTGCCTGAAGTTCCTCAGCGCGGCGAATTGCCCCCTTCATGCCTTCAGCTCCTGGCGTCAAAACCAGCTGTGCGCCATATGCGCGAAGCAGGTTGCGTCTTTCCAAGCTCATTGTTTCTGGCATAACCAGAATCGCTTTATATCCTTTTGCAGCTGCTACCATAGCCAATCCGATCCCTGTATTACCGCTAGTTGGCTCAACAATCGTATCGCCAGGCTTCAATTTACCTTCTTTTTCAGCAACTTCTACCATGGAGATAGCAATACGATCCTTTACGCTTGCACCCGGGTTTTGGTACTCGAGCTTCACGTATACTTCTGCACTGCCTTCAGGAACTACGCGGTTCAAACGAACCAGCGGCGTGTCACCAATCAAATCAGTAATGCTTTGCACTAATCTTGCCATGCTATTTCCCCTCCAGATTGTGAGTAAATGATGATTTCCGAGTTAACTAGTCGGCATTAATACTCTCATCTTATCAATGCGCTTACAGGTTGTCAACCACAAATTCACAGTCCTTCAGTGAAATTGTGGATCTATAATATTTACGCCCCACTTGGCGCGAATACTCGCTACATATTCTTTTAGGGGCGGCGCTTCTTGCAACGCAAGCTCTCTTCGCACATTTTCACGAATAAAAGCACGATCAGGATTCGTTTTCTCACGCCGGTTTTTCAGCTTCACAATGGCGAAGCCTTGCTCTACGCTTACCGGCTTACTCACTTCTCCGACTTTAAGCTGTTTGGCCGCATCCAGCACAGGAGCAGCGACAAAAGGATCATCGCCTTCAATCCAACCTAAATCACCGCCGGAGTTATTGGTTGCATCATCCAAGGAACGATCTCTAGCCAGGACTGCAAAATTTCCCCCCTTGGCCAGTTCCGCGAGTACTTTATTCGCTTGATCTTTCGTAGAAACGATAATTTGCTGAATATTGTACTCCGTCTCCTGCTTGAATTCATCCGGATGTGTTTTGATGTAATCATCTACCGTTGTATCGGTAATGACAATATTCCGGGTTGCGAGTTTCTCAAGCAGCAGCTTGTTGTTCACATCTTCTTTAATTTCTTCTTTCGACATTCCCAACTGATTCTTCATCGAAGCATAAAACTGATCTTCACTCTCATACCCTTGCTGCATTCGCTTCAATTCACGTTCTATTTCCGCATTTCCAATCGTTGTTCCCGTTTCATTGCCTTCCAGACGTATTGCTTCACGATCCAGTATTTGATTGAGCAGCTCTGACCCATAATGACGTTCCAGCGCCGTTTGAAGCTCTTGAATGGTTATCTCGCGATTTCCTATTTTGGCTACTACCCGCTCGTTGTCTTTCTCACCCTGCTGCTGCGGCTCAGGTGGATGCGTTGGTTCTGGTCGGTTCGTGGAACGGACGATCAACAAGGAAGTGAGCACAAGCATACATACAGCCATCAAGCTGATGATTCCCCACAGTCGCTTTACGTTCCGCATCCTAGCTCCCTCTTTACATCAATATTCCTGCTCGCTCTACAGGTCGATCATTCTTTGTAAATCTTCTCGATCGTACCGATATGCTTCATTACAGAAATGGCATACTACCTCGGCAAACCCGTCCTCGTCTCGAATCTCTGTCAACTCTGCCTTGCCCAAGGAAATCAAGGTCGTTTCTACCCGTTCACGGCTGCATTTGCAGCGGAACTCTACGTCCATGTGGTCCAAAATCTGAACAGAAGGCAGAACCGTTTGCAGAACTTCTTCCAGATTGAGTCCGCCGTCCAGCATGCTCGTAAACGAAGGAACTTGCGATAGCATACCCTCAATCTCGCTGATCTCCTCATCCGTTAAGCCGGGAAGCAGTTGAATGACAAATCCCCCTGCCGCCAAGATTGAATGATCGGTATTCACTAATACACCTAAAGCAACAGCGGATGGCGTTTGTTCCGACTTTGCGAAATAGTAGGTGAAATCCTCTGCCAATTCTCCAGAAATGATTGGAACACTGCCTTTATAGGGCTCTTTTAAACCCAGATCCTTCGTTATGTAAAGGAATCCATCCGTTCCTACGGCAGCTGAAACGTCCAGCTTGCCGCTCTCTTTCAACGGCGGATCAACGAGGGGGTTATCCACATAACCGCGAACCTCGCCTTTGGCATTGGCATCAACGACGATTTGGCCAATCGGGCCGTCGCCTTTGACTTGAATAATGAGATGCTCTTCACCCTTCAGCATGGCTCCCATCAGAAGCCCTGCCGCAACCGTTCTTCCTAAGGCTGCTGTCGCAGTAGGCGTCGTTTGGTGTCTACGGCTCAGTTCCTCCGTAATGGCTGTTGATTGAACAGCAAAGGCACGCACTCTGCCCTGAAGAGCGGTTCCTCTTATTAGATAATCCGTCATGATGATCCCTTTCTTCAAACCACGTTATGCATTTTTTTCATAAATCATTTGCAGACCTTGCAAGGTCAACAGCGGATTCACGATTTGAATCGTGCGAGACTCGCTGGAGATCAGCTCAGCCAAACCGCCAGTTGCGATAACCGTAGGATTGACTTTAAACTCTTCCTTCACCCGCTCAACGATGCCGTCCACCTGGCCTACATAACCAAAAATAATGCCAGCTTGCATCGCCGCTACCGTATTTCGACCCACCACGCTCTTCGGTTTGACCAATTCGATTCTCGGCAATTTAGCCGCCTTCTGATACAAAGCCTCCGTCGAAATGCCGATTCCCGGCGCAATGGCGCAGCCCACAAGTTGTTGGGAAGAATCAATGTAGTCATACGTAGTCGCTGTGCCAAAGTCGACAATAATGCAAGGAGCCCCGTACAGTTCAAGAGCGGCAACTGCATTGACGATACGGTCTGCTCCAACCTCTTTCGGATTGTCGACACGAATATTTAAACCGGTCTTAATACCGGGACCGACGACGAATGGCGTCCTTTTTAAATAGTGTAAGCAAAGGTTTTCCATTACATTCATAAGCGGAGGCACAACCGTAGAAATGATGACGCCTTCGACCTGATTAAAGGTGATTCCTGAGTGCTGGAACAAGCTGTGAAGCAGCATTCCGTATTCATCCACCGTAGCAGAACGATTCGTGCTAATCCGCCAATGATGAAGGAGCGTACGCTCTCGGTAAAGACCTAGCACAATGTTCGTATTGCCCACGTCCACAACAAGAATCATAACGCCGTCTCCTTCTGCTCATTCAGATCAAGACTAATATCCAGCGCAGAAACCGAATATGTAAGCCTTCCAACAGAAATAACATCAATCCCTGTTTCTGCCATTGGCTTAATGGTCTGTACCGTGACAGAACCAGAACCTTCTACTACAATATGCGGCGCTTTGCTTTTAATTATGGTTACGGCTTCTTTCATCTTCTCCGGTCGCATGTTGTCCAGCATGATGATATCTGCACCTGCCGACAGAGCTTCATGAAGCTGGTCAAAATTCTCTACTTCCACTTCAATCTTCATCGTATGAGGGATCTGCTGGCGAGCAGCCTTTACAGCTTGAGTAATACCGCCTGAGCCTTTGATATGGTTGTCCTTAATCATGACCGCGTCATAAAGGCCAAAGCGATGATTGTGGCCTCCGCCAACTCGCACCGCATATTTCTCCAACAACCTGTGTCCAGGAGTCGTTTTCCTCGTATCGACAAGTCGAGTAGGAAGGCCTTCCAAAGCTTCGACAAATTCTCGCGTTTTGGTCGCGATGCCCGACATACGCTGCATAAGATTAAGACTTAATCTCTCCCCTAATAAAATGCTTCGCGTACTCCCCTCGACTTCCGCTAGTATCGTCCCTTTCTTAACAGACGATCCTTCCGCTACTTTCGGTTCAAAACGAAGCGATGGGTCTACCACGGCGAATACTTCCTTAGCAATCGCCAATCCGCAAACAATTCCATCTTCTTTGACGTGGATAATCCCTTTGGAGGCATGGTCCAAAGGGATAGTAGTCAAGGTCGTCACATCGCCCGTGCCGATATCTTCTTCTAGCCAAAGCCGAATGTTCTTACGAATCAGCTCCATGTTCAATTCCAACATCTGAAATCCACTCCTCAACCCGATCTTCCCCGCGTTTAAATACGATGTGCTTCTTCCAATTGAGATCATCCCGTTCAGGGAAATCTTCTCGGTAGTGTGCACCGCGGCTTTCCTCACGCTGCAGCGCTGACATTGTCGTCAATAACGCACAGCTTAACAAATTAGCAAACTCGTAATCTTCCCGTTTGTTCATTTGCGTTTCGAATACAGGCAGTTGCCGTGATAATTCGATATAACCTTGTTGCAATCCCTGAGCGGAACGCTTGAATCCTGCGTATCGAAGCATGATCTTCTGCAGTTTCAATTTCTTTTCTACGACAGCTTGCTTCGGTAATTCGGTTCTAGATGTATCCGTCTTTATTACGGGATTCCCCGTAAGCGATGGTAACTCTTGTATGCGCTCAATGATTCTTCGACCAAAGACAATTGCTTCTGAGATCGAGTTGCTCGCTAATCGATTGGCCCCGTGAACACCTGTTGAAGAGACTTCCCCACAGGCGAAAAGCCGCTTCACTGCGGTCTCGCCATGCAGATCTGTCTTCACGCCACCCATCATATAATGTGCAGCAGGGGCTACTGGGATCCAATCGGTCGTCATATCCAATCCATAATTTAAACAATATTCATAAATCGTTGGAAAACGGTGTTTAATGAGCTCTTCGGTCTCATGCGTGATGTCCAGATAAACAAAAGTAGATTTGTTGTTTTCCATTTCATCCACAATCGCACGGGCAACCACATCCCTTGGCGCGAGCTCCAGTTGGGGATGGTAATTCTCCATGAAGCGTTCACCTTTAATGTTGCGCAGGTATGCACCCTCGCCGCGCACCGCTTCGGAGATCAGGAAGCGCGGAGCGCCAGGGTAACAGAGCGCCGTCGGGTGGAATTGGATGAATTCCACATCCTGAATGTGCGCACCGGCGCGGTAAGCAATAGCAATGCCATCGCCAGTAGCGATGTCAGGGTTGGTTGTGTAGCGGAACAACTGTCCCGCCCCGCCGGAGCAAAGAATCGTCGCGTTGCCGCGGACAAACACGCGCTGGCCATCCGGCTTCTGCACGAGGGCGCCGTAGCACTCGCCGTCCTGCGTGATCAGGTCGATCACAAAGTGATCGTCCCAGATCTCGATGTTCGGATCTAACTTCGTGCGCTCCGAAAGAGCCCGTACAATCTCGGCTCCTGTAGCATCGCCGTGTGCATGTAAAATACGGCGCTGACTATGAGCGCCTTCCTTGGTCAAAGCGAACTCCCCGTTCTCCAAATCGAACTTGGTACCCATTTCGATCAGATCCCGCACCCCGTCGGGCCCTTCATGTACGAGCACATCGACAGCCTCTGGCGAACACAGGCCCGCGCCAGCAATCAGCGTATCCTGCATATGATATTCCGGTGAATCTTCATCGGATATGACAGCAGCAATCCCCCCTTGAGCATAGCGAGTATTGCTGTCCAAAAGTGACTTTTTCGTAATCATCAACACTTTTTTGTTTTCACTCGCGCGAAGTGCCGTGAACAAGCCTGCAATCCCTGCGCCAATGACAATGACATCTGTATGTATATGAGGAATGGAATCTAAATCTACATCTATGAGGTATCTAGGTATCATGCCGCTTCACCTGTTCTCTACATAATTACCCCGCGAAGCAACGATAAGCACTTAAACTTATTCGTGTACCTGGCGGGGCAGTCTTCCACTATCAAGCGAGCTGCACATGCTATTTCACTTGCAGCATTCGTTCTAAGGATAATCTCGCTTTATCCGCTACATCTTCCGGGACATAAATTTCAGGCTGCATCGTTTCCAGGCATTTCACAATTTTCTTCAAATTGTTAACCTTCATATTCGGGCAGACCAAATATTTCGTTGCAAAATGGAATTGCTTGTCCGGACTGTCCAGACGCAATTGATATCCGGTTCCATCTTCCGTTCCGACAATAAATTCTTTGCAATCGGATTCTCTGCAGTATTTAATAATGGCCGTCGTGCTTCCAACGAAATCACCCAATTTGACAACTTCAGGGCGGCACTCTGGATGAACCACGAATTGCGCATTCGGATACTGGGCACGCATCTCTTCCACATCTTTAACAGTCAGCATATCATGCGTGTTACAGTAGCCTTCCCAGATGATTACTTTTTTGCTTGTGAATTTTGATACATAGTCACCCAAATTTTTATCCGGTACCCAGATAATCTCATCTGAATCAACGGAATTGATGACATTGATCGCATTAGCCGATGTGCAGCAAATGTCAGTTTCCGACTTCACGTCAGCGGAAGTGTTAATGTAGGCGACAACTTTCGCATTCGGATGCTGACGTTTCAAAGCCCGAAGGCCTTCCACATTGACCATATCGGCCATCGGGCAACCGGCACGCTCATCTGGAATAATGACTGTCTTGTTAGGGGCTAGGATCTTAGCGCTCTCTCCCATAAAATGCACCCCGCAGAATACAATCACATCTGCGTCAGTTTCAGCCGCCTTCTGCGCAAGCAGGAAGGAATCCCCCCGGAAATCGGCAACTTCTTGTACTTCATCTCGTTGATAATAATGAGCGAGAATAATGGCATTACGTTCTTTCTTCAATTTCAGCAGCCGCTCTTTAAGTTCGCGGTTCTGCTCCGCTTTTCTTTCCAATGCTAGAGCTTCCATGTTTAGTTCCTCCCCTATGTGGGACGTAAAAGTATACTGCAGTCTATCTAAATAGTAGTATGATCTAATCGGTCTCAAATTAGAGATTACAACTAATTTACACATTCCCGCATCCTCTGTCAATGCGCAAATCATCCCGAAAAACCAAGAAAATCCGGGTACACCTGACGTGTACACCGGATTTACGAGTTACCACCTACATGTTACTCTTCGGATTGATCCGAATTCGGATCTTTCTCTTTTTCTTTCTCTTTGTCGAACTCCAACTTGTTGCTTTCGCTCAATTGGCTTTGACTTTGAATGTTCACTTTGACTTCGTCGTCCTCAGTGCCAGCATTCAAGCTGCCTTTCTCAAGCAAGGCAATAATATCGTCTTTGTCGAGCGTTTCTTTCTCGAGCAACGTTTTCGCGATCAGATGAACCTTATCGGCATGCTCGGTCAGAATCTCGCGAGCTTTTTCATAACAGAAACGAGTCATATTCTGCATCTCTTGATCGATTTCGTAAGCGATCGCATCACTATAGTTCTGCTCATGCCCGATATCGCGACCTAAGAACACTTGACCTTGCGTGTTACCAAATTGCATCGGTCCAAGCTTGTCACTCATACCGAACTCCATAATCATTCGGCGAATGATGCCCGTTGCTTTACGGAAGTCATCATAAGCTCCGGTTCCGATTTCGCCAATGTACAGCTCCTCTGAAACACGTCCGCCTAAGAGACCCGTTACTTTATCCAGCAACTCTTTTTTCGTTTGAACAAGGCGATCTTCGCCCTCTTTTGGCAGCATCATCACGTAACCGCCAGCGCGTCCGCGCGGCACGATCGTGACTTTGTGCACCATATCCGCATTCTCGGCATAGTAGCCGATAATTGCGTGTCCGGCCTCATGATAAGCGACGATCCGTTTCTCACGATCACTGATGATACGGCTCTTCTTCTGCGTACCCACAATGACGCGGTCGAACGCTTCCTCGATCTCCGCCATGGAGATGTCTTTGCGATTGCGGCGAGCAGCGATCAAAGCAGCCTCATTCAACAGATTTTCCAGGTCTGCACCCGTAAATCCTGTTGTATAGCGGGACAGGGCATCCAGCTTCACGTCTTTCGCCAAAGGCTTGTTGCGTGCATGTACTTTCAGTACCGCTTCACGACCTTTCAGATCCGGACGGTCAACTGTAATTTGACGGTCAAAACGTCCTGGACGCAAGAGCGCAGGGTCAAGAATATCAGGGCGGTTCGTTGCAGCGACGATGATAATACCTTCGTTCGCGCCGAATCCATCCATTTCTACGAGCAATTGATTCAGCGTTTGTTCGCGCTCATCGTGTCCGCCGCCTAAACCGGCGCCGCGTTGACGACCAACGGCATCGATCTCATCGATAAAGATAATACAAGGCGAATTCTTCTTAGCATTCTCAAACAAGTCACGCACACGGGATGCGCCGACACCGACAAACATTTCCACGAAGTCAGAACCGGAGATACTGAAGAACGGCACGCCTGCTTCACCAGCGACGGCTCTAGCAAGGAGTGTTTTACCTGTTCCCGGAGGACCATTAAGCAGAACACCTTTTGGAATACGGGCACCAACTGCTGCGAATTTGCGCGGATCTTTGAGGAATTCAACAACCTCAACCAGTTCCTGCTTCTCTTCATCCGCACCGGCGACGTCTTCGAATGTGACGCGTTTTTTCTCTTCATTATATAAGCGGGCACGGCTCTTGCCGAAATTCATGACTTTACCGCCGCCACCTTGAGCTTGATTCAGCAAAAAGAAGAACAGGATAAAGATGATGACAAACGGGATAATCGAGGTGAGGAAGCTAATCCATACGCTATCTCTCTCCATCGTTTCGTACGCTTCTTGCGGCACTCCGTTTGCTTCAATGAGTTGAACCACCAAAGTTTCGTACGGTGCATGGGTTTCAAAGCTCTTTTTATCAGCACCGCTTGGCGGGCTAATATACTTACCTTTAATCAAATACGTATATCCATCGAATTTCAAAGTGACGGATTCTACATTTTTGTTAATAACCGCTTGGCGGAACTTATCGTAAGTGATTAGCTCCTTTTGTTCGTTTTGGGTACTAATAAAATGAACGATACCAACCGTAACCAAAAATATGAGCAAATAAAAACCGGTATTCCGGATAATCCGATTCATCCCGGGCCTCCTCTCGAACGGCACACTTTTATTATTTTACCATATCCCATTAAAGCACTACAACAATGCAGCGCGGCCAAGCTGTCGGGATGTGACTTAGCTAGAATAAACCTCTGGTTTCAATATGCCGATAAATGGAAGGTTCCGATATTTCTCTGCATAATCCAGACCATATCCGACAACGAATTCATCGGGAAGCACGTAACCTGCATAATCAGGCTCCAACTCCACCGTCCTGCGCGCCGGTTTATTGAATAACGCAACAACCGAAATCGACTTCGCATTGCGTCGTTCTAATACATCTATTAGATAACTCAGCGTCAAGCCGCTATCGATAATGTCCTCCACGATTAGAATGTGACGACCTTCCACCGGTACGTCGAGATCTTTGATAATCTTAACGACACCCGATGATTTCGTGGATTGACCATAGCTGGATACGGCCATGAAGTCGAGCTCCAATGGTACTTTGATCTGCTTCACAAGATCAGCCATAAAGATAAAAGCTCCCTTAAGCACACAGATGACCAGTGGATTCTTCCCTTCATAATCGCTGGAGATGCGCTCCCCTAATTCCTTGATTTTGTCTTGGATCTGCTCTTCGCTGTAAAGAACTTCTTGAATATCGCTGTACAAGGATGAACCTCCTAGTTTATATTATGAAACCTTATAAATTTGCATTCTAGGCGAACGAAATTTACACTGCTACCTTAGCATCAGCTTCATATGAAGCACACGTTTTGTCTCAGGTCCTA
Organism: Paenibacillus tabacirhizosphaerae; assembly: GCF_040812395.1. Classification (GTDB taxonomy): domain Bacteria; phylum Bacillota; class Bacilli; order Paenibacillales; family NBRC-103111; genus Paenibacillus_E. The sequence continues at coordinate 46,269 of NZ_JBFNXH010000023.1, read as the reverse complement.
CCCATGCATGCTTGGATCTCCGAAAACCTGTAATCCACAGCACATGATCGGACGCATCGACTAACATGGGGATGACATCACGCCGACTTATGGGCATTTTGGCATCGATGAACATATCTTTTACTTTTTTGGATCCGTTTAAACCATGTGGTTCTATCCGATCTCCCGCCTTGCGGCTTCTAACGAATAGCGGCAAGCGCAGCTGATCGAGATCCAAATACACATCTGTTGCTGTCGATGAATGAGCAGACATTTGACTGGCATCTGCATCAATCAACGAGTACATAAGCTTAGCACCCGTCTCCGGCAGGCTCAGCTCGCCTGCATCCAAATCAACCTCATATTGATAAGGACGAGAAGAGGGGGCGAAGGTCTGAAATTGAATAGCTTCATATTCTCTCACTATATAAAGCCGTTCATCCACCTCAAGGACTTGATTAGAAAGCCCACGCTTCATGATCATCTCGCGAATCAACTCGACTCTGGCAAAGATCAGCTTATCCTTTCCCAAACAAAGACAGTTTAATATTAATTTAATCAAACGCCTTTGTAAAGCAACGTGCAGTTCGGTGAAATCTTGCCTCTCCAGACGGCAACTATCGTGCTTGCGAGTAACGATTCGGCGAAAAACCTGCTCGGTTTCCTTTTCCAAATAGTCATCCTCTGCATACATCATCTCCGTCAATCGGTTTAGCGACAACGAAAGCTGCTCATTGTACATCTTCAGCATGGGCAGCACATCAAGTCGCACTTGATTGCGAAAATACTTGCGCAGCTCATTGCTGCTGTCTTGGCAATACGCAATTTCGTGCTCGTCGCAGTATTGCACGAGGTCTGATTTGTATATACGTAGGAAAGGACGAATCAGTTCCACTTTTTTTTCGCGTCTTCGTTCCGGCATACCAACAAGTCCCGAGGGTCCCGTCCCACGAAGAATGCGCATCATCACCGTCTCGGCTTGATCATCGGCATGATGAGCCAGAGCAATACGCTGGGCGCCATAGTTGTCAGCAACCTCGTGCAGGAAAGCGTAGCGCTTCTCACGGGCAGCGGCTTGGCCGTTCATCGAGCTTTCTTCTATATAAGCAGGCACATCAATATCACCTACTTCGCAAGGAAGCCCTAAGCGTGATGCAATCCCCGCCACGAAAGCAGCCTCACCATCGGATTCAGCTCCCCGAAATCGATGATTCACATGTGCTACCACAAGCCTCCAACTATAACGCGCTGAAATGTCAAAAAGGACATGGAGCAGCGCTACAGAATCAGGCCCTCCTGATACCGCAACGACTACCCCATCTCCTGGTTCGATAAACTTTTCTTCTATAATTCTTTGTTCCACCGCGGCAACAAGATACGTGTCCATCTGCCAATCCTTTCTTTACTCGCGCCGTTCCGATTCTACCAATAAATATAGACGGTTGCTCCAAAAATAAACAACGAAGCGGCGAAGCATATTTTTAACCATGGCAGTCTGATCGCGGAAGCGGAAGGCTTTCTGCCCGCAACCAGGCTTTTCCAATAATGGAACGCCTCTTGAGAGGTTTTCATCTGGCCGTTCAACGCTTTATTCAAAAAGGGAGCGAGACGTGCAGCAACCGGATTTTCTCGGATAATGGCATGAAGCTGTTCAATCTCACGATTTTGAGGAAGTGACTGCGAAAACTCAGCGAAGCGATCTTTATGATCAAGCGCCTTTAATATAAGAATAGCAAATGAGAACAAATCATAGCTTTCTTCCGCAACCCGCTCTCCCATTTTCCAAAAACCTCGGTCATAAACCTCAGTCAACTGTTTAATAGCTCTGCCTTTCGGCGTTACACCGCCAAAATCAATTAAATCGACGTCTCCGTAGTTCGATACAATCATATTCTCGATTTTCAGATCGCCGAACACATAACCGCTTCTGTGAAGCTCTGTCAGCTTCTTGAGAAGGTTCGAACCGATGACATACATCCAATCCTGACCACGCTTATGTATAAAATCAGAAATCGTCATCCCATCTATGTATCGCATTACGCAAAAGGGAATTTCCTTCCCTTGCACAATCATATCATCCACGTCAATCAGAAAGCTCTTGAAGGATGTATCCGTGAGCGATAAAGCGTGCAAGGAATTGATTTCCGATTGATGATCTACGGTTTCATGACCTGCTTTAAGGGCGTATCTAGAAGTCCCTCTGCGTACAAGAGCAACGACTCCGTTAGAACCAGCACCTAATAAACGTTCGACCACATACACGCGACCGTTCCATTTTCCTTGGATTTCTGATCCTGGACGAAATGCGTCCTCATACCACGTAGTCACTCATCATCCCATCCTCAACCGGTTGTATGAAAGGCTTTTCTGCAACAAACTGTAACGTATGCAGCAGCGCTGGACCCGTCGGTGTCGTACCCTTCATGTTTATTTTATAGAACATCTTGTCTAGTTTTGCAAGTTCATTCGTCCAATCCAGATCCATTTCTACTTCTTCGTCTCTATTTTTGGTAGCCGGAAAGTGGAAAACGGCCAGTTCACTCTTCCCGGCGCGCGCTCTCAAACTAAGCAGCAAATCATGAATAGCCTCACGTACAGCAGCAAGTTTGGGCCTCATGCTCGCACTAGCATCTATTAATAAAGCAACCCTTAAGGACGAAGTTTCGCTCATATTATCAATCACTTGAACAACTTCAGCGCGCTGATGGGGCGGAAGCTGCTCTAGCTGCGTAGTCCCCAGAATATGCTGCAATTCTTTGCCGACAGCCTGTTGAATCGTACTGGCAACAGTTTTACGTGTCATCATTTGAACGGTTTGCGACAGATGACCCGAATTGACGATACGGCTCATGCCGCCTCCCGCGGCTGCAATCTCTCGTATTTCTTCAGAACCTAGCATCCCTAGTTCCCCTTGATCGACAACACCAATCACATTCACAGTGATGCCTTCCGCATGGGCTTGAGCCGCCGCTATCACCGGGCTAACGCCCACGTTCGAACATCCATCCGTAATAAGCAGAATCTGTTTCATCATGTCATTTGCCTCCCTGGCACAAGAAAAGGTTAGTTATCTAGCAGCTACCTTCTTAGTTTTTCCATTTGAGAGGGAGTCTAATCATAGAGGGAGAATATAGCTGGAAGTCGATCTTCCTGTGAAGGTAATTCGATAGTTAGCCGACTCTAAATCTGAAGAGCTGATAGAATAACAAATTCCAATACTAGTAGGCACAATCCAAAAAGCTGCAACAGCGCCCTCTGCTGTTACAGCTTTTATCCTGATCAGCTGACGGTCTTCGGCCGCTCCATCCGTGTAAGGCCTGGCCAACGAAAAGTCGCCCATTCCGGCTGACTCTTCTCCACTCGGGCGACGACAACCGTCATGTCGTCTTGAATTTCGCCCTGATGATAGCGGAAAATGCGCTCCAGCAAGCAATCCGCGAAATCCTGCGGCGAGGTGGTATCGATCTCATGAATCATCCGCTTCATCCACATCTCCTTGTTAACCGCCGGGCCTGGCGCGTCGTAGATGCCATCCGTCATCATAACGAGGATGTCGCCGGACTGCAGCGGAATCGAAACGAGATCAACTTCAATATCTTGCAAAATGCCGACCGGCAAGTTATTCGCCGAGATGGGAATGACTTCGCTTCCCCGCTTAATGAAGCTCGGGGTTGAACCGATTTTCATAAACGTCGTGTTCGCGTTATACATATCGATCAAAGCCATATCGACCGTTGCGTACATCTCGTCCGACGAGCGGAGCATGAGCACTGAGTTGAGCGACTTAATCGCGAGCTTCTCGTCCATGCCCGACTGCAGCAGCTGCTGCAGGATGGTCAGCGCCGTCGAGCTCTCCGCTCGCGCGCGCTCGCCGTTGCCCATGCCGTCGCTGAGTGCTACGGCATACTTGCCATTGCCCAGCTCCACCGTGGAGAAGCTGTCGCCCGAGAAGAGATCGCCGCCTTTGGCTGCGCCGGCGACTCCAGTCTCCACCTCGTATTCTTTGGCGGAGCCGAATACGACCGTGCTGTACCCCTCGCCGCGCTCGTGCATCTCCTCACGCTTCACGGCGACATTCTCGCCGAGGATTTCGCTGAGGATCGGCGCGATGATTTTACGGCATTCATCAAATCCTTTCGTATATTGATGAATAATTTCGATCTCCACATTCCCTTCGTCCAAGGAAATGATATCGATGGTATGAATCGACAAGCCAAGTTCCTCTAGCGCACTGCGAATTTGCTCCTCTTGGAAATAGAGCTCCTGCCCTTCCCGCTTAATCTCTTTAGCGAGATCTTCCATGACTTGAGAGACACCGGCTAGCTGGTCCGCCACAAGCTGACGGCTGTCCATGATCTGCTTTTTCCAGTGCATATCATTCTTATAGAGACCGTACTGACTCTTCATCACATCCAATACCTGATCAGTACGGTTGCAAACTTTCTTCCATTCCTGCGGAATTTCCTTCTTCGTCATTTCCTCCTTCATTTCTATGCTTGTCATCACATCGGTCATAAACGTGTACGTCTGGTAAAATTTCTGATCCCAGCACTGGTTCTTCTTCCAGCAAGTTTGACACGTTTTCTGTGTTACCGCATTCATAAAATGTCCGACATCTTCCTCTCTGCGACTTTCCGCATTTTCTGTAGTCAGTTGTTTAAAACTGCGCGCCAGCTGGCGAAAAACTTCCGAAAATTGTTCCACGCGCCCTGCCGTCACATCGCGCACCCGCTTGGCATAGTCCTGCTGCGTCTTCAAATTCTCCTGTGTGCCAGGTACGTATTTGGCAAGTGTTTGAACGAAACTGCGTGGTGTCAACAGAAAAAGCGCAACCGCCGCAAGGGATTCCCACGTAGAGTTGATAACATCCACACCCGATCCCATATAAAAGGACAGAATGGAGGATCCCAGCAGCATCCCAAAAGCGACCGCCAAGCGATTGCCCTCTTTCAAAAGTCCAGCCAGCATGCCTGAAAAAGCCAGTAAACTCATTTGGTAAATGGCACTGCTGTTCGCCAAGCTCAGAATGAGTCCTGTAATAACCCCGACCGAAGCACCGAATGGGGCGCCTCCGACCAGTGCGAACAATAGAATTAAATAGCGCGACAGCACATGTTCCACGTAAACCGGACCTATTTGCCAACTCACGGTTCCTGTCATAACGGAAGCTAGCAAAATGATAAGGCAAATGATTTCTTCGTGTTTAAGATGATAGTTTTTCCGGGTGAGAGTGAACACAGGTATCGCTTGAATAAAAATTAATGTGAGAACGAGCGAGAGCAGGGACTCTACAGCAATCATCATGACGGAGTACCAGCTTAAATTGGAGACGACGAGCTGAGCGAACAATTGTACCAGAAACGTGGCGGTAAACACCTGAAGCGGTGCTATCGAAACATCTGACCGTTCGAATTTCTCGAAAGCCTTCTGCATCATCAGGAAAACGATCATCTCCGTCACAATGTAGCCTGTATGTGCTCCTTGCGATAATAAACTCCCTGCAAACACGGCTATGCCTACCCAGTGCAGAAGATCTCTTCGTGTAAAATAAATAACGGCGAAAAATGCTAAAGCAAATGGAGACAGCTGCTCTAGAATCATAGCGCGACCAAGCAAAAAGCCCATCACGACGAGCAGCATCGCCCACTTCTTGGCAACGAATGCTTGTACGAATCGATTTTCTACTGCTGCGCTATGCGCGCTCGTTTTCGCCTTTTGCCAAAATCCCGACCATTGTCCGCCGATCGCAGTGACTACGTTTTTTCTTTGCATCTTCCCCACACCTTCCATTTCCTCGATATTGTTTCTCTAGTATAGGGATAATCTAGCAGAAAGTTTGTCAGAATGAGTTGGTAGATTCGAAGAAATTTCCGACAAGAGCCGGCGGCTTTGTCACCACCCCTCAGCCCTTACCCTGTCTTGGTTTACGGAATTCATTTCAGACCTTAAAGTCTGATCGACCCGAACTTTCACCCCGCACATGAGGGAGATACCCGTAACTTGATGTCGATTAAGGTGTATCCTCTTGGATTAGCGACTTGCGTTTGTCCGGGAAATAAGAAAAACGCCTCGCGGCGTCCTTGGTAAACACCATATGTTGGCGCATGGGGAGTGGATTGGGAATGGGGTTCCGACCATTTCTTGAACGATTTCAAATACGGGAACTAGCGCCTCTCCACCCCACACCCATCCCTTCTTCTTAACTTTGAGCTGCCTTCCACTACTCTTTTCCATTACGGGTTATCGCCCAGTTGTAATGACAGAACTAGGGTGCGCTATTTCTTTAAACTTCCTGTTTTTTAATAGTGACGAGGAACTGTGATGCGTTGATAAGAACGAAACCTGCAACTCCTAGCACGGAGTTCCTTATTTCGGCATCACTAAAGTGAGCCTGTCAAGCGCTCTTCTTTACAGGCGGTCTTTCTTTTCATACTGGATCCTCGGTCCGGCTGATCATGCCGGACCCTGCCTTACGGCGAGTAATGGGGTGCAGGGGGCGTGCTCCCTGCATTCTTTTTTGTTTGAAGTGATGCTCACATGGCTACATTCCTTGGCACGAAGGCAAAATGGGATTTGGCGCCGGCTGGCACGCTGATATACGTGGATTCTCACAAGTTAATAGATACGACCAGAGAGTAGCCTGCTTGCTAATGACGAGCGTGAAGCTTCCTATTTTCTGGAGCTTGCTCAAACGCATCTCGCGGATTTTCTCTCTGCCTTGCTTAGTTACTTTGCCTTCGAGCCAAAGAATGTAATTCATGGTAAGTATCGAACCTCGGGCATCCAACCTTTCTGACGATTTTATGTGAGGACAGGATTTTGTAATTTTAAACCGAAGCGGTTGCTTGTTTTTGTTTGTCTATCTCTTTTGCAATAGCCCAAATGAATCCCAAAAGTTCTCTGGCTACTGCTGCCGTAATTGTGCCTTTATGCTTTCCTTTTGCCGACAAGTGTTTATACTTGCGATTAAGCCTTTTTTGTGCGTTCCACGAAATTTCTTGAATTTCAGGACTCAGTCCATTTAACCGCTCTCGAAGCGCTCTTCGTACGGCGGGTGAGTGCCGATAGCTCCAAGCGGCCTCGATCAGAACTCTGCGGATATGTGCGTTGCCGGCTTTGGTAATTCCGCCTTGCCAGCGGCTGGCTCCGCTTGAATGCTCGCTAGGGACTAACCCTGAATAAGACATCAACAGCCCAGGATGAGGAAAACGTCCCGCGATGTCTCCTAGTTCTGCTGCTAGGGTCGTCGCCGTAATAAGTGCAACGCCTCGCAGAGCCTGTAAGGCTTTGATCATGGGTGACTGGCAGCTTGATGTTGCTTGTTTCTCCATCTCTTGTTCATAGCGCTGAATGCGCTGAACGGCTTCCCGAATGTTGTTGCGATATTCCTGAAAAACGATATCTTCGCACGCTCGCTCGAAACGCAGTGTATCCAGCCATTCTTCATGAGCAAAACTCCAAGGTCTCTTTCCCTGTGGAAGCAGCAGTTGATGCCGTAACAAAAATTTCATCAATCGTTGCCGGCTGCGATTCTGATCCTCTACCGCATCTTCTCTCGCCCGAACCAGATCTCGGAGTGCCTCGTCTTCAGGTTTAGGTACATAGATGGCGGTTAATTCTCTCGCTCGCCAAAGCTGAGCCAGCCGGATTGCATCTTTTTTATCTGTTTTAATTCTTGTATTCCTTGTTAACGCGGCAGTCGGGGCCACGACGCTACAGTCAACGAAAAATTCCAGGAACCAACGACGCAGGTCAAATCCAGTAGGTCCTGCTTCGTAACAAACATCTAACTTAACGTCGCCTTCTTTTGTTAATTGTCCGACAAGCTTTCGAACCGCTTCTTTTGTGTGCGGAATACTCCCCCAATATCTTGGCGTATCTCTGCCCTCGTCTGCAATGGCAATAACAATTTTATCCTTGGATACGTCTAAACCTACATACTTTACGGCAATACTCATAGTAAACCGACTCCTTTTGTGTTTAGCTCTGATTTTGAAAGATTGGGTTGTTTTTTTGCTAACATCCATTCTTCACAAAATTAACCTACGTTACGCAAAGTGGCAGTCGGTTTCGTTCATTTTAACTAAACAGGTAATTGCTAGCGTGTAGTCCCAAATTTCTTATGCATAGCGTACTGTAGTTCCGCGAAATGCCCATTCAAGCCGATATAACTAGCCATAACGCACCGTAGTTCCGCTAGCCCGCTCATGATAACGCTTTCAAATAATCCGTGGTTCGATGAACCGCTTACATACCATCTCTCCAAACCTAGCTTGCTCCCCGTAAAACAACATATCGATTCTATAACCTTAAGGATAAACGACTCCATCTTCCTTTCAGGGACGAGCGTTTGTCAAGGTAGATGCGCAGAAAAAGTATAAAACTTATACTTTCTTATCTACACAAAAAACCACATCCGCCTTAGCGAATGTGGTCCTTCCTGTACTCATCTATTAATCTCTTCTTCCGCCCCGACCACCGCGTTTGGACTCGGTGTTCTTCTTCAAGGACGAAATCCGCTCTTCACTGTCTTTTAGGAAACGAGAAACTTTATCTTCGAAGGAAAATGGTCTAGCGCCGCCTTGCTGCTTGTTAAAGCCTCCGCGTCCACCACCACCGCCGCCGCGATTGAAGCCTCCGCCACCGCCGGGACGTCCGCCGCCACCGCCGCCTGGAGGGCCGCTACGTTCTCCGCCGCCTGGGCGTGAGCTTTGGAACCCTGGACGATCTCCACTTGGGCGTCCTTGATAGCTACCGCCACCTTGTCGTTCAGGACGAGCTGGTCTTTCCTCAACTGGCTTATCAATCGTCTGCTTGATTGACAGTCCGATCTTGCCATCCTTGTCCACGTTAATCACTTTGACCATTACTTTGTCTTCCAGCTTCAAATGGTCATTAACGTCTTTCACATAATTGTCCGCAATCTCTGAGATGTGAACAAGACCGGTAACTCCTTCAGCAAGCTCGACGAATGCTCCAAAGTGAGTAATCCCCGTCACTCTACCCTCTAACTTGGTGCCCACTTCAATTGCCATAAAGTAAAATGTTCCTCCCTTAAAATGTTGAAAACACTGGCTACGCCGATTATAACCGATGGAGAAACCACGGTCAACAAGGCAATTGCCCTCTTCTACATCCTGCCTATTATTGCGACTTCGAGACACTTAAAGGCGTCTCTCCGTTCTTGGTATAATGAAAATCTCTGCGAATGATCTGATCCAAATATTCATCGTTATGTAGCCGTGATATTTCTTTCTTCATCTGGTCATTTACCTTGCCTGCATCAGCAAGCTTTTGCTCCAAATCGGTCACGACACTGCTCTTTTCATGAAGTTTGGCGAACTGACCATAAATATTTACAGCTGCCCAGCTCATAAAACACAAAACAAGGATCATCAGAAAACGAAGTCTTCGTTTTGAGCCTTTGCCGCTGCGCTTAGGTGGAACGGTTGCTTGTGCTTGCATGAATAGGAATGCCCTCCTACTTAGAGAATAACCTGCGGTAAATCGCGGCGATTTTCCCGTACAGCTTCTTCAGCCATTCTGGAACCACGAAATATTTATGCACAGGCCGAGTCATCCAGTGAAGCAATCTCCACAAAGGATAGAGCAATTGTAGCACAATTTTATAAAGGAATATAGCTACAGCAAGCAAAAAACCTAAAATTATCACGGTTAGACGATATAAGCCAATAATCGGTTTGATTATCAAAAGTTCGACAGTCCTGCGAATAAACCGGTATAACGCGACCACAATCCGAATCAGGAGTAACGTCAACCGGATGATCCAGATGCTGAGCAGCGCAAAATAAAAACAAATACCGATCCCCATCCCGAGAAAAATGAACACGCGGATTTGTCCTTCATTGCTGTAAATAAGCATGCGAAACACGAGGATTGTCGCCACAATCCAGTACAAAACATCAATAAGCGAAATCGTCCAACGGGGCAATCTCAGTTTACCCGAAAGTACACGGAATACATCGAACATTGAACCCAAGGCGATTCCACTCAAGAACATCATGAAGATCGTCTGAAATTGAACATGTAAAGTCACTTGAATAACTTACCAAGGAATCCCTTGGATTTCTCCTGGGAGTTTCCGTCCACATATGCCAATTCATTCACTAATCCTTCTATGGCGACTAACCCTTGTTCCAAGCTTAGATTCTTAATATGCAAATTCTGTCCTTTAATCATCAAATAGCCCATTTCCGTTTCAAGGAGGAACTCTTCGCTATCAAAGCTTTCTACATTCAAAACTCCGGAGATTTCCAAGAGCTTGCGATTCAACATTTTAATTTCCTGGCGCTTGTTATTTTTCATGGGATCAATCATGGCCTGTACCCCTCCTTCATCTATCACTACGATATGGAGGGATGTCCACTTTTAGAACAATAATCGCTGCATGTTGGTATAAATAAACCTGAGGCTATGCCTCAGGTCCTTGTCTAAACCCATACGTTTGAGCAAGGGAGGGAATTGGGTGTTGAGGGTTCCTACCGCTATCGCTTTTCCACCCCACAGCCCTTCCCTTTCTGTGCTACTCTGTGCTGCCTTCCACTTCTCTTTTCCCTAACCTGTCTTCCATCCGGTACCCCTGCCCATGAACACCCCTGCAAGATTCCGGGGGCATTTCGCCTCCGGTAAGCTTCACAAGAAAACCGAAGAGCTACTGCCGGACCGCCAATTTCCCGTGCACAGCGATTTCGACGGAACTGCGAAGCCTTATTCCACGGTAACGTCCCTTTTCTCCCCCTGAAGAGGAACTGTGGTGCGTTAAATGAGTGAAAATATGCCTGAAACCGCCTACAGCCCAGCATTTCCTGCTTGTAACGCACGGTAGTTCCACGAAATATCCATACAACCGAAAATACCCTCACAACGCATCTACGTTCCGCTCACCCGTGCAAAAGGACGATCTATCGCAGATCGAAGCGGTATGGAGTGATCCAAAACCGCTGTGGCAAAACAGCTGTAGCACTTCCGGATCTTCCGCGTCCATCCTGTCAAATGCCCGCACCACACGATGCATGCGAAATCTCTCCGCTCTGCGATCTCGTCACACACAAACCTGCGACGTTAAAAAAGCCCGAGATCCCTTTTCAGGAATCCCGAGCTATCTAAGAAATTCACTTATTTATTCTGGTTGGAACGCTTCTTCCTTCAGCAGGGTGTACATCTGCGCAGCGTCTTCCTTGCGAGTCGACTCGGCAAGCGCCTCTACGCGAACCGTCACCTTTTTCTGACCGAATTGAATCGCGAGTTCATCTCCGACTTTCACATTCGTGCTGGCCTTCGCATCTCTGCCGTTAACCCAGACGCGTCCTTGGTCGGATACATCCTTTGCCACCGTGCGGCGTTTGATCAGGCGGGATACTTTAAGAAACTTGTCAAGGCGCATTATTTTACAGCGTCTTTAAGTTTGTTGCCTGCTTTGAACGCAGGAACTTTGGACTCGGCAATCACGATTGGGCTGCCTGTTTGCGGGTTACGGCCCGTACGACCAGAACGTTTACGAGTTTCAAATGTACCGAAACCGATTAGTTGTACTTTATCTCCGGATGAAAGCGCATCAGTAACTTCACCAAGGAACCCATTCAATACCGCTTCTACATCTTTCTTAGTCAAGCCGCTTTTTTCTGCGATGTTGTTGATCAAATCTGTTTTGTTCATGAGTTTTATATACCTCCTAAAAATATTTGAAGATCAAGTCTTCTATGTACCATGCTGGAAAGCAGAGCGATTTTGAACTACGTTCAAAGATCCCTGTGTCGTATTTCCATATTCAACCTTACACCCAACTAAGTATTCTTCTTTTTTCGCCAAAATCCTTCTATTAAGGTATAAGTTTTGTAACTTTTTTTGCCTCTTGCCAGTACATTTCCATCTCTGATAAATCAGTTTGCTCAAAAGAAAGTCCTCTTAAACGTAGCTGTTCCTCGATATAGGAAAATCTTTGCACGAATTTACGGTTCGTCTGAGCGATCGCTTCTTCAGGATCAACCTTAAGGAAACGGGCCAGATTCACGATAGAAAACAGCAAATCGCCCAGTTCCTCCAGCTTCTCCGCCGCTCCCTGACTTTCCATCGCCTGACGCAGCTCGCCTAGCTCCTCTTCGACCTTATTCAGCACCTCGCTCGCCTCGGACCAATCAAAACCAACCGTCGCCGCTTTCTTCTGCAGCTTCCACGCCTTCATCAATCCCGGCAGATCGCGCGGTACACCGTCCAACACGGATTGCTTCGTCACGTCGATCCCTTTCTTTCGTTTCTCCTCTGCTTTCATGGCATTCCAGTTCACTAACGCCTCATCGGCATTTTCAGCAGCATGGTCGCCAAAAACATGCGGATGGCGTCGAATAAGCTTCTCGTTGAGCGTCGAGATGACATCGTACACCGTAAATGCGCCGGTCTCTTCTTCCATCTGAGCATGCAGCATGACTTGTAAAAGCAGATCGCCCAGCTCTTCGCACATATGTTCCGGATCGTCTTCATCAATCGTTTCAAGTACTTCGTATGCTTCCTCGATAAGATTTTTGCGGAGGCTGGCATGCGTCTGTTCGCGATCCCACGGGCACCCTTCGGGACTTCGCAGAATCTGGACGATTTCGTGCAATCGACCAAAGGAACGGTAATGGTCTTGATCCTGTTCGCTCTTCGGCACCCAGACCAGAGATAAATTACCATACCCTTCAATATGATCAAGCTCGTAAAGCGGCACTTCCAGGATTCGTTCTGCGCCTGCTACGCCCAATGAATGGCCGACTACGACTCTGTATTCATCGGGATAAGCTTCCATGAGGCTAATTTTTAGGTCAGATGCTGTGTAAGTATCATAGACTTGCCCGATGACGGTATGCAGCCGGGGATTGAGCGAGTAGCGGTTGAGGCTGGTCGCATCAAGCAGTTGAAAGCCGTCAATCGGATCGAAGCCAAAGCGCAAAAAAGCTTGATCCAGGAAGCTCTCGCCACCTAGCAGATTTAGCGAAATGTTCGCTGCCGGACAGCGCTGTTTGAGCAGCTGAACCGTGAACTCGGCGACCATGGGATGCCCGGGAACCGCGTAAATGACTTCTATCGGCTGCTGCTTAGCCGCTTGGATTAAGGCATCCGCGATAGACTCGTACACCTGCTCGAAGCTTTGGTGAGCGACATAATTAGCATCAAAGGTTTGGTAAGGGATCTGATTGTCATCCAGCATACGTACCATGGGATGGTCGTTCGTGCGCAAATATAGCACTGCTTGCGATTGGGAGGCTAGCTGGAGCTTCTTCCATACGCCTAGCGTCAATTGATCTTCATCGCCAGTGCCTAGGCCGACGACCGTAATTTGCGGATTTAACGTTGACATAAGGGGTGACACCTCCGTTTTGGATGGAATTTTTGAGTGGAAGCCGTATGTATGATGACGATATAAAGGAAAAACCGCAGTGGCAGTGCCAACGGTGGTGCCAGAGCTGTTGGCGTGTAGAGCGTTTACTTCAACAAGACCGTAGGAGCACTACTCGCGCGCCGCGACGCTGCGCTTAGCGCTCGTCTGGCGCAGCGCCAGCGTGTGCCTTCGCTGGCGGCAGCACTTTCGCCAGGACCGGAGCGAGCTTCCGGTCCAGCTCCGGCATCAGCCGCAGCTCCTCGCGGCTGATGCTGCCGCTGCGCAGCAGCACAAAGGCGTAGACGGCTGCGCCGCCGACTACACAGATGAGTGCGATTGCGCTATAGCCCAATCGCTCAGGCACATGCCAGGCCGCCAGCGCGGGCCTGGCCAGCAGTTGCAGCGCTGCGAGGCAGACGCCCATGCCCGCCACGGCCAGCGCGGGGCTGACGGCGTACGGCCGCAGCGCGAAGCGCGCCCCGGTGCAGCGTGCCAGCTGCACCAGGTTTAGCCCCGCAGCAGCGGCATAGGCGACCACAGCGCTGAGCGCTGCGCCGTCGATGCCCCAGCGGGGCATGAGCCACACGTTGCCGAGTGCTTTCAGCACGATGGCAACGAGCAGGGCTTTGGCCGGCGTGCGGATCGCGCCGGCGCCTTGGAGAACGCTGGCGGTGACAGCGTTCAGCGTGCTGAACAGGGCTGTGAAGGCCAGCATGGCCATGGTCCAGCTAGCCTCGCTGCTCTTGTACAGCATCACGTTAATCGGCACTGCCGCAAAGGCAAGTCCGAAGGAGGCTCCGAGACCAACCAGCCACGAGAGGCGTACGGCCATCTCCGCGCGGCTGCGGATCAGCCCTTCTTGCCCTTTCACCTTCGCTTCAGCGATAGCAGGGACTAGCACGGCTGACATTGAAGATGCAATCATAACGACAAGCTGCACTAACGGCAAACCACGGTTATACAGCCCGAACTGACGCATCGCTTGGGCCTCGCTCCCCTGCGCAACTTCAAGCAACCGCGGCATTGTGAACGTATCGACCAGTGTCAGCAGAGGGACAACGATAGCACCTAGACAAACAGGTATCGCATACACAGTAATTTTCTTTGCCCACTGCCACTGCGAATAAGTATCACTATCTCCTTTTGTTTCCGCGCTATTTTCTTTGATGTCGATTTCTCCGCTGCCCTCCATGTTCGCAACGCCGCTCCTCGTCCACCCTGCTTGCTCTCGAGCCCGCTTCTGTTGATCCTTTCGCCAATAAACATACATCACTAACAGGCCGGCGCCTGCCCCTGTAACCGAGCCAAATGTCGCACCGGCAGCAATCCACGCTTCATCATACGCTAAAGCTACAAGATACAGCAGCAAGGCAACCATCGTGATGACTCTAATCAACTGTTCAATCACCTGGGATACCGCTGTTGGCACCATATTCTGATAACCTTGAAAATATCCGCGCAGCACCGCCAAGCACGGTGACAGTAGCAAAGCAAAGGATACGCTCCGGATCGCCTGTTCCGTCTGACTGATTCCAATCCAGCCTGCCAGCACGCCAGCGCCGAAATAAAGAAGCAGGAATAGCGCAGTGCCCGATCCCATGAGAATCACGGACGACACATATACGATCCGTTTTGCGCCTCGATCGTCGCCGAGAACTGCTCGTTCCGCAACGAATTTGGAAACTGCGACAGGAAACCCCGCAGTCGCTGCAAATAAAATCAAAATATAAAGCGGGTACACCGCATTATATACGCCAAAGGCTGTATCCCCTGCTACGTTTTGCAGTGGAATTTTCTGCAGGGTTCCCAGTAATTTAGAAAGAACCGCAGCTGCCCCCAATACAGCGGCTCCCTTGAGCAGAGCAGGGGTCTGTTTACTGGCGTTCTTCCGGGGCTGGGTTCCCCTCTCGTGGGCGTCCTGCATCATCCCGCTCCTCTCACTTGCTGAATACATATAGGAGTATTATATCGGAATCCGCTAATCGCCACAAAAAAAGCTTCGCTTACAGATGGTCACCATCTCAGTAAGGAAGCCTGTGTACTATTTGTTCTCTTATTTTGCTCCACATCTGAAACTGCCTCGCTAGAGGGTTTTCATTGTTCCATCTGTTTGGCCAAGAAGCCGGCAGCCGTTTCCACCATTTTTACTTCCATCTGCCCCATCTTCACATTCTCATCCTTGCTAATAAGAATGACAGATCCGATGGGATCACCCCCTGCGACGATCGGCGATGCGACAAAAGAGGTGAACGTTTCGTTCGCATCTTTAATGATCTCATACTGACCGCTGCCGCTTTCGATGACGGCTTTGCGATTTTCCATACATGCTTCGATGATCGATCCTACCGACTTCTCGAAATAATCCTTCTTTGCCCCCCCTGCCACCGCGATGATCGTATCGCGATCCGAGATCATGGCTACATGGTTCGTGCTTTCAAACAGCGATTCTGCATATTCCTTCGCAAAATCACCAAGTTCACCAATCGGTGAATACTTTTTGAGGATAACCTCGCCATCGCGGTCTACGAAAATTTCCAACGGGTCTCCTTCGCGAATACGAAGTGTGCGTCGTATTTCTTTTGGAATCACGACTCTCCCTAAATCATCTATCCGACGGACAATTCCAGTTGCTTTCATACCTCTAGATGCCTCACTTTCCGCTGAAGAATTAGATACGACTGGAGCATGAAATCTTGTTGTACTCTGGATTTGGAGGGAACTCGAATTCTATCCATAGTATTCTTCACTTCCCATTCTTCTATGCAGACGCTTCTGCCTCGGGCTCTTCTTTCTATGTAGCTTCGCATGCTGCTGACCATATCATGTCCCAATAATAGCAAATAAAAACAGGATGCCCCTATTCGGGCATCCTGGTAAGTTCTTACTTCGCTGCCGGCGATGCAGCCGGGCTTGCTGCTGGGCTTGCTGGGGCACTAGCAGCAGGAGACGGCTTTGCTTCTGGCTTCGGCAAATTGTTCGTTTCAATCAAGTTTGGATATTCTTTCTCAGCAAATTCAGAAAGAGCTTTCTCCGCCAACTGAGACTTCAGTTGTGTTTTGAGCGTATCATCAAGTGGTTTCGTGCTTCTGGACTCCACTTTCATGACGTGGTAACCGAAAGAGGATTCAACAGGATCACTGATTGTGTTTAGTGGCAGTGTGCTAGCCGCTTGTTTAAATTCAGGCACCCATTGATTAATATCCGCATCTTTGTACGTACCGCCGTTATCTTTGGAGCCTGGGTCATCGGAGTATTCCTTCGCTAAAGCCGCGAAATCTCCGCCTTTATCCAGCTTGCCTTTCACTTCTTTGGCTCTGGCCAAAGCTTCATCCTTAGTGCGCAGGTCTTTCTGAGTTGCGGCATCTTTCAAGCTAATCAAAATATGGCTCACAGTCGCAATATCAAAAGCATGCGCAGCCGCTTGCTCATTATAAGCATCTTGCACTTGTTGATCTGTAATTTTCGCTTCCATACTGCCCATTGTGTAAAAGCTCATTTTCATCAAAGACTCGATATCTTTCAGTTCGATATTGTTGTCTTTGAGCTGCTTGTCCATTCCGCCTTCTTGCTTGCCGAAATAGTCCGTGATCGCCTTCATTTGCTCGGTAACCTGTTTGTCTGCTTCTGCCTTCGCTTTGTCATCCGCTTTGGCGGAAAGCACACGGAAAGTTACGAATTGCTTTAGCATATCTTGTTGAAAAGCAGGATCCGTCATAAACTGAGCCATCTGTGGGGAAAACATTTTGTTCACGCTCACGAATGAATCGAACTCAGCGCGGGTAATTTTACCGCCCTCTTTGTAAGTCGCGATGATATCCGTCGGTTTCCCGGTTGCTGCTGCGGTAGCGGAAGGCGAAGCACTGGCGGCTTCTCCTTCCTTCTTCTTGCCGCACGCGCTCAATACGGAAAAAGCGAGAAGCAGTGCCACCATCGTTAAAATCCATTTTTTCGAGTAAAGCGGTAATTGGTTAGTAGGTTTTGGCGACATCTTGTAATTCTCCCTTCGATTTCAGAACGTCCTTGTATTGCACCAGCAGCTTCTCCACCAGTTCGATGGATGCTTCCGGCTGAAGACCTTTACAACGGATGATGATGTTGATCTGCGGCTCGGCGACCAGCTTGATACGGCCATCAAAGCCTTTGGATAAAGCGAACAGCTTCTGTCCATCCAGCATGCTGTTCTGATCGGCGTTCACCTTAATCTGGTAATCGTCCCCTTTTTGGCTAATCGTTTCAATGCGGTATTCCGAACCGTATGCTTTCAAACGAGCCACTGCCAGTAAGTTGAAAACGGCCTGTGGGAGATCACCGAAGCGATCAACGAGCTCATCATGCAGATCCGCGGCTTCGTCCAATGTACGAATGGCAGCCACTTTCTTGTAAATTTCGATTTTTTGCATGCTGTCGTAGATATAATCGGAAGGCAGATAAGCATCCAATTGAATATCGATGGTCGTATTCCATTCTGGTTCGGGCTGGGCAGCTTCGCCGTCAATTTCTTGTTTCAGCTTAGCAATCTCTTCTGCGAGCATTTGCGAATACAGATCAAAGCCGACTGAAGCTATGAAGCCATGCTGCTCTGCGCCTAACAAATTGCCTGCGCCGCGAATAGATAAATCCCTCATCGCAATTTTAAAGCCTGAGCCAAGTTCTGTAAACTCTTTAATCGCTTGCAGACGTTTCTCTGCTACTTCCGTCAGCACTTTATCGCGCTGATAAGTAAAGTAAGCGTAGGCAACCCGATTTGAACGCCCCACGCGACCACGAAGCTGATAAAGCTGAGAAAGCCCCATTTTATCCGCATCATGAACAATTAACGTATTCACGTTCGGTATATCGACGCCCGTCTCGATAATACTTGTGCTCACCAGGACGTCGTACTCACCATCAAGAAAATCGAGAATGGTCTTCTCCAATTCTTGCTCGCCCATCTGTCCGTGCGCCACAGTAACGCGGGCATCCGGGATCATCATCGCGATTTGATCGGCCATCTGGGTGATGCCTTGAACGCGATTGTACAAGTAGTAGACCTGGCCTTCGCGCGCCAGTTCCCGCTCAATCGATTCGCGAACGAGCGAAGGGCCGTACTCCACCACATAGGTTTGTACGGGAAACCGATTCTCTGGCGGCGTCTCGATCACCGACAAGTCCCGTACACCAAGCATCGACATGTGCAGTGTGCGCGGAATCGGTGTCGCAGTGAGTGTCAGCACATCCACATTCGTCTTCAGCCGTTTAAGCTTCTCTTTATGGGATACGCCAAAACGCTGCTCCTCATCCACGATCAACAATCCCAAATCTTTGAACTGCACGTCCTGCGACAGCAGCCGATGGGTGCCGATGACGATGTCGATCGTCCCTTTTTTCACGCCCTTCATCACTTCACTTTGCTCCTTTTTGGAGCGAAAGCGACTTAGTACCTGCACGTTAAACGGATACCCCGAGAAGCGTTCACGGAACGTTTCATAATGCTGCTGCGCCAAGATCGTCGTAGGCACTAGAACCGCAACCTGCTTGCCGTCGATAGCCGCCTTGAAAGCTGCACGCACCGCAACTTCGGTTTTGCCATAGCCTACGTCGCCGCAAAGCAAGCGGTCCATCGGGCGGGATTTCTCCATATCAACCTTGATCTCTTCAATCGCCCGAAGCTGATCCCGCGTCTCATCGTAAGGGAACATGGCCTCAAATTCATTCTGGTAAGAACTATCTTTGCTAAATCCATACCCTGTCGTTGCTTGGCGCTCCGCATAAAGCTTGATAAGCTCATCGGCGATATCCTTAACAGATGCACGCGCCTTGCTCTTGACTCTTGCCCAGTCTGCGCCGCCTAGCTTGTATACCTTAGGCTCCTTCTCTTCGGCGCCGACATATTTCTGGATCAGATCAATCTGGTCAATCGGCACCGACAGCTTATCGCCCCCGGCATACATAATGTGGAGGTAATCCTTGTGAATACCGCCCACTTCGAGCGTACCGATGCCGACATATTTCCCGATGCCATGGTTCACATGAACGACATAATCGCCTACCTTAAGCTCTTGGTAGCTCTTAATCCGTTCCGCGTTCTCAAGCTTCTTCTCGACCTTGCGGGCTTTGCGCTGCTTCTGGGTGAAAATCTCACCTTCGGTAATGACGACCAAATGAATGGAAGGCATTTCGAAGCCCGTCTGCAGGTTGCCATCCACAATCTCAGGAATTTCGATCTGATAATCGCTCAGCACGCGCCGCACTCGTTCAGATCGATCCTCGCCATTCGCCAACAGGATGACCTTACTGCCATTTTTCTTCCAGCGTTCCATCTCCGCTTTGAGAAGGTTCATCTGCCCGTGGAAATTTTGCATGACGCGGCAAACAAAGTTGACGATATTCTGCGGCTGGATGCCCGGCACTTGGCGTAAGAATAACGATAAATATAAGGTCGGAAACGGTCTGCGATGAAGCAGCGATTCATAGGATTTGGACAGCACAAAAGCCGGCAAGCTCTTCCCCTCTTGCAGCGCATGCATCATCCATTCCGCCTCATCGCGCTCTAGCTGCTTCGCAGTTTCCAGCAATCGCGCCGGTTCGTCGATAATCAGCACAGCATCCTTTGGCATGAAGTCTATAAGGGTCTGTCTTTCCGTGTATAAGAGCGAAATATATTTATAAATCCCGGGAAACATTTGCCCTTCGCGAAGCAGCTCAATATCCTGTCCGATGCCTTCCAGCAGCTTATCCTTAGCCGCACGGTCCGTCATCTTCTCAAGCTGCGCTTGCAACAGCTCATACGCGTGCTGCCCCGCAGATTGTAACCGCTTTCGATCCCCTTGAATCTCACGGCACGGCGGAATCGTAATCGATTCTAATTTATCAATCGACCGTTGGTCACTCACATCGAAAGTACGAATCGAGTCGACATCTACATCAAACAGCTCTATTCGGATCGCATTCGGCGACGTTAACGGGTATAGATCCAGAATCCCGCCTCTTACGCTCATCTCGCCTTTCGTTTCTACCCGCTCCACGCGTTCGTATCCCAAATTGGATAGGCTTGCGAGCAGCTCATCCAGTTGAATGGTGTCACCCACATTAACCGTGATTCGTGACTCCTCGAATACCTGCTTCACCGGAAGCAATCTTCGCACACCGGCGAAAGGCGCAATCACGACCCCGCGATACCCACCCGCCAGCTTGGTAAGCACGTCAATACGCTGCGCCAGCATCTCCGGGCTTGCCGCCGCTTCTTCTGTTGCCAGAAGCTCTTGAGATGGATAGAGCAGCACTTGATCTTCCGATAAACATTCTAGCAAATCCTCTGAAATCTTCTGGGCGGAGAACATGTTGTGGGTAATGATGAATAGCGGACGCTCGAGCTCGCGCGCAAGGGTCGCGATCATCACTTGCCTGGAGGAGCCGGTCAGTCCGGCAACGAGCTGCTCTTTCATCTCGGATCGAATGCCAGAGACGATCGTTTGAAAGTCAGTATCCGCAGAAAAAGCTCCAATTAAAGCTTGCAAACAAGTACACTCCCCTCACAAAAAGAAGCCTCGGCACACTTGCCTAGGCTATTGACTCTTCATAAAATAAACGTTACTGCAGCGGACTTGCGAGCAGCGACAGCTCCGGATTCGCTTCAAGCGCTTCTCGGCAGTAGTCGCAAACCACTCTGACTGTAACATCTCCATTCGCGTTATACGATATTATATCTCTACGCTCATCGGGGGTCAAGAAATGGAAGCCTAGCTGCTGTTCCGTTATCGTTTGTTGATTGATTTCTCCGACAAATGTATGACAGTGCCTGCAAATATACTTGATCATATATGTATGCCTCCTTAAAATATCCTATTACTTGCTAGTATGACCATTCGCCGGAGAAATTAGCCAAATACGAGCTGTCATTTTCGGATAGAGGAGGCCTGCAATTTTATTTATTAAACTTCGCCATCGTCTTCTCGAACGATTCGGTTAAACTGAATTCCATTGCGTCACACGTCAGTTCTAGCACCTGATCAAGTGACTTCATCTCTTCTTTAGAAAAATTGGATAGCACATAATCCGCAATGTTGTAGCCCGGCGCAGGTCGGTTGACGCCCATCCGAATCCGATTGAAAGTCTGGGTCCCCGCATGCTGAATGATGGATTTGATGCCATTATGCCCGCCGGCACTGCCTTGGTAACGCAGACGAATCTGCCCAAAAGGGGTATCCATATCGTCATACACAATTGTTACATCCTCAAGCTTCACTTTGTAAAAATCCACAAAAGCCCGCATCGCTTCACCCGAGAGATTCATATAGGTCATCGGTTTGAGCAAATACACTTTGGTTCCGTTAACGACGCCTTCGCCCAAGAGGGCTCTCCCTTTATTTTGAAAAGACGTGATTCCCCACTTCGCTGCAAAACAATCTAAGGCCATAAATCCGATATTGTGACGGTTCAGCTCGTATTGCTTCCCTGGATTGCCTAAACCAATAAAACATTTCATCTTACGTCCATCCTCCCAACGAACCAGCACAAAGCCAACATTTTTTTATCATTTCCACTAAACCTATTGCGAAACAGTGCATTTCCATATATTGTCTACCTATATGTCAGAGGAGCAACCCACAAATCCATAATTGCAGGTGAGTCATCGCTTATGTATTTAAACGGACAACAGCTTTCACTCGATTATCACTTCCAAGATCATATAGATGCTAACATTCCCGTCCAAGTATACTATCAAAATCTATTCAAGGATATAGGTTTTATTGAAGGTTTCACCTCGCAATTCATCAAAGTGAATAACACATTTTATAATCGCAGTATGCACACTTTCGTGTCACGGGCGGGATACTAGCCACACAAAACAAACAGAGGATACCCTCCGTATGAAACAAGGGCATCCTCATCTTCGTTATTTTCCTATGCAGGTTGTTCCGCATTTGCAGCCTCATTCGAGGTCTCTGCTTCTCCTATCCTCTCCTCATTGTTGGCCGGTTCTTCCACATCCTTCTCTTTCTGAGGCACAAGCACCGTGACGATGAGGTCGTTGGGATCAGACTTGATCTCGATGCCAGCTGGAACCGAAATTTCGCTGACCAATATATTCTCTCCTAGCTCCAGATGCGAAATATCGACGGGAAGCGATCCTGGAATTTGATTGGGCAAGCAGCGAATTTCTAACTCGTGGAGCTGCACTTGCAATATACCGCCCTCTTTGACGCCCTTCGCCTCGCCCGTGAATTCCAGCGTCACGACTGTTTTTACAGGCTCATCCAAATTCACCTGATGGAAATCTACATGCAGCAGCTCCCGGTTCACTCTGCCCCTCTGCAGCTCGTTGATCATCACGGGCCGCTTGCCGCCGTCCGGCAGCTCCAGTTCGATGAGCGCATGCGGATTAACACGAAGCAGAGCGCGGAGCTCCTTCTCATCAATTGTAATAACGGTCGATTGCACCTTCTTGCCATAGATAACGCCAGGTATCTTGCCCTTGGACCGCATTTGCTTAATATCCGATTTGGTCGTGTCCTTGCGAACTTCCGCTTTTAACGTTGCAGCCATGAAAAAAAGAACCTCCTCAGTTTTGGGTTAGCCAAACTAGCATCGAAATCGATACCGAGTTGTTACACGCTAGTTCATAGCGTACCCAAACCTGAGAGATTCCATCCAAATTAACCAACCTGAACCGTACCCACAGCGGTTATTCTTTGTTTGTCTTCTTCGCCTTCATACGTGCTTTGATTTTGTCCGCATAACCCGGCTTGTTAGACTGTCTTTCTCTGGCGATTGCCAGATCCCCGTCATCCACCGAATGGGTGATTGTCGAGCCCGCAACCACGTAGGATCCCTTACCGACGCGTACGGGAGCAATCAAGTTCACATTACTGCCTACAAAAGCATCATCGCCGATTTCCGTAAGACTCTTGTTAAATCCGTCATAGTTCACCGTGATCGCCCCGCAGCCGATATTCACGTTACTGCCCACAACCGCGTCGCCCACATAACTCAAGTGGGAAACTTTCGTACCCTCGCCCAGCGTAGCATTTTTGATTTCAACGAAGTCGCCAATTTTCACATGCTTGCCGATCTTCGCGCCTGGTCTTAAATAAGCGTAAGGCCCTACGCTCGCATCACTGTCCACATACGCTTCCTGAACAACCGATTGCTTGATCGTCACTTCGTTCATAATCGTGGAGTTGATAATTTCCGTTTGCGGCCCGATCTTACAATTTTCACCGATTGCAGTGCGGCCTCTGAGAATGGTTCCAGGCAGAAGCACTGTATCCGCTCCAATCGTAACGCCTGATTCAATGTACGTATTTGCCGGGTCGATGATTGTCACACCGTTCAGCATATGCTGACGATTGATTCTCGCTTTGAATAAAACCTCCGCTTCTGCAAGTCCAACGCGGTCATTCACGCCGATCGACTCCGAAACATCCGCCATGCAGTAGCCCTGCACAACCTCTCCCTGACCCGCCAGGATCCCGATAACATCAGTCAAATAGTACTCGTTCTGAACGTTATTGTTCGTGACCGATGAAAGAGCGTCGAATAGCTTTCGGTTATCGAAAATGTAGGTACCCGTATTCATCTCCTGCACAGCTGCTTCTTCCGGCGTACAATCCTTCTGCTCCACGATGCGGGATACGCGCCCATCTTCCCCACGAATAATACGGCCATAACCGAACGGATTATCCAGCTTCGCCGTAAGAATCGTCGCTGAGGCGCCAGACTCTTGATGAAGTGCTATCATACTCTTCAATGTTTCGTCCGAAATAAGTGGCGTATCGCCGCAGATCACGATGGTCATGCCTTCCTCTGCACCTAAGGCTTCCTTCGCCTGCAGTACCGCATGTCCCGTTCCCAACTGCTGTGTCTGAAGCGCATATTCAACGCCATCGCCCAAATAGGCCTGAACAGCTTCAGCACCATATCCTACGATAACAAGTGTTCTGGTTGTTTCTATATGTTTGAGCGTGTCCACAACGTGACCCACCATCGGTTTGCCGACAACTGGATGGAGCACTTTGTAAAGCTTCGATTTCATCCGTTTACCTTGACCTGCTGCCAACACAATAGCCATGAGCTTCAATTGATACTCAACTCCTTTATTCCACTACTTTTATAAGGGGATTTATGATCATTTCTTCACCCAATATAGCTCAATTCCCGCAAAAAGAAAAGAGAGCCCGCGGGCTCTCTTAGGTAAGCAATTTAAGCGCCTTCCTCTATAACTTCTTCTTCTGCAGCTGCGCGGTCGTATTCAGCCAATACTGCAGCTTGAATCTTTTCGCGAGTTGTTGAAGAAATAGGATGAGCGATGTCACGGAACTCACCATCTGGTGTCCGCTTGCTAGGCATAGCCACGAACATACCATTGTTGCCGTCGATGACACGTATGTCGTGTACCACGAACTCGTTATCGATGGTAATGGAAGCGATCGCTTTCATTCTCCCCTCGGAGTTAACCCGGCGGAGTCTTACATCTGTAATTTGCACTTGTGTTCACCACCTTTTTCCATCACTGAGACTTGGGTGTATAATTCCACATTTTAGGGCAAATTCCTTCTTCTTTTTTTGAAATTTTCTATAAATTTATATGATCTTAATGTTTTTGTTAAATTTCGACAGGAATCTCAGCAATTAACTCAATTTCGACAAAAACATCGCGGGGTAATCGCGCTACTTCTACAGTCGAGCGAGCCGGTTTATGGTCGCCAAAGTAGGAAGCATAAATCTCATTCAGCTCCGCGAACTGATTCATATCCTTCAAAAACACAGTCGCTTTGACCACATGACCAAAACTCGTACCCGCTTCCTCAAGCACGCCTTTCAAATTGGAGAAAACTTGATGCGCTTGTTCCTTGATGCCGCCTTGGACAATTTGCCCCTCGAGGTTCAGCGGGATTTGCCCGGAAGTGAAGAGCAAATTCCCCAGTTTAACCGCTTGTGAATAAGGACCAATCGCAGCCGGAGCTGCATTTGTTGAAATGAATTCCATCGTTTACACTTCTCCTTTTTTACCGTCAAAATAGTTGCCCGGTTCCACGGTAATTTGCTTGGTTTTGGAATCAACACCGTACAGACGGGCGAGCGATACATAATCATCGACCAAATGTTCCTCGGCCTCACAGGACTCCATAAACACCCCAACGCCCTGCACAGAAGCTTTGAACTCGGCCAGTAAATCCATCATGCCGTGAATCGTACCGCCCACATGCATGAAATCGTCAATGATCAGAACCTTGGACTCTTCCTTCAATGCGCGTCTGGCAAGTGACATGGTCTGAATTCGCTTGTTAGAGCCTGAGACATAGTTGATGCTAACCGCAGAACCTTCAGTAACCCTGCTGTCGCGTCGAACAATCACAACCGGAAGATTCATATAAGTAGCCGTCGCATAAGCGAGCGGAATGCCTTTCGTTTCCACCGTCATAATGACGTCAATGTCACGCCCTGCGAACGCAGAGGCAAACGTTTTACCGATTTCATTCAAAAATTGGGGCTGCCCCATAATATCAGACATATACAAATAGCCGCCGGGTAGAATCCGTTCAGGCTGTTGCAGTTGCAAACACAAATTCTGGATAAATTTAAGCGACGTTTCTTTCGGCATCTTTGGCGTGAACTTTACGCCTCCGGCTGCTCCCGCCAACGTATGCAATTCTCCTAAACCTTCTTCTTCAAATACTTCCTTAATAATGGCCAAATCTTCACTGATCGAGGATTTGGCTGAGTTGTAACGCTCGGCAAAAGTCGTTAAAGGTATTAACGAATGGGGGCGAAATAACAAATATTGCGTCATTTCTACCAGCCTAGCGCTCCTTTTCAACTTTTTCATCGCCCTACCCCCCAAAAATCCGAATATTATAAAGAAAATATACCATTTTTATACGTATTTATTCAAGCTTCCCATGAAAATTATATTGACATAGACTTAACACAAATATAACGCTCACGGATTAGAAACACCTTGCTTTAGCATCCTAAAAAAAAAGCCCCTCCAAAGGGCTCCTTCAACCTTTATTTACGTTAACATCCGAACCGCATAAACATCCTTGCAAAAGCCCCGCAACCCATTGTAAATGCGAGGCACCTTGGCTTCCTTGGATACGAGCCCGAATACGGTAGGGCCGCTGCCCGACATAAGCACACCGTCTGCGCCGAGCTTCTGCATGCATTCTTTTAAATGCCTCACTTCGGGGTACAGATCCAGTGTCACTTCCTCAAGCACATTCCCTAGCCCCTTGCACAGCCGATCGAACTGCTTCTCTCGAATCGCCCTCAGCACATCAGATGTCGATGGATGGCGCTTGATTTCGCGCGCATTCAGCTTACCGTAAATCTCCGATGTCGATACATTGATGGGAGGCTTAGCCAGCACAACCCAGCATTGCGGCGGAGATGCAATCGGTTCTAGCTTTTCCCCACGCCCTCTCGCTACCGCTGTACCGCCAGTCACGCAGAAAGGCACGTCCGAGCCAAGCTCCGCCCCTAGGGTTTGCAGTTCTTGCATCGGGATGTTCAATTGCCAGAGCCGGTTAAGCCCGCGCAAGGTCGCTGCCGCGTCGCTGCTGCCTCCCGCCAAGCCTGCGGCAACAGGAATTTTTTTGTCCAGATGGATGTACACACCCTTCTTAACATCGTACCGATCCTTGATCAATCTGGCTGCCTGGAACGCCAAATTCTTCTCATCAAGGGGAATGTACCCGGCCTGGCTGGAAATGATGATGGTGTCCCGGGGCAGTTCCTGCATTTCAATCCGATCCGCCAGATCCACCATCGTCATGACCATCTCGACTTCGTGGTACCCATCTTCTCTTTTATGTAAAACGTCAAGGGATAAGTTGATTTTAGCCGGTGCTTTTTCAAAAATTTTCATCCGATCACCTTCTTTTGCTCGTTTGCTGTTAACGTATTATAACAAAAGCGCAAAAGAAAAGCTAAAGCATTTGCTTTAGCTTTAATAAGGGCGCTGCCCTTCAGCCCCGAATTGCTGAGGCCCTCCCGTAGTCTGGCTCACGTAAGCAGCAGGCGGTTGATTTTGATAGGGAAAGGAGGCATTCATGTTATATGCCTTTGAAGCGTAATTCGGGACATAGTTCGGCGTATAGCTTTGTTGTAAAGGCTGATTCGTGCCATAATCACCCTGACTGTGTCCTTGAGGGCGAGGCGCATATGCTGTGGGCGTAGGAACCGCATAATGACTAGTTTGATTATAACTTGACTCCGGATAGCTGGCTGCCTGAGGATAGTTAGTTTGAGGGTAGCTAATTGAAGCTGCAGGAGCCGAGGGCGTTGAGGACGTATACTGCTTCGCCAGATGTTCTTCTGCAATTTGAATCGCCCGCTTTACCATATTGCCCGCATCCTTCGTGCGTATCCCCTCCCAGCCTTCACGCTGCACGACATCGTAGAAACCTAAATCTTTAGCTAACTCATATTTAAAGCTTTCGGACATGACACTTCTTCTCCGACCCATAGCAAAACCTCCTTTTCAGTAGGCTTAGTATGTCGCACCAACACCAACCCCATACAAAGCAAAAACAGACCCTCGGGGTCTGCTCATATAAGAACGCATTCAGCTAATGTTGAATATAAGTAATCCGAACCTGCCCATCATCGTTACAAACGGTAACTTCGACGGATTCAGTAAGAATGTCCGCATAACTATAGGAAACTCGTTTAAAAGCTGCCTCTTGATCCAATTTCACAATAAATACAGAAGGGTAGGTTTCTTCTAAAACACCAGAGCGCTCGATGGTCTTTCGACGGCCACCATTTGCTCTTAACATGATCTTCTGCCCAACATGGGGCTCCAAACTGCGTTTGATTTCCAATAGCGCATTTTTTGCCATTGTCAACTACCACCTCTTTCCTTATTGATTATAACCGATTTGGACATCCATGTCAAATTAGGGTCAAATATTATATCAGCAGGTCAATCGTATTGTCAACGGCATATTCACCTATTTTTTCATCCACTCCGTATATAGGTTGTCTCCAAAGTTCGCAAAATATTCACACACGACATAATCCTTCCAAACAAACGAAAAAAAGGAGAAAACAACGGCCGACACGACCGCTATTTTCTCCTTGTATTATGATCAGCTACACCGACGCATTCCCCTCCAAGCTCTGGATGCCGGGTATCCCCATTCGATAGCTCCCCCGAGTCTCAACGCCACCCATCCCCTCAAGGCCCGTCACAGTCAGATCCACAATGTCGAGCATGGAAATTGTATCTTTCACCGAGGTATAGCTCATCTTAGCGGCAATGCAGAGTGGATCCAGCGCATGAATCAACACCCGTCCAGGCGAACTGGCATAATTAGCTCCTGCACGTAGCAACGCCTCGAAATGCGATTGACACGCGCCCGCTACAATAATCATCGAGTCTCGGTTTCGCTCGTACTGCCTCACCACCTGCACTGCGTTCACAAAATGCTGCGAGTTCTTATAGTTGTTCAGGTTATGCAGTTCCCCTCTTTTGCGCTGCTTTAGAAGGCCATCATGGCCCGTAATCACAACAATATCCGGCTTTACCTGAGGCAAGAGCCGATACAGCGCATCTGGCATCTGAGACTCCAAGATGTAGTATCCTTCCGCCGGCACTCGTAATTCTCCATAAAGCTGCATGCTTTTACGCAAATAAGCCGGATCTCCATCTAAATGAAGCACTTTACCTGGCACTTCGAAGTAGCTGGGTCCGGCCTTTTGTTTATGGGTCAGGGAGAGCTCATTCTTCTCCTGCATATGTGCCTGCGATAGCGCCAAACGACGCAATATTTCTCGAAATTGGGAAGCGCCCGATCTCGAATGATCCAGCGGCTCATCCGAACCGGAAGCAGCTGTCAAATCAGTCAAGGGCGCGTCTGCCAGCAGCCGGTAATCAACGCCGCGAAGCACCGCCTTTAGCTGATCGATACGTTCAATCTTGAAAATGACGTCATCGTCATAGGATTTACGGGTTACAAAGTCTCCTTGCCTCATCGCACCAATCCCCTCCTAGGCATATCCTATGGCGGGACAAGGCATTTGGTGCGGGTTATTTGCAACCGTGCGCGAGAAGAGCTGCCGACAAGCGCGCATATTCTTCCATGCTAAGCGTTTCGCCACGACGCTGCGGCTCAATGCCGCTGGCAATCAGAAGCGCCTCCAGCTCAGGCTTGTTCTCTTTCGTAAAGAAACGCGCAGCCAGGTTATTGTAAATCGTTTTGCGCCGCTGAACGAAGGACGCCTGGACGACTTCGAAGAAGAAGTCCTCGTCCGCCACGTCGACCGGTGGCGCTTTACGCACACGCAGCCGGATAACGGCGGAATCGACGTTCGGCTGCGGCACAAAGACGGTGCGAGGCACAATGGTGACGAGCTCCGGCTCGCAGTGAAACTGGACGGCAATGCTGAGGCTGCCGTAATCTTTGGTGCCCGGGCGGGCCGCCATGCGGTCGGCCACCTCTTTTTGAATCATCACGACGATATTCTCCAGCGGCAGCTTCTCCTCGAGAAGCTTCATGATGATCGGTGTCGTGATGTAGTAAGGCAGGTTGGCGACGACACTGACGCCTGCCACGCCCTCGAAGTGCTGCCGGAACAACTCCGGCAGGTCCAGCTTTAATACATCCCCATGCACGACAGTCGCATGCGGGTAGGGCTCCAGCGTCTCACCCAGAATGGGCAGCAGACGCTGATCGATCTCCACGGCCAGGACGCGGCCGGCGAGTTTGGCGAGCTGCTGTGTAAGCGCCCCGATGCCTGGTCCGATTTCAAGCGCAGCCTTATCCGGCCCGAGATCGGCAGCGGATACGATTTTGTTCAATATATTTTGATCGATCAGAAAGTTCTGACCTAGGCTTTTCTTCAGCACAAGATCGTGTCTCTTCAGTATTTCCTTCGTCTTACTCGGTGTTGCGACATCGTCAGCAGACACAGTGTTAAATGTAGTCATCTTATCGTCCTCTTTTATCATTAGGTTCTAAACATTCTAAGGCCGCTTCAAACTCCTCGCGCGTGATCTGAAACATCGCGCAGCGTTTGTAGAACTGCTTGCCGTTGCAATAGCCGATCCCGAGCGCCTTACCGACCTCCAGCCTGCGAGAGGCTGCCTCGGGATGAACGATCAGCCCGGCTGACATGAGATCCTCCCATGTCAGCATGGAGACGGCTCCGTCATATTCCGTCCGCAGGCTCTCCAGAGCCTGTCGAACCGTCTCAGGCGAAGCATTTTCAACGCCAATATCCCCTTTATACGCAGCCTGCTCCTGCGTGATGAACGCGTGCTTGCAGCCGGGTACCTTCGCCGCCACAATCTTGCGAATCCGCTCGCCTGCATGATCCGGATCCGTAAATATAATAACGCCTCTGCGCTCCTGCGCGAGCGCGATCCGCTTCAATACTGCAGGACCAATCGCAGAGCCGCCTGTTTCAATCGTATCCGCTTCGACAGCACGGCGTATCGCTGCCGTGTCGTCCTTGCCTTCAACAACAATAACTTCTTTAATCATAGAGAGGTGAAATCCTTTCCCTGTAACAATTACGTGTAAACAACGTTATAGCCCGTGCGGATGTTCTACGACTGTACAACTCTGCTTATCTCAACGCAGAAAAAGAAGAGGGGTTTCCTCTTCTTTCGCTTAGGCCCGTGCCTTATAGACTTCATTCTACCCGCACTGACAGCCATTTACTCGTTAGTTCTCTGATGGTTTCTTCGGTCCAACCACATAGACCGTGTACCCTTGCTTCGTACCAAATTTATTGGCGTAGCTTTGATCTTCGTAATAAACATCAATGGTTTGGCCCTTCACAGCACTGCCCGTATCCTCTGCGCGCCGGAAGCCCACTCCTTCAATGTAAACCCACCATCCCAAAGGAATGACCTTCGGATCGACGGCAATGGTTCTGCCTTCCGTTACGGTAGTCCCTGTAAAGGTCTTACCGAAACCGGGAGCCCCTTCGGATTTACCTGTTGATTCCGCTCCCGCCGAATAAGCGGTAAGCTTCACATTTTTCAGGATTTGTTTATACCCGAACTTCACGCCGTTCTTGGAGATTTCATCCACGCTTGGTGAAGAAGCCGACAAGACGACAACAGGGTTTTTCGTGCCGACGGCAACGATTTTACTTACACTCTCCGTTTGAACCTGTTCATCCACAACTGCTTCCGCGACTAACACACCGTCTTCGAAAGTCTTTTCCTTCTTCTTCAGCAGCACGCCCTCTTTACCTTCTTGGACGGTTTGCTCTTTACCTTTGAGCAACGATGCGTCGGATTTCTTTTCCGTATCGAACGCAATCGTCTCGGTCACTTCCTCCGTCTCTTTCTTCACACGGACGATTTTGATTTCATCGCCAGCTGAAAGAGCGGCCGTCGGTTCGGGAGATAAACGATCATGCTCCCCAAGTGCAATATGTAAACCTTGCAATGCACTTTCTACCGTTCTTGCAGTTGTGTAAACAGTGGTGGTCTTTCCATCAGCAGTCAGTTGAATCGGTGAGGCATGATCGATAACAATTTTCTCGCCGCCTTTGATTGTGGTCGAAAGCGCTACAGAAACTTCATCGTGCTCACCAATTTTAATGGCTTGTTCATCCAGTAGGCGTTGCAGGACCCATTGCTTCGTATGCACAACGGTTTCTTGTCCATTCACAACCACGGATACGCTCTTGGTAGCCGTACCGTACAACAACACCAAAAACATGAAAGTCATTGCGATTGAAATCAGAGCTAAGCTTAAAATCAAACGCAAGTTTTCATGCTTCCATCGCAATGCGAAGGACATGCTGGATGATCGTTTTACATGGGTCTCCATAATTGAGATACTGCCCACTTCTTCGGTCCTCCTTCAAAGCCCCGCCGTCGAGAGTTACGCATGATTAAATTTGACGCGACTAAGGTTTTTTAGTAACTTAAATGATCCCCTCCAGCTTATAAAAGCGGAGTTTGCCCAACAGCAGATCGGCGTTAGCCCGATGCTCCTGTGGTAGTCCCACCCCCTTTGCCTATCAATCATCCTATGAGCTCCTGGCTGTAAATATCCTCAGAAATATGAAAAAGCCAGCAGGAAGAGAACTCTTCCCGTGGCTTAGTTTGCATGTGAAATACAAATAGCACGACAATCGTTACCCCTCTTGGACGCTTACGAGGTTAGCTGACGGATTCGGACGTGAGAGTCGCCCTACCCAGTGTTTGCGAAGCAAGCACTAGGATTCACCCCTGATACTCAATCTGTCAGCCCCGGAATGTTCGTTTCCGATGACTTACAGCGGTTCCCCCGTTTCCATAATGGAACTCAGCGAATGGAAAAATGGCAAATTGGTTATTAAGTTATTATGAAAAGTATATTACGCTGTAAATCTTCTGCTGTAAAGGGATCGAGTGTTGATAAAAAGGACGAAATTCAGTAATATTAGGCATTTTTCATAATAAATGTAGGTCATTAGTACGTTTTTCTCATTATAACACATGATTACGTTAAATTTCATTATTTAATGGCCTAAATTATGCTTAGATTGTGAATTTGTTTATAATAAGATTGGTTGAATTTAACTTAAAAATACCAATAATTTGCTAAATAGGCAGGCGATGAGATGGAACCTATCTTACATGTTAACGCTCTCTACGGGGGTTATTTACCAGGAAAACCTGTTCTTCATGATCTGTCATTTTCTATTCGTCAAGGAGAAATGATGGGACTGATCGGACTCAATGGAGCAGGTAAAAGCACAACGATCAAAAACATTCTCGGTTTGCTTCAACCGCAAAAAGGAGTCGTCCGTGTAAACGGTCTCACATTAGCAGAAGATCCTCTCTCCTATAGGGCCGCTTATGCATACGTTCCGGAAAGCCCTGAGTTGTATGAGGAGCTTACCATCAAAGAACATCTAGAGCTTACAGCTATGGCTTACGGCCTGTCGAAAGATGAATATACGGCTCGTTCCCAGTCACTTCTGGAGCAGTTTCAAATGAAAGACAAGCTGAACAGCTTCGCGAGCCATCTCTCCAAGGGAATGAAGCAAAAGGTCATGATTATGAACGCTTTTTTAATCGAACCTTCTTTATATATTATCGATGAGCCATTCCTCGGATTAGACCCTCTGGCCATTCGATCCTTGTTGGAATTGATGGTTAAAATGAAGCGAAAGGGCGCAAGCTTTCTCATATCGTCACACATTTTGTCAACCATCGAGAAATATTGCGACAACTATGTCGTTCTACACCGCGGCCGCATGGTCGCTCAAGGGGATTTGGGCGAATTACGCCAGCAGACAGATCTCCACAATGCGTCATTAGACGACATTTTTTATCAACTTGTGCAGGGTGATTCTCTATGACATCCATGCAAGTGAATACCCAAAACTTATGGCGGCAGCGATTTGAGCGTTATATGAAGGAAACCATGGGATATTGGCAGTATGCAGCCCGCAGCAATTTTCTCGGCTTTATGCTGTTTCTTGTCATTATTTCTTCCTATTATTATGCGAAAATATTGCAGCAGCTTCCGACAGATTATCCATATATCTGGATTGCTCTTTTACTGCTGGTTCCCCCGCTTGCGTCCGGTTCCGTTCGCACGCTTTTGCGACATGCTGACCGTATGTTCCTTCTCCGCATCGAGCACCGGATGGGCTTGTACTTCCGCAGCGCTTTCATGTACAGCCTGGCTATGCAAGCTTTCTGGACGTTGCTTGCGTGGGTCGTGCTATGGCCTCTTTATCACCATTGTGTGGGCAGGCAGGCACAGCCAGTATTTTTGATGCTCGGATATCTGCTGATCGTGAAAATCGCGAACTTATTAGGGAGCTGGCAGGAAGGCCGCTTCACTAATCATCGCATGAGGGCTGTTTCTGCCGGATATCGCTGGCTATCAACGATCGCCGTTATTTACCTGCAATATGCACACAATTTGTTATGGGCCAGCGGCATCACGTTAGTACTCATTCTGATCTGGTTGGCCGCAGCCCGATTCACGGCTAAATATGTCATCGGCTGGGATTACCTCATTGCGAAGGAAAAGCAGCAACAGGCACGATTGTACGCATTCTTCAATTGGTTCACAGACGTGCCCCAGTTAGGAACACGAATAACCCGCCGAAGCTGGATCAGCGGGATTACGCAATGGATTCCTTTTAAGCAGGACGCCACTTATCTGTATGTATATTCAAAAACCTTATTGCGTACTGAGATATTTTCTATCGTTTTGCGCATTACAACAATAGGTGTTGTCGCCATCCTTGTTTCCAGCAGCGATGTAGCAAAAGGCGTTATCTTCTTTGTGGTTATTTTAATCTCACTTGTCCAGCTTACATCTTTGGAGCGCGCCCATCGCTATACGTTCTGGCTAGAGATGTACCCGCTTAATCGGAGTATGAAGGCGGGCTCTATCGCCTTTATAATCTGGGGTGTGTTACTCGGACAAACATGTGTATTAACGATACCTTTGTTAATTAGGGCGCCACTGCTGTATGCGCTTGTACCGCTGGCAAGCATCGCATTAATTTCGTTGCTGTGCGGGGTCGTGCTTCGCCGTAAATTCCGCGCCGCCGCGCTAAAGGAGACCTAATAAGCGAATCGCATTATTCGTAGTAATCTCCGCAATTTCCTCGACGGTCGTCCCACGAATTTCCGCGGCTGTTTCGGCGACGAGCCGAACATATGACGTTTCATTGCGCTTGCCGCGGAATGGATGTGGAGTCAAATAAGGAGCATCAGTCTCAATCAACAAGCGATCTAGTGGCACCTGAGCCAGCACTTCTTTAGGCTGCTTGGCATTTTTGAA
Source organism: Paenibacillus tabacirhizosphaerae (assembly GCF_040812395.1). Taxonomy (GTDB): domain Bacteria; phylum Bacillota; class Bacilli; order Paenibacillales; family NBRC-103111; genus Paenibacillus_E. The sequence continues at coordinate 11,172 of NZ_JBFNXH010000023.1, read as the reverse complement.
GGTGACAGGCCCCCCGAATGAAATATGGAAGTTCATGTCCAGGCACATTTTCGCGGTCTCCCAACTACCCGAGAAGCAATGCATAATGCCGCCAACCTCGGCCGCTTTCTCCTCTTTCAACACTTGAAGAATATCCTGATGCGCATCCCGGTTATGGATAACAATAGGCATACCCAGCTTACGCGCCAGTCGAATTTGCTCGCGAAACACACGGTTTTGCACATCCTTCGGAGAGGTGTCCCAATAGTAATCAAGCCCGATTTCCCCGATGGCTACAACTTTCTTATGTTTACAAAGCTCCTCAATCCATTCCAGATCCCCCGGCTGCATATCCTTGGCATCTACCGGGTGCCATCCCACGGTTGAATATATAAAATCATATTGCTCAGCAAGCGCAATCGAGCTTGGAATGGTCTCGCGATTAAAGCCTACATTCACGATACGCGTCACCCCGGCGTCCAGCGCCCTTTGGATGACCTCTTCCCGGTCTTCATCGAATTGTTCTGCGTTTAAATGTGTGTGTGAATCGGTTAGCATGATGTTCTCCTTTTTCTCTTCGTTATTCTTGTTCCCCTAATAGCGCCCAGAGATCAGCATGCTCTGTTGCATGGAGTCGCTCCAGCAGCTCCTCAGGATAGTATAGGTGGTGTTTCCCCATCTGAAATCCGCTAATCGACTGGACAATTTCGGATTTATGCGTAATCTCCGTTAGATTCTCCTTATGGTCCAGCAGCAAAATCGGCAGATTGTCGTCATTTTCTCCAGCTCGGTATACGTCATAGGATTGATCCGATGGGAAATCGATCTCCATATAATAAGTCGGATCGAAGCCAACCTCTTCCATCGCTTGCTGAAGACGCTGAAGAATACGCTGATTAGAGTCCTCGAAGGTGCTGTACTTATATAGATTCCGATTCAAGAAACGCTTGCACATATCTGCTAGAATCGCATCCTTCTCTGCACTCCAGAACGTCAACATGGATTGCATAACGGATTCATCCAGCAGCAAATAATCATCCAGCGATATTTTATTTTGAATGAGATGCATAATAGGCGCAACCATATAGCCAAATGTATAGTTTTCCTCATATAAATGTTTAGCCCGCTGAAAAATTTTATGCAACAAAATTTCTGCACTTCGAGTAACCGGATGAAAGTAGACCTGCCAGTACATTTGATATCTGGACATCAAATAATCTTCAACCGCATGCATCCCGCTCTCCTTCACAACGATATGTCCTTTGTAGGGACGAATGACGCGAAGAATCCGCTCCAGATCGAACGTTCCGTAGTTAACGCCAGTGAAATAAGCATCTCGCAGCAGATAATCCATCCGATCGGCATCCAATTGACTGGAGACGAGACTCACCACAATTTCTTCGCTATATGATTTACAAATAACACCGGCTACTTTTTTTGGAAAATCCGGGGAAACCCGGCGCAACACTTCGTTCACTTCTGTATCGCCAAGTACAATGCGGCATGACCAGTCCTCGTGCCTAGTACCAAAAGCCTTTTCAATTGAATGTGAAAAAGGGCCGTGCCCCAAATCGTGGAGCAGCGCAGCACAAAGGCAAAGCAGCCGCTCATCCTTCGGCCAATCCTCATAGAGATTGCGTTCGAATTGGGAAATGATTTTGCGAGTAACCTCATAAACACCGAGCGAATGTGAAAACCTGCTGTGTTCCGCGCCATGAAAAGTTAAAAAGGAAGTGCCAAGCTGGCGAATACGGCGCAGACGCTGGAACTCTCGCGTATTAATCAAATCCCAAATCGTTGCATCCTGCACATAAATGTATTTATGAACCGGATCTTTAAAAACTTTTTCTTCTTTCATTCTTTCACTACCTTTCTTTATCAAATCCGACATATATTCGACAATATAACTTATGTATTCGACATTATTTGTCGATTTGTGTCGAATACAAATTCCATTTTTCAACCGTTTCCTATGCTGGCAATACACTTGAACGTTACGGATTTTCCTACTTTCGGCCTGTAAGATAAGACTTACAAAACCTTATTTTAAAAGGGGTTATAGCTTTTTACGACGAATTGTACGATTCATTTTTTTTTGCGTAAATGGGTATAAATTCACAAAAATTTGGTTGACTATTTTGGGAATGGTTGGTATCATAAAGCAATACGAGATTGTCGAAAGATGACGATATTGATAAAATTTTTATAAAATCGGAAGGAGACTTTATATATGATGAAATCCACAGGGATTGTTAGAAAAGTTGACGAATTAGGACGCGTAGTTATTCCAATCGAACTCCGCCGCACGCTGGGTATTGGCGAGAAGGACGCTTTGGAAATTTATGTAGATGGTGAACGCATCATGCTGAAAAAATATGAGCCTGCATGTATCTTCTGCGGCAATGCCGAGAACGTTACTTATTTTAAGGGAAAAATTGTTTGTCATATTTGTTTATCAGAAATGCCAACACCTGTGACAAAATAAGAAAAATAGTATATAATAGAAGTAGCACTAATCCATTTGGTAATTCTAACCTTTTTCATATCTCCTCTAATCTCTAATTTGTTGGCTTCGGCCACGGATTAGAGATCTTTTTTTGTCCCGCTTTTGAGAGACAGCCTGGACATAGAAAGATCAAGGGCCGTTGCAGTCCCAAGAAGAGAAGCAAACAGAAATCAACAGCCCTCTCTAGATATGATAGTTTTTTAGCAGCCGTGGTTTGATCACCCCTCTAGCGCTCTAACAACGCGTTATATACATCGCGCTTCGACAACCCGCGATCAGCCGCGACCAATTTCATCGCTTCTTTCCGCTCACTGCCGCGCTGCTCGTAGTGCTCGACATGCTCGCCTAACGTGAGCAGCTCCCACCAACCGGCTGCCGCTTCCTGTGCGGCCGCCGCCGATACGCCTTCGGCGATGATGCAGTACTCGCCCTGCGGCGGGTACTGCTCTAAGTGCGCGAGGCACTCCGCAATCGTGCCACGGGCAAACTCCTCGTACCGCTTCGTCAGCTCGCGGGCGAGACACACCCTGCGCTCCGCCCCCCACACTTCCGCCATGCGGGTAAGTGTTTTCTCCACGCGGTGCGGCGATTCATAGAACAGCAGCGTGCCCTGCGACAACTGCAGCTCTTCGAGAACCTTCGTCTGATCCTTTTTCTCCCTGGGGAGAAAACCGACGAAGGTAAACCGCTCTGTCGGCAAGCCTGATGCAATCAGCGCCGACAGGGCCGCATTCGCGCCGGGGATGGGCACCACCGGCACGTCCTGCTCCACGGCTATCCTCACCAGGTCATAACCTGGATCGGAGATGGCCGGCAGTCCCGCATCGCTGACTAGCGCGATGCTCTGCCCTTCAAGCAGCAAGCGGACGAGCTCCGGTCCGCTTGCTTGCTTGTTGTGTTCATGATAGCTGACGAGTCGCGTAGCGACCTCGAAGTGCGTCAGCAGCTTGCGCGTTTGCCGCGTGTCCTCCGCGGCAATCAGACTCACCTCTTTCAACGTGCGAATTGCGCGGAATGTCATATCTTCGAGATTGCCGATCGGTGTCGCGACGAGATAGAGCGTGCCAACACCATTTTCGCCCTCTCGATAACTCTTTTGCACATTCAAACTCAGCGTAACTACCCTCTTTACTTTAGTTTACTCACTATGAACACTACTGCAGCGATGTCCTGCCTCCGTAGTAAATCTCTTTCAATTCCTGGCAATACTCCTGATTCTCGTCATAAACAATTAAAGGCGCCAGCGTTCGCACTTCCGGTTTTCCATCTTTCAGTCCTTCTATTAGAACCATCATGGCTTCTTCCCCGGCGCGCGCATGCACATAGCGAATCCGCTTTGGTTCAAGCCGATATTGCCTCATCAGGCAAACAATATCAATGAGACGCGTAGCGCGATGGACCATGGCCACCTTGCCTCCTGCCTTTACCAGCTTAGCGCTTGCAGCAATAACATCCTCCAGTGTGCAATGAATTTCATGCCGCGCTGCAGCAATGTGTTCATTGACATTCTGTTCTCCATTCGGCACAGGTAAATAGGGAGGATTCACGGTAACGATATCAAACTGGCCATGTCCCAAGGTCTGAACAATCGTTCGCAGATCGCCTTGGACCATATGCAGCCGCTCTTCCAAACCATTGAGCAACATGTTGCGAACCGCCATGTCCGCCAATCTTTCTTGGATCTCAACCCCCCATATTTCCGTACGTGTACGTGTGGTTAACAGTAAAGGGACAACGCCATTGCCCGTGCATAAATCAATCATACGTCCTTTTGGCGTCACACTGCAAAAACGCGCAAGCAAAATAGCATCTAACGAAAAGCTAAACACCTGGTCGCTTTGTATAATTTTCAAATCATGAGTCAATAAATCATCGATTCGTTCCGTTGGCAGTAAAGGTACTTGCTTCATAACGTTCTATTTCATTTCCTTTCTCGAACTTCCCTATGATGGAAAAAAACCGTAAGGCATACACCCCTACGGTCAACGCACTTATTTATTTAAAAAGGATAAGCAAAACAAACAATCTCCTTCAGTTCGAAGGTGTCCGTAGTACACGTTGCAGATATGAAAACCTTCATTATATAACCGGGTTAAGTTATCATAACCGGCACCTGCGCCAATCGCGGGAGGCGGCTCTATCTCCATTCCTTCCGGTGGCGGGGCTGCCGTCTCCTCTTGCCGTATCAGTTTTCGAAGCTGCCCGTTTTCAATGCTTAGTCGCTTGTTCTCTTCGATGAGTGTAATAATTCTCTTCTTAAGCGCACCGAGCTCTTCATACGTGGCGCCCATTCGTTCTTCGATGCCATCGATCTGTCCGAAAATATCCTGTTTATCCACCTTTTCACCTCTAGTGCCATCCATGCTTACTCCACACCGCTTGTTCTACGGGGTTTTAGCCTCTACTCTTGCTCTACTACATCATCGAAAGGTAAATCCAATGCTTTCCCAAGGTCAAACAACTGAACCTTCGCAGTACGTTCATTTATATTTAAAGCTAATACCTTACCGTTACCAAAGGATGTAATAACATGTCTGCCTACGGTTGGCAGCGAATCTTTGGCACTTTCATAGTTATCATGTTCATATTTGAGACAACACATTAAACGGCCGCACAGACCCGAAATTTTCGTCGGATTGAGCGACAAATTCTGATCCTTCGCCATCTTAATCGATACCGGTTCGAAATCGCCCAAAAAGGAAGAGCAGCAAAGAATTCGCCCGCAAGGACCAATACCGCCAAGCATCTTGGCTTCGTCACGAACACCAATTTGGCGCAGTTCAATACGAGTGCGGAAAATACTTGCCAAATCCTTTACGAGTTCACGGAAATCGACGCGGCCTTCTGCCGTAAAATAGAAAATAATTTTATTACGGTCAAACGTATACTCTACGTCTACGAGCTTCATCTTAAGATTGTGGTCTTTGATCTTTTCTTGACATGTTTGAAAAGCATCCTTAGCCGCTTTTTTGTTCTCTTCCACCAAATCAGCGTCCGAAGGGTCTGCCAAACGGATCACTTTTTTGAGCGGGAGAACCACATCATTCTCCCTGACGCTTTTCTTACCGACGACGACCTTGCCGTACTCTACGCCGCGTGCAGTTTCCACGATAACGGCGCTTTCTTTCTCTATAGGCAAATCAATCGGGTCGAAATAATATATTTTACCCGCTTTCTTAAAGCGGACGCCAACTACCGAATACATGCTACACCCCCTGCATCTCCACGAGCATTTTCTCGATAACCAGCTGTGAATTGGCGTTAAAACGTAGACGTTTTTGCAAATCTACGGCTTGTTCCATCATACGCACCCAATCGGAGACGTCCCGGCTGAATGCAAGAGAACCCATCCAATCCAGCTGGTCGTTATAAACAAGCTTGTCCCTACGTTCCAGGCGCAGCTGCACCATATCTTTAAACCAGAGAATCATCAGATCGAACAGACTCGACATGTGATCCGCCAGCTCTGTCTTTACAATCTTTTGCTGCACGGTAATCATAGAAGAAGGGAAACGCGTAAGCGTCTCCTTCGCTAATTGTAACACTACGCTTCTCATTTCTGCAAACCAATTCGCTGCAATCAGCTCTCTAGCCGCTTGCAAGCCGGCTGTCAGATGAGCCGCAGGCTGAACAAGCGCAGCTGGATGCCCTTCGCGCAGCAAAGCAAGCACCATTTCATCGCGAGCCATCGGCGTGAAACTAAGCCACTGCGCACGCGATTGAATCGTCGGCAGCAGCGCATTACCGTTCTCAGTAATAAGAATCGCCACCACACGCGAAGTCGGCTCTTCCAGAAATTTCAGCAAACTATTGGCCGCTTGCACAGTCATCTTCTCAGCATGGTGCAGCACATAGATCTTCGTGCCCGAGGCAGTAGCCCGGTAAGCGAATTCTTTTTGCAGTTCACGAATTTGCTCTATCTTAATCGAAGCGCCATCCGGCTCTATGACATGCAGGTCCGGATGATTACGATGCTCAACTTTGCGGCACTCGAGACATTCGCCGCACGAATCATCAATCGAATGCTTGCAATATATCGCTTTTGCAAGCGCCAGCGCCATTTCCGAACGTCCTGTCCCAACAGGCCCGCTGAAAATATAAGCATGCGACAGCTTGTCCTGCCTCAGCCCATTCTGCAAAAGTCTTTTGGCTGCAGCCTGTCCAGGAATTGCTTGAAAGGACATAGGTTGTTCGCTCCATTTCTTAACTACACGACATCACGCGTCCTGAGCTGTTCGTCTAAAATAACATGTTAATCAACATACCTCGAATTTCGCCGATTCTTTGCAAAATATCGATTCGCCCCTCCTCGGACTCCAGCAATTCATCCGCCAAAGCCAAGAGCTCTTGATCGATTTCTTCCAACAGCTTATATCGTTTCGAACGGCCGCGACGATCCCAGCCTTTCGTATCTCTTAAATGAACACCGCGACGCGCAGTCTCCTCCAGAAACTGCTTTACTAACAGTTTATACTGCCTTAGCTCGCGCACCGTCATCGACCTTGCCAGACGATCACCCTGCAGCGCAATCTGCTGCATCATTTTCGTCAGCTGCTCCTGCGTAAATTTCTCATCCTGCTGCTGCATAATGTCCGAGAAATTCCGGGGCGCCATCTGTGGCGTTGGAACGTTATCGCTTACTTTGACGTTTTTACCGATGGGCTGCCACCCCGGATTAATTTTCAAAACAAATCACCCTTATATGCAACAGATTGGACTTAATCATTAATAATGCTCAAAACGCTCTACCGGCAGCACGAATACTGCAGCGCCACCGACTTGAACTTCAACAGGAAAAGGAATGTAGGAATCCGTCGTTCCTCCCATTGGCGAAACCGGTGTGACAAGCTGCTCCCTGATTTTACAATTGGCACGTATGACTTGCATGACCTCTTGTACCCTCTCGTCTTCCGTGCCGATCATGAAAGTCGTATTCCCAGCTCGCAAAAAGCCGCCTGTACTTGCCAGCTTCGTCGCCCGAAAACCTTCTTTGATTAATGCGTTGGAGAGACGGTTGCTATCCTTGTCTTGAACAACGGCAACGACTAATTTCATGGGTGATTCCTCCTCTTCATTATAAACTATTAATAAGAATACTGCTTCAGCCGGAAAGATGTTCCTCCAGCAACCGATTACAATCCGTTAAAATATCTCCAGCAATCTGATCCTCGCTGCGGTTTGCGTCAATGACGCGCACACGATCCGGATGTTCGGCTGCAATTTGATGGAAACCAGCCCGAACCCGACTGTGATATTCCCTATTCTTTTGCTCAATACGGTCCAATTGATCCGCAGCTGCGTTCGTGCTGGAAGCCCTTTGATGAAGGCGAGCCAAGCTTACTTCTACCGGCACATCTAAAATATACGTTCGCGTAGCTTGAAGTCCTGAACTGGCGAATCGATTGATGGCTCTCACCGTTTCCACATCTGCGCCCAAGCCATAAGCTTGATAGGCAATACTGGCGTCAATGAATCGGTCGCACAACACAATCCGGTTCGCCTTCAGCGCCGGCAAAATGAGTTCATGAACATGCTGCGCTCTGGAAGCTGCATACAGTAAAACCTCTGCCTGGTCGACCATCTCTTGATGAACAGGGTCTAGTATAATGCTGCGAATCTTGTCGCTGATCGTGGTCCCGCCAGGCTCCCTCGTAACTACAACATCATGTCCATTTTGCCTAAATGCCTCAGCCAATCTACGCAATTGCGTTGTTTTCCCGGCGCCGTCCGGCCCTTCAAACGTAATAAATATTCCGTTCACACTATCCTCCTGAATCCTGCAATACCAGATGCTGTAATATTTTATGTGTATATGTTTAACTGTTGTGTCTGTCCAAAAGCGGTACCTTGAAACCTTATTCCATTCACCGCTAGCTGCTGCAATGCGAAGGCGATAGACGCCGAAATTATTTCTCCCGGGTACAAATACGGTATTCCCGGCGGATAAGGAATGACCATGTCGGCTGATCGCTTACCAACCGCTTCTTGGAGCGATACCATGCTGACGATAGATTCTTTAGACCCTGTTTTCCTAAAATCGCGCAAATCAAAAATGACTGGCGATGAAACTTGTGTATCGAGGGGTAATATACTTATATTCGAGATAGGCGCTTGAAGTTCCTTCTTTTGCAACTGCCCCTCCAAACAAATGTTACATAAAGCTTCGTACACACGAAGTGCGTCTTCCTTACTGGAGCTCGGGGTGAATACGAGCAGCACATAGCGGGCATCAGCCATCTCTACGAAACAACCCTGAGCCTCAAGACGATCCCGAAGTTCTGAGCCGGATAAAGTGCCTGTTTTATCATAAATACTCACCTTGAACGGGTCAGCAGTCGTGTAACCTTTACCCTGTGCCTTGGGGTATTCCTTCATATAATAGCCTATGATTTGAAGCTCGTTAAGCCACGCTCTGAACTGTTCAACGACCACCAGCCCTTGCTCCATCCAAGCCCTTCCTTCTGTGTGCATCTTCTTTCTAGCGAGATCTAATGTTGCTAATATCGGATAAGAGGGAGAGGAACTCTGCAGCATTGCTAACCGCTGCTTGATCGACATTCTATCGATCCGGGGCCCCTGCACATGCAGCATAGCTCCCATCGTCATCGCGGTAAGCATTTTATGCGTTGATTGCACAACAGCATCAGCACCGCTCGATAACGCAGAAGCCGGCACCTGCTCATGAAAGCCGAAATGAGCGCCATGCGCCTCGTCTACAAGCAGCATTTTCCCATGCTCATGCATGAGCTGAGCGAAAGGTTCGAGATCAACGCCCATTCCGTAATAGTTGGGATTCGTCAGCAAAAGCGCCTTCGCCTCTGGATACCGATTCAGCGCTTGCTTCACATCCTCAATACGCAGACCTACCGCAATACCTGTTTCTGTATCCCACGCCGGCGATATAAATACAGCCCGAGCCCCTGCCAGCATTAACCCATGGATAACCGATTTATGTACATTTCTCTGTACCAGTATCAAGTCGTTCTGTTCACATACAGCCGTAATCATTGCTAAATTACCTACCGTGCTGCCTCCGACCAGAAAGTACGTTTCTTCCGCTCCAAAACAATCTGCAGCGAGCTTCTCCGCTTCCAAGATGACCCCCTCTGCATGATGCAGATCATCCAGCCCTGAAATCTCGGTGTAATCTATCGACATGACGGCGTGCAAGAATCGTCTGCTCTCATCATCGATACCCTGTCCGGATTTATGACCAGGCACATGAAAACTGGAAGACTTTTTATGATAATGTGCAACCATAGCCTCAAACAATGGTGCTCTTGATTTGTTATTTTTATGCCAATCCATAGGATTCTACTCCTTCAACGCACTTTTATAACCCTATAGTAGAGGATCGACGCCAAAAAAACAAAGAAAAGCTTCATTATAGAAGCTTTCCTTTAATTCATGTATGATTTCATACCGCCCATATAAATTGCTTTCTTCATCTGACTGACGAAAAAAGGATACTTTTGATCCTTCACATCCGTTCTCACCATTTCGCTGCTGCACTCATCGCAAATAAAGGCAGTTATGATATGAATTCCTCCGCTCCGCTGCTGCTCACATATCATACATAATCCAATTCGATTCTCCTCCACAGGATCACCTCGACTCTTTTATTCCTAGTATAACCGATGCGCCTTCCTCCTAAACTAGCTAAACGCTCATATTTTGGTATGCATCTGCCGATATAGACTTATATTTAAGTTGAATACCTTGCGGAGGTTATCATGAAGCAACAAGATCCAGCTCTCTCCAAAAACTCCACAATCTATAGCTATACTCTTATGAAGCGATCTCATCATAGTATGTACAAAATTATCGTTTACATCATACTGCTGATCGCAATTCTCTTCTATCAATTTAACCCCATGAACTGGCTCCCACTTTTAATCAGCTATCCTCTTCTTCTCATCGCACATGCTTTACTAGTGCGGATATATTTTCAATTTACAACTGGCGGCACGATGAAAGGTTGGTCCTTCAAGTGGGGTGTTTTCTGGAGCGGCTTTCTCCCGGATGGCCACGCCTCCATACGACTTATAAGTAAAGTTCAATTTCACTTGTTCTGGATAGGTTTTGCTTGCATCGCACTTCTCTATCCCTGGATCCCTAAGGCCTGGTTCATTCATTTAATCATCTTTCACTTGTGGATATTACTGCCGCGAATATGGCTGCTCTTCCGATTTCGTTCCCATCGTAAAAATGGATTAATCAAAATAACAAGCCAGGATACATCCTGTTATATCCAGTAAAACACGATAAATTCCATCACTCTCCAACGCAGGCATTATGCCATGTATGGAGATTTTTTTATGCAACAAAAAAGCCTTCCTGAGATTGCTCTCAAAAAGGCTTTTCATAGTGCTTGGCAACGTTCTACTCTCCCAGAACCCTGCGGTTCAAGTACCATCGACGCTGGAGGGCTTAACGGTCGTGTTCGAGATGGGAACGCGTGGGTCCCCTCCGCCATCATCACCAAACGGGATGCTTCCGCCAAGAAACATCAGAATTACAATTCAGGCTGGCTTGCCCCCTGAAAACTAGATACGAAACTTGCGTAAAGTGGATTGTTTTGGTTAAGCCCTCGACCGATTAGTATTCGTCAGCTGCATGCATTGCTGCACTTCCACCTCGAACCTATCAACCTCGTCGTCTACAAGGGGTCTTACATACTGGGAAAT
>NZ_JBFNXH010000022.1:0-65340 GCF_040812395.1 Paenibacillus tabacirhizosphaerae | reverse complement strand
GTACAGCCTCCTCCATTTTCTTGAAGGACTGTACCTTTTTCGTATGAAAGGACTTTTTCAGTGCCCTCCGAAAGATGCGCGCTGCCCTTGATGAGCACAAGAAAAACGCCTAGCGGCGTCCTTGGTATAAACGATATGTGGCGCATGGGTGTGGATTGGAACGGGGTTCCGGTCGCTAATGCTTCTCCACCCCAGTCCCATTCCCTTGTTCTACTTTGAGCTGTCTTCCACTTCTCTTCTCCATCATGGGCTATCGCATAGCTATAACGACGGAACTACGGTGCGTTATTTCTTAAAACTTCCTGTTTTTCACCATGAAGAGGAACTGTGATGCGCTAAACGGGCAATTGCTAGCGTGTAACTCCCAATTTCTTTTGCATAGAGTACTGTAGTTCCGCGAAACGTCCATTTTAGCCGATATGACTAGCCATAACGCACCGTAGTTCCGCTAGCCCACTCATGATCACGTCTTTCAAAGAATCCAATGGTTCGGTGAACCGCTTACAGTACCATCTTTCCAAACCAAGCTTGCTCATCTTAAAACAACTAAAAAAAAGACGACCCTCACGGATCGCCTTTCCCACAATGCAACTTATTTCGCTGCGTCGTAACGTTTGCCTACTTCGGACCAGTTCACAACGTTCCAGAACGCTGCGATGTAGTCAGGGCGTTTGTTTTGGTAGTTCAGGTAGTATGCATGCTCCCATACGTCCAGACCAAGGATTGGCGTTTCGCCTTCGAAGATCGGGCTGTCTTGGTTAGGCAAGCTGTATACTTTAAGCTTTCCGTCTTTGCCAACTGCAAGGAATGCCCAGCCGGAACCGAAACGAGTTGTAGCTGCTGCCGCGAAATCGGCTTTGAACTTATCGAAACCGCCAAGCTCGCTTTCGATGGCTGCTGCCAATGCGCCTGTAGGTGCTCCGCCAGCTTCTGGACCAATTGTTTCCCAGAACAGGGAGTGATTCGCATGTCCGCCACCGTTGTTGCGAACCGCTGTGCGGATATCTTCAGGAACGCTGTTCAAATCAGCAATCAGGTCGTTCAGGGATTTCTCATGAAGCGCCGGGTGTTTGTCCAGTGCTGCATTGAGGTTTGTTACATATGCATTATGGTGACGGTCGTGATGGATTTCCATCGTTTTTGCGTCGATATGCGGCTCGAGGGCGTTGTTTGCGTACGGAAGAGCTGGTAATTGATGTGCCATTGTATAAAATACCTCCTAAAATTATGTAGTTCCTACTCCTTCATTATGAAGGAATTTAGATAATAAAGCAACAAGTATGTTTACTAAGTCAGACCCCTCGACGCTCAATTTCCTGGATGATTTGATTGTGAATATGAGTTCCTTGCTCATTGAGCCAAGGGGATAGGTCGCTCATGACTCTGTGATTGGCACGGAGCTCGATCTCTGTCCATTCATTGGGTTTAATGGAACTGAGCTCTTGCATATCCCGTATTTCCCGTGGATACGAATCTGACATGATGTTCACCTCCTAGCATTCCAACTATAAGCTCTCATAATCCTCCACAATTTATGCATGCATGCCTAAAGATAGCCGGGAAAAGACTGTCGAATTGGATAGGTTTGGGTATTTTTACACGAAATACTTTGTAAACGCTTGCAATTAAGCGCTTTCAGTAGAAAAACATAAAAAAACACAGTTTTTTGTGAATTTTAACACTTTTTCAGCAGGATTTCGGATTTTTTTGTCGTATTTACTAAATCACTAGAAAATGATTCCGACAAAAATTCATATGGAATTGGGAGAGAACCGTATGCACGTTCGTTCATTTCAGCTTGGAGATACTTCATCGGTAACTGAACTTCTGCAGGATGTACTATCGGAAACCTGTTACGAAGAGACGATTGAAGCCTTTGCCCGTCAACTATCTTGGGATACTGAACTTGTCTTGGTTGCTGAAGAAGAAGCGCAAATTGTAGGCTTGATTATTGGCACTATCGACAACAACAATGGCTACTACTATCGGATCGCGGTTGCAACGGAGTATCAACGCAAAGGGATTGGCAAAGCATTGATCGAAGCCATGAAGACGAGGTTCCTCCACCGGAACGTAAACAAAATTATGGTGACTGTTGATGCTCATAATGAGATTGTACTGCCTGTGTACGAATCCGCAGGGTACAGCACATCGGACTTTTCACGGGCTGCTCACCGTTTGAGCATCGTGAAGAAAGTCAGCGTTTAACAGATCCAATCTTTGTTTATGAAATGAAAACTGTTCGGACCATGGAAGCATATCTTTTCCGCCGTTGCAATTGGGGAGAAGATATGCTTTTCTATATAATATCGGAACAATTATCGGCAGAGAGCATAGAGGAGCTTTGAGACATGGATGTGTTCACGCCTTATGTGATAAAAAGCTTCAAGCATGACGGACATCTTCATCGAATGTGGCTTAGCAACTGGCGGGTTCCGGAAAGCATGCTTCATGCTGATCATCGGGAGCAGGAGATGATGGTGTTCATCAACAGCCAAACGAAGATCCAGGAAGCGGACGGCAAGGAATGGGTTAGCCGAATTCCGGGCGTATCTTTTTTTATCCCGAAAAAGTGGTTTAATATCGTAGCTTTAATTGAGGAGAACGGCATACGCTATTACTGCAATATCGCATCGCCGCTGTATGTGGCTGGGCACGTATTGACGTATATCGATTACGACCTTGATCTCATCCGGATGCCGGACGGTTCTGTTCATGTCGTTGACCAGGAAGAATACGAGCGCCACAAACTGTATTATCATTATTCCTCTCTTGTTGAAGAAAAAGTACAAGAAGGCTTGGCTGCCGTGTTGGAACTGGTGCATGCAGGCAAACCCCCATTTCAGGATGATCTGGTACTCTATTATTATGAGCAATGGGAAATGATGAGGAACGGAGGGGCCTAAGTGAGCTTCTTTGTACAGCGCAATGAACAAAATAAAGCAGCCTCCAGACGATCGGTAAATGATGAGGCCAAAAGCTTAACGCAAGAACTGTGGGATTGGACTAAATCTATTCTTGTAGCTCTGCTCGTTGTTATTCTAACGCATCAATTCGGTTTTAATCTTTCTACCGTACGGGGCAGTTCCATGCAGCCCACGCTGCAGGAAGGGGAGTGGCTGATTGTCAATAAAGCCATTACCTATCTGATGGCGCCAAAGCGCGGAGAAGTCGTCATCCTGCGGGAGCCCGAGGAGCGGGCTATGCCGGATCACCCGTATCTGGTGAAACGGGTGGTTGCCATTGCCGGCGATGAGGTGGAGAGCCGAAGCGGTGTTTTGTATGTGAACGGCGCTGAGGTGTTGGAGCCGTATACCGATTCGCCCATCAGCGACGGAGACTTCGGTCCGACCTATGTCGGGCCGGGGCACGTTTTCGTAATGGGCGATAACCGCCATGCGGCAGCAAGTCTAGATAGCCGCCGCTTCGGCAGTGTGCCGACCGGACTGATTCAAGGACGGGCGGAATTCGTCGTGTGGCCGTTATCGGTGGCCGCAAAGCTATAAAGAACTCGTGACAAATGAACGAGAGGTGAAGGGTAGTGGCGGTTTCCATCGCAGCAGGAACAGATGCGGATTGGCGCACGATCAAACAAGAGATTATGGAAGCCGCGTCATCGCTCGGTATTGATAAAGTCGGCTTCGCATCAGCGGAGCCGTTCTCCGCTTTAAGAGACATTCTTCTCCAGCACAGGGAGAAGGGGTACGAATCCGGCTTCGAGGAGCCGGACATCGAGAAGCGGGTACGCCCGGAGCTCAGCTTCGACGCGCCGAAGTCGATCATCGCGATCGCTGTCGCGTACCCGTCGAAGCTGCCGAATCCCCCTCGCTCGGAGCCGGGGGCTTACCGCGGGATCATCTCGCGCACCTCATGGGGCCGCGACTACCATGACGTGCTTCGCGACCGGCTCGCGAAGCTGGAGGCCTTCATCGCACAGCGCGTGCCTGACGCGCGGATGCAAAGCATGGTCGACACGGGCGTCCTTGTCGACCGTGCCGTTGCCGAGCGCGCTGGCATCGGCTGGAGCGGCAAAAATTGCGCGATCATCACGCCAGAGTGGGGCTCATGGGTCTATTTGGGGGAAATCATAACGAATATTCCTTTCCCTTCCGATACATCTATTATGGATCAATGCGGGGACTGCACGATTTGTATCGATGCGTGTCCGACTGGCGCGCTCGTCGGGCCAGGGCAGCTCGATTCGAGCCGCTGCATTTCATTCATTACGCAGACGAAGGGGTACGTGGATGACGCGTACAAGCTGAAAATCGGCAATCGGCTGTACGGATGCGATACTTGTCAGATCGTCTGCCCGAAGAATAAGGGCATGAACTGGACGCATCAACCGGAGCTTCAACCGGATCCGGAAAAGGTAAAGCCACTGCTGATCCCGCTTTTAACATTGACGAATAAAGAGTTTAAGGAACAGTATGGGAGCATCTCAGCCTCGTGGAGAGGCAAGAAACCGATACAGCGCAATGCGATTATCGCACTAGGGAACTTCAAAGATCAGACAGCGGTGCCGATTTTATCGGAGCTTCTGCTTACGGATTCGCGACCGGAAATTCGGGCGACTGCTGCATGGGCGCTTGGACGAATTGGCGGGGAAGAAGCGGCGGATGCGCTCGGACAAGCACTGGCTGGCGAGCGGGAACCGGAGGTTCAGCAGGCTATTGAGAAAGCAGCAAGCTTTCTCGTTGCGAGTGAGTGCTAGGAGAGTCCTTTACAGGGGCGAGAAATTTTCGCCTGTGTTAAGCCGCTTTACAATACGCATAAAGGATGATAAACAATGACACAGGCCCCAGAGTTGCTACGATATACAGAGGTATCCTCTCCTATAGGTCCGCTTGTGCTCGTCGCCAGCAGCAAAGGCCTATGTTCAGTCGAATTCGGCACTTTCACGCACAATCAAGAGAAGCTTCAGGCTTGGGCTGCGCGTTGGTTTGGGACGCATGAGCTTCAAGAAGACGAGCAGCATTTGCGGCCAATCGCGGAGCAGTTGAGGCAGTATTTTAATAAAGAAATCTATACATTTGAGGGGCCGCTTGATCTGCAGGGGACTGATTTTCAAAAGCGAGTGTGGAAAGCGCTTCTCGCTGTGCCCTATGGCAAGACGGCATCGTATAAAGATATCGCGGAAGCCATTGGCTCGCCCAAAGCTGTAAGAGCCGTTGGCGGCGCAAACAACCGCAACCCGATCCCTGTGATCATCCCATGCCATCGAATCATTGGTGCAAACGGGGAACTGGTCGGGTATGGGGGAGGGCTTCCTATCAAAGTGGTTTTATTGGCATTGGAGAGCAACTCGCAACTGGGAACAAACAATACAACTACCATGGAGTGAATCCTATGAAATATGTGCATTTGGATTCCGTTGAGCCTGGACAATATTTGGGGCGGACGATCTTTTCCAGCAACGGAGCTATTTTGCTATCAGAAGATGTGCAGCTAACGGTATTTATGATTAATACGCTGAACAGGATCGGGGTTACGATGATTTATATCAAGGACCCGAATCTGGAAGATGTCGAAATTCCCGAAATTATTTCAGAAGAGACGAAGCGAACCGTCATGAAACGGATGGGCGAAACGTTCGATTCCATTCGCTCTGGCAAGGAATTTAACACGCGATCGATCAGCGTTTCGATCAACACACTGCTAGACGAGGTCATGAAGAACAAAGACGTGCTTATCCAATTATCGGATATTCGCTCCCAAGATAACGAGATGTACGTTCACGCCACGAATGTGTGCATGATGTCTGTGCTTATCGGCATTAATATGGGACTGAATGAGGGCCAATTGAAAGAATTGGCGATTGGAGCGCTCCTGCATGATGTCGGCAAAATTGAGCTGATATCGGATGACGAATCGGTGGATCCGAAAATGCATCATACATGGCGCGGTTTCGAATTGCTCAAAAGTAAGCGGGAGTACAGCCTATTGATCGCGCATGTTGCCTTCCAGCATCATGAGACATTGGTTGGTGACGGTGTGCCTCGCGGCTTGAAGAGTGAGGAAATCCACTTGTATGCTAAGATAACAGCCGTAGCCAACATGTATGATAATCTATTGTTCGATGTCTCATTGGGCCGCCGTATGCAGCCTCACGAGGCCTGTGAACATATGATGGCGCTAGCCGGGACGAAGCTGGATCGGGAAGTGCTGATTCAATTTCTGAAAATTGTTTCTATTTACCCGACGGGAGCTTCGGTGCGCTTGTCTACGCGAGAATCGGGTGTCGTAGTCGGCCAGCATCGTGGTCTGCCTAGCCGTCCGATTATTAGAGTCATTAAGCAGGATGTGCTCGACAGGGAGCTGGAAATTAAGGAAATCGATCTGGCGAAGCATACGACTGTCTTTATCGAGCAGGTGCTAACGTGAGTTTGCTGATTTGAAAACGGATGAATAGAAATGCTATGATGAGGTAATCGATCATTTTTAATATTGGATAAGCAGGGGGCACGTTTATGTGGAGTATTATTATTCCAATTGTTACACTCATTGTCGGTTTGGTAGGTGGCTTCTTCATTGGGGTATTCTACTTGAGAAGGCAATTGGAATCGATGCAGAACAATCCGGAAATGCTGCAAAAAATGGCCAAGCAAATGGGCTACAATATGAACAAGCAGCAAATGAACAAAGTTCAGAACATGATGAAAAACCAAAAGTGGAAATGAAAAATGCTTGCGTCTTCAGAGGGCTATGCCGTGTAACCGCGCAAACGGTGAGTGGCATGAGCCCTTCCTCATATCGTTCGATATATCTAGGACGTACCAGTACTATCCAGAGGTGGCACATGCATGACGAACAATAAAGATCGAATCATGGAAGCTGCGATGGATTTATTTCATGATCAGGGCTTTCAGGGCACAGGTCTGGAGGAAATTCTGTCGACTAGCGGTGTATGCAAAAGTAATTTTTATTATCATTTTAAAAGCAAGGAAGAACTTGGCGTCAAGGTGATTGAACGTAAAGTGCAGGAGATGCAGGAATCCGTGCTGAACCCAAGTCTGGGCAACATGAACTTGTCCCCGAAACAGCGTGTGCTCCAATTGTTTGAGCGAATGCTGAGCTTTTGCGAAGAGCATGAGTGCCGCAAAGGCTGTTTTTTCGGTAACATGGCACTTGAGCTTAGCGACCGTTCAGAGGAGCTGCGAAAGCCGCTCAGCCGCTTTTTCAGCGAGCTTGAGGCGAAGGTCGAGAGCTGTTTGCAGGAGGGCCGTAATCTGGGCGAACTGTCATTAAAGGGCTTAACGCCTGCGGAAATCGCTCTGCCGATTGTTTCCATGCTGCAAGGCGGCGTGCTGCTTACGAAGACACATAAAGATAGCGCTGCGCTGCGCGACAGCATTAAGCTGCTTGCGATTTGCATGGGGTAAAAGAAGAGGAGTGGAAGAAAGATGGCATCCATCGAATACAAAAATACGAGAGTGGCCGAGAACCGCGAACTCATCGAACAGCATGTCAGGGAGATATTGCGCCTGATTGGCGAAGACGTTGATCGCGAAGGGCTGCTGGACACGCCTGCTCGTGTAACGCGTATGTACGAAGAAATTTTTGCAGGTTATGATGCGAACCCTCGCGATGTGCTGGGCGTCACCTTTGACGAACAGCATGAAGAGCTGGTGATCATTAAAGATATTGTGTACTACAGCCAATGTGAGCATCATATGGCGCCCTTTTTTGGTAAGGTGCATGTCGGGTACCTCCCAAGCGGTAAAGTTGCCGGATTGAGCAAATTCGCGCGCCTTGTGGATGTCGTGACCCGTAAGCTGCAGGTACAGGAGCGGATTACCTCCGAAATCGCCGACATTTTGGATGATGTGCTGAAGCCCCATGGCGTTATGGTCGTCGTTGAAGGCGAGCATATGTGCATGTGCTCCAGAGGCGTGAAAAAATACGGCAGCCAGACTGTAACATCAGCGGTTCGCGGTTCCTTCCGTAGCGATCCTACACTGCGGTCAGAATTTTTATCCTTATTAAAATAAAGCAAAAAAAAGCTATACAAAGGGATGTGCATGATGACAATAGTCTTGTGCTGCATCCCTTTTTTGATCGGCGGCGGTAGGTACAGCTTGTTGTACAGAGGGCGAATATAGTATTCTTTATCATAACAATAAAACCTCAAATGACTACCGGGCGTGCTAGCGGCATGAATCGGATAGGAGGAGAGAGAATACACGGATCGGCTTGTTGACAAGAAGAATGGACACATGACTTCCCATGGCAACAGCCCCTTGAGGGAGGCAAGCTTATGAACGACATACGGAAATACCGGCCCGGGGAGGCCGCTTCTTCCAAAGCGAGCGAAGAACGGGATGAATTTGAGAGAGATTACGCTAGATTAATACAATCGCCGGCATTTCGCAGACTGCAGGGCAAATCGCAAGTATTCGGCGCTGGTTCCGGCGACTATTACCGGACAAGGCTTACCCACTCGCTTGAAGTGGCGCAGATCGCCCGTGAAGTGGCGAAGCGTCTTGAACGTACCAACCCTTTCCTGAAAAAGAGGGAGCATCCGGGTTTAATCATTGACCCGACGGTAGTCGAATGCGCTTCGCTGGCGCATGACTTTGGGCACCCGCCCTTTGGCCATAAAGGGGAAGAAGTGCTCAATCATCTGTTGATGAAGGAATACGGGCTGAAATATGAAGGAAATGCGCAAAACTTCCGGATCCTCATGTATTTGGAAAAGCGCGCGGGTAGTGATAGCGGTTTGGATCTTACCGCAGCGGTACTGCTCGGGATTAATAAATATCCCTTCCTGATCGAAGAAGAAGGCAGGTTGAAAGGCGTTTATGGCGCCGAATGGGACGTCATTAATGAGCTTCGCTCGCAGTGGAACATGCCGGAAGGGTGCTCTACCTTGGAAGCGCAGCTGATGGATTTATGCGATGATATTGCCTATTCGACACATGATATTGAAGACGGTATACGTGCAGGCAAAATTCAAATGAACGCCACCTTCTTCGAGGATCAAAGGCTGCTTCGCCATCTGGTGATGGAGATTCTGAACGACCCGAACAACAAAAAGTTCGGTTGGGAAGAAGTCGACCTTGAGCAAATGGTACGTCAAGTATTGGCGAGCTATCTGGAGCAGTGGCAGGAAATCTTCAGTGAGTGCAACCGTGAGGAGTCGCGGACGCGCAGGGAAATGAAAGCGCGTTGGGTCAGCTCCTTCGCGAATCGTGTGGACATCATTGACGATCCTGCTAAAGGCTGGAAGAAGCTAACGCTTGTCAAGGATGAAGCTGAAGACATGAACTTGCTGCGGACGATGGAAATATTGAAAAAGCTGGCCTGGGTCACGCTGATCAAGGATTTCCGCGTACAGCGTCTCCAGAAAAGAAGCGAAATCATCGTGGAGCGCCTGTGGGACTCCTTCATCGACCCGGACAAAGGTCAGTGGATCATCCCGCCGGATTGGATGAATAGCTATGAACGACATAAGGACAATTGGAGCTGGCCGCGTTTTATTGCCGATTACATATCGGGAATGACTGACGCTTACGCGGAGAAGGTGTACGCGGAGCTGTTCGCGAGCAAGTCCGGCTCGATTTATGAGATGGATTAGAGGAGAAGGGCGTTACAGGGTGGGAGGTTGGAGGAGCCCGGGCTGTAGCGCCTTTTTTGGCGCTTACAGCGGGTGGTGGAGCGAGCAGGAGTAGCGGCAGTTGGCGGTAAGGGCGGATTAGGGCGTTACAGGTAGGGAGGCAGGAGAAACCCGGGCTGTAGCGCCCTTTTTGGCGCTTACAGCGGGTGGTGGAGCGAGCAGGAGCAGCGGCTGTTGTCTGTAAGGGCGGATTAGGGCGTTACAGGTAGGGAGGCAGGAGAAGCCCGAGCTGTAGCGCCCTTTTTGGCGCTTACAGCGGGTGGGGAGCGAGCGGGAGTAGCGACAGTTGTCTGTAAGGGCGGATTAGGGCGCTACAGGACAGGAAGCAGGAGAAGCCTGGGCTGTAGCGCCTTTTTTGGCGCTTACAGCGGTAGGGGAGCGAGCGGAAGTAGCGGCCGTTGGCGGTAAGGGCGGATTAGGGCGTTACAGGGCGGGAGGTTGGAGGAGCCCGGGCTGTAGCACCCTTTTTGGCGCTTACAGCGGGTGGTGGAGCGAGCAGGAGTAGCGGCCGTTGGCTGTAAGGGTGGATTAGGGCGTTACAGGTGAGGGAGGCAGGAGAATCCCGGGCTGTAGCGCCCTTTTTGGCGCTTACAGCGGGAGGTGGAGCGAGCAGGAGTAGCGGCTGTTGTCTGTAAGGGCGAATTAGGGCGCTACAGGGCGGGAGGGAGAAGTGGCCCGGGCTGTAGCGCCCTTTTTGGCGCTTACAGCGGGTGGTGGAGCGAGCAGGAGTGGCGACCGTTGTCTGTAAGGGCGGATTAGGGCGTTACAGGTGAGGGAAGCAGGAGAAACCCGGGCTGTAGCGCCCTTTTTGGCGCTTACAGCGGGTGATGGAGCGAGCAGGAGTAGCGGCTGTTGTCTGTAAGGGCGGATTAGGGCGTTACAGGTGAGGGAAGCTGGAAAAGTCCGGCTGTAGCGCCCTTTTTGGCGCTTACAGCGGCAGGGGAGCGAGCGGGAGTAGCGACTGTTGGCTGTAAGGGTGGATTAGGGCGTTACAGGTGAGGGAGGCAGGAGAATCCCGGGCTGTAGCGCTTTTTGGCGCTTACAGCGGGAGGTGGAGCGAGCAGGAATAGCGGCTGTTGTCTGTGAGCAAAAAAATATCGACCCCTTCCGGGGCCGATTTTATAGAGAGGAGGGAATACCAAGGTCGGGTCTTGCTTGAGAAGCTATCTCCATTAGGAAATTAAGGGTTCGGCTGATATAGGCTTGCGGTTCGGCACGATAGAGAAGCTCATGCTGGGCGTCAGGAATAATCCACAGCTTGTCGGATGATTCCCTTTGTCCCTCGAACATATCCTCAATCAAGCCATAAGGCGCTTTGCTGTCATTCGTCCCGTGAATGAAAAAGATGGGCATCGGGTATTGGTTGCTGGTCACCTTATTGGAAGGCACGTCATGTAAGCTAATTCCGTTCAGTAGCGGAAAGAACACACGGACGAGCGATAAGGAAGGGAACTTAGGAACGTTTACATACTGTTTCATATTATGGTAAAGGGTGTCTGGATTTAGTAAAAAAGTGCTGTCCAAAATCATGCCCGCGATATCGCTGCCACTTTGGAGGGCGGCTTGCAGAGCGGTTCCAGCTCCCATAGAGAAGCCCCAAATGTAGATAGGTCCATCCGTATTGTGTTTGATGTAATCAACCGCTCCAAGCAGCTCTTGGGATTCTTGGATGCCGCCTGTCATTAGGTGCTCATTGCCGGGTTGCACATATCCGTAATCAAACATCAGCACATTGTAATTTTGCATATGAAGCTCACGGGCTAAGTTATAGATCGGAACCCAAAGTTCTTCGCGGTTGCCGCCGTAGCCATGAGAGAAAATGACGGTTTTACTGGAGTTTCCTGGGATGAACCAGCCATCGAGATTGGATGTGCCGTTACGGCTTGGGAAAGAAATATTGCTATAAGGCAGTCCTGCTGCTTGCATAGGATTGGAATGGAGCGGATCAATATGCGGCCGTGCAAGCGTCCAGGCAATATAAGCATGAAAAGACAACAGTAAGGAAGTACATAGGGTTAGGAAAGAAATGAGGATGGTGAGAACCAGCCTTTTTTTGCGCAGCAGCGGTTTCGTAACGATTTCTTCTAATGGAGCTTGCAGTGATCCGGAGCCAGGTGTTATGGATGTAGTTGACATGGCGATTCCCCCCTTAGTTGTTGGATTAGGTCAAGTTGTGGTTTTCGTGTAGGAGTCAGGCAAAAGTTGGCAAATTGACGAAATATTCAGACAAGTATTCTCTTAATTTAATGTTAATCTGTATGCGCTTTCAAGTCAATGAGGATGCGGCAAATGTAAGCCTACTGTAACCGTTCTGTAATAATGGTAAAAACTGATGTTTACCTTTACTGAACCTAGGAGTTTGGTTATACTAGAAATAATTCAGTTTCATGAGGTGAAACTTCCTGGGATTATCAGAAG
Organism: Paenibacillus tabacirhizosphaerae; assembly: GCF_040812395.1. GTDB lineage: Bacteria > Bacillota > Bacilli > Paenibacillales > NBRC-103111 > Paenibacillus_E. The sequence goes on along the minus strand of NZ_JBFNXH010000022.1, from coordinate 53,306 downwards.
CCGATGGGAAAACCTTTTAAGGAGCCCCAGTGAAGCTTATCAGTGATAAATTACTGTGACATGATGCGGGTTTAAATGCCATAAGAAAGCCGTTTTTGCGACTCGAGAACATATTCTTTCTGGCGTAGAAAAATAAGGTGCGGTAGGACAGCGTTGTCGACCGCCAAAATGAGAGTGGTGTGAAGCTATGGAGGATGCCAAGCTGACCGTTCGCGCGGTAGAGCGCGCTTTAGATATTTTGCTTTGTTTTACGAGTACGTCGGAATTGACCTTGACGGAAATATCCAGCCGGGTAGAGCTGCATAAAAGCACTGTCCACCGGCTGCTAGCCTCCTTGGAGGGCAAGGGCTTTATCATGCGCGACAGCGCTACTGATAAATACAGGCTGGGCTATCGGGTGTGGGAGCTGTCCGCCAACCTGTCGAAGGAAGGCGACCCCGGCATCATTCTGCTGCCGGAGATGGAACGGCTGCGCGACCAGCTCGGCGAGACGATCTCGCTGTACGTGCAGGACGGCCTGGAGCGGGTGCGCATCCAAGCCGTGCAGAGCAACCATGCCATTCGCCGCGTAGCCCCTGTCGGGGCGCGAATGCCCTTATACGTCGGCGCCTCGAGCAAGGTGCTCGTCGCCTTTGCTGAGCCTGCTGTGCAGGAGCAGCTGCTTGCCTCCGCCGATTGGCCGGCGGGGCTGGATCAGGCTGCGTTCCTACAGCAGCTGAGAGACACAGGACGCGCGGGCTTCGCCACGAGCGTCGAAGAACGAGAGCCCGGTGCGGCGGCAGTGGCCGCACCGGTTCTTGACCGCAGCGGCCGGCTCGTCGCCGCCCTGGCGGTTTCAGGCCCAGCGAACAGGCTTACGCTGGAGCTGATGCAAGAGCAAGCGCCGCTCATCATGGAGGCGGCGCGGCACATGGGGACGATGCTGCGCTAAGCGCAGTGTCCCCATGCCCTATCCTTCATCGACGGCTAGCACGCCGATGGGGGATGTTTTGCTTCTAGCAGGTCATACTAGAAGAGGGGAAGGGAGTGGCAACGTGAGATGAGCAAACCGGCCTCTATGCTGGCCATCTGGATCAGCCTTGCCAGCAACATCGTACTGACCGCCATCAAAATCGTGGTCGGCCTCGTGTTCCAAAGCCAAGTGCTTATCGCCGACGGCATCCATAATGCAGGCGACGTTATTGCATCGGCAACGGCTTACAGCGCCATGCGCGTTTCCTCCAAGCCTGCCGATGTCGATCACCCTTACGGTCATGGAAAAGCTGAGGTGCTGGGAGCATTTATTGTCGCCATCATCCTTGGCGGAGCCGCAATTTATATGGGCTACCACTCTATTCACGCGCTGTTCGAGCCATCAGCTCCCGCCCATATCATTGCCTTTGCCGCAGCGGCCATCTCCCTGATTTGGAAGCAGATTCTGTATGTGTACACGATGCGCATCGGACGCAAAATGAACAGCAAGGGCTTGATGGCTACCGCGTATGATCATCTTGCCGATGTGTATGCGTCTATTGCAGCCTCAGTCGGGATTGGCTTGGCCTTGATAGGCGAGCACTTTGCCATTCGTTTCTTAGCCTATGGAGACCCTGTAGCGGGGATTATCGTCTCCTTTCTGGTGCTGAAGCTAGCTTGGGAAATGGGCAGGGAATCTTTTGATATTCTGATGGAGCGAAGTGTAGGCACTGGTCAAATCGCGGAATATGCCGCGTTGATCCGTTCCGTACCGGAGGTTAAGCGCATTGATCGTTTGCGTGCCAGAGAGCATGGTCACTACATATTGGTCGATGCCCGGCTCGGTGTTTCAGGAACACTGACTATTCAGGAAGGGCATGATATAAGCCGCCTGATCAAGCAAAAAATCAAAGAAGCGCACAGTGATGTGGATGAGGTTCTCGTTCACTTGAATCCGTGGTATGAGGATGAGCAGCCGCGCTGATAGACATCAAAAAGAGGTTGCCTTAGGTCTTTGTGAAGACTAGGGCAACCTCTTTCTTTTTTATTTGGCAAAAATATGGCTGTCAATTTTTACAGTTTGCGGACGCGACCAAATCCATGAACTTGTTGCTGTGTCAGGATTGAAATAATAAATGGCACCTTTGGTGGGATCCCAACCTCGTACAGCATCTTGAGCAGCCAGGTAGGCTGTCGAATTTGGTGTCAACCAGTACTGACCGTCGCTGACGGATGTAAATGCGCCTTCCTGGAAGACGATATCGTGTAAGTTATTCGGAAACTGGCTCGATTGCAAACGATTCATGAGAACCGCTCCTACCGCGACTTGGCCTTCATAGGATTCACCGCGGGCCTCGCTATAAATAACTCTGGCTATAATATCCAGATCGGCTTGATTGACGGAATATTTTCGTAAAGCATTCCATGTGTTTGTTCCAGTAACGCCGTCTGCAGTCAGGCCGTAATTGTACTGGAAGTTTCGAACAGCTGCTGTAGTGGCAGAACCGTATTTGCCATCGATTTGCGGCTGATAGTAACCTAGCATTTTCAAGCGGAATTGAACATCCCAGACATCTCCGCTTTGACTTCCTTGCTTTAATGTAGCTGCTGTTGCCGCGTAGGTTGGCTGACTATAGCTCCCCAGTGCGGGTGTAAGGCCGATTGCCGCGAACAGCATGACAAGGACGAACCTTTTGAATGATTTCATCGTTATCTCCCCTTTCGCTTACTAAACATTATAGTGGCGGGAGGGAGCTCGCTCAACCCACAGTTATTGGCACTTCGCATCAAATAAAAAAGCCCAAGGCAGCCTCGCAGGCAGCCTCAGACTTTTGATTGTTGAAAATTAGGGGTGTCTCGCTTAGTTTTTCTCAGCGATAATTTGACGAAGAACGGTTTGCAGAATACCGCCATTACGGTAGTAGTCTACGTCAACCATGCTGTCCAGACGCACAAGTGTGCTGAAGTCGAAAGTTGAACCATCTTCACGAGTTGCTGTTACTTTCACGGAAGAACCTGGTTGAACATCGTTGCTCAGACCCGTGATATCGAATGTTTCACGACCCGTGATACCAAGTGTTTTCCAGCTGTCGCCATTCACGAACTGAAGCGGAAGCACGCCCATACCGACCAAGTTACTGCGGTGGATACGCTCGAAGCTTTCTGCGATAACGGCTTTGACGCCAAGCAAGAATGTACCTTTGGCTGCCCAGTCACGGGAACTTCCAGTACCGTACTCTTTACCTGCGATAACAACCAGGTTCGTGCCAGCATCTTGATACTTCATGGAAGCATCATAGATGGACTCAACTTCGCCAGTTGGCAGGTAAGTCGTTACGCCGCCTTCTGTTCCTGGCGCCACTTGGTTACGAATACGGATGTTCGCGAACGTTCCGCGCATCATCACTTCGTGGTTACCACGACGGGAACCGTAGGAGTTGAAGTCTTCTTTTTTCACGCCATGATTGATCAGGTATTGACCTCCAGGGCTGTCGACTTTGATGTTGCCCGCAGGGGAGATGTGATCCGTTGTAACGGAATCGCCCATGAGCGCCAATGTTTTCGCGCCGCGGATATCCGCGATATCATCAAGAACAGTACCCAAATCTGTGAAGAAAGGAGGCTCTTGGATGTAAGTAGAGTTGGAATCAAACTCATACAGATCGCCTTCCGGAACTGCGATTTGGTTGAAGCGCTCGTTCGCACGGAACACGTTGTTGTATTTCTCACGGAACATATCTGCGTTCAAAGCCGTATTCAGAGCATCTTGGATCTCTTGGTTTGTAGGCCAGATGTCTTTCAGATATACAGGCTTATCGTTTTGGTCATAACCGATAGGGTCTTTAGCCAAATCAATGTTCACTGTACCTGCAAGCGCATATGCCACTACAAGTGGAGGAGAAGCCAGATAGTTCGCTTTAACTTGAGCGTGAACGCGGCCTTCGAAGTTACGGTTACCGGAAAGAACAGCAGCTACCGTCATATCGTTGTCTGCGATCGCTTTGCTCACTTCATCTGGAAGCGGACCGGAGTTACCAATACAAGTTGCACAGCCATAACCTGCAACGTGGAAACCAAGCGCTTCAAGGGATTCAAGCAAGCCAGCTTTTACAAGGTACTCAGTAACAACCAAGGAACCTGGTGTCAGGGAGCTTTTTACGTAAGCTGGTTTTTTCAGGCCGAGGGCAACAGCTTTCTTCGCCACAAGTCCTGCGCCTAGCATTACGCTTGGGTTGGATGTATTCGTACAGGAAGTGATAGCCGCAATAACGACTGCGCCTGTACCCATTTTGACAGTTTCGCTCGGATAAGCAACATCCACGACTTCTGCGATTTTCTCTTCTGTCAGGCCATATCCGCCTTTGTCGATTGGCGTACGGATGATGGAGTTGAAGGACTCCTTCATGTTTGTAAGCTCAATGCGGTCTTGCGGACGTTTAGGACCTGCCAAGCTTGGTACAACTGTGCTCAGATCAAGCTCGATCACGTCAGTGAACACTGGATCTGGAGTTGCATCCGTGCGGAACATGCCTTGTGCTTTGTAGTAAGCTTCTACAAGAGCGATTTGGTCTTCTTCGCGGCCAGTGCTTCTCAGGTAGTTCAACGTTTCGGAGTCAACAGGGAAGAAACCGATGGTTGCGCCATACTCAGGAGCCATATTGGCTACAGTCGCACGGTCAGCCAAGGAAATGTTGCTCAGGCCAGGGCCGTAGAACTCAACGAATTTACCTACTACACCTTTTTTACGAAGGGTTTGCGTGACGGTCAGAGCCAAGTCAGTCGCAGTTGCGCCTTCTGCCAGGGAGCCAGTCAATTTGAAACCGATAACTTCAGGTGCTACGAAGTAAAGCGGTTGTCCAAGCATACCAGCTTCTGCTTCGATACCGCCTACGCCCCAACCTACAACGCCAAGGCCGTTGATCATGGTTGTATGGGAGTCCGTACCTACGAGGGAATCCGGATACACGACAGTTTCGCCGTCGATTGTTTTCGTAGCGGCTACGGAAGCCAGGTACTCCAGGTTAACTTGGTGAACGATACCTGTTGATGGAGGTACAGCACGGAAGTTATCAAAAGCAGTTTGCGCCCAACGCAAGAAGCGGTAGCGCTCTTCGTTTCTTTCGAACTCTAGGTTAATGTTAGTTTCGAGTGCGTCCGGGGATCCGAAAGCATCGACCATAACAGAGTGGTCAATTACAAGATCTACAGGAACAAGCGGGTTGATCCGTTTTGGATCTCCACCTTCACGAGCCATTGTCGCACGCATTGCCGCAAGGTCAACGACGACAGGAACCCCTGTGAAGTCTTGAAGAACGATACGAGCAGGGATGAAAGGAATTTCTTTGTTTTCATCGCGGCCGTTCGCCCAGCCTGCAATTTGTTTTACGTGTTCGCTTGTAATCGCTCTGCCGTCGAATTGACGAACAGCGGCTTCAAGCAACACTTTAATGGAGAAAGGCAAGTTAGAGATCGTTCCGTTACCTTGGCTTTCAAAGTCCGGAAGAGAGTAGTACTGGAAAGATTTGCTTCCGACGCTTAACTGCTTACGCACGGAAAAAGAGTCCTTATTGGACATGGGTTATTCCTCCTTCAATATCTTCATCATTGGTTTCAACTAATGAAACTCAATTTCATTATCCCTCTACTTCAAGTATACCGTCTCCACATGCTTTTCGTAAAGAATTATTTCAATCATTTTTACCGCATAATTGACATATATTGAACCAATTCAAGCCTAAATAGGCTAGTCCTACAGATGAAACGGAAGATAATTCTAATTCCCTCGGGTTGCCGGCTGCAAAGCCTTAAAAACTGCCAGAAAGTCGCGCATCAACCTAGTTATAAATGCCTAGTGAAATGTAAATCTGCGTTACGATGAAAGCTTTCCTAAAGGAAAGCTCAAGCCTATGCTTACGATGCAAGTTTTCCTTCGGAAAACTCTTAGGAGGTAATCCCCATGTCCTGGAAAACAGCGCTTTATAATTACGTTCACGCCAAAAATCAATCGGAGCTTGAGGGCTCATCTGTACCTATGGAAATACACGTCTCAGACAGCGCTTTTTTACAGAAGCAGGATAAAAGGCTTCAGAAATGGATGGACAGTTACCGTGACCGCGATGCGAAGCTGCTGCGCAATGAGACGAAATTGCGCCTCGCTGGTGTCAAAGAAACACCCTATGGTGTTGTCGCGGATATCGGATTACGGCGCTCGACGCAATATCGGCTTGGCTCATTCGATCACTTGGAAGAGCGTTTAGAGCTAGAACGGGTTTTCATCGAATCCATTTCGGGCAGATGGCTTGTCAGTCGGTCAGAGGCTTTACAATCAGAAAAGCAGCCTTCCCCTAAACAGCGGAGCGTTTTTCCGCCCGATTATGAGGAGCACTCTCAGGACCTGCATACAGCGCCCTCTCTTCCTTATATCAACTATAGTATACTCAACAACGGAGCTTCAGAATCCGTCCCTCGCAAAATCATTTATAATAGGGCGAAAGCCGTGGAGTATGCAGAAACATGGTGGAACGGAGCCAATCCCAAATATGTTGAATTCGAAGTGGATTGCACCAGTTATGTATCGCAGTGCCTCTTTGCAGGCGGGGCTCCAATGAACTATACTGGAAAAAGAGCTTCGGGCTGGTGGTACGTAGGCAAACAGGGTTCTCAGGAGCTTTGGAGCTTTAGTTGGGCGGTTGCCCAAAGCTTGCAGATGTTTTTGTCATCCAGTCGCAAGGGGCTGCACGCCTTTGCCATGGACGATCCGAGGGAACTCGGGCCGGGTGACGTCATCTGTTATGATTGGGACGGGGATGGGCGTTATCAGCACAATACGATTGTTATTGGGAAAGATGCTGGCGGAATGCCGCTGGTGAATGCGCACACGTATAATAGCCGAAACCGATACTGGGCCTATAAGGATTCACCTGCCTGGACGGAGCGAACGAAATACAAGTTTTTCCGGATTGCCGATGAAATGTAAGCAGATTCGTAAAGAAACAGACGGAGGTACGCAATGAGCCGCAAAATACGAGTAGGACTAATCTACGGAGGGAAATCCGGAGAGCATGACGTGTCCTTGCAAACAGCGCTCGCTGTTATGAAAGCAGTAGACTTCAATAAATATGAAATAACACCTTTTTACATAACCAAAAAAGGGGAATGGAAGAGCGGCTCAGCGCTGCTTGGGCCTGTAGCGTCCAAGGAAGCGTTAACCTTCGGAAGCGCTTCAGCTTCAGAGCCTTCGGCTTCCAACGCGCTCGCGCCGATTTTCGGGGCGATTCAAGCGAAGGGCGAAGTAGCGATTTCTACGTCATCTCCCTCCGTGGGCGCTGCCGAGCCAGGGCTTGATGTCATTTTCCCACTGTTACACGGAACGTTCGGTGAAGACGGAACCATTCAAGGCTTGCTGGAAATGGCAAATATCCCTTACGTAGGCGCAGGCGTACTCGCTTCCGCTGTCGGTATGGATAAAGTGATGATGAAGAAAGTGTTCGCGCAGGAAGGGCTTCCTCAGTGTGTGTTTCGTCACTTCACGCGCACCGAATGGGAGAAAAATCGTGCCTACCATTTGATGGAGCTCGAAACAGCGATCGGATATCCGTGCTTCGTGAAGCCGGCTAACCTTGGCTCAAGCGTAGGGATTTCGAAGGCGAGGAATCAAGAGGAATTGATTCAAGCGGTAACTTTTGCTTTCCAATACGATCGCAAAGTGATTATTGAAGAAAATATCGATGCCAGAGAGATCGAAGTAGCTGTGCTGGGCAATGATGAGCCTCAAGCATCTGTAGCGGGCGAAATCGTGTCTTCGAATGAGTTCTACGACTATAAAGCAAAATATATGGACGGCAAATCGGCTATGGTTATTCCCGCAGATATTCCTGCGGATACAGCCGAGTACATTAGAAAGCTGGCTATCCAAGCCTTCCAAGCGGTGGACGGCAGCGGGCTATCCCGCGTGGACTTCTTCTTGGGTAAATCCGATCAGAAGGTATACATTAATGAAATCAACACGATGCCGGGCTTTACCCCATTCAGCATGTATCCGCTCCTGTGGCAAGAAACAGGCAAACCTTATGCGGAGCTGCTGGACGACTTGATCCGTCTGGCCATCGATCGACATACAGTGAAACAAGGTATCCAATATACTTTTGATGTGGAGTAGATGACTATGGGATTTCAAACTGAATTCAATTCCGTCTGCAAGTTTAAATCCGAGCAGGAGCTTTACGAGCTGCTGGAATATGGACGCGGCAAAATGGTGAAAAGCGGCTTCCGTGTGTTTCCCACCGGGCAAAAGGTCATCGCGTATTCCCCGCACAATCAAGCGATTGCGATCGTTAAGATCGTAGCCTCGATAGCTGAAATCAATTTTCAGGGCGAAGAAGTCACACAAGTCGAGATGGAACTGGTTCGCAGGCTCACCGAGGACGAGGCTCGTGTGCAAACGGCGCTCGCGGATGAGATGTTTTTCGGAGAGCAGGCATAGAAAGAAGTTTTTATAAAATAAAGAGACACCGTCTTAGCAATCTTAGCGACGGTGTCTCTTTATTTTGCCTATTCATTCTGGGGAGCTGTTATTACTTCACATCTAGATTTGCCACAAGCTCGTCCAACAGCAGGTTTGCAGCTTTATAGCCGCCTGCCAGGTTCCAAACGACTTCATTGACTCTCTTAACCTTGTTTGCCTTCGCTACGTTCAGGTTTTTGAAGAGCGGATCATCGATCCATTCTTTCGCTACTTTAGCGCCATCCGTTGAACCGGAGTTTTCGGAGACGAAATAGAAGAGAATGTCGCCATCCATATCTGGAATGCGTTCTTTCGTCAATTTCTCGATAAATTGATCTTTATCCTGGGAAGCCGGCCTTGCAATGCCAAGCTGGTTTAACAGCACGCCGCTAAATGTTTGCTTTTGATAGATACGGACATCATTAACAGTGAAGCGGACAATGGATACTTTCGTAGCAGTTTTAGCTCCCAGCTTCGCTTTTGCATCGGCTACTTTTTTGTCAAAGTCGGCCAGTGCTTTCTCGCCTTCCGCTTTTTTGTTCAAAGCATCGGTGTAGAGAGCAAAATTTTTCTTCCAATCCCCGGCCAAATCGGCAGCGAAAACAGTGGGTGCAATGCTCTTCAATTGCTCATAGATTTTCTCGTGACGAACTTTATTCCCGATAATCAAATCAGGCTTCAAACTTGCAATTACTTCTATGTTAGGTTGGGTTTCATCTCCTAATTCTTTAACACCCTGCATGTCCGCTTTAATGTGGTCATACCAAGGATCCCCTACCCAGGATTTCACGGCGCCTACTGGTTTCACACCTACCGTGAGAAGGGCTTCAGTCCCTTCATTGGTCAGTATGATGACACGCTGAGGCGTTCCTTTTATTTGGGTTTCACCCATAGCGTGCTTAATGGTGCGAACTTCGTCGGTCTTGGCAGATGCAGACGCAGCAGGAGTTGCCGTAGCTGCAGATGGGCTAGGTGAAAGTGTTGAGGAAGCAGTCTGCTTGGCAATTGAGCCACACCCTGCGAGTACGAGCAGAAGAGCAGGGATGATCAGTAAAAATGAAAGTGAGAAGCGGTTCTTAAACAACGTAGTATCCTCCAGTATCTTAAAATAGTCAAATTTTTGATAATGAGAATCATTATCAAAATAATAATAGCTCGGTTTCCATAACTTGTCAATGCCTTTAGGCGGGAAAGAAAAGAGATTTCGCTTAGGTACTACAGCAAATTAGTACTTACTCTAACTTAGATGGAGGGCTACAATGATTCTACTCAAGTTAGGTGAAGGAAGTGAAAGTTATGCTGCAAGATCGGGTGAAGGTGCGGAAATTAACGGCCTATTGGTTATTTAATATTCTTTTAGGAGTGCCTACTTCCTATGTTTTTATCTTTATCATTATTAAGTATTATGGCTTGTTGTCTCCAGCCCTGCGGTACGAGCAGTATGAGGGACTTGGGGTGCTTTTTGTTTATTTATTGATTTGGCTTAGCGGTAATTACGCCAGTCTGCGTCAAGAAAGCGGGAGCACGAGGATCGGCATGCTTGTATTAAGTCCGATGCTTGTCATTGCTTCAGCTTTTATTAGTTATCAAATTATAGCTTTGTTCACGATGTGAGGGGGAGTCTTGACGTGTATGCACCGCTTCCAGGGAGGGTACGCTAGAAAGATCAAGCTTGCATATTTTTTTGGAGGTCAACTTCCATGATTGTTCGTCTCGGCTACGTGGCTATGTCCACATCGGTGAAGAACGCATCCCCGTCCAAAACGATGACAGTCACCAACTTCAGCAAGCTGAATGACCGGGAAGCGGCTATTCGCAAGCTCGAACGTATTGGTGCGGAAAATTTACATAATACGCTGAGGCTGCTTCGCCACAACCGTGCGCACGACATCATGGTGTATCGCTTCTCTTCCAAGCTCATACCGCTCATTGGACATGAGCTGCTGGAGGACTGGGATCCCCTGCCGACACTAGCGGCCGAGTTTCAAGAGATTGGCCGTTATGTAAAGCAAAATGGGATGCGTGTCAGCTTTCACCCCGATCATTTCACTGTGCTCAGCACACCCAAAAAGGATGTGCTGAAGAAATCTGTCGAAGATCTGGAGAGGCACTGTGCCATGCTTAACGCGATGGGTCTGGGCTTTGAAGCTATGAATAATATTCATGTTGGCGGCAGCTATGGCGATAAAGAGAAGGCGGGTAAGCGCTTCGTGCAGCACTTTCGGGAACTGCGGATCGATGTACAGAAGCGCATTACACTGGAGAATGACGATAAAACGTTTACCGCATTAGAAACGCTGGAGCTTGCCGAGCAGGTAGGCGCTCCGATGGTGCTGGACATTCATCATCATGAGGTGAATAACAGCGGGGAGCATGCAGCCGAATTGTGGCCGAGAATCATGCGGACTTGGGTGCGCGAAGAGGGCGAACTACTGGATCACGAGTCAGCATCACTGCCTCCAAAAATCCATGTATCCAGCCCTAAGAGTGAGAAGGATCCAAGAAGCCATGCGGATTATGTCGAGACAGAACCGCTTCTTGCTTTTCTGCAAGCGATCGCTCCGGTGACGCCAAGGCTGGATATGATGATTGAAGCGAAAATGAAAGACGATGCCTTATTCCGGCTAATGGAAGATCTGAAGCGGCGGGAAGGTGTTTCTGCGCTTACACAAGCGTCAATCGAGTTATAGCTTGGACATTTTTTCCTTGAAATGTTCTGTGAAATGGGGTACTTTGGAGGGTGGGAAGAATAGTACAATCCATTGTTGAGAGGGGTTTCTTACTGCGATGAATCAACTGTTAACCGGAAAAAATATATTAGTTATGGGTGTTGCCAATGACCGCAGCATCGCATGGGCTATCGCTCAATCGCTAGCAGCGCAAGGCGCAAAGCTAGTTTTCACTTATGAAAATGAACGCGTAGAGGAGCGTGTTCGCAAGCTGGCCGATACGATTCCCGGTTCGACGCTCATGCCTTGCAACGTAACCGTTGATTCGGAAATCGAAACGCTGGCACAGACATTGAAGGAGCAGTTAGGCGTGGTTCACGGCCTCGTACATAGTATCGCATTCGCAAGAACGGAAGAGCTGGAGGGCTTGTTCGTCGACACTTCGCGCGATGGATTCGCTTTGGCGCAGGATGTCAGCGCGTATTCGCTTGTCGCTGTAGCGAAACGCATCTACCCGCTGATGACAGAGGGCGGTAGCATCATGACGATGACGTATCTTGGCGCTGAGCGTGCGATGAAGAACTACAACGTCATGGGTGTTGCCAAAGCAGCTTTGGAAGCAAGCGTGCGCTATTTGGCAGCTGATCTGGGTCAGTTCGGCATTCGCGTGAACGGCATCTCGGCAGGCCCTATTCGTACCTTGGCTGCCAAGGGCATCAAGGATTTCAACTCAATCCTTCGCCAGGTAGAGGAGAAAGCGCCGCTTCGCAAAACGACAGAGACGGCAGAAGTTGGCGATACGGCCATGTTCCTCATGAGCCACTTGTCGCGCGGCATCACGGGCGAAGTCATTTATGTGGATGGCGGATACCATATCGTTGGGGTTTAACGCATTCAAAAAGGGTGTTCCACAGGTCTTTTAGACCTGATGGGCGCCCTTTTATTATGCTTCATGTAAAATTGTACGAATAATTTGGGATGAAACGCACTAGTATTATAAACGTATTATTTACTATACTGGAGCTACATAACAAATTGAAAAAAAGAAAGAGTTGATATAAATGGCAAATGGGACACAGGAGCCTTTCGTAGTAGGGAGCAAGAGCTTTACGGCTGTGGCGATTAATACAGCGGCTAAAGCTGGAGAGTGGATCAAGAGCAAGCTGGGAGACATTAATCGGATCGATACGAAATATTCGTCGCACGATCTTGTCACGGAAGTGGATAAAGGCTCGGAGAAACTGATTCGCAATCTGATCATGACACATTTCCCCGGGCACTCGTTCTTGGGGGAGGAAGGGGTTGAGCCCGGACCGGAGGCTTCCAGCAAAGCGCTGCAGAAGGTGAGTGATGAAGAGTATCTATGGATCGTTGATCCGATTGATGGAACGACGAATTTCGTCCACGGGTTTCCTTTCTTCTCCGTTTCTATCGCTTTGGCTCACAAAGGTGAAGTGATTGTCGGTGTCGTGTATGACCCAACGCGTGACGAACTGTTCGTTGCCGAGAAGGGCAAGGGCGCCTATATGCATGGCAAAAAGACGGTGGTATCGCTTGAAGGCAAGCTGTCTGACAGCCTGATCGCAACCGGCTTTCCGGCCGACCGGCATGGAGCGCTGCCGATCAATTTGAAGGGCACCATGGAGCTGGCGCCGAAAGTCAGAAATCTTCGCTCGGGAGGTTCGGCAGCACTCCACATGGCTTACGTGGCAGCAGGACGGCTAAGCGGGTTCTGGGAAATTGGGCTGAATTCGTGGGACATCGCAGCTGGCGCGTTATTGATTCAAGAGTCGGGCGGTCATGTGACCGACACGGCAGGTGAGCCTTATCACCTGGCAGTTCGCAATGTGTTGGCTACAAACGGGCACATTCATGTTGAGCTGCAGGAAGAGCTGGCAAAGGCTCAAGCGACTGGCTTGTAAGCTTATGTGATGAATAGGCATATGAATCAGCATCTATTAGGATGATTAACGTGACACAACGCGCACCCGGGATTCGCGCACGTTGGGAAAGGGAGCTGCTGCGGTAGCGCCCTTTTTGCTATTGTAAGCGCCTTGGCAGAGTTGGGAGGATAAACTTATATGCGAAATAACGTGTTCATCATCGAAAAAAGATGGTTGTATGCTAAACGAGCGGAACATAGGTTTCTTATTGAGAGTAAATAGTTGCTTTTGGCACATTCGCGGAACCTGGCGGCGCTATTCGCAAGAAAAAGCGGGATTTTGACTCTAATTTACGGGTTTAGCGCATTGTAGTTCCTTCTCATAGGTGAGAATAGGCCTGTTCGGCAGAATAACGCATCGTAGTTCCACGAGTTTCTGACGGTTGAGCTGATCATAGCTGAGCCAAGCCAAATCAAATCATTCAAGCCCCTTGTTAGATTTCTCACAAAGAATCATTGCAAAGGGCAGGGGTTATCATTTACAATTATTATGATAATGAGAATCAGTATCGTTACATGGCTGGTGCGGTAACTGAACTAGACTGAAGTTTGCTGGTTGATAAGAACTGAAGTTAGCGGAATGAGGGGCTATAGGAAGGGAATAGGGAATTGCCTCTGTAAATAGCCGTAAGCATTTCCAGGACAGGGTTGCCCTGGGAATTCGTTTGGAAGGGAGCATGTGCGGATGGTTCGGTTAGTTACCAAAGACCTGAACGTTGCCTATGAGCAACGTCTTATTGTAGAAAATTTGAATATAGCCATTCCTACTGGAAAAATAACCGCTTTAGTCGGTTCTAACGGTTCGGGCAAATCGACGATTTTGAAGTCTATGGCGCGGATTTTGAAGCCAGCTGGAGGACAGGTGTTCCTGGACGGCAAGTCGATCCACCAGCAGACGACCAAGGAAGTGGCGAAGCAGCTTGCCATTTTGCCGCAAAATCCTACGGCTCCAGATGGAGTCACGGTGAGCGAATTGGTCTCGTACGGGCGGTTTCCACATCAGAAGGGATTTGGCACGATAAGCCTTGAAGATAAGAAAGTGATTCACTGGGCAATCGAGGTCACAGGTATGACCGAATTCGTTGATCGCCCTGTCGATCATCTCTCGGGAGGACAGCGCCAACGGGCGTGGATCGCCATGGCTTTGGCGCAGCAGACGGAAATTTTGTTCCTGGATGAGCCGACCACCTTTCTGGATATGGCTCACCAATTAGAGGTGTTGAAGCTGCTACAGAAGCTGAACGAAGAGGAAGGAAGGACCATCATCATGGTCGTTCACGACTTGAACCATGCGACCCGATATGCACAGCATATGGTTGCGATTCAGCGTGGGAAAGTGGTGAGTGAGGGGGCGCCGGAAACGGTCGTGACACACGAGGTGCTTCGTCAAGTGTTCGGTATCGAGGCTAACATAATTCAGGATCCGGTTACTGGGGTGCCTCTGTGTTTGCCATATGAACTGGTCAGCAGTTAGTTAGCTGGCGGCATAACCGTAGTAAGAGGAGGCTCGCAGCGCTTTGGCTGTGAGCCTTTTTTGGCGATGAGATAAATTGGGAAATGTATCAAGGTGCGGCCGTCGTCAGACATCTGGTGCAAATGTTCGGCATGCACTATAATATAAGGTATATGTATTATTTAAACGTTTCAATTAATCAGACGCGTTCACAACGCGGACGGGAAATGAATGGAGAGATCCTATGACGACAGCACAGTCTCAACTTGTAAACGCTCCAGAAATCGTGACCTTCGGCGAAACGATGGCGTTGCTCATGCCTACGAACGGCAAAGGTTTGGAATATGCGTCCGAACTGCACAGCTTGTTCGGCGGCGCTGAAAGCAATGTAGCCATTGGCGCATCCCGGCTTGGCGCAAAGGTCGGCTGGTTCGGACGATTAGGCAAAGATCCGTTGGGACGGATGATTTTCAAAAAAATTCGCGGCGAAGGCGTCGACGTTACTCGCGCAGAACTGACGGCGGATGCGCCCACCGGTCTTATGATGCGGGAAGTGCTTATGGGCAAAACATCGGTGTATTACTATCGAAAAAATTCCGCTGCAAGCCGCATGACTGCGGGGCATTTGGATGAAAGTTATATCGCTGGAGCGAAAATTCTGCATATCACAGGCATCACGCCTGCTTTGAGCGAGTCTTGCAAAGAGACCGTGTTCGAAGCGGTGCGTATAGCTCGCAAGCATGGCGTTAAGGTGAGTTTCGATCCTAACCTTCGTTTGAAGCTGTGGAGCATTGAAGAGGCTCGCGGAGTATTGCTGGAGCTGGCGAAGCTAGCGGATATCTTCCTGCCGGGCTTGGATGAGCTGAAGCTGCTTTACCAAACGGAAGACTGGAATGAGATTGTGAGCAAGCTGCGTGAATTGTCGGCGGTCTCCATTGTAAAAGGCGGAGAGGACGAGACCTATGTTGTCGATCAGCAGACGGTAACGGCAGTGCCTTATTTCAAGGCGGAGCAGGTGGTGGATACAGTTGGAGCGGGCGATGGCTTTTGTGCGGGCTTTTTGACGGGCGTTATCAAAGGATATGAGTACCCGGAAGCGGTGCGTATCGGGAATCTGGTAGGCTCGCTGATCGTTCAAACCGAAGGCGATTGGGAAGGCGCACCGACTTGGGAGCAAGTCGAAGCGATTCTAAATGACGTTAAACATATCGAACGTTAACCATGAGGGTAGAAACCATAGAGGGGTAATTTCAGATGAAAAAAATCCAATTAATCCAGCAAATCACACAAGAAGGCGTCGTCGCCGTACTGCGCGGCGAAACGCCGGAAGAAGTCGTGGAAATGGCCGATCAGGCCATTGCCGGCGGCATTAAGGTCATCGAAGTGACGATGACCGTGCCTTTCGCGCTGCGCGCCATCGAGGAGCTCGCGAAGCGCTACTCGAGCACAGCGCAGGACGCGGCGAAGTACGCGATCATCGGGGTGGGCACAGCCCTTGACCCCGAGACGGCGCGAGCCGCGATTCTCAGCGGGGCCGAATTCGTCGTCGGCCCCTCGCTCAACCCGAACACGGTTGCGCTCTGCAACCGTTACCGCGTGCCCGTCATGCCAGGCTGCATGACGATTGCGGACATACAGTCGGCGCTGGAGCTGGGCGTCGACATCGTGAAGCTCTTCCCGGGCAATCTCTACTCGCCCGCGATGATTAAGGCCATTAAAGGCCCGCTGCCGCAGGCTAATATCATGCCGACCGGAGGCGTCTCGCTGAGCAACCTCGGCGAGTGGATCCAAGCGGGCGCAGTAGCCGTCGGCATCGGTTCCGATTTGACCAGCGAAGCGGTCAAATCGGGAAATTACAGCCTTGTCGCTAAGAAGGCGTCTCAATATATCGAGGCCTATCAAGCGGCCAAGAAGTAGGATATGGGTGCGCTCCGTCGAAATGAGATGGAGCGTATTTTTTTTCCATCTTAAGATTGGCGAATAAACTTTCCTCTGAACGCGGTCGCTCATCTTCGAAAGACTTCGATAGAGGTTTATCTCATGGAAAAGGAAGGAGTCGAACATGGAGGTTGGTAAAGCGAGGTTGCTGCTTAAGGTGGCCAGCATGCGGTCGTCCTTGGATTTTTATAGGGATCAGTTAGGTTGGGAGTTATTGGATACAGATGTCGGTGAAGGGCATGTGATGCTGAGCATTTTGCCTGACTATCTGGTAGTACTCACTGAAGCAGCGCATTCGGAGACTTATCATGAAATAAGTCTGTCTAAGTGGCTTGCAGACAACGCGCATCGTCCTTCACATGGCGACAGCTTTTATATAAAAGCAACTTCCGTTTCGCAAGTCGAGCAGCAATTGAGAGGACGAGGCCTAGAGAACTTCGCTTATGAGGTGGACCCTGGCTCCGTACGTAAACTTTATGTTCCCACCCCTGATGGATATAGGGTGATCTATTGGGAGGAACTGTTTCCAACAGATGCGGAGGTCATGAACATGTATGAGAGAGGGGCGGCTGAGCTCGAAGCAGCTATACAGGGATTGTCAGATGTGGAGCTAGACCAAGCGGAAGCGCCTGGCAAGTGGTCAATACGCCAGCAAGTGCTCCATATGATCGACTTGGAACTTGTAACCGTGCATAAAGTGAAATTCGCGCTTGCCGAGTCTGGACGTGAGTTTGTCGGCAATGGGTTCTCGCAGGATACATGGTGCGCAGGGCTGGATTACGCGAATAGACCGATAGAATCTGAACTAGCTATGTTTCGTGCTGTACGGCAGCATATCATCGGCTTGTGCAAGCATTTACCGGGTGCTTTGCAGCGCACCGTGATAACCTCCAATTGCGAAGAATCAGTCGCAAAACTGCTGAAAATAATGTCAGGTCATGCAACCCATCACATTCGTGTGATCAATAGGATAAGAGGGATTATCGGTAAATAAGAGTTGTTTTTCACTTGCATCTGCGATAGATCGCCTTTTTGCACGGGTGAGCGGAACGTAGGTGCGTTATGCGGCGGTATTTTCGGTTGTAGGGACGTTTCGCGGAACTACCGTATCTTATGAGCAAGAAATGCTGGGTTTCAGGCATATTTCCGCTCATTTAACGCACCCTAGTTCCGCTTCAGGGGGAGAAAAGAGACGTTACCGTGGAATAAGGCCTCATAGTTCCGCCGATATCGCTGGACAAGGGGAATTGGCAGTCCGGCAGTACCTCCTCGGGTGCGCGTTGCGTCGCCACTACATGGCGGCTGTCTCACGTTTTCTTGCGAAGCTTGCGGAGGCGAAATGTACCAGGAATCTTACTCTTACATGGGTGTTCATGGATACGAATACCGAGTCGAGGCTCGATTAGGGAAAAGAGAAGAAGGCAGCACAAAGTAGGACAGAAAAGGGTGTGAGGTGGAAAAGCGATAGCGGTTGGAATCCCATACCCAATTCCCACCTATGCCTAAACGTATGGGTTTAGACGAAGGGCCAGAGCACAGCCGCAGGTTTTTCTTTTTTAAAGTTAAATTCGTTATGTCGATTTGTGTCGAAAGGAACTAATATAAGAGGGTTTTGATTAAGTTTGATCATTGCTCGTTCACAGCTGGAATAAACTGTGCTAACATACCAATTGTGATACAAAATGTATCAAATATACTAAAGGAGCGGATGATCGCTTGAAAGCGTACTACCGGAGAATTATTTGCAGTATGGCTGTCGTTTGTATCTTACTCGCTAATAGCTACTCAGTATTAGCAGCGGAAGACAAGACAGCGTCCACTAACCCCAACCTACTACTAGATGCGTCATACCAGAAGAACGCGATCTCTACAAACACCGTAGATTTGCTAAAAAATAAAGGTTTTCTAGTTACTGAACAGAAGGATGCGCAAGGGCCTCGCTTTTTGATGGGCAAGCTGTCCGGAGAATTAAAAACAGATCAAGCGGTTGTAGACTATCTATCCCTGAATAAACAGGTATTTGGCTTTCAAAGTCCTTCCAAGCAGCTAAGCTTATTAAAAAAGGATGAAGATCAAATAGGAGGAAGCCATTACTTGTACCAGCAGCAATTCGAAGGCCTTCCGATATATGGGAAGTACATCAAAGTTAATATGGATAAGGGGCGGCAGATCTCTTCTATCACCAATCAGCTTGAAGCGACACTAGAAACGAAACTATCAATAAATACTCATGCTGACATAAGCGGAAAACAAGCGATCGATGCCTTGGTCAAGTCCATTGAGAAGGAGATCGGGAGTCCTATCCAGCTTGGGGGCAAGCTTGGCGATAAAGAAGTGCCTCAACCAACCGCACAATTAATCATCTACCCCTACAAGGGGATAACTTACCTTGCTTATGAGATTAAACTGGCCTATTTGAACCCGTCCATTGGCGACAGGATTGGCTATGTGGATGCTCACACAGGAGAGGTTGTGCATACGTATAGCGGCATTCAACATGCTGGGCCGACAACATCGGACAATGTTGGTTTCCGTGGTGATCATAAGACCTTGAACATATTTCAAGAGGCAACTAATAATAAGTACTATTTAATTGATTATACAAAGCCTATGTATAACGGGACTAAAGGAGTAATCCTAACATCCGATTTTTTACAATATAACGGTGGTCCAAATTCTTTTAATGCTAGAGTTATTAACAGCTCTATTCCAGTTTTTAATTCTATTGCAGGCGCGACAGCTTCTCATGCGGTAGATGCTCATTACAACGCAGGAATTGTTTATGATTACTATATAAAAGAGCTGGGCCGCAACAGTATCGACGGCGCTGGCATGGATATTTTATCTTTTGTGCATGTGCCTAATTTGGACGGGACTGTTCAGGAAAATGCATTTTGGTCCGATGGCTACCAAGCGATGTTTTATGGAGACGGCGGACCGAATCGATGCTATGCCTGCGCTCTGGATGTGGTTGCTCATGAAATGACGCACGGCGTCACATCCAAAACGGCTGGTTTGGTATATGAGAATCAACCTGGCGCCTTAAATGAATCATTCTCAGATATGATGGGTGCCGTGATTGATGCTGACGATTGGGAAATGGGTGAAGATGTTGGTATCAGCAATCGGGATAGTGCGCGAAGCATGGCTGATCCTCATCTCTATGATCAACCTGCTCAAATGTCAGAATATTTCACATTTGCGGACAATAGAGATGGGGATTACGGCGGAGTCCACAAGAATAGCGGTATTCCGAATCACGCTGCTTATTTAATAGCTAAGAAAATCGATGAGGCACATATTCCGAATTGGAGTGGTAAGAGGTTGCTGGGTCATCTTGCATATCAAGCTTTGCATCATTTGACCCCCGTTTCTGAATTTGAAGACGCACGGGACGCTTTTGTCGCAGCTGTTTCTGAATGGGGATTGGCTAATTCAGGACCAGCTCCGACTGGGCTAGATCCCCAAGTAATTAACGGTGTAAGGGATGCGGTTATCCAAGCATGGAGTGAAGTTGGTCTTCCATACAATAGTCTTCGTGCAGGCAACGATATTGTCTCTTTTACGATTCCATCGTTAATTAATCCGCCGGAATATGAGTATTCCACACAACTTGATGCATTAAATCATACGGTTATCTACCATGTGCCACTTGGACAAGACGTTACTCATGTGTCACCGATCATCGAAATATCGGCAAAGGCATCTATTTCTCCGCTATCTGGAACTGCTCGAGACTTTTCAAAACCAGTGACTTATACGGTTACAGCTGAAAATGGAAGCTCCCAGGTATGGAAAGTGATCGTTGCGCAAGGGGCAGATAACACGGCTCCAATTTTCAAAAATTCGTCGATTAGCCGCGACAATAAAACAGTGACAGCCGCTTTTAATGAAGATGTGCTCGACAACTGGGCAGAATTCAATGGAGTTAAATTAATTAGAGGGAAAATATCTCTGTACGACAATGCTGCTTTGACCAATAAACGGGATCTGGGCGCGTCAGATTCGGTTGAAGTACGCGACGGCAAATTAAGTATTTCTTTTGCTCAGCCGATTCCAGGCCCTTTGTATATCCGTGTGGACTCGGGAGCGATTAGAAACGTATTTGATAATGCGATTACAAGCCCTGTTGATTTCCGAGTTTTGGCTTCACCGGGTGTTAGTGTGTCGAATGCAAGTATCAAAGCAACAGGGGAACCAGGCGCATCAATCTCCTTATATAATAATGATACCAATAAACGAATTGATTCTTTAATTGCAGGGGCCAATGGAGAGGTATACTTTAATCTTCCTCCAGCGGGTACCTACTTCGTGAAACAATATCTTTCCGGATTCGATAGTTTGGCAAGCCCGGTATTAGACACTGCGCCTCCTACAACTGTTTCTTTTAGGATTGCAGGTGTAACGGAGAACTCCGTTTCCGTCGAATGGGACGGAGCCACAGATAATGTAGCGGTTGCAGGCTACGAAGTAGCTGCGTATAACAGCGACGAAGGCATTGCAGAAGCTGCAACGGTACCGGCGGCAGTCAGATCGTATCCGTTGCAGAATTTGAAACCAGGGACGACTTACTTGATTTCAGTTAAAGCTATTGATACTTCTGGCAACAAATCACTTGGCGGTGCATTATTCCCTGCAAAGACAACTTCTATTAACGCTCAGCATAAACCTGTATGGTCACCTGTTCGTTATGTAGCGCTAGGTGATTCTTTGGCCGCGGGCGTTACGCCACAGAGCGGCATCAGCAAAGGGTACGCGAATTTTCTTGCAGACAAATTAGCAGAAGCGGGTGTTCTGATTAACTTTAACAAAAATTTTCCGGTCCCCGGCTATACGACTGCCGATGTACTGCAGGATGTAAGGGATAACGTAACGGGAGGTAACGTAAGACTTCCTACGAATCCGCCTATTAAAACCGTACTGTCTCAGGCAGACATTGTCACTTTGGATGCCGGAGGCAATGATTTGCTGAAGATTAACGGAACGAATGACCAGGTCCTTGTAGCTTCAACTTTACAGAATATCCGAACTAATAATTCAGCAACCATTGATGAAATCAAAGCTATTAATCCTCATGCACAAATCTACTTAATGGGCTACTATAATCCGTTTCCTCGTCTGCAGGGAGCGGATAAAGAAAAGGCCATCGCACTTATAAATGCGCTTAATGAAACTTTGCAGGCAGTTGCTGTGACGAAAGGAGTTTCATTTGTTCCGGTTAAAGATGTGATTGCAGCAGATGAGTTGACCTTCTTGCCAAACCCTCTCAATGTTCACTTGAGCCAGGGAGGGTATCAAGCCATTGCCGATCAATTTTGGAACGCTATGAAGGATCATTTGCCGGAAAAAGCTAGCTTGACCGCGTCTGACATCACCCAAGAGGGAGTTACACTGACATGGACAGCGGCAAGTGACGATGTGGGTGTAACAGGCTACAAGATTATGCGAGATGGAGCTCAGATAGCTACTGTAACGGGTAATGTATACCAGGTTGCAGGGTTGACAGCTGGAACACCATACTCGTTTAAAGTAGAAGCCTTTGATGCGTCGAACAACACCACAACTGACGGTCCATCGGCATCAATAACAACGCTTACTGATCAAACACCTCCGCAAGGAGATACGCAAGCTCCGACATGGCCACAGAATAAGTCGCTGACTGTCTCTGGTGTGACTCAAACGGCAGCAACCCTTACATGGACACCAGCAAGCGATAATACAGCTGTAACGAGCTATAAAATTTTCAAAAATAATGCTGAAGCGACGACTGTGTCAGGAAGTGTTTACAGCTATGAATTTACTAACCTTTCTGCGAATACAGCCTATTCATTCAAGGTCGAAGCAGGAGATGCTCATAATAACTTGTCCACAGATGGGCCGACGGTAACCGTTCAAACTTACGCAAGTCCAAGCCCAGGCGGTGGAGGCGGCGGTGGAGGTGGCTGGATTTCAGAAATTGAAGAGACAAAAACGGGAATCAAATTGTTAAAAGGCGCCTATACCTTCAGTACAATTACCGAAAATGGTCAGATTTTCAACCAATTTACGGTGTCGGATAGCGCCTTGAAACAAGCTTTTGAGAAGCTTGCCAATAAGCCGGCAGGTGCACGTACGATATCTCTGCAAACCGATGAAAAAGGTGCGTTCGTCGTTGTATTGCCTTTCGCGCCGCTTTCGAAAGGGACGCAATCCGTCAAGGATGCTAACTTTATCTCGCAGTCCGCAGATGGCTATGTGAGTCAATTGGATATTTCAGCATGGTTATCAAAAGTCACTAAGCTTGGCGACACAACGGATACGGATAAGGTATTTGTTCGCTTGAAGTTCAAGCCGGCAAATGAGCAGACAGCGGAACAGTTGAAGAACAAAGCGCTTCAATCAGGCGCTTCTTCCGTGGAGATTCCTTTCGAAACAGCCATAGATTTAGATATCAAAGGGAAGAAAATTCCTCTTCAAGCAATAACCAATCAACTGCCAACACTGGATCTGGAATGGAAACTGAAGAATGCTGTAGATCCTGCAAAAGCATTTGTAGTAAGCTATAATGCTGCAACAGGGGGCTTCCGGATGATACCTTCGAAGTTCTCAGTGGCGAATGGCGCTACGTTTGTGAAGATTCCATCTGAAACGTCAGGTACGATTGCAGTTCTAATTGTCAATAAGAGCTTCACAGATTTGAATGGACACTGGGCGCAAAAAGATGTTGAACTGCTTGCTTCCAAATTATTGATTGAAGGTGTATCCGCGGGTTCATTCGATCCTGATGCCCAAATGACGCGCAGTCAATTTATTACACTGCTTGTTCGCACCTTAGGTCTAGAGAGTCCATCCACATCTGAAGTCGAGTTTACGGATGTAAAAGGATCTGATTGGTTCTCAGGAAGCGTCCGTGCTGCTGTTGAGGCTGATCTTGTGAACGGATTTAGCGACGGCAGCTTCAAGCCGGATGCACCGATTACGCGTTCCGAGATGGCGGTTGTGCTCTCTAGAGCGTTAAAGCTCAAGGGCAGCGATCCAAAGAAACTTGATGCCGCTCAGCAAGTAGCCAGCTTTGGCGATCGTGAGTCGATTCCGGATTGGGCAGAAGCCGCGATATCGCACATGGTTGAAACTGGCATTATTGAAGGCACAAATGGAGGCAACTTTGCACCAAATGATTTTGCTACACGCGCACAGTCCGCAGTGATGTTGAAACGTATGCTGCAGCACTTGCAATTGCTTCCTTAAACGACAAAGAAGGCGCCTGCTTCGAAAGAAGCGGGCGCTTTTTTTGTGCCAGAATGATTAAACCCTTTACAGAACTAAAGCAGTAGGGATGCCCTTTTTCTTCCAGTAAGTATATGTCGACAGGTATGTGCGTGACGAGCTCGCAGAGCGGGGAGATTCTGCACGCATCGTGTGGCACGAGCATTTGACATGATGGGCGTAGAAGATCGGGAAGTGAGACAGCGGTTTGGATCACCCAATATCGCCTCAATCTGCGATAGATTGTCTTTTTACACGGGTGAGCGGAACGTAGGTGCATTATGCGGCGGTATTTTCGGTTGTAGGGACGTTTCGCGGAACTACCGTGCGTTATGAGCAGGAAATTCTGGGTTTTAGGCGCAATTTCGCTCAGTTAACGCACCCTAGTTCCGCTTCAAGGGGAGAAAAGGGACGTTATTATGGAATAAGGCATCGTAGTTCCGTCGATATCGCTGTGCATGGCGCTGTATATGGGCAATTGACGGTCTGGCAGCATCTCCTTTGTTTTCTTGCGAAGCATGAGGAGGCGAAATGTACCCGGAATCTATATGGGTTTTCATGGATGAGTATCGGATTGAAAAACGAATCAGGGGAAGGAAAGTGGAAGCTAGCACAAACGGAACAGATGAGGGAATGAATATGGGGTGGAAAAGCGACAGCGGTTGGAACCCCATATCCAATTCTTATGCGTTTAACTGGTAAAAACCAGGACAAGGCTTAAAGGTATGGGGAAGTAGGGAGGATATCAAAAAAACCAAGAGCGAGGCGCTCTTGGTTGATCATTGTATTTGTCATATAAACTTGTTACAATAAAGAGTGAATGTTTATATTAGGAATAAATAACATTTTTATCCTAATTTAATTATATCATCAAATCTCCCCCTATGTCAAGTGACATAAAAATCTTATGGAATGAGGCGTTTGTATGAGTTTGAGCGAGCAGGAATGGGCAAAAGAAGAGCAGAGAGTCCGGGAAGTTACAACTAAGATACACGAGCAAATCGAGAGCTTCGAGGTCGAAGTCGGTCTGGTGAAATCCGATGTCGTGGAAATCCGGAAGCATTATTGGGATGAAGTTACGGTTGATTTTAGCTCGAGCGACGATGTGATTGAGTCCTTTGCAAGCATGAAACAGCAAGCGGAGCTGCTATCTGAACGCGAACGCAGTCACCGGCATGCCGCGGCTGCAATTGGGAAACTGAAGCGTCTTGTACGTTCGCCCTATTTCGGGCGGGTAGATTTTGAGGAGCAGGGAGAGCGGACGGCGGAGCCGATTTATTTAGGCATTGCCAGCTTTTTGGATGAGAAGGATGATACTTATCTCGTATATGACTGGCGAGCGCCTATCTCCAGCTTGTATTACGATTACGCCCCCGGCGAGGCTTTATATGAGACGCCAAACGGAACTGTGAAGGGTGAAATGCTGCTTAAGCGGCAATATGTCATCCATGGCGGTCATATCGCGTTCATGTTTGATACCGGAGTAACCATCGGGGATGAACTTTTGAAGCAGGTGCTGAGCCGCAGCTCTGACGCTCAAATGAAGACGATTGTGGCAACGATACAAAAAGAACAGAACCGAATTATCCGCAACGACCACAGTCGGATGCTTATTGTGCAAGGGGCCGCAGGCAGTGGCAAAACATCGGCTGCATTGCAGCGAGTCGCCTACTTGCTCTACAAGCACAGAGAGACGCTCCAGGCCGATCAGATGGTGCTCTTTTCACCGAATCCGCTCTTCAACAGTTATGTTTCGACGGTTTTGCCCGAATTGGGTGAAGAGAATATGCAGCAGACGACGTTTCAAGCGTACTTGGAGCATCGGCTCGGCGATGAGTATGAGGTTGAGGATTGTTTTACGCAGCTGGAGTATATGTTGACAGGTGTTAAGCAGGGGGATGAGTCTTTATCCGATGGGAGTCTCACAGGCAGTATTCAAGCCGCAGAGGCTGCCTACGAGGCTCGTTTGGCGGGTATTCAGTATAAATCGTCCATTCCGTTCCTGCAGGTTATCGGTGCCTATAAACTGCATTTGCTGCGCGAAGATATGAGGTTCCAACCGATCGTGTTCCGGGACAAAGAAATCGTCACTGCTGCCCAAATGCTGAAGCGGTTTTATAGCTTCGATGGGGCCTACCGGCTGCCGAATCGGATTGAAGCCATGCACGGCTGGCTGCTTGAACGTCTGGATGAAATCGCCGAGCGGGAGCTGGAAGCAGGCTGGGTGGAAGATGAGATGGAGCTGCTCAGCAGCGACGATTACCATCGGGCCTACGCAAAGCAGCGCCGGGTGAAAGGCGGGAGGGGCGCGACGTTCGACGATTTTGAAAAAGAAAAGAAGCTGCTGGCGCGGTTCGTCGTTCAGCAGCACTTAAAGCCGGTGCGCGAAGCGATTAAACGGCTAAGCTTTGTGGATATGACAGGGCTATACACGCAGCTGTTCAGCAAGCGGGAATTAGCCCTGAGCTTGATGAGCGGCGATGAGAAGGAGATGCCGCAGGAATGGCCTGAGATCTGCGAGCAGACGATCCAGGAGCTGGCAGAGGCTAAGCTGCCGTATGAGGATGCGACGCCTTTCCTGTACTTGATGGAAGAGGTGCAGGGCTTCCATACGAATAATGCTGTGCGCCACGTCATCGTTGATGAGGCGCAGGACTATTCCCCGGTTCAGCTGGAATATCTCAAACGGCTGTTCCCTCGCTGCCGGATGACGGCGCTGGGCGATCTGAATCAGGCGATCTATTCGCACGCTTCCGCGTACAGCGAAATCGATCCGATCGCCGCTTTATACGGGCAGGATCAGACGGAAGTGATCCGTCTGATCCGCAGTTATCGCTCCACGCGCGAGATCGTGGAGTTCACCCGCGGCATCGTGCCAGGCGGCGATGCCATCGAGCCCTTCACCCGCGGCGGCGCGAAGCCGCAAGTGATCAGAACCAGCGATCGCGAAGAGCTGCATAGCCTGCTGTCAGCCGAGATCGATCGGCTGCTCGGCGAGGGCTATGCGTCAATCGCGATCATCGCCAAGACCGCGAGCGAAAGCGCGCTCGCGTACAACGCCTTAATCCCGCAGCTGCAAGCGCCGCTGCGGCTGATCACGAAGTTCAGCCCTGCGTTCGAGCAGGGCGTGCTGGTCATCCCTTCGTATCTCGCGAAGGGAGTCGAGTTCGATGCCGTCCTTATCTACGATGGCTCCAGCCATCTGTACGGACGGGAGAGCGAACGCAAGCTGTTTTATACGGCTTGCACGAGAGCTATGCATAAACTCCAAATTTTCACGCTGGGCGAACCGAGCGAATTCATTACCTCACAGCCGCCTACCACGTATGAGTTGAGTTAGCGCAGAGCAACATTGTTTGCCTAGTTCCGCTATGTACTACTTCATCTGTAAAAACAACCTCCATATCCAAATCTAGCAGTGGGATAGGAGGTTGTTTAGCTGAACTTCGAGTGAACTTTCCAGTTATCTATTCGCTTCGCTAGCCAGCTCCTCCAGCGATTTCACTTTGCCATGCGGATGCTGCGCTTGCTTACGGCTTTTCCATGCTGCTTCTTCGCGGCGTTTTTGATGGCTCATAGGTAGGATACCTCCGGTAAGAATATTGGATTGCTCTATTAAAATCCCGTAATGCCGCCGACTTTATACGAGATATCTTTTGGTAAGACGGTCGTCTATCCTCCAAAAAAGAAAACCTCTACACGGCGCCTAGGCGTTATGTAGAGGTCTGATTTATATTTCTTACTACTCCGTAGCAACGGATTGGTCAGCTTGCATGTTGACCGGGGAGATACGGACGAAGTTTCCTTCAAGGTTGCTGAGCAGAACTTCGATTTTCTCTGCGGCTTCGGATTGACCGGAACCAGCGAGTTCATCGCGGTATGCAGTAAGCAGCTCCGTGAGATCTTTTTTACTTTGTACGCCGATAGGCTCAAGTTTTACTTTTGCGCCTTTGGCGATACGACGCTCGATCGCTTTCTCATCGAGACCCATTTCTGGAACGAGGCGTTGGTAGATCACGCCGCCAGTCATACCTGCGCAGATCCATGGACCTGGATCGCCCATAACTACAGCGCGGCCATTCGTCATGTACTCGAATGCGAAGCCTTTGAGGTTCGCGCGAGCTGCGAGTCCGCCAAGCTCATCTTGAAGCGGAGTCGTGATTTCTCCACCGAATACAACGTCAGCACCCGAGAAACGGATACATGCGCGAGTATCAGCGCCGCCTTGGATCAAGAATAGGCCTTTTTGAGCACCGTAACCGAAGGATTTACCTACGCTACCGTTAATGAACGATTTATTTTTGCTCAGTGATTTCAAGATAGCGACTTTACCGCCGAATGCCATTTTACCAAGACCGTCTTCAGCACCGCCGTGAACGGTAATGTCTACGCCGCGAGCATTGAAAGCAGCCAGACCGTTACCTGGTACGGAACCGTCAACAAGGTTAAGCGAGAAGTTAGGTAACTCGTCGTAGCTGCCGTCGAAACGGTCTCTTACGCGATGGCTGGAATAACGTGTTCCGAGAATACGGGATTCCGCATCCACTTTGGACCAGTTGCGTACGATTGGAGCGTCGAGAGCCAAGGTATCCGGGAAGAACTCTTGACCTTCGGCGCCAACTGCGATACGGATATCGGACGATACCGCTGCATCTTCTTGCGCTCTCTCTTCAGCAGAGATGAATTGCAATGGAGCCGGGCGTAAAATGTCGGACAAGTCGATACGCTCTTGGTGGTTGATTTGCTGAAGCAAATCGGAACGGCCAACGAGATCTTGCAAGCTTTTGAAACCAAGGGAAGCAACGATTTCACGTACTTCTTCACCCATTGAGCCGAACAAACGAACCAAGCTGTCAACAGCCAAATCGTATTGACGCGGCACGAAGCGGCGAAGACCTTTCTCTTCAGCTTCTTCCATGGAATCGATTTGCGTTGCGATACCTACGTGGCAAGTGTCCAAGTGACAGCCGCGACAAGTTGTACAACCGATCGATTGCATAGCGATACTGCCGAATCCGGCGCGGTTTGCACCGAGCATAACCATTTTTACAACGTCAGCGCCGGATTTCAGGCCGCCGTCTGACCACAGTTCTACGCGGTGGCGCAGACCTGCTTCAATCAAAGCAACGTGAGCAAGTTTCGTTCCGATTTCCGTAGGGAGACCTACGTGAGTCAAGGAGTGAATACGCGCCGCACCTGTACCGCCGTCAAAACCGGACAACGTAATCACGTCAGCGCCCGCTTTAGCGACACCAACCGCGATTGTGCCGATACCTGGAACAACCGGGATTTTTACGATGATTTTGGCTTTACGTCCGCTTCCTTCTTTCAACTCGGAAATAATTTGCGCCAAATCCTCGATCGAATAAATATCATGGTTGTTTGAAGGCGAGATCAGGTCGGAACCGATCGTTGCATTACGAGCAGCCGCGATCTTCGCTGTAACTTTGGAACCTGGCAAGTGACCGCCTTCGCCCGGTTTTGCGCCTTGACCGATTTTGATTTCAAGGAAAGCAACTGCGTTAGCAAGCTCTACGTTAACACCGAAACGTCCGGATGCCACTTGCGCGCCGCGCGTTTTTTTGTAACGGCCCAGCATATCTTTAATCTCTCCGCCCTCACCGTTCATGGTAACCATGTTAAGGCGTTCGCCTGCTTCGGCGTAGGCACGGAAAGCTGTCTCATTCTGTGAACCGAAGGACATAGAGGAAATCAACATCGGCAAGGAGTGACCGCCAATCGAAATGTCCACTTGGGACGGTTCGAGGGCTTTACGGCCTTCGCTCAGTGCTTTCTCGAAGTTGAATCCAGCAATGTGTCGGATCGAGATTGGGTTTTTCAATTCTTCTTCACGCAGTTTGTCGCGGTAGTCGCTGTAAGGAGCTGCTCCGGAAGCGGCATCGCCTAATGCTTTCCACATACGTTGGAAGAAACGGAAGTTCTTCGCTGCTTTCGCTTTCGGGTTCGTGAAATCCACATAACGCGCTTCCGCTTCAGCCTCAAGCTGCGCGAAACCAGTTCCGCCTTTTTCACTACCGAGGTAGTTCACGATATCAAGCACCTCAGCCACTTCCGGATGGAAGCCGATGGAGGAGAAGAAACGTGTGTAACCGCGAAGCTCATGCGTACCGATTGTGGAAATGACTTTCTCCAGACCTTTGCTTAGAGCTGCATATACTTTACGAGCTGCTGCCGCGTTGCCTTCTTTATCCGATGCTGTCGAGAACAACAGGTAAGGGGAGATTACGTCCGCGCCCAGACCGCACGCAACTGCGATATCATGCAGGTTACGGATCGCTGCGGAACGCAACACGATCGTAACGTGACGGCGCAGGTTGTCGCCGAATTCGAGTTTCTCTGCGCGCAATGCGATATCCAGCTTGGAAATGACCAAATGCGGTTCAAGCCACAAGCGATCATTTTGATGAGCGTCAGCGTCATCCAGCACGATTAATGCCGCGCCGGCTTTTGCAGCAGCAATAGCGTCGGCAGCGATTTTATCCAAGCCAGCACTCAGGGAAGTGCCTCTTGCAAATGTTGCGGAAAGCTTAACTACTTTGTTGTCGCCTTGTGCGCGGAACAGAGTCAATAGTTGCTCGTAGGACGGCTGGGACAAGTGCTCTTCACTGTCGATTCCATTAGTGCCTTCAAGTACTAGCGGAGCCAAAAGCTCGAGTCGCAAGTTGCCGTCAACCTGTGAATAAACAGCAGGGCGGGCACCAGCCACTACGCGTGTGGAGAAATGCTCCATCTCACGGTCACGGTCGATCGCCGGGTTGGTTACAACCGCTACGCTTTCTTTAATGAAGTCAGGCACGTTTTGACGCTCCCATGCAATTGCAGCATGAGGGGAATCGTGACCGAGGGAACGAATAGGTTCAGCGCCTGTTTCGGACATTGTTTCAATATGCGAGATACCATCGCGATCCCAACCAAAAGCACTGTACAATTGGTCAGTGGCAACGATATTTTCATTCAATTCAGCTTGTGCATCCGTTTTTGCCGGATTCAGATATTTACGAAGTCCGCCAATGTTCAGGCGTTTGCTTGCACGCTCATAAACCAAGCTTTGTACTTCATGATAAGGGATGACTTGAATGTGTTCGCCAGGTGTAAGCACGACACCGATTTTCTCGCCAGGAGCGATCGGCTTCGGATCAGCAACCATTTCGCCAACAGTAATAACACCTTGCTCGGAGGAGAAGTAGAGGGACGTGTCGCTTTCTACCATCCAAACCGGGCGAAGACCAAGAGCATCTACGCTGAAGATACATTCATTGCCGTAACGGGAAACGATACCCGCAGGACCTTGTGCGAAATGTCCCCACACTTGACGGTAGTACACATAGAGATCTTGCAGTTCCGGACGGAATTGTTTCATTTCATTAATAATAGGAGGGAATACCATTTCCATGGCTTCGAATAAGCTGAGTCCAAAACGGTGAATGAACGTTTCGATCGTACGGTTCATGTCTTGGGAGTCAGATCCGCCGCTAACGAGCGGTACGCCAACCATGTCGGCTTCGATACGAAGTTTCTTAACGGTATTAATTTCTCCGTTGTGGCCTAACAATGAGAAAGGCTGAACGCGGAAGAAGCTGGACAGTGTATTCGTAGAATAACGGTTGTGGCCGATCGTGACTTGGGAAGCGAACAAAGGATCGCGCGTATCATTAAAATACAGCGGCAAAATGCTTGCTGCGCCCAACACTTTGTAGGCAGATGTAACATTGCTTAACGTCGCAACATGAACATCGTAGTTATTTTCAATTGCAATATGAAGTTCAAAGAGATGATCAGCAACTCTTTCGGTTTTGCCGGAAATCGCAGCGATTTGCCAGAACGTAGGCTCGTCGTTCAATCCGTTTGCGCCAAGAACGCTGCTGTCTACTTGATTCTCTTGTTCAAGAATGATGGAAACGTCATGTTGCTTAAACAACGCACGGATTCCGTCTTGAATTTGAGTGACAGTCAGGTCGAGTTTGCGCGGGACAAAAATATGGGCAACAGAAAAACGGTTGTCGTAGGCTAATTTGCCATCCAACCCGGCATCTGTTAATTTCTTTTCCCAAAGGGCGCGCGGAATGTCCGTAAGAATTCCGCAGCCGTCGCCTTCGCCGTTAATAAATCCAGAACGATGTTCCATTTTTACAAGGGCATCAATCGTTTTTTGGATATTATCACGGGAAGGATGACCGTTCTTCTCAATAATACAAATAATACCGCAGCTATCATGTTCGGTTCCTAGCAGATCTTGAAAACGGCCTTCATTACGCATCAATTCATTCATTGCTCTAGGTCAGTCTCCTGACCGTCACCTCCAATATATTTGAACTCCTCTTGCATTACGCTACTTGCATTCATGCACTGCTTAAGTCCGCAAATCCCCGCATCACCCGGAAATATCGAAACAACGGTTAAATCCGAAGTATGCATGCAGTTGCATAAAAATACAAATCTGCTGAATAGCATGCCAATTCCAAGGAAATACGCCCCTTGAAATGAAGCTCTTAACGACCCGTGTAAAAGTAAGGCATGACACACAATAATATACAAATAATTTGTAAATTACGCCCTAAGTTTCTAAGAAAATACTGTGTAAACAAGACGTTTCGCGAAAAGGGTAAAAGTATTCTTAGAATAGCATGAAAAAGAAGATCCGACAATAGTCGCGCCGCTAAATCAAAAATGTAAGCGTTACCTTTTTTGCATACTGGTGAATAAAACCAATTTCCGTACAAATCAGACGGTCAAAAAAAACGAACAAACTATTGCGTTACTAGGTTCATAGTTCGTTTTTGGGACATGTAATCCCGATAGGCTAGATAGGCATAATGGCTAAATCTAACATGGTTAATGGGGTTAAATGTTGCAAACCAGGTGCATCCGAGTGCCATGCGAAAGCACCTGGTTTGATGGATGTCAGGAAAAATTTTGCTTATCGGGCCGACATTACTTTAAATGCATGGTCCGTTGCTTCCAGTGTTCGGGCCACATCCTCATCGGTGTGGGCGATGGTCAGGAACCAGGCCTCATATTTGGAAGGAGCGAGGTTGATGCCTTGCTCCAGCATCAGTCGGAAAAACTCGGCAAAGCGTTCGCCATCCGTATCCTGCGCCTGATCGTAATTCGTGACCGGATGTTCACAGAAGTGGGTTGAGAAGGCGCCGCCGATGCGGTTGACCGTCAACGCGATCCCGCGGCGTGCTGCGGATTCTGCGATGCCATCCGCAAGCGTCGCACCAAGCTGCTCGAGCTTGGTGTAAACATCTGCCTGCTGGAGCACCTGCAGGCAGGCAATCCCGGCCGAGATGGAGGCGGGGTTCCCCGCCATCGTGCCGGCCTGGTACGCAGGTCCGAGCGGCGCGACCTGCTCCATCACTTCCTTGCGGCCCCCGTAGGCGCCGATCGGCAGCCCGCCGCCGATCACTTTGCCGAGGGCCGTCAGGTCCGGTTCGATGGCGGCGAAGCGGTTCGCCATCGCGGCGGGGGCCTCCACGAGTGGGAGGCCCGCATAGGTCTGTACCGTTCCGTAATGGAAACGGAACGCCGTGATGACCTCGTCGTAGATGACGAGGGAGCCGTTCTTGCGAGCAGCCGCGCAGAGCTGCTCGAGGTAGCCGGCATGGGGCATGACCATGCCGAAGTTGCCGACGATGGGCTCGACCATGACGGCGGCCACATCTTCGCCCCAGCGCGCAAGGGCAGCTTCGAGTGCCGGGATGTCGTTGAACGGCACGGTGATGACCTCTTGCGCGATGCTTGCGGGTACGCCGGCGCTGTCCGGCGTGCCGAGCGTGGACGGCCCGGAGCCGGCCGCCACGAGCACGAGATCTGAGTGGCCGTGGTAGCACCCGGCGAACTTAATGATCTTGGTGCGCTTCGTATACGCGCGCGCTACGCGAATCGTCGTCATCACGGCCTCCGTGCCGGAGTTGACGAAACGCACTTTGTCGAGCGACGGAATCGCCGACTTCAGCATTTTGGCGAACTCGATTTCGAGTTCGGTCGGGGTCCCGTACAGCGTGCCGTTCTGCGCGGCACGGCAGATGGCCTCGGTCACATGCGGATGCGCGTGACCGGTAATGATAGGGCCGTAGGCGGCGAGGTAGTCAATGAAGCGATTGCCGTCTTCATCCCAGAAGTGCGCGCCCTGCGCGCGCTTCATGAAGACAGGTGCGCCGCCGCCCACAGCTTTGAATGAGCGGGAGGGGCTGTTAACGCCGCCCACGATATGCTGGAGAGCTTCTTGATACAACTGTTCGGATCTTTTACGTTCCATAAGTAAATTCATTCCTTTATATGTAGTTAATCCTGTCCCGCAAAAAGCCTCTACCTACAGGGGGAGCCCGCTTGCAAGTAGAGGTTTGTAAGCATAAGTAACTTCGGAGGAGGTTGAGTTAAGACGTTTTTTTAACGTTAACGTACCAATTCTCAGTCTGTTACTGCTTTAGAAACTAGTTAGCTGCCCAAAATGTTCCTCACCGTATGAGAGTGCCTAGAGTGACCCATAACTTTGTTAATCGGATCAGATTTCCCTATCGATCTGCTTGCTTGTGCGGAACATGAATGCCTTATTTACATGAATGGAGTGGCATCAGACACTTTCGCGGAACGTCAGTATCTAATCGGTACGAAATTGGTGCATTCGGGCTCAAAATGGAATAAATAACGAATTGTAGTTCCGCTGCCTTGGGGTAAAAGGCAGTAATTCGAAAAATAACGAATCGTAGTTCCGTGTAGGGAATAAAAAAAGGCTGATTTAAGACGATTTTTCCAGTTCCCCCGTATAAATTCTGTTGTAAGGCCAGGTCTAGTCGCCTGTCGCCATCTCGTCAAGTCGCGCTGGACCGGCCATGCCCACCCCTAATTCTTCGTCGTCTTCACCGACGATTTGGGCGCCTGCGATGGCGATGGAGAAGGTTTCGCTGGTCCGGTGTCAGCTTCCGTTTTACCTGCAAAGAGATCTTTCACATACTGCTGAAGCTTGTCTTTGCTTGCAGTAATGACGGCTGCGCCCCGTACATTTTTCTCAATTAACAGATCGGTCGGAGGCAGCTGTGAGCTGACAATTCCGTCCGCTTTGGCTTCGTAGCCGAGGGAACCGAGCTTCAGCATGTCCGTCACGCTGAGATTCGTGTCGATATAAGGATCTATCGCATTCAGGATTCTCGGAAGCTTAATCATGGAGGAAGTCGTCTGCATTTTTTGAGCGACAGCGGTCAAAAATTTGCGTTGACGCTCGGTACGTGAGAAATCCGATAATGCGTCGTGGCGGAACCGTACGTATTGCAGAGCTGTATTACCATCCAGATGCTGCTTTCCTTTTTTTAAATTAATATCGTAAACGTGATCATCCTCGGAGTCGGAATACTTCATATCTTTTTCAACATCAATATCAATTCCGCCGACTGCGTCAATGAGTGCAATAAATCCTTTGAAATCGGTGTACACATAATATTGAATCGGTATGCCAAGCAGATCGCTGACTGTCTTCATGGCCAAGTTCGGCCCGCCTGTAGTGATGGCGGTGTTAATGCGGTCTTCGCCTTCGCCAGGAATTTTCACATATGTATCTCTAAGGATGGAGAACAAGTGAGCTTTCTTGGTCACGGGGTCGATAGAAGCGAGCATAATGCTGTCTGAACGGGGCAGTTCATTCTTCTTCATGCCGCGCGAATCGCCGCCAAGGATCAAGATATTGACGCGTTGCTTGCCTTCCCATTTGGGCGGGATGTACTTCTCTCCCTTTTCTTTGAGTGCCTGGCTGATGATAGGACCGCCACCGCCCTGCGGGGTCTCGCTTTTATCGGAAATATGTTTAGCGAAGCTATAGAACGAATAAGAGTAGTATCCAGCTATGACCATTAGCAGTAAGCCGATTAGGAGCAGTGTTCGTTTCAGTATTTTCATGCGTCTGAGCTCCTTCCTATGCGGAAAGGTAATCTGTACTTTTTATTTATACAGATTTCATGTATCATGGTTCTTAGAGCTTTCGAGGAAAACTCAATTCGTAGGCATTTGCTATAGAGTTTTTACAAAAAACGTGTTTTGTAAGCATTTGCTGTTGTACAATTCGTCTATATGAACCATATTATAGATGCTAAGAAAGTTCGATAGCAAGTTATGACGGATTTTGGAAATTGTTGTAGCCGAGTCTACAAAGACAGGGGGTAAGCCATGTTAGCGATCGATGTTCAGCAGCTTCGTAAGGAATTCCAGGTGCAGCAAAGCCGCGGGGGACTGAAGGGAGCTTTTCAAGATTTGTTCAAGAGAGAATACAAGCATGTAACCGCTGTGAAAGACATCAGCTTTCAAATTCCGAAGGGCGAAATTTGCGGATATATTGGTGAAAATGGCGCTGGCAAATCAACAACCATTAAGATGCTGACCGGAATTCTTGTACCGACCGCAGGGGAAATCAAAGTGAACGGATTCGTTCCCTTCAAAGAACGTGAGAAGTTCGTATCCGGCATTGGCGTGGTGTTCGGGCAACGGAGCCAGCTTTGGTGGGATATCGGCGTCGTCGAATCGTTTCAATTATTGAAGAAAGTATACAGGGTATCGGAAGCCGATTACAAAAAACGTCTCGATGAGCTCGTAGACCGCCTTCAGCTTTCTGATCTCTTGTCCAGGCCTGTGCGCAAGCTGAGCCTCGGGCAACGGATGCGCTGTGAGCTTGCCGCTTCACTCATACATAACCCGGCAATTCTGTTCCTGGATGAGCCGACAATCGGTCTGGACATCGTGGTGAAAACGGAAATTCGCGAGTTCCTCAAATCGCTGAATCAGCGCTACGAAACGACCATTTTGCTGACTACGCACGATCTTCAAGATATTGAAGCGTTATGTTCCCGCGTCATTATGCTGGATGACGGTCGCATCATCTATGATGGCGGACTCGAAGAACTGAAAGCCAAGTGGGGCAAAGGCAAGGAAGTTGTGCTTCAATTCGAATACCCGGTCACACTGCCTAAGCTTCAGGAATTGACGCAGGGCTTGGACGTGGCTTGGCAGATTGAAAATGAGCTATCCGCTAAAGTATTCATTCCGCATGAACGTGCCAATGTTTCTGAGGTGCTTGCACGTGTGGTCGGTGTCCTGCAAATTCAGGATATTAAAATCAACGAAACGAACACGGATGACATCGTCCGGGAAATTTACAAATCCGGCTCCGCTGAAGTGAAACGTCCTGAGGAAGCCAAGCAAGACGAAGGAGCAGTTACCCATGCTTAGCGCTTACTTGGAAGTCATCCGCATGCGCTTTTTGATGATGCTGGCTTACCGCGTTAATTATTACAGCGGCATTCTCATTTATGCACTTAATATTGGATCTTATTATTTCGTGTACAAGGCCATTTATGGCGAGCAGGATATGATTCAGGGCATGACGCTTGGCCAGATGACCACGTATTTGGCGGTGTCCTGGATGGGCAGAGCATTTTATTTCAATAACCTGGATCGTGAGATTGCCGGTGAAATTCGGGACGGCAGCGTAGCTATCCAGTTTATCAGGCCTTACAATTATGTGTTTGTGAAAATGATGCAGGGGCTGGGAGAAGGCATCTTTCGTATCCTTCTTTTCACAACGCCGGGCATGATTTTCGTCTGGTTGCTCTTGCCTGTTCAGTTACCGTCGGACCCGAAACTGTGGGTCATCTATCTGGTCATGCTGTTCTTCAGTTTTCTGATTAACACCCAACTGAACATTATTACTGGACTCTTTGCGTTTTTCCTGGAAAACAATGAGGGACTCATGCGCATGAAGCGTGTCGCGGTGGATCTGTTCTCGGGTTTGATTATCCCGATTTCCTTCTTTCCGGGCTGGTCCGGTTCGATCTTGGGGTGGCTGCCCTTTCAGGCGATTACCTACTTGCCAAGCGCTGTTTTCACCGGAAAAATATCAGGCTCCGAAGTGTTCCAAAAGATGGGGATTCAAGCGTTATGGTTCCTGCTTCTAATCATTCCGATCTATTTCTTATGGAACAAGTCGAGAACGCGCTTGTTTGTGCAGGGAGGGTGAAGCCATGTTCTACATATCCCTAATTGCCGACTATTTGAAAAATTACATGAAAACACGCCTCACCTACCGATCCGACTTTTGGATTGAGGTTGTTTCGGACTTGCTTTTTAACGGACTGAACTTGTTCTTCATCTTGGTCATCTTCATGCAGACGCAATCGCTCGGTGGCTGGAATCAAGCGCAGATCTTGTTCATCTATGGTTATTTTATGATCCCGTATGGCTTGTTTATCACCTTTTTTAATCTGTGGGGGTTCAGCGAACGCTATATTGTCAAGGGTGAAATGGACCGCATTCTCACGCGTCCTGCGCATAACCTGTGGCAGTTGATGCTGGAAAATTTGGACCCAGCCTCGCTTTTCAGCGCATTGGCAGGCGCGATCGTGATGATCTATTCATGGGTGAAGTTGGATCTGCCGTTCCATTGGTATGATCCGTTCATGTTCATCCTCCTTGTAGTCGGCTCTGTTCTTATTTATGCGGGTGTCTACATCGCGCTGACGTCGCTTTCCTTTTTCTCCGATGCGCCTACCGGTATTTTACCGCTTATCTGGAACATCCAGAATTACGGCCGTTATCCGGTGACGATCTATAACAAGCTGCTTCGCAGCATCTTGAGCTGGATTCTTCCATTCGCTTTTGTTGGCTTCTATCCAGCGGCCTATTTCTTGGATCCAGCGAATTGGAAGTGGTTTGCCCTATTGACGCCTGTCATGGGGATTGTTTTTAGCTTCGTGGGCCTGAGTATCTGGAACTATGGCGTCAAGCGTTACCGCGGTGCCGGTTCCTGAATGAAAAACCGTTGCTTTCGTGCACATTTCGTGCGCGGCAAGCGACGGTTTTTTTGTTATATGGGGAATATTGATGGCGGAATTTTCAAAAAAACCAGAGTCCCACTAGTCGAGGCT
This sequence comes from Paenibacillus tabacirhizosphaerae, assembly GCF_040812395.1. Lineage (GTDB taxonomy): Bacteria > Bacillota > Bacilli > Paenibacillales > NBRC-103111 > Paenibacillus_E. The sequence continues at coordinate 14,674 of NZ_JBFNXH010000022.1, read as the reverse complement.
AGGGGCTCTGGTTTTTAAGTTTTATTTTGCAGCTGGAGCAGTCGGCACTGCTGTAGGCATCGAGAATGGTTTGGCTTTTTTCGCTGCATCCGGTAAGGCAATGCTGATTGGTTGATTGATATCCTTATAGCTCATCGTCATCGACATATCCATGTAATCAATCGGGTTGGAAGGCTCGTTGCCATAAGTGACGGTATAGTCGCCATCCATGCTTACCGGGAGCTTGGACTGCTCATCAAGCGTTATTTCAGCAGAGAGGGCAACGCTCATATCGGCGAGGGCAGGAGAATCTAGCAGGTCTTTGAACATGTTATCGCCGCTCCCAAGACCGCCAAGCGTTTTGATGATGTCCGAAGTATTGGTGATTTTGCCGCGAACTTGGACTTTATGAAGCTTTTTGCCGTCCATCTCTGTTGTACCAAGATCTTTGTAAAAGAAGTAAGGCGTAATTAACGTTTGGTTAATTTGCGTGCTTTGCTTCTGTAAAGCCATCAATTGGTCGAATGTAAATGGCATTTGCTTGGTCATATCGTACCACTCGAAGCCAGTGTTGTCACCGTTAGGCATGTTCATGTAAGTGCCTTGGGTTACTGTATACTGCTCGATTTTGATTGTTCTTTCTTTTGAATCGGAGCCTGGTGTCGTTGTTGTAATCACTTGATGAATACCTTGATCTTTATTGTATTCAATATTGGAAATTGCCGTGGTTTCCAAATTGTCCGAATAACCGCCTTGCCCTGGTTTGAAGGCGATATGGATGGTCATATCCATATTTGCGCGGAACGTGGCCAATTCAACTTGGGTCTTCGAGGCTTCCGCCAGCCACTTTGAAACCGACGGGTCATTCGCTAAAGACTGCTTAATTAAGGCAGCGGCTGTTTCTTCGTTTATCCCTGCATCTTTACCGAAATCAGCGCCGAAAAGCTCTTGCAGCTTGGAACTCGATCGACTGTCAAGAATGCCAAGGAATCGACCGAGAATATACCCGGCTTCCTCCTTGCTAATGGGTTGATCCAAACGATACTTACCATCGGAATAGCCTTCCATCGTTTTACGTTCTTGCATAACTCGAACGGCATCGGCGTAAGGGGAATCAGCTTTAACATCCGAGGGCAGCTTAGATTGTTTGTTAACGGGTGCGAGTTTTAATTCTTCTGCAATAAGCTTAATGAATTGCCCGCGAGTGACTGGAGCTGTATCCGCAAAAGCGGTTGTTGCTGCAAAAGCAGGCGCAATCAGGGTTAAGCCCAGCGCAGTTAATAATGAAGTACGTTTGATTCGAATCATGACGTTTAATTCACTCCTTCTAAGTTATCAAATAGCCTACTATAAATTACCATATTCTTCTTGTGAATGGTAGTTTTAGTATATTTGGTTGCTGTTTAAGCAAGAGTTGGCGCATAATGGGGTATACCGATTTAGAGATTAAAGATTTAGAGATTTAGCGCAAGAGGGAGAGAATTGTTTATGATTTCAGACACGAAGAAACAAATCGCACCACAGTTTACATTACCTGCAGCGGATGGGAGCCTGATTTCTCTGCGGGATTACCAAGGCCGGAAGGTCGTTCTTTATTTTTACCCCAAAGATCTCACGCCGGCTTGTACGACCCAAGCATGCGATTTTCGGGATCGATCTGAAGAGTTTGCTGGCTTAAACGTGACGATCATTGGCATTAGCGTTGATTCTGTAAAGAGACATGCTAAATTTATAGAGAAATATAGCTTGCCATTTGTGCTTCTATCAGACGAAGATCATGCAGTTTCAGATATGTACGGTGTATGGAAACTAAAGAGTATGTACGGCAAGCAATTCATGGGCATTGAGCGATCAAGTTTCTTGATCGATGAGGAAGGCCATCTGGTGAAGGAATGGCGCAAAGTCAAAGTCGCCAACCATATAGCGGATGTTCTCGAGTATATTCAGAGCTTGTAGGAGTGATGACAACGGTGCGGCATCCGTCTCTTTGTCCCTGGTAGGGCATTGAGAGGGATGCCGTATTTTGTTGCTGCAGACGGGTATATTCGTAAGTGACACCTTTTGTGTTTGATAGTTACAAAAAACTCCCCTTCATACCTGAAGGGGAGCATACACGTAACCTTATGCGGACGATTTCGCCAAATAGGCCACAAGACGGTCAAGAGTCTCCTTGTTTCCATCGACAGCATATGTTTTAATTTCGTTGAATTCAGCGGCTGTTTCAAACTGCATGCGGAAGGTAAGTCTGGTTTTGCCATCGTTTTCGGTTAATGTAAGGTTATTGAGCACTTCCAGCGGCCACGTTTCGCTAAATGGGCCGTGGGTGATGTTCCCTGCCTCGTCAGAAAAAGAGTTGGTGAAGACGATCTTCTCCGGCGCAACGATTTCACGAAAAACAAACTAGCCCCACATTTCGAAGCCTTCAGGGGATCGCATGCTGTAGTGAAAGATACCTCCTGGTCGGATATCATGATTCGCGACATTCAGCGTGAAACCTGTTGGTCCCCACCACTTCGCCAGATGCTCGGGATCCGTCCATACCTTGAAAACAAGCTCGCGCGGCGCATCGAAACTGCGGGTAATCACCAGCTCATGATTTTCCAGAGTTACTGAAATGTTGTTTGTAGCCTTGTCGGTAGACATGATAAAATCCCTCCAAGTTTGGTTTTGGATAACAGACCTATTGCTCGTCAGGTCGTTTCGGTTCTTTTCCCTGCATTTGCTGCAAATAATCATCCAAGCGGTCGAATCTCTCCTCCCATAGGCGGCGAAAAGATTCTAACCATGAATCGAGCTCTTTAAGCGATTCGGGCCGCAGCTTATAAATTCGCCGATTGGCGATCGGTTGCACCTCCACCAGCAAAAGAACCTTCATCTCCACTTTTCAGGTGGATTTGAAGGTTCTTTTGCTTAAAATTTGGGGCTCTCTCATTCATGCGAACACTTTTGGGACAGCCTCTTTACTCAATAACGATGCGCAAATTATTTTCCGCTTCTTTGATGCGATCGAGATTTTTGCGGTTATTCATTAGCAAGGATTGCAGCGTGGCAGACAGCTCTTCCAAGGTAGCTGACGCTTCTTCGCTAATCGAGGCTAGATTGTTCGTCGAATCACTGATGGTTACCGAGGAATCGCTAATCCGATTCATCAAGCCGCTATAGCTTGTCGAAAGCTCCTTCAGCATGCTGACAGCGCTGATAATGGATTCGAATGCTTGCTTCGTTTGACCTGTAATTTCATTGCTTTGCTGCATCCGTATAGCTACTTGATCCATGCGTGAACGGGTTTGATTGGACAGCGTTGTGAACTCTTGCAGCTGCTCCGATATGCGAATGGCTGATTTGGCCGTCATATCTGCGAGTTTGCGAATTTCGTTGGCGACAACTGCAAAGCCTTTACCATGCTCGCCGGCCCTCGCTGCTTCAATGCTTGCATTCAAGGACAGCAGATTCGTTTGATTGGCGATATCTTGAATCGTGTCGCTGAATTGGCTCGTTTCGTTCAAGCGATCGATCAATAACGCTGTATCCTGCGAGACCGCTTCAATGTCTTTGGTGAACACGTCGAATGTTTCGGAAAGCTTGTCCATACGGTCTTTGCCTTGGTCGGACAAGGATGCAGCTTCATTCGTTTGTCCCAGCAGCGTATGGATGGAGTTCGACATTTGCTTAATCAGCTCATTCATCTCATGAACAGAGCCGTTAATCGATAGCGTGGAGTCCACTTGATCTCCTGCGCCTGTCGCAATATCTTGGAAAGCATGATTCATTTCATCGAATGAAGCATTATCCTCTTCACCAGTTGTAGATATTGTTTGCAGATGATGGGTAACGAGAGTAACTTGACTTATTGCTTTCTCTCGTAGCTCTTCCTGCTGCCTTAAAAATTGCTCGGATTGAGCCCTTGCTTCCGAAAGGCTCTTTGTCATATGGCCTGAAACCTTCAAAACGGCAAACATGAAAACAGCAATCAAAATGAAATAAATCACGGAGGTAGTCCCGACTTTGGGATCCAAATGCAGGACTTCTTTTTGCGCGGTAATCATATAGATGACCTGTAGGAATCCCCATACAGCGCTAATCAGCCATGGCAGCAGCTTCATGAACACAAGAGCCATAATCATCAAATAGTAAATCGAGAAGACATTCGTAAGGTCGGGTGTTTGAACTAGCTGTATCGTTGTGCTTATTCCGCTGGCAACAATAGCAAAATAACATAAGTAATGAATAAGCTTTTTAGTGAAGTGCAGGATGCCATATACAATCCATAGCGTTGTTTCAATTACGTACGTGTAGATGATATTGCCGCTCGTGTTGCCATCCAGAGCAAAAATACTCAAATACATGAGAACAACAGTTGCCGTGATAGCCAGGAAAACAACGAAATTCCTGCGGATCACATCTTGATCTTGCAGAGATAAACCGGGATTAACAGCTGCAGGCGAGCTTTTTTTTAATAGATCGGTAGCCAAACTCATGCGAATCGCCTTCCTTTTTTGTCGAAATATGTCATGATATTGAATCAGCTTTACAATTCTACGCACATAAGAGAAACTCCTCTTTATTTGAAGCCATGCAATAGACATACTCTTATCCTTTCTCCCATATACTCTATCAGCAAGTCAAAATGATAGAACAAACCGGAGGGATTATGGCATGCGCACGAATCTACAAGGATCACACCTAAGCAACATGCAGAAACGAATTCAATTTGCTATGGTCGTACTTTTACTAGTCTATTTATGGGTTTCTTCGGTACCTGTCAAAGCGGCTGACAATGACGAAATTCCCGCGCAAGCCGGTCAGGAAATCTATCAGAAGCTGAAAACAGGAAAGCGCACGATGCAAGAGAAAAGCTACACGGTACCGGATAAGCCGACTGTTTATCTGACTTTCGATGATGGGCCTAGCAAGCTTACAACACAAGTGTTGGATATATTGGCGAAAGAGGACGTGAAAGCTACATTTTTTGCGTTGGGTGAAGAAGCGAAGGCTCATCCCGAGCTTGTCAAGAGAATCTTGAAAGAAGGCCATGCCTTAGGCAATCATTCCTATAATCATGTATATAAAGAATTGTATAGTGATTTTCAAAATTTTTGGGATCAAATCCAACGCAGCGAGGAGATTTTCACTGATATTGCGGGAATTAGACCGCAGTTGGTGCGTGCTCCAGGCGGCACGTCTACTAATTTTGATGCGTACTATTATTACCTATTAGAGCAAGGCGGCTATACGACTGTAGATTGGAATGTGGATAGCGGAGATTCTAAAAGGCCGCATGTACCTGTCAATGAAATTATTCAAACGGTTAAAAGCAGTCCGCTCGAGCACGAAATCACCGTCCTGTTCCATGACGGAACAGGGCATGAATCTTCTGTTGAGGCACTGCCTCAAGTGATCACCTATTACAAAAAGCTGGGCTATTCCTTCGCTCCGTTAACGACGGAGGTCAAGCCGAAGCAGTTCGCGGTTGGCAAGTTGAAATGGTCGCGTACCATGAGCTTTGCCCATTTTCAAGAGCTGTTAAAAGAGACGCATCAATACGCTCTGGCCCACAAAAATGCCGAACCACAGGATGCTGTCCAGCAATTGGTAACCCAAACGAAAGTGGCTAGTGAGGAGTCAGCACAGATCCTTTCCCGGAAACCTAATATGCCATTACAAATTCATGTAAGCGGAGGGGGTGAATTTACGCTGGATGCCTCACAGTATGATATGCAAGGCGATCGGATTGAACTGCCTCTCCGTGTTCTGGTTGAAAGAATGGGAGGGGATGTGGACTGGGATGAGCCCGCAAAGACGGCTAATGCGCATTATGGGATGTATGATCTGGAATATGATTTATCTGCAAGAAGCCTTCGTCAATATAAGCTAGGGGAACGCGTCGCTACCTATCCATTGGCGGATATGAGCCTGGAGGAGGGGGCGATTATCGTTCCTTTAGAGAAAACGGTAGATTTATTTGGCGGACGCATCACCCAGTCGGTCATCGAACCTGACATAAGGGAAGTCGCGCTTGTCTTTCGGCTCTTCTATTTGAGACAGGAAACGAACATATTTCAGAAAAACTCTCTATTTGCTATGAACCTCTGATGTCTAAAAGAGTAGACAACTGGAAAAGCTAGAGGCATAACCTGATAAAGGAGGCTTCTTGCCTATGCAGTCGAAAACGCGAAACTTCGATCAACCGCAGCCTCTCGTAGAACGGATGATCATGAACGTAGAGAAAGTGATTGTTGGAAAGAGAGAAACGATAGAAAAAGCCTTTGCTGCAATGCTGAGTGGCGGTCATCTTTTGCTGGAGGACGTTCCCGGCGTAGGAAAAACCATGCTGGTTCGTGCGCTAGCCAAAACGATTGGCTGCGAGTTTAAGAGAATTCAATGTACGCCGGATTTGCTGCCATCCGATGTGACAGGCATTTCTGTGTACAATGCTAAGTCTGGAGAGTTTGAATTTCGCCCGGGTCCCTTGATGACTCCCATTGTGCTTGCAGATGAATGCAATCGCACATCACCGAAGACGCAAGCGGCTTTCCTGGAAGCGATGGAAGAGAAACGTGTGACGATAGACGGAGTCGGTTATGAACTGCCGAAGCCGTTTTTGCTGCTGGCCACGCAAAATCCGGCCGATTACGAAGGAACGTATGCGCTGCCGGAGGCACAGATGGACCGTTTTCTCATGCGGCTGACGCTGGGTTACCCAACGCCGGAGCAAGAGGTTTTAATGCTGGATCGCCTGCAAGACCGGCAGCCTTTGGAGCATCTGAAGCCTGTCATTGTACAGGATGAGTTTGTTCAAATGCAAAGAGAAGCGGGAATGGTTCACGTGGATGCAACATTGAAGGAATTCATCGTACGCGTTGCGCTCGCGACGAGGCAGCATGAGGATTTGTACATGGGGGTCAGTCCAAGAGCCTCTTATTCGCTCATGCGTGCAGCACAATCCGTTGCCTACATGAGTGGCCGGAGCTTCGTTGTACCTGATGATATAAAAGGCATGGTGCTTCCCGTATGGTCGCATCGGCTAATGCTAACTTCAGAGGCAAAAATGACGGGGAAATCGGCGGAAGCGATATTGTCCGATCTGCTTGCTTCGTTGCAGACTCCAGTTCTTCGCTACGCCTCATTGAAGTAGGGGGATACGAATGAAAAGCTGGAGAAAAACAGGGCTGTTGGCAGTGGGGTGTCTAGTAGGCGCTGGTTTGGTTTATATGCAAGGGGGCTTTGCTTCTTGGTTCTTATTGGTTTGTTTTTCGATAGTTTTGCTTCAATCGGGTATGGTGTATGCTTTCGCTTTAAAGGGTGCAACAGTAGAACGAACGCTTTCGCATAGGGTTTGTGTGTCGGGTGAGGAAATGATCGTTGACGTGCATATTGCACATCGATCCCTGTTGCCTTTACCCTGGTTGGTTGTAAAAGAAACATGGTTCCACGAAGGAAGCGGGACCAGACTGATCTATAGGAAGCTGCTTTTTCCATGGTTCCAGGGTTCTTTTGCCTGGCACTATCGTTTCATTGGACTTGCAAGGGGTGTGTACAGCTGTGCAGGTATAGAGCTTGTGACTGGCGACATGTTCGGGTTCGCTGTCAAAAAGCTGTATCGCGACGATGCGCAGCGCTTTCTGGTTTATCCGAAGCCGGATGCGCTGAACCGGTCCGTTATGTCGCTGCATTCGGAAGATGGCGACAAGCCGGCTGCGGGCGTTCCATGGGCTTCGACGCCGCTGGTCGGCGGCGTTCGGGAGTATGCCAGCGGGGATCCGTATCACCGCATTCACTGGAAGTCCACCGCCAAGCTAGGCCGGCTGATGTCGAAGGACCCCGAGCAAGCGTCTTCCGCGAAGCGGATGCTGCTGCTTGACGCGTCGCCTGCCGCAGGCCCCGCGGTGGCGGCTCAGCCGCTGCTGGAGAAGGGCGTCGCCCTCGCGGCCGGCTTCTTCGAAGCCGCCGCCCGCGGGCGCGAGAGCTGCGGCTTCGCCAGCAGCTCGGGCGGAAGGCGAATCGCGCCGTCGATTCGCCCAGACCTGACGCTCGCGTACGAAGTGCTCGCGAGCGTGGGCGGCAAGCCCGGGCCCTCCTTTCCTGACCTTGTCAGGAATGAAGCTGCGGCCTTGCCGCCGGATGCGTCGATGCTGTGCATCACATCGACGCTGGACTTGGCCTTGCTGCGCGCGATCGCGGAAGCGCGCAGCAGGCGAAGAGCCGTGCACGTGATATACGTGCACGCGCGTCCGTCCCTCTCGGTCGCAGACCGAGAGGGGGCGTCGCAGCTGCAGGTGCTAGGCTGCTCCTTCACGGAAGTGCCGCATCCGGCTCATCAGTGGCCGAAGCAAGGGGGTGTCGCGGATGCAACCGCTTGAACCCAATGGCCCGCAGGGCAGCGTGCGGCGGGCAGGCACTTCCGCGTCACGCTCCAGCTCACGAAATCAGTTCGCTACACGAGGCGCATCGCACCTCAGCTCACAAAATCAGTTCGCTGCACGAGGTGCATCGCACCCCAGCTCACAAAATCAGTTCACTGCACGAGGTACGTCACGCTCCAGCACACAAAATCGGTTCGCTGCACGAGGCGCATCACGCTCCAGTTCACAAAATGGCTCCCCTGCTCAGGCGCTAGTGGGTTCATCGCCATCCCATGCAGGCGGATCACTCATCCGTGATCTCATGATCTCGCTGCTGCTCTTCTTATTGCTAACAGAATGGCTGCGTCCGCTGCCATTATTGGCAGATGTATCTGAAATCTACACAATTCAACCTTTTCTTATCGTATTCGCTCTTTGCATCGCCATAGATTGCTTTAGAGTTCCTTACACATGGGGCTGGTTCGCCAAAAGCCTTATTATCCTGCTTTTTGTTGGTTTTATGTTTGATCGGGAAGCTTTTCTGGGCGGTTCGTGGATCATCGATCTCATGGAGGTCATTTCGCATGATGTTTCCTATCTGCTCCAAGGGCAACTCGACCTGATCAGCGGTCAAACCCGCACTTTGTTGTTTCTCCTGGGCTGGTCGCTTCTCATTTCTGTCATACAAGCGCTTATGCTGCAGAGACAGCATAGTCTCTGGTTCGTCGGTGCTACACTCGCTTATCTGATTTGCCTGCAACTCGTGCTCGGCACGGATACCGTACAGGGTATCTCGCGAACGCTAAGCTATGGCTTGCTGCTGGTTTCTCTGCTTAATCTTTCGAGGATTCAGCAAGTCTATGACGTTACTCCCCAGCGTTCTAGCAGTGCATGGGGGTGGTTTGGTGCAAGCTTGCTTGTAGTAGCCGTACTGGCAGGTGTGGGCTGGTATTCAGCTTCTAAAGCGGCTCCAACGCCACTCATGCAACCTGTCAGCTGGACCTATTTAACGGACCGCATGTTTGAGCTTTACAATGATGATGCTGGCATGCATACAACAATAGCCAAATCGGGTTATGGGCACGACGATTCCTCGCTAGGGGGACCTCTGCAATCAGATAGCAGCATCGTTTTTACAGCGAAAACGCCGGAATTGACCTACTGGCGCGGAGAGTCCAAAAGCTTCTACACCAGCAAGGGCTGGACTCAAAAAGAGGAGCCTGGGGAACCCTTTGTCTCCCGCACCCCCAGGACTTCTGCGCCGACTGTTACACAGGAAGTGCTCTGGAGCACGAAAGGCCTTGGTAAACAGCTCTTTTATGGAGGTACGCTTCTCCAGGTCGATGCATTGTTGACGGAGCAGGGGAAGCCGCTGGCGCCCGAAATTGTTATTGCCAATCAATCTTCAGATAAAATAACGCTGCCCGAAATCAGCGATCCGCTTTCTTATTACAAAATAACCAGCCAGCCCGTACGCGAGGACCCAGGAGCACTGACGGCTGATTCGGGGAGTTATCCGGACTCCGTTACCGCTGCGTATTTGCAGCTGCCGGCGAATTTACCCCGTACGATTCGGGGGCTTGCCGAGCAAATAACCACAGGCAGCGTAGCGCCCTATGCAAAAGCGGTAGCCATAGAGCAATACCTGCGCACCAATTACACATACAGTTTGGATAAGCCAACACGTCCCACGCGCAATGAGGATTTTGTCAGTCACTTCCTGTTCGTAGACCAACTCGGCTACTGTGATCATTTTTCAACTGCGATGGTGGTGATGCTTCGGTCTGTAGGCGTTCCCGCTCGTTGGGTAAAAGGGTTTGCGCCCGGCACGCTGCAAGGGGTTGACGATAATCATCTGCAAGAAGTTGCGGTAAGCAATAAAGATGCGCATTCGTGGGTAGAAGTGTATTTTCCATCATCAGGATGGGTTCCTTTCGAACCTACACCGGGATTCACAGGAGCTAGCACTGATCATGCGAAATCCGTATTGGCAAAAGCGCAAGCCGACAGGCCTGCGTTAACAGCCTCCATTCAAATGATTCCAACGGCAGCGAACTTTTCGGGCGCTCCGCGTGAATGGCTGCAAACCACGATGAATGAAATTCTCGTTTTTGTGCAATATAATAGGAAACATTTGCTAATGGCTGTGGCCATTTGCTTATTGCTCCTTGGGCTCTTATTGATGTTATGGCGAAAAGGCTGGCTGCTCCGCATCTCGCAATTTGTGCCAGGCGTTAAGGGTCGCTTGAACAGTCCTCATCCTGCCACTCGCTACATGGATCGCTTATGGCTGCAATTGTTTCATCGATATGGGGCCAAATCTTCTCACCAAACGGTTCGTGAATACGTGACCGCTTTACGACTGGGGAACTCAGCCCAGCAGCAAGCCCTGCTTCATTTTGCGCAAATTTATGAAACCATTCGGTACGACACTCCTGGTCGGCCTGCCTACTCGAAACGTGAAATCGCAGCGTTGTGGAAAGCTATACAATCAACACGAAATTCCCAAAAGTAGAAATTTGAAAACCGGCATTCGTTTGGTACTTTTTGGAGAATCTGAATAGCTTTCAACTCAGCTCTTTACATCCTAGGCAGGTAATGTTTAAAATTAGTAGCTATAAATAGTGATAAGCGGACAAGGGGATCCCCAAAAACTTCAATCACTATGAAACTAGGAGGTCGGGTAATGAGTAAACCGAGTGAAATTATCGTTGTTTTAGATTTTGGGGGGCAATATAATCAGTTGATTGCTAGGCGTATTCGTGATTTAGGCGTATATAGCGAATTGATGCCATACAATACAACTGTAGATAAAATCCGTGAGCTGAACCCAAAGGGAATCGTATTCTCCGGAGGTCCGGCAAGCGTATACGGCGAGGGCGCTCCCGCAGTGGATTCAGCGATTTTCGATTTGGGAATCCCGATCCTGGGGATTTGCTACGGCATGCAGTTGATCGCGCATCAACTGAACGGTAAAGTTGAGCGTGCGCATACACGCGAGTATGGTAAAGCTGAGCTTGAGTTCACGAACGAAAGCCCTCTCGTGAAAGGTCTGGATGCGAAGCAGGTCGTTTGGATGAGCCATGGCGATCACGTTTCCGCATTGCCAGAGGGTTTTGTACTAGAGGCAAGCACAGAATCGCTTCCAATTGCGGCTATGAGCCACCGCGAGAAAAACATTCACGCTGTCCAATTCCACCCCGAAGTGCGTCACTCCGTTCAAGGGAACGAAATGATTCATAACTTCGTGTATGATGTTTGCGGCTGCGGCGGCGACTGGACGATGGAATCCTTTATTGAAGATACGATCAGAGAAATTCGCGAGCAAGTCGGCGATCAGAAAGTGCTCTGCGCGCTGAGCGGCGGCGTGGATTCCTCCGTTGTTGCGATTCTGCTGCACAAAGCGATTGGGTCTCAACTGACTTGTATGTTTATCGATCATGGTTTGCTGCGCAAGGACGAAGGCGAGAGCGTTATGGAAACCTTTGTCGGCAAATTCGATATGAAAGTAGTTAAAATCGACGCACGCGATCGCTTCCTTGGCAAATTGGCAGGCGTCGACGATCCAGAGCAAAAACGTAAAATCATCGGAACGGAATTTATCCGCGTGTTTGAAGAGGAGTCCGGCAAGTTTGACGACTTCGCTTTCTTGGCGCAAGGCACACTTTACACAGATATCGTAGAAAGCGGAACAGCTACCGCACATACGATCAAATCGCATCATAACGTAGGCGGACTGCCGAAAGATATGAAATTCAAGCTTGTCGAGCCTCTTAAAGCCCTGTTTAAAGACGAAGTGCGTAAAGTCGGCGAAGAGTGCGGCCTCCCAGCGGCAATCGTATGGAGACAACCATTCCCGGGTCCAGGTCTGGCGATTCGCGTGTTAGGCGAAGTAACCGAGGAGAAACTGCACATTGTTCGTGAATCCGACGCCATCCTGCGCGAAGAAATTGCTAAAGCAGGCTTGGATCGCGAGATCTGGCAGTACTTCACTGCGCTTCCTGGAATGAAAAGCGTAGGTGTTATGGGTGATGCCAGAACCTATTCGTACACCGTAGGTATTCGCGCAGTTACTTCCATTGACGGAATGACAGCGGACTGGGCGCGTATCCCTTGGGATGTGCTCGAAAAGATCTCCGTACGTATCGTTAACGAAGTTGAAAACGTAAACCGGATTGTCTATGACATCACTTCCAAGCCGCCGGCTACCATTGAATGGGAATAATGTAAAGTAAAACAATCCTGAAACTGTAAAAACCGAACGTATGAGAAAAACTCTCTAAAAACGTTCGGTTTTTCTGTTGACATCTCCGATTTACAGATCTAAAATGTGAAATGGATAACAGTTTTTCGTATAATCTCGGGAATTGGCCTGAGAGTTTCTACGAGATCACCGCAAATGATCTGGCTACGAAAAAAAGGATTTAAATCCGTGTGGGCTTCTATATTGCATTTGCACACCAAAAGCAGCTCTTATACGGATGGCTCCTTTTTCGTACTCAGAATCAGCAACATCGATTCTGGGTTTTTTGCTGTTCCGCATGCTTAACAAGCCAGACTTCTGGCGAAAACTCTTAGGGGGAATAAGTAGATGGATCGGTTTTTCAAATTGAAGCAAAACGGCACATCAGTAAGAACGGAAATCATGGCGGGTATTACAACGTTTATGACGATGGCTTACATTCTTGCGGTGAATCCGGACGTTCTCAGCGCTTTCAAATCGGGCGCAACGGGCGGTGACTGGACTTCCATTTTCTTGGCTACGGCTATTGCGGCAGGTGTCATGACGATTGCTATGGGCTTGTTCGTTAATTTTCCTGTAGCGCTTGCGCCGGGGATGGGGTTGAATGCGTATTTCGCGACCATCATTCTGTCATCGCAAGGCAAGTTTACGTTCTCCATGGCTTTGACAGCTGTATTTATTTCAGGGCTCATCTTCTTGATTCTGACTTTCACGAAAATTCGTCAAATGCTGCTCGTTGCAGTGCCTGACAGCTTGAAACATGCAATTACGGTTGGTATCGGCTTGTTTATCGCGATGATCGGCTTCAAAAACAGCGGCATTTTGAGTGTCGCAGTCGAAAGCTCCAAAGATATTGCAGCACATAAATATACAGATGTACTTTCCTTTGAAACCATTTTTCATTTAGGTTCCTTCCAAGATAAAGGCGTGATATTGACGCTGATCGGTATTCTGCTGATTTCCATCTTCATGGTACTTCGAATCCGCGGGGCCATTCTGATTGGTATCTTGGCAACTACAGTTGTCGGTTATTTCATGGGTCTAGTGAACTTGGGTTCTCTGACAAGTGCAGATACAACTTGGATTCCGGATATGTCGAAGCTGAAGTTCGCTGATTTTGATTTCGCGGGCATCATGAACACGGGGATTATCTCTGTCATCGCAACATTTACGTTCGTAGAGCTTTTTGATACATTCGGTACGATGGTGGGAACAGCGAATCGCGCTGGAATTATGAAGAACAAAGAAGAAGGCAACAAACGCGTTGGTAAAGCTATGTTCGTAGACGCTATCGGCGTAAGCGGCGGCGCACTGGTAGGTACGAGCACAGTTACTGCATTCGTAGAAAGCGCAGCAGGCGTAGCGGAAGGCGGACGTACTGGCTTAACGGCGGTAACTACAGGCGTATGTTTCTTACTAGCTTTGTTTTTGGCTCCGATTGCAATGTTGATTCCAGGATCCGCAACAGCTGCGGCGTTAATTGTTGTTGGCGTTCTGATGGTTCAATCCATCAAAGAGATCGATTTCCAGGATTTCGTTCTGGCGATCCCGGCTTTCCTTACAATTGTATTGATGCCTTTCACTTACAATATCGCAAACGGCATTTCCTTTGGTATCGTTACTTACGTCGTTCTTGCAACAGCTGCTAATCTTGGCGGCAAAAACAAATATCAAATTCACTGGCTCATGTGGGTTCTGGCCATTCTTGTTTTGGCTCGCTACATCTTTATTGGAAGCCAAGGTTAAAATAGATCGATCAAGCTGTGGGAAGCCCCGCAGCTTTTTTTTGTGCTTGCAATCCATTTGCCTATTTGGTATATTACTCTTTGTCGCTTCGGGAGCCGAACGAAAGAACAAAAGAAATTAAAAAAAGTTCTTGCAATCGAATAGGCAGATGTGATATATTAATCAAGTCGCCTTTGAGGGGCGGCGGGTTAAAACGAAAGAAATTGTTCTTTGAAAACTGAACAACGAGTGAAGAAGCACGAACGAGCAATCGTTCAAAAAATGAGATGCAAATCTCGCTAGCAAGTCAATTGAGCTATTCAGCTTTCAATAAAGGTTTACCTTTTTGGAGAGTTTGATCCTGGCTCAGGACGAACGCTGGCGG
>NZ_JBFNXH010000021.1:0-70013 GCF_040812395.1 Paenibacillus tabacirhizosphaerae | reverse complement strand
ATTTCCCAGTATGTAAGACCCCTTGTAGACGACGAGGTTGATAGGTTCGAGGTGGAAGTGCAGCAATGCATGCAGCTGACGAATACTAATCGGTCGAGGGCTTAACCAAAACAATCCCAAGCAAGTGAAGCAGAAGCTGACGAAGCGATTGCCGAATACTTGATTGGGAGCCAGAACACAACTGGTTCAACAAATACCTACTTTACGCAAGTTTCGTATCTAGTTTTCAGGGTGCAACATGCACTTTGACTGTTTGGTGATGATGGCGGAGGGGATCCACGCGTTCCCATCTCGAACACGACCGTTAAGCCCTCCAGCGTCGATGGTACTTGAACCGCAGGGTTCTGGGAGAGTAGAACGTTGCCAAGCAATTTGTAAAAGAGTCTTTTTTGGATGAATTTCCAGAAAGACTCTTTTTTTATATCTTTATAAAGTAGCTTATTAAACCATACTAGCCTTATGAGGAGGGATTTGTATGGGTAAAGGGAAATGGTTAGCAAGATGGCTAGGATTAGTAGTTATCTCTAATCTATTTGTATTTGTATGCTTAGGATGTACTGCGGAACCGGAAGTCACGAAGAAGATTACATCAAATCATGCTGTTATACCTCCATCCAATCTAGATCATTCATTGCCTGCCCCTGCTCTAATTGTAGAGCAACTAACTCCACTTTCTGTTGAGCTGCCAGTTAATAAATCTCCAAAACAAAAGGTTAAAGGGATTTATGTATCCGCGTGGTCAGCCGTAGGAAGCAAATTTGAGCAACTCCTTGATTTAGTTGATCAGACAGATTTGAACGCAATGGTAATAGATGTAAAAAATGATTCGGGCCAAGTTACATATTCATCAGCTATTCCCATGGTCAATGAAATTGGAGCCAATAGCCATGTTATTATAAGCGATTTGAAAGCAAAGCTAATTAAATTGAAAGAAAAAGGTATTTATACCATTGCTCGAGTGGTCGTTTTTAAGGACCCATATTTAAGTAAAAAGAAAAGTAAATATGCCATGATGACCCGCACAGGCCAGATTTGGAAGGATGCGAAAGGAACGGCATGGGTAGATCCCTATAAAGAAGAAGTATGGGATTATAACATACAGATTGCCAAAGAAGTCGCGGATTTAGGCTTTGAAGAAATCCAGTTTGATTATGTAAGATTTCCTGAGAACGGTAATAATCTGAATCGAGAAGTGGATTTTGACAACCCCAAGCAGATGTCGAAATCGCAGGTTATTGAAGGTTTTTTGAGAAAGGCGAATGAACGGCTTGGTGGACAAGCATACTTATCGGCTGATGTTTTCGGTTTGACCACTTCTTCTGACAATGATATGGGAATTGGCCAAGATTGGTCTAAAATCAGCAAACAGGTGCATTATATTTCTCCGATGCTGTATCCGTCGCATTATTCGAGTGGTATTTACGGAGTCAAAAATCCAGATTTACAGCCCTATGCAATTATTAGTAAAGCTATAGCTGATGCCGTCACGAAGAATAATCGATTAAAGCAATCTAGCGGAGAAATTGCTGAAATTCGTCCTTGGTATCAAGATTTTACAGCAACTTGGGTGAAGCCTCACAAGATTTATGGCAAGGAAGATGTGCAAGAGCAGATAAAAGCAGCGAAGGAACAAGGTGTTGAGCAATTTCTGATATGGAACTCCAGCAGCACCTATTCATATCGTTAACGGAATCTTCTTATTCATGGAGTTGCCACGTGGGGAGAGCCCCCTTTTCCTTGACACGAAAAATAGGGTTTTGTTAAGATAAGCACTAATATATACACCTGAATAAGGAGGAATTTGTGTTGTGAGGGAAGATAAGTTTGGTAAGGAAGGTTTAACTTTTGATGATGTGTTGTTGGTGCCGAGAAAATCCGAAGTGTTTGGGAAGGAGATTGACGTTTCCACGACGCTTGCGCCTCAGGTGAAGTTAAACATTCCTTTCATTAGCTCAGCCATGGATACTGTTACTGAATCTGCTCTTGCAATTGCTATGGCTCGCGAAGGTGGCATCGGGATCATTCATAAGAACATGACCATCGAACAACAAGCCATTGAAGTGGATCGTGTTAAGAGATCGGAGAGCGGGGTCATTACGAATCCTTTTTCCCTTACACCGGAACATCATGTCTATGATGCGGAAGAGCTCATGGCCAAGTACAGGATATCAGGTGTACCTATTGTGGATGAGTCCAACAAGCTAGTAGGAATTTTGACCAATAGAGATCTGCGATTTGTGCATGATTACTCGATTAAAATCAAAGAGGTCATGACCCGTGAAGAATTGGTAACTGCACCCGTCGGTACCACGCTTCAACAGGCAGAAGGTCTTCTGCAAAAACATAAAATCGAAAAGCTACCGCTAGTCGATGATGATTTCAAGCTTAAAGGCTTAATTACGATTAAAGATATCGAAAAAGCCATCCAATTCCCTAATGCAGCCAAGGATTCCCTGGGACGTTTGCTTGTTGGAGCTGCTGTGGGCGTTTCCAAGGACGTGACGGAGAGAGCGGCTGCGCTTGTGAAGGCGGGTATTGATGTTATTGTTGTAGATTCTGCTCATGGCCATCACATTAACATTGCAGAGACTGTGAAGAAGCTTAGAGCAGAGTACCCGGAATTACCTATCATTGCAGGTAATGTAGCAACTGGTGACGGCACGCGCGATTTAATTAAGGCTGGGGCCTCCATGGTCAAAGTTGGTATCGGACCGGGTTCTATCTGTACGACGAGAATTATTGCAGGGATTGGTGTGCCTCAGATTACAGCTATTTATGACTGTGCCCAAGCTGCAGCGGAATTTAATGTACCTGTAATTGCTGACGGCGGGATTAAATATTCAGGTGATGTGGTAAAAGCTATCGCAGCCGGCGCTGGTGCGGTTATGATCGGCAGCCTTTTTGCTGGAACGGAAGAGAGCCCGGGAGAGTCTGAGATTTACCAAGGTCGTAAGTTTAAGGTCTACCGCGGTATGGGATCACTAGGCGCCATGAAGGAAGGCAGCAAAGATCGTTATTTCCAAGAGAACGAAAGCAAACTAGTTCCTGAAGGAATCGAAGGTCGTGTAGCCTACAAAGGACCTATGGCAGATACGGTTTATCAATTAGTCGGTGGTTTACGTTCAGGGATGGGGTATTGTGGTGCCCGCAATATTCAAGAACTAATCCATGATACTCAATTCGTTCGGATTACAGGTGCAGGATTAAGAGAAAGTCATCCACATGATGTCCAAATTACGAAAGAGGCGCCGAACTACTCGATGTAATCGTCACAGAAATGATAAAAAAGAAGACGTAGGTGTTTGAACCTGCGACTTCTTTTTTTTGTCTAATAGGGTGTGTTACAATATAACGTGTCATTAAATCGCCAGGGAGAGTGAAATCGTGAGATTATGGAGTTTGACGAGAAAAAAGGTTGCTTTAGTACTAGGTATAAGTTTATTAGCTCAATCCTTCCTTTTACATATACAACCAACCTATGTTCAGGCAGAAGGAACAAAAACACCAACAACTACAACGGCTGCAACCCCAACGCCAGTAAGTAATGAGCCTAAACCGGCAGCGAAATCGGCAATTATTATGGAAGCAACAACGGGAACGGTTCTCTATGAAATGAATGCGGATGAAGCCCTTCCGCCAGCGAGTATGGCCAAGATGATGACGGAATATTTGGCTATGGAAGGCATTAAAGAAGGCAAGTATACATGGGACACTAAGGTGACAGCAAGTAAAAATGCTGCTGACGTTATCGGTTCCGGGCAGTTGATCGCCGAAAATGAAACTCTGACATATAAAGATATGTTTAACGCGATGTCCATTTATTCAGCAAATGACGCATCAGTTGCTTTTGCGGAAACTATAGGAGGCACCGAGGAAAACTTTGCGAAAATGATGAATGAAAAAGCCAAGCAGCTCGGTATGTCGGATAAGGCCCACTTCATTAGCGCAACTGGACTGTCTAGAGCCGATCTGAAAAATCCACCTCAATCTATTGAGGGAGAGACGCTTATGACCGCTCGTGATGCAGCTATTCTCGCCTATAATATCTTAAAGGACCATAAAGAGATTCTCGAATTCACGAAGATACCGTCATTAAAGCTTAGACCTACAGATAAATCAGCTATGATTAACTGGAACTGGATGTTGGAAGGAAACCAGAATAATACGAATTTTAAAAAATATGCGTATCCAGGCCTTGATGGCTTGAAAACAGGTTCTACGGATGATGCGGGTTATTGCTTTACCGGAACTGCTGAGCGTAATGGTATGCGCCTAATTACCGTGGTCATGGGCACTAAGACAGAGCCGGAGCGGTTTAATGAGACTCGGAAGCTGCTCGATTACGGATTCAATAATTTCGAAATCAAGCCTTACCTTAATGCGAAAGCAGAAATAGATTCTTTGAAAACTGTAAACATTAAGAAGGGCGTTCAAACTCAGGTGCCTCTCGTAACTAAAACGGGAATGACGTTCATTGCTAAGAAAGGCGCCAAAGATACAGATTTCACTTTAACGGCAGAGCCTCTTGAAGAAGGCAAGCTAGTTGCTCCGATAAAGAAGGGCGATCCGCTTGGAAAAGTGAAAGTGACCTATAACGGGCAGGAAAAAACAGTGGATTTGATCGCGAATGATGATGTGGAGAAAGGCAGCTGGATCCGCCTGTTGTTCCGTTCCATCAAAAACTTTTTTGGTGATATGTTTAGTGGGATTAAGGGGTCTAAGTAGACCAGAAAATGGGTTGTATATTGCCCCACCATCCTGTAAAATGAATGTTTAGAAGTTTACTATCGAATCGTGTAGGGAACTGCATGAAATTGTTATAAAGGCATAGGAGGAACGAAAGAAATGGAAACTGGAACATCCCGCGTTAAAACTGGTATGGCCGAAATGCAAAAGGGCGGCGTCATCATGGACGTTATGAATGCTGAGCAAGCGAAAATCGCTGAGGCTGCTGGTGCTTCCGCAGTTATGGCGCTTGAGCGCGTACCTGCTGATATTCGGGCTGCTGGCGGTGTATCCCGCATGGCTGATCCGACTATCGTTGAAGAGGTTATGAAAGTTGTCTCTATTCCAGTTATGGCGAAAGCCAGAATTGGCCACTTTGTAGAAGCGAAAGTCCTGGAATCTCTGGGCGTTGACTATATCGATGAGAGTGAAGTACTGACGCCTGCTGATGAGGTTTATCATATCAACAAGCGTGATTTCACGGTTCCATTCGTTTGCGGATCTCGTGACCTTGGAGAAGCTTTGCGTCGTATCGGCGAAGGCGCTTCGATGCTTCGTACAAAAGGTGAGCCAGGAACAGGTAATATCGTTGAAGCTGTGCGTCATATGCGTATGATTCAAGGGCAAATTCGCAAAGTGCAAGGCATGTCTAAAGATGAGCTGATGTTTGAAGCAAAAACATTGGGCGCTCCTTACGAACTGCTGCTGCAAGTACACGAAACAGGCAAGCTGCCTGTCGTTAACTTTGCTGCGGGTGGTGTGGCTACGCCTGCTGACGCTGCACTTATGATGCACCTCGGGTCGGATGGTGTTTTCGTAGGTTCAGGTATTTTCAAATCGGATAGCCCCGAGAAGTTTGCAAAAGCGATCGTTGAGGCTGTTACGCATTACACGGATTATAAATTGATTGCAGAAATTTCGAAAAACCTCGGTACGCCGATGAAAGGTATCGAAATTTCCAAATTAGATGCTTCTCAACGCATGCAGGAGCGCGGCTGGTAATGACGAAGATTGGGGTTCTCGCGCTGCAAGGCGCGGTAGCAGAACATATACGCGGTATCGAGAAGGCCGGCGCTGAAGGCGTCATTATTAAAAGAACAGAGCAGCTTGCTGACATCCAGGGGGTTATTATCCCTGGAGGTGAGAGCACGACCATCGGAAAACTCATGCGCACTTATGGTTTTATTGATGCGCTAAGAGAATTCTCTGCGGCTGGCAAGCCGGTTTTCGGTACTTGCGCAGGCTTGATTGTGGTTGCAAAGGAGATCACCGGTCAACCGGAGGCTCATTTGGAACTGATGGATATTACGGTTGCTCGCAACGCATTTGGTCGTCAACGTGAAAGCTTTGAGACGGATCTCGCAATCAAGGGGATTGACGAGAACGTACGGGCTGTTTTCATTCGCGCACCACTGATTGAAAAAGTGGGACCCGGTGTTGATGTACTGGCCACCTATGATGGCCAAATCGTAGCCGCGCAGCAAGGGCATCTTCTTGCAGCGTCGTTTCATCCAGAGTTGACAGATGATTTCCGGATGCATAGCTACTTCTTGGACATGGTAAAGCAAAGACAAGCATAACGAATGGTACAAGCACCTCTGCATAACCGGTTCTCCGGGAAGGGTGCTTGCTTCCATATTCTAACCATTTTGCGCTAACGGAGGAATCTCCTTGTTTGATGTAAAGTTACTTCGAAGTGATTTGGCAGCTGTACAAGCTGCTATGGCAAACCGCGGAAAGCAGATCGATGAGCTGAATGGCTTTACCGCATTAGATGTGAAGCGAAGAGAGCTTCTGCAAGAGACGGAGCAGTTGAAAAACCGCCGCAATACGGTTTCGCAAGAAGTCGCCGGTCGTAAGAGATCCGGTGAAAATGCGGATGAGTTGATTCAAGAAATGAAGGTCGTCGGCGATCGTATTAAGGAGCTTGATGATGAGATTCGTGTCTTAGACGAGTCTTTACAGCAAGTTCTGCTATCGATCCCGAATATGCCTCATGCAAGCGTTCCCGTAGGTCTTTCTGAGGAAGAGAATGTGGAGATTCGCCGCGTTGGCGACATCCCGCATTTCGATTTCGAAGTTAAACCGCATTGGGAAGTGGCGCAAGAGTTAGGCATTCTTGATTTTGAAGCGGCAGCTAAGGTGACGGGCTCGCGGTTTGTGTTCTATAAAGGGCTGGGCGCAAGGCTAGAGCGAGCGTTAATCAATTTCATGATGGATCTTCATAGCGATGAACATGGCTATGAAGAGATGCTGCCTCCCTATATCGTGAACCGCGAGAGCTTAACGGGGACAGGTCAGCTGCCCAAATTTGAGGAAGATGTCTTTAAGATCGAGAATTCCGAATACTTCTTGATCCCTACAGCGGAAGTGCCTGTAACGAACTATCATCGTGAAGATATTTTGACAAACGAGCAGCTTCCGGTTAACTTTGTCGCGTTTAGCGCATGTTTCCGTTCGGAAGCCGGTTCTGCCGGTCGCGATACGCGCGGCTTGATCAGACAGCATCAATTTAACAAAGTTGAGCTTGTTAAGTTCGTTAAGCCCGAGGATTCCTATGATGAGCTTGAGAAGCTTACAAGCCATGCTGAGCGTGTTCTACAGCTGTTAAAGCTTCCATATCGCGTTCTATCGCTTTGTACGGGCGATATTGGCTTTACGTCCGCTAAGACGTATGATCTCGAAGTATGGCTGCCTAATAGCGGCGTGTACCGCGAGATTTCGTCTTGCAGCAACTTTGAGGATTTTCAAGCGCGTAGAGCGAATATTAGATTCCGTAGAGACGCGAAGGCGAAGCCGGAGTTTGTCCATACGTTGAATGGTTCAGGTCTGGCGCTAGGCAGAACTGTAGCGGCAATTCTTGAAAATTATCAGCAAGCAGACGGAACGATTGTAGTTCCAGATGTGTTAGTTCCTTATATGGGCAACGTGAAAATCATCGGAAATAAATAGGGCTTGATTCTACCTAGCTTTCTGTGATACAATGATTTTTGTCACTGGACGAGGTCGTCTCCTTGATGGAGACACCTGCATGGAGAGGTGGTCGAGTGGTTTAAGGCAGCGGTCTTGAAAACCGCCGAGGTGCAAGCCTCCGTGGGTTCGAATCCCACCCTCTCCGTATACATACCTTACAAAAAGTCATGCGATTCTTCGAGAATCGTGTGGCTTTTTTTGTTAGACGGTCATCTGGATAAAAGACGCGGCGCTTTCGCATTTTAAGGATGTGGAGGTGTTACAATGAAAATAGACAAGCTGACAATCGATCAGTCCCAGCTGGTGGAAGAGTGGAAGACGATGCTGCCTAAGCAGCTAGAAGTGGCTGATAAAGCCCGCATTTGGGCTGATGAGGCAGATCCACAGGCGCTCCGTGTTCACATTATTACGGCCGGACATACCGGGTATACGATTGATTTTAAAGTGACGTATGTAGACGATAGAGAGGTCAAAGTTGAGCTCACCGATGTGCAACAAGGCACGACGCATATTGATGAGCACACGGACATTATTCAAACCCTTGTGGACGATTATGTCCGCCACATTCATGAATGCGCACAGGCGCTACAGCAGGTTACACATGTCTAATTGCGCGGAGGGACAAATTCAATGACTAAGCAAAAGAGTAGGGATAAAAATTTGCAGAATGTCGTTAAAGATCTGGACGACCAGACTGTGGTGAATAGTCATCAGGCACAGCAGGTGCAGCAGGATACGAACGACCGGAGGCATCAAGATGCACTTAATCATGACGACCACAGAGGAGTGAGGTAAGCTATGTCGAAACCCAGAGCATATTCTGCCGGAGACAGTATAGCGCAAGATAACGAACAAAACGGTTCTGATCAGAACCATGCACCAGAAGCATTATCAGGCTCGAAGAAGGTCAAGAATCGTAATCATTCTAAGCAAAAGCAAGCAAAGGGATCATGAGCCAAAAATAAATATTTACAAAATGTTTAAAATCCATGAAGCCGGACATACTATTATTGTCGGTGAGCAGAGAGGTGTGGTTCCGTTGGAGCATTCCGCGAAACAACCGTTGCATAGAGGACTTTCATACCTGTTATAATCAGGCTGGAGGGGATGTGCCAAAGACACTTACCGTGTTTTATATGCAGATTTTCCTAAGGTTTAACGTGTAACAAGGTTTAAAAGAAATCATCAACACCGACAAAAAAAGAACCCTTAGAGGTTCTTTTTTTCGTTAGTATTCAAGGAATCCAGCGTTGGAGGAGAGGATTGTTTTTTCTTGTAAAAGAGCAGCCGAATTCCAACGCCAATGAGAATGACAGCTACGATAGCGGTCTGTCCGATATTATTGATCCAATAGACGTAGTTGGAATGAGGAAAGAAACGAGATAAGAATTGTACGACAACCTCTTTGAACACATAGTATCCGCCAAGGACAATGAGGATGACTCCAATCACCCGATGGTAGGAGGCCCAATTTTCGATAAGTGGCTTATCGACCAAGGTACCGTTCTCGTATTTGTTGATGTGCTGCAAGGCATCGAAAAAACTAAAGAACCACAGAATTGGAATCAAGAAAAAGAAAAGGGACAATCTTAGGACATCCAACACGTATACCGAGAACAAGAAGAAAGCCATAAGTTGAATGCCGCGCTTGGTCATATTCAGATACAGGTGGGCGGCGCCAGGAAAGATCGCGATAATCGTTGCCAGTGTCCGATTTTTGCGGCCATAATCATCGGAGAAATGAAAATCTTCGAACATGCTTCGATCGATAAGCTCTAAGCCCGCTTGCTTGCGATCTAGTTGTTTTAACGCATCAAACATGGAATAGAACCAAAGGACGGGCATGGCTAAAAGAAAGGCGACGAATCCCTCATTGTTAGTCATGGCTGTAATGAAAAAGACGAGAATGGCTACTCCGAAGAAAGAAATCATCGCGGTTAGACCCCGCTGCATGAGGCCAATTTGGAAATGACCCAGCCCAGGAATGAAGGACATCAGCATGATGCGTGTTCTTTCTTGTTGTTGCTGCTGTTTTGCAGCATAATGGTTAGCCTCCCATTGAGGCTGCGCCGGATCGTACGGCGTAGCACCTGGTACTGGTACGCCATAAGGCTGGTATCGGAGTAGGAGAATAATCATATCGACCATGTTTACGACCCAAATTAACGCTGCAAAGAAACCGAAAAGTATAAAAATTTCAGTATCATGATTCGTGACTACAGCCGTAAGGAACATCAAGAAAAGGGAAGCGAAGAAGCCACCTCCGTAAATGAAGGCACGGAACAAACGGTGCATATAAACATGACCAAATCCGGGCAGAAAAGAAAGCAAGAAAGCGACTAAGCTGCTTTTGTTATTCAAGGGCGGGAACCTCCTTTGTCTTTATCATTTTGCCATGTATCGAACCAAGTTAATGTTTTATTCAATAGTTGATCGGAGATCGGCTGCTGATCTTGTTGTAAGGAGGAAGGAGCTTTCACATCGTGTATGGAAGAGATTCCTCGAGAGAAGCCGACTGCGTCCAATTCTTGCGATAGTCCATGGAAAAAGCCAGTAGCGACAAGAATGAGTGTTGCTGCGGCTGCAATACCGTAATGGAAGACGGTTGAACGGTACCAAGGGATTTTGGTTCGAATCGTGCGAAGGATGATAGAGTCAACGAATGATTGTGTATCGATTTTCATCATCGGAAGTAAACTAGCTGATTGTTCCATGCATCCCATGTAGATGGATAGACAGACATCGCATCGATACAAATGGAGCTCCATCTGGGCCATTTCATCTGCCATAATACGTTCTTCCAAGTAATCCATCCATGCTTGCTTCTCATAATGTGTCATATGAAATCCTCCTCCTTCCAGTTTTTACGAAGCCACTGCTTGGCCCTGTACAGCTTGGATTCCACGGTTTTCACCGTTACGCCTTGAGCGGCAGCAATATCTTGATACGTCTGATGATGTAAATAGTAGGCCGTTAGAACATCTTGATAATTTGCGGGTATCTGATCTAATTTCTCTCGCACAAGATGGGCTGTTTCATTCATGACAACCTCATGTTCGAGATCATTAAAATGATGAGCGATTGTATGCTGATCAGGATCTTCGATCTCTGCAGTCATTTCTTCTCTCTTCCTGCTTGCTGAACGTTTGAAATCAATGGCTCGATTCACCGCGATGCGGGTCATCCATGTTTTCAGGCCTTTCATTTGATACTGAGGAAGAGAGAAATAAATCCGGGTCCATACATCCTGCGCCAAATCTTCAGCATCTTTAGGATGCCTCACAACGGCGTAGATAGTTTGAAATAAATAATGACGATAAGCCGTGACGAGTTCACGAAAGGCGGACTCATCGCCATCTAGTATACGTTGTACAAGTGTATCTTCCTGAATACTCTCCTCCTCCTCTCCGCAATACATAGACGAAGGTAATATTGACTATCCCTGCACCGGTATCAAAAGAAAAAACGAATCCTGCGATCCGTTCTAAAATTTTATCGTACATGAGGTCGGTTACATGGATGCTGTAGGTGAATTTGCCTCAGTTT
Source organism: Paenibacillus tabacirhizosphaerae (assembly GCF_040812395.1). Lineage (GTDB taxonomy): Bacteria > Bacillota > Bacilli > Paenibacillales > NBRC-103111 > Paenibacillus_E. The sequence goes on along the minus strand of NZ_JBFNXH010000021.1, from coordinate 58,769 downwards.
GCCGTACGTTTGGCTCGCTGCGGACAAACCATTGAGCGAGAAGAGCGCTGAGGATGCCCAGTACACCGAGTACGATAAATCCTTGACTGAGCGCGAACCAGTCGCCAATGATGCCCATAAGCACCGGGCCTGCGAACATGCCCAGACCGTATATCGCTTGGAAGAATCCCATCGCCGTCGCCCGTTTATCCGCGGGCATATGCTTTATGCTCAGAGCCATCAACACGGTGAAGGAAAGCCCTCGCCCAAACCCGGCTATCGCCTGAGAGATCATAAGTACTCCCAGGTGGTGCGTGAACGGGATTGTAAGTGTAGATAGGCCCATGAAGGCAAACCCCCAGACAATGACCCGCTTCTCCCCAAACTTATTCGCCCAGCGTCGTCCTCCCATCAGAGAGGCAATAGCTACGGGTAAATTAGTGGAAAACGTGAGCAAAGATAAGCTAAACTTATCTGCACCTAACGCTGTCGCATATACGGGGGTAAAGCCAAACACAGTAGCAAATATAAGGACTTGCGAACATATAGCAAGCAGAGACACGAACAAGAGCGTGCGATCCGTAGCGACCCCGCCGATACCTCGCAGGGTAATCTTAGGCGCGTCCGCTTCGACCTTCTCGACAAGAAAGAGAGAACCCAGTAATCCTAACGCCCCGAGTACAGCACCCATAACGAACGCTGCTTCCCAGCCCATAGAATCGGCCGCCCAACCCGCCGCAAGGATGCCCAGCATTTGCCCTAAAGAGTTGAAGAAGGAGATCGTCCCGATCGCTTTCGTCGAGTCTTCGTGTTTATAGTAGCTTGTGAACAGCACGGTAAAATCGACCCATGTCGCCGCCGCCGCGCCAGCGAGTGCCCGCAGGAGAAGGATCCATGTAAAATCCTTCGTAATCCAGAGGCCAAGCCCGCTAAGGCCGGTAAAAAGCAGACCGAATGTAATGAACAATTTTCGTTTATGGAATCTGTCGGAAAGTACGCCCACCGGTATTCGCAGCAACATCTGCGAAATGCCGTACATGCCCACAATCCATCCTGCGAGCTGGTGGTTGCCACCTAGAAATTCCACATACGGCGCCATAATCGGAACACTCGTATACATAGACATCCAGAACAATACAGTTACCGCGCAAAATAAGGGTATACGAAAAGAGGAGGGTGATTTGGGAATTGTCATGAGAGATGCTCCTTTCGAGATACAAAAACAAACAAAGGGATTTCCAACCCGAAGTTGTAATCCCTTTACTTTTATTAGCTAGATGAGAACATGATCTGTGTCTCATTATTGCTGGCAGTGATTTTCTTTCAAAGCTTCACTCATACGTTCTTGTAACTTGTTTTCATATTGTTCTAAGCCTTTTGTGTCTGTGCTTCCACTTTGGTTATGCGAAATCACAGCATCTTGCATTTGTTTCGTATACGCAGCCATAAATTCCCTACAAGCAGTACCAGTGGATAAGGAGTTGTTCTTTGGTGTCGGCGTAGGTGCCACCGGTGGCATATTCGGCGCAGACAAATCTGTCGTTGCAGAAACAATTTCATGCCGCCATTTCATCATAAATTCATATTCAGACAGTTTCTTTTTAGCAAATTCCTCTGCATCAGCTTTATTAATGATAAAAAAATCAATTGTTTTATTATTATGAATTCGGTTTACAACAAGTAGTTCAGCAGGAGAAGTTGAAACGAAACTTGATAAAGCAATTATATGATCATTGTCCTTATTAGAATCATTAGATTGTTCTAGATCCACTTTCAAATAGGAACCATATTCGTTATAGATAAGCTGTATATTTTTAGCGTCGTAATCCGCAGCTTTAGCTTTAAGTAACTGGAGTTTAGAGGTGAAATCCTCGACAGGGTTCGGAAAAGTAAGATCAACCGTATACGTGTCAGCATCCCACTTTACAGAGGCACCGGCTTGTTTCAGTAAGTACAGGGGAACCAATGTGCGCCCATCGCGTATAGTAGCAGGCACATCTTCAACTTTCAGTTCTTTGCCTTGGGACAAAACATTAACAATCGGATCGCCATTATAATCACCGTGAATACTTGAGGCGCTCACTATGCCACTAAAACAAAGAAATAATAGAGTGGTAGCGAGGATCTTCTTTTTTCTCATAAAATAATTCCCTTCTGCGTAATCTGCTTTATATGACGCACACGTCAATTGGAGGATTTATTTATGCAGAAATGAGCTATCCAAGCAATCTGGATTTATGGGCGCTTGCTCACGCCAAGGTGCGTTTTGAGCGCATCCTGTAATATGTGCGAATAGTTAACGTTCTGCTCGGCCGCAATATCGTCGAGCCACTTTGGAATCGTCAGCGTTTTCTTAACGGCTCTATTCGCCATCTTATCGCGGAAAGGCGGCATCCATACGTCGATGAGTACAAGCGTCTGTTGCGGTTCGAGATCGTTGCGCAGGATTTGCGTGGACGAAGGCTCCGGAATCTCGTCTCCATCGGATTCCATGCCGAATAGGTGCAGCGCCATACACTCGCGAGCCATGCGTAACGCTTCTTCGTCAGTGTCGCCGCAAGTAATCGCGCCGCGTAAGTCGGGAAATGTTACAGTAATACCGTCGTCTGCGTAATCAAAGATCGCGGGGAATACGTATCGGTCTTTTTTCATTTAATTTATCCGCTCCTCTTATTTAAAATGATAATCATATTGTTATCTATAGCCCAAGCGATAATCTATTATATTAATCCCGTAGAGGAAGGGGCTATTTAAGCCCCGCCTGTTTTAGGATGCTATGTACCGTTTTGATCGGTAAATCTTTATTCGGATGGGGGATAGTGACGCGTCCCTTTTTGGTCGGATGCTTGAACTGCTTGTGGCTTCCTTCATGATTAACCTCGTACCATCCATCGCGTTCGATCATCGCGATTAACTCCCGACTACCCGCCATCACGTCAACTCCTTTCCATATACCTATAATAGCACGTATTTTTACACGTGCAAATACGTTTATGCGTATTTTTACACGTGATTCTTATGAAGAAAATAGTTCCGTCAAGCTGGCGTTATAACTACCCTTAACTACGGACTTACCTTTCCGCGGCTCTTCGCGCAAACAAAACCTCCTACGTATACCGTAAGAGGTCGCATAAATCCGTTATGATAGCGAAGAATTTAAGACACACAGTCTCGTCCATTTTCACGTATAAACTGTGTACCTTGCGAAGGCCTATCCGTTATATTCAACGTTAGCTAAACGTTAATCTACCGCGGATTTGTGTTAAATGACGCGCCCGATACGATTCGAACGTACGACCTACAGTTTAGGAAACTGTTGCTCTATCCTGCTGAGCTACGGGCGCATAGCAAGAATTATGATAGCACGAAGCCTTTCGTGGCGCAAGCTTTCGGAGGATGACATTATTCGTTGAAGCGCAGTACTATTCTTTGCCGCGCAGCTTACGAAAGAAAGTGGTGAGCAGCGAAGCGCATTCTTCCTGCATAACGCCGCTTATCACATCTACTCGGTGATTAAACCGTTCTTCTTGCAGCAGATTCATTAGGGTTCCGGCGCACCCTGCTTTGGGATCCGTAGTACCGTAGATGACCTGCGGGATGCGTGACTGCACAATGGCTCCCGCACACATCGGGCAAGGCTCCAGAGTCACATATAGCTTGCAATCGAGCAGCCGCCAGGCCTGAAGATGTTCACTGGCTTGCTTGATAGCGATCATCTCTGCGTGAGCGGTTGGATCCAGTGTTGTTTCGCGTAAATTGTAGCCGCGGCCAATGATGGTATCGTTATGTACCACAACAGCCCCGATGGGGACTTCGCGGATAGCTTCAGCTTTGAGAGCCTCTATGATGGCTTCTTTCATCCATGGCAAATGTTCATCCACAGGGGGACACCTCGCAAACTTTTGATTATCCACATGTGGATAAGAAACGAACAAGTATTCGTTGTTAACAACCTGTGGACAAGTGTGTGGATAAGTCGATAAGTTGTGGATATATGTTTTTCATTGTAGGCACTCTCTATGCGTAATGCAAGGAAGACCTATAGCTATGAAGGGCAAATTAGCAAAATAGATTGAAAAAACCAGAAAAAATAGGTATACTACAGGTAATCAATAGGTCTTTTAGACCACAACTTGTAAAATTACATAGCAGGTTCGATAATAGCAAACTTGTCGAAAGGCAAGGACGCAAAGCTGAGGGTCTAAAGTTCCATTGGAACTATGACAGCCTGGTTACCGAAGATCATTGCTTTTCGATTGAGGTAATAGGCTGTTCCCACTGAGATGGGACGGTCTATTTTTATTTTAAATCAAAAATGGTTGCAGAGAGGATGTGGAGACCAGAATGGCGAAACCGCAAGAACTCATGAAGTTTTACGGAAGTAAGGAAGGTAATGACGCGGATGTTCTCATTGAAAGCAGGGCAGTGTTGTCTAAGAAAGATTTCGTTTCGACGGGCGTGATCACCTATTCACTGGGCGAGATCATGGAGCTTGAGATGCCTCAATCCGAAGCTTTCCAATTAGGAGATAAGGTTAAGGTGACGATTTATTCGAAATCAGGCTTGTTCGTATTCGATACGACCGTGGTGGCGAAAGATCAAGGTTCGGTCGTTATCATTAACCCACCGGAGAATCGGAAAAAATTTACGGAAAAACGTGAGTTCCCGCGTATCGATGTTACCCAGGACGGATTACTTCACAGCGTTCACGATCTGCGTAAACAGAACAAACACCAATTTGAAAATCCGGTTGTTATCTCGATTAAAAATATTTCGCTGAGCGGGGTTGGTTTTACAATCCTTGAAAATTCCATTGTAGATAAAATTGTAGAGAAACACTTGCATCTGGATGTAGAGCTGGATTTGGGCTTCTCTATGGCGTGCAAGACGGAAATTGTCCGCAAAGAAAAATCGGAATCGGGCATTTATTATGGGGCCAGGTATATTGACGTACCGGACATGAAAACGAACGCGCTCAGAGCCTTTATTCTTAAAAATCAGATTGAAATGTACTTCGATCACAAGAGAAAAGCCGAATATAAAAGCCAATTGGAAAAAAAGTCTGCGGCGAATCAATAGCCTGCAGGCTTTTTTTTGACTTGCAAGTGCTATATAATGAATATGGATCATTTTCGAAAATTAAGGAGTTGTAACTACAATGGCTTTGAAAGCAGGAATCGTCGGTCTACCGAATGTAGGAAAATCGACATTGTTTAACGCAATTACACAGGCGGGGGCAGAATCTGCGAATTATCCGTTCTGTACGATCGATCCGAATGTCGGGGTAGTAGAAGTACCGGACGAAAGATTGCAGAAGCTGGTGGAGATCGTTGTGCCGAAGAGCATTGTTCCGACTGCCTTCGAATTCGTCGATATTGCGGGTTTGGTGAAGGGCGCGAGCAAGGGCGAAGGGCTTGGAAATAAATTTCTGGCACACATTCGTGAAGTGGATGCCATTGTACACGTTGTCCGTTGTTTTGTGGACGAGAATATTACGCACGTTTCCGGGAAGGTTGACCCGGTAGGCGATATTGAGACGATTAATCTTGAGCTGATTTTGGCAGATATTGAATCTGTAGAGAAGAAGCTGGATCGTTCCCGTAAAAACCTGAAAGGCGGCGATAAGAAGGTTGTTGCTGAGGTTGAATGTTTGGAACGGATCAAAGAGGCGCTTTATGAAGATAAGCCGGCACGCAGCATTGACCTGAGCGATGAGGAAAAGTTAATCGTGCGTGATTTGCACTTGTTGACGATGAAGCCTGTGCTGTATGCAGCAAATGTTAGCGAGGAAGAAGTAGCATCGGCCGATGAGAATCCTTATGTGAAAATCGTCAAGGAATATGCGGCGAAGGAAAACAATGAAGTGGTTCCGATCAGCGCCAAGGTCGAATCGGAAATTGCTGAGCTGGAAGACGAAGAAAAAGCGATGTTTCTCGAAGAGTTGGGACTTCAAGAGTCTGGCTTGAATAGATTGATTAAAGCGGCTTATAAGCTGCTTGGTCTGTACACGTACTTTACAGCTGGCGTGCAGGAAGTAAGAGCTTGGACCATTCGCAAAGGAATGAAAGCACCGCAAGCCGCTGGCGTCATTCATACGGATTTCGAGCGTGGCTTTATCCGTGCGGAGGTTGTATCTTATGACGATCTTATCGCGGCAGGTTCGATGAACGGTGCGAAAGAAAAAGGGCAGCTTCGTTTGGAAGGCAAAGAATATGTCGTACAGGACGGCGATGTGATGCATTTCCGATTTAATGTGTAAAATAAAGTAAACAACCTCAAAAAAGATAAAAGGAGTGATCCGATATGTTAGATCGTTTGCAGGCAGTCGCGGATCGCTATGAGAAATTAAGCGAACTGCTGTGTGACCCCGATGTGACTAGCGATACGAAGAAGCTAAGGGAGTATTCCAAAGAGCAATCCGATCTTCAGGAAGCTTATGATGCTTATATCGAATATAAGAGTGTAAGCGAACAGTTGAGTGATGCGAAAGTGATGCAAAACGAGAAGCTGGACGAAGAGATGCGCGAAATGGTCAAAATGGAGATCGAAGAGCTTAGCGAGCAAGCTGCACAGCTGGAAGAGAAATTGAAAGTGTTGATGATGCCGAAGGATCCGAACGATGACAAGAACGTTATCGTCGAAATTCGCGGCGCCGCCGGTGGTGATGAAGCTGCGTTGTTTGCGGGAGATTTATACCGGATGTATACGCGCTATGCGGATGGCCAAGGTTGGAAAACGGAAGTGTTGGACGCTTCTTTGAACGATTTGGGCGGATTTAAGGAGATTATTTTCATGATTACGGGCAAAGGCGCTTTCAGTAAGCTGAAGTTCGAGAGCGGCGCGCATCGTGTACAACGTATTCCTGTAACGGAATCTGGAGGTCGTATTCATACCTCCACGTCGACGGTAGTTGTCATGCCGGAAGCCGAGGAAGTCGAGATCGAAATTCATGATGCGGATATTCGTGTTGATACATTCTGTTCCAGTGGAGCGGGCGGTCAGTCCGTTAATACGACGAAATCAGCAGTTCGGGTTACACACGTGCCAACGGGGATTGTAGCGACATGCCAGGATGGCAAATCGCAGAACTCAAATAAAGAGCAAGCGCTTCGCGTGCTTCGTGCGCGGATTTCCGATAAATTGCGCGAGGAAGAAGAAGCGAAGTATGCTGGCGAGCGTAAAAGCAAAGTCGGTACGGGCGATCGCTCTGAGCGTATCCGTACGTACAATTTCCCGCAAAGCCGGATTACCGATCACCGTATCGGTTTGACGCTGCATCGTTTGGAAACGGTGCTGAACGGAGATATGGGGGAAATCGTGTCTGCACTCACCATTGCGGCGCAGTCGGATTTGTTGCAAAACGGGGAGCAAGCGATGTGATGTCGACTGCTGGTAAAAGCATTAGAGAAGCCTATGTTGAGGCTTCTTCTTTTTTGGGGCAGCAAGGCGTAGCGGAGGCTGCGTCTTGTACGGAGCTCCTGCTCCAGCACCTATTGGGCTGGAGCAGGACAGAACTGCTGTTCCGCTGGCAGGAACAGCTGCCGGCTGAGTTGGCGGAACCATGGCACCAACTGGTGGAGCGGAAGGCCGCGGGTGAGCCGGTTCAGTATATCACCGGCGAGCAGGAGTTTTACGGCCTTCCGTTTGCCGTTAACGGCGCGGTACTGATCCCGCGGCCGGAGACCGAGCTCCTCGTGGAAGCTTTGCTCCACGAGGGCTCTCGTTTGTTCCCGCAAGGCGCTCCGCTTCTTGCGGATGTAGGCACCGGGAGCGGAGCCATCCCGGTGACGGTGGCGCACGCGCGCCCTGCGTGGCGCGTGGCGGCCAGCGACATCTCCGCGGCAGCGCTGGAGATGGCTCGCTTGAACGCGCAGCGGCATGGCGTGGCTGCGCGGGTGGAGTGGCTCGAGGGCGATCTCCTCGAGCCTTATATCAAGCGCCGATTGGCGCCGGATATATTGGTGTCGAACCCACCCTATATTCCGGACGGCGATCTGCCGGCGCTTCAGCCGGAGGTGCGGCTGTATGAGCCGCACACAGCTTTATTCGGCGGTGTCGAGGGACTCGACCTGTACCGCCGGATGATCTCGCAGCTGCCGCAGCTGCCGCGAATCCCGACCATAGTCGGGTTCGAGGTTGGCATCCGGCAAGCGGAGGCTGTGGCGGCGATGTTGCGCGCCGCCGCCGACTGGGACGAGATCCGATTCGTACCGGATCTCGCGGGCATTGATCGCCACGTGTTGGCGATTCGTGAGCGAGACCGGGCATAGCGGAAAGTCTTGACTCTCTCATCTACGAAGCAAAAAAATGATAGTTTACTAGGTTTAGCCCCTTCTCTTTTTGCCCATACTGATTTGTAGAAGCGAAGGGAAAGGGGCTTTTCCTCATGGTGAAAAAACGGGTACGTCATTCATTCAAGCACTTATTATTGGTAGCATTTGCACTCATAGTTATGATCGCATGTTGGGACTCTAACCGCATTAACGCAGCAGTCGTATCGCCGTCGATTCCAAAGGAATCGATTCGTTTGCGGATTCTAGCAAACTCGGATTCTGTGCAGGATCAAGCGTTGAAACGCGAGATTCGCGACGCCATTATTGCTCGCATGCAGGAGTGGGTCGTAGGCCCGCATACGTTGAATGAGGCGAGAGCGGTTGTGAATGCGCATTTGCCAGAATTCGATGTGTTGGTCGCTCAAATGATCGAAGAACGCGGTTATAAGTATTCGCACACAGTTGAGCTGGGCAAAGTTCCATTTCCGACTAAAATGTATGGAACTGAGGTTTATCCCGCTGGTGATTATGAAGCGCTTCGCGTCACGATTGGCAGTGGCGAAGGCCAAAACTGGTGGTGCGTGTTGTTCCCTCCGCTGTGCTTCGTGGATTCAGTTTCCGGAGAAGCGGTAGCATCAACAGCCGATGTTGTCGCGAAGACTGAAGGCGATGGGAAAGCGTTGTCCTCCGCGAGTGGAGGAAGTAAAGGAAAAGAATCGCAGGCGAAGTCTTCAGGGCAGGATGTGAAGATTGCGAAAGTTGCGAAAACGGATAAATCCAGTACGGAACAAGTGAAATCTAATGCAAACGCAAGCAGTAAAGAAGCGGGGGTCGAACAACCACAAACGGCTCAGCCGGAAGTGAAGTTTTTCCTCTGGGAAATGATTAAAAAAGTGATATCTTGGTTCAGTTAAGAAAGAATCACAAAGGTAAGGATGGCAGACATCGTGACTATATACTGGAAAGTGGATATGACCGGAGGACCTGACTACCCGAAGCTAGGTAATGGCGCTGATCTGGCGATCAAGGAGGCGGCCGCGCTTCTACAAAGCGGCGAAACGGTTGGTTTCCCGACGGAGACGGTCTACGGTCTCGGAGCGGACGCCACAAGCTCAGCTGCTGTGGAGCGAATCTTTAGGGCAAAGGGGAGACCTTCCGACAACCCGCTGATTGTTCATATTGCTGATCGGGAGCAGCTTGCAGGATTGATCGATCCATCGAGCCTCACATCGGAGCATCGCCAATTGATGGAGGCTTTCTGGCCAGGTCCGTTGACCATTGTGCTGCCTGTGCTAGCAGGTGGCATTTCGCCGTTGGTCACGGCAGGGCTTTCTACCGTCGGGATTCGGATTCCCGATCATCCGGTCGCACTGCGCCTTTTGCAGGAAGTGGGTTGCCCGGTTGCGGCGCCTAGCGCCAACAGCTCCGGCCGCCCAAGTCCGACGCTTGCTTCGCATGTAAAAGAAGATCTCGACGGGCGTATCGGCGGCTTAGTCGATGGCGGCCCTACTGGTGTTGGCGTCGAATCAACGGTGATTCAGATCGTAGCGGGTGAACTTTATATTTTACGTCCTGGGGGTATAACGTCGGAGCAGCTTCGTACGATACTGCCGGATACGCTTATTCATGAGCCGGAGCGGGAAGACGTGCACGAGAAAGAGGTGCCTCGCGCACCAGGCATGAAGTATACGCATTATGCCCCAAAAGGGTATATGTACATTGCGCAAGGAGATCATGAGGAGGATGTCGCCTCATGGATTCAACGCGATATCGATGCGGCTAAATTGCGCGGGGAGTCTACAGGCATCCTCACGTTCACAGAGCATGCTTCCCGCTATCAAGCTGATTGTGTGATTGCTTGTGGCTCATTATCGCGCCCAGAGACGATCGCGCAGGAGCTCTACGCCGCGCTGCGCCGTTTTGATGAGGAAGGCATTTGCTATATTGCTGCCGAGGCTTGTCCCGAGCAAGGAATTGGTCTTGCTATAATGAACCGGCTGCGTAAAGCGGCGGGAAATCGGATTGTACGCATTAGGTAGAGGGAATTGCCCGTAAAACCCATGGCTTGTAGGCTTATATACGGCAGATAACCCCATATCTCCTTTTCCCTTGATACTCGGGCTTGTACGCACTTAGTAAGCATGATTCCCTGTTTGTCCGCATATGTTGGGATAGAAAACGTGGACAGGGGGATGGCATCATGCTCGCATCTTCGATAGAACTTGGTCAGCTAGTAACGATTATCATTATGGCGGTAGCCTTGGGACTAGATGCTTTCTCTCTTGGAATCGGCATAGGGATGAGGGGCATTCGATTGCTTGATATTTTGAAAATTAGCCTGATCATCGGGATATTTCATATTCTTATGCCCTTGATGGGGATGTTTATGGGGCATTATGTTAGCTCTCTGCTCGGCAATGTAGCGACGGCAGCCGGAGGCTGTCTGCTTATCCTTCTCGGGTCGCATATGGTCTACAGTTCAATTCGGGGAGAAGAAGCCGCTTCATTTGACCATAGATCCATTTTGGGCTTGACGGTTTTTTCGCTTAGCGTGAGCATTGATTCATTCTCGGTCGGTGTTTCCCTTGGGATGTTTGCGACGGATATCGTATTGACGGTGCTTATTTTTGGCATATTCGGAGGCTTGATGTCCATTGCAGGCCTGCTGCTCGGCAGACGAGTAAGCGGATGGGCAGGGGAGTACGGCGAAGCATTCGGCGGGCTTATTTTGCTCGTGTTTGGGATCAAGTTTTTGCTGTGATACAATAGCCTACGAAATAGTATTCTTTTAATATGGAGGGATTTCATCTTGCGGATTCTATTTGTTTGTACAGGAAATACGTGCCGCAGTCCACTAGCTGAAGGTTTGCTGCGTATCAAGGTGCACAAAGAAGGACTTGCGGCTGAGGTTCGTTCAGCAGGCGTTTCCGCTTTTACAGGCGGTCCTATTTCCAGCAATAGCGCTTCGATTCTGAAAGAGGCAGGCTTTGAGGAACAGATCAACTCGCTAGCTATTCAGGAGTCTGAGGTGAAGTGGGCGGATGTCATTTTGACGATGACCGTGGGTCATAAGCGCACAGTTATTCAGCGGTTCCCGCATGCGGTCGATAAGACGTTTACCTTAAAGGAATATGTGGAGGACGATCCGCATATTTTGCAAGCCATCGTGGAGAGAGAACAGCTTGTCTCCGAACTTCAGCTTAAACAGGCTCTCGCGCAAACGGTATCTGTGGAAGAGAGAAGCCGTATTTTCAAATTGGAAAATAAAATCCCGGATTACGATATTTCCGATCCTTACGGCGGATCAATTGATATCTATCGTCAAACCGCTGAGGAAATTAGTATTCATCTCGATAAACTTGTTCTTAAAATTCGAAAAAAAGAGTAGCAAATTCCCCGCAGGAACCATCTTTACAGCGGCTGCGGAATACGCTAGAATAAAGTTATTGATCAAGACTCGGTGTAACTGGCGACGAGTGGGACTAACCACAATGGAGCATCGAGCTATACGGCCGGTCGCCTGGGCAAAAGAGCAACTCGCGTTCATACGCGCGTCCTGCTCTTTTTTTCGTTTTCCGGTGAGCTTTGGGATATAATAGGATGGTCGAAATCGAACAAGCAAAGGAGCGTTTCACTCATGAAAATTGCCTTAGGTGCGGATCATGCAGGCTATCGTTTGAAAGATGTCATCATTCCTTTTATCGAATCATTAGGTCACCAAGTCATCGATTATGGCTGGAATGGTCCGGATTCTGTGGATTATCCTGATTATGCACTGCAAGTGTGCGAGCAAGTTGTTGCGGGTGGAGCAGACAAGGGAATCCTCATTTGCGGGACTGGCATTGGCATGTCGATTGCCGCGAACAAAGTTCCTGGCATCCGCTGCGCACTTGTGCATGACCTGTTTTCCGCGAAAGCGACTCGCGAGCATAATGACACGAATGTGCTTGCCTTAGGCGAGCGGGTGATTGGGCCTGGTGTGGCCGAGGAAATCGTGAAAATTTGGCTGGAAACTGAGTTTTCTCAAGGCGTTCGCCATCAGAACAGACTCAGTAAAGTGAAAAGCATCGAAGATCGTTTCACGCTTCACCCGTAAGAAAGAATGGGGAGGTCAGCGCATGACAGATCCAATTCTTCACAACGTTGCTGAAGCTGTAGAAACCAATTTGCGAGAGCTAATCCGTGTTGGTGAACTTCGTTCTGGGCAGCTTCTCGTCATTGGCACGAGCACAAGCGAAATTCTCGGACACCGGATCGGCACATCGGGCACATTGAATGCGGCGGAGCCGATCTTCCAAACGGCGTTTCGTGTGAGCCGGGAGTTCGGGCTGCATCTCGCGTTCCAGTGCTGTGAGCATTTGAATCGTGCGCTTGTAGTTGAAGAAGAAATACTGACGCGCTATCCACAACTGGAGCAGGTATCGGTGATTCCGGTGCCGAAGGCCGGAGGTTCTATGGCTTCCTATGCGTATCGGCATTTTGTCCGCCCGATTGTCGTTGAGACGATTGAAGCGCATGCCGGCATCGATATTGGCAGTACACTCATCGGCATGCATCTTCGAAGAATTGCTGTCCCTGTTCGTCCGCCGGTCCGGACGATTGGTCAAGCCTATGTGACCATGGCCTTCACTCGGCCAAAGCTGATTGGCGGTACTAGGGCTGTTTACTCGGCGGAAATTGCTGAGCAACAGTACCGAGCTGCAGCGCCTGACGCAGACTGTTAGTGCCTTACGAAGGAATCAATGTTTTACGCAGATACAAATAAAACTTAGGAGGAACCTGAAATGTCAGATTTTTTAAGCAAGCAAGATCCTAAAATTGTGGAAGCTATGAATTTGGAGCTCGGTCGTCAACGCGACAAAATTGAGCTGATCGCATCTGAGAATATCGTAAGTCAAGCGGTACTGGAAGCTATGGGCACTGTTTTGACGAATAAATATGCAGAAGGCTACCCAGGCAAAAGATATTATGGCGGCTGCGAGTATGTAGACATCGTAGAAGATATCGCTCGCGATCGCGCGAAAGAATTGTTCGGTGCAGAGCACGCGAACGTTCAACCTCACTCCGGCGCACAAGCGAACATGGCTGTTTACCTGGCAGCGCTGAACCCTGGCGATACCGTGCTTGGCATGAACTTGGCGCATGGCGGTCACTTAACGCATGGCAGCCCGGTGAATGCTTCCGGTATTCTCTACAACTTCGTCGCTTACGGCGTTAGCGAAAAAGATTTCCGCATTGATTACGACGATGTCCGCAAAGCGGCATTCAAGCATAAGCCTCGCATGCTCGTCGCAGGCGCAAGTGCTTACCCGCGCACGATTGATTTCGAAGCGCTGGCTTCCATCGCGCACGATGTAGGCGCGCTGTTCTTCGTCGACATGGCGCATATCGCAGGTCTGGTTGCAGCTGGCTTGCATCCAAACCCAGTGCCGCACGCGCATTTCGTTACAACAACGACGCATAAGACGCTTCGCGGTCCTCGCGGCGGTATGATCCTTACGCGCAAAGCATGGGCAGCGGCGATTGATAAAGCGGTATTCCCTGGTTCTCAAGGCGGACCTTTGATGCATACCATTGCGGCTAAAGCTGTTTCCTTCGGCGAAGCGCTTCAACCGGAATTCAAAACGTATGCGCAAAATGTTATCAACAACGCGCAAACACTGGCAAATGCACTGCAAGCAGAAGGTATTGATCTGGTTTCCGGCGGTACGGACAACCACTTGATGCTGGTTGATCTGCGCAACCTGAATATTTCGGGTAAAGATGCGGAGCACGTACTTGACGAAATCGGTATTACTGCGAACAAGAACGCGATTCCTTTCGATCCGACAAGCCCGTTCGTAACAAGCGGTATTCGTCTAGGTACGCCAGCAGTAACATCCCGTGGTATGGGTGAAGAAGCAATGAAGACCATTGCGAAAGTAATTGGCCTTACGCTCAAAAACCCTAAAGACGAAGCAACACTTGAGAAAGCTCGCAGCCTGGTGAAAGACTTGACCGCGCAATACCCGCTTTATCCAGGTTTGACTTATTAATTGAAAAGCAGAAGGCCGGCATCCTCGCCGGTCTTTTTTTATTGCTCATTTGCGTTTTCTTTCGGTTCTACAGCAGATAAGTTGGATAACATATGATATAATGGACAAGGTTTGCTTGGACATATCGGTGAAATTATAGGTTTTGTCTATAGAGGAAATTTCGTCATGCAACTTTTGTTTGCCGTGAAGAGTCAAAATTTTCGAGGGAATAACGCATAGGAGGCATATATGAGTAAAGTATTTATTTGCGATCATCCACTCATTCAACACAAGCTTACATACATTCGGGATGAGAATACGAAAACGAAGGATTTTCGGGAGCTCGTTGATGAAGTAGCGACTTTAATGGCTTATGAGATTACGAGAAACATTCCCCTTGAGCATGTTCAGGTGAAAACTCCGGTTACGACTGCGGATTGCCGTATCATATCCGGAAGAATGCTCGGCCTAATTCCAATTCTGCGCGCGGGTCTTGGCATGGTAGACGGTATCCTCAAGCTGTTGCCAGCTGCTAAAGTCGGTCATGTCGGCCTTTATCGTGATCCCGAAACGCTTCAGCCAGTCGAGTATTATGTGAAGCTGCCTACAGATGTCCTGGAGCGGGAATTGATCGTCATCGACCCCATGCTGGCGACGGGCGGATCAGCGAATGCTGCCATTGATGTGCTGAAAAAAAGAGGCTGCAGCCAAATTAAGCTGATGTGCCTTATTGCTGCGCCTGAGGGCGTGAAGGCCGTTCAACAAGCACATCCGGACGTTGATATCTACGTCGCTGCTATCGATAATTACCTGAACGATCACGGTTATATTGTACCGGGTCTTGGGGACGCAGGAGACCGATTGTTCGGAACAAAATAATTTTAGGTCTACGGAGACAAGCTTTAGGAGGAGAATCTGATGAAACGTTTGAAAGTCATTACCATCTTTGGAACGAGACCGGAAGCGATTAAAATGGCTCCGCTCATTCTGGAGCTGCAGAAGCACCCCGAACATATCGAATCTTTGGTTTGTGTGACGGCTCAGCATCGACAAATGCTCGATCAGGTGCTCGATATTTTCAAAATTACCCCTGACTTCGACTTGAATGTCATGAAGGATCGGCAAACCTTGAATGAAATTACGATGCGCGTTCTCCAAGGCTTGGAGCCCGTGTTTCAAGAGGCGAAGCCGGATCTGATTCTTGTCCATGGCGACACCTTGACGACATTCCTCGCCAGCTATGCGGCGTTCATGCAGCAAATTCAAGTGGGTCATGTCGAAGCGGGTCTTCGCACGTGGAACAAAATGTCCCCGTACCCCGAAGAAATGAATCGCCAGTTAACGGGCGTGCTCGCTGATTTGCATTTTGCTCCGACGGAACAATCCGCAGACAACCTGCGTAAGGAGAACAAGCCGGAGTCCCGCATCTATGTAACGGGCAACACCGTTACGGATGTGTTCCAGTACACCGTGCAGAAAGAATTTGAGCACCCGGTGCTGGAATGGGCAGCTGGACGCAAACTTATTCTGATGACGGCGCATCGCCGTGAAGCACAGGGTGAGCCGCATCGCCAAATTTTCCGTGCGGTACGCCGTATCGCCGATGAATTCGAGGATATTGCGATTGTATATCCGGTGCATCCGAGCCCGGCTGTTAAAGAGCCAGCTCATGAAATTCTGGGCAATCATCCACGCATCAAGTTGGTGGAGCCTTTTGATGTGTTCGAATTCCACAACTTTTATCCGCATGCGCACATGATTCTAACCGATTCGGGAGGCCTTCAAGAAGAGGCGCCATCCTTCGGTGTGCCCGTTCTCGTTCTTCGTGACACAACGGAGCGCCCAGAAGGAATCGCAGCAGGCATATTAGAGCTCGTTGGGACGGATGAGGAAACGGTCTACAAACGTGCGCGCGCACTATTAACGGACCCGAATGTATACAACAAAATGAGTCAAGCCGCCAACCCATATGGGGACGGGAAAGCATCAGAACGTATCGTGAAAGCCATTCTCCACCATTTCGGCAAGACCCCTGATCGGCCTGACGCGTTCTAACCGTGACAAAATCATGACAAACGCTACAGCGTACAGTTCGACTGTTCGGTTTTGAAATCGGCAAACCTTAGAGCCACAAGGCTCTAGGGCAATTAGCAAGGGCGAACATTTGAAGTTCATTCAATTGACAAACCTTGCGTGGCTTCGATACAATAAATGAGGATTCGTAGCATGAGCTTACGAAGCGAGTTTTCCTATGGGAAAGCTTCAGGAGGATGCGATGAAACGACAGGATCCGAAGAAGGATAATCCTTGGCGAGCAGCAGCATTAACTAGTGCAATTGGCATTGACCTCGTAGTTTGTTTACTGGCCGGTTATTGGTTTGGTGAATGGTTGAGCCATGTGCTGGGAGGACAGCTCTGGTTGTTAGGCGGGTTCTTACTCGGGCTTGTAACCGGAGTCATCAGCATTTACTTCATGATAAAGCAGTACGGAGGGCTATGATGGATGACTTTTCAGCCACTCTGAAAACGGTTCAAAATGTATTTCTCTTCTTTTTATCCTTTTGTTTAGCTGCATGGGCGCTTCTTGTCGATTACAGGGTGTATATTGCCGGATTGATGCTTGGCTCACTAGCCAGTATCATTAATGCGAGATTTCTCGCCTGGAAAATCAATAAGATGGCAGCAGCTGCGATAGAGCAGAAGGGGCGCAAGGTGACCCTAGGATTTCTGACAAGAGCGGCGATTGCTGCTTTCGCAGGATTGGTTGCCGTCCGGTATCCAGAGCATATCGCGTTACCTACAACGATCATTGGATACTTTTTTGCTCAATTGGCAACACTCGTACTGGGTATTCTTTCTATTCGAAAGACGAAGAAGTAATTCCATTCGATGAAAGGGGTGAAAATGGAAAACATGGAACATCATGCACCAGAGTTTACGTGGTTGGGTATTCACTTCGACGCATCAGCACTCATGATGATCGGAATTACGACCCTGATTGTGTTAATCCTCGCGATTGCAGGAGCAAGCAAAGCATCGGTTACGAATCCGTCGAAATTGCAAAATTTCATGGAGTGGACGATCGAGTTTGTAGAAAGCATTATTGGAAGCACGATTGGCTCCAAACATGGTAAAGGCTTCATCGCATTGGGACTTTCGCTCATCATGTACATCTTTATCGGTAACATGCTGGGACTCCCGTTCTCGATTGTAACTGAAGATCATGTCTCTTGGTGGAAATCGCCAACTGCTGATATCGCAGTTACTGGAGCGCTTACGGTTATCGTTATCGTTCTAAGCCATTACTTGGGAATTACGCGTAACACGAAGCATTATTTCGCGCACTACTTTGAGTACAAAGGGGCGATGCTGATCCTTCATTTAATTGAGGTCGTATCGAAGCCGCTTACGCTCGCTTTCCGTCTTTACGGTAACATCTACGCAGGTGAAATTATGATATCTGTCATTATCGGAGCTGGCTGGTTTGGAATAGCGCCTCTCTTCGTTTGGCAGGGCTTTAGTGTGTTCGTAGGCGCAATTCAAGCCTTCGTATTCACGATGCTGACAATGGTTTACATCTCGCAAACATTGATTCACGAAGAGCAGCATTAGAAGCAAGACTGACCTCGGGAAGTCTCGAGTTAAATACACAAAACAAACTTATGAGTTTAAGGGAGGATTTTATCAATGGGAGCAATAGCATTAGTAGCAGCAGGTATCGTATTCGGTTTGGGAGCACTTGGTGCAGGTATTGGTAACGGTTTGATCGTAGGTCGCGCACTGGAAGGTATTTCCCGTCAACCAGAACTTCGTGGTACGCTTCAAACAACAATGTTTATCGGGGTAGGTCTGGTAGAGGCTATGCCAGTCGTTGCATTGGTTCTTGCGTTCATCTTTATGGGAAAAGCTTAAGAAACCGTTTGGCGGGGATGGCAGTAATAGCCACCACGCCTTCGTTTTGCCCACGTTATCAGAAGGGAGTGACGTTACTTGCATATTGAATGGTCCACATTTTGGATACAACTTATCGCGTTTTTGATTTTATATGTGCTGCTTTCTAAATTTGCGTTCGGTCCTCTGTTTGGCATGATGGAAAAACGCAGACAATTGGTTAAAGACCAAATTCAAACGGCTGAAGACAGCCGCAAGCAAGCGGAACAACTGCTAGAGGAACAAAAACAAGAGCTGCAAAAAACGCGCAAAGAAGCTTACGAAATTATCGAGCAAGCGAAACAAACAGGCTCCAAGCAAGCGGATGAAATCGTTCGCGCAGCGCAAGCGGAAGCAACTCGTCTGAAAGACGAAGCGCTTAAAGATATCGAGAATGAGAAAAACAAAGCGGTTGCGGCTTTGCGCAGCCAAGTTGGCGCGATGTCTGTTCTGATCGCATCTAAAATTATTGAAAAACAAATCGACGAAAAGTCACAAGAAGAGTTGGTTGAGCATTACCTCAAAGAGGTAGGAGGCAACGTATGAGTGACATCGTCGTAGCGAAGCGTTATGCCAGAGCTCTTTTCGAAGTAGCGCAAGCGAAAAGCTTGATTGCTCAAGTAGAAGAAGAGTTGAAATCTGTAGCTAGTGCGATTAGGGACAATGCAGACCTGCAGAAGTTCCTGAACCATCCGAACATCGGGACTTCCGTCAAGACGGACCTGCTGAAGCAGATTTTCGAAGGCAAAGTTTCCGAGCCGGTGTGGAACACGCTGCTAGTCTTGATTGATAAAGGAAGACAATCGATTCTTTCCGCTTTGGTTGCAGATTACGTCAAAATCGCAAATGAAGCACTTGGACAAGCGAGTGCAACGGTTTACTCCGCGATTGTTTTGACGGATGATCAGCAGGCGGAAATTGCGGCACATTTCAGCAAAGTTACGGGAAAAACCATTCGCGTGAACAATGTAGTTGAGCCTAAGTTGCTCGGCGGCATTCAAGTGCGCATCGGTGATCGTTTATATGATGGAAGCTTGGCAGGCAAGCTAGACCGCTTATCCAAAGCATTAGTTTAAAAATAGTTTAAATGCCCACTTTTCGGTTTTGAAAGCGGACATTTTGAACTTGGATTTCAATTTTAAGCACTGTAAGAATAGGGGTGAAGTTCGTTGAGTATCAAACCTGAAGAAATCAGCTCATTGATTAAGCAACAGATTGAAAACTATAAATCCGATATACAAGTGGTTGACGTAGGTACAGTTATTCAAGTCGGTGACGGTATCGCTCGTGCTCACGGCTTGGAAAACGTAATGGCGGGCGAGCTGCTCGAGTTTCCAAACGGCGTTTTGGGTTACGCGTTCAACCTTGAGGAAAGCAACGTAGGTATCGTTATTCTCGGACCTTACAAAGACATTCGCGAAGGCGACCAAGTGAAACGCACAGGCCGTATCATGGAGGTTCCTGTTGGTGATGAACTTCTCGGCCGTGTTGTGAACTCCTTGGGTCAACCGGTTGATGGCAATGGTCCAATCAACACGACGCAATTCCGTCCTGTAGAGAACATGGCTCCAGGCGTTATGGCTCGTAAATCCGTTCATGAACCTATGCAAACGGGTATCAAAGCGATTGACGCGATGGTTCCAGTCGGTCGCGGTCAGCGTGAGCTTATCATTGGCGACCGTCAAACAGGTAAAACAGCAATCGCGATTGACGCGATCCTTAACCAAAAAGGCAACGGCGTGAAATGTATCTACGTTGCAATCGGTCAGAAACAATCCACAGTCGTAGGCGTAGTTGAAAAACTTCGTGCTGCCGGCGCATTGGATTACACAATCGTTGTAACAGCATCCGCATCCGAGCCTTCACCAATGTTGTGGCTTGCTCCATACGCAGGTTGCGCAATGGCTGAGTACTTCATGTACAAAGGCGAGCACGTGCTTATCGTGTACGATGACTTGTCCAAACAAGCGGCTGCATACCGTGAGTTGTCCCTCTTGCTTCGTCGTCCACCGGGTCGTGAAGCATACCCAGGTGACGTATTCTACTTGCACTCCCGTTTGCTGGAGCGCGCAGCTAAACTGAGCGACGAGCTTGGCGGCGGTTCGATTACGGCGCTTCCATTTATTGAAACGCAAGCGGGCGATATCTCCGCTTATATTCCTACGAACGTAATTTCGATTACGGACGGACAAATCTTCTTGGAATCCGATCTGTTCTACTCCGGTCAGCGTCCAGCGGTTAACGTTGGTAACTCTGTATCCCGGGTAGGGGGCTCCGCTCAAACGAAAGCGATGAAAAAAGTTGCCGGTACACTGCGCGTAGACTTGGCCCAATACCGTGAGCTTGCTGCATTCGCAGCGTTCGGTTCCGACCTTGATAGAGCAACTAAAGCCCGTCTGGATCGCGGGGTTCGTACACTGGAAATCTTGAAACAAGGCGTGCATCAGCCGCTTTCGCTCGAGAAACAAGTAGCTTCCCTTTACTCCGTTGTAAAAGGGCACTTGGATGATATTCCGGTTCAAGACGTTACGCGTTTTGAAGGACAATTCTTGGCTTACCTGGAAACAAACCGCCCGGAAATCTTGAACAGCATTCGCGATACCAAAGATTTGGTTCCAGATAACGACAAAGCACTGGCTGAAGCGATCGGTACATTTAAAAAGAGCTTCGCAGTTTCTGAATAATATGGCGAGTACCTGAGCTTCCCGGATGGCGAAGACCAAGTACTCCAAGTATGCCTGATATTAGGTTCTATCGCCTGAGATCAGGCCTTCGAATGAAGGCTTTCCAAAGCCTCAAAAGAGAGGTGAGCAGGTATGGCAAAAGGTATGCGCGAGATTAAGCGCCAAATCAAGTCGACACAAAACACGAAGCAAATTACGAGAGCGATGGAAATGGTCGCTGCAGCGAACCTCAGAAGATCACAGCAGGCAGCAGAATCGGCCCGTCCTTACTCGGATAAGCTGAAGGAAGTCGTTGCGAGCATCGCAGCAGGCACTAAAGGGGTTAAACACCCTATGTTGCAAACGCGTGAAGTAAAGAAAACCGGTTATCTGGTAATTACTTCGGACCGCGGGCTTGCGGGTGGCTACAACGCCAACGTGTTGCGTAAAGTCATGACGGAAATCCGCGAAAGACATAAGTCCACAGCGGAATACTCGATTTTTGTAATTGGTCGTAAAGGCAGCAATTTCTTCTCGAAGCGCAATATTCCGATTGTACAGGAAGTAATCGGTCTTCCCGATTCACCGAAGTTTTCGGATGTTAAATCGATTGCGGCTTCTGCCGTAAGCAATTTCGAGAATGGTACGTACGATCAATTGTTCTTGGTCTACAACCAGTTCAAAAACGCAATCACCCAAATTCCGACCATGGTTCGCCTGCTTCCGATGGAGGAAGTACCGGGAGCGACAGCTGCAAGTTACGAGTACGAACCATCACCGGAAGGCGTACTAGAAGTACTGCTTCCTAAATATGCGGAAACACTAATATACAGCGCAGTTCTGGAAGGTAAAGCAAGCGAGTTCGGTGCGAGGATGACAGCGATGAACTCTGCAACGAAGAATGCGACGAAGATGATCAGCAACTATACACTGGCTTACAACCGTGCACGCCAAGCCTCGATTACGCAAGAAATTGCGGAAATCGTTGCCGGAGCTAGCGCGAACGCTTAATTGACAAATGGCCTCGGTTAGAGGCGAAGCTTTTTTTAGGAGGGAAACCATGAGCAAAGGGCGCGTTGTGAATATTACAGGGCCTGTCGTCGACGTTGAGTTCGAGCGCGGACAGCTCCCTGAAATTCTGAATGCTATCAAGATTGAAAAAACTGAAGGTGCACAAACAACCACAATCACGGTTGAAGCGGCTGTTCACCTTGGTGACAACCTGGTTCGTTGCGTGGCTATGTCCTCGACAGACGGACTTGTTCGCGGCGCTGCTGCGATCGACTCAGGCGCACCAATTACTGTACCTGTAGGCGCGGCAACACTAGGACGCGTGTTCAATGTCGTTGGTGAGCCAATCGATGGAATCGAAGAGGTTGACCGTACATTAAGCAGTCCGATTCATAAAGAAGCTCCTTCTTTCGAGAACCTGTCCACAAAGTCAGAAGTTCTTGAAACAGGAATTAAAGTTATTGACCTGATGGCTCCTTACGCTAAGGGTGGTAAAATCGGCCTCTTCGGTGGTGCGGGTGTAGGTAAAACCGTAACTATGCAAGAGTTGATCCACAACATCGCGCAAGAGCACGGCGGTATCTCCGTATTCGCAGGTGTAGGCGAGCGTACTCGTGAAGGGAATGACCTTTACCACGAGATGAAAGATTCCGGCGTTATCGCAAAAACGGCGATGGTGTTCGGTCAAATGAATGAGCCACCAGGCGCGCGTCTTCGCGTAGCTTTGACTGGTTTGACAATGGCGGAATATTTCCGTGACGTTGAGGGCAGAGACGTACTTCTGTTCATCGACAATATCTTCCGTTTCACCCAAGCGGGTTCCGAGGTTTCCGCCTTGCTGGGTCGTATGCCATCCGCGGTAGGTTACCAACCTACACTGGCAACAGAAATGGGTCAATTGCAAGAGCGTATTACATCCACGAAAAAAGGTTCCGTTACATCGATTCAAGCGATTTACGTACCTGCGGATGACTATACGGATCCGGCTCCAGCTACAGCGTTCGCACACTTGGACGCAACAACGAACTTGGAGCGTAGCATCGCGGCTGCGGGTATTTTCCCTGCGGTAGATCCGCTTGCTTCCTCTTCCCGTATCTTGACGCCTGAAATCTTGGGCGAAGAGCACTATAAAGTAGCACAAGGTGTTAAACAAGTTCTTCAACGTTACAAAGAGCTTCTGGATATCATCGCAATCTTGGGTATGGATGAGTTGTCCGATGAAGACAAACTGGTCGTAACCCGTGCGCGTCGTCTCCGTCTGTTCCTGTCCCAGCCGCTTCACGTAGCTGAGCCGTTCAACGGATTCCCAGGCTTGTACGTACCATTGAAAGAAACCGTGCGAAGCTTCAAAGAAGTCCTTGAAGGTAAACACGACGATCTTCCTGAAGTTGCGTTCCATAACGTGGGCACGATCGAGGACGCAATCGAGAAAGCGAAAACGCTGTAAGATTACCCTAGGTAATCTACGCGTAAGCTGAGGGAGGAGAATCCAAGTGAGTACATTCCTGCTGGAAATTGTTACTCCTGAGCGCAAAGTGTACGCTGATGAAGCGAGCATGGTTGTCGCAAGGGGTGTCGAAGGGGAGCTTGGAATTTTGCCGAACCACATCCCGCTCGTGACTCCACTCAAAATCAGCTCGATTACTGTGAAGAAGCAGGGCTCTAAAGACGAGATCATCGCAGTGAACGGCGGTTTTATGGAAGTGCGCAAGGATAAAGTGGTCATACTGGCGGAAAGCGCCGAGCTGCCAGAACAAATCGATGTAGAGCGTGCCAATGCAGCGAAAGAACGTGCGGAGAAACGTCTTGCGGACGCAAAGCAAGCAAACGTTGACTTCAAACGCGCTGAAGCAGCTTTACAAAGAGCATTGAATCGGATCGCAACGTCCGGAAAGAAATAGAGCACTATTTGCCATAATCAAAAGGGATACTGGATTTATTCAGTATCCCTTTTGATTTGTAAAAAGAGAATGATGGGGCAGAGATAAAAGGGAGTTGCAGATGCCAAGACAGCCTTTCCCAGATTTTCAACGATCGCATGTGATTTTAGTCATAGCGGAGAAAGAATCGGATTGGTAGGTTGTATATGGAATGAATATCCAAGCAAGAATATAAGTCTAAATAAAAAGGAAAGGAAAGTAACAATTGTAAGTTTTGTTTGGCTGCAAGGTTGAAAAACGCTGTCATACTATAGCGTTTGGAATATAACCCCTTTTTTTGGAAACTCTATACCATAGAATGAATGGAAATTGTCATCGACGCCCAAATACCTTTTTGATATAATATTGAAGGTGATTATTACCAAATTTAACGAGTGGGATGAGAAAAGTAAATAAGAATGGAGGCGGTTACATTCGGATGATGTACACAAATAATTATGTGATCGTAGCTATTTTCCTTGGGTTAGGTATTATATTGCCTATTGCGGCCCTATCGATCGGGAAATGGTTAAGGCCGAGTAAGCCCGTCGAGGAGAAGTATACCACGTATGAGAGTGGGAACGAGCCTGTTGGTGAGGGACAGATCCGTTTTAACATTCGTTATTATTTGTTTGCTTTAATGTTTGTTATTTTTGATGTAGAGACTGTATTCCTTTATCCATGGGCTGTCGCTTACAAACAGCTTGGACTTTTTGCTTTAGTAGAAATGTGTATTTTTGTAGCCTTGCTTGCCATAGGATTATTATACGCTTGGAAGAAGAAGGTGCTGCAATGGACTTCAGTCTAGAGTCGATATCTCCCGAAGAGCGGGAAGAGTTAAACCGTAATGTATTTATGACGACGCTGGAGCAAGTGAAAGCATGGGCTCGCAGCAATTCCCTTTGGCCTTTGACCTTTGGTCTGGCTTGTTGTGCCATCGAAATGATGGGTACAGGCGGTTCCCATTATGATTTAGATCGTTTCGGAGTCATCTTCCGTACATCTCCCAGGCAATCTGATGTGATGATTGTTGCAGGGACGGTAACGAAGAAAATGGCTCCTTTGCTGCGCCGTCTATACGAACAGATGCCTGAGCCGAAGTGGGTCATTGCCATGGGTTCCTGTGCGACAGCCGGCGGTCCATACGTGAAGTCATATTCGGTTGTGAAAGGTGTCGATCAGGTTGTACCGGTCGATGTATATATACCAGGCTGTCCGCCGAATCCGGCGGCGCTCATCTACGGCATTAACAAGCTTCAGGAGAAAATTCGCTATGAAGCGAAGACCGGGAAGCAGGTGACGAACCGATGAGCGAGGAAAAGAAGCTGGAGGGGCAGCCAGAGCAGAAGCCAGATTTGAAAGCCGAAGGAGCGCCGGAAGATGAGGTGTCTGGCAGCGCATCAAATAAGACGCAAGCGGAGTCTGGCAGTACGGCAATGGAGAATCCTGGCGATGTCTCTGGGGAAGTACAAACCAACGAGACTTCTAAGGGTGACTCGCCACTGGAAGAAGCCGCCGCTCAAGTCGGCGAGCTGACACCAGAAGCGCAGCTGAGCAAGACGCCGCTCAGCGCAGAGGTTCAGGCCGCGGTAGACAGCGCGGCAGAGATCCAGGCGGCTGATCCGGCCGCCCAGACGACTAGCGAGCCGAGCGATGCCCCGGCTGCTGAGCTTGCGGCTGCGCCGGCAAGCGGCGACGCGGCTAGCGCGACGCCAGCGGAGGCCGCGCCTAGCGCAGCCGATGCCGCAGCCGAGCGCGCTGCGGCGAGAGCCGCCCGCCAAGCGGCGCGGGCGGCCGCTACACCGACGGGCGATGCTCCGTCGGCTGAGACCCCAGCGGCGGCGTCCGGTGACGCCGCCGACGCCGAGAAGGCGGCCAAGGTTCAGGCCGCCGCAGAAGCTCGCGCCGCGCGGGCTAGCGCGCGCGCGGCAACGGCAGAACCGGCGGAGCCTGAAGCGCCGAAGGAGCCTTCGCCGAACCAGCCGCTTCTGGACCGGCTGGTGGAGATCTTGAAAGCCGATGTGGGCGAGGACGCCGTCGTGGAGGCCTTCATCAACGAGAAGGACGCGCACCGTCCGTATGTGGTCATTCACAACGGCCGCTGGACGCAGGCTGCGAAAGTCATGCGGGATCACGAGGAATTGGCGTGCAATTACCTTCGCAACCTCTCGGGTGTTGATCAAGAGACACACCTGGAGGTGGCTTACCATTTGCTTTCCCTCTCGCATAATCGTGAGTATTGTGTGAAAGTGAAAACAGATCGTGATCAGCCCAGCATCCCTTCCGCTGCTCCGATCTGGCCGACAGCCGATTGGAATGAACGGGAAGTATACGACCTGCTCGGGATCGATTTCCCGGGGCACCCGAATTTAGTAAGAATTATGATGCCTGACGATTGGGTCGGCCATCCGCTGCGCAAAGATTACGAACCGCTCGACCCGGAGGTGTAGCACTTGTTACGGACAGAAGAGCTGCTGTTGAACGTTGGCCCTCAGCATCCTAGTACACATGGCGTTTTCCGTGTCATCGTTAAACTGGATGGGGAGATTATCCGGGAGGCCATCCCGGTGATGGGCTATCTACATAGAGGAACCGAAAAATTGGCTGAAAATCTCAGCTATACACAAATCATTCCATATACGGATCGAATGGATTATGTCTCCGCAATGACGAACAATTACGTGCTCGTGCATGCTGTGGAGAAAATGATGCAGCTCGAAGTGCCCGAACGCGCGGAATTCCTGCGCTTGATCGTGATGGAGCTGCAGCGTATTGCCAGCCACATGGTTTGGTGGGGCACCTACTTGTTGGATATTGGGGCAATGAGCCCATTCTTATATGCTTTCCGCGATCGGGAGATCATTATTGACTTGTTCAATGAGCTTTGCGGAGCGCGCCTGACTTACAACTATATGCGTGTTGGCGGGGTCAAATGGGACGCTCCTGAGGGTTGGATCGATAAAGTTCGCAAATTCGTTCCCTATATGCGCGATAAACTCGAGGAGTACCACAACCTCGTTTCCGGCAATGAAATCTTTCTGGCCCGGATCAAAGGTGTAGGCAAATATGACGCTGAAACGGCGATCGCCTACGGATTAAGCGGAGCCAATTTAAGATGTACCGGCGTCAACTGGGACATACGTAAAACACAGCCGTACAGTCTGTACAACCGTTTCGAATTCGACGTGCCTGTACGTACAGGCGGCGACTGTTATGATCGTTACTTGATCCGCATGGAAGAAGTGAAGCAATCGCTGCGCATTCTGGAGCAGGCGGTAGAACAATTTCCGGCCGAAGGAGAAACCATGGGTAAAGTGCCTAGGGTCATCCGTCCGGCTGAAGGAGAGGTCTACGCTGCGATTGAATCGCCTCGTGGTGAGATCGGCTGCTACATTATTTCCCGGGGCAAACAAGAGCCGTACCGTTTGAAGTTCCGCAGACCTTCCTTCGTCAATCTGCAAATATTGCCCAAGCTGCTGGTCGGCGAAACGATGACGAACCTGATTACGATCTTGGGCGGAATCGACATTGTCGTTGGAGAGGTGGATGCCTAATGATGAATCTGCTTGAAGAGAGTCTGACCTGGACGAATTTCTTCATCTTCCTTTTCTGGGGCATCGTCATGCTGCTGCTCGTGCTCGGTTTCGTTACCTATGCAATTTACTTTGAACGTAAAGTCATCGGATGGATGCAGATGCGCATCGGACCGAACCGGACAGGACCGCTGGGACTGCTTCAAAGTGTCGCGGACGTGCTCAAGCTTTTGATTAAAGAAGATACCATTCCGCGGAAAGCAGAGCGCGAGCTTTTCATTCTAGCGCCCATTATTACCTTTATCCCGTCATTCACCATTATTGCGACGATTCCTTTTTCAGAAAAACTGTTTAATGCGAATTTGAATGTGGGACTGCTTTTCTATGTGGCCCTGACGGGGATCTCAACGATCGGTATTATACTTGGGGGTTGGGCGTCCAACAACAAGTATGCCCTTCTAGGGGGCATGCGTTCTGCGGCGCAAATGATCAGCTATGAGGTGCCGCTTGTCATTTCCTTCATCGGGGTTATTATGATGACAGGAAGTTTGAACCTGCATACGATCGTTGATCATCAAACCGGTGGCTTCTGGCATTGGAATTTCATTCCTCAAATTATCGGCTTTGTGATCTTCGTGATCGCCGGCGTTTCGGAACTCAATCGTACGCCTTTTGACTTGCCTGAAGCCGAGTCTGAGTTGGTTGCAGGGTATCACGTTGAATACAGCGGATTCAGGTTTGCTTTCTTCATGTTGTCAGAGTATGTCTACGTGTTTGTGATTGCGTCACTGGCAAGCCTAATCTTTCTTGGCGGCTGGCATGCGCCGTTCCCGTTCCTTGATTTCATCCCAGGCCTTATCTGGTTCCTGCTGAAATTCTCCTTCATCGTGTTCTTCTTGTTCTGGCTGCGTGCAACATTGCCACGGGTAAGGATCGACCAATTGATGGGCTTCGGCTGGAAAGTGCTGCTTCCACTGGCACTGGTCAACATGCTGCTGACCGCGATCATCATGAGTGTAACGTGAAGTGGATGGCTTACGAGGACAGTTTTGCTAAGCAAAACGCTAGGGAGGGATAATCGATGAAAGGTATTATGAAAGGCTTGGGCGTAACGTTCAAGAGTATGACTCAGAAAAAAATAACGTACGCATACCCCGACGTTCCGATCCAAATGCCGGACCGCTTCCGTGGTATTCAACATTTTGATCCAGAGAAATGCATCGTCTGTAATCAATGTGCGAAAGTGTGTCCAACAGAGTGCATTACGCTAACGGGCAAAGCGAATCCGGACCCTGAGAAGAAGGGTAAGGTTATTGATACCTACGATATTAATTTTGAAATTTGTATTTTATGCGATCTGTGCACAGAGGTTTGTCCGACAGAAGCGATTGTCATGACAAATAATTTCGAGCTAAGCACTTACAGCCGTGATGATTTGTTCAAAAATTTGCAGTGGCTGAATGAAAACAATCAGAATGTTCGCCAAGAGAACAATTCCGCGATGCCGAAAGGGGGAGCCAAAAAGAATGTTTAACGGTATTGGCGATTTCCTTTCAAGCGGATCGAGCTGGGCGTTTTTCATTTTTGCTTTGCTGGCGATCGGCGGGGCCATCTTTATGATCTCGTTTACGAAGGTTATTCATATGGTCGTTTCCGTTGCCCTCACCTTCATTAGCTTGGCGGGGCTCTACGTCATCCTGGAAGCGGAGTTTGTCGCTTTCGTGCAGGTGCTGATTTATGCAGGAGCTATCTCCATCTTGATGATCTTCGGCATCATGATGACGAAGCATAGACAAGGTGAGGAGGCGGAGCCTAAACGTCCTTGGCATGAGGGTTTAGTGATTATAGGAGCCTTGGGGCTGTTTGGGATTTTATTCTATGCAATTCAGAAGACGAATTTCGTCGCTACAGGCACATTGGATGCCGGCAAAGATAATACGCTCGAAATCGGTAAACTGCTCTATAACGAGCACGTCATCCCTTTTGAGATTATGTCCGTGCTGCTGACAGTAGCTTTTATCGGGGCAATCGTCATCGCGAAGAGAGAGGAGGACTGAGGCTGTGGGTACGATTGTTACTCCTTATCTCACGCTGGCGGCTATCCTGTTCTGCATCGGCTTGTACGGTGCTTTAACGAAGAAGAACGGGGTTATCGTCCTGCTATCCATCGAGTTGATGCTAAATGCGGTCAACCTGAATCTGGTAGCCTTCTCGAAGCTGGGTGATCATCCAGCGCTCACGGGCCAAATTTTCTCCTTGTTTAATATCACCATTGCGGCAGCCGAAGCGGCTGTAGGGATTGCGATTCTCATTACGATTTATCGGAATAAAGGAACATCAAACGTGAATGAAATGGATTCTATGAAGCGCTAGGAGGCTGAGAAGGACATGGTATCGGACTATTCGCAATATGCATGGCTCATTCCGTTGTTTCCGCTGCTCGCTTTTCTAGCGCTTACGGCTATGGGACGCCAATTGAAAGATCTTGGCATTTACATCAGTATTTTCGCGATGCTGGCCTCATTTATCGTGGCTCTGCTGATTTTCGTTGAACGACTAGGCGGTAAAGTTGAGGATTACACATGGGATAAGCTGCACTGGCTCCAGGTCGGTGATTTCACGCTGAATATGGGCTTTGAGGTCAACAATTTGAACAGCCTCATGCTCGTCATCGTGACGCTGGTTTCTCTGCTTGTGAACATCTACTCCAAAGGCTATATGAAAGGCGACGAACGCATTCATGTGTTTTTCAGCTATATTGCGCTGTTCTCCTTCTCGATGCTGGGCCTTGTCATCGCGGAGAATATGCTGGAGCTCTATATTTTCTGGGAGCTTGTCGGCGTATGTTCCTTCCTGCTAGTCGGATTCTGGTACTTTAAACCGGAAGCGAAAGCGGCTGCGAAAAAAGCATTTATCGTTACCCGCATCGGCGACGTAGGTCTGTTCATCGGCATTCTGCTGCTGTATTGGTATATGCCAGGACACGCGCTGGATTTCAGCTCCATTCATAATGCGTTCTCATCCGGTAAAATTGACCCGACAATCGTCACATGGATCGCTATTCTAATCTTTGTCGGAGCGATCGGTAAATCGGGACAATTCCCGCTGCATACATGGCTGCCCGATGCGATGGAAGGCCCAACGCCGATCAGTGCGCTTATCCATGCCGCAACGATGGTTGCCGCTGGGGTGTACTTGGTATCGCGCACTTTCGATATTTTCCATGCCTCGCCAGATGCTCTGCTCGTCGTTGCCTATGTGGGCGGATTCACGGCGATCTTCGCTGCAACGATTGGTGTTGCGCAGAATGATATTAAACGTATTCTTGCGTTCTCCACAGTGAGCCAGCTCGGCTACATGATGATGGCGCTCGGGATTGGCGTTTCCTTCGCATCCGGGATGTTCCACCTGTTCACGCATGCTTTCTTCAAAGCGCTGCTATTCTTGGGCGCAGGCAGTGTGATTCACGCCGTACATACGCAAAACATCAATGAAATGGGCGGGTTATCCCGCAAAATGAAAATCACCACATGGACGTTCGGCATAGGGACGCTTGCCCTGGCGGGAATTTTCCCCTTCGCGGGCTTCTGGTCCAAGGATTTGATTCTGACGGAGGCGTATGAGCATAACCAGCTTCTGTTCTGGGTTGGAGTGATCGCAGCTTTCTTCACAGCATTCTATATGTCGCGTTTATTCTTCCTGGTGTTCATGGGCTCCCCGAGTCCTAAGCCTGCTGTTGCTGGGCATGACGATCAAGGCCATCATGCGCACACCGCACATGAACCGCACGAATCTCCGGCATCGATGACGACTCCGCTTATCATACTTGCTGTATTAGCTGTTATTGCAGGCTTCGTGAACACACCGTTTAACGAATGGCTCAGCCACTGGCTGACGGGTGAGAATCACGCAGAACCGGCGAATTGGACCGTCATTATTTTATCGACGCTTGCAGGCTTGCTGGGTATCGGCCTAGGCTATCTCATGTATGTGAAACGCTCTATTCCGCGCGATGTTATTTCCGGGAAAGCGCCTTGGCTCTATACCTTGCTGAATCGCAAATACTTTATCGATGAGTTCTATGAAGGTGTAATCGTGAAGCCGCTTCGAGGCTTAGGTTATGTACTGGAACTGATTGATGTTTACATCATCGATGGTTTGGTTCGTTTGGTCGCCTTTACGGTAGTTGGGCTCGGACGCCTAGGCTCCCGGCTTCAAAACGGCCAATTGCAAACCTATGGCATTATCACAATACTGGGTATGCTGATTCTGGCGCTCGCCATCGCGGGAAGGAGGTTCATCCATGCTGGATAACATACCGATTTTAAGCCTTATTGCCTTTTCTCCACTGCTTGGTGTACTGGTCCTGCTCTT
Organism: Paenibacillus tabacirhizosphaerae; assembly: GCF_040812395.1. GTDB lineage: Bacteria > Bacillota > Bacilli > Paenibacillales > NBRC-103111 > Paenibacillus_E. The sequence continues at coordinate 27,073 of NZ_JBFNXH010000021.1, read as the reverse complement.
CATTCGCGGTGATAAAGGCAAACTGCTCAAAACCATTGGCATTGTAACGACGCTGATCCCGCTTATTTTAGCGGCTTGGCTGTACGTCGATTACAACTATCAAGGTGATCCCCTTCAGTACAAGGAGCAGTTAAGCTGGATTAAAGTTCCGCTCAACCATGAGGGTATTCAGCAGTTGACTTCCTACTATTTCGAATTTAAGTATTCGCTGGCGGTGGACGGACTTTCATTACCGCTAGTGTTTCTGACCGCTTTCGTATCAGTCATGGCTGCCTTGGCTTCGGTACATATTAAAAAGCGTTGGAAAACATTTTACATCCTGTTCCTTTTGTTGGAAACCGGCATGTTTGGCGTCTTCATGTCACAGGATCTGTTCTTGTTCTTCTTATTTTTCGAAATTACGCTCGTTCCGATGTTCTTCCTTATCGGGATCTGGGGCTACATGAACCGGGAGCAAGCGGCGAACCGCTTCCTGGTCTACAATGGGCTCGGTTCCGCGATTATGCTTATTGCTTTCTTGATTTTGGTCAGCACAGCAGGGTTTAGCCAAGTGGCGTCGCAAACAGAAGCCATCGTGTATTATAGCGGTGATATTCATACGATTGCGCATAATTTGCTGCAGGATCCTAGCGCTTATGTGAATCAGCAAGGCACGCCGTTCTTCCTAAGCGCAGCGATGCGATGGACCGTGTTCATCTTGCTCCTAGTCGCGTTCGGCATCAAGCTGCCGATCTTCCCGTTCCATACGTGGATGCTCAAAGTACATACAGAAGCTCCGCCATCTGTGGTTATGATTCACTCGGGCATTTTGCTCAAAATGGGAGCCTACGGCCTCATTCGCTTCGGCATCTTGTTCTTCCCTGCGGAAGCGAAGCAGTGGGCTTGGATGCTGGCCCTGCTCGGCGTCATCAACATTGTGTACGGCGCGATTCTAGCCATCGTGCAAAAGGATTTCAAGCTGGTGCTGGCTTACTCCAGTATCAGTCACATGGGCATCGTCCTGCTCGGACTTGCCGCGTTTAACATCACCGGCCTGCAAGGCGCGGTGTTCCAGCTCATCTCGCACGGACTCATCTCGGCGCTGATGTTCCTGCTTGTCGGCAGCATCTACGAGCGAACAGAATCGACCCAGTTGGATCGGTTGGGCGGCCTGGCTGCTGCAGTGCCATTCATCAGCGGCATCCTGCTGATTGCCGGTATGGCATCGCTCGGATTGCCGGGCTTATCCGGATTTATCAGTGAATTTCTAGCGTTCCTGGGTCTGTTCGAAACGCATAAAGTGTATGCGGCTGTCGGTACGCTCGGTATTATTTTAGCGGCAGTCTATGTGCTTCGAGGGGTGTTGAACATTACCTACGGCCCTATCGAGCGGCGTTTACAGACGCAAGGTATGCGTGACGCCAGACTTATTGAAGCCATACCGATGATTGCCTTAGTGGCATTTATTCTGCTGCTTGGCATATTCCCAAGCGTGCTGAGTCAGCCGCTGCAACAAACGATAGGCAGCTTTGATCAACTGATCCAAAGCGTAGCCGGGAAGATAGGAGGTTAGTCCGGTGGAACAGCTTCGACTCCATGTCACCGATTTATCGCATCTGCTCCCTGAGCTCACCCTGATTGCCACCGCAATCATCCTATCGCTCTTGGATTTGATTATGCCGAGAACGGCAAGCCGATCCATCATTGGGTGGCTTTCCTTGATCGGAATTATCGTCTCCGGGTTATACGTTGTGCTCCAGCTGAACCCGGCAGAAGCCGTGCAATTGCTCAACAACAGCTATCGTGTGGATGACTTCTCGAATTTGCTCAAGCTGTTCATCCTCACGGGAACGGGACTTATCGTATTCATGAGTTTGGGCTTCGTTAAGGAGACCGATATTCCGCATGTTGGCGAGTACTATTATTTCTTGCTTCCTGCAGCGCTTGGCGGCATGATTATGGCCTCTTCGGGCGATCTGATCACTTTGTACGTTGGACTCGAGTTGTTAAGCATTACGTCCTATCTGCTCGTGGCTATGAAGAAAAGAGATCATCAGTCCAATGAAGGAGCGTTCAAGTATTTAGTTATGGGCGGGATTTCATCGGCTATTATCTTGTATGGGATGTCCTTCCTGTACGGGATGGCGGGGACAACCAATTTGTCGCAAATTGGTGCGGCACTGCCCTCACTCGTTCCGGCATACGAGGCTCTGCTCTACGTCGCGTTCTTCTTGCTTTTGGCAGGCTTCGGCTTCAAAATCGCCGCTGCTCCTTTCCACAGCTGGGCACCGGATGTGTACCAAGGCGCTCCGACGCCGGTGACCGCGTTCTTGGCGGTTGTTTCCAAGGCGGCAGGCTTCGCGATCCTGTTCCGTATCTTCTACGTGCTGTTCGGATTCAGCAGCATTGAAGGCAGCTCGATCCAATCGGATGTGTTTCTGGCGATTTCAGTTATGGCTGCCATCGCAATGGTGACGGGTAATTTCATCGCCTTGAAACAAACGAATATGAAGCGGCTCCTTGCTTATTCGGGAATTGCGAATGCCGGATATTTGCTCGTACCGATCGGCACTTACTTTTCGGGTACGCATTCCAGCAATTTCTCTGAATTTATCTTTTATTTGATCGCCTACTTGTTCATGAATATCGGGGCTTTCGCCGTTCTGATGATTATTGAGCAAGCCGAGGGGAATACCGAGTTGAAAGGCTTCGGAGGTCTGTACTATCGGGCGCCTTTGACTGCTGTCGCGATGGTGCTCATTGTCCTGTCTTTAGCGGGTATTCCTGTGAGCGGCGGATTCTTCGGGAAGCTGTATATTATTTTAGGGACGATGCAGACTCACCAATACTGGCTCGGTGCGCTCATGATTGTCACCAGTGTCGTATCGTTCTACTACTATTTCGGTGTTGTTCGTCAAATGTTTATGCGCAGCGATTACGAGTCTACGGAAGTTAAGGTTACGGTCCCGTTAGGGGTTACCGTCTGGCTGTGCGCTTTAATCGGTTTGGCGTTAGGCTTTGTCCCTCATCTTGTGCTGAAAGGCATTGAATCCATTTTCAGTCTGATGAAAGATTTTATGATGATGTAAAGCATCTTCTGAGGAAGCCTCTTCCCGCGTAAATTGTGGGGAGGGGCTTTTTTGCGTTTAGACCAAAATTTACCTGCCAAAAAACTGTAGGGATATCTGAACTTTTTGCGAAGAAAAACCGTTAAAGGTATCAAGAAGCTGTGGAATGTGGTATAGATAGAGAATGTGAAAAAGACTATTACTAATAAGGAAGCCTGTGATTTCATGAAACTAACTCGACACCTCCTGCTCCTTGCAATCATGCTACTGGCTCTGGAGCTCTCAGGGATTGCGCCAAGGGCAGAAGCGGCTTATCCGCAATCAACGGATCCGATGAGGGTTAAGCAGGTTTATTTGGATATGATTCATATGAATCAAGGCTGGGCAGCTGCTGGAGACGTGAAGACCCCGATCGTGGTGGCGGTCGTAGATACTGGAGTCGATCTTGCGCACCCGGATTTGGCAGGGAACTTTGTTGAGGGCGTGAATTTGCTTCAGCAGGGCAAGAAGCCAACGGATGATAACGGACATGGGACTAACGTTGCTGGCGTTATTGCGGCCACGATGAATAATGATAAAGGGATTGCCGGGATTGCGCCTAATGCTAAAATCATGCCGATTAAAGCGCTGGAGGCTGACGGCACGGGCGGCGAAGCGAAGCTTGGCGAAGGCATCCGATACGCAGTGGATCATGGGGCTAAGATCGTTGTGCTTTCACTTGGACTGAATAAATACTCCGACTACTTGGCGGATATTGTGCAGTATGCAGAAGACCACGAAGTGCTGCTTGTTGCAGCCGTCGGGAATGAAGGAACCAGTGTGAAATATCCTGCGGCCTATCCGACGGTCCTTGCGGTTGGCGGTGTAACTGCAGATAAACATGCGGATTACCGCTCCAACTTCGGGCCTGAGCTTGATCTTGTGGCTCCGTGGGATGTGTACACGACATCGCTCGGAGGCGGCTACCAGTATCAGGACGGCAGCTCGATGGCGGCACCGCAGGTCGCGGCGGCAGCTGCGCTCGTCTGGGGGAAATACCCCGGATTGCGTGCCTACCAAGTCCGCGATTTATTGGAGCAAACGACGGAAGATCTCGAAGATGAAGGCTGGGATGATCATACAGGCTATGGCATGCTAAGGGCTGATATGGCGCTTACGCAGCCCTACAATGAGGATCGTTTTGAGCCGAATAACCGGCAGGCCGAGGCGGCAAAGCTGCCCGTTCATGCGGCAATCCATGCGACGCTGAGCTCAGCGCAGGATCAAGACTGGTACGCTATCGATGCGCCATACGATGGCTCAATCGAATTGATGCTGCGCAGCGGTGATACCTCTGGCATCCGTGTGCAGGTCGATTCCGGTGAGGTTTTTACAACGGATGCATCGAATCGGCCCTTCACGTTTCAAGTGAGCAAAGGGCGCACGTACGTGCAGCTTCAGACTGTCGATCGCACGCGCAAAGCGGCGCTCAGTTACTCCTTACAAACGAATTTCAATATTTATAAAGATCCATTTGAGGATAATGATAAGCAGTACAAGGCTTTTGTTCTTCCGGCCAGGAGTCAAACGATTCGTGGTACTTTTCATAAAAAAGGCGATGTTGATTGGTTTGCGCTGCCGTTAGAGAAATCGGGGACGATGCGTTTGAAACTGTTTGTCGATACCGCCCGGATAGATCCCGCTATTTTCTTCCAGAAGGAAGGGGAAAAGGGGATCTCGATTGACCAGTCGGGGGATGGAGTTATGGAAAGCAGTTCCCAGATGGAGCTGCTGCCTGGCCAATATTACATCAAGGTAAGCAATGTGAAAGATTACTCCGAGCCGATTACGGGTGAGTATACACTTGAGATTGAATACGCGCCGAAGTTAATTGATCCGAATGAGCCAAACGATAAACCTTACCAGGCGACCTTTGCGGCTATGTTCTCGGAGTATGAGGGCTTGTTTGATAAGAATGAAGACGTGGACTGGTTTCAATTCCGTATGGATCGTGACGGTTTATCTCAAATTAGTTTGACCAACCTTCCTGCGGGACGCACACTTTATGCGACTTTGTATGACAGCTCATTAAAGGAACAAGCGTTATATAAGAGTGAACCCGGTGCAGACTCGCTTTTTATCGAGAAGGTCTTGGATCAAGGAACGTATTATATCAAGCTGACCGCGGACAAATGGTTCTTGAGCCAGATGTACCGGTTGAAAGCCGAAAGTTATCCGCTAGTAAGCGGATTTATTGACATCGACGGCCACTGGGCGGTGGATGCCATTACGAAAATGACACAGCAAGAAATCATTAGCGGCTATGGGAATTACCGTTTTGCGCCGAATCAGTTCATCACCCGAGCAGAAGCGGCAACTGTTTTGACAAGAGCTTTGAAGCTGTCGAAGATGAGGCAACTGTACTTTAATGATCTCACTTCCGCGCATTGGGCCTATGATTATGTCGCTAGAGCCGTGCAGGCCGATCTTGTGGATGGTTACCCGAATGGTACTTTTGGACCGGACCGCACACTAACGCGGATGGAGATGACACAAATGCTGGCGCGAAGCTTGAACATGACGGGAAAACGGCGGGGGAATTCCCCGTTTAACGATGTCGATGAATCTTACTGGGGTGTCGGTATTTTGAAGCAAATGTGGGCGGATGGCTGGATCAGCGGGTACTCAGATGGCACCTTTCATCCTGATGCAGAAGCAACGCGCGCTGAATTCGTAACGATGTTGGCGAAAGTGATTAATCGGTAACAGGAGTGAGGTAGCGCATGGCAGAGACAGACAAATGGAATGAAGCGGCAAGTTATGCATCGTTGATGAACATGGTCGACATTGCGGTGTATATTATGTGTATCGGTTTGGCATGGTGGGCCTTGCAGTCATTTCGCTTTGATGTGCTTCTCAAGAAGCCAAAGGGGGCGCAAGCCATTATGCTGCAGATCCTTTTATCCATTGCGTTGGGGCACTTGGTTGCCAGCTTTTTTATCCAATATTTAGGGTTTTCCATGAGCTTCAGCAAGATGTTCTAATGGCAGCTTCAACCCTCTTTTATGCAACTTTATCGAATAATGCGCAGTTTTCTTGTCAACAATGGATATAGAACGGATCGAAACATGCAACCTTATCCGAACTCTATGGGTGGCAATTGGAATACCAAAAGAACACAGTTGTCCAATATAGGGTGAAATGATAAACTTAGGAAATGTGCGAAGTGAAGTATTGTAAAAACTGCGTAAAATCAAAATAAGTTCGCGGAGGGACCATGATGAGCAAAATTATCGTCCGCGGTGGCCGAAAGTTAGCTGGCAATGTGAAAATCAACGGAGCAAAGAATGCGGTTCTGCCGATTATTGCGGCTTCCATTCTGGGGTCGGAAGGTGAAAGCGTCATCCATGATGCGCCTCCCTTAGACGACGTATTAGTCATCAATAAAGTACTGCAGAGTCTAGGTATTGAAGTGGAGTATGATCGTCAGGTCATTCGAGTTCGTGCTCAACAAATTACCACCTGCGAAGCTTCATATGATCTTGTCCGCAAAATGAGAGCCTCCTTCCTCGTGATGGGCCCTCTCTTAGCCAGGTTAGGTCAAGCGAGAATATCTCTGCCGGGCGGCTGTGCCATCGGTACAAGACCTATCGATCAGCACCTCAAAGGCTTCGAAGCGATGGGCGCTGAGATTGAACTGGGTCAAGGATACATTGAAGCGAAAATCAAGGGACGCCTCAGAGGCGCCAAAATTTATCTGGATGTAGCCAGCGTAGGCGCAACCGAGAATATTATGATGGCAGCCACGTTGGCCGAGGGCACAACCACGATTGAGAATGCAGCCAAAGAGCCGGAGATTGTAGATTTGGCCAATTACTTGAATGCGATGGGTGCTGTCATCCGCGGCGCAGGAACAGGCGTTATTCGAATAGAAGGCGTAGAGAAACTTCGAGGGGTCGTACATACGGTTATACCGGATCGGGTAGAAGCGGGTACATACATGATAGCGGCAGCCATTACGGGCAGTGAGCTATATATGGAAGGCGCCATTGGAGACCATCTCAGACCTGTTATTTCAAAAATGCAGGAAATGGGCGTCCTTATTGAAGAGGATGAGAACGGCATTCGTGTTTCTGCCTCCGGACCGCTGCGTGCAGTGGACGTGAAGACGCTGCCTTACCCCGGCTTCCCAACCGATATGCAGTCCCAGATGATGGCGTTGCTGATGGTTGCAGACGGCACGAGCCTCGTAACGGAGACTGTATTTGAGAACAGGTTCATGCATGTGGAAGAATTCACAAACATGAACGCACAAATCAAAGTCGATGGCCGTACAGCCATCGTAAGCGGCAATGCGAAGCTGCAAGGCGCGAAAGTGTGCGCGACCGATTTGCGCGCAGGAGCTGCGCTCATCCTAGCGGCGCTAGTGGCCGATGGGGAGACGGAGATATCCGGCGTTCACCATATCGATCGCGGATACGTCGACATTACCGATGTGCTTCGCGATTTGGGAGCGGACATCCATCGTGTGGTGCCGCAGGAAGTGGAAGAGCAAGAAGCTGTGGACTTGGGCTTCTTCAATATCCAGCCAACACTCGCTTAACAGCAGAAGCAGATGATAAGAGATTAATAAATGAAGCCGGTTCCCTTGGGGAGCCGGTTTTTTGCAAAGATAAGAATGTATATATTGCTTTAAGGGGAGCAAGCTTGGTTTGGAGAGATGGTACTGTAAGTGGTTCACCGAACTGCTTGATCCTTTGAAAACGTTATCATGGGCGGGCTAACGGAACTACAGTGCGTTATGGCTAGTCATAACGGCTTGAATGGGCATTTCGCGGAACTACAGTACGCTATGCATCAGAAACTGGGGGTTTCACGCTAGCAATTACCTGTTTAACGCATCATAGTTCCTCGTCACGGTAAAAAAACAGGGAATTTAAAGGGATAACGCACCGTAGTTCCGTCATTACAGCTGGGCGATAACCCGGTGATGGAAAAGAGAAGTGGAAGGCAGCTCAAAGTAGAACAGTAGAGGGGATGGGTGTGGGTGTGGGATGGAGAAGCGTTAGTGCCCGTATTTGAAATCGTCTTATTACCGCTAAGTAAACTCAATGGAAAGACGATTTCAAGAAACGGTCGGAACCCCGTCCACAATCCACTCCCCAAGCGCCAACCAACATATGGTTTATACCAGGGACGCCGCGAGACGGTTTTCTTTTGGAGAGACAGATTGGTTCGAGGCTGAGCAGTTCAAGACAAAAGATTCTTAGTGCCCGTAGGAATAGCGAATCGTAGTTTCGCGAGTTGAGTTGATCTGCCATAGTTCTAGCAATGCTGCGGCGATTGATCTTCGCCCCACCCGTTTCGTGCTTCCATGGGCAATTAACTTCCCTTCTCCATGTTCTATTCTAGTAATTCCTCTCATAAGCTACGGTATAGATGCATGGCGGGCGGCAAACAAATCTTGTCGCCTGTTTTGCGTAGAGCTACCCACTATCAACTAGCGAACGCGCTTATGGAGGCTGCTTACACGATGCTCAAGAAGCTCAAGAAGAAACGCGCTCTGAACCACGGAGTCATCCTTTGGGTGGCTGTTTGCTTGTCCAGCATGCTTTGCGTCACTATCATCGTTCCTGGATTGGTAGTCAAGAAGATTCCCCAGGACAACAGCGAGAACGCGCTGCCTGTCCAAAAGAGTGAGCAAGGTCTCATGATTCCAGTGTATTTGACGAAGAAAGCGACGATCGAAACCGTGCCATTAGAGCAGTATGTCAAAGGTGTTCTCGCCGCCGAAATGCCGATCGAATTCGAGCTTGAAGCGCTAAAGGCACAGGCTATGGCAGCCCGCACCTACGTGGTTCGCAGAGTGCTGGAGCAGGACTACAGCAATGTGCCGGTCCGTGACGCGCTTGTAACGGACACGACCGCTCACCAAGCCTATCTTAGCGAACAAGAGCTTCGGAACAAGTGGGATGCGAGCACATATGCAGCGAATATGGCCAAAATTGATAGAGCCGTGAACGAAACGCAAGACGCGATTCTCACCTATCAGCATCAACCGATAAATGCAACCTTCTTCTCAACGAGCAATGGATACACAGAAAACTCAGAAGACTACTGGCCTTTCGTAATTCCCTATCTGCGCAGTGTGCCAAGTCCTTGGGACACGAAGCTCTCTCCGCGCTATCAGGAGAAGGTGCAGCTTAGCTATAAAAGCGTGCTTCAGAAGCTGGGTGTGAGCAGCATAACGACGGTCAGTACAAGCTCGAAGGGGATGAAAGTGCTAGAGTGGTCAGCAGGGCATCGCATCAAATCGATGACGATCGGCGGCAAAACGTTCTCAGGCCGCGAAGTGCGGGAGAAACTAGGACTAGCTTCCTCTCAATTTACTTGGAACTGGAAAGGCTCGCAGCAGATTGAGTTCACTACTTACGGGTACGGACATGGCGTCGGTCTAAGCCAGTGGGGCGCCAATGGCATGGCGAAGGAAGGGAAAACAGCGGAGCAGATCGTAACCTACTATTACACGGGGATCTCTATTGAAAAAGCAGCGCCATTTCTAAAGAAATTATAAAATTCCCTCTATAAAAATATCTTTCTTCAAGTATAAAACCTCTAAATGTGTCAAGAATGGTTGATGAGGTGATAACCATGAATGATCAAAACAAAGGTTTTCAGAAAGAAGAAGCTCCTAAAACTGCACAAGGAGCACAAGGTTCGACATCTGCATGGAAGAGGTTGCTTGCTAAAAAGTGGGTATTCCCAGCGACGTATATGGCAGCAGCAGCAATTATCTTAACCTTAATGTGGGTGTACCAGACGAAGCCAACCACGAAACTCAGCCAAGATGAACTGGGCATTAAGGTTAGCAGCAATGAAAAAGCAACAGATGGCACTAAAGCGCCAGATGGTTCGGTAGCGGTATCCGCCCAAACGGAAACGATGCAATGGCCGGTGAAAGACAAGTCGCAGGTGACCGTCTCCATCCCATTCTATGACACGAATGCAACGAATGAAGTGAAGCAGGCGGCCATGATCCAATATAACGATCAATTGACGCCGCACACAGCTATCGATTTGAAAACGAAAGATGGCGCTGCGTTTGACGTACTGGCTGCTATGAGCGGTAAAGTGACTGCCGTCGAGCTCAACCATCCGGTTGTCGGCAATCTCGTTGAAATCACGCACAGTAATGGTCTAGTAAGCGTCTACCAAAGCTTGGCTGATGTGAAGGTGACCAAAGGCGCCGATGTGAAAAAAGGCGATGTGATCGCGAAAGCGGGCCGCAATGAATTCGAGAAAGAAGACGGCGTCCACTTGCACTTCGAAGTCCGTCAGGGCATCGATGGCGCAGCGGTGAATCCGGAGACGATTTTAAACGAAAAACAGCAATAGGCATACATACAGCGAGGGCAGCGGGTTCATCCTGCTGCTTTTTTGCATTATTTAGAAAATAAATGTACGAATTGAGCTTGTCAGGCTTGGTTACGTAGAATATCTAGTCATGCCCCTCATATACTGTACCAAACTATCTCGAGTAGGGAGGCGAGGGGAGTGCACGATTACATCAAAGAGCGGACCATTAAGATTGGTACCTGTATCGTCGAGACTAAGAATACGGTTCGCACCATTGCTAAGGAATTCGGCGTTTCCAAAAGCACGGTGCACAAGGATTTGACGGAACGGCTGCCGGAAATCAACCCGGACCTGGCGAATCAGGTGAAGCACATTCTGGAGTACCATAAGTCCATAAGGCATCTTAGGGGAGGAGAAGCAACGAAAATTAAGTATCGCAAAACGCGCAGCCCAAAGCCTTCCGAAAACTTAGTAACCGTCAAATCGTGACGGTACTAACAGCAGTGAAGCCTTCCTTTTAATGGACTTGTCGAATTTTCACAAAAAAAGAGGAATTCATGCATTTATAGCGAATTTAGCTTATAATTAGAACTATATACAAGAGCGCCGATTCTTCACGGAATGGACGGTTGATTTAGGGAGGATTAACTTGAAATGTTAAGCAAGGATATTGGAATAGATCTCGGCACGGCGAATGTGCTTATCCATGTAAAAGGACGCGGTGTCGTGCTCGATGAGCCTTCCGTGGTAGCGATTGAAAGCGATACGAAGCGGGTGCTTGCCGTAGGTGAGGAAGCTTTTCGGATGGTCGGTAGAACACCTGGTAACATTATCGCTATTCGTCCTTTGAAGGACGGGGTTATCGCTGATTTTGATATTACGGAAATGATGTTGAAGCATTTTATCGCCAAAGTGGGAGGCAAGAATTGGTATTCTCATCCGAGAATTCTCATTTGCGCTCCCACCAACATCACCTCAGTTGAGCAGAAGGCGATTCGTGAAGCAGCTGAGCGCAGCGGTGCCCGGGAGGTATTCATGGAGGAAGAGCCGAAGGCGGCTGCGATTGGCGCTGGTATGGACATCTTCCAGCCGAGCGGTAATATGGTCGTAGATATCGGCGGAGGAACGACGGATGTGGCTGTGTTGTCCATGGGGGACATCGTCACATCCTCCTCCATTAAGATCGCAGGGGACAAGTTTGACACAGCGATTACGAAGTATATCAAAAATAAATACAAATTGCTCATCGGGGAACGGACAAGCGAGGACATTAAGCTCAAAATCGGAACGGTATATCCACACGGCAGAGATCAAGAGATGGATATTCGCGGAAGAGATATGGTGTCTGGCTTACCGCTGACAATTACGATTCACTCCAGCGAGGTGCAAGAAGCGCTGTGGGATCCGGTTTCTTCGATCGTAACCGCAGCGAAAAGCGTACTGGAGCGCACGCCGCCTGAGCTTTCAGCCGATATCATTGACAGAGGCGTTATTCTGACGGGTGGCGGCGCTTTGCTGCACGGTCTGGATCAATTGCTGGCGGACGAGCTGAAAGTTCCCGTTTTAATCGCAGAAGATCCGATGTCTTGTGTAGTTAAAGGAACTGGCATTATGCTCGACAATTTAGATAAAGTAAGCAAGCGGAAGTTTGTCTAACCGATAAACCACACAACCCAAGAGGTGAAAAGATGCTAAGAGGACTGTATACCGCGGCTTCAGGAATGATCTCCGAGCAGCGCAGACATGATACGATTACGAATAATATTGCCAATATCAATTCGCCGGGCTTTAAACAGGGCAATGCTCTGTCCCGTTCGTTCCCGGAGATGCTCATATCCACGATTCGCGGTGGACAAGGCGCATCTACGGCTCCGCTTGGCAAGTTAAATACAGGCGTGTTCTCCGAGGAGAACATTTCTTTACATACGCAGGGTGATCTGCAAGAAACACAGAATCCGTTCGATTTCGCGCTGGTTTCCAACATTCAAGTGGCCGGCATGACCTTCGATACGTCAGGCAAATTTGTCAACGCAGACGGCAGTATGATCTTCCAGCCGCAGGCGCTATTTACTGTGCTCAATGCAGACGGTGAGCAGCGTTACTCGTTGAACGGTAAGTTTACGGTGGATACAGCAGGTCAATTAGTGAATGCAAACGGTGACTTGGTGGTAGGACGCGACGGTCAAAGGATTCAGCTGATCGATGCGACAGGCCAGCCGGTTCATGCATTCAAGGTGAATGATAAGGGTGAATTCTTTGACGGAAACGGCCAGCCATTGACCAATGCCGCAGGACAACCTGTGGGTCTTATGCTCTCTCGCGCGGAGAACCCGAATCTGCTGCTGCGCGAAGGGAACGGCTTGTACCGGATTAATCCGGGGGATGAAGCGACTGTGACGCAGATCGCAGCCGGCGACCAAGTTGAGGTTCGTCAAGGCTTTGTGGAACGTTCCAATGTGGATTCCGCACAGTCCATGGTCGATATGATGTCTGCGCTTCGCGCGTATGAGGCTAATCAGAAGGTCATTCAATTCTATGATAAAAGTATGGATAAAGCAGCTAACGAAGTTGGCCGTGTTTAATCTAGCTGGCGAAGGAGCCTACCATGAACAATTCCATGATTAACTCATCGGTATCTATGCACAGCTTGCAACAAAAGCTGGATATCCTCTCGAACAATATCGCGAATGTCGATACGAAGGGCTTCAAGAAGAAGGAAGCTTCCTTCGAAGATGTATTGACCAACGTGAAGGGGCAGCCAGAAGGCTTCCGTCAGCAAGGGCGATTTTCGCCGCTTGGATTTAACCAAGGCTGGGGCTCGAAACTCGTACAGATCCAAACGAACCTGGCGCAGGGACCGATTCAATCAACCGGGAATGGGACGGATTTTGCGATTCAAGGCGACGGGTTGTTTGAAGTACAACTCGATGCGTTGGATGCTAACGGCCAACCGCAAGTTGCTTGGACACGCAATGGTGCATTCAACATGAGCCCGGATGGGACTGGCAATAACGTATTGACGACCAAGGACGGTTACTTCGTTCTAGGATCGGATGGCAACCCGATTCGTGTTCCGAGTGGTTTGCGACCAGTTGTTGGATCAGATGGTACCGTGACTGGCTATGACGAACAAAATCCAAACGCAGCGCCAGTTGGTCTGGGGGAAATCAAGCTGGTTCGTGTTGTGCGTCCGCAGCTTCTTCATGATGTAGGCGAAAATTTGTATGCTTTACCTGTGGGATTGACGGTAGCGGAGAAAGCGAACATTTTACAAACCGTGAACGGCAACGCTAACAACGCAACAGATCGCGTCACGCTGATGCAAGGGTTCCTGGAGCAATCCAACGTTACGTTAGCGGATGAAATGACGGATCTGGTCATGGTGCAGCGCGCGCTTCAGCTTAATTCCCGAGCAATCACTTCTTCGGACCAGATGATGAACATTGCGAATAATCTGCGCGCCTGATAAAGAAAAGGGAGGGATAAGGCTAGATGGCGGACAAGCCTACTCCACAAAAAAAGAAAAAGCCGCAGCCCAAATGGCTCAAAATAATAGGACTCATCATCAGAATCATACGTGTACCTGTCTTAGCGGTGCTGGCCGTATTCATCGGCTTGTGGATAGGGTATTCCAAGCTTGGTCATCAGCCAGCTTCGGAAATTTTCCATATAGACACCTGGCGGCATTTATACGATCTGGTGTTTGCCAAATAACTGAACTCCCGCGAGGGAGTTTTATTTTTTGGAAAGCAGCGGTATAATGGATGGAGGTTTAGGTTCATTATGCAGATTACAAGGCACGGGAGGGGTACCTTGAACATACCGAACATGCTCACGATAAGCAGGTTTATCCTGATCCCTGTCTACCTCATGTTCTTCTTCAATGGCTATATCAAAATTGCCTTTCTTATCCTGCTTGTGGCAGGACTTACCGACATTCTCGACGGCTACCTGGCACGATCTAAAGGGTTAACCACACCCATTGGCGCGATGCTCGATCCGCTCGCAGACAAAAGTATGATGATTGCCGTTATTTTATCCTTGCTCATCTCCGGTATGATTCCATGGCAAGCGGCGGCGGCGATGTTCATTCGCGATGTAGGGATGATCATAGGTTCAGCCTTCTTTCACTTCCGTGGCAAGCTAACCGTTCCAGCCAATGTGATGGGCAAACTAACGACGGTGCTATATTATTTGGCTATTTTATTTATTGTATTTGAATTGAACTTCGCGATTACGTATTTATGGTTCGTCATCCTCGTTTCCTTTTTGACGTCCATCATCTATATCTTCCAATTCCTCTTATTGAACCGCAAAGCCAAGACCAAGCATTTTTGATATGATTTTGGTTGAAATGGAAAAAGAGCCTATGTATCGGTCTGCGGGACAGACCGATACATAAGCTCCCTTATATGAACCTTCACTTCTGCAGCTCGTGAAGGGACAGGGTTAGTGTAAGTTGTTATTTTGTATTTTATGCAAGCATCTTGAAAGGAGAGCTTCACTGTTATGCTAGATATCACACAAATTCAAGAGATTATTCCACATCGCCCGCCTTTCCTTCTGGTAGATCGTATATTGGAAGTGGAAGAAGGAGTTAGAGCCGTAGGCATCAAAAATGTAACGATCAATGAACCCTTCTTTGCAGGCCACTTTCCGGGTTATCCGGTTATGCCGGGCGTGCTTATTCTTGAAGCTTTGGCCCAAGTAGGGGCTGTAGCGGCCCTTTCTATGCCGCAAAACAAAGGAAAAATCGGCCTGTTCGCAGGCGTCGACGGCGTCCGCTGGCGCGAGCAGGTGGTGCCTGGCGATACGTTGAGACTCGAAATGACGATTACGCGTTCCAAAGGTGCGATAATGAAAGGCAAAGCCATAGCTACGGTAGGCGATAAAGTGGTAGTTGAAGGCGAACTTATGTTTGCCTTTGCTAATAAATAAACTAGAGATAAAGGAGATGAACCTGACAACTATGACGCGTGTGCAAACTCAATATCAATTATGGCTCGAAGATCCAGCAATCGATGCCGGAACTAAGGAAGAACTTCAATTAATCCGTGAGGATGAGAAAGAAATTGAGGATCGTTTCTATAAGGATCTGGAATTTGGCACAGGTGGACTGCGTGGTGTCATTGGCGCCGGTACAAACCGGATCAACATCTATACCGTTGGTCGTGCGAGCCAAGGTTTAGCGCAATATGTGCGCGGAACGGGTACAGCTGCTCCTTCCATCGTCATTGCCTACGATTCACGTTACATGTCGCCGGAATTTGCTCTAGAGTCTGCTCTTGTATTTGCAGGAAACGGAGTCAAAGCGTATGTGTTCGAAGCGCTTCGTCCTACGCCGCAGCTCTCCTATGCCGTTCGGTACCTAGGGGCTACCGCAGGAGTCGTCATTACAGCCAGTCATAACCCACCTGAATATAACGGCTACAAAGTATATGGAGCAGATGGCGGGCAGCTTGTGCCTGAGTTTGCAGAGCAAGTGATTGCTGAAGTTCAGAGCGTAGATACGTTTGCTAAAGTGAAAAAGCTGACGCAGGCGGAAGCAGAGTCACAAGGACTTCTGCAGTGGTTAGGCGAGGACATCGATCGCAAGTACATAGAAGCGGTATCCGCGATAAGCCAGAACCCGGAAGTGATTAAAGAAATTAGCGACGATTTCCGTATTGTATTTACACCGCTGCACGGTGCAGGCAATATGCCGGTACGTGAAGTATTGAAAGCTGCCGGCTTCGGACAAGTACGGATCGTAGCAGAGCAAGAACTGCCAGATTCACAGTTCTCGACTGTAAAGTCACCCAATCCTGAGGAGAAAGATGCTTTTACCCTTGCGATTGCTCAGGCGAAAGACTGGAACGCGGACATTATTATCGGAACGGATCCGGATGCGGATCGTATGGGCGCAGTCGTGAAGGATTCGAACGGTGAATACTTCGTCCTGACGGGTAACCAATCAGGTGCTATTATTGTTAATTACCTGCTTGCAAGCTTGAAAGAACGTGGAACACTCCCGGCGAATGGCGTCGTGGTCAAAACGATCGTTACGAGCGAAATGGGAGCGGTCATTGCCAATCACTATGGCATTCCTACATTGAATACGTTAACTGGATTTAAGTATATCGGGGAAAAAATGACGCAGTTCGAACAAAGTGGGGAACACACGTTCTTGTTCGGTTATGAGGAAAGCTACGGGTACTTGGCCGGAGGCTACGCAAGGGATAAGGATGCGGTCATTGCCTCGATGCTGATTTGCGAAGCAGCTGCTTATTACAAGAAGCAGGGTAAAACCTTGTATGAGGTACTGCAGGAGCTTTACGCATCCTTTGGCTACTTTTTGGAAAAGCTGGAGTCAAGGACGCTTAAAGGCAAAGACGGCGTGGAGCAGATCGGCCGTATTATGGAATCGTGGAGAACGAACCCGCCTGGTGAGATTCAAGGTATTCCTGTAACCGATGTGGAGGATTACGAACAGGGCATTAACGGTTTGCCGCGCGAGAATGTGTTGAAATTCAAGCTGGCCGACGGTTCCTGGTTCTGCCTACGTCCTTCGGGAACGGAACCGAAAATCAAATTTTACTTTGCCGTGCAGGGAACAACAGGTCCTGAAGCTGCTCAGCAATTGGATGGCATTATTCAATACGTACTCAGCCGTGTAGACGGATAACGAAATAGGATGAAATGAACCTCTTCAGAACCTAAGTCGGGTATAGGTCGTCTAATGAATAGTTGGAAAGATAGTCAATCCGCATTCATTTGACCTATTCGCAGGCTTGGATGTTCTGAAGAGGTTTTCGAATGTAAAGGGACAGACTCGGCTTATGCTTGAAAAAAGCTTTCCTGCGGAAAGCGCTGAGCATATGCTTCCGATGTCAGTTTTTCTGGCGAAAAACGCTAAGCAAATGCTTACGAAGAAAGCTTTCCTAGGGAAAGCTCTAAGGAGTGAACAACTTGGTTCAGTGGTACAAAACTTGGAATAATCCCCTGAAGAATGTATTATGGTGGCTCGTTATTATTGGCATGCTAGGCTCACTGCCGCTAGCCTTCGCCCGTCATCAGACAGAGACGTCCGCCAATCAAGTGGAATTTGTATTTGATTATCGCGATTTGCTCGATATTGCGGATATTCAGACAAATCCGCAGAGCTTTGCAGCCGACCAGCTTAAGAAAATGAAGGCAGCAGGCATTGGCTCTATGGCTGTTTACGAGAGCACACTTTCTGAACTCAGAGAGAGCCGCCGAATCGAAATGTTCAATTCGCGCGACGCGATGGCGATGACGCAAACCTTTGGTGAACCGAATGAGAATTTCACGTACATCCTATTCGCGGATAGTGCAACCCAGCAGAAGCTGGAGCCTTTGATCCAAAAAACATTCGGTGATTTGAAAGTAGCCACGAAACCGTGGAGCTTCAAAAACAAAAATGGGCTTATTGTTCAAATGAGCATGGATGATGCATCCATTAAGGCAATGGATCCGGATCCGATGACCCTTCAAATGCTGAAGGAGCAGGGGTTTCAAATCGTAGTGCGCCTCTCGAATCGCAGAGCCTTCGTCACGAACGAGATGGATCGCTTATTGAAGCAACTGCACGATATCGGAGTGAAACGGATAATTGTCGACGGCAATGAAGTGCCGGGTTATACGGAAGAGAATACCGAAGTTAATCTGAACAAAATGGCCGAACTTTTACATAAGAACGGTATTGGTCTAGCAGCGATTGAAATGCTGAAAGAGCCTCAAAAAGGGTTTAGTACGTTAGCTAAAGAGACCAATTATGATGTCGTTCGTCTACATTCTTTTACGGAAAAGGATGGCGAAAAGCTGACGGAGCCGTTAAAGAAAGCTGAGCTTGAAGATCGTATCCAAGGTGTGGCTGATCGATTCGTTCTTGCTGTGAAGGACCGGGATATTCGGATGGTTTTTCTGAATGCCAAACCGGTAAAGAGCTTGGATAAAGGTAAGCTTGTAGATCCGTTATCCGCTTTTTATGAGAGCTTGCAAGGTAAAGACGGGGCGATCCCGCGAATTGAAAAAGTTGGCTTTACACTGGGGCAAGCACAAGCATTTACAGTAGAAACATCTGCGTGGCAGAAAGTGGCTCGCGTCTTCATGCTCGTGGGCGGAGTCAGCTTAATTGTTCTCGCTGTGACGTTCTTTGTTCCAGAGGCGGCTCTTTTCCTATTCGTCTTCGGTTTACTAGGCGCTATTGCCTTACACACATTGTCAGCAAATTTGTATGCGCAAGGGTTAGCGCTGGGAACAGCTGTTTGCGCGCCAAGCGTTGCGATGATGCTGGCTATCCGATCGATACGATCAGGAGCAGCAGCGAAATGGAAGTCCAGAGTCGGCTACGGACTATGGCTCCTTCTCAGAACCTCTCTGATCTCGCTGATTGGCGTTGTATTTGAGGTAGTGCTGCTGAATCACATTACGTATTTACTTGTCATTCAACAATTCCGCGGCGTAAGTGCGCTGCATTTACTGCCAATCGCGATAGCAGGGCTGTACCTGGTCTTCTTCAGCGAAAATAACACATATGCAGAAAAATGGGCGCATGTTCGCCGGATGCTCTCTTCCTATATCAGCGTACTGTGGATTGTAACGGCTGGTATTGCACTTGCAGCGGTGTATTATTACTTGTCGCGCACAGGAAATGAAGGACAAGCGTCGGCGGTAGAGAAACTGTTCCGTTCCTTCCTGGAAAATACGCTGGGCGTTCGCCCGCGGACGAAAGAGTTCCTGTTTGCTCATCCGGTTTTCTTATTGGGCGCTTATCTCGCTGTCCGGTATAGACATGCTGTATATCTCATGTTCATTGGCGTTATCGGTCAGCTTTCGATTGTAGATACATTTGCTCACTTGCATACGCCTCTGCACATCTCGCTGATTCGGATTACGTATGGTGTCGTGTTTGGCGCTTTGATTGGCCTTGTCTTGATTGCAGCCTGGGAAATTGTCACAAGGAGTTGGAAGCGATGGGTGCCTCGGTTGTCAAAATAGCGCTATCCGGCTACTACGGCTTTGATAATAGCGGCGATGAAGCGGTGCTGCAATCGATTTTGCTCGCTTTGCAGGAGCAAGGACAAGCGCAGGGTTTTCGGATCGAACCTATCGTTCTCTCGGCTAATCCGGAGAAAACATCGGAGATGTATGGCGTGAAGGCCTATCATCGGATGAAACCGGGAAGCCTCCTTCGCGCGCTCCGTGAAGCTGACGGTTTGATCAGCGGTGGCGGCAGTTTGCTGCAGGATGCAACAAGCTCGAAAACGATTCCGTATTACTTGGCGGTATTGAAGCTGGCGCAATGGCTGGGCAAGCCGACCTTTGTGTACTCCCAGGGCATCGGCCCCGTGAACCGGCGGATGTTCGATGGGTGGATCCGCGGCGTGTTTAAACGCTGCCGGTATGTGTCGGTTCGCGATACGGAGTCCGCGGACTTATTGGCGAAGATGCGCCTCCCGCGTGAGCGCATCGAGGTTGTGCCCGACCCGGTCATGGGCTTGCCGCTGCGCGATGCGCGCGGCGCGGCAGGGCCCTCGACCGGGTCAGCCGGAGCATCGGGCGCCGCGCCCGATGCGGTGCGGACGGTCGGCGTGTCCGTCCGCTTCTGGAACGCGGACCGCTCAGAGCTGGAAGCTCTCTCGCGGTCCTTGTCCTTACTGCTCGCAGCCCGCACGGATGTGCGGCTGCGGTTCCTGCCCTTCCACCTCCCTTCGGATGAGGTGGCGTCGCAGTTCGTGATCGACCGACTCGGTGATCACGCGACTCGGGTGGAGATGGCGCGAGGCATCGCCCATCCGCAGGATATGCTGGAGCAGGTGGCGAGCTGCGACCTGCTGATTGGCATGAGGCTGCATGCTTTGATTTATGCAGCGTCGCAATACGTGCCTATGGTAGGCATCTCGTACGATCCGAAGATCGACCAGTTCCTCCATAGGCTCGGCATGAAAGCCGCGGCATCGACGGCAAGCTTTGATAGCGAAGCATTTACCGAGGAAGCGCTGCGACTCCTCGGTAATCAGGAGTGGGCGGCGTCCCGCAGCGCCGCCATTGAAGAGCTCAAAGCGCAGGCGCAGCGCCCTGCGCAGCAAATTATCGCTTTTTATAACAAAATTAATCAACTAAATGTCTGATTCCAACGTCATAAAGGATGAGAGATCCATGAGCCCAACAACAACTACAGAGAGTTTTGCAGTTTCTGCTAAAGCCATTCCGAAAGTCCGCATCTACGGCGTGCCCTTCTCCAAGATGGGCATGCAGCAGACGGTCGCTTACTTAACTGGTGCCATCCAGCAAAGAAAGCCGCATCATATCATTACCGCTAACCCTATTATGATTATGGCCGCGCAGGAAGATCCGGCTTATCTTCGTCTGATGCAGCAGGCTGAGCTTATCGTTCCAGATGGAACCGGCGTTGTTTGGGCTGCTAATTATGTAGGTGAGCCTGTCGTGGAGCGGGTACCTGGCTTTGATTTGCTGCACCAGTTAATGAAAGTGGGAGAGCCCTTAGGTTGGAAAGTATACCTTCTTGGGGCTTCGGATGAAGTTATTCAAGCCGCCGCTGCTCGATTGCAAGCAGCTTATCCTGGCATCAAGCTTGTGGGCGTCCGCGATGGGTATTTCGGTGCTGATCAAGATGCCGAAGTTATTCAAGATATTGTGGAGGCAGCGCCGGACCTTCTCTTTGTAGGCCGATCCGCTGCCAATCAGGAACCTTGGATCGCCAAATATAAGGCACAACTCGGTGTGCCTGTTATGATGGGCGTCGGAGGAAGTTTTGACGTCCTTTCGGGCAAGCTAAAGAGAGCGCCACTCCTGTTCCAGAAACTTCGGCTGGAATGGTTTTACCGCCTTCTGCAAGAGCCGTGGCGCTACAAAAGAATGCTTTTACTCCCGAAATTCGCATTGAAGGTCATGCGGGATAAAGAAAAAGTCACTAAATCATGAAAAAATTTATGAAAATCGCCTGAAAATGGCCATTTCAGACAAATTTAGCAGTGGTATTTGTGGACAAATCGGAGTATAATTCATTTCGGCGGATGCCTGCCACCCAAGACAAGAGGAGCTGTGAAGAAGAAGATGTATGGATTATATGCGATTGGGTTTATCGCTTCGTGCTTATTGGCACTGCTGCTGACACCCCTAGTCAAAAAATTTGCCTTCTGGATAGGAGCCGTTGATGCCCCAAACCATCGAAAGGTACATACCCGAATAATGCCGCGTCTCGGAGGATTAGCCATATTCCTTGCGTTCGTCGGCGCTTATTTCATCATCTCTCCAGCACTCGATGCGGTCAACTCGGATGCGGCGTTTGGTTTGCTGCTTGGAGGTGTCGTGATTGTCATCACGGGGGCATTGGATGATCGATTCCAGCTTTCGCCCAAATGGAAGCTGCTCGGGCAGCTGATTGCTGCTTGTATCGTCGTTGCTTTCGGTCTCAAAATCGACCTGGTTAACATCCCCTTCGGAACGACGAACTTTAGCATTGGTTGGTTAAGCATTCCGATCACAATATTGTGGATTGTTGGCGTGTCCAACGCGATTAACCTGATTGACGGCCTTGATGGATTGTCAGCAGGAGTATCGGGGATTGCTACAACTACGATTTTAATTTTAGCTCTTATGATGAACAATGTAACGGTTATCCTGCTCTGTGTGATCTTATTGGGCAGTATTATAGGCTTCATGTTTTTTAACTTCCATCCGGCCAAAATCTTCATGGGTGACTCAGGCGCTTTGTTCCTGGGTTTTGCTCTGGCGACACTATCTATTCTGGGCTTTAAGCAAGCTGCCGTTGTATCTTTATTGATTCCGATTATGATTTTGGGTGTGCCCTTATCCGATACCTTTTTTGCGATTATGCGCCGTTATGTCAATAAGCTTCCGATCTCTGCTCCGGACAAAAGCCATCTTCACCACTGTCTGCTCCAACTCGGCTTCAGTCATCGTACGAGCGTGTTGATTATTTACGGAATTGCCTCCATTTTCGGCGGTAGCGCGGTGGTGTGCTCCGTATTTATTTCTCAGGACTCAACATGGGGATTAATTATGATTATTGTTGCTCTATTCTTGGTTATGCTAGTCGGAGCGGAAGCGATCGGCATTATCAGTAAAAGCCGTAAGCCGGTTATTAACTTCCTCCAAAAGCTTGTAGGCAAGCAAGTGCAAAGCGATCGCGCGGGCAAGTAACTTTAATCATCCAATATATGAAAACCCACCCTACTTGGTTGGGTTTTTTTGCTTTTTGTGATTTTTTTTCTTACTCTAAACATTTCCTGCGATTTTACCGATAAGTAAGATACAGCAACTTTTGGCTCATGGACCGCGTCTAATCATGTAGAATGTTGGAAAATCATAGGAGGGGTTGTCGAATACGGAAGAAGTTGCGGGAACATCACACAAGTAAACTAACATAGTATATATAAGGAGGAACTAGCTTTGAAAATGTTCAATAAAAAATGGGCAAGCCTCATGTTAATTGTGACCTTGCTTATCAGCGCGTTGCCAGCGATGTCAGCGTATGCACTCGGGACGATTACAATTACTAACTTGTATTCTCCTGTGGGTACAGTTGATGATTCGCTGATCGATCGTTTTACGCAAAGTCCAATCACTGTAAACGTTACAATTAATGGGATTACAGATGATCAAATCAATAGTGTTTATTATGAAGTTGTTAATGAAAATACAGGTCAAACAACTTTAAACACAACGAATAAACCAATTCGAAAGCCCAATAATAGCAGTGAAATTTATTTCGATGGCGTTGCTTTAACCGAGGGTAAGAACAAAATTACGGTTAAATTCGGAGCAAGCGGCGGTGTTATTTCCAATCCTGCCTATGCCTACTATACGCCGGTATCGAATATTGCTGGATTGAAATTTAATGATGATTCATTTGTAGATGGCGGCATGTTTCCTACGCATGGACCGTACACAGGAATCAATATTACAGGTAGTGCGAATAATGCTGTTGATATTGAAGCGAACTTAGGGGGAACTGTCTATCAGCGCGCAGCCTTTGCTAGCGGCTTGTTCACCTTCGTAACGAATACCGGCAGATCTACGGATATGGAGTTCAATCCTGGCGATAACAAGGTTACTTTCGCAGCCAGAAATCAATCCAATTTCTATACAACAGAGCGCACTTTTACGTACGACAACGGTAAAGCTCTTGCGTATAATACGCAGCTAAAACTTAAGGGTGATCCTGCCACAGCCTATCAAAAACTAGTGAACAATCCTACATTGCAAACAACAGGCGTTGCGGATTTCGATTTTAAAACAGATGTTAAAGTTCATGGCAATGTGACGGATTATGTATACGTGGACATGTTCACGACATCCGGAAACAACTATCGTTACTATATCTCGGGTGGCAGCCAACTGAGTACGCCTAAACTAAGCGACGGTTCGACATTAGCACCTGCTTTGACTGGTGCCGGCGGGTCCGCTACTATGCTGACTCACTCCTATACAACGGCTGAGCCATATGTGAATTATCATTTTGAAGGACAGCTTCCTGTAAATATTAATAAAACGACACAAGAACTTTATTTTGTGTTCACGGATGTCAATGGAGCAACGACTACATCCAAATACGTGTTCTCTTATGTCAATACGAATCAACCATACGTAGACAAAGTAAACTTGATTCGCTCCGCTCCTGGCGGTGCTTCAACGTACGAATCTACGATCAGCGAGGGTGGTTCAACACAAATCACGAATTTCCCAGCTAAATTGAGAGTTTATACGAATGCGAACGCAACAGACGTAAAAGTGGATGTTGGTAATTTCACAGTTACCAGACCAATTACACATGCAGCGCCGTTGCACTATGCAGATGTGGATCTTCAAGGTATTATTGACGGTCCGGTTGTCATGAAAGTTACTCCGCTTATTAGCGGTACAGAGTATATCTCGGGAGCGAAGCAGTATAATCTTGTCATCACAAGCTCACCGTATGTCATACTTAATCAGCTTTATAACTCTATGGTCGTCAATTCGGCTGCTAAGTTAACATGTGCAACAGGTGGCGTTGCGCCATGTATTTCAGGTCGTGTTGTCAACATTAACACGAATGCGGATTATACAAGTACTGTGTACAAGCTAAACGGTATTGATTTGGGTACGCCTACCGTCGTGCCTACCACTACAAATGGCGGCGTCTTCCAATTAGACAAGTTTATTGATCCAAGCAAAACAGCACCAGACAATCAAATCTTTGGCAAGGACGGCAAGTTTACACTGACAATAGAGTTGAAGGTTTCAGGTCAATTAATATCCACGACTACGATGGAAATTTTCGTCCTCTCGGACAACGTTCCATCCGTTAAGACCTTACAACCTTATGAATCAGATGCGCTAAATCCGGAGTTCATCAAAGATAAAACATTACCTGATACGTATGTCACCAAAGCGATTCAAGTTAAATTGATCGGGGAAGTTCTAAATTCCGTAGTAGCTGTTCCAGGTGATACTAAAGGTACCGTGTTGTACCTACGGAAAGCACCGTATGCTGTAACATCAGCTAATGAACGCATTACATTGACGCCGGCGGGTCAAGCTGTTTTTGATACAGGAACCTATTTCGCGCTAAGCGAATTTGGTCAATATGTATTCGAGCTTGTTGCTACTAACACTACTTCCGGTACAACAGCTAATAGAATCGTAACGATTACTCGTGAGCCTGCACCTTATACATTCGTGCATCCATCATCTAAACAAATCATTAAGAATTCTAAAAATATTGATCAAGCTAATATTAACCAAAACTACTTTATGATCGAACTTGAAGCTGCCCAAGCGGATTCTGTTCTTTTCGGTAAAGAAGAAGCGATTTATGACAAAGTGACAAAGCATTTCTTCTATGAAGTGAAGAACCTGAAAAGCGGAGCCAATGAAATTAAATTCACAGTCATCCGAGGTACATCTAAATTAAGCGGAAGTATTGTGCTGTTTAATACGAATGTCACCATGGTAGGAGCGCAAATTAAAGCTCCGCTGACCAGCACTATGAAGGTTTTTGATGGTGATGTCCAATTTACCTTCCCTAAAGATACGAAGTTAATGCGTTATGATCGTAGCGTTGCGACTCAATATGTAAGTGCGGATCGCCAAATCTTATTTGGTATCGCGAGCAACGAAGATGGCCGAGTTGATCGGACTGAGGGCGTAGATGCGGTTGAGAATAAAAATGGAATGATCGCTCTGGCTGAATTGACAGGACGTTTCAGACCGGCAAGTAAACGTTACTGGTTTGATGCAGGTATCATTAAGCCGGATGCCAACATTACGGACTCCACGCTGCAGGAAGCATACATGGGAAGCGGCTACTTGCCAAACCTTATCAGTGGAGGCGCAACAAGACCTGCATTTAACCTTAGGGATTACAAGGATGTTGTTGTTCCAACCAAAACGGGTACATTAACTTTGAAGTACGATAGCAATATCGTTAGCGACGCTTGGAGATATCTGACTGTCTATCAATACACGCCATTTGAAGATCCGAACGGTTCAGGTCTATATCTGCCTAAATGGAAAAACATTGGCGGTAAAGTTGATCCAGGTAAGGGTACAATCACGGTGCCAGTAGATTCATTTGGTTATTTCCAAGTCATGTACATGGATAATAGTTATAATGATGTGACGAATCACCCGTGGGCAAGAAATGATTTGGATATTCTATACTCCAAAGGGTATATAGATGGCAAGACTGATGGATTGTTTATGCCGAATGATGCAATTACACGCGGTGAATTTGTAACTATGCTTGTCGATATCTTCAATATTCCATTACGAAATACAGATATTGAAGAAAGCTCAGTACTTCAAAGTCAAACAGGCACTTTTGTTGACGTTCAAAAGGGTTATAGCTTACCAGGCAGTAACAATGGCAGACTCTTTGACTATCAGCATATTGAAGCAGCTGCTAGAGCAGGTATTGTTCGTGGTAATGCGAATGGACTCTTCTTGCCTAATAACTCGTTAACTCGCCAAGATGCAGCCGTTATGATCGCCCGTGCAGCCGATTTGAAAGTATCCAGTGATGAAAACAAATCGATGGCAAACCTGAAGAAAGTCTTCACGGATGCTGATATCGAACATATGGAGCTTTATGCCGCACCTGCTATTGAGGCTGTTTATAAAGGTAAGTTAATTGAAGGCATTGAAAATGCTCTTCTTACAGGACAGAAGAAACCAACGTATCGTTTTGATGCTCGTGAAACCTTTACGCGTGCGCAAGCTGCAGCCGTAGCTGTTCGCGTACTGAAACAACAAGCTATCATTCCTAAATAATATAGTGGAGAAAGATCGTTCCTCAGGGAACGGTCTTTTTTTTGCCTTCTATTATATATGCGATAATTCAGGGTTACTTTCAGGAGGTTTTAAGCATTCTTTTACCTGGGACTCAGATTCATTTCTAAGTTTATTCATACTTTCGAAGTAAACTTGTTTATAACAAACGGGAAAAGGGATCATCTTAGATGAAGCACTTTGATGTCTAGATAAGATGGTCCATATGGAAAATACTTATCAATGAATTAACCGTTGGTTGATAGTATACTAAGTTTGTAGCCGAGGTGATAGACGAACAGCTACACAGTAGTGTGCGCTGAAATAGCGCAGCAGCCGCCCCGTTGGTTATAAGTTTTTATAACAAAAAACTTTCAAATATTAGGAGGAAACAA
>NZ_JBFNXH010000020.1:0-76824 GCF_040812395.1 Paenibacillus tabacirhizosphaerae | reverse complement strand
GCTCTTTTTAACGATGAGATCCGTCCCACACATCTATAATTGTTACTTTTGAGACAGCCTCTTTGCTGTATGGAGGTGAACCGTGGCTGTGCAAATCCACAATTCGCTGCGGCCGCAACAACGACCCGTTCTTCTAGCAGGGTATTCTCCTATTTTATTCTGCGCCGTCTGCCTGTTGGGAATCTGGAGAAATGGATTCATAGCAGCCGGCACTGTGGAATATATATCTCAGAACAGAGGATTGTTACACTGGAAGGATTGAGGAGAATATGAATGCCAGTCCATTCATCACTAAATGTCCGGAAGTAGAGAAACCGGTTCAATTGAACTGGATACCGTTGGCATCGCTTGACGAGATGGAGCAACGAGAATATGACGTTCTCATCGTAGGTTCAGGTGCGGGAGGCGGCGCGGCTTTATGGCGCCTGTGCCAGCGATGGGGGGCCGATAAACGGATTGGTGTAATTGAAGCCGGCGATACTTTGTTGAGCACACATGCCCGCAATATCAGCACACTTTCCGATGAATTCCGCTTTTCAAGCTATTTGCGAGCCATCAAGCAGCCAGTTGAAGGCAGCGCTCCTGACTTTTCAGGCGCAACGCAAGTGATTGCGCTGGGTGGGAGAACGCTGTTCTGGACCGCTATCACCCCCCGGCCCTATGCAGGCGTGCTGGCCGATTGGCCTGTACCGATGAACGAACTGAATTATTACTATGGGATTGCTGAGCGATTTATGAACGTCCGAGACTACTTTTCTTTTAAATACCCTATGTGGGAAGAGCTGTTGAACCGGCTGCAAGTTCATGGCTTTCCGCAAGCGAAATATGCGCCAAGGGCACTTGATTTTGAGCCGCTTAATTATAATGGCACCATTAATTCCAACGTTTATTTCAGTTCTATCCACTTTTTAAGCGAAGGCTTGAACTTGCATCCCTATGATCTGGCCGTACAAGCGAGGGCCACCCGGATTCTCACCTGCAGCGGCAGAGCATGCGGCGTTGAAGTGATGCGGCAAGACAAGCGTGTTTATAGGTTGAAGGCTAAAAATATTATTCTGGCAGCCGGCACTTTGCAAACCCCGAGACTGCTTCTGCATTCGGCAATTCCGGGCCCTAACATTGGCCACTATTTGTGGAACCATTCTTATTTGCGGGTCATCGTGCAGATGAGGCCGGACGGGTTCGCGCGAGGAATCAGTTTCGCAGTATTCCCTTACGCCCTAATTATTCCCCAGACGGAGGGTCACCCCTATCAAGTCCAGGTTTATCCTTCAGGTTTACCTGATGAAAAGAAACTGGATTTGAACGCTTTTGGGAGAGTAGAACCTCGTTATGCCAACCATGTAGCACTTGATCCATATAAGAGAGATGAATACGGCGTTCCGGTAATCAAGGTGGATTTCGCCTATAGTGACAGGGATTGGGCCGTTATGGAGCAAATGTCGCAAACGCTGCTGCGTGTGGCCTCTGCCTGGGGGAGCGTCATTCAGCCTCCCGGCGTATGCCTGCTGCCTCCCGGCGCAGACAACCATGAATCGGGAACGTGCCGGATGGGCTTCGATCCCTACACCTCGGCAACGAATCCATTCGGGCAAATTCATAACATGCCCGGATTATTTGTTGCCGACAATAGTGTGCTTCCTAGTACGGGCGGAGCCAGTCCAACGCTTTCGACGATTGCGCTAGCCATCCGGACTGCAGATTACATCGCAGGATGGAATCCCTAAGCTGAATCATTCCCATGGATACTTCGTTAGCAAATAGTCAGCGAACTTCTTGCTTTCCTCTCTGCGGTGTTTCCTCATTTCAGTTCTATGCTCGGCAGTTTCATGTAACTTTTTTTCTTCTTCCGTCTCTGGCAGTATACGAGGTACAAGTATCGTCTTATTTTCTTCATCCAAAGCAACGAAAGTAAGAAAAGATGTCGCAGCGATTTTCCTCTCACCACTTCTTAAATCTTCTCTGACCACTTTCACAAAAACCTCTATCGAACTCTTGCCCGTCCATGTGACGAAAGACTCTAGGGAAACAAGAATCAGTTGGCCTGATAGGGTGTAAGAAATCAACTGAGTCAGTAGAAGCTGTCACTGCTGTCACACGTGTTGTGGCGTATAGTCCGCTTGCATCAGGCCTGCTCTCCGGGAATTACACAGCCGATACCCGTTTTGGCGAACAAGACTGGCGCTCCAAATCCTCCTCTCATACCGGAGAAGACTTTACCCAAAACATCTCCATTGTCGAGCAATTGAAAGCATTGGCGACTCAGCACAACGTTACCGTCGCGCAACTTGCCATTGCTTATGTACTTGCAAATCCAGCCCTGACGAGCGCGCTCGTCGGAGTCCGCAATCCGGAGCATATCCTTAAAGCTTTGCCTGCCGTGGATGCGAAACTGGATGAAGCTACAATCTCTTCAATTCGAGAAATCGCCGCAAACGGCGCAAGAATTGAAA
Source organism: Paenibacillus tabacirhizosphaerae (assembly GCF_040812395.1). Lineage (GTDB taxonomy): Bacteria > Bacillota > Bacilli > Paenibacillales > NBRC-103111 > Paenibacillus_E. The sequence continues at coordinate 74,371 of NZ_JBFNXH010000020.1, read as the reverse complement.
TGCCGATCAACGAATAGACCCAGGTGCCAAAAAATACTGGCCTCATCAGATTAAGGAGCCGCGGCTATGGGGAAGCCATCACCACACAGCCTTGTGCGAGCACAATGATTCATGAGCGGTAACCGAGAATAAGCTGAATTTGGGTTTCAATTTGTACATTGTGCCCAGACTTAAGGCATGGTATATTCTGTATACAAAAGAAACCTCTCCTTCGTTGATGTTTGCGCAGTACCTGCATTCTAAACATCTAAACAAGGAGCGGTTTCTTCTTGCTATTATTTTGAATTCGGAAGCGTAATGAGGGGACATTCTATGAAACTGGACAGGCTCTTATCCATCATTATTTTGCTGCTGAACCGTCGTAGGATGCAGGCCAAGGAGCTCGCGGAGCGGTTCGAGGTGTCCCTACGGACGATATACCGGGATATTGAAGCGATTAATGGGGCCGGCATCCCCATCATCACCTATCAGGGAGCGAACGGAGGCATCGGGCTGGCGGAAGGTTACCGCTTGGACCGCAATGTGATGACCAACGACGAGCTTGCTATCATCGTCACCGCCCTGCGCAGCATCTCCACCTCATATGGCAACGAGCAGCATCAACAGCTCATGGAGAAAATCAATAGCGTTATCCCGCCCGCATACTCCGAGGAATTCCGGCATCTGGCCAGCCGCGTAATGATCGACTATTCGCCCTGGGACGGTAACGAGAGACTGCGACCTAAACTACAACTATTGAAAGAAGCGATAGACAACTGTCGAATAGCGGGATTCATCTATTCCAATGCCGAAGGAGTGGTATCCCATCGGATTGTAGAACCGCATATGCTCCTCCTAAAAGGAAAGCAATGGTATTTAAATGCCTATTGCCAAGCGAAAGAACAGTTCCGGCTGTTCAAGCTAAAGCGAATGAAGGAACTAGAGGTCTCCCCCGAGAGGAGATTCATTCGAAGAGAGCTTCCCCTACACGAGCATGTCACAGGTCAGCGCTCATGCGATCCCTCTCAGGTAACAGAATTCGTATTGCGCTTTCGTGCTGATGCTCGTCATTTGGCAGAAGAATGGTTTGGCATCGAGGAGCTTTCGCCCCTGGATGACGGGAGTTGGCAAGTGAGGAAGGCGTACCCGGAAGATGAATGGTTGTATCGATTCATTCTCAGCTTGGGCCACCATGCAGAAGTGCTCCATCCTCCACATTTGCGCGAGATCATTGCTTGTCGTGCAGAACAAGTTGCCAAAATATATAGAAAGGATCATGCAACATGACAGATAGTTGTCATGTTACATGGTTTACACTAAACACATTCCACTAAAAGGAGAATGATTAGTGATGAGACAAGACGAATTCATCCCGATGGGACACAACAGTGCGCCTCCATCCGACAGCTCGCTACCCGCAGAAGGGGCAAACCACAAACTAATTGAACCAGCCCGTATCGAGGAACTTCCCTCTTTCACCCTGGCCGGAATTAGCACCGTCACGACTAATGCAGCCGAATTAAGCGGCAAAGGAAAAATTGGTCAGCTGTTTGAACATTTTCACGCCCTTAACATCAGCGAGCTTCTCGCCCCTCATCTCCAGCAGCATGGCCATTATAGCTGTTACTTCAATTATGAACAAGGCGCTGACGGACAATATGAAGTGATGGTCGGGGTACATGTACGGGAATTAGTGCAGGTTCAAGATCTCGCGTCCATTTCAACGTTTACCGTCCCTTCGGCGAAATATGCCGTATTCGTCACCGAGCGGGGACCCATTATTGAGGTGGTACAGCGGGCTTGGACCGATATTTGGCATTGGTCGAAACAGTCCGGCAATGACCGGGCGTTCACAGGCGATTTTGAATGGTATAGCCCGAATGTAGATCCGAACGACGGGCAAGCGGAGATATATATCGCTATACGCCAATAGTCAATTGCACCGTCCCTGTAAAAGAACAGGTTGTGAGCCCTTTCCAGCTTGCAGCGAAAGGCCTCCTATCCAAGACAAACGCTTGGATTTAGGGGACTTTCGTGCCCTCCTGCTTAGGATGCAGAAACAAGGAAGGGAATGATCGTTATAAGTACGATTGAAAACGTAAGGGTAGCAGCTGTGTTCGACCAGTATCCGAAACACATTCAGAAGAAGCTGTTATTTCTTCGGCAATTGATTCTGGAAACGGCCTCAGAGATAGAAGGCATATATCCCCTGGAAGAGACACTGAAATGGAGTGAACCTAGTTACGTCTCAACAAGTGGAAGCACAATAAGAATTGACTGGAAAAAATCAAGCCCGCATCTGTATGCCATGTATTTTAACTGCAACACAAGACTAGTCGAAACCTTCAGGGAACTTTTTGCCGATATATTCAACTATGAAGGCAATCGGGCAATTGTATTCGCCGAGAACGATGAAATACCAGTAGATGAATTAAAACAGTGCATTTCATCGTCTCTCACTTACCATACCCGAAAGAACCTTCCCATGCTTGGCATGTGATAAAGCTACATTAGAGGAAGCAGATCTGTTCACTGAAAAGTAAACCTGCGTTGATGGTTAGCGCAACTCTGAATTTACGAGTCGAGGAATTACAAAAACCCACAATCTCATGCGGTTGTGATTTACATGGTGGAGGCGAAGTGGCTTGGTAAATCCACAATTCACCATAAGCTTCGTTTTGACCACGGAATCACGGTTCTATTCCTCCGTCTAAGTCTACTTCTATTAAAATTAACCCCACAAATAGCAATGTGCCCCCTTAAGATTTACGGTGGCATTGAAAAAAATAACGGAGAGTAAATCCTCATACATAGCGTCCGAAGATTTATATATTCGAAGCAAGAGCAATCACAACCATCCGAAAAAATATTAACTATAACTTAAATGACCACTAACAATGTTACTGTGTAACATCAGATATATTTCCACCAAAAAATCAAGCATATTTTTGCCTTTAACATGACAGAGAAGGGATTAGTCATATTTTCGAAGTCACTGAAAAAGTAATATGGCTTAAAAGAACAGAAACAAAAAGACCGTTTATTGCCTTTGGAATGGCTTTAACGGTCTTTTGTTGGTCTCCACGTCCCTTAAACCCACGTGTCCCTATGGTATTAGATAAAAGCTCTGCCAGTTACCTGTGCGTGGAGGCTTAGCCCATCAAATTTTGTGAGGTAAGCACGGCGACAACCGCGTTTGCTAGCAAGGACATGGAAGCCTGATTTTTGCCCGATAAGAAGGTTCCTTTCCTCGACGATAAATGTACTCCAGTTCGTCCGTCTGCTATAGACTGCTCCATGTTTTCGCAACTTGTCTGCCAAAAGCCAAGGTGCGATCTTCGCAGTCCCGAACTCTATTTCCTCTTCATTACTAAGGGCAGTCATTTTTCGGCTAGCTACAGAGCAGTTGCGTCAATTGATGATGCTCGGAAAGCTGCTAAATCTGCCTTCCGGCCAAAGATCCCCCAATTTTCCTCGTGGACTTCGTGAATGATGATATAGACTGGAATGAGATAAGAAGTGCCGAGCTGCCGTCCGAAAATTGTGGTAGCCCCTTCGACCAGCCTCATTTTGGCATCGCTGTCTAAACCGCCCTCAATGACGAAAATCTGCACGCTGACAACATTCGTTGTCGCTTCTTCATCTCCCATAAAAGCGGTATCCTGATCGTAAAGATTAAAATAGGTCCAAACCGTACTTTTGACGAAGGGAGACTTTGGCAAGGCTTCGCATTCAAGCGCAAAATCTGTGAGTTCTCCGACAATTGATCGCCGTGCCTTCACATCGAACGCCGCTTCAGGCGCGTGAACAATAATCAATGGCATTGTATTTTCCTTTTCCATAGGCATATTAAAGGAGGCCGCCTCATTTCCACGCAGCGGTCTCTGACAACTAGAAGGAAGGTGACTTCCAGTCAATATTACTAGCGATCAGATATTCTGACCACCCGAGACCTCGATTCTCTGCGCATTAACCCAGCGATTGTCGGGACCGAGTAGGCTGGCGACTGCAGGACCAATGTCGTCGGGTACGCCGACACGACCAAGGGCAACCATCGCGGCAAATGCTTCATTGTAAGCCGGCGTGTCGCGTACAGCACCGCCTAGAAAATCGGTTTCGATTGCACCAGGCGCAATGGTATTAGCGGTGATACCGCGGTGACCCAGTTCTTTGGCCATATAGATGGTTAGAATCTCGATCGCACCCTTTGCCGCTGAGTAGGCGGAGAAGCCGGGATAAGAGACACGAGTGAGGCCCGATGAGAAGTTCACAATACGACCACCATCTGCAAGAAGCGGCAGAAGGGCCTGAGTCAAGAAAAACACGCCCTTGACGTGCACATTGAATAGGCCGTCGAACTGAGCTTCTGTAGTTTCGGTAAAGCCGATCATTTCTCCGTGGCCGGCATTGTTCACCAGATGATTGAAAGTGGGGCTACCCCAAGTAGACTGCAGGGTCGAACGGAGCGTCTCAGCAAAGGCCGCAAAGCTGGCAATGTTTCCAACATCGAGTTGTAGAGCGACCGCTTTACGCCCCAGAGCTTCGATCTCAGCAACGACAGATTTTGCTTCTTCTGATTGGCTACGATAGGTCAGGATGACATCGCCGCCATGACGCGCAATACTGATGGCAGTATTGCGACCAAGTCCGCGGCTGCCGCCAGTGACGATTGAGATATTGTTCATTGTAACTTCATGTTCTAAAGTTCCCGTTTTCAACAGTAGTTCATCCTCTCTGAAATCAATTTTCGAATACACTGTTAGCATAGTTTATAAAGTTCACTTTAAGTCAAGGCTTTTGTTTATTTATAAAAAGTGTACAATTAAATGAAGAAAATTCTTTTAACAATCATATTTTCCCATCATTTAAAATGTAAAATTTGGATAAGGCACTTGGAAAAAACGAAGAATTTCATTAAAGTTCACTCTAAAGAAAAATGATGGAGGTTTGTTTATGTTGACCATAAAAAAAGTTACTGAAATGACAGGAATAGCAGCTCCCACACTTCGATATTACGAAAAGGAAGGGCTGCTCCCACATGTTAAGAGAAATGAAAATGGGAAGCGGTTATATGACCAAGAAGATTTAAGCTGGATACACTTCGTTACTGCGCTTCGAGCAACAGGAATGCCCATTGCTCAAATTCAGAAGTATGTTTACTTATACAAAGAAGGGGACTCGACGATTTCAGAACGAAAATTGATGATGCTCATTCATAAAAAAGAAATTGAGAAAAGCATAAAGGATCTATATTTTAACTTGGATAAAATAAACTATAAACTTGCTTTATACGATGTATTAGAATCTCAGATTGAACGAACTAGTATTAAAATTTGACTTAATACCGTTATTGTAGTGTAAAGTATTGCAATTGGAGCTTTGAGCTAATACGAACCATGTAAGAAGCATAAGAATATCCAGAAGTAGCTGTATGAAATACCTTCAGACACCAGCTATAATGTCAAGATAATAACTTTAATGTCATCAGTCATATATAAGTAAATCAATGATGGATTAAGCGGGGACATAATCTTATAAATTGCTTCGATAAATAACTAAAGTTGGATGACGCTACTTCGTGAATCCATCTTGCTTTCTTGCCATTTCGCTCTAATTGTGAGAATAATATTCCTGCATTCGTTGATTTGCCTGTTGAAGGAAGGCCCTCCATCAATCAACCTGGATTGATTGAGTGTCTGTTCCATAATGAGCACTCCTTGGTTTTATAAATTTTCCAATTATACCATTACAAAAATGACGGTACAATTATGAGCAAAACTGCCCGTTACTTGAATGTAAAAACAAGGAGCAGTTGCCGCGTAATCTACTCCCTCCTTATTGTGCTATAGTTCACCTTTACTATAATCCTCGTTCACGCATTGATGTCTAAACCTTTCGTTTCGGCTATTCCACTCTTGACCAGATACTCAATCGTAATCCCCGACAATTCGTTCTCCATAGTCGTTTGGACTTTAGTGTACACTCCATCCAATAAATGCGGCATTTTACTTCCTACCGGACAAGTCGGGTTTGTATCCTGATGAATGATAAAAATTTCCTGATTATCTTCAATAGATAGTTGCACGATATACATCCAATAGCGTGATTTGATTTGCCTTTTTGGCCAGGTTTATCGCTGCATTGGTTCCAAGAGTAGATGTAATAAGACCAGCTTTAGTAAGTTTTCTCATGATTCTTCTCTTCGTCAATAATAATGGCAAAATTGTTCTTTCGATGTTCACTCCCACTATCCTCAAGTATATATGGAAACTTATGCACAATTGTAATAATAATCTTCTTACCATCTTGGAGAAGCTTCTTAAGATCGCCAGAGCTTTCAGCATGACCAACCGTATTCGCAACTTGCATAAAGCTATTAATTGAATTTCTAATTTGCTTATCAAGAATTCGATCCGTAACGACAATGACCGAATCAAAGGTATTTTTCCCGTTCGTAGTTATGGAAACGAGCTGATGAGCAAGCCACGCAATGGAATTTGACTTGCCGCTACCTGCACTGTGTTGTATGAGATATTTTTGACCCACCCCATAGTGTTAACGTCAGCTAAAATAGCTTTAACACCCGCAAGTTGATGAAATCGAGGGAATATTTGAGTCTTCTTGATCTTCTTTGTTTCTTCGTCTTTCTCCTCAACGATTTGCGCATAATTTCCAATGATGTTTGAAAGTTCATCTTTTTTAAAAATCTGTTTCCACAGATAGTCCGTTTTTATACCGTCGGGATTAGGTGGGTTGCCGGCACCATCATTGTAGCCCTTATTAAAAGGTAAAAACCAGGACTTTTTACTATCAAGCTTCGTACCCATTTTAATTTCATTATCATCAACTGCAAAATGTACCATACATCTACCGAAGTTAAACAGAAGTTCTCGCGGATCACGATCCATTTTATATTGATAAACCGCATCTTCAACATTTTGCTTTGTAAGTCGGTTTTTAAGATCGCAAGTAATAATGGGGAGCCCATTAATTAAAACAGCAAAGTCAAGGGCAAGCTTAGAATTGTCTCTTACATACATAAGCTGCCGCGTGACACTGAAAATATTTTTATCGTATAATTCTTTTGCTTTATGATTTTGCTCATATGGTGTGAGATAAAATAAATCTAATGTAACGGGATACACCTTTATACCGGATCTAAGCACATCAATGATGCCGTTTTTTGTAATTTCGCCTTGCAAGCGGTTCAGAAGTTTAGACTTATTGATATCGCTGTTGAAAACGCCTAAAATCTCAAGTTTTTCAGGTTGGGTATCGTGCAAGAATCGAAATAGTCTGGATTCATCAATTGCATATTCTTTGATATAGTCGCTATTTTGCCCTTGTTCAAAGCCATTGTTGTTCACAAGATAATTTACTATAAGGGTTTCTAATCCGCTCTCTTTCGTGTTGCTTGGTATTACACCTCACACTCCTCGAAATCTGCAACTTCCTCATTATCCATCTCATCTTCGTTAATCTCATCAATATCTTTACCTTCTTCTTCAAAATCTGCAACTGTAATGTGTCTCACATCGATTTTGCCTGTTGCAACATCAGAGATAAGGCGAATACGATATTCGGAGATAAGATCGATTTCTTTTTCCATACCAGCAATATTTTTATCGATTATCGCTGTTTTTTGAGTGATATGGTCAATTATTGCTTGTTGTTCAGTTGTATTTGGAATTCCAATAATAAAATTTGCTATAAAATCAATTAGTACACGTTTTTGACCAGCTGCACCTGTCATAACTTCTGCTCCAAATAATCTAAAGTAACTTGTTCTTGTGATCAGGTACAAATACTGAGGTAACATGATGTTTTTTTGAGCTCTTAACACAATAAATTCAGTTGTTCCAAAACCAAGTTTTGATTCTAAATTGTTCAAACATGCTCCTTTACCGTTCTCGAAGCAAGGTGTAATTTTAGCTACGACCACATCATTTCTCTCGAAATATGTAAAGACATCTTTTATTTCCTTAATGGGTCTTTTTTCAGAATCGTCAACATCGACATTGGCTGATATTTTTTCCATAGGTAAAAATACTACCTTATCGTCAGGCGAAAACTCTCTAAACAAATCACGCTTTGAGGGATTGATATTTGCACATCTCTTTAATTTTTTACATTCCCAGTGCTCAGGAATATCACCAAGCCAATCAATACTAGAAGACTTTAGCTTTACTTCAGAATTTACTCCTCGTGTTACCGCATTGTTTATGATAGCTTGTTTTAATTCTCTAAGTAACTTAATCTGTCTCCTCTTAATCCGAGCGAGTCGGGTAACCATTCTACCATGGTTATCTAAGAAATCAGCGATTTTCTTCTGTTCATTACTAGGCGGGAATAATGACGGTATTTGTTTAAACTCATCCCAGTATAACCTGTTACGGTCTGCAACAATTCCATGTGAATATTTATTTACTTCATTCATGTAGGCATGAGTTCGAAATAGGTATGAATAATATCTACTGTCCACTTCTGATAATGGACTCGCAACAACATATGCTGGACTAACCAAGCCATCGACAGGAGCAACTCCAACAGCTCCTTGCCACATCCTCATCAGCTTGTAGCTATTTCTCCCTTTCGAACACGTTTGTATTGTTCACGATTGTTCACAACTTGCTTTCTCTTCGAATTTTCAAAATCCCTCACACAAATTCCTGTTTTTAAAGATACCTCTAAAATTGGTAAATCAGGAAATCCTGTCTGATTTCGTTGTGAGAAGATTTGACCATTTCTAAGAACTTTCCAATGTTTTGGTATTTGTCCAAAACACGGTTGGTCAGAATCCCTATACTCAGAATAAGGCGGAAGTGACTCTAGCATAGCTCTTTCCTCCCAATTGCCCGCTCTAATAATCCTTCAGTTTCAATCTCAAGTTCATAAATCTCTGCTTTTATTTCATCAAGCGTTCGTAGTTGTACTGGTTTATCAAAATATTTCGAAAAGTTTATTTCATAGCCTATTTGTGTTTTGCTTTCATCAACCCAGGCATCAGGGGCAAAAGATAAGACTTCGTCCTCGAAAAACTGTTCGATGCCTCCTACATGTAACAGAGGTATTTGCTCTGTATCTCTTACATTCGCATCTGATTCATATTCTACAACGCATGCTTTTCCGTCAATTACAATACTGAATAACCCGTATAAAGCATTCGCTTCAACTTTACCCGTCTTGAATATTTTCTTGATTACTTTTTCTGCATTTTCATCTACTATAGCTAAGTTATTTTTAATAAGGTTTAATCTTTTCACTGGTAGTTTTACACTTAATTTATCTGCAACTATGTTTAATTCTACCAAAAACTCGTTGAAATTATTTACTCTCCTGAATTCCATTTTTTCTGCCAATTGACTAATAACATCCATGACATTACTATCATTTTGTTCTATACAAATCTTAGCAAACTCTTCAAGGCGTTTCTTTGGTAGGTCCACACTTAAGCGTAATGGTCTTTCAACAGTGATTTTCCAGTACCCAAACTGTTTATTATCAAATATCATTGACTGCTCAGTTTGCTCAAAAGCAAGAAGCATATCTGCAATTTCTTTTCTTATTCGAGGAGTAAATTCACAGTTTTATTGCCTAAGTTTTTTCTCAAAGGGCTCTTTAAGCTTATTGCATCAATGAGTTGTACCATCCCGCGACGGTGTGGTGCTTTTCTATTTGTTACTATCCAAATATAAGTTGCAATCCCGGTGTTATAGAACATATTTTCAGGCAGTGCAATAATGGCTTTAAGCCAATCATTTTCAGTGATATACCTGCGGAGATTACTTTCACCCTGACCTGCATCACCGGTGAATAAGGAAGAGCCGTTATGCACTTCTACAATCCGACTACCAAGCTCAGTGTTATGTTTCATTTTACTAATTTTATTAGCTAAAAACAGCAATTACCTATCACTTGAGCGGGGAATCATTTTAAAATCGGCTTCGCCATTATGAGTTACCACAAAGCGCGTGTCTGTGATATCACCTTTGCCACCTAAGCGTTCTTAATCTGTATTCCAACCTTTTCCGTGTGGAGGATTTGATAACATAAAATCAAAATTGGTCGTAGGAAATCCATCGTTAGAAAGAGTGGACCCGTATGCAACATTCTCTGCTTGCAAGCCTTCGCCTTTGAGCAACATATCCGCTTTTGTAATGGCGTACGTTTCGGGGTTTATCTCCTGCCCAAATAAATTAGTGGAGATCTCTTTGTTATGATCTGCCGCTAGTTGCTGCAATCTTTCTTCTGCAATAGTGAGCATTCCGCCAGTACCGCAAGCAGCATCATAAACGAGATATGAACCATCCGTAATCTTGTCAGCAATGGGTAAAAAAGCGATATCAGCCATAAGCTCAACGACATCACGAGGAGTAAAGTGTTCTCCTGCTTCTTCGTTGTTTTCTTCGTTGAATTTACGTATAAGCTCCTCAAATATTACTCCCATTGAGTAATTATCAAGTGCAGGGAGCTTTACATCTCCGTTATCATCCAGAACAGGCTCAGAGCTTAAGTTGACTGTCGGGCTTACAAACTTCTCTATAATTGCCCCAAAAATATCTGCTTCGATCATTGTGTCAATTTGGTTTCTAAATTTAAACTTTTCAAGTATTTCCTGAACATTAGGGGAGAAACCATCTAAGTATGCAAAAAGTCTGCCTTAAGCTGCTGCTTCGCTCTTGATTTGAGGTCTTTAAGCATAAAGGGGGATGAGTTGCAAAAAGCTTGACCCGCGACATTACAAAGGGCTGCTGTTTGATTTATTACACCAGCACTATCTAAGTTACCATTGTGGCAATCTTTTTCTTTAATCAATCATGCATTTTCTTGCCGGACCTCCAATCATGCATATGCTTGCCTAAGCGGCAAAATTATGACTGATTTTACAGAAAAACCCGCTCCAGGAGCGGGTTTCAAGATGGAGGTGAGGGGAGTCGAACCCCTGTTCTGACCTCTTAAGTTGGTTTTAAGATATGTTCATCAGTGCCGCGGCGCCTTATTTCATGCGGGTTGCGGGGCAATAACCTTGTTAAGTGATGTTAGTTGATTTTAGGTGAAATTAGTGTACTTTAAAGCTTTTGGCTACATCTTGACTATAAAAAAGCGGGGGGAGTTTAGGGGAAAGTATGGTAAAATTTATTTTGTTTCTAACTCTTATTTACCCAGTTACACTTAATTTCATTCACTACAGTTTATAACTTATGCATGAGCTTTTATTTTGTATATAAAGATCTTCCCTCTCTTGTTTCACCAGTTTCACTAGGTAAAACTGGGTAAAATATATCCTATCAGAGCTTTTGTAGAAATCACTCATTTTAGCATGTAATTCACATACCTTAGCTGTTAACTTTTCACTAACAGTCCGTCTATCTCTTTCAGGAGAACAATCTATATTCATTTGCTGATCAATTTCTCTATAATTCTGAAAACCGGTATTTTTTAAATATTCGACATTTAGAGAGGATTACCTCTATTATTTAACTTTAATACAAAACGCAGTTCTAGATGTGGTATTGAACTTAACAACATCTATCATCGAGTGGATACGATAACTTAATATAAGCATAATATCTAAATATTTAAACATAACTGTCCAAAATCATGACTATGGACAGATTGGAAGAGTTACAAGCTTTCCTAATTTCACACTGTATACTTTTTCATGCTTGATTGTGATCGAGGTGGTCATGATAGTTTTTTGACAAAGACTATTTTTAAGTCCTTAGGAAAGTTCAATGGACAAAGGAGCTGCATCGCTGCAACTCCTCCAGGATATAATACCTTTTCCTCAACATATCAAGGTCTAGGGATTATTTATTATCATTTGTTAATTCGTTAGCGATGTTAGTTTTAGTTAATTTATTCGCAAATGGGACAAAAACACAAGTAGTCATACCTAACATTAGCGTAATTATTTCAATCAGATTAGTAAAGTCGAATGATACGACTCCAGCTTGTGTATCAATTAAATTCATTGTAAACGTGAGAAGTATTCCAGATATCCCACCAAAAATAATACCAAATAATAAATAGAGTATGATTTGTGTAAAGATTATTGTTCTAACTCCATTTTTGCCTATATTCATAATCCTCAACACAGCAAGCTCTTTCCTCTTTGAATGAATATTGCTTATTAAAGTTTCAATTATACCAACCATTACACACAGCGTAATAACAAATATAAACACTCTGTAGATTGACCATCTTTGCTTAGAAATCTCTTGTGCATCCTTTAACGATTGTTCGAGACTATTCATGTTCAATTCAGGGTATTCTTTCTGTAATTTTTCTAACGCATGAAGAGTCTCTTCTGAATTTTTTGATTTAATAAAAGCCTTGTTAAATATTGTAAACTTATTGTTATACGTTTCATTACTCCAATCTAAAATGGCAGGTAATGAAGTCCCCGCTATCTTATCTACAAGATTAGCAACAACTACTTTTCCGGTTGGAATTACATTTTTAGTTTCAGACGAATATAATCCCAAACTGACTTCGTCGCCAATTTTAATATGATACTTCTGAGCATAATCATTAGTAAACACAACTTTATTTTTATCCCCCCCTAATAAAGACGGTAAGAGCCCTTCACGAGACATTTCTTCAAGATCCCCCAATATATAGTCAAAATTACTCTGCGAATTATCTTTTATTAGTACTGCCCTAGAAGGAGTACTTATTTCAGTTACACTTTCTATACTTTGAATTGATGTAATTGCTTTTTTTAATTCAATATGGTCTATTGTTGAATTGTAACCCAAGCGACTGGTTGCAAGAATATTTGTTGCATATTGTTTTTCCAAATATTGCACTGCATTATTGGATACAGTTTTTAGCGTTGCAGAACCAAAAATGGATATTATAATCATGATAGTAATGCTCATCATAACAAGAGTATTCTTTCGTACTTGAGGAATCACATTTTTGATTGCCACATATGAAATTCTACCAAATAGGAACTTAATTATAGGCAATAAAAAAATAAATATAGATGGCACGTATACTGGCATTAATAATGCCAAACTCAATATAAGTAAAATGGATGGAAATACGATAAAAAGGGCTCCCATTTTCTCATCCAGAAGAGTAGCCATTAAAGCAATAAAAATCACAACTAAACTTAAAAAAAACAAGAATTTTCCTATTTTCCTCCGAGTTTTCATTCTTGAAAAATCTAACTTTTCATTTTCTCTCCATATTCTTATTGGAAGCATTTTAGATATTCTATAAGATGGAACTAACATGAAAAATTCAATAATAATTATACAACCTAAAGTTAGTAGAACTGCATAAATAAAATTAAAACTGCTTTTGGGATTTTCACTGGAAAATAAACTACCTAACCATCCCTGCATAAGGTTGTGAAATAAGTAAGAAACAAGCAAGCCGCCTGCTGCCCCCATCAAATTAATAATGCTACTTTGAATAAAAGCTATTTCAAAAAGCTGCTTTGATGTGGCACCAAGAGTACGCAAAATTGCAAATTGATTCTTATACTTGTACAAAAACATATCAAAATTTGCAATTATCAAAAGAGATGTAACAATGAGCAACAATACAGATAAAATGATTAGGAATTTATTTAGAGAATTTAAATTGCTCTTTACAGACTCATCCTCCTTGGCAATGTCAATTCGCAAATCTGTGAACTGCTTACGGAATTGATTTGCTATAGTTAGAGGATCCAATTGGGGCTGAACCTTAATTAGAATAAAACTCGCATCTACAACCCTACCTGTTGTGTCGCTTATGATTTTTTTAACATTATTTCTGGACATGATAATAATATCAGGAACTACACCAGCTGCATCATAATCCTTAATTACTTCTTCAACGGTATACATTTTATTTTCTATCTCGACAGTATTTTTTTTTTTCAAATTTAATGTTTGCGCTAATCTTTCATTCACAATCAGTCCCGCATTTGAAATGTTATTTTGAAAATGGTACTTACTTTTTACTAGAGAATCATTCTCTACTCCCACCGTATATATTTCCGACATATTTAACTCACTTAATTTCACTCTTGTTACCAGTACATTGGAACTTTGCTCTATTCCATGATTTGAAGCAACAAAATCTAACAGGTCGTTATCAATTGCCTTGTTTTGATTTGCATTGTAGCCAACTGAAATATCCATATTTCCGTACGTGTTTACAACCTCTTTATGTAATGATTCCTTGGCATTAAATGCGAATAACATCATTGATGTAATTAGTGCCACAGAAATGGCTACACTAAAAATTGATGATACTGCAACAAATATGTTTTTTGTGAAGAACCGAAATGCTATTCCCCGTAAAGATTTCATCTATTTATTCTCCAGTATTTTTTTGAATTTTGTAATTATCTCATCTATATTATTAAGTTTTTGAGAACAATTATAATTATCAATTATTTTGCCGTCATGAAAAAATAATACTCTATCGGCATATGAGGCCACCATTGGATCATGGGTAACTAGAATAATACTCTGCTTCAACTTGTCCTTTGCTAACATTAATATCCTAAGAATTTCAACAGAAGTGTTATAATCTAAATTCCCCGTAGGTTCATCAGCTAGAACGATTGGCGGGTTTGTTACTAAGGCTCTTGCGATCGCAACCCGTTGTTGCTGGCCTCCTGACAATTGAACAGGCCTGTGCTTTTTCCATTTTGATAAACCCACAAGTTCAATAATTTCATCTACTCTGCTTGAATGAGAAATACCTTTTAGAATTAATGGCAGTTCAACGTTCTCCTCAACCGTTAAATCCTTTAATAAGTTATAATTTTGAAACACAAATCCAATTCGATTTGCTCTATACAATGATGCCCCCGGTTCTTCGAAGATATCTTTTTGAATAATACCATTAAGTCTTATTACCCCTTCATCTGGTTCATCGAGAGAACCAAGTATATTTAGTAACGTGCTTTTTCCCGACCCGCTTGTACCCATAATAGATAATATCTCACCAACATGAAGGTTTAAAGAGACTTTTTTTAGTGCATTTACCGTATTAGCCTCACTTTTAAACGTTTTTGATATGTTTTCAACAGAAAGTATTATTTCGCTAGCTTGCATCATTTAATTTCTCCTCCTTAATTTCATACCATTTTGATTGCGAAACATACATGCTATAGAACAAGCCTTTATTATTCATTAATAAATCGAAGTTTCCATCCTCAACAATCTTCCCTTTTTCCATTACAATGATTCTATCTGAATACTTCGTAGGACCAAGTCTGTGGGAGATTGTTATTGTCGTTTTATTCTCAGATAATTCTTTAAATAACTCAAATATATTTAACTCTGTAATTGGATCGAGTGCAGCTGTTGGTTCATCTAGTATTGTTAAATCTGAATCCCTAAAAAATCCTCTCGCAATAGCAATCCTCTGCCATTCACCACCAGATAATTCCATCCCATCTATCACTTCCTTAGTTAGGTAAGTTTCAAGTTGATCTTTAAAACCATTAACTTTTTCTAACATGTTAACTTTCCCCAAAATGTTATATAGATTATTATCATTCTCAATTTTATTAATATCACCAACACCAACATTTTCTCTAATACTATATTTATATTTAGTAAAGTCCTGAAACACACATGATATAAGCTTATAATAATCAGCTTTATTACACTGGTCTATACTCATACCATTAATATTTATTTCACCTGAAGTAGGTTTATAGAGGCCCAGTATACAATTCACTAAAGTTGTCTTTCCTGATCCGTTAAACCCAACAATTGAAATTTTTTCGCCTCTTTTAATAGTGAGATTAATATTATCTAAAGCAGTTGCATCTGAATAAGGATATTTAAAGCTAACATTTTCCAAAGAAATTTCCTCTATTATTTTAACATTTGAACTTGTTTCAACAACTATGTCATTAGTTTTATAATTTAATAACTTAACCAAAGTATTATTATATATTGCATTTTCAAATATGGTTCCAAGATTTCCCCCAATAGAAGCAAATATTCCTTGAACGGATGTTGCTGCACCAATCATTGCGACATAAGAACCAATAGATAAATTATTATCAAAAATCTGATTTACTAAAAGAAAAGAAACGCCTAAATTCGTTACTTGAAGAATTAATACTGCAAGTGATTTTGATTTTAGTTCCCAAAACGCAAGTTTAATATTTTGATCTTGTATTTTTAAAAATAATGTCGACCACTTTTGAATTAAGTAATCTTTTATTTGAAATATTCTTATTTCTTTGATTGTTTGAAGATTCATAAATAAATTTTCTGTAAATTGTATTTCCCTGTTATTTTGTAAGTTATCTTTATTCGTTTTATATCCTCGGGACTTTGATCTAAACACTAAAAACATTCCTGGAACAGTTGAAACAAACAATGCTAATGGCAACGACCAATGTATTGAATATAATATTCCGTAAATTCCAACTAATGAAACTAAAGAAGTTAGAATAACCACTATGCTGTTGAAAATCCCCAAAACATTACGTATCATTGCTTGATTAGAGAGATTTAACATATTGTAAAAATTTCCATCATTAAATAACTCTAACTCAACTGTCACTACTCTTTCAATAAATTTTTTTTTGACGACGTAGTTAAATTTATTTGAAATTTTTAAATATACATAATCAACTATATTACTTAGAATTGTTGATAGATATTGCACTGTAAAATGTAATATTAATAGCATTATTGAAATTTTAAAAAGGTGGGGATCATTATCAATTCCACTTATCGAATCTATAATATTTTTATTTATAAGTATAAGTGCAGGTGAAAATATTGAGGATCCAATAGATAATACACAAAAAAGGATCACACTTGTGGGTAGCTCTCTGTACACCATTTCCAATAAATGTAATTGAGTTTTTATAAATACAGATAGATTTTTATGGAATTTCACAAATACTCTCCTACAAATATATATTTTCTGCAATTAATTTTTCACTTTAACGATTAATTGATTCCATAACACTATCACTAGCAATATAGCCCTTATCAATAACTAAACCACTGTTATTTACTCTCAGATAAAATGGAAAGCTATTTAATTTAAATTCGTTTTGAATAACGTTAAGTTGTATAAAAATCATTCTATCTTTAAGTGGATGTGTTGATAAACTGATGTTATCTTCAGTATATGTTAGTATGATCATTATATCTTTTACTAAATCCAAATTAATTACTTTGAATGCATTTAAAACTTTCGTACATTCATTACATCCTGAGTCCAAAAAAACAAATACTCGAAAACTATCAAATACAGAGTTATTAAACTCATAACTATTCCTTTTAATATCCTCAAAATTCACTTCAGGAAACTGTACTCCAAGATCAAGACCATTTCTTACTTTCTTATATTTGTTGAGTTTATTGATAATTAAAAATAATGAGAACATATGAAATATTGATATAATACTTATAGCTAAAAATAATTGTACAGACACTGACATAGCCCTCGCCCCGAACTTTATTTAGTATATATAGTCTCAATAATAACTCTGAATAATAATAAAGTTATTGTCCAAAATAACGCAAACACAATTACATTAATATAAACAAACATTGTTGTACTAGTTAATGTATGCAAGCTGAAACTATTCCAAAATAATGATGGAACCAAACTAAAAAGCAATATAGTACTTTGTAGAAAACCACCATACCCTGTTTTTGATGGAAATAATTTGCCGAAGCAATAACAGCTTTCATGTTTATTTTCTATCATCGCTTTAAAATTTATTGCAATAAATATAATAATAAGTATTATTGCTATTGTCACAACAATCATATTGCTTCCAAAAATGATAATAATTAGTGCAATAATGATTTCAAGAAAAGGCAGGGTGGCTCCAATTAACCTACTATATCTAATAGTTAGAAATCCCACTTTCTCAAATGAATGAACTGTCTCTTTTAATGCCAAAAGTTTCGATACTCCAGATAAAATAAACAAAAAGCAAACAGCAAAACTAAATACAGAAGAAAATACCATATTATTAACAATCCTCCATTTAACAACACCTAGTTCAAATATCGTATCCATACTACGAAAATCATTAGTTGTATAAGTAGTAAAGACAAATTTTTCAACAGATTTCTGACAGTAACATGCCGGGGAAGATTTAGTGAAAAACAATTGCAATTAGCATCAATTACTTTATTAAAGTTAGAAATAATTACGATAAAATAAAATATCTGAATAAGTATACCCATTATTAAAGTGATATTTTGAAACATTGTGGTCAACAATAATAATGATAGTGCTAGTTCTAAAACAATTATTGTCGGTGTCGCAAAGAAAGATATTTTTTTATTAAACACTTTGAAATTACTGAAATTAACGAAAAATAAATATGGTTGCTTTATTTTCTTAATGCTGCTTTTAAGATAAATTAATCCAAGAACTACACACAAAATTTTTGAGCAGATAGTAATTGTTTGGATCATATCTCTACCTGCCTTGAATACCTAGTTATTTCCTTGATAATTTGCCGATCAGATAGATTTTCAAAAGATAGTACTCTTTTATATATCGACCCATTTACTAAAAATACAATCAGTGGGTATCTTTGTATTTGTAAATTACTTAGAAATTCAGTACTTTGAAAATCCAAATGATACTCACCGTCTCTAGTCAAGGAAACTATGTGACATCTAGATATTTTGATTAATTTCCTAATTATTTTTCTGTATAAATCAATTTCATTCAATAAGAATTGGCTATTGGTCACTACTAGAAATCCACTATAATTCCCCATATGCTCAAGAAACTTTTTCGGATCTATGGTTTGACGAAGATACTCATCATCTTTTTTTAATAGGAAATGCAAACGGAGCAGTACAATTAATAATACAGTACAAATAATAACCAAAAGTATTCCCATAAGCTTCTCTCCTATTTTTTAGTTGAAATTAGCACAAATTTTTAAAGACCCTTTTCAGGGTCTATGGCTACTCGGTAGAACAGTATTACACTATTTATGGGGGAGTATTGTTTATTATTAGAATTATTACTGAATTACATTACTTAACAAGCATCGCCGAACGTGCTGCATTTCGTTGTATATTGACATTGATAGTGATCCATCCCACCCCAATGCCCGATGTATACCATATCTCGTCTTTGAGTTTCATACGATCCAGTTCTGTCAAACGTAAAGCCTTCACTGCCCCAATCGCATTCACCTTTAATTACATTCTCACTTCTTCCATAATCTAGCATAGATGGTTTGACATATTTCATAGATAAAATCCTCCCTATTTTCCCCAAAAATAGTGTAATAATCTTAAACCGATATAATTTTAGTATAGATTGAATACCACATTTCAATTGAAAATAGCGTCCAAAACCCTTCCTTTACATCTAGTCCATTCCTCCATTTAAGCAACTCTTCTCGCCATTTTTCTTCTGTTATCAGATTCATCTTTGTAATAATCCGAGGTTGGCTTAACTCACTAAATATTTGTGGCCAATTGTTCCGCATATTTTTATAAAAATATGCTACATGAGTTGTTTTATTTTCTCTTGTTGTTATTCTCTCTGTAAGTAGGTCTCTCATTGATTTCCTGAGTATATTTTTCTTAGTCTCCAGTGAATAACAAAGTTCTCCTGGAATTTTATAGATGAACTCTACTAACCGTTTATCTAAATACGGATGCTTAATATCCGCTCCATTAATAGCTCCTAAAACCCTGTCGGTATACAAATGAGATTTTGCACTTGAAATTTGAAAGTAAAGATTTTTTTGGTGGTAGTACTTTATGCCTTTCATTCTATTATGCATCTCCGTATAATACTTATTGGTGTCCTCAAACATATACATACTCACAACTTTAGGATTTAGAGCGTATGTCTTTAAATTTTGAATTGCAGAGTTATTCATCCTAATTGACCATTTGGTCATGTATTCTAAGAGTAAACTAACTTGAAACTTTCTTAACATGTCCCTTGCTACATACAACGATCCAGTTAATAAATGGTCCCCTGCATACCCGCTAAGGATGTTATCCATACCTCTATTAACAGATTCTTTTACTAGGGTACTTGTGAAATTATAGGTAATAGAATTCACATTCGGTTCGTATGAAAATGGAATATTTTTATTGAATCCATTAAACATTGAGACTTCATCACAGTTCACAAAGTTACCAGTATCATTATATTGATCTAACAATTCGAGAATATATTCACTTTCATCACATTCTTTTAATTTTTCAAATATTGCACTTACCGATGAGACAATATACTCATTTTTTATATTTTCTGTATTTTTGGACAATGCATATATTGATGTCGAATCCAATCCACCACTTAACATAATAGCGTTACTATTTCCTTTCACTAATCTGTCTTTAACCGCAATATTTAGTATTTCTCTAAACTCTTCCATATACTCATTTTCGTTCTTATATCTAATTACGTCAGTAACATTTGCTAAATCCCAATATTTAGATAAACTTCGAACCCCATCTTTAATCTGTAAGATACAACCACTTGGCACTCTATTAACATTTCGGTATGGAGTATTTACAGAATCAATAATTCCATTCCCATAATAAAATTCTTTGAAATAATCGTTATTCAGTAAATTCATGTTAATGAAATCTTTCATTAAGAAGATATCACTCGCAATAATATATTCCCCATTTTTTTCCATCCAAAATAATGTCTTAATACCTAAAGGATCCCTTACTAAAAATGTTGTTCCACTCGATTTATCTTGAAGAACAAATGAAAATTCTCCAATTAATTCACTAAATATTTTAAATCCAAAAATTTCATAAAGCGTTGCCACTAATTCTTCACTACTTATTTGTATTGATATCTCGCTTGATAATCTAAATTTTTCAATTAGTTGCTTTTTGTTATGTATATCCACCTCTCCAACAATTGCAACTTCATTATTTACAATTGAGTTCCCTGAAATCTCTTTGTTACAAGCAATGTAATATTCAAATCCGTCTTGAGTATTCTCTTTTGCAGTGGAAGTTTTAATCCCGTACTCATATAAAATTCGATTATTAATATCAAATTTTTTATTTTTATTTCTTAGTTCTTTAATTGATAAAAAAACAGTAAACCACTTAATAATAACCACCCTCTCTTATAACACTTGTGCGCAGAATAATATTGTATTTTTTTGTATTTTCATCGTCACAAAATACATTTTTTTCATTAATTTGAAGCCATGCATGCGCTTCAAACGGGAACTTTCTAATTCCAATCACTATTTCTACTGGGAGTGAGTATTTCTTCCTGAGTATCTTAAACCCTAGAAAAGATTTCTGTATGCAATCTGCTTTTCTGGGATACCAAGCACAAACAATATCGATCAAATTAAATAGTTCAAATATTTCCTTTGCTGTATTAGATATTGCTTCTGGGTTTCTCTCTATTGCCTTTAAAGTATACTTTTTAGAATATTTCTTAAAAACTTTGTTAAATCCATCGCGTGATAACTCAAAATCGAAAATAATCATCATTATATATATTTTAAAAAACTTCATGATCATATTAAATTTATACACTTGTTGTAATTACCTCAGCTTTCATTAGATCATTAAGCAATTCATCCAAATCAGTTTCAATTATATGTCTATCTACTTCAAACTCATTAGAAATTTTATCAATTACTTTTGAAATTTCATTACTCTCCACGATCAACTTCCAGATGACCGTCCCCATTTTATCTAATGAATAGAACTTATTCCTAGCCATATTCACCAAGATAATTTCTTCGTCCTCTTCATGCACAATGACATCTTTGTTTAAATAAACCTTCATTTTATACACCCCATATAGTTCGGTAACCACTCTTTATTATTAAATATATATTGACAAAGCGAGATAAAAAATGTAAAATCAAATAAACCGATATACTGAAATAAACCTATTTTCGGAAAATTCGGCCCATAACACTACTAATTGCGCCCGCAAAGCATACATTAGTAGTGTTTTTTATTTTTCATTTACTAGCTCAATATAAACATTACCATTTTTTTCATATTAACACAATACTTTTTTGGTAATTTATGTATATTTCAATAATACTTAAGGTTGTACCTCAATTTGCTACTGATTCTTCCCCCAATAAATGATTCCTAAATAAATTCTTGACTCCTGCAAAATCTTCTTCCCCTTGCCAAAAGAGCAGACGGTAATGTAATGGGTATTGAGGAATTATGCGTCTACCTTTAATTATACTTATACATTATGGTACAAGAGAATTTTTCCTTTTTGTCCGTAGCGAATAAGAAGTATATCATCGTTAGCTAATTATCCAATCATTTCCTTTAAAGATCTACTATTTACAATACTACTAAATAAAAAGAATATTTAAAATAGCCAATTCTATCGAAGTATGTCGAATACACTTAATTTCCAGTCAAATCGTTACAAATCGCTGGTGTATAACTGATATCTATAATACTGAGATGAGAATGAAGTTAGAAGGAATGACAAAACGCCAGATTTCTGAAGAACATGGGATTGAAGATCATGACCGTGTTAAGATCTGGATGCGTAAGTATAAGCAATTTGGTAAGTACGGGCTTATGGATAATAGAGGAAGACGAACGACGTGAAGTGTACATGGACGAAGACAGGCATCATCAAAAGCTTACTCGGGAGAATGAGATACTAAAAAAGTGCTTAGAAATCTTGACACAGAAGGTACAAATAGAAGCAGGTTAAGGTCGTAGAACAGATGGCACCTGGTTATACAGTGCATAGAATTTGCGAGGTATGCAAGTATCTAGAGCTGCCATTATTTGTATTTACATGCATCTCAACTTGACCGTGATCGAATAACCAATGAGCGAATACAAGCTATCTATGATTTAGGTAAGGGGATACACGGGTATCGTAGGATTTAAATGGAACTAGAACGTCTATAATGTGAACTTGTTAACAATAAGCGAGTATATCGACTCATGAAAGAAAATGGCCTCAGAGCCAACATTAGACATAAAAGATTCTATCCTACTACTCATCAAGTCGCCGTTTCCGATGGACACGTTGCAGACAACCTATTAAACCGTGACTTTTACGGCTAAAAAGCCAAACCAGAAATGGGTGACTGGTATTACACAATACCGCGTATTGGAGCAAAGAATATACCTATCCACCATTAAAGATTTGTTTAACACAGAAATTATCGCCTACCATATAAGTTTCAACAACGATAATCCGTTGGCAAAAGCTGCTGACAATGATGTTCCGAAGGCGGATGTGTACGAATTATTTAAATCTGTTATACGACACCTCTTCAACCTTGTGACTGCGGCCCCTCGCATGAATTCCTATCTATCCCCCTTTTGTTCTTTCGGCTCTTTTATTATCAAATCCCATCTTTAATAACGAACTTCTGAAGCAAATTGTGTACGCTAGATACCAAGGTAGACTTATTTAATAAATGATGGTTTCAATCCGTTACTTTTCCACTCACGACTTTTATGTATTCTTTGTCTATTTATTCATTTCGCTACTCCCACTATAAATTAATGTTTTCTTTCATTCACTCCTGTTTTCTTATGTTTTCAACTTCGACTTTCTTAAGAGATGGAGATATCTTGTTGAAATGACATATTTTCCAGAAGAAGCCGGCGGCGGGAATAGAGGTTGGAACCTATTTCCAATATGTGGATACTTCCTTATGATCGCACCTTGGATATCCACACCATTCCCCCTGGCGGTTTACCCTCCCATGTCACACTGGGTCTAAGCCCCTCACATTCCTTCGTTCTACCTTTCAAGGGGTGGACGCCGCTTCTTGCTCCTTTACTAGGTCGTTGCCCTTATGGATTAAAATCTGCGGCTGCTCCGTGCTTCTGTTGTCGTTGTTAAAGCCTAAGCCTTCGGTTAAAGAAATAGCTTGAAGTTTGTATTATGCAGCCATCTGAAGCTGGGACTGGCGTTTCGGCCCTAAAACATCAGTTGCGTTATAACGAATACGCTTTGTGCCTAACGTATGGAGTACCCGAATAAGTTTTCCACACAGTGCTACGATGGATTGTTTCTTTTTGAGCGGATTCTGATTGCGTTTTGTGTAATAGTGGTGCAACGCTTTAAACTCAGCGTTCTTAGCCACCATCGGCAGCACTGCACGGAAGAGCAGCGCTCGAAGCCGGGAGCGTCCGCGTTTGGTGATCGTCGACTTGCCTTTCTTCTTGCCGGAGCTGTTCCTTTGAGATTAAAGCCTGCAAGCCTTATGATTTGCTGACCATGGTCGTATCCCTGCAGATCACCTACCTCAGCAAGAAATCCCGCCAGTGTAACGATGCCAATTACAGGAACGGTTAACATTTCTTCCGTTCCAGGGATTTGCTGCAAAAGTTGTTCCACTTGAGCCATCATCTCTTCGATCTGACGGGCAAACAGCTCGTATTACTCTAGCAAAGTCTTTAACTCTATTTTGGTGGCTGTTAATCCCTCTTTCATGCCGATCGAACTGCGATCGACTTGAACCAACTTCTCTGCACGTTTCATGCCCTACGAAAAAATTGGCTTACCTCCTTAAGCCGACTGCAAAACAAGCGGACACAGAACGTACAGTAAACATCAATTGAAAGGCATGGTTTTTTTAACGAGACTCAAAGCAACCGGAATGACACTGGAAGAAATAAAGCTTTTCCGTAAGCTTTACGAAATGGGTGAAGCCTCACTCCCTCAGAGAGTCTCCACTCTAATCGAACACAAGAATAGAATTCAAAAAGAGATTGACAGATTACTGGAGACACAAAGGATGATTGATTACAAAATCGTTAATTATAAAGAGGTCCTTGTAAATCCGGATTTAAACAAAAAATGGATATCCCCATTTGCCGATGAGAGCTTTCTTATTGAACTCTTCTGCCCTTTAATCAACGGCTGCTAGTCTAATATTTTATTTTTCGGTCTAATACTTTATTTTCTTTGGACATTAATAACATTGTACTTGGCTCCTATTTTAGGATATCGAAAACATCAAGGCTAAATACCCACACATCACGAAGAACAAAGCAGCTGCAAACGAACAGATTGGCTTCTGTTTTCTCCACGCCCAGAATAAACCACCTATTAGTACAATTACCCCAACGACTGCAAGACATACACTTACCGCATTCGGGAGAATTTGCAAGTCTCCTCCTTTTCTCACATCGTGACCACTTATATACGAAAACCATGGTACCGGCGGGCCATCATCAAGAATTGCTTTTAAATTCCCATGGGGAGGCTCTTGCTGCCCCGTGAATGCGGTAACTACGAGCAGTAAAACAATAACAGTGCTTCTAGAGCAAAAAAGATGAAGCCACTCTATTATGGAGTAGCTTCATCTTTTTTTAGATTAATCTGTTACAAACAAATTGAATTTAAGTGGTTTTTCTAACTATCTATTCAAACAGTGCGTTCACTATAAATTCCCGATCAAGCGGTTCATTAATGTTACCTAACAATAATTTATCTTCAAGGATATTTCTTACAACAGAAAATGTGTCATCCGGATTTTGAAGATTCTGGGCTGTCCCCCACCAGTTTCCACCTTTTGTAGAAGCATCATATGCTACAAGATTAGCTAATGAACTAAGATCAATTTTATTAAGTGCCGCTACTCTAATAACGGAATTCTTTAAATTAGCTATTGATTTACCTGCGATTGAATAGCATTGATCAAGAAGTTCTTGACTCTTCCCATCAAAAATGACATCGATTGCAAATTTATTAGCATCCAACTCTTCTTGCTCATCGTTAGTTCGTAATAATGTTTCTGAAATATCCACAACGTCTCTTTCTAATGAGTCTGGTTCTTGTGTTGCATGCCAATACTCGTGAAGTAAATCAAACAACCATTTTGCACTAGAGTTAATTTGTTGCTTAAGCACAATTACATTATTTCCGCTAAATCTCCAGCAAGCGCCATGAAAACCACCTTTTATTTTTAAAGGAATTATGGGAATTCCCAGGTCCCAAATATGGTTTACGCAGGATTCAAGGTTGAATTCCCCATATTTAGTTAGGATGTCTTTTTTAAATTGTACTGGATCCGTTGTTAATAATAATTGAGGAGCCTCAATTGTATTTGAAACAATTCTAGCGATATGAGAAGCATACGACGTGTACGTGTAAACGAGCTCAGTTTTAGCTCCTTTAGGAACTTTGTATCGAACGGAAACTAATTGGTTAGAATTCATTATCCCACCAAATAAAATAGTATCCGATTGATCTCCAAACACTCTTTTTATCACCGTATATAATTTAAGATACCCATCAGTCAAATTATAATTTTCCTTTAACTCTTGAGGCAGTAAACTCACATATAATGATTTAATATTCTTTTTTAAATTAGTTACAATTCGTGCATATTTATTTGATAAAAATTGGATTAACGATTCTGGAACTTCTATTTTCAAGATCCCAACCATACTCGCAATTAGTCTTGGATCAGTATCCGAAAATAAATTTTCTTCATGCTCCATTAATTCTGATTCACTTACCCCTAATAAACTCGCCATTTCATTTTCTGTTATGCCTTTTGCAATTCTATAATTAATTAAAAGCTTTGGAAGATCTGTTGCTTGATTAGCATTTAACGCTGAAACTTCTCCACTTTTCAGCAAAATATACTGTTGGATTTGCATTTGTAAGTTTTCAATTTCACCCTCAACTGCAGTTCGGTATATTGCCTGTTTTTTAGTTGAAAGTTGGCGTATAGTATCATCATTTTCTAGATTTAAGAGCGTTAATTTAAATTGTTCCAATTGCTCGTTTGTTATTTCTAACTCGAAGTCATTTTTTATCATTTTTCTCACCTCAATTCTATTTGTATTATCCCTTTCTGACACTTGGTTTTTTTATCGGTCTGGAAAAAATCAAGATAAACAGTTCCGTTAGGTGCAGCCTTCACAGATGCCGGGAAAAACTCACCCTCAAAATATTTCTTCTGAATAGCTCTTCCCTGAATAGATGCATCCAATAACCTTTCATCGATTGCATCCTCATTGACCTCATCTAAATCATAAAGAGCATCAAAGTCTCCCGGTATTTTCTTATTAGTCACAAAACTGCCATCAACATAAATTTTTGTACACCCTGCATCTTTAAAACACTTTATTGCTCTTTCTAGTCCATTTAATTGAGTTCTTCTTGTATGATTAATACCATATTTATCCTTAAAATCTTCCCATGTTGTGACGTGAATTCCAGGAGGAAGAAGTCCATTAGATGAAAAGTCTGGTATTTGTTTAGTAATTATTTTATTATCAGCCATATTTTATCTCCACTTTAATAAATGGGTTCCTATAATAGTTCTATTTTACTATATGGGACTAATTAAACAATACTCTTCACTAACCATTTTTTGAATATCTCTTTAACTTCATTTCCAAAAAATTGATTAATTCTTCTTTTGTTTCTGTTTGTAGCTGGCGAAAACCATAGATAAGTTTTGATTCATCATTATCTAATATAAACGAGGATACTTCATTTACCTGATCATTAATAAATCCATTAAAATCTAGATAATAATTTTTACACAATATAATAATCGTTTCAAGTGAGGGATTTAGTTTACCTGATTCTATCTCACTTAAGTTTCCCTGCGAAATATTCAACATTTTCGCAAACTGAATTTGAGTAAAATTATGCAACTTTCTTATGTGTTTAATTTGCTCCCCTAAGTTTTTAAGCATTAAGTTCGTCAACTCCAATTATAGCTTACAAATAAACATTACATAAAATTTTGGAATGAATATGCTCTACACCTGCAAAGTCTAACAATCCTGGATCAATAAACAAAAAAGATTGCCGCGGGGCAATCCTTTTCGTTTACAATCATGCATATTTTCGCCGGACCTTCAATCATGCATATCCTTACCAATGCGGCAGAATTATGACTGATTTTACATTAATGACTTATGGGACACCCTCTTTAGCATATGGAGGTGAGGGGAGTCGAACCCCTGTCCGAAAATATCGCCACACAGGCATCTACGGGTGTAGTCACAGTTTTGATGTCACCCGAGCATCGCCCCGTAACCGGCTATGCGTTGGGTCAGCCTGATTGTCTTCCTACGTTCGACCCCAGGCGGAGACCAAACGTCGTATCCCACTATAGTTGAGCCCCTATCCCAGTCACATGGGCGATGCTGAGGAGGAGCACGCTAACAGGTTATTAAGCTGCTAAAGCGTAGTTGTTTTGTGTTTTGCCATTTAATAGGCTTTAGCGTTGTTATAGTGGACGCGTCCCCACTACCCGCAACCCGCGCTCGAACTATCCCCGTCGAATCCAAAAACACCCCCGAATTGTCTTCAACTCCGTCTGTAAGACGAAGGAAGATAAAAGGCATTACTTAGATCAAGGATCGAGCTAATCAGTTGCTTATTCGTTGCTGCTAAATTAGTATACCACAGGTGCATGAAAAGTGAACGACTATGTTCATGGAAGCTTAGGGGCTGCCTACCAGATCTGCCACTTCGTTTATCTGGCGACCTTCTGCTTCTCGCGCAAAGCACGCTGAATATCGCGCTGTGCATCCCGCTTCGCGGCGGTTTCACGTTTGTCGTATTGCTTCTTCCCTTTACCTATACCAAGCAATAATTTAGCGTAGCCATTACGAATATACACTTTCAAAGGAACTAGCGTGTATCCTTCTTGTTTGGCTTGCCCTAACATTTTAGCGATCTGTACCTTTTTCAAAAGCAGTTTGCGCGCTCTTGTAGGATCGGTCGGGTTGCTGCGATTTCCTTGCTCGAACGGACTAATATGCATATTATGCACAAAAGCCTCCCCGTTACGAATGGTGGAAAAGCTATCGCCCAGATTCGCCCTGCCCGCTCGCAAGGATTTGATCTCCGTGCCGGTCAGGACAATTCCGCACTCATACGTTTCTTCAATAAAGTAGTCATGCGACGCCTTCTTGTTCTGGGCGAGCACTTTGCCGTCGGCCTTTTTCGTTGCCACGTGAGATCCTCCTCCCGCACGTGCGTGCTGGTAAATCTAGCTACAATGTGCAACCTATTGTAGCAAGTTCGTGGCGGAAATGCAAGAAGCGGCGACTAAGTCCGCCGCTTCTTGCTGCCGCCACTTCCGCCGTCATCGCTCCGACGGCGACCGCCCTTGGCGAGCGCGTTCACGCCGCTCGCCCAATCACTGCCACCCGCAGCAGGCGATCCGCCTTCGCCACGCTTGCCTCCAGTTCTCGCACCAAAGCCTTCGCTTTGACCTGCCGAGTTTCCACCATCGGCTCTTGCACCGAAGCCCCCGCTTTGGCCTGCGGCACCTCCGCCGCCCTTGCCACGCTTACGCCCGCCTCTCGCGCCGAAGCCTCCGTTTTGGCCTGCGGCGCCGCCGCCTTCGCCACGACCACCTCTGCGACTTCCTTTTTTACCGCTTTCTTGGCCAGCGCCATCTGCGTCAGCGTTCGAGCTCCTGCCTTCGGTCCGCCCAGCACCGACAGCCTCCAATCGAGCGCTCAGATTGTCGCCTTTGAACCGCCCTCTCTCTTCCGCTGTTCTCGAAGCACTGCCGCCTCTGCCCTTCCCACGCTCTTCAGTTGCCCTCGCAGCACTATTGCCTCTGCCACTGCTTGCGCCGTTCCCGCCACCGGTTTTGCCGCCAGCCTTCCCTTTACCGCCAAAGCCACCCTTACCGGGTTTGCCGGATCCGCCGGCTTTTCCGCCACGACTGGCACCGCCATTACGACCGCGATCTCCACCGCCTGTGCCTTTGAACCCTTGCATATTCCCTTTTCTTGCAAAGTTCGGTTTGCTGCTGCGCGCCTTCATATCAACCATTTCAAAATCAATCGTACGCTCATCCATATTTACACGGGCAACGCGAACTTTGGCTTCATCACCAATGCGATATATTTTGGACGTACGCTCGCCAATTAAAGCATGCTGCATCTCGTGATAGTGGTAATAGTCATCGGTTAGATCGCTAAGGCGGATCAAGCCCTCAACCGTATTATCCAGCTCCACGAAAATACCAAAGTTCGTTACGCTGGATATGATGCCTTCAAATTCCTCGCCGACTTTATCTAGCATATACTCGGCCTTCTTCAGAGCTTCAGTCTCACGCTCTGCGTCAACCGCAACACGTTCACGCTCCGAAGATTGACGTGCAATATCATCCATCCGCGACGCAAGATATTCTGTACGCTTATCCGTCAACGAGCCGCTTTCCAGCACTTCGCGAATGACGCGGTGAATGATCAAATCCGGATAACGTCTGATCGGTGACGTAAAGTGAGAATAGAATTCAGCCGCCAGTCCAAAATGGCCCAAGCTTTGCGCATCGTAACGAGCCTGCTTCATCGAACGAAGCATCACTTTGCTGACGACCGTTTCTTCTGGCGTCCCCTTAATTTCTTCCAATAAGGTTTGCAAAGCACGAGGATGAACCGTGTTCCCTTTTCCACGCACCGTATATCCGAAATTCGTAATGAACTCCATGAAATGCATCAGCTTCTCGGCATCGGGGTCCTCATGGATCCGGTACAGGAACGGAACCTTCATCCAATGGAAATGCTCGGCAACGGTTTCATTCGCAGCTAGCATGAACTCTTCGATCATCATTTCAGCGACTGAACGCTCTCTTTTTACAATGTCCGTAGCCTTGCCTTCAGGATCGACAATAATTTTGGACTCCTCAAAGTCAAAATCAATCGCTCCCCGCTTCATCCGTCTGCCGCGCAGCCGTTTAGACAAGTCTTCCATCATCTTAAAGTCGTCCATCAAATAGGCATACCGTTCCACAAGCTCCGGCTCCGCTTCGCCTGTCAACAGCTTTCGCACATTCGTGTACGTCATCCGCTCGCTAGTCCGAATCACACTTGTAAATATATCATGCCTGACCACATTCAATTGCTCATCAAATTCCATCTCGCAGGACATTGTCAGCCGATCCACACGCGGATTCAACGAACAGATCCCGTTCGAAAGGCGGTGTGGCAACATAGGAATCACACGATCCGTCAAATAAACCGAGCAGCCGCGGTTATACGCTTCCTGATCTAACGCAGAGCCTTCCCGCACATAGTAGCTCACATCGGCAATATGAACGCCCAGCACATAGTTGCCATTCTCTAGCAGCTCTACATTGACCGCATCATCCAAGTCCTTAGCATCCTCACCATCGATGGTGACAATTCTTTTATCCCTGAGATCCCGTCGTCCCTGATCCTTGATCTCATCCTCTGTGATGGAATCAGGAGCCGCTTCCGCCTCCAGCACAACTTCCTCCTGGAATGCTTCCGGCAGCTGGAATTTACGTACAATCGCTAAAATATCAACGCCTGGGTCATCCTTATGGCCCAAGATTTCAATGACTTCCCCTTCCGCAGCCGCACGCCCTTCTGGATAGTTAACGAGCTTGACCACGACTTTCTGACCCGTCACCGCACCCATGAAAGCATGCTGAGGAATGAAAATATCCCGCGAAACCCGCTTATCATCCGGGATCACGAACGCATAGGTTTCCTGGCTTTGGAAAATACCAACAATCTGTGTATTGGCTCGGGTAACAACCCGCACAACCTCGCCTTCCATCCGGCCGCCGCCCTGGCTCTTGGAGGTAATCCTTACGAGAATGATATCTCCGTTCATCGCCGTATTCATATCATTCGCATTAATATACACATCCGGGTGCTCTCGATCATCAGGAATCAGAAACCCGAACCCTTTGGCATGCGCCTGCAGCTTGCCTCGCAGTAAGTTCATCCGCTCCGGCACGCCGTAGCGATCGTTGCGTGTGCGCAGAATAAGACCTTCCTGCTCCAAGCCATTCAATATTTTCAGGAAATCTTTGAAATCCATCGCATTCCCAATATTAAAATGCTTTTCAAGCTCCTGGTACGTCATCGGCTTATAAGCCGTTTCTTGCATAAAATTTAGTACTTCTTTCGTTGTTGTCATCCAATCTTCACCTTCTTGTTGTTGTTGAGCCTAGCTTCTATCCGCCGCTGTTGCCGATTCCCTTATCCGATAGTCTTCCACCTTAAGGGACTGGATAAACAACGAAATATCCGCGTAGATTTGCTCTCTCTCGTGATCCAGCAGCAGCCCATGCGACGACTGCGGATAATAATGAATTTCTTTCACTTCGGACCGAGTCTGTTGATGTAGAAATGCAGCACTTTCCTGCCGTACAACGGCGTCCCTCGTTCCTTGTCCGATCCAAATTGGAGCCTCTACTTGAGGCAGAAGACTTTTCACTTGCTTTAATAGTTTACGCAAACTAACGACACAGCGAATCGGCGTTTTGGTATAAGCACATGACTCATCTAACAAAGTGGGGATTTGTTTGGGTTTCTTTTCCAAATACTCGATAAAATGCTGCAGCAACGACGCCAGCACGATCTTTCTCGTTGCCAGAAATATTGGCGTAGCGAGCGATATGACGCCAGTAACATGACGTTCCACCGCTAACTTCAAGGCTAAAAGACCGCCCATCGAGTGTCCCATAACAACGACGCTTTTGCACACCGCGGCAAGCGAGTCGTGGCTCTCCAGCACATGCCCATACCAATCCGTCCATCCGGTTCGTATCATTTCTTCAGGGGTTGTCCCATGTCCGGGGAGTCTTACCGCATTAACGGTATATCCTTCATCCTGCAATTCATATCCAATTCGTCTGAATTCCGAAGGCGAGCCTGTGAATCCATGAACCATCAGAATGCCCATCTCACGGTTCGTTCCGCTGCCTTGCCAAAAGAAAGGGTCTGTCGACTTATATACTCTCTTTTCCATGGCGTCCATCTCCTACCTAGGCTGCAACTGTAACATGCGCGAAGCAATGTCAGTTACCAACCACGTGAATGGCTGTATAAAATGAAAAAACAGCAGGAGTATAGTTCCCCTGCTGCTATCGTTTTATGTGTGTTAGCCCTTCACTACGTATGCTACGACAATTGAAAGAATGAAAAATGCAGCAGCAAGCCCCATTGTTGCACGGGACAGCAATAATTCCAAACCGCGCGCTTTTTGCTTACCGAATAGATGTTCAGCACCGCCAGAAATCGCACCGGACAAGCCTGCGCTTTTACCTTTTTGCAGCAGTACAATCGCAATCAATCCGAGCGAAGCTATGATCAACAAAATTTTCATAAAGATTACCATGTGAGCACCCCAATTGCCTGAACTTTGCCTATACAACTAGCATGAGTATTTTAACACAGTTTGTCCCAAAAAACAAGATAACTCCTGCTACTCCCGATAAGAGGAAGCTGGCGTTTGAGACTTGGAAGCTCTTGCCCCCTTCTTCCGCCCCAGAAAAGCTTGAACGGCCTGCTTAGCGCACCATAACGCGAACAACGTGAAAATAGCCGCCCACACAATTGCAGGAACGCCGGTTTGCAGTGCCAGATTCGTTGCGTCCCCCGCGCTGCGGGAGCTTTGTATCGCATATATCATCAAAGAAAATGGTCCGAATACGGATTCTTCCAAGCAGATGAACGCAATCAGCAGATAATAAAAGTCACGCAACCATTTCGGGGTCAGAGCCAGCACAATAATCGTCAAGACAATAAATCCGATAAGCCAAGTCACGCCGAACATATTGCGTACGAAAAGTATAAGGGAAAGAACGGCTAATACCGTCATAACCTGAAGTCCGATTCTCTGCTGTCCTCTGGCATAGGCCGAGAAGAGGAACCAAGCGAATGAGGATGCTGTGAAATAACCCGCTAAAGATACAGGCAGAATCGCCCAAGACTTCGCCATGGATGAGTAAGTCACGCCACTATGGTTAGCGTAGAGCTCGATATACATCACTTTACCCGATAGTGCCAGCGTCATAACGGCATGACCAAACTCATGAACCATCGTATCGAGATTCCGGAAAAATGAGGAGGGGATCAGCGGCATGTGAGTAAGCACAGCTGAACCTATTATAAATAAAATAGTTTTCAACCAGTTGCTCATAGCCGCGAATCCCCTCTCGGTCGTGTATTTAATTTATCGGAGAGACTTTGAACTCCGTCCAAAGATCCCTATGTCGTGCAGAAGCTTACTTGAAGTTTCTCAAGTTGTAGAACGCTTTTTTACCAGCGTATTGAGCTACAGAGTGAAGCTCGTCTTCGATGCGAAGCAATTGGTTGTACTTCGCTACGCGGTCTGTACGGGATGGAGCACCTGTTTTGATTTGACCAGCATTCGTAGCAACAGCGATGTCAGCGATTGTGCTGTCTTCGCTCTCACCGGAACGGTGGGAAATAACCGCTGTGTAACCAGCGCGTTTAGCCATTTCAATTGCATCGAAAGTTTCAGTCAGTGTACCAATTTGGTTCACTTTAACCAAGATGGAGTTACCGATGTTTTGCTCGATACCTGTGGAAAGACGCTCTGTGTTCGTAACGAACAAATCGTCACCAACCAGTTGAACTTTGCTGCCCAATTTCTCAGTAAGCAATTTCCAACCTTCCCAATCGTCTTCGGAACAGCCGTCTTCCACTGTGATGATTGGGTATTTATCAACCCATGCAGCAAGGAAGTCAACCCACTCAGCGGATGTGAAGGATTTGCCTTCGCCTTCCAACACGTATTTGCCATCTTTGAAGAATTCTGTGGAAGCAACGTCCATACCCAAGAATACGTCAACACCTGGTTTGTAACCGGCTTTTTCGATAGCTGTAAGGATGGTAGTGATGGCTTCTTCGTTGGATGTGAAGTTAGGAGCGAATCCGCCTTCGTCGCCAACTGCTGTGTTCAAGCCTTTATCTTTCAGAACGGATTTCAAGCTGTGGAAGATTTCTGCGCCAATGCGAAGAGCTTCTTTAAACGTAGGTGCTCCAACTGGCAGAACCATGAACTCTTGAACGTCAACGTTGTTGTCCGCATGCGCGCCGCCGTTAATGATGTTCATCATTGGAACTGGAAGAGTTTTCGCGTTGAATCCGCCCAGGTATACATACAAAGGAACATCCAATGCGTCAGCCGCTGCACGAGCAACAGCCATGGATACAGCAAGAATAGCGTTAGCGCCTAATTTTGCTTTGTTAGGCGTACCGTCAAGCTCGATCATTTTGTTGTCGATGCCGACTTGATCAAGAGCGTCTAATCCAATGATTTCTGGAGCGATAATTTCGTTCACGTTGTCAACGGCTTTCAGAACGCCTTTGCCAAGGTAACGGCCTTTGTCACCATCACGAAGCTCAACAGCTTCGTATGCGCCTGTGGAAGCGCCTGAAGGGACGATTGCACGGCCGAAAGCGCCGGATTCCAGGTATACTTCTACCTCTACAGTCGGGTTACCGCGGGAGTCTAGAACTTCGCGTGCGTAAACATCAGAAATAATAGTCATTGTTAGAAAACACTCCTTTTATAATATGTGGTTCGAATATCCTTATGAGGATTATCGTTTAAGGATCGTGGCTCCGGTCATTTGCTCCGGTTGCTGTACTTCCAAGAAGTCTAGCATTGTCGGGGCAATATCTGCCAAAATTCCGCCATCTCTTAGTGTAACAGATTTGTCCGTCACAATGAAAGGCACAGGATTCGTCGTATGCGCCGTGTTGCGTGTCCCATCCGGATTCGTAACAACGTCCGCATTGCCATGATCCGCTGTAATGCAGACCACGCCGCCTTTGGCGATGATAGCATCCACAACTTTGCCTAAGCACTCGTCTGTTGCCTCGATTGCTTTAACGGTTGGCTCCAGAAGTCCGGAGTGACCGACCATGTCTGGATTCGCAAAGTTCAAAATGATCACATCTTGACGCTCCGCTTCAATTTCCTGTACAACGGCATCCGCTAGCTCGTAAGCGCTCATCTCAGGCTTCAAGTCATAAGTAGCAACCTTCGGTGAAGGAATGAGCAGACGGGTTTCACCAGGTAATTCCTTATCACGACCACCGCTGAAGAAGAAGGTTACGTGCGGATATTTCTCTGTCTCGGCTGCGCGAAGCTGCTTCAGATTGTTCTGAGCAAGCACTTCACCGAGCGTGTTATCAAGGTTTTTAGGTTTATACGCTACGAAACCGTCTACGGATTCACTGAACAACGTCAGACAAACGTAGTAGAGGTTTTTCGGAGCTTTGTCCCCACGATCGAAACCTTGGAAATCTTCGTTCGTGAATACTTGAGAAAGCTGGATCGCACGGTCAGGACGGAAGTTGAAAAATACCATCGCGTCGCCTGACTCTACAAGTCCTACAGGTTTTCCATCTTCACCGACGATAACCGTTGGCATGACAAATTCGTCAAAAACAGATTTCTCGTAGGATTCAATGATCGCTTTCATTGGATCGGAGTAGGATGGGCCATCGCCATACACCATGGCGCGGTAGGATTTCTCCGTACGCTCCCAGCGCTTGTCGCGATCCATTGCGTAGTAGCGGCCTTGAACGGTCGCAATCTTGCCTACGCCGACTTCCGAGATCTTGTTCAGCAAGCTTTCCATGTAACTTCTCGCGGAATCAGGCGCTACGTCGCGGCCATCCAGGAACGCGTGGATGTACACATCGTCGAGCTGCTCCTTTTTCGCCAAATCAAGAAGCGCGAATAAATGCTGAATGTGGCTGTGTACGCCGCCATCGGACAGCAAGCCGTACAGATGAAGCTTCTTGCCATTCTCTTTGGCATGACGTACAGCGCCTACCAACGTTTCGTTGTCGTAAAATTCGCCGTCACGAATCGATTTCGAAATCCGAGTCAAATCTTGATACACAGTGCGGCCTGCACCGATGTTCAAGTGTCCTACTTCAGAGTTCCCCATCTGGCCTTCCGGCAAACCTACGGCCTCGCCGCAAGCAGTCAAGGTTGTATGTGGATAGGTCGACCAATAACGGTCGTAGTTTGGTTTTTTCGCATGAGCAACCGCATTTCCCTGCTCTTCCGAGCGCAGTCCGAAGCCATCGAGAATGATGAGTGCTACCGGTTTGGGTCTGGACATGTTACTTCGCCCCCTGGACGAGTTGGATGTAGGAAGCAGGCTCTAAGCTCGCTCCGCCTACAAGCGCGCCGTCGATGTCAGGCTGTGCCATGTACTCGGCAATGTTGTTCGGCTTCACGCTGCCGCCGTATTGGATGCGAACTGCATCTGCTACGGATGTGCCGTATAGACCGCTCACCAGCTGACGGATGTAGCCGATAACATCTTGTGCATCTTCAGCTGTGGAGGATTTACCAGTGCCAATCGCCCAAATAGGCTCATAAGCGATAACGACTTGCGCCGCTTGCTCTGCACTAAGGCCTTGGAAAGCCGCTTCCGTTTGCACTTTGCAAACGTCTTTGGTTTGGCCTGCTTCACGCTCTTCCAACTTCTCGCCAACGCACAGGATCGGAGTCAAGCCGTGTTTGAACGCGGCTGCGACTTTTTTGTTCACGATCTCGTCGGACTCAGCGAAGTAAGCTCTACGCTCGGAGTGACCGATGATAACGTACTCTACACCAAGGTCTTTCAACATCACGCCGCTGATTTCGCCTGTGAATGCGCCATTGTCTTCGAAGTGCAGGTTTTGTGCGCCTACATGAAGGGATGTGCCTTTCGCAGCTTCAACCAGTGCAGGCAGGTTCGTGAACGGAGAGCAGATTACGCTCTCTACACCTTCTACCGTGCTGCCTTTTACTTCGTTCACGAAACTAACGGCTTCGGAAACGGTTTTGAACATTTTCCAGTTACCCGCGATAATGGGTGTTCTGCTCATGGGTGGAACCTCCTAAAAGTTTTTCGCCAGAAAAACTGACTTCGTAAGCATGTGCTCTGTTTTCGCCAGAAAAACTGGCATCGCCGAAACTATTTATCGTTCAAGGCCACTACGCCTGGCAATGCTTTGCCTTCCATGAATTCCAAGGAAGCGCCGCCGCCTGTGGACATATGGTTCATTTGCTCAGCCAAATGGAATTTCTCTGTTGCGGCAGCGGAATCACCACCACCGATAACGGTGTAACCATCCGTCGTTGCACACGCTTGCGCTACTGCAAGCGTACCGTGAGAGAAAGGCTCGATTTCGAATACGCCCATCGGTCCGTTCCAAACAACCAGTTTGGATTTTGCGATAACGTCTGCATAAAGTTCACGCGTTTTCGGTCCGATGTCAATGCCTTCCCAACCAGCAGGAATGCCGTCGATGTCAACGATTTGCACGTTCGCATCAGCACTGAATTTATCAGCCACCACGATATCCACCGGAAGCAGGAAGTTCACACCTTTTTCTTTTGCTTTTTCAATAAAGCTAAGTGCCAAATCAAGCTTCGAATTGTCCAGAAGCGATTTACCGATTTCATAGCCTTGTGCTTTCAAGAATGTATAGGACAGACCTCCGCCAATAAGGACGTTATCTGCAATGTTCAGGAGGTTCTCAATGACAGCAATTTTGTCTTTTACTTTGGATCCGCCAACGATAGCTGTGAAAGGACGCTCTGGGTTGTTCAGCGCTTTGCCTAGAACATCAAGCTCTTTCTCCATCAAAAGGCCGGAAACAGCTGGAATATACGCTGCGATGCCTGCAGTCGAAGCATGTGCACGGTGAGCAGCACCAAAAGCATCATTCACGAACAAGTCAGCCAGATCAGCGAAAGCTTTCGCCAACTCTGGATCATTCTTCTCTTCACCTTCGTTGAAACGAACGTTTTCAAGCAAAAGAACATCGCCATTTTCAAGCGCATCCACTTGTGCTTTCACGATTTCGCCAACGGATTGATCCGCTTTGATTACGTTTTGACCGAGAAGCTCCGCCAATTTCACAGCAACTGGCGTCAAGCGAAGCTCTTCAACAACTTGACCATTAGGACGTCCAAAATGTGCAGCAAGAATGACCTTAGCGCCTTCCTTTACTAAGAACTTAATCGTAGGCAGCGTTTCTCTGATCCGTGTATCGTCTGTAATTTGTCCATTTTCCAAAGGAACGTTGAAATCAACGCGGACAAATACTCTTTTACCAGCTACTTCAACATCGCGAACACTTTTCTTATTCATGGTCAAACGCCTCCTGAACATTTATAGGTAAAATCGCACATAAAGAGGAGAATCGCTTCTCCTCTTTATACAAGTTTGCTAATTATGAATTACAGACCTTTTTTTGCGATGAAAGCTACCAAGTCAACTACACGGTTGGAGTAGCCCCACTCGTTATCGTACCAGGAAACCACTTTCAGCATGTTGTCGCCAACTACCATTGTGGACAAAGCGTCGATTGTGGAGGAAGCTGGATCTCCGTTGAAGTCGCTGGATACAAGCGCATCTTCTGTATAGTTCAGAATGCCTTTAAGAGGGCCTTCGGAAGCTGCTTTCAAAGCTGCGTTTACTTCGTCAACAGTTACGTTAACTTTCAATTCAACAACCAAATCTGTTACGGATACGTTAGGTGTAGGAACACGCATTGCCATACCGTTCAATTTGCCTTTCAATTCTGGCAGAACCAGACCGATTGCTTTTGCTGCGCCAGTGCTTGAAGGAATGATGTTCTCAGCTGCTGCGCGAGCACGGCGAAGATCTTTATGAGGAACGTCAAGTACGGATTGGTCATTTGTGTAAGAGTGAACAGTTGTCATCATACCTTTTACGATACCGAAGCTATCGTTGATAACTTTCGCGAAAGGAGCCAGACAGTTTGTTGTACAAGAAGCATTGGAGATAATTGTGTGAGCTGCTGGATCGTATTTATCTTCGTTAACGCCAAGTACGATTGTGATATCTTCGTCGGAAGCTGGAGCGGAAATGATAACTTTCTTAGCTCCGCCTTTCAAGTGAAGGGCTGCTTTTTCTTTCGCTGTGAAAATACCAGTGGATTCGATAACGATTTCTGCGCCTACAGATGCCCAAGGCAGGTTCCCAGGGTCACGCTCAGCAAAAACCTTGATGGAACGGCCGTTAACGATCAATTCGCCTTCGCCAGCTTCAACTGTAGCGTCTAGTTTACCGTGAGTTGTGTCATATTTGAGCAAGTGAGCCAGTGTTTTAACGTCTGTCAGATCGTTAACTGCAACGATTTGTACGTCAGAGTTGTTCAAAGCTGCGCGAAACACGTTACGACCAATACGTCCGAAACCATTAATACCTACTTTTGTTGTCATAGCCAATTCCTCCTAAGATTAAAAAAATAATATTTCAAGACGAAGTCTAGAAGACTTACGTCATGATGTCTTAGACATGCTTCATGATTTCCAATGCGGCTGCCTCGTCAGTCACCAGCACCTTCTCCTGTCCGTGACGGAGCACAGAAGCGATCGCTTCCCCTTTGCTCTTGCCGCCAGCCACGCCAATCACCACTTCAGTGCGCTGCAGGTCTTCGAGTCGAAGTCCCACCGTCGGCATCTTGTGAACCACATTCCCTTGTCGGTCAAAATAGTACCCGAATGCTTCCGCTAGAGCGCCATCAGCTTGTAGGCTGCGCGTCGTCTCGCTATCGACCTTGCGTCTGCGAGCCATGACCATAGCATCTCCGATTCCGTGTACAACGATGCGACAACTGCGTACAGCTTCCACAACTTCACGAATCTGGGGATCCTGAATGAGCGATTGGTACGCTTCCTCGCCAAGATGATCCGGAACATGCAGTAATCTGTATTTCCCGCCAGTCTTCTTAGCCATAATAGAAGCTATCGTATTCGCCTGCATATCCACGCTTTCGCCAAGCCCTCCGCGTGCCGGTACGAACCAGCTTCCTTTCATGCGAGACGAAATCGCTAAGCTGTTTGCAATCTGCGCCATGGTCGATCCGCCGGTTACAGCGATGATATCGTCTTTGGCTACATACTTGCGAAGCGCCGCCGCTCCCGCTCGTCCGAGTTCTTTCTTCGTAAACGAGGAAACATCGGAGTCTCCAGGGACGACAGTGACTTGTGCAATCCCGAACGCCTGGCGAATGCTCTCTTCCAAGTCCGTCAAGCCAAAAGCCAGCTTAATGATCGGCTCCATCGCTTCCAGCAATTGAAGGCCGGACTCGCTGATCTTCATGCCGGTTGCATCGGTCTCAAGCAAGCCTTGCTCTTTGAGGAAATCGACCTCGCCGCGAAGCACGCGCTCTGTCATATCCAACGAAGAGGCCAACGTCCTTCGGCCTACGACACCGGAAACCAATATATGCCGCAGGATCGAGTAGCGTTTTTTCATAGTGTCCATTAAATCTGGCAAGAGCTGTTTCTGAATGTCAAGAATTTCTCTCATATGACGACGACAACGCTCCTGATCCCGTGTATTGGACGTTTTATGTCCCGGGTATACATTTTACGTCCCACCCGGACGAAAAAAAATTTCCTTACACGCTTATTATAACCAATCTCTTGCCGAGATTCAACAATTGTTCAAACTTTTTCGTCAAATAATACTGAAAAGGCTTACGTCCTTGCTTTTTTCCTACAGCTGTCTTATAATAACCCTTGCTTCGCTTTTTTAATAGCCATGCGCCCGTGGTCCAATGGATATGACGTAGGCCTCCGGAGCCTGAGATAGGGGTTCGATTCCCTTCGGGCGCGTCCACGATGAAGGAAATCAGTTGAAAAACTGATTTTTTTTGCCGTTAGTTTGACCTTTCTTGACCTTTGGACGTTTTTTCGTTATCATACTTGTAGATACTGTTAATAGTATACGCATCAACCATTTGAACCATGTACCCATTGAAGGAGGTAATTCTCATGAGTTTTATCCCTATGGTCGTAGAACAGGACGCGCGCGGTGAAAGAGGGTATGACATCTACTCCCGATTGCTGAAGGACCGCATCATTTTCCTCGGCACTGGCGTTAACGATGTTGTCGCCAATTCCATCATTGCCCAGCTGCTTTTCCTGGCCGCACAAGATCCTGATAAAGATATCAGCCTCTACATCAACAGCCCAGGTGGTTCCATCACAGCCGGTATGGCGATCTTTGACACGATGCAATTCATTAAACCGGACGTATCCACGATTTGCGTCGGCATGGCTGCTTCCATGGGCGCTTTCCTGCTTACTGCAGGCGCCAAAGGCAAGCGCTTTGCGCTCCCGAATAGTGAAGTCATGATCCACCAACCGCTCGGCGGCGCTGAGGGGCAAGCTTCAGACATCGAGATTCGCGCGAAGCGCATTTTGAAGATGAGAGACAACCTGAACACAATCCTTGCGGAACGCACAGGACAAACGTTTGAGCGGATTGAGAAGGACACAGATCGCGATAATTTCATGAGTGCTGCGGAAGCGGCCGAATACGGACTCATCGACAAAGTCATTGAGCGCGTGTAACTAATAAAAACACTGACCTCAGCATTATGCAGAGCGTCAGTGTTTTTATTTTGCCCCAAAACGGCTTACATCCCGACGATCGTATACGCTGCAACTACGTTAGAGACTGTGCTTAAATCCAATGCCACAATTGAGGGTTTGCCGGTGCTACATGCATGAACGGGAACACAAGCGACGTCAGGATAATGGCAGAATACCGGATACATTTCGGCCTCCGCATGCTTCGCAAGAAAACCGAGGAGGTACTGCCGGACCGCCTGTTCCCCATGCACAGCGTTATCGACGGAACTACGATGCCTTATTCCACGGCAACGCCCCTTTTCTCCCCCTGAAGAGGAACTAGGGTGCGTTAAATGAGCGAAAACGTGCCTAGAACCCAGCATTTCCTGCTCATAAGGTACGGTAGTTCCGCGAAACGTCCCTACAACCGAAAACACCGCCTCTTAACGCACCTACGTTCCGCTCATCCGTACAAAAAGACGTTCACTCGCAGATCGAGGTGGTATTTCAATACGCCAAACCGCTGTGGCACTTCCGGATCTTCTACGCCCATCCTGCCAAATGCTCGTGCCACACGATGCGTACGGAATCTCTCCGCTCTGCGAGCTCTTCATACACACATACCTGACGACGTATGTTTCCTACTAAAAAGAGAGCGCCTTAAGCGCCCTCCTGCTCTAAAACACAATTTATTTTTTTTCATCCAACGGATAGAAAATTAGATCGATTGGAAATGCCGAGCCCGCCGGCGGCGTAAACTCGATATCCAACGCGTCTTCCTTGCCTGTCGTGCGCGCAAGCACTTCCATGCCGTCGAACGCCGTGATAACGCCCGAGGCTGGAACCGGGATGATTTCCCCGTTAATTTTGAACGGTCCTTTGAAGACACCGCCTTTGGCCATGATCATAACAGCCATCTTGCGCGGTTTATCAGCATGAATCTTGTACACGACGCCGTAGTTGCCGCCGTTTTCTACATTCTGCTTCCTCATCACGTCATATCCCTTGACGAACGGATCCGTTTTGTTATCCCCAATCGATAGCACGGATGTCTTGTTAAAGGATGTCGCATCTATATCCCATTTGATCTCCGAAACCGGGAACGATCCCCGAACATGGCCCGTGTAACCCAACAAAGGCAGTTCCTGAACCGTAGTCGGCGTCAGCTTCAGATCAGTAACCGCGAACGAAATCTGCAGCTCTCCATCGGTTTCAATATCATAGAACAAGTTCACGCCTTGGCCTGGATAGAAATCCGGCAACTTCGCATACACATACGTTTGGTGTGGAGGTACGGTCAGTTTCTGATCATAAACATTGTTCAGCAAGAAATCTACGGACGCCTCACTGCCAATCAAATTGGCATAGACCGAAGGGTAAACCTCGCCTTTGTTCGTCGTTTGGATCGTAATCGGCTTATCGCTGTTATTGGTTGCGAAAATCGCCATGGTCATTTTCTGCTTCGTGCCATTAATATGATCAGCGTAAAGTCTGCCTTTGCCGTTGATTGTATCTTGGTAGAGAATCCCTCTCTCCGTAAACTCTTCCGGACTATCGCTTACTAACAGCTTACGGTCAGTAACTTCCGTTACTTTCTTAGGCAGAGCGGCCATTTCGTTAAAATGGGACCAAATCGTTCCCCAGTCTGACTTGATGAACCCGCCAACCGGCTTCGTATAGATCGGATACTCTACTTCATTTAGATAAGGCTCATTTGTAACCGTGACAAAGCTTTTGAAAACTTGGCTCACATGTCCATGACGATCAGACACTTGGAGGGTAACCGGATATTTCCCGGCTTTGAAAAATACTTCTTTATTGCCAACCCAGTCGTAGGAAGCAATGCCTTCGGCATCGGGATCATAGCTCAAATCGACATATTTCACAGGCTCTCCAAGTCGGTATGTCGGCTTCGCAGTCGCGAACTTCGCAACAGGCCGGGAGTTGCTGTCTTGATCGATGTAGATGCCTTCAGGTGTCTGAAAATGCACGATTTCTACACGACGCAGCTCCGTGTTATACGTGTATTTCGCACCCATGTAGTCCGCCAACCAGGTCAGCTTCACTAACAGCTTGCCATCTACGATGGCTGCTACCGAATCAAATGGTACATCTACACCATTCGTAGTCACCTTCTTATGATCAGCATCAAGTACGATATCATAGCCTGAAGGCGTCATTTGAATCGTTCGCGTAATATCGCTCCACTCTACTTTGAAACTCATCGTATCCCCGAGGAATTTAGCCGGAACAAACGTGCTGCCATTAATGATGGTAGCCGGAGCATCCAAATGAATCTGCTCCTCATTCACGAAAGCTTCTGACTTGTCGATATACAGTAAAATTAAGGACGAACTTGCTGATACGGCCTGTGCGGCAGGCGCCGTGAA
Organism: Paenibacillus tabacirhizosphaerae; assembly: GCF_040812395.1. Classification (GTDB taxonomy): domain Bacteria; phylum Bacillota; class Bacilli; order Paenibacillales; family NBRC-103111; genus Paenibacillus_E. The sequence goes on along the minus strand of NZ_JBFNXH010000020.1, from coordinate 29,897 downwards.
CGTACTGGCTATAAAGACGAGAATCGCCAGCAGCAGGGTAATCTCTTTTCTTTGCGATTTCATGCTCTTACTCCTTTGAGGGTTGAATAATATGCGGGCAAGAGTTGGCAGGCAAGAACCGCGACTTTTAAAACGGCAAAAAGCCCTATCCATCTATGACCACGTTTATTAGACGTTCGCCTAGTGAAAAGGTTTCTTATTCGCCAGTTTGTTAACAAATTTGCCACGAATTATCAAAACATTTCCAAATCATAGCATGGAACTTAAAGCTTTTACGTATTTGTCAATCGATTTAGTGTCAGGAAGCGCCTCTATTAGTGTACCCCTCTTCTTATTTAAACGAATCGCCCGAACAATTGGATACGGCACATGCAGCAGTGCGAATAACAGATGCCTGTCTTCGCTGCTTAGCGGCCTTTTACGATCGTAGTAATCAATCCATCGTACCATTTCCTCGCCGTTCCACGAATAATTCCGATGCAGAATATGAGAAAGATCCGTCATTCTTGCCTGTAAGGATGTGTTCTCAAAATCAATAAGATGGATGCTTCCCTTACGATCCAGCACCAAGTTCGGATAATTAAAATCTCCATGTGCAAAAGCACCTAAAGATGCTTCGCGATTCATCGCCTCTACACTCTTAGGTTGATTGAGATATTGGATAGCCTCATCGCAAAGGGCTGTGAATGCGCCGAGCTCCCCTAACTCTTGCTGTTCGCTTAAAGTTAGACGATACCCCTCGATCAGGCTTTGCAAATAGGCATATCGGTCTCTGCCTGCAGGCACGTCTTGGAGCACGATCCCTTCCGCATGACGATGGAAAGCAGCCAAGGTGCGAATCGTTTTCTTCCATTCCGGGCGATCATTAAAGTCAGGTGACCTTCCTTGCACCCAGTTGGTCACCATATACGGCTTCTCTTTCCTTTTCATCCATTGCGCTTGGGTCTTAGACATAACAATTCTTGGGCCATAAGGAAATCCCGTTTCCGCTAAATGAGTCATCACACGAGCAATAAAATCAACCTCCGGTTCAGGAATGTCAAAGCTTTTGCTGCAAAGCAATCGTCCTTCATCCGTAAGTAACCGGTATACATCGCGGATTTTCGTTCTTTTGCTGAGTGTTACAGGGTACGCTTCCTCAATATCCTTGATGATTGACAAGGCCAATTCCCCCCTCATTCGGAATGAGGGCGGGCTGAGAAGCTTCAACCGGAGTTTCTTCCAGTTCCTGCGGCGGCTCTTGCGGCTGTTTCGGAAGCTGCTGCGCCCACGTATCCATCCATTGAATCACGTCTATACGCTGTGACCACGAGTCTTTCAAACCTTGAAAGACCGCTGAGCGCACGCCCCCCCGGCTCTGACGAGCGGCAATCCACGCTTCTCGCGGCAGCCGGAAAAAGGCTGCTATAATCTGTCTTTCTTCCTGAGCAAGCGGACGGATTCGCTCATAGCCGACCAGGAGCGCATTCATGTATGTGGCCGAACAATGCGTAACATTGTTCAAGGTTTTGGCTAGCTCGTAATAGGCCGAGCCTCGTCCTGTAAATTCCCAATCTACCAGGTAGACCTCCTTCTCATTGACGATCACATTCGGGATTGTGACATCGCCGTGCAACAGTGAGGAGCGCTCGCACCGCAGAACACTCTGAATGTCAGGCCGCCGCAATGTGCTCCACGCCTCTTCCGCCAGCCGGATGCATGGATCCCCATACATCTTGAACCATCGGCCGGCCGCATGCTTTTCTTTCCGCACCGCCCGCAAATGGCGCCTGAACAACCGGTACTCCTGCTGAAAGAATCTGATTTTTCGTTTTGTGTAGGAGGGCGACAGCAATGCCTTGCCCCGCGAAATCTGGTGCAACCGACCAAGCGCTTCGCCAAGCCTCACATAATCTTCTTCGTTTCCTTCTAGTTTGGAACCCTCTATCCAGTCTGAGATATAAAAGAGCTGCCCCTTATGTCGGACCCAATGCTTACGATTATTCGTCGTATGCCATTGCGGCATGTTAGTAAAGTGATGCTTCTTTAGCCAAACCATATAGGCATGCACGCGATCGAGCCGCGCCTTCGCCCCCTTAAACGGTTTCAACAAAACATCGCCTTTATCTGTAACAACATGATACGCGGCTTCTTTTCTGTAAAGCGTTCGGCAAGCTTCAATTTTTAAAGAACGCATGCCATATTGCATGACAATCGAGTTAAACCATCGATTCGACTTTGGACGATCCATGGATTGACTGCCTCCCGTCATCAACTTCGTCGCCATCATTATCCTATTAAGTTTATGTAAACTTAGGGCAAAAGGAGATGGTGTCACCGATATTTGGGCGTACCCATTCTCTTCTCTGGGTAAACCAAAAAGAAGCTAAACGTGTAAGATACACATCTAGCTTCTTTTTGGCAGAGCGTCTTATTGTAAACAGCAATGCCTAAGCAATCCACAATATACCACTGAGGAAAGTCGTTTCCGTAATGAAAACTTACCCTTGCTATGAAGGCAAAAAAGCTTCCTCTCCAGGAAGCTTCTGACGAATTATTGGTTCTCCAACTCTTCCTTGCTTACTAATGTGACTAAAGCGTTTACAGCCTGCTCGGCGTCCGATCCTTCTGCACTTATGAAGACTTCGGTCCCTGTACTGATCGCAAGGCTCATAATTCCCATGATGCTTTTCGCATTCACTTTCTTCTCATCTTTTTCAACGAAGATTTCAGATGAAAACTTATTTGCCTCTTGAACAAACAATGCCGCAGGTCTGGCATGAAGTCCTGTTCTCAACTTCACAACGACTGGCCGTCTGGACATGGAACTAATTCCCCCTACTCGAGCTTATATGAACTACTATTGATAACAGTGCAGATACCCTATGTTTTAACATTATAGCATTTTTCACTCAAGTACACTAGAAAAAATGAGAAAAACTTGCGCAAGCGCTGTACGAGTGCTTCAAGATTGCGAATTTCGCAGTTTTTCAGCTAATTCATCAATTTTCCGCAGACGATGATTAACACCGGATTTGCTTACACTTCCCTTAAGCATATCGCCAACTTCTTTTAGATTCATATCGGGATGCTGAAGTCTGATTTCAGCGACCTCTCTGAGCTTTTCGGGCAGACTCTGAAGACCTACTTCACGCTGTAAAAGACGGATATTCTCGATCTGCCTAACTGCTGCCCCGATCGTTTTGTTCAAGTTCGCAGTTTCACAATTCACAATGCGATTCACCGAATTCCGCATGTCCTTCATAATGCGAACGTCTTCAAAACGCAGCAGCGCCTGATGCGCCCCTATGATACTAAGGAACTCGGTAATTTTCTCGCCTTCTTTGATATAAAGCACAAACCCTTTTTTGCGCTCGATGGAGCGAGCATTCAAATCGAATTTGTTCGCGAGTTGGGACAAGGCCCGACAATGTTCCTCATAAATGGAGGCAATCTCCAAATGGTAGGAAGAACCCTCAGGACTGTTCACAGATCCGCCCGCTAAGAAGGCTCCGCGCAAGTAGGCACGCTTACAGCAATTGCCACGAATGATCTCCTTCTCAATACCAGGCGTAAACATGAAGCCCTCGGAGACGATTTTCAGATCGCTCAGCAGCTCCTGAACGCCAACCGGCACCCTAACCATGTATACATTGTTTTTTTTCAAGCGCATTTTCTTGCGTACAAGCAGTTCAATGTGCAACTGGTACGTCTTCTTGAGCAAGGTGTAGATTCTTCTTGCAATAGCGGCATTTTCAGTAGAAATATCGAGAATGACACGTTGATTGGATAACTGCACAGAGCCATTCATCCGAATCAATGCAGAGAGCTCTGCTTTTTCGCAGCAGGCGTCTGTTTCGATTAGGGTTAGTTCTTTTTTGGTTGTTGCCGCAAAGGACAAAGGTCTCACCTCTTCCTTGACATCCAGCTGTCAACGAGCTGATAAATATGGTCACTCAACTTCTCAGCGTCGTGCCGCAGATAGGTACGGAACAACACAAGCCGGTCCGCAATAACCCGGTATCCCCGCTTCGTCACTTCATCTAGATCCAGATGGACGGCCTTCGAGCCCTTCTCCGCATATTTCGCCTGGACTTGGGGAGGAATTTCACCGTTATTCACAATAACATAATCGAACAAATGATGCCCTAAGTGATCATGTATGGCATCCAGGTGATCACCAACCGAATAGTCGTCGGTCTCTCCAGGTTGCGTCATTACATTACAAATAAAAAGCTTGACCGCTTCCGATTTCATAATTTCTTGCGCAACCTGGGGAACCAGCAAATTAGGCAGCAAGCTGGTGTACAAACTCCCCGGACCGCACAGAATTGCATCGGCTTCCCGAATAGCCAGTATCGCTTCGGCAAGAGGCGCCACATTGGGCGGTTCAATGAAAACGCGCTTAATTCTTCCCTCTGCCTTGGGAATTTTGGATTCACCTTCAACTAAAGTGCCATCTTCCATTTCTGCTTTCAGTACGATCGCTTGACTGGAAGCAGGCAGCACTCTGCCTCTGACAGCGAATACGCGATTCATTTCCTGTACAGCTGTGACGAAGTCCCCCGTAATATCTGTAAGTGCTGCCAATATTAGATTCCCCAGACTATGCCCGGCTAATCCCGTTCCCGATTGAAAACGATACTGGAGCATAAGTGCCAAAAGAGGTTCCACATCCGCGAGTGCTGTTAACACGTTGCGGATATCACCGGGAGGAGGCATTTGCAATTCCGTCCTGAGGATGCCCGAGCTGCCCCCATCATCCGCAACGGTAACGATTGCAGTGATATCTACCGGTTTTTCCTTCAGTCCCCTTAGCATGACAGAGAGACCCGTACCACCGCCAATCACGACGATTTTGGGCGTTCGATGCGCATGTTCACGTTTCATTCTTCTTCACCCTCTTCATCGTGAGACTGCCTAACCGCGGTCCCGCTCCGCATCTCGATGGCTTACACGTACCGCTTCCGTCTCGCCGTTGCCGAGCACATTACCGAGATATTCGGTAATCGCGACGGACCTATGCTTGCCTCCTGTGCACCCGATTCCAACGACAACTTGGCTCTTGCCTTCCTTCTTGTACTGCGGCATGAGGAAGTTCAGCATATCAAGCAGCTTCGTAAGGAATTCCTGCGTTTCGGTCCATTTCATCACATAGTCATACACGTCGGCATCTTGACCGGTTTGCGGGCGAAGCTGTTCCACATAGTGTGGATTCGGCAAAAAACGGACATCGAAGATTAAATCGGCATCAATCGGGATCCCGTATTTAAACCCAAAGGAGATTACATTTATAGATATGCGGTCCGATTCCAAATTGGTAAACCGGGAAATAATTCTTTCTTTCAGTTGTACGGGCTTCAACGTGCTTGTATCAATGACTTGCGTTGCCAAGCCCTTCAGCTCCTCAAGCAGCTTCCGCTCTAGGCCAATGCCTTCAAGCGGCGCTCCATTCGGGGCCAACGGGTGACGGCGGCGGCTTTCCTTGTAACGCTGCACGAGAGTAGCATCGGTCGCGTCCAGAAACAATATTTCATAAGTCAGCGTGTAATCTTCTTGAATAGAACGAAGTGATTCTTGAAGCGCCGTGAAAAACTCACGCCCCCGCAAATCAATCACTAAAGCTACTTTGCCGATTTTCCCCATGGACTGTTCAATCAATTCAGCAAACTTAGGAATAAGTACCGGAGGCAAATTATCGACGCAGAAAAATCCGAGATCCTCGAGACTTTGCACAGCGATCGTTTTACCAGCACCCGACATTCCTGTGATAATGACTAATTTCGCTAAAGGGTGGTTCTCTTCCATCGATTGCACCTTCCTTTGACGTGCGTTTCAAGGGGCAAGACGAACAAGCCTCGAGCCATGCACGAACTTCATTTGCAAGCTAACGCAAATTCAAGCCTGCAGCACCAACAACGCCAGCATCGTTACCGAGAATAGCCGGAACGATTTCAACACCGTCTTGGGCTGCTTCAGGCGTGTATTTCTTAAACGTTTCGCGAATCGGGTTGAACAGGATTTCGCCTGCTTTCGAAACGCCGCCACCAATAATGAAACGCTTAGGGTTGATTACGACTGCCATTGCAGCCATCGAACGTCCGAGATAGTACGCAGCACGATTAACGATACGCAGTGCTACTTCATCTCCGGATTTCGCTGCATCGAACACTTGTTTAGCCTCGTCGATCTTCTCGTGCAAAGCAAGCGAAGTGCGTTCTCCCCGCTCTACCGCATCATTCGCCATGCGAATGATACCTGTCGCAGATGAAACGGTTTCCAGACAGCCAACTTGACCGCAGCCGCAAACGATCGCTTCAATATCCGGCACGATTGACATATGACCAAGCTCCCCTGCCATACCGGCGGAGCCTTGATAGATTTTACCATTAATAATAATGCCGCCACCCACGCCTGTTCCCAGCGTGTAGCACACCACATTCGGGATGCCCGCTCCAGCGCCCGCCCAAGCCTCGCCCAGTGCGGCTACGTTAGCATCGTTATCGATTTTGACTGTTTTGCCGAGAAGAGCTTCAAGCGATTTCTTCGCAGGGACATTGCGCCATTGCAAATTAGGCGAGAATTTGACGAAGCCCTCAGGAATATCCATGAATCCTGCAAGCCCTGCACCAATACCAGCCACTTGCTCCCATTCAAACGGAGAATCTTGGACAATTTGGCGCACATACTGGGCAATGCGCTCAAGCACAGCGTCAGGGCCATGCTCCGCGCCAGTAGGTCCTTCATAAGTATGAAGCAGTTTTCCCTGCTCGTCGCAGAGACCGACTTTAATATTGGTTCCACCTAAATCTACACCGATATAAATCTGATTTGACATTGCAAGGTCACCTCTATGAATAATCATAAAATTTTCGGGCACATAAGCTCCTGTACCAACTATAAGACAAGGTTGTATAGAGGTCAAGATTCAACAATAACTCTATATAACTGCAAAAACGTGGAGAGATTAGCCCTCCACGTTCCATCTACGGATTCAGACGAATTACAGCGTCTGGCTCCAATCATGCACAATGTGACCTTCAAGGAATTTCTCTGCTTCCAGCGCAGCTGCACATCCGCTGCCTGCCGCTGTAATCGCTTGGCGATATTTGGTGTCTTGCACGTCACCGCAAGCGAAAACGCCCGGAATGTTCGTTTCTGTCGTGCCTGGTTTCACAACAATGTAACCATGCTCGTCAGTATCGATTTGGCCGCCGAGGAACTTCGTATTCGGCGTATGGCCGATCGCTACGAAAATACCATCGGTTTCAATGATTTCTTCCTGACCCGTCTCATTGTTTTTCACTTTAAGACCGGTTACCCCTTTTTCGCCGGCAACGACTTCAAGCGGTGTATTGTTCAGAGACCATTTCACTTTCTCATTGCCGCGAGCGCGATCCTGCATGATCTTGGAAGCACGCAGCTCATCGCGACGATGTACAAGTCGAACTTCAGAAGCAAAGCGTGTCAAGAAGTTCGCTTCTTCCATCGCGGAATCGCCGCCGCCGACAACGATAATCTTTTTACCACGGAAGAAGAAACCGTCACATGTTGCGCACGTGCTTACGCCGCGGCCAATATTTTCTTTTTCGTTCGTAATGCCAAGCAGTCTGGCCGAAGCGCCCGTGGAGATAATCAGCGTTTCTGTTTCGATCTCGCCAAGACCTTCGACTTGGAGCTTGAATGGACGATTCGTCAGCTCTACGGAGTTGACCCAACCGGTTTTAAACTCCGCACCAAAGCGCTCTGCCTGTTTGCGCATATTTTCCATGAGTTCCGGACCCATGATGCCTTCAGGAAACCCTGGGAAGTTCTCTACTTCGGTAGTAGTGGTCAGCTGACCGCCTGGTTCTGGACCTTCAATGACAAGCGGGCTCAAGTTCGCGCGAGCCAGATAAATGGCTGCTGTTAGACCGGACGGTCCTGTTCCTACAACGACTGATTTGTACATATGGTTTCCCTCCTAGTGGTTGATTCGTTCTCTGTGGGCAGTCAGTGCCGCCTTAGATAATATAGTAAGAAAGCGAGCGTTCTTGGAAGAAAAGCCCTGCCGTCAAATACTCGTGAATTTTTGGAAAATGGCTTCCATTTTCACACGCAGCCCGCAAGCCTCATCGATCAGCTTCACGTTGCGGCTGACAGTCGAAACTGTGACGCCGTAACGGGCAGATACTTCCTGATACGAGATGGCGCGGCGGTGCATTTTGGCGATCAAATATTCCAACGCCGCTGCCCAGCCTTCAGATTTCTGGATTTTTGGCACAGCCGGGTAAATCTTCGTCAAAAACTCAACCCACAAAATTTCCAAGTCATACTGCTGAATCATATCGTAACGTTTATGCATATGTGAAAGTGCGGTTTCCATGACATGCTGCCACTTCGCATCCCAAATTGGCAGCTGAGGAGAATAAGGAGACGCCTCTACCATGATCTCTTTATTTTCGAGAAAGGCAGGCAGCGAATCACGAATTCCCATACTGCGAAGCACGAAAATCGCAACTTTTTTCAAATAGTCGTCTTCCTGACGCTCCATAATAAAAGCTTGCAGAGCATCCCTGACCTCATTGTCGGCAATCAGGCCAAAAGCTTGAATAACCTGAAGCTTCGTATCCATATCCCCATGCCGCAATGCCCAAAAGAAGGACGAGCGCACAAGCGGATCTTTTTTCAATTGTTCGGGAATGCCCTGCGTGGACTTCTCCAACACCCGGAACTGCTCCTCAAACGGCAGGTGATAGTGATAGCTCCAAGTCGGAGGCGTCTCGCTTGTTGTCCGCGTACGAAGCTGCTCCAGATAAAACTTAGAGATCTCCGTGCCGGGATCTAGCTTCTCCACCTGCTTCCACTGACGCTGCGCTTCGGCGTAACGGCCAATATGGCACGCTGCGACAGCTGCGTAATGATAGAGGCACGGATCTGAGCCGCCTTCTCCCGCCTTCAGCAAACGCTTGAACAGGTGATAGGCTTTCTCGTGTTCCCCTAAAATCCCCATCGTCGTGGCAAGCTTGAACACATGATCGTGCTGATAAGGGAATGTCTTGCGCAGCAGATCAACGAGTTCAGCCAGTTCCACTTTATTTCCGAAATGCTGGTGAAAAATAGCCAGATTACAAAGCGCATGCAGATTACCTTGGTCAATCTCCAGCACTTCATGTATGGTCTTCATCGCCTTCTCAAACTGGCCCATATAATAATAGGCTAAGGCGAGATTATTGCGGGCGGCCGTAAAGTCCGCATGCTTCTTGACGATCTTCTCCAGCTGTCTTACCGCCTCGGCAAACTTGCCTTCTTCCAGCAAAGCTCGGGCTTTATCATGCTCGAAGAGCCCTTCTCTACTCTTGATGCTAGTGAGAGGGGCTGGACGCTCGAGTTCGTAGCTCAGCATTTCCATCATTTCTTCGGATTCGTCCATGAACTGTCCGGTTGGGTCATTTTCGAGATATTGGACTAAGGCTCGCTCCGACAGCTCGTAATTCTCCATGTTGGCGTAATTGTTAGCCATATAAAAATAACATTCCGTCATCGTGGGATCGATGACATCAAGAATATGCTGCAAAATTTGGTTCGACTCTTCATAATTGCCCATCTCGGAGAGAACCCCCGCGAGGTTGCAGTGATTCACAGGATTATCCTGCTCATACTCTGCTGCCCGCCGGAAATATTTCAATGCCTTATCATAATGAAACCGATCCAAAGATTGAACCGCTCTCTCGAAAAAGAATGCGGCATCCATGTTAATTGATATGACTTTAGGCTTTGACACTTCGGATACACGCTTAATCTTTTCCATAGCAAGACACCTCCGGCGCAATTTGGATGATACACCTCAAATTATACCATAGATCGCCCGGAAGCCAAAAACATTATCCGAAGTGAACCGGTTGCCCTGTTCTGCAAAGTAAAATCAGTGTTTTAAAAGCCGGCTTTCAAAACCAAGAAGGTTGGACAAAGTCTGAGGAGCGAGGAACGGAGCGTAGAGGTTTTCTACGTGAGTACCGCAGTTCCCAGACTTTGTTCAAGATTCGACGCCGAATCCACTCCCAGAATATGCCTCGTTTTCAAAGTCGTCTTTTAAAACTTCCTTCTTAAACGCCGCCGTATTTGAAGAGGGAGGAGAGGGAACCCCCATCATTAATAATTCGAATCGCATCGGACAACAACGGCGCTACGGAAAGCACCTTGAACTTATCGGAATGATCATCAGGGATAGCAATAGAATCCGTTATGATACATTCCTTAATGTTCGGATGATCCAGGCGTTGCAGCGCTGGTCCGGAAAACACAGGATGCGTCGCACAAATGTAGACGTCGTGCGCTCCTCTTTCTTTGAGGCCTTCTACTACGTTAACAATCGTAGTTCCCGTATCGATTAAATCTTCAATGATAATCGGCGTGCGGCCAGCAACATCACCAATGACATGCGTAATCACGGATTCGTTGTGCGCAGGGCGCTTTTTGATCATCATGGCAAAAGGCGCATCAAGGATGTTCGCCATTTTCTCTGCGGTAGTTGCACGTCCGGCATCTGGAGAAACGATAATCGGGTCAACCAGATTTTTCTTTCTGATACAATCACTGATCACATCAAGAGCTGTCAGATGATCGACAGGAATATTGAAGAAGCCTTGAATGGCAGGCGCATGAAGGTCAATCGTGACAACACGTGTTGCTCCTGCAGCGCTGAACAGGTCGGCTACTAATTTTGCAGAAATAGGCTCACGCGGAGCAGCTTTACGTTCTTGGCGCGAGTAACCATAGTAAGGGATGACAAGGTTGATCGTTCTTGCAGAAGCTCTTTTCGCCGCATCCATCATGACCAAGAGTTCCATCATGTGCTCGTTGATCGGATGGGAGAAAGTTTGTACCAGGAATACGTCACAGTTACGAATCGTTTCTTCGTAAAGGCAGTAAATTTCTCCGCTTTTGAAACGGGATAGTTTGATTTGTCCAAGCGGCTGGCCGAGCTCTTTACAAATACGTTCCGCAAGCTTCGGATTCGAAGATCCGGAAAAAATTTTAACATTGTCGCTATACATGGTTAATGGCTACCTCCGAAGGTTCATTAAATAAATTATTCATGCTTTATTCATTATACATGAAACGTGTCGAATTTAAAAAGTAACCAGATGTCGTTTTCTTGCGGAAAATGTGGCTATTTCGTTAAATCCAATGGATTTTAGCATCTCTCTTGCCTGGTCCAAATATTGGGACAACCGCGCGGGTTGATGCGCATCCGACCCTATCGTCAAAGGGATTCCCACCTTATGGCAATACTCGAGCATGCGCCTGCTTGGAAACATCTCTTCACAGGGCATCCGCAGCCCTGACGCATTAAGCTCAATGGCAAGATCGCACGCCTTGACGGTGTCGAGCGCTGCTTTCTCCAGCTCCCACGGATCGCGATCCGGCTTGTAGCCAAATCGCTTAATCACATCGATATGACCAATATAATCGTACAATCCGGTTTGAGCCGCTTTCTTCACTGCATCGTAGTATTGCGTATACACCTGATAAATATCCTTACCTTCCCAGCCAGCCACTTGCCTGAAATCGGAGATATCCCACTCACCCAGAAAATGAACCGAACCGATGACATAATCCCACGGATACGCTTTGATAATTGCGGCAATCTCCGATTCATAGCCTTCGATATAATCGCCCTCAAGCCCGACGCGGATATCGATTTGATCCTTGTATTTCGCTTTAAGATGAAGGCACTCTTCGACATAGCGGGGCAGCTCATCCATCGGCATGGCCATCTCGGGCCAATAAGTCGCAGGGTCCACATGCAAAAGCGGCATATGATCCGACAGCCCTAATTGCGTGAGCCCGATCTCGATGCCGCGTTTGACGTATTCCTCCAGTTCCCCGGAGGCGTGACCGCAGCGCACATGATGTGTATGATAGTCAATCAACATCGTGATATCACTCCAGGTCTTTGTATTTATTTTTTCACGTGTCTGTTAGCTAGCTCTTTCATAATATCATCTAAAGGCAGTCGGTTGTTGCGCAAAAGCACCATTAAGTGAAAAATAAGATCGCTGGCTTCGTAACGAAGCTCGTCATTATCTTTATTTTTCGCCGCGATGATGACCTCGGCCGTTTCTTCGCCGACTTTCTTCAAAATCTTATCGACCCCTTTTTCGAAAAGGTAGGTCGTATAAGCACCTTCCGGACGCTCCGCGTCGCGAGAAGCAATAACAGCTTCCAGCTCGCCTAGAATCGCAAAACGCTCACCGGACACGGAAGCAGCGGAATCCGCCGAAGCAGGAGCTGAACCCTCCGTTTCCAACGGAATGTTCGTTGTGAAACAACTGTAAGTCCCATTATGGCAAGCGGGTCCTACTTGATCGACAAGCACGAGCAGCGTATCCGCATCGCAGTCGTAGCGAAGTGCCTTGACCTTTTGCGTGTGGCCGGAAGTAGCGCCCTTGTTCCACAGTTCCTGACGGGAACGGCTCCAGAACCACGTGTCTCCGGTTTGAAGCGTGCGTTGCAGCGACTCACTGTTCATGTAAGCGAGCATAAGTACTTCTTTGCTAACGGCATCCTGCACAACAGCAGGAACCAGGCCATGTGTATCGTATTTAATCGTATCTATTGCGAATGTCATCGAATTTCCACTCCTTTGCCTTTAAGGTCGTCTTTGACCCCTTGAATCGTTAACTCTTTATAGTGAAAAATCGTGGCGGCCAGTCCAGCGTCGGCTTTTCCTTCGGTGAAAACATCGTAGAAATGCTCTGCTTTCCCCGCTCCGCCGGAAGCAATCACAGGTATCGACAACAGCTCAGATACAGCGCGCGTCAGCTTTAGGTCAAAACCGTCTTTTGTACCGTCCGCATCCATGCTGGTCAGCAAGATTTCTCCTGCGCCTAGCTGCTCCATCCGCTTTGCCCACTCCAACGTCTTGATCCCTGTAGCATTGCGCCCTCCGTGGGTAAACACTTCCCACTCGCCCCATTCTGCGTTGAACTTCGCATCAATCGCGACGACTACGCACTGGGAACCAAACTTGCGAGCCCCGTCAGATACAAGCTGCGGATTGCGAACAGCCGCTGTGTTAATCCCAATCTTGTCTGCGCCGGCGCGAAGCAGCCGTTTCATATCGTCTACACTGGATATACCGCCGCCCACTGTAAATGGAATTGTAATTTCGCCGGCTGTTTGGCGGACGACTTCAACCATCGTCGCCCGGCCTTCGACTGAAGCTGAAATGTCTAGAAACACCAGCTCATCGGCGCCTTCTTTATCATAAATCGCAGCAAGCTCTACAGGATCGCCTGCATCGCGCAAGTTAACGAAATTAACGCCTTTGACCACCCTGCCGTCTTTGACGTCTAGGCAAGGTATAATTCTTTTGGCTAACATGATGGGCACCTCCATCTGGGTTATCGTGCATGTTTCAATAGATTTGACTTAACGGGAAACTTGTTTCACAGCTTCTCTCAGGTCAATGCTGCCTGTGTACAACGCTTTGCCTACAATCGCTCCGCCTACGCCGCCCTCCGCATGCTCAGCAAGGCGCACCAAATCATCCATCTGGCTCACACCGCCGGACGCGATAACTGTTTGCCCTGAGATCTTGGCCAGCTGCGCAATAGCTTGGGTATTCGGGCCTTCCATCATGCCATCACGGGAAATATCCGTGAAAATGAACGTTTTGGCGCCGCGCTCTGCCAGCTCGACTGCGAGGTCTTCGGCTTTCACCTGCGACGTTTCCAACCAACCGCGCGTAGCGACATAACCGTCACGCGCATCGATGCCGATCGCAATTTTCTCACCATGTTTGGCAAGCAGGCTGTATACGAATTCGCGATTTTCAATGGCTGCCGTGCCAATAATGACACGCGATACGCCTAATGAAAGCATATGATCAACATCCTGCTCTGTACGCAGTCCGCCGCCGATTTGCACTGGCACCTTCACGGATTGCGCGATTTGCCCGATCAGCTTGTCATTGACCGGATGGCCCGCTTTGGCTCCGTCCAAGTCAACCAGATGAATCCATGACGCGCCTTGCGCTTCCCAAGCCTGAGCAACCTCCAGTGGATTCGTGTTATATACCGTCTCTTGGTTGTAATCCCCTTGCACCAGACGAACACATTTCCCATCGCGAATATCAATCGCCGGGTAAATTATAAATGATGACATAAGTTCTGATTCCGCTCCCTTACTTGCACATTTTCAAAAAGTTATTAAGCAGCTGCATACCGATATCGCCACTTTTTTCCGGGTGAAACTGCATGCCGTACACGTTATCTTTGCCGACGATAGCCGTCACTGGCTGATGATAGTCCGTCACCGCAAGCAGGTCGCTCGCGCGTTCTGGCTTGGCATGATACGAGTGCACGAAGTACACGTGCCCTTCCTCAATGCCGCGGAAAATCGGGCTATCGCCTTGCTTGTAGCTCAAGCGATTCCAACCCATATGCGGCACCTTGTAATCGCCGCGGAAGCGAACAACCGCGCCGGGCAGCAGCCCTAGCCCCTCATGATTGCCATGCTCCTCGCTACTAGAAAACAGCAGCTGCATGCCAAGGCAAATGCCCAGCAGAGGCTTGCCGGATTCCGCATAGCGGAGAACCACATCCTGCAGTCCCGACTCGCGCAGATGCTCCATCGCATCGCCGAAAGCGCCGACGCCAGGCAAAATCGCCCCGTCTGCAGCCAGGATCTGTTCTGCGTCACCCGTCACAACCGCCTCATAACCGAGACGCTCAACGGCTTTGCTCACACTGTGTAAATTGCCCATGCCATAGTCAATAATCGCAATCATCCTAGAGCACCCCCTTCGTCGAAGGAACCCCCTGCACGCGAGGATCAATCGATGTCGCTTCATCCAGCGCACGGCCCAAAGCTTTGAATACCGCTTCGATCATATGATGCGTATTATGGCCGTAGTGTACGATTACATGCAGCGTAATGCGCGCTTCCAACGCCAGCTTCCACAAAAACTCATGCACCAGCTGCGTGTCGAAGCTGCCCACGTTTTGGGACGGATACTGCGCACGGTACTCAAAATGCGGACGATTGCTGATATCGATCACAACTTGAGCTAACGCCTCATCCATCGGAACGAACACGCTGGCATACCGTTTGATGCCCTTTTTATCGCCAAGCGCTTCACGAAGTGTCTGTCCGAGACAGATCCCGATATCTTCCACCGTATGATGGTCGTCGATTTCAATATCGCCTTTGGCTACAACGTTCAGATTGAACTGCCCATGCTTCGTGAAAAGATCGAGCATATGATTCAGGAAGGGTACATCCGTTTGAATTTCGGAAATCCCCGTTCCATCGACTTGAAATGCAAGAGCAATATCGGTTTCATTCGTTTTACGGGCAACGCTCGCCGTGCGGACTGCCGCCTGATTTTGTTCAGCCATCTATTTCAACTTCCCTTCCTTCTTAAGTCTGATCTCAACCGCTCTGGCGTGGCCTTCCAGCCCTTCGTTGCGGGCCAGTGTCATAATCATCTCACCATTCGCGATCAGAGCTTCCTTGCTATAGTGAATAACGCTTGATTTTTTCGTAAAATCGTCCACGTTCAGCGGCGATGAGAACCGCGCCGTGCCGTTCGTCGGCAGTACGTGATTCGGCCCGGCGAAATAATCGCCCACCGGTTCCGTACTGTAGGCGCCAAGGAATATGGCTCCTGCATTCTCAATCCGCGGCAGCAGGTTGAAAGGCTCCTGAACAAGCAGCTCACAATGTTCAGGCGCCAAACGGTTAACGACTTCAACCCCCTCGTCCAAGCTATCCACGAGGAGTATCGCTCCTTTGGTAGCTGTCGACACAGAGGCGATTGCTTTCTTCGGCAGCACATCCAGCTGACGCCAGAGCTCCAGCTTCACTGATTCAGCCAGCTCCTGCGAAGGTGTCACCAGGATCGACGGTGACATCTCGTCATGCTCGGCCTGCGCAAGCAGATCGGCCGCAATATATGCCGGGTCCGCGTGCTCATCCGCCAGCACAACGATGTCGGTCGGCCCGGCGATCATGTCGATGTCGACGACGCCGAACACGAAGCGCTTCGCTAGCGCGACGTAGATGTTGCCGGGCCCGACGATCTTGTCGACCGGCGGGATCGATTCCGTGCCGTAGGCCAGCGCGGCCACGGCCTGCGCCCCGCCTACGCGGTAAATCTCTTTCACACCCGCTTCGGCTGCCGCCACAAGGATGTGCGGGTTAATGCCTTCCTCGCCCGCGGTGGCCGGAGGCGTCACCATCGCGATCTCCGGCACCCCTGCGACAATCGCAGGGATGGCGTTCATAAGCACGGAGGAAGGGTAAGCCGCCTTCCCTCCGGGCACGTACAATCCGACCCGCTTCAGCGGTCGGATGACTTGGCCCAGCAGGCTGCCATCCGGCTGCAGGTCCATCCATGAATTGCGTTTCTGCTTCTCATGAAACGCACGAATGTTGGCGGCGGCCTGTCGCAGCGCCGCCAGGAATGCGGCGTCCACCTGCGTGTACGCCGCCTGTATTTCTTCGTCGCTGACGCGAAGCTCAGCGACGGTTACGCGGTCGAACCGCTGCGCCATCTCGCGCAGCGCGGCATCTCCGTCCTGCCGCACCTCATCGATGATGCGGCGGACGGCTTCATTTTGCTCCGGTGAGCCGTACTCGACCTCGCGCTTCAATTGAAATTCCGAGGCGGGAATGATCCGCATCTTCATCATCCTTTCTTCCTAGTTTATGTTGAACTAATGATTCTCTTGTCCGTAAGCTCTATTGGTTAAAACAGAAGGACTGCGTTAAACCTCTGAAGCGGAACGTCAGTTCCTTATTAATAGGAAAACGGCTGGAAATGTGAAATTACAGAACGTAAGTTCGTTGTTTGAGGGGAATTGGTCTTTTGAATGTCTAAACCATTGAAATAAGAAGTACCCTAGTTCCCGCTGCTCAGCCAATTAGACGGTTTTGGGAAAATAACGCACCCTAGTTCCTCCTAAGAATCCCCCGATTGTATATTGTAGAGCCGTATTCAATAGCTTGTAGGTGCTCAAGTGAAAGCAGTCGGCAATCGGCATTGAGTACGAAGAGTATCATTCGTTCAACCGTTCTAGCCTAATCGTTTGCTCATTTCCAAGTCATTCACTCTACATTCACCGTTTCATGCGGCTAAACCTTCGTCTGTACCGGCAATACGGCCTGCAGCATATCGCATAAACGCTGAATCGATTCATTCTTCATCCGGTAGCTGACCCGATTGGCAATCAATCGGCTCGTAATTTGAAAAATTTCCTCTTGCTCCACAAGTCCGTTCTCGACAAGCGTCTGGCCGGTTTCGACCATATCCACGATACGGTCTGCAAGGCCAATTAGCGGCGCCAGCTCGATCGAACCGTTCAGCTTGATAACTTCAACCTGCTGCCCTTGCTCACGGAAATATTGCGAAGCGACATTCGGATACTTCGTCGCCACTCGCGGATTGATGACCGGCTTCCAATCCGGAAGTCCGATAACGGACATCCGGCAACGTGCGATGCCCAAATCCAACAGCTCGTAAACGTTGCGATTCTCCTCCATCAGCACATCTTTACCAACAACGCCGATATCGGCAACACCGTACTCCACGTATGTCGGGACATCGACTGGCTTGGCAAGAATAAACTCCATTCTCGCTTCCGGAACTGGAATGATCAGGCGGCGCCCTTCTTCCAAATCCTCTGGAATCGGCAATCCTGCCTTATGAAACAGCTTTGCTGCTTGTTTATATATACGGCCTTTCGGCATTGCTACCTTCAATATATCGTCCATCCTGCCCTGCCTCCTTCAAGCAACACTTAAATTCGACCCCGATTAGGGAATCATCGTGATCATATCGCTATACAAAGCTCCACGATATTCATACTGCCCGTCTGCCAGCTGCTGAACATCGTTAGACCATCCCGCAGGATCAGTCACCAGCTGAGTAATTACTGCTGCATCTTCACGGTTACGCATTTCATTAGCCAGCTTCAAAGCTTCCTCCCGATGTTCCTCATCATACGCGATAAGGACCCGCTCAGGCTGCATTACTGCCTCTTTGCCGATCACTTCTAGTATGCGATTCGTCTTCAAAGCAAAACCCGTAGCCGGCGACGGACGTCCAAACTGGCTCAACAAATTGTCATATCGACCGCCACTGCACACAGGGAATCCAAGATCTGCCGCATACCCTTCAAAGGTCATTCCCGTATAATAAGAGAAATCCCCGATCATCGTTAAATCGATGACGACCTGATCGCTAACGCCGTAAGCTTTCAACACATCCCACACTTCACATAGATGTCGAATCGCGTCCTGCGCAATTGGGTGCTGAGATACCATACGAGCTTGCTCGCAGATCTCATCGCCACCTCTAAGCCTTAACACACCAATGAGTTCCCGTTCCACTTCAGGCGTCAACGCCAACGATTTAATCGCTTCGCGATAACCGACATAGTCGCGGTTAAGCAAATGCTCTTTAAGCGCCAATTGAGCGTCTGCGCGGCCTTCCAGCGTTTCTTGAAAGAGCCCGTTCAGGAAACCTACGTGCCCGAGCGCGATTTTGAACGTATCTACACCTGCGGCTTGCAGCGATGCGATGGCTAACGCTACGACTTCTGCATCCGCCTCGGAAGAAGCATCGCCAATGAGTTCAACGCCCGTTTGGAAAAACTCGGAATCCCGTCCCGCCTCTTCCTCAATCGCCCGAAACACATTCGAATGATAGGACAAACGCAGAGGAAATGCGTGTTCTTTCAGTAACGATGAAGCAACACGCGCAATCGGCGCAGTCAGTTCGGATCGTAATACAAGCGTTTTTCCCTTACGATCCAGCAGTTTGAACAGCTTTTTATCTTCTGTAGAGCTAGCCACTCCAACGGTATCGTAATATTCCAGTGTGGGCGTAATAATCTGGCTGTACCCCCAGCGTTCCATACACGCCAATACGCGGAACTCGATGTTCCTCAATTTCCCTACCGCTTCAGGCAAGTAATCCTTAACGCCAATCGGCTTTTCAAATACTTTCGGCTTAGACACTGTTTCACCTCAACATCTTTAAATTCTTCTATACTTGCATGTTATAATATCTCGCAGACGCTTTAGTTCACTACCGTGCTACCATACTACCAAAATAAAGGATAGGGTAATTCTAACATGGAACCCTATGACCGTCAATCTCCAGTTCCCTTATCTCCTGCCAGCCACCTATGCACAAAGAAAAGAGCTGTACTGCATGCCAGCGTACAACTCTTGCTTTTACTTATCAGTATGTCCTTCACGAATGACCTGAAGTGGGTTGCCTGCGACAAAACTGTGAGGGGCTACATCTTTATGCACGACTGTGCCCGCTCCAACTATCGCGTAATCACCGATTGTTACGCCAGGCAGAATGATTGTATTCGCACCTACCATGACGTTTGATCCAATATGGACTTCACCGAGCCGATATTCTTTCGTTAAGTATTCATGTGCTAGAATCGTCGTATTATACCCAATAATGCTGTTATTTCCCACATGAATTTTCTCCGGAAAAAATACATCCACCATGACCATTAAGGCAAAAGCCGTATGCTCTCCAACCTTCATTCCAAGCACATTGCGATAAATCCAGTTCTTCACGCGCAGCGAAGGCGAGTAGCGGCTTATTTGGATAAACACAAAATTACGTATCGCCTTCCACTTGCTGACCGTGTGATAAATTTGCCACAATGCATTCGGTCCGTCGACCGGATACTTATCGGTTCTTCTCAATTCCCATCCACTTCCGGTGCCAATCCTACAATCGGCAGCAGCTCCAGCATATCGTCAATGATATGATCCGGTTGATAATCCTCTAAATAAGAACGGCCTTTCCATGACCAGGATACGCCGACAGAGGTAACCCCGGCATTTTGCGCCGCTTGAATATCATAATGGCTATCCCCAACCATCACCGCTTCTTCCTTTTTCCCGCCTAACGTTTCAAGAGCCGCCAGAATACCTTCCGGATTCGGCTTAGCCTCCTTCACATCTTCAACCGTCACAATCGTGCTCACGAATGGGTCTAGTCCGCATAATTTCAAGCCCATCAGCGTCGTTTGGCGAATTTTGCTTGTCACAATTCCTATTTTTAAACCCTTTTTATGC
The DNA here is from genome assembly GCF_040812395.1 of Paenibacillus tabacirhizosphaerae. Taxonomy (GTDB): domain Bacteria; phylum Bacillota; class Bacilli; order Paenibacillales; family NBRC-103111; genus Paenibacillus_E. The sequence goes on along the minus strand of NZ_JBFNXH010000020.1, from coordinate 9,818 downwards.
AGCGCAGCCATCACCTGGTGCACATGAGGGAATTCTTTGACCAGCTCATCATGCTTGGATAGATTAAAGGTCCGGTACTTCTGAATCAGATGCTCCACTTCCGTTTGGCCAGAAAATAGCTTCATCTGTTCAACTAGCGAACGTCCCATATTGGGGATGATGATCTCTCTGGTTAGCGGATTTGACGTCTGGTCCTCAAACGTGTGCAAAAAGGATTGCACGATCAGCTCATTGGTATCCACAATGGTTCCGTCTAAATCAAACAGTACGGTTTGAATCATAATCTGCTCCTTTATCTAACTCGTCATGTGCATTCGAATTGGCCTTAGGCGGCTTACTTGAAACAATCGGATCTGAGTAATGATCGCTGGCATATCCCTTTTTCCTTCTCACAATGATCACTATAATGGCGGCAATCACAATAAGCAGAGCCAGCAGCTGTGATATTCTCACATTTCCTCCGTACGTCAGTGCCCCTTGCTCAAAGACAAGCTTCATTGGCGACCAAAGCGCATTCATCAGCGACGCTAGCCAAGCAGGACCCGTGATATCCAGACTGTCCGTACGCAGCGCCTCGATAAAGAAGCGTCCAATGGAATACCAGATAAAGTAGCTAAAAAAGAGCTCTCCGGCACGCAAGAAAGGTCTGCGTCTCAACCACAATAAAACCAGTAACCCCGCTACATTCCATAGTGATTCATAAAGAAACGTCGGATGATAATAAATACCGTCAATATTCATTTGGTTGACAATAAAATTCGGCAAGTGCAGCGTATTTCTTAAAAATGATTCTTCAACAGGCCCGCCATGCGCTTCCTGATTCATGAAGTTGCCCCATCGGCCAATGGCTTGACCGACAATCAAACCAGGGGCACAAATATCTACGATTCTCCAGAAGGGGTAGCCTTTGGCTCTAAAATAAAAGTACCCTCCGATGATAGCGCCAATCAGCGCTCCATATATGGCAATGCCACCGTGCCAAATCATAAAAATTTCTGCTAAATTGTCTTTATAATCGGACCACTGAAAAGCCACATAATAAATTCGGGCTCCAATGATAGCGGAAGGCACGCCAATCAACAATAAATCCATGAAAAAGTCCGGCACAATGCGGAAACGTTTCCCTTCTTTTATAACAAGAAGCAATCCTATTAAAGCTGCCATACCTAAAATAATCCCATACCAACGTACCTCTATAGGACCAATGGCAAATGCAATCTTATTGATCATCGTTTAGCCTTGCCTCCTTCTTTTAATGAAACACCGGCCCCGCGACCATGCCAGCCTGATCAATCCGAATCCTCGAAATCTTCAGACAATGATTCCGTTAGCTTATTCGTAAATTGAAGCGCTGCATTATACCCCATCCGCTTCAGTCGATAATTCATCGCAGCTACCTCAACGATGACAGCCAAGTTTCGGCCCGGTCTAACGGGAATGGTCACAAGCGGCAGATCCGTATCGATAATCCGCGTCAGTTCTTCATCGAGCCCCAGTCGGTCATACTGTTTGTCTTGCTGCCAATTCTCTAACTTAACGACTACAGAAATTTTCTTAACATTGCGGATCGCACCAGCTCCGAACAGCGTCATGACATTGATAATACCAACACCGCGAATTTCTAGCAAATGACGAATCAGCTCCGGGGCGTTACCTGTCAGTACTTTATCTCCGTTCTGGCGGATTTCTACCGCGTCGTCCGCGATCAAGCGATGGCCTCTTTTCACAAGCTCAAGCGCAGTTTCACTTTTCCCGATGCCGCTGCTGCCCGTGATCAGCATTCCGATCCCGTAAACATCTACAAGAACGCCATGAATCGTTGTGCTTGGCGCCAACTTATTCTCCAGGAAGCCCGTCAAACGACTTGCGAAGATCGTCGTGGATACCTTGCTTCGTAGAACTGGGAGGTCACGCTTTGTCGCTTCCTCCAGCAGTTCTACTGGAACCTCCAACCCTCTGGTCACGATAATACAAGGAGTTTCCTCTGGCGCGCACAATTGCTCAACGCGATTACGCCGAACACCAGTTGTCAGCATTTCCATGAAGGTGATCTCTGTCTTACCTAGCATCTGGATTCGTTCCCGCGGATGATAGTTGAAGTATCCCGCCATCTCCAAACCCGGACGATACAAGTCACCAGTTGTTATGGGACGTTTGAGCCCTGATTCACCTGCAAGAACTTCCATATGAAATTGGTCTACCAATTCGGAAACCTTCACTTTTTTCGCCATCGACATATCTCCTCTGAGTTTTGCTTGAGCAACATCAACTTCGCCAGCAGCCTCTAATTTTACCCAATAGTTTCATCGTAATGGAATCCCTTATTGAAATCAACTACAGATGATTTAAGTATTCGTTTAAACATATAAAAAGCCAGCCGATAACGGCTGGCCTATCTATTTGAAACATTTATATTAGTTAGCCAAGACGGACAGGGAAGACTCTTTGTCGAAGAAATGAACTTTGTTCATATCCAAAGCCAATTTCACGTTTGTGCCCTCTTTAATTCCGGAACGACCATCTACACGTGCGATTACAGTGTTAGCGCCGATTCCGTTCAGGTACAAGTACATTTCGTGACCAAGGTTCTCAGTCAACTCCACGTTTACATTGAAAACAGTGTTAGGAGATGCTTCCAAGAATACAGGCTCTTCGTGGATATCTTCTGGACGAACACCCAGAATCACTTCTTTACCTACGAAACCTTTGTCTTTCAGCACTTGTGCTTTACCGGCCGGAACTTCAACATTTACGGAAGCCGATTTGAAGAATATGGAGCCGCCCTCTTGCGTCAATGTACCGTTCAGGAAGTTCATGGATGGGGATCCGATGAAACCTGCTACGAACATGTTAACAGGGTGGTTGTAGATCTCTTCAGGCGTAGCTGCTTGTTGAATGATACCTTTATCCATAACAACGATACGATCGCCCATTGTCATAGCTTCTGTTTGGTCATGCGTTACATAAATAGTTGTTACGCCAAGACGTTTAGTCAACTTCGTGATTTCTGCGCGCATTTGTACGCGAAGTTTCGCATCCAAGTTGGAAAGCGGCTCATCCATCAAGAAAACTTGTGGTTCACGGACAATCGCACGACCCAAGGCAACACGTTGACGTTGACCACCGGAAAGAGCCTTCGGCTTACGATCCAGCAAGTGAACAATATCCAAGATTTTCGCTGCTTCACGAACGCGAGCATCGATATCTGCTTTTTTGAATTTACGAAGTTTCAAACCGAATGCCATGTTTTGATACACGGTCATATGCGGGTAAAGGGCATAGGATTGGAATACCATCGCGATGTCGCGGTCTTTAGGAGCCACGTCATTAACAAGGCGGTCGCCGATGAAAAGTTCGCCTTCTGTAATTTCTTCTAATCCTGCGATCATACGAAGAGTAGTGGATTTTCCGCAACCGGATGCTCCAACCAATACAACAAACTCTTTATCTTCGATTTCAAGATGAAAATCTTTTACAGTGGATTCTTCTGCACCGGAATATCTTTTTACGATATGATTTAAACGTACGCCTGCCATGGTTCATTCCCCCTACGATTTATCAATAATTCGTTATGTCCATCAATTCGGTTCAATTAATATATTCATCTTACCCCACATACCCCAGACTGACTATGCACAATACCTACAAAAAAATCACTTTCTTTTCGTTACTTTGTACAATAGCAAAGCTAGCCTTACCAAAACCGCATGATTGAAGGTTCTAACATCCAATCCCGTCTCCTGTTTGAACTTGTCCAAACGGTATAAGAGCGTGTTTCGATGAATGTATAGCTTCTTAGCCGTCTCGCTGACATTGCAATCCAATGTAAAAAAATGCTCCAGCGTTGTCACGGTTTCCGAATCAAGCGCATAGTCGGTGCCGCGCAGCACCTGTTCTAAGAACTCTGTTTTTTCCTCCTCCTGAACGAGGTGAAGCAGCTTCTCCAGACGGAGCTCCCAAGGAAGATGAATAAAACTGCCCACATGGAAAGAACGCCCCAACATAATCGTCTCACGCAGCTGGAGAATCGCGGCAAATAACGATTTAGCCGGTTTTACCGGAAAATCAATCGCTAGATGACATTCGCCAACCCATTCATTAGCCAGCATCTCGTATAAACCGGATCCCAGAGCGTCAAGTATTTGCTCGACACTCTCCTCCTCGTCGCCCTCACGTTCTTCGCTTCCGCTTGTTAACAATCCTTCGGGAGCAAGAATAAGCCATTCTTTATCCAGCAAAGGGATTAATATAATTTCCGCCTCGAAGAAAGACTCCAGCAACTTCTTCAACTCGGCATACGAAACACTTTGATTTTGCGAATAGTCCCCGTATAGCAGCAATGGGATTTTCGTGGAATAGAGAGAGGACTGTGAAGCCAATGCATCTGGCAGCTCGGCATGAGAAGCCCCACGCTCCATTTGTTGCAGCAACCATTCTCTCAGTTGATGCGCCTTTCTTTCATCCTCGGACAGATACGAGCCCCATTGCTTGCGCTCCCGGGTTTGTTTGGTCTCCAGCATCAGCTCTACGAGCTTACGCTCCGAGTCCGTTAACCGTACTTCAGTCACTTGCAGAATGTGAATGCCCTTGGCGTCTTTATCCAAGTAAAACAGCACTTCCTGACCACGGATCACACTTCGGCTGAAGCTGGCTTGTGTCTCTTTTTGCTCCTCCACCAATCGATTCCATTCCGCTTCGGGCAGCAAATTCATGTGAACAGGCGTCTGTAAAACCGCTTCCAAACGCTCTTTTGTACGTTCCCAATCCATGTGTTCCTCTCCCTACACCATAATCAAACTACTTTTCTCTATCTCTACATTGTAACATATGTAACCACCGTGATGTGAATGAACCCATACGTCCTCGAAAGGGATGAGTCCATTTTTTATTCCTGCATTACTCATAAACTGAACCAATTTGGAAATAATTAGAGCAACCATCTATTTGAGGAGGATGCTGCATTTACACCGTTCCTTATGGCAAATCGAGCATAACCTTTAAGCTTCCTCCCGGTACAGAGGCGGATTGGATAAGCTACCACCGCTCCGCGCCCGCAGCGCACGATTGTATTGAGAAAGCGCTAGCTCATCCTATCGGAAGCGATTCACTGGAGGAAGCTGCCAAGGGCTGCAAGAATGCCGTCATCTTAATCAGTGACTCCACTCGATTATGCCCAAGCTATAAGTTCCTTGACGCCCTGCTGCAACGGTTGCATACAGCCGGAATTGCGGATAGCCAAATCCGAATTATTGTCGCCCTGGGCGTGCACCGCAAACAAACGGAAGAAGAACTGATCGAATTAGTTAGCGATACTATTTACAGGCGCGTACAGGTTTTGAACCATTCCTCCTTATCTGAGGATTGCGTACACCTTGGTACAACTCGTCTCGGAACTCCGATTGAAATCAATAAGCACGTGGTTGAAGCTGATTTTCGCATTGTGACAGGGAATCTGGAGCCTCATGCGTTAGTTGGCGTCTCGGGGGGCGTGAAGGCACTGTTTCCTGGTACTGCTTCTGCTCCCGCCATAGAACACAACCATAGCTTATCGCAGAAATATCCTGCGACGCCCGGCATTGCTGAGCATCCAATTCGTGCGGATATGGAAGAAGTACTGGAGGTTCTCCCCGTGCATTTCCTTCTTAACGTCCTTGTCGATCATGGACGCAAGCTGTTGGGCGCGGTAGCAGGAGATGTTATCGCCGCTCATCGCGCTGGGCAGGAGTTGATTCAGCGTACTTTCCTTGTTGAAGTTCCTCACCTATACGATATGATCATCGTCTCTCCCGGCGGGCATCCAAAAGACAGACAGCTATATCAAACCATCAAAGCGCTGAAAAATGCGTCTGCCATTACAAAACCCGGCGGCACCATCCTTCTAATAGCTAGGTGCGAGGAACATTATGGAAATGGTATATTTCAACATTGGGTCGAAACCATTCAAGATCGCACCGTGATGACGCAGAAACTACATCAGAAATTCGTACTGGGCGCTCACAAAATTGAGCATATTGATCAAATCCTTAAGCAGCACAAGGTTTGCCTGCTATCCGAGCTTCCACCAGCTACTGCGCAATTAATTGGCTTTCACCCTGTACCCGAGCTTCATTCATTTCTTCATGAGCGTATTGCGTCTTCCATGAAAATTGCTGTTATGCCTTATGGGGGATTAACGTTTCCTCGGTTACGTCATTCTTGATCCATTTTCACACATTGGCAGGAGGTTAAGGATATGATATGGAACCATTGGTCATTAGATCGCAGCGTGATACTTTATGTCGGCTTAGCTTATATCTTCATTTGGATACAAGTGACGATGTCTCATTACAGACAAAACTTTCATAACAAAGCCATGTGGGGACCTGTTATTTTAGCTCCCCTAATTTGCATTTCATCGATCCTTTGTGTATTGCTTAACCAAAACGGCTGGCTTCTTACAAGCCAAATTTCATACTGGCTCGGTTCTCTTGCAGGGCTGGCCGGTTTCTTCTTCCACACCAGAGGGGTAGGCAAACGTGTCGGTGGCTATGCACTGCGTAATTTCCTTATAGGTCCTCCCATCATACTGCCATTACTTTTCTCAGCCATAAGCATTCTGGGTTTAATTGCTGTCTACGGAGGGTGAACGCCGATGAAAAAACATTCCCAATATCCAACTTATGACGTTATGAAGGAGCAAGAAGAATGGGATGACCATACTCGATCCATCGTAAAAGGTCGCATAACGCGTGATCATCTCTACCACTTCCTTACTCCAGTTGAAGCCGAATGCTTGCGTACGTGGTGTTCACTGCTAATGGACGATGATCGCGGGGAAATTATCCAATACGTGATAGGTCATATTGACCAAATTGCAGTCGATAACAAGGGAGAAAGCCAGCGAAAAATCGGAGTTCCACCTTTGGAAATTCTTCTCCGCCAGGGATTGAAGGCTATCGACGAATCGGGATGGATAGCAGCTAGCCAACCTTTCTCTCAACTAGACGAAAGTGCTCAGCGCCAAATCATGCTGCATATCAGCGAAGGCACACTTCCTGCTACCGAGGCGTGGCAAGGAATTCCGCAGAAGGATCTATTCCAAAAGCTTCTCACCCTAACCGTAGAGGCCTATTATTCCCATCCCCAAGTATGGTCTGAGATTGGTTTTGGCGGTCCTGCTTATCCCCGCGGCTACGTAAGAGCCGATCTCGGTCAGCAGGATCCTTGGGAGGCGGTGGCACAGCCATGAAATGGCGGCATGAACACGATGAGGTTGATATTGTTATTGTCGGGGCAGGTGCGGCAGGTGGCGTATTGGCTAAAGAATTAAGCGAGGCGGGCATGCAGGTTGTCGTACTTGACGCTGGTCCCTGGAGGGACCCGCAGAAGGATTTTGCCAGTGACGAGCTTGCTATGAAGAGCTTGGCTTGGGAAGATACCCGAATGGTTGCCGGTACGGATCCCTTAACCATGGGGCACAATAATTCCGGCAGAGGAATCGGCGGAGGTACACAGCATTTTACCGGCGTTTTTTTGCGTTTTCATGAATCTGATTTCAAAACAAAATCCATTGACGGTGTCGGTGAAGACTGGCCAATACACTATAAAGATCTTGAACCCTACTATAGTAAAATCGAGAAAGAAATAGCCGTCTCGGGACCTAAGTATTTCCCATGGGGCAACTTCAAGGGACCTTACCCTTATCCAGAAAGAGACCCGCTTAGTCCTAATGCCTACCTGTTCCAAAAAGGCTGTGAAAGTCTCGGAATCCAATCCGTGGTAACGCCACTAGCTATTCTCTCCGCTCCTTTCGAAGGTCGCCCGCCATGCATCAATCGCGGCTTCTGTAACCAAGGGTGTATGCCGAATGCCAAATTCAGCACGCTAATTGTTCATATTCCCAAGGCGGTGAAGGCGGGAGCCGAGGTTCTGCCTGGTTGTATGGTTACACAAATTGAAATGGGCAACGATGGCAGAGCTTCCGGTGTTCTCTTTGTTCATGAAGGCATCACCTATCGCCAACGTGCCAAAAAGATTATCCTATCCGCGCATATCATCGAGACTCCACGCCTCCTGCTTCACTCAGCCACAGCCCAATTTCCCGATGGTTTAGCGAATAGCAGCGGCTGGGTTGGCCGGGCCATCATGACCCATAGCAGCCACGATGTGTACGCCAAATTTGACCAAGAGGTACGCTTGTATAAAGGTTCTCCCGTGCTTGCTTCCACACAGGACTTCTACGAAACCGACCTTCGTCGAGGTTACGCCCGAGGATATACCGTTCACGCTCATGGATCAAGGCCTGTCAGTATGGCTGAAGGGATAGCCAAATCCAATCAAGGGCCAATATGGGGAGATAAGCTGCGCCGTGCAATGCTGGACTATAATTTCTACGGTCGTCTCACCATGGTCGGCGAGGTGCTTCCTGAGTGGCATAATCACGTTGCTCTATCCGACGAAAAAGACGTCAATGGCATGCCCCGAGCAGCCGTCACCTTCAGCTACGGCGATAACGATCGCAAGCTCATCCATCACGCCGTAGACAATATGAAACTCATCCTGAAAGCTGCCGGTGGCAACGTCGAATATATCGTTCCCGATACCGCTCATTTAATGGGGGGTTGCAGGATGGGGAGCAACCCCGCCACATCAGTCGTCAACTCTTACGGACAATGTCACGACATTCCTAATTTGTTCATTTGCGACGCAAGCATCTTTGTAACGTCCAGTGGAGGAAACCCAACTAACACCGTAATGGCTCTGGCTGCAAGAACGGCTGATTACATCATTGACCTTGCAACCTCTCATGAGTTAGACAATAAATTGTACACTTCACGATAACTCATTTACAATAAGAGATAAAGAATAATACTTCTTGTTAACAAAGGAGATGATTTTCCGATGGCTATTGCTGAATTCACCATTATTCCCATAGGTACAGCAACAACAAGCTTAAGCAGCTATGTAGCCGATCTTCACAAAGAATTGGAAAAACACACCGATATTTCTTTTACAATGACACCGATGGGCACTATCCTTGAGGGTCCTTTAGACCGATTGCTGGCTGTTATCCGCGCTGTGCATGAAGTACCTTTCAACAATGGCGCACAGCGGGTCTCCACCTCCATCAAAATCGATGACCGACGGGATAAAGAAGCCTCCATGTCGCAAAAAATGAAATCTGTTGCTGAAAAATTGAATTAAAAAAGCATCCTGCGTGGACAGGATGCTTTTTTCTATAAATAAACAAAAAAAACCTTTCGCAGGTTTTTTACTTTTTAAAGAAGTGAGCCATGTAGGACTCGAACCTACGACACCCTGATTAAAAGTCAGGTGCTCTACCAACTGAGCTAATGGCTCTTAAGGAAAATGGAGGCTGATGGATTCGAACCACCGAACTCGGAGAGAGCAGATTTACAGTCTGCCGTGTTTATCCACTTCACTAAGCCTCCAGATCAGAGATACCTGTGCTGCATGCTTGCAACACAACCATCTCAATGGCTCGGGACGGAATCGAACCGCCGACACGAGGATTTTCAGTCCTCTGCTCTACCGACTGAGCTACCGAGCCTTATGTATGTAACTTTAGGTTGTCCATTTCAGGCAAAAAAATAATAGATGGCGGAGCTGACGGGATTCGAACCCGCGGTCTCCTGCGTGACAGGCAGGCATGTTAGGCCTCTACACCACAGCTCCGTATTAGGTATTTATCGGGGCCCCCGAAAAGTAATCGGAAACTCCATCATTGAATACACTTCACTTTTTGGGGTAAAGTGATGCCGTCGAGAGGACTTGAACCCCCAACCTACTGATTACAAGTCAGTTGCTCTACCAGTTGA
>NZ_JBFNXH010000019.1:0-79739 GCF_040812395.1 Paenibacillus tabacirhizosphaerae | reverse complement strand
CGAGTCGCCGACGATAGAGGCGCTGGCGCTGCATATTGCGCGAACCGACAAGGAAGCGTACTCAGCGCTGACGCCAGCAGAGCCGCGTGAGCACTATCCGGTTTCCTCTGCCCAGAAGCGGATGTTTATTTTAGGGCAATTCGAAGGCTCCGGAACGGCATACAATATGCCCGGCGTGATGTTCATCGATGGAGAGCTGAGCCTCGAAAGATTCAAACAATCGTTCAGTCGCTTGATTGAACGGCACGAATCGCTGCGAACCTCATTCTCAGTCGTAGACGGCGAGCCGGTTCAAACCGTACATGAGCATGTACCATTCGAGATAGAATATATCGATGCAACTCAAGGCCTTACAGAAATTGATCCGTTGGTGGAAGCGTTCATCCGACCATTTGATTTAGCCAAGGCGCCTCAGCTTCATGTTGGACTCATCCAACTGCAGCCCGCACGCCATCTATTCCTGTTCGATATGCACCATATTATTTCCGATGGGGTTTCGATGGCGATCCTCGTCGACGAATTCGTTCGTTTGTATCAAGACGAACCGTTGTCGGACCTGACCATTCATTACAAAGATTATGCCGTCTGGCAGAATGGGCTTTTCCAATCGGAATTCATGCAACAGCAGGAAACCTACTGGTTGTCTCAATTCCAGGGGGAGATCCCGGTGCTTGATTTGCCGACCGATTTTGCCAGACCTTCCCTTCAAAGCTTTGAGGGCGATTATTTGACTGTCGTCTCCGGGAAAGATCTGGCTGACGGACTCAAAAGACTGGCCTCCGAAACCGGAACAACGCTGTTTATGGTGCTGCTGGCGGCTTATCACGTGCTGCTATCCAAATACAGCGGGCAGGAGGACATTGCGATCGGTACGCCAATTGCCGGGCGGCCGCGCGCGGAGCTTGAACCGGTTATCGGGATGTTCGTCAACACGCTTGCGCTGCGGAACTGCTCGCAGGGCGGGCAAACGTTCAAGCAGTTTTTGGCAGCGGTGAAGGATACGACATTAAGCGCATTTGAGCATCAGGACTATCCGTTCGAATCGCTTGTAGACCAGTTAAATATGGCACGCGATCTAAGCCGCAACCCGCTGTTTGATACTTTGTTCAGCATGCAGAACATTTCTGTCGGGTCTACCCAATTGGAAGGGCTCCAATTTACACCGTATGAGACAGATAGCCGCATTGCGAAATTTGATCTTTCGATGGAAGCGACAGAAGAAGAGGAGCAAATTCGGTTTCATGTGGAATACAGCACACGGTTATTTACGAGGGAGACGATGGACAGATTGACCGGCCACTTTGTGCGGCTGCTTGATCAAATCGTAGTCAATCCCGATGCCAATCTGGCTGAAATCGAAATGCTAAGCGAGGCGGAGAAGCATCAGATCGTCCATGTATTCAACGATACCAACGTTCCGTTTGACCTCTCTGTCACGATGCCGCAGTTATTTGAGCAGAGAGCGGCGGAAATGCCGGATCGTGTTGCAATCAGCTTCGAAGGCACGAACTGGACGTACCGTGAGCTGGATGAGCAGGCCAACCGGTTAGCCCGTTACTTGCTTGTATCCGGCATGAAGCAGGAAGATTTGGCGGCTATCTTGCTGCACCGATCACCAAGAATGATTGTATGTATACTGGCGATCTGGAAGGCTGGGGGAGCTTATGTACCCATTGATCCGGATTATCCGCAGCAAAGAATTCTCGAACTGCTTGCCGATTCCGGCGCAGTCTGCCTGCTGACCGAAATGCCCTTTGTAACGCCTGACATTGAACAGCGTTATAACGGCAAGATCGTTCCCATTGATAGAGATGAAGAAGCCATCTGTCAAGCTGAGAAGGAGAACGTAACCCTTCCGGCACTCGCCTCCAGCCATCTTGCTTATGTTATTTATACATCCGGTTCAACTGGAAAACCGAAGGGCGCCATGCTGGAACATGCCGGCATGCTGAATCATATGGATGCGATGATCAGCGCCTTTCAACTGGATGAACATAGCGTCATTGCCCAGAATGCGCCGCACTGCTTTGATATTTCCGTCTGGCAGTTGGTCACGGCCTTGGTGCTTGGGGGACGGACGGCGATATACAGCAATGAACTCGTGTTGAACGTACGGGAATTCATGAACCAAGTGGCAGCAGATAAAGCGACGGTGCTGGAGATGGTCGTTTCCTATATGACCGCGATGCTGGATCAGCCAGTAGCCGTTCCCCTTCCTGATCTGCAGTATGTGCTGGTAACCGGGGAATCCATTAAACCTCCGCTGGCCCAAAGATGGTTCGAACGCTACCCGCACATTAAGCTGGTCAACGCGTACGGGCCAACCGAAGCGTCGGATGACATCACGCTGTATGTGATGGAGAATGCGCCTGAGCTGGAAACCGTGCCCATCGGCAAACCGGTGCAAAACCTGCATGTTTACATCGTTGACCCGTATATGAAACTTGTTCCGGTCGGCGTACAGGGCGAATTATGCGTATCCGGCATCGGGGTCGGGCGCGGCTATTTGAACGACCCGGAGCGAACAAGCAAAGTGTTTATGGAGGATCCATTCCGCAGCGAATCCGGGATCCGCATGTACAGGACAGGCGACTTGGCACGCTTCCTGCCTGACGGCAATCTGGCTTATGTCGGCCGGGTGGACCACCAGGTCAAGATCAGGGGCTACCGGATCGAGCTCGGTGAAATCGAGGCTATTTTGCTGAAACAAGCGGGTATCAAAGAAGCTGTCGTCATCGACCGGACGGATGCTTACAGCCAGAAGTACTTGTGTGCGTACTTCGTTTCTGACGATGACTTGCCAGTCTCGGAGCTGAAATTAAGCTTGGGCAAGGAGCTTCCAGGCTATATGGTACCGTCATATTTGGTCCAAATGGATCAGCTTCCGTTAACGCCGAACGGTAAAATCAACCGCAAAGCGCTCCCTGAACCGGATGGCCTGCACGAGCTCGACTATACGGAACCGTCCAATGAAACGGAGCGCAAGCTCTGCGTCATCTGGCAGCAAATGCTTGGCACTCCACGCATCGGGATTCACGATAACTTTTTCGAATTGGGCGGCCATTCGCTGAAAGCGATGATGCTCCTTGCGCAAATTCATCGCGAAACGAGCGTAGAAGTGCCGCTGCGCACGCTGTTTGAAAAGCCGACGGTGCAGCAGATTGCGGCGTTTATCGACCAGTCTTCCGCACAGGAGTATCACTCGATTCAGCCAACGCCTGAGCAGGAGCATTACCCGCTGTCTTCCGCGCAAAAGCGGATGTTCATTCTTCAGCAGTTCGAGGCTGACAACATCGGTTATAACATGCCGGATGTGATGCTGATTGAAGGCAAGCTGGATGTGGGCCGATTCGAGCAAGCTTACCTGGCGCTGATTGACCGGCACGAATCGCTGCGCACCTCGTTCCACACGGTAGATGGGGAGCCGAGGCAGAGGGTGCATGCCCTATCCGATCTGGAAGTCCGCCTGGAGGTGCTTCACGCTGATTCGGACGAAGCTGCCGTTCAGCTCGTTCAGTCGATCATCCGTCCGTTCAAGTTGAATGAAGCGCCATTGATTCGCGCAGCTTTGATTCGCAAGGCTGACGATCAGCATGTTTTTGTCTGCGATATGCACCATATCGTTTCCGACGGGGTGTCGAGCGGCATCATTGTGAACGATTTTGCTGCCTTGTACGCAGGCTCTGAGAGGTTGCCTACGTTGAATGTGCAGTACAAGGATTTTGCGGTATGGCAAAATGAGCTCTTCCAAAGTGGTGCCATGCAGCGGCATGAGCAGTACTGGTTAAGCAAGTTTGACGGCGAAGTGCCGCTGCTGAACCTCGCGACCGATTTCCCAAGGCCGCAAGTGAGGAGCTTCGACGGAAATTCGATCTCTTTCGGATCAGGCTCGGAGAGAATGGCGGGGCTGAACGCGTTCGCCGCAGCGCAAGGAACGACACTGTATATGGTGCTGCTCGCGGCATTCAACGTGCTGCTCGGCAAGTACTCGGGTCAAGATGAGCTTGTCGTAGGCACACCCATTGCCGGCAGACCTCATGCGGATGTGGAAAATGTCACCGGGATGTTCGTCAATACGTTAGCGCTGCGGAGCCGGCCGGAGTCCGGATTAACGTTTCAGGGCTTCGTGCAGCAAGTCAAAGAAACGTCGCTGCAGGCCTATGAACACCAGGATTATCCGTTTGAACTGCTGGTGGAGCGTCTGGGCCTGCAGAGAGATATGAGCCGAAATCCGCTGTTTGATACGATGTTTATTTTCCAAAATACCGAGGATGCCGAGATTGAACTGAACGGGCTTCAGTTCAAACCGTTCCCGCTCGAACATCATGTCGCGAAGTTCGATCTCGCGTTAACGGCTGTCGAGACAGAGGATGAGATCGGATTTAATCTGACGTTCAGCACCAGCTTGTTTCACCAAGCGACAGTCGAGCGGATGGGCCTCCATTTGTTAAACCTGATCGATAACGTGCTCACTCGTCCCGATACGCAGTTAGCTGAGCTTAACATGATAACGGAAGAAGAGCGTTCGCAATTGGCGTTGTTCAATGCGACTCAGACCGATGTGCTGCCAGGCAAAACGCTGCACGGACTGTTTGAGGATCAGGCGGCGCTGACTCCGGAGCAGCCTGCCGTTATCTTCGCCGAGCAGCAGTTGACCTATGCGGAGCTGAATGAGGCGGCCAACCGGCTGGCCAGGACACTGAGGGATATGGGTGTCGGTCCGGAAGCGCGTGTCGGCATTATGGCCGGCCGCTCGCTGGAACTGATCGTCGGCATCATGGCGATACTGAAAGCCGGCGGCGCCTATGTGCCGATTGATCCGCAGTATCCGCAGGAGCGGATTCGCTACTTGCTTGCGGATAGCGGCACAACTATCGTGTTGACGCAAGAGCGGCTGTTAGCGGGCTTGAGCGAGGACGTAAGGGCCGCCTTCGATGGTAAGTGGCTGGATCTGAACGACGATCAGCTCTACGCGGCCAACGGATCCAATTTGGAGCAAATCAACGCAATGACGGATTTGGCCTACATCATTTATACATCGGGCACGACGGGGAACCCGAAAGGCGTTATGGTCGAGCATCGCAGCATCACGGGCAATCTCCTGTGGAGGAAGTCGGAATACGCACTGAGCACAGACGACAACGTATTGCAGCTGTTCTCATTTGCTTTTGACGGCTTTGTGACCAGCTTTTTCACCCCGATATTGGCGGGGTCCACGGTTGTCCTGCCGCAAGAAGATGAGGCGAGAGACCCTTTCGCGATCAAAAAGCACATCGCAAAGCACGGTATCACCCACTTTATCAGCGTACCAAGCCTGTACTCGGCGCTGCTTGATTGCATGAGCACCGAAGAAGGAGACTCGCTGCGCATCATTACTGTTGCGGGCGAGAAGGTGAATAAGCAGGTGATCGAGCGAAGCAAACAGCTCTTCCCGCACATCGAGCTTGTGAATGAGTACGGTCCTACGGAGAGCAGCGTCGTCGCCACATTCCTGCGTGATCTGGCGCCGGATAAGGACATTACAATCGGTCGGCCGATTGCAAACACACAGGTCTACATTGTGAATGAGACCCATCATCATATGCAGCCGATCGGCATCATTGGCGAGCTTTGCATCGCGGGGGACGGTTTGGCCCGCGGATATTTGAATCGTGAAGACCTGACTTCGGAGAAATTTATTATCAATCCTTTCACATCCGGGGAAGGCGCAAGCGAACGATTATACAAAACGGGCGATCTAGCCCGCTGGCTGCCTGAGGGTACGATCGAATACATCGGCCGTCTCGACGAACAGGTGAAAATCAGGGGCTACCGGATCGAACTCGAAGACATCGAAGCTGTACTGCTTCGCCATGAACAGGTGCAGGAAGCGGTCGTCGTAACGGTGGAGTTGAGCGGGGAAAAGGCGCTCAGCGCGTACATTGTCGCTGACGAGAGCCTTTACTTGCCAGAGCTGAGAAGCTATCTTTCCTCTGGGCTGCCAGCTTACATGATGCCGAGCTATATCGTCCGTATGGACGCGATGCCGCTGACTCCGAACGGTAAGCTGGATAAAAAAGCGCTGCCGAAGCCGGATGAGAGCGCCTTGGCTCGCGCAGCTTATGTCGCCCCTCGGAATGTGACCGAAGAACGGCTCGCCGTCATCTGGCAGGAGATTCTTGGACTGGAGCAAGTCGGTGTTCACGACAGCTTCTTCGAAATCGGCGGCCATTCGCTGAAAGCTGCGCTGCTGGTCACGCGAGTTTTCGAGTCGCTGCGGGAGGAAGTGCCGCTGCACTATGTTTTCCAGCATCCAACTGTGGAAAAAATGGCGGAATACGTGGATTCCAAAGAGCTGAGAATCGATTTCAACCAACCGATTACTTTATTGAACCGGAAAACGGATCATCCTGTATTCTGCTTCCCGCCTGTCGGAGGTTTCGGTTTTGTGTTTAAAGAGATCGCTGACCATTTGGACTCGCATGCGCTCTATGCTCTCGATTTTATTGAAACCGAGGATCGGTTGGAGCGCTACATCGAACTTGTAACCCGTGTTCAAGCGGAAGGCCCTTATGTCTTTATGGGTTACTCCGCCGGCGGCAATCTCATGTTTGAACTGGCGAAAGCGATGGAGGCGAAGGGGTACGAAGTATCGGATCTGATCATGCTGGATGCGTCCAGGAAAAGCAAAGTCATCCGCCAATCGGAGAAGACAGTGGCTAAAGAAATCGATGCCTTGGTGAAGGAAGCGGAGTCTAGCGAAAAGTATGAAGATTATGTTAGAAACGAAGGGTTCAAAACCACGGTGATTCAAAAAATGAGGAGCTATATGGTCTATTTGAATGGGCTGCAAAATAGCGGAACGGTACGCGCAAACATCCACCTTGTACACGATATCCATTCAAGCAGCAAACCTGGCAGCAGCACTGCATGGAATCAATCAACAGCTGCGCAATACCGTCTCTATGCAGGAGCAGGCCCTCATGAAGACATGCTGGATGCGCCTTACGCCGCAAAAAATGCGGAGATCGTGAAGAGGATTTTAGCTCAGTAACCCGCAATGAAGAGGAGCGATACTTTGGCTAGTCGAAAAAGCAAGTCGCAGCCGCCTAGGCCGAAGCCGATTTTCTTTCGGTTAATTGCCTATATGAAGCCATACAGCTTTTGGGTTCTTTTGACGATCATAACCTCGCTCATGGCTGCGGGCGTCGATATCGGGTTGGGGAAGCTGATTGAGCAAATGGTTGACGGCTCTTCGCGTGCCTTGCTGTACTCCGCTGGGCTGATTGCCGCAATGGCGCTGGTCGGGTTGATCTCGAAGTATTTGATCAAATATGCGTCAACCCGATTTAGCTCCTATGCGCTGCGCGATTTGCGCAATGCGGCTGCGAACCATTTGGAGAACCTGCCGGTTTCCACGGTAGAAAAGCAGCAATCGGGTGACATCGTCTCCCGCTTGACGAACGATACGATGGTCCTGCAAACATTTTTTACCCATCATTTTGCCAATCTCTTTTACATGCCGGTCGTCTTGGTATGCGCACTAACGATACTTCTGGTTACGAGCTGGAAGCTGATCCTGTTCAGCCTGATTCTTCTGCCGGTCGGCATTGCCGTCACCGCCATCTTGAGCAGGCCAATCTCCCGCTATTCCGAGCAGCTTCAGGAACGATTGGGCGCAGCAAACGCGGTCACCCAGGATTTGATAGGCGGCATTCCGATGGTCAAAGCGTTTAACAGGCAGATCACGTTGTTTGAGACGTACAGCAAAGTCATCGGGCAGGTTCTATCCAAGAGCCTGCAGTTGGAAAAGCGCCGTGCGCTCATGTCCCCGGTCAGCATCCTGCTGCTGTCGTCACCGCTCGTTCTTATGGTCGCTGTCGGCGGCTACTTGATTGAGCATGGCGAGCTGACATCGGGCAATATCATTATTTTCTTGTATATGTTTTCGTTTGTCCTTCAGCCCATCTCGATGATCCCGGTGCTCTCTGCTCAGGTGCAGGAAGTAACCGGGGCAGCCAGCCGGCTGTTCGAAGTGCTTGATATGCCGCTGGAGCCGGACATTCAGCCTATCAAAGAGGTCGATCTGGAAGCGGTGCCCATCGAATTTGAAAACGTCACGTTCTCCTATGAAGGGCAATCGAATGTGCTGAACGGATTGAGCTTCGGGCTGCCCAAACGACAGACCATCGCGCTCGTAGGCTCAAGCGGCTGCGGAAAAAGCACGCTGTTCAAACTGCTTTGCGGCTTTTACGAGGTGATGCCGGGCAGCGGTACGATCAAGGTGCTCGGCCGCCCTCTGCAGGAATGGAGTCTGGAGCAACTGCGCAGCCACATCTCGCTCGTTTCCCAGGATACCCACTTGTTTCCCGGCACGATCGCCGAGAACATCGGATTCGGCAACCTGAAAGCTACCCGCGATGATATCGTTCGAGTCGCGAAAGAAGCGAATGCGCATGATTTCATTATGCAGCAGCCGGAGGGGTACGAAACGGTCCTCGGCGAGAGGGGATCGTTGTCAGGCGGGCAAAAGCAGCGAATCGCCATTGCGCGCGCACTGCTCAAGGATGCGCCGATTCTGCTGCTGGATGAACCGACCTCCGCGCTTGATTCCCACTCCGAAGCAATCGTTCAGGAGGCGATCGATCGGGTGATGAAGGACCGCTCCGTGCTTGTTATCACACATCGTCTGTCAACGATCCATCATGCAGATTGTGTCATGTATATGAGCGATGGGCAGGTTGTGGAGTGCGGCACGCATGAGGAGCTAATCCGCAGCAACGGCCCGTACAGAAAGTTGTATTTTAAACAGTTTATGCTGCAAGAAGGCACTGACAGCGCGAACAGAGAGGGGGCTTAGGAGATGTTCCTAAGGCAGTCCTACAAGGAATTCAAACGCTTGATGTCTTTTATGCAGCCGCGCCGCAAAACGTATTATATCGGATTATTCGGGGATAGCATCAGCAACGCCAGCATCTCAATCCTGATTTCATTTGTTATTCAATATTTGCTTGACTTTTCTGTGCATCGCGATATGGCGACGCTTATGAGGGCGGTTTGGCTTATGGGCGGCACCTTCGTCATGCTAAGTGTGCTTTCCCCGTTATTCAGCTATATGTATCACCGCTGCGTAAAGCAAACGATGGCCGAAATCCGGCTGCACGTTTTTGGGCGGTTGGGACGGCTGCCGCAGCGTTTCTATGAAGCCCATCATTCCGGGGATATCGTATCGCGCACGACGAATGATATGCAGTTGATGGAGCAAACGTTCACTGAGCATATGAAATCGATCATTGTAGAATGCCTGACCTTGATCGGCTCCCTGACCGTCATGTTTGTGCTTGACTGGCGGCTCGCCTTGGTGTTGCTGGCGCTGGGCCTGTTGTCCGTCTTGATCAATACGCGCTTTGCGCGCCCTTTGCGGCAAATCAGCGACCGGTATCAGGAGCAAGCGGGCGGCTTAACCGAGCGGTTATCCGATCTGCTTGCCGGTCTGCAAGTCATCAAAATGTTTTCGCTGCATCGTACGGTTACGAAGCGTTACTACGATATGAATGGCGAAGTTACAGCCTCCGCGATGAAGCAGGGGCATCAAACGGGTCTGCTGGAGGCTGCCAATTTCCTCATTAATTTCTTGAGCTTGGGCGGGATGCTTGTCGTCGGGATTCTCATGTATGCGCAGCATATGATCGAGCTCGGCGTTCTAGGGCAAATCATCCAGCTGCAAACCGGCGTTTCAATGGTATTTTTGCAGCTCGGCAGCATCGTTTCGCTCATTCAGCATTCGTTCGCGGGCGCTGCTCGGGTATACGAGCTGCTGGATGAACCGGCAGAGCCGGACCGGTATGTGTCTGCCCATGCGGACGCTAGCTCGCAGGCGGCAACGCCAAGCGCCGAATTAGAAATGAGCGGCGTTATCTTCGGCTATGGCAAGGCTGCGCCCGTTCTAAACGGGAGCACGCTCTCCGTGGAGAAAGATCAGGTAGTTGCGCTCGTAGGCGCAAGCGGCAGCGGCAAAAGCACAGTCATGAAGCTGTTTCTCGGCTTCTATCCGCCCACGGGCGGAACGATCCGCATACTTGGCAAGCCGCTTGGTCATTATACGCTTGCTGAACTCAGGGAGCTGACTGCGTATGTTCCACAGGATCCATATTTGTTTCACGGCACAATTGGCGATAACATCCGTTTCGGGAAACCGGATGCCTCGGATGAAGAGTTGAAGGCTGCGGCGGTTGCCGCTTATGCGCATGATTTCATTACGGAACTGCCAGAGGGCTACGAGACGATGGTCGGCGAGCGGGGCGCTTCGCTATCCGGCGGGCAGCGCCAGCGAATTGCCATTGCCCGGGCTCTTCTCAAAGACGCCCCGATACTCCTGCTTGATGAGGCTACCTCTGCATTGGATGCTGAATCCGAGTTTTGGGTACAAAGGGCTTTACATACATTGATGAAAAACAGGACGACGCTGATGATTGCGCATCGGCTGTCGACAGTCGAGCAAGCAGACATCATCTATGTTATGGATCAAGGCGTCGTCAAGGAAAAGGGCAGCCACGAACAGCTTTTATCGAACGAAGGTTTATATGCCAAGCTGTATCGGCAGCAATCGCACAAAGAGCACGAGGCGGAAGCAGTCACCGCTTAAAGCGCAAGGCGTTTTCATACAAATATTTCAAATCGAAGAGGAGTGAGTTTATGTCTATTTTTGAAAAAATGGAATCAAATGTGCGATCCTACTGCAGGTCTTTTCCCGATGTGTTCACCAAAGCGAAGGGGTCCTTGTTGTACGCCGAATCAGGAAGAGCGTATATTGATTTTTTCGCGGGCGCGGGCGCTTTGAATTACGGCCACAATAATGATTACATCAAAAGAAAGCTGGTCGATTACTTGGAATCGGACGGCGTATCCCATGGCCTCGATATGTATACCTCAGCGAAAGAAACCTTCCTGCATACATTTTCGGAACTCATTTTGAAGCCAAGAGAGCTTGACTATAAAGTTCAATTTTGCGGGCCGACAGGTACGAATGCGGTGGAAGCGGCACTAAAGCTGGCTCGCAAAGTGAAAGGACGCTCGGGCATTTTCTCCTTTATGGGCGCCTTTCACGGCATGTCGCTTGGCAGCTTGTCGGTAACCAGCAACTTGTACCACAGATTGGCAGCCGGGACTGATTTGCACAATGTATCCTTTATGCCTTTTCCAACCGGCTATATGAATACATTTGACACCATCCATTATATCGATGAGGTATTGACCGATGACCATTCAGGCATCGATAAGCCGGCGGCCATTATTTTTGAAACCGTGCAAGCGGAAGGCGGCCTGAACGAAGCGCCGATCGAATGGATGCAGCGCCTTCGAGAACTATGCGATCGCCACGACATTTTGCTCATTTGCGATGAAATTCAGGTAGGCTGCTCCCGCACGGGTCCCTTTTTCTCATTTGAACGGGCAGGCATCGTGCCGGATATCGTCGTACTGTCCAAATCGATCAGCGGCTATGGACTTCCCATGGCGATTACCCTGTTAAAACCGGAATTGGATGTGTGGGGCCCAGGAGAGCATACGGGAACCTTCCGCGGTAACCAACTTGCATTCGTAGGCGCAACAGCGGCGTTGGAGTATAGAGAGCAGGTTAACCTGGAAGCCGAGGTTCATAAGAAAGGAAAATACGTCTGCCGGTTTTTGCAGGAGCATATCGCTCCGATAAGCGAAGATATCCAGATTCGGGGAATGGGTCTGCTCTGGGGTGTCGATGTATCCGCAAGCACGCATGCTAACATTTCCAAAGAAATTGCCACGCGCTGTTACGAGTTGGGGCTTATTCTGGAAAGGGTTGGCCGTCAGGACTCCGTCATCAAGCTGATGCCGCCGTTAACGATTTCCATGGAGGAGCTGGAGGCGGGCTGCAACATACTGAAACAGTCGGTTAAGGAATGTTTCGAGAGATACGGCGCAAAGGAACATGCTTTAACGCAATAACCGAAAGATGAGAAGACCACGACGATACGGTGATTCCGATGAGAATTAAAAATAAAGGCATTATCATTGGCTATCTGGGCTTAGCTATTCTTGCCATTAATCTTGCAGCATGTCTCGTTCTGAAGCTTAAGATTGTTTCGCCCAATGAATGCCTAGTGAATGCACTAGCAGTATTGTTGATTGCCTTATTCTTGTGGCCTTTCGCATCTGTCTCCGCTTTAATTTTCGCTTCCCATCATCTCAATAAATTGAAAGCACGGTTTAAGGATAGGGACTGCATGGAGACAAGCACGCATGCGTGCATTAGACATAACCAGTTGAAAAGTATTTCAATTAATGCTGTATTTTTAGTAACCGATTGTCTGTTTGTTATATGGTTGCTTATCTCTATCTGGAATGCTGTATTGAGCGTATGAAAACCGCGGGAAAAGGTCCTGATTCCAACTCAGGGCCTTTTTCTTGTATGCTGTCCAGCGTTTACTTCTGCGATGGATCCAATTAAAATGAGAGAAAAGTTAGCCAAAGAGGTGCTCATATGACGATCAAAACCCAACTCGTTCTCGATGTCGGGGGAGTACTAGGTACGAATTTAACTCATTTCTGGCATGAGCTTGCTGCATCCGCCTCTCTAACCTACGAGGAAGTACGCCTGCGCTACAAGCAGGAGCTGCGAGACAAGCTCTGGACCGGAGAGATCACCGAACCGGGTTTCTTTGAATGGGCCTGCTCCGTGCAGACTTCCATGGAAGCGTCTCAAGCACGCAGCCTGATGCTTTCCTGCCTGCAGCCGCTTCCCGCGTATGAACGGCTGCCGTCTTGGAGCAAGACCTACGACCTGCACATTCTAAGCAACCACCGGTCTGAATGGTTAGTTCCCTTCCTTGCGCCAGTGCGGCCTTACCTGCGAACCGTCACCATCTCCAGTGAAGCCGGGTTTGCGAAGCCATCCCCGGACATCTACCGGCTCGCTTCCGCTGGTTTTCCTGAAGGGGCGCCCGTTGTCTTTGTTGACGATGCCGAGCACAACCTGACCGCTGCAAAGGCTCATGGTTGGCAAACCGTCCTCGCCGACCCCGAAGGCCATTGGATTCAACAGATTTAAATTGATAAAACCCACTCGGATTTCAGGTCTCTTTTTCCAAAAACTGCGTAGAATCGGACGACTTTGCTCCTCCTCTTCCATCCGTTCAAGAATTGAAGGTTTGCTTGATGCGTTTGCGGACCCTAATGTCAAAGGGATTCTAACGGCAATTGGAGGGTCTAAGTCCAACTAATTACTCAGCTAATCCAAAACACTTATGCGGATTTTCAGATATAACTGCATTGTGAAGCGCGACCTATACAAAGACAGGATTACTAGGTAAAGGAGCGGCCCGAGGCTGCTCCTTTTTTTCTTTTACAAATGTTTAAATCTTCTACAGAACTAAAGCGTTAGGGGTACACATTTCTAGCAGAAAGCATATGTCGTCAGGTGTGTATGTGACGAGCTCGCAGAGCGGAGAGATCC
The DNA here is from genome assembly GCF_040812395.1 of Paenibacillus tabacirhizosphaerae. Classification (GTDB taxonomy): domain Bacteria; phylum Bacillota; class Bacilli; order Paenibacillales; family NBRC-103111; genus Paenibacillus_E. The sequence continues at coordinate 66,271 of NZ_JBFNXH010000019.1, read as the reverse complement.
CACACGCATCGTGTGGTACGAGCATTTGACAGGATGGACGCAGACGATCCGGAGGTGCCGCAGCAGTTTGGATCCCCCATATCGCCTAGACGCGATAGATTGTCTATTTGCACGGGTGAGCGGAACGTGGGTGCGATCCGGAAGTGCCGCAGCAGTTTGGATCCCCCATATCGCCTCGATCTGAGATAGATCGTCTATTTGCACAGGTGAGCGGAACGTGGGTGCGTTAAGAGGCGGTATTTTCGGTTGTAGGGACGTTTCGCGGAACTACGGTGCCTTATGAGCAGGAAATGCTGGGTTCTAGGCACAGTTTCGCTCATTTAACGCACCCTAGTTCCTCTTCAGGGGGAGAAAAGGGACGTGAGCGTGGAATAAGGCATCGTAGTTCCGTCGATATCGCTGTGCATGGGAAGTTGGCGATCCGGTGGCACCTCCTCGGGCGCGCTTTTTGTCGCCACCGCATGGCGGCTGTCACACGTTTTCTTGCGAAGCTTGCGAAGGCGAAATGCACCCGGAATCTTACAGGGGGCTCCATGGATAGGAATACCGAATCGAGGATCGGTTAGGAAAAAGAGAAGTGGAAGGCAGCTCAAAGTAGAATAGAGGGAATGGGTGTGGGGTGGAGAAGCGTTAGCGTCCGTATTTGAAATCGTCTTATTACCGCTAAGTAAATTCAATAAAAAGACGATTTCAAGAAACGGTCGGAATCCCACACCCAGTTCCCTCCCCATACTCAACCGTATGGGTTTAGACAAGGACCTGAGGCACAGCCGCAGATTTTCTCCAGGATCTGTTAAGGACATATGTCCTTTCTAATAAGCCTGACCATGTCATTTAATGGTAGAAAGATCTATATGCAGGGAGAGAGAATAATGAGAGGGAGCTTGTTCGCGTTTATAGGTGGAGCCTGCTTAACTCTGCAAGGTGTAGCCAATTCTCGGATTAGCCAAGATATTGGCATTTGGCAAGCGGCGACGATTACGCAGTTAACTGGATTCCTTGTAGCCGGAATGATCCTGATGTTCGTCCGGGATGCTAATTGGTTGAAGCTTAAGCAAGTAAAACCGGTGTATGCGACGGGCGGCGCTTTTGCGGCGGTCATTATTTTCAGCAATGTCACGGCAATTCATCAAATTGGTGTTACACTTGCCATATCTGCTCTGCTGATTGCCCAGTTGAGTCTGACTTTTTTTATTGATAGTCAGGGATGGTTCGGCATTACGAAGCAAAAGATGAGATTGCCGCAGTTCATCGGCATCGGGATGATGATAGCGGGTGTGGTGATATTAAGGTTTTGATCGGAAGGATGGAGGCGGAATCTAGTTATGAAAGAATTGAAAGATCGTGAGTTGCTGCTTCATTACTTGCACGCTCACGGCATCGAAAACAAATTTAATGAGCAAATCATGCCGCATTTGTCGCTGTACCTGTTTCATCAAGGCGAAGCCATCTGCTCCCAAGGAGAACCTTCACAATACCTTTACGTACTTGTTAAAGGGAAGGTTAAAATTTATACCACCTCGCTGGATGGGAAAACACTTATTCTTTCTTTTAAAACACCACTTGATCTCATCGGAGACATTGAATATATCCAAGGTATTGACATTATGAATACGGTCGAGGCTGTATCGGTGGAAGTGCGGTTAGCAAGTTATCTATTGTCTGTCTCTTTCGATGAATCCGATTGCCGCTTTCAGGGGCAATTCAACACAGCCACTCTAAGGGATGTGGCGAATTTAATCGGAACCAGTTATAGGCATCTGAATCGGGTTATTCAACTCTTTTGTAAAGAGGGCCTGATTGCCCGTAATCGAGGATTCATCCTTGTTAAGGACAGAGACGGATTAAGAGCCTTGGCAAATCATAATATTTACGAATAGCAAAAGGAGGAGAAAAAGCAATGATTCTTGGACTGCTATTAGCGGTTATCGCGGGTTCGCTGGTCAGTTTGCAAAATATATTCAACAGCAAGGTGAATGAGCGGGCGGGATCTTGGACAACGACGACATTAGTGCTGGGCCTCGGATTCCTTGCTTCATTAACGATCGGTCTCATGATGGATGGGGAACGTATGTTTGTATTACGAAATATGGAGCCCTGGTACTGGTTCAGCGGCATGATCGGCGTTGGTGTAGTCATCTGTCTGGTGCAGGGCATGAAGCGGCTTGGTCCAACGTATGCAATTTCTATCGCGCTGACCTCACAGCTCGGCTTTGCTTTATTGTGGGACTCGTTAGGCTGGTTAGGTCTGGACAAGGTTCCTTTTACGCTCAACAAGTTGATAGGTGTGCTGGTAATTGCTGGCGGCATTTTGGTATTTAAATTAGGCGGTGTACGCGGGAAGCAGCGCTTCTAGCCTCGGTACAGGAGTCAATAGGGGCGTGATCAGTCATCCATGAAAATTGCCTGGGAAATATTTTGCGCAACTGTAAAGTCAATGCTATCAAATGATAGAGAAATATATGGAATTATTTGTAAATTCAAATAGAACCATACGAAGGGCTAATAGATGAACTGTTTTTTAAGATCACGAAGCAATCGCTTCCCCGTTGTTTCGCTTAATGCAAGGAGTGTAATTGTACGGCATGCTTGTGGATGAGCGATAGGAATTGCTTTTAAAAGAGGGTTGCTGATAGGAGCCGCAATCATTTCGGGAACAATGCTGATTCCGGCGCCAGCAGCCACATAGCCAAGGATAAAATCGCCAAAAGGAATCTCGGTTTTCATACACGGACTCATTCCCAGCTCAGCATAAAGCGAGGTCACGCATTTGCGAATGCTGCAAGCAGGCGGGTACATAATCAGGGGTTCATTTTTGATGTGTTCCAAGGTTAAAGCGCTGCATGTGGATAGGGGATGACTACTGGGTAGAATGACATAAAATGGCTCGGTAAACAGCTCCCTGCTCCAGAAAAAGCCGGATTCGAACTGCGCATCTACGATGGCTGCATCGATGGTATGGACACGGAGCATGTCCACTAATTGTTCGGAAGTGTACTGAACAGTGAGGCCTATTTGAACACCTTTGGATTCCAAGTCGAAAATAGCCTTTGGCACATAGTGCGCTGACAAGCTGGGGAGTGTCCCCAGCTTTATTTTTTTGCTGCCCGTTAAGGCGTGAATGTCCTCCTGAATTGCTTTGAGCTCGGAGAGAATAGGAGGAATGCGCTCATATAGCAGCTTTCCAGCTTCCGTCAGCTCAACACCGGCAGCAGATCGGATGAATAAGGCTGTCCCGTAAAAATCTTCCATTTTGCGTATCTGTTTGCTCAATGCAGGATGAGAGAGGTTAAGTTGGTGACTGGCTTTGGCTATACTCTTAAGTCGTGCTGTTTCTAAGAAACTTGTAAACATATCCAAATTCATTGGTAGGCACCTCGCTGTCATGAACATCTTTATACAAGCTTATCATACTCCGGCATTTAGGGGTGAAACGAGTGGTTGCACCCCTGCAATTTTCCTGACATTCCCCTGTTCCTCTCCAATTGGTACGATGTCCTCAGGCAGTAGAGAAGCCATTGTCTATGATTAGTTTTGAGGGAGGCATCAACAATGAAGATTAGTGTAATCGGAACAGGACGTATGGGGAAAGGGTTAGTCAACGTGCTGAGCCCTTTTGTCCAGGAACTGATGTGGGGGTCGCGCTCCATTGAAAAAGTGACTGGCCTTGTGAAAGTAGGCAAGTATGAATTTGTTAAGCCGGTTGAGCTTACAGAAGCCCTTCAAGCGGATATGATTATTCATTCTTTATGGTTTCGGGATTTGCAGCCCTGGGCCGCAGCGAATAAAACAAGACTCGCCGGCAAAATCCTCGTGGATATCGCGAATCCATTCACCGAGGATTTCAATGCTTTCACATTGCCTTGGGGAACCTCAGCCGCAGAAGAGATGCAGCGCCTGCTTCCACATACAACTGTTGTCGGCGCGTTCAAGAATACGTTTTATAAAGTGCTGGAGGAACCGATTTATCAAGACCAGCAGAGTGATATCTATGTAACTGGAGACGATGAATCAGCCAAGAAAATCGTTATGGATGTATTTGATCCACTTCCATTTCGTGTTCTTGACGGCGGAGGGCTGATCAATAATCGGACGATTGAAAGAATGACGCTTTTCGAGCGGGAACTGGCTATTCGCTATGGGTGTTATCCTTATATTTCTTTTCGCATGTTTGGTATCTAAAATAACCGAACCAAAGCGGAATATGTGGAGGTCTTCGTAAAAGGGCATCAGATCTATAACCTCTTGTACAGCAAAGCTTTGAGCAATAAAGAGCTGTAAATGCATTAGAGCAGTTGTTTCTTGCAGACTAGCAAGAGCAGCCGCTCTTTTTTGGCTGAGAGTTAGCCATCTGAAAAACCTTAATAAACCCTACCATTTATCTTAAGTTTACCGCTTTCAATGCTTACCTATTTTCCTTATGATAAATTTACCAACTATGATTAGTGCTTGTAAGAAAGGATAATATTGAAAGTGAGAGAGGTGATTGCGGAAAATATGCAAGCGCTTACTCCGAGTGAAGAGGAGTATCTGTTTGTACGGCTTTACAGAGAGAACCGCGACACGTAAAACGGAATATATGCAAGGCTCTATTTATCCATTCCAAGCCAAGGGAGTTAACCTATGCGAATCATAACAAAGCTGGTTTCGTCCATTTCTATGATGAGTCTTGCACTATGTATTTGGAATCCTGGTGTTTCCAAGGCGGATACGCCGATTAGCGAAGCAAACTCTACGATCTTCGGTCCGAATGTCTACGTTTTCGATCCATCGATGCCAGCCTCCGACATTCAGGGTACTACGAATTCCGTGTTCAGCAGACAGGAGTCTAATGAGTTTAGCAGCGAGAGAGATGCTTTCTTATTCAAACCGGGAACTTACAACGTGAACTTTAATGTCGGTTTTTACACACATGCAGCTGGTTTGGGCCAAAATCCCGGAGATGTGAATATCAAGGGCGGACTGAATGTGAATGCTGATTGGGATAATGGCAACGCAAGTCGCAACTTTTGGCGTTCAATCGAAAATCTGACCATAACCCCATCAAGCGGAAAAACACAAATTGCGGTATCACAGGCCGCTCCGCTCCGACGGCTGCACGTGAAAGGCGAATTGGATTTGTTCGATTTTGATGCAAATTGGAACGCCGGCTGGGCGAGTGGCGGGTTTCTCGCTGATTCTATCGTGGATAATGCTATTGTTCCAGCGTCTCAGCAGCAATGGTTCTCCCGAAACAGCCAATGGGCAAGCTGGTCCAACGGTGTTTGGAACATGGTTTTCGTCGGTAACACGAATCCGCCTACTGGACAATTTCCTGACTCGCCGTATACGGTAGTTGAAAAAACGCCGGTTCTGAGAGAAAAGCCTTATCTTTACATAGATCATGCAGGTCAGTATCAAGTATTCGTCCCGGCGCTTCAAGCGAATACTCAAGGTGCCAGTTGGGCGAATGGTTCAACACCGGGTCAATCTATTTCTATCGATCAGTTCTACATTGTACGCCAAGATGCATCGGATACGGCAAGTATTAATGCTGCGCTTAGTCAGGGGAAAAATCTTCTATTTACGCCGGGTATCTATCACTTGAATGATACAATTCGTATCCAGAATCCAAATACAGTCATCCTTGGTATTGGGATGCCTACCCTGATCCCGGATACCGGAAAAGCGGCTATGTCGGTTGCCGATGTAGACGGTGTCAAAATTGCAGGGCTCGTTTATGATGCAGGTCCAAATAATTCTCCCTCCTTGTTAGAAGTCGGACCAACAGGCAGTACGAACAACCATGCCGCGAATCCGACATCACTTCATGATCTGTTTTTCCAGGAGGGAGGTTACATTGCTGGAAAGAATGACACAGCGCTGGTGATTAACAGTAATCATGTCATTGGCGATCACTTCTGGCTGTGGCGCGCAGACCACGGCGCAGGTGCTGCATGGACAAATAACGTCTCGAAAAATGGTCTTATTGTCAATGGAAATAACGTCACGTTGTACGGTTTGTTTAATGAGCACCATAATGAGTATCAGACTTTGTGGAACGGCAATGGCGGTCGGGTATACTTCTATCAATCCGAAATTCCGTACGATGTTCCGAATCAATCGGATTGGATGAGTCAGAATGGAACCGTGAATGGTTATGCTTCCTATAAAGTCGCAGATTCGGTGACCAGCCATGAAGCTTGGGGGCTTGGTGTTTATACTTACTTCAGGGATGCGGCTGTGAAGCTGAATAGCGCGATTGAGGTGCCTCAAGTTGAAGGCGTGAAAATTCACCATGCAACGACAATCTGGCTGAATGGTAAGGCTGGCAGTGAAATCACGCATGTGATTAACAACATTGGCGGTAAAGTTTATGCCAATTCACCAGGAGATGCCATGAGGCAGACGGTTACGGAGTTCGTGGGCACCGATGGTAGTGACAACCAAGCGCCAAGTGTTCCTGCGAATTTGACTGCGACAGCAGCTTCGGGCACTCAAATCAACTTGAGCTGGAACGCTTCAACAGACAATGTGGGTGTTTCGAATTATGAGGTGTTTCGCGATGGCATACTCACCGGCACTTCAACTTCGACATCCTATAACGATACAGGACTTGCAGCAACGACGACATACAGCTATACGGTCAAAGCTAAAGATGCGGCAGGCAACGTTTCGGCGGCCAGCCATGCAGCAAGCGCAACTACACCAGCAATTCCTTTAGACCGAACAGGCTGGACAGCGACCTCAACGCCAACGAGCGGAGACGGTCCTGCGAATTTGCTTGACGGCAGCATGTCCACTCGCTGGAGCACAGGGACAGCCATGGTTCCGGGGCAATCCTTCACGGTGGATATGAAAGCTGTCAAAAGCATCAACAAGGTGGTTATGGATTCTACCGGCAGTAATCAGGATTATGCACGCGGTTACGAGGTTTACGTGTCGAGTGACGGAACAGAGTGGGGCAGCGCGATTGCTAGCGGAACCGGAACGGGTGCCGTAATTACCATCGGGTTCCCGGCGCACAACGCACGGTACATCAAGGTAGTGCAGACAGGCACATCGTCGAGTTGGTGGTCTATTCGGGAAGTTTGGGTATATGGCGCCACGTCTGCCGGCGCATCGCTAGCGGGGCAGGCAACCGTTTCCAGCGGGCAATCTTTTGACGTCACGCTTGGGCTTGGAAGTGTTGCATCTAACGTCTACGCACAAGACATCAACATTACCTTCGATGAGAATCTGCTCCAATTCGTTTCCGCAGATTCTTTGAAATCAGGATTAACCCTTGTTGACAATAAAGTTGAAGCCGGCAAAGTGCGTTTGATTACAGCGAACATCGGCGGTGCGCCTCTTAATGGCGATTTGATCCAGCTTCATTGGAAGTCGAAATCTCTTCCTGATTCTGCGGATGCCGTCATTGCGCTGAGCAAGCTGATTTTGGCTGATGGGCAAGGGAACGAATCCGAATTGAGCGGAGCTTCCCATCCGGTTCATATCAAAGCAAGTGTAGACCTGACTGCCTTGCAAGCTCGGATTCAGGAAGCTCAATCGAAGCACGACGGCGCTGTTGAAGGTTCGCAGGTAGGCCAATATCCTGCCGGCTCTAAGGCTACCCTGCAAGCATCAATTGATAAAGCGAAAGCTGTTGCTGCAAACCCAGAAGCAACTCAGCAGCAAGTAGAGCAAGCAGTAACGGAACTGGATGCAGCGATCCAAGCATTCATGCAATCCGTTCAAGCAAGAACGCCAGGCGATGCGAACGATGATGGCAAATTCTCCATCGGCGATTTGGCCATTGTTGCAGCAGCTTATGGCAAAACATCCGCAGATCCTGATTGGGAGCAATACAAGAAAGCAGATGTGAACAATGATAATCAGGTCGATCTCGTCGATTTGGCTGCCGTAGCGCAAAAAATACTTCAGTAATTCATAAACGTATTCAAACGCAGGTAGAGCACTGTTTATTTTGATACGAAATGTATCTAGTGAATAGTGCTTCTGCCTGCTGCTCATCTAACATATTCTTCGCTGTTTAAGGGGGAGCTATATTGGGATTGCGGAAATGGGTTGTCAACTGCTTCATGTTACTCTTCCTAACAAGTGCCATCCTGCCATCTGCTTTTGCCGCATCTGAAGCCGAAGAAGCGCCTGCGTATACGTTAGCGATTCCGGATCAAAGCTTGCTAAAAGGAGATACTGTTGAGGTTCTTATCAAGGGAAGCCATCTCAAAGATGTATATGCCTACGAAATTAATCTGGAGTACGATCCTGTTAGGTTAAAGCTGAAGGATGCAACGACAGACCTGCCAGGGTTTTCGGTAGGGCCTATTATAAAAGACAATCACATCCAGCTTGCTTTTACCCGTGTTGGTCAAGGCAAGGGCATAAATGGCGACCAACTCTTGTTTAAAGTTCATTTTGAAGCGATCAGCCATGGAAAAGCAGAGCTGTTATTAAGCCGAGTGAAGGTGGTTGATTCTGCGCTTGTAACGGCATCTCTTCAGATAGATTCTCGTTCCTCGCTTGCGATTACAAGCAAGTACCATTTCGATGATATCGAAGATTTCGAGTGGGCCATAACGGCCATCGAAGCGCTGGCTGACAAAGGCATTGTGAACGGTACAGGGGAGTGCATATTTAGTCCCAAGGCTCCTGTGACTCGAGCCGACTTTGTCATCCTGCTTATGCAGGCGTTGGAGCTCAAAAGCAAATCTGGACTTAGCTTTGCTGATGTGAGGGAAGGTGAATATTACGCAGAGCCTTTGGCCGAAGCAAGAGGCTTGGGAATCGTGCAAGGGGACGCAAACGGCAGCTTCCATCCGCAGGATTCGATTACTAGAGAGGATATGATGGTTCTTGCAGAGCGGGCCCTGCGGTCGGCGGGTCAACCTTCCACGATGATCAGCAGTTCGTCTGTATTGGATGCTTTCACCGACTCTTCCGCGATATCGGATTATGCAGCTGGCAGCGTTGCTTCCTTAGTGCAACTGGGGCTTGTTCAAGGCTATGCGAATGGCATTCATCCGCATGAGACGACGAATCGCGCGCAGGCTGTGGTGTTCATGCATAAACTCGTGACGTATGTACAGCAAAAGCATCCCTAGCGTAAACGAGCAGCACATACGGAACTCTATGTCCCTGAGTTCATGCCATTCAACGATGGCATGAACTTGAGGATTTGGGCTAAACCGTTAAATCCGCCTTCAGAGAACGCTCTTGCATGCAATTCGTAAATGACGGAGCTTTTTAACCATTCGGGGCTTTCAATTGCTTTAAAATTTTGATACATATACCCCGGATTTTCTTCCGAGATAGCTAAAGTTCTGATCAGGACTTCTCAGTTTTCCGGTACGGTGATCGACGAATTATGCTGTCCGTCCTCGGAGATGGAAGGATTCAAAGGATCTAGGATCCTTTAGTCATGGGGAGAGGAACGTAGATGCGTTATCGATTGCTATATTTGCTTTTTAAGGTCATGAGCGGAACTACAGTGCTTTATGCGAAGGCAATGACCGGGTTTAGGCAGATTTTAACCTATTTAACGTACCGTAGTTCCTTTCCGAAGTGAAAAAGAGGATTATTTAGACGAATAGAGGATCGTTGTTCCGTCTTCATGAGGGAAGAACTAAGTGCGCGGCCGCCGATCTTATATGGAGAGGCCTGTTGTCGCCGGGTCGATTATTGGACTGGAGACGACAGGCCCATTTCAATGCTACTTCATATTGGCATTGAATTCTACTGGAAGCGGATCTTTAATGAAGGTACTATAAGAATTGTTTGTTCCCCACAACCATAACGTGCCGTCCTTTTTCACTACTGCATCAGTACCACTGATTGGGAGGTAGGCAACATCGGATAATGATTTCAATTGGAAAACGTCTCTCCAAGCGCCAACGGGTTCACTGCCAGGGATCCAATCTTCGCTGAAAAACCCCCAGCCCCACACGGTACCGTCTTTTTTCACAAAGAGCGTTTTATTACCCGACTTGCCATTATCGACGATTTTGGAAAAATCGACAATATCAGCAAGTCCAGCTACCTGAAAAGGAGCGATTGCCTTTTCCGAAATGTCACTTTCCGGTTTTGCAAACTTATCGCGTCCCCATATCCAAACCGTGCCGTCTTTCTTCAACGCAATATTATTGCCTAGCTTCGCAATATCGTTTAAATTATTCATCCGAACCGGCTTCGTAGATCGGATTGTGTCGTACAAGGATGGATTATCACCGTGAATTCTTGAAACTGGGATATATGTATCGATCCCCCATATAGTACCATCGTCTTTTAAAAACATTACGCTGTCATTAGAGACGGATACGTCTTTTACATGATCCAGCCCCTCGATAAGTACCGGCTTGGCTTTCAAAGTAAACGTTGGATCATTCTTCAACCAGCGAGGAGCGGATTCAAAGAACCAAGCTTTTCCTTCTCTATCGATCGCTAACCCTAGCATACCGATATCCTGGATTTTGACGATCTCTTTCAGATCGGGAATAGGATCGCCTAACTCTGCAGAAACATGTTGCTTCAAATCGGATGGAGCCACATCGGGCGTTTCGATGGTCCACACCGTTCCATCTTCTCTTAGTACAAGATCCCCGCTCATACGAACTACATGATTCAGTCCCTTAGCCTTTATCATAAGATTGGGGTGATAGCCATCCTTGACAGAAATGGCATGTAACGCACTACACCATACATTTCCTTGGTCGTCAAGCGCTAAAGATGAGCCGGAAGCTGCTACCTGGACAATTTTCGGAGCTGTCTCGGACGTTTCTGCCGCTTGTGCATTCGGAACAGCTAAACAAGAAAGCGATAAAATGGCGGTAGCTGCAATCATAGCAGCTGATTGTTGGATTCGTTTCTTCATCATCATTTGCATCATCTTCCAATCCTCTGTTAATTTAGGGAAACTATAAATGAATATTCCAATTTTACCCAAAAATTAGACGTGAGAAATATGAAAAAAGTTGCGCTTTCCGTTAAATATCATGATTTCATAGCTCACACATTCGAGCTAGGATTAACGACAGCCGGAGCGGCCGGAGCTTCTTCCTTGGCCGTAAGCAGCTCCTTTTTCATAAATAAGCAAGCGATGAAAGCCACAATGGCGAAGCCGATGCCTATGGCGAAAATGTGTTGGAAGGACTCCGCAAAAACCATTTTGATTTTCAACAGCAGCTCTGCGGAAAGTCCCTGTGGAAGGCCACCGTTCATAATCGTCTCTGAAGTTCCGGCAGGGAATTCGCCGGACAACCCGGATAAACCGCTGGAAATATTTCTGGAAAGCAGGCTCCCGAAGATGGAGAAACCGAGCGTTGTGCCTATGGATTGGAATAACTGAACAGTGGCCACACCTACTCCGGTGTGCTCCTTTGCAACGGATTCCTGGACGATCAGATTATCTCCGCCGAATAGAACGCCGATGCCAAGCCCTAGTATGAAAAATGCTGCGATCATGTACATAACCGTCGTATCGACATGGATTTGCGACAGCAGCACGTAGCTGACGATCGGAAAGACGAACGATACGATGAACAGGTACTTGTAGGGAATCTTTGTAATGAGATTTCCGCAAACGATGCTAGCTGGAATAGCACCTGCCATGAAAGCCAGCGACATGTAGCCGGAAGCGGTTGGCGACATGCCCATAACAATCTGAGCGAAGAACGGGAAGCCGGACATGCCGCCCATAATGCCGAGCATCGTTAGAAATACGATACATGACAGGACCACGACCGAGCGATTTTTGAAGAGAACTAGCGGGATAATGGGTTCTTTGGCCTTGGATTCGATTCGAATAAACAGCACGACAAGCGCTAGGGACAGAACCAATAGGCCTATAATGACAGGGGATGACCACGTATAGCCTTTGATGTCGATCAGCACAGGAGCGAGCAGAAGCGAGAGCATGGATAGCACAAGGGTGAAGGCGCCTGCCCAGTCAATGGATTTCTTCTCGCTGTTGTTCGATTCACGCAAGCCCTTGGACACGATAAAGGCAGAGATGAGCCCTATAGGAATGTTGATCAGAAAGATCCAGTGCCAACTCACATGGCCGACAAGATAGCCTCCAACAGTTGGTCCTAGCAGCTGCGGCAGAATTAATAAAGGCCCAATTAAGCTCTGAACCTTAGCACGCTGCTCGAGCGGAAATGTATCTCCGATGATGATCATGCCTAACGGCATAAGGCCACCGGCTCCAATGCCTTGAATGCCTCTTCCGATCAGCAGCACAGTCATGGAATCTGCGAGCCCACAGATGATCGATCCGATCATAAAAAGGGCGACACAGCTTAAATAAATCTTCTTGCGTCCGTAAATATCCGCCAGCTTGCCGAAGATTGGCATGAACATCGTAATGGCGAGCATGTAAATCCCTGCTACCCAGCCGTAAAGCGACAGGCCATGGAGATCACGAATGATGGTTGGCAGCGCTGTTGATACGATCGTCTGATCCAGTTCTGAGAACACCACGCCGAGCAGCAGCCCGATGAGTACCAACGTCTTGTTGTTTCCTTGCTGTTTCACAAGAGCACCTCTATTTCATTTTAATTGGTTGCAGGTTCTACACTTGTTGTCAATTTCTCTTCACTTTTCAAGTATAAGTGAACAAAGGAAAGCAATCGTCAGACGCAGGATTTAAATCCACTCGGTCTAGAGAACGATATGCACCGTCTAAGACGTAACTAAATAAGCTATCCAGCCTGTAAAAATAGCGCTTCCTGTCTGGCTGTGATTCCGGGCTGTGAGATCGCCTTTGTGCGCCCTTAGAATTCGCTGCGCAATGGTAAGTCCAAGTCCGGTGCCGCCATTTTCTGGATTCCTTGATTCATCGCCCCTGTAAAATGCTTTAAAGATGTTAGTCAATTCGTACTCGGGTATTCCCGGGCCCGTATCTTCAACGGTGAAGAGGATGCGAGTTTCCTCCATATGCAAGGTGAGGGTAATGACGCCGTTTCCTGGGGTATAGCGGAGGGCATTTTCGATCAAATTTCCTATCGCTCGCCGCAGCATATGTGCGTCGCCTTGGCGTATATGCTGCTCAGCCGGTTCATCGTACTTCAAAGTTATTCCTTTTTCCTTCGCAATTGGCAGATATTCCGAAACAATATCTGTGAAAAGAGCACTTATATTCAGCTGTTCTTGTCGCAGCAATTGATCCAAGGATGCCATTTGGCTGTAAGAAAAAAGATCGGATACAAGACGTTCTAGCTGTTCCGCTTTTTTACTGCAAATGGCGGCATATCTGGGAATCCTCTCCGGATTGCTGGCCAGACCGCGTTCCAGCCTCGTTAAGAATCCCCGCAAAGCAAATAATGGCGTCCTTAGGTCATGTGCGATCGAGCTAATGAAAAAGCGTCGTTCTTCCTCCAGCTCGGACTGACGAATCAGCGATTCCCGAAGTCCCTTGCCCATCGCATGAAAGGCTGCACGCACATCGGCCACTTCCAGAACAGTGGATTCGGGAAGATGAAAATCCAGATCGCCTCCCGCGATTCGTCTGGCTGCGGAACTCATCGCTTCCAAAGGTTTCACGACAACACGACCCATCTGCCATCCAATAAATAAAATAGCGCAAAGACCAGCTATAAAGGCGAACGCTGTCGCGAGTCCGCTTGTTTGTTTAGGAACGAAGAAGAGGGCATTACCCCGCAGTTGGCCTTGCTCCACGATGCGTATTTGTCGAGAAGCGGTTGCTTCCACTCCTGAAGGCATGGAATGATAGATTTCACGATCGGAAGCATCAAGGAGAATAATCCCCAAATGCGAAGCTGCGATCCTATTCCCAATAGCAGTCTGCCAACTGGGATCGTGCCAGTGCGTGATGTCCGTTTCGCTAACCTCGCTCACCAAGGTGTTCAAGGTTGTTTGCCGCTGCGAATGCTTGGTGTTCTCCCACACATAGCGATCGAACAGGCCAGGGATTTCATAAGACAACTGCGGCAGGATCAGCATAATGAGCATGCCGATCAACATCCATTGGCGTATGCGGAGCGGTTTCATCTTCGCACCCCTTCGAACCGGTAGCCTACGCCCCAAACATTGGTGATGAACGTTGGCTTTCTGGGATCTTCCTCAATTTTCTCGCGAATTCTTCCAATATGAACGGTGACGGAATGCTTGTCTCCAATCCCTTCCCAGAAACGCTGCAGCAATTGTTCATATGTGAATACTTGTCGGGGGTATTCCGCAAATAAGCAAAGGATATCGAATTCTTTGGGAGTTAAAGGCACTGGATGTCCTTCGACTCTTGTTTCATGGGCCAACACATCTAGGACGAGTCGACCGAAGTCAAGCTCGAGCTTGTGATCCTTCTCATTCTTACCGAAGCGGCGGAGCACAGCTTTGATCCGAGCGACAACTTCCTCGGGCGTTGCAGATTTCACAATATAATCGTCGCCGCCTAAGCTAAGGCCACGTATTTTGTCCACATCCTCGCCCCGTGAGCTAAGGAAGAGGATCGGTGTATCTTGCGTTTTCCGAATTTGTCTGCAAAGCTCAAGACCGCTCTGGCCGGGCATCATCACATCCAGCAGGATGCAGTCAACCCGATTGCGGTCCATTGCTTCTAAAGCTTGAGCGGCGTTATAGGCTTCGACCACGCCAAACTGTTCATCTTCGAGGAAATCCCTCATTAACTCTACAATCTCTTTATCATCATCTACGATCAATACCGTACGGTTGATAGGCATGTAGTCCCCTCCAACAAGTTGTAAGAAAGATTTGGAATTATTGTAGCATATCCTTTGTCGCACGTGGTCGGATTGACTGCAATGTACTTGTTTGTTGATCGTTTTGTGACTTTTTCGCACAGCGTTTCGTGAGACTCAGCGGTTATTGTAAGAAATGTTGATCAACCAGATCCATGTGAGAGGAGGGATAGAAGATGCATGTCGGGCGTCTCATCTACAACATATTGGCTTGGCTGTTTTTAGCCTGCATTGTGGTGCAAGTATTTATTGCCGGGATGGCCATTTTTGCTGATCCTGTGAATTGGTCGGCACACAAAACGTTTGTAAAGATCTTCGTCTTGATCCCATTGATCATGTACCTGCTGACTTTTGTTGGCAGGATAAACCGAATTCACGTTAACGCGATTACGCCCGGTGTGATTGCCAACACGTCGAACGATCGGTTTAAGACCGAGGAAATCCGCAAGTCCATCATCGCAGTCATCCCGTTAGGGTGGGAAGGGTTACCGGAAGACGTGGCGGGCGGGGTGCTTTTCCTAGCTTCCGATCTCTCCTCTTTCGTGACAGGAGAGACGATTGAGATCAATGGCGGCATGTTCATGCGATAAACAAAAAAACAACAAAAGGAGATCATACAAAGATGGAACCAACATTAAATCCTAGGTGGGTAAAACTTGTTCAAACACAGCATCCTGAAAAGCTGCTGAGTTTTGCGCGTAATCTCGATGAAAAAACCGTAGCGGCTATATATGGCATAGACTTGGAGACGTATCTGAACGTCAAAGTCCTTTTGGTTCAACAGGCGAAAGTAGCAGCGCAGCAATTGCTGGAAGATCCGGTTTTTGCCGACAGGGTCGATCATCTGCCGTTCAAGGCGGGAGAAACGGTGATTGGAGTAGGCGAAAGTACGACAGATGATCTGCTATCCTGGTTTGAAATCCTGCGCCAGCTGCTTGTGCTGCAAAGACCGCAGGATGGAATACGGTTGGTCAATGAAGGGATTTCCGGCCATACCTCCACGCAAGCCCTTGCGCGCTTCAGCGGCATTGTCGCCAAACAACCGAATTGGATCTTATGCATGCTTGGGGGCAACGATGTGCTGCGCGTCGGTCCGGGTTCGGCCAAAACGCAAGTCAGCGCGGAAGAAACCGCTAAGAATTTAAAAGAAATAAGGCGGATAGCCTCAGCGCGAACCACGGCTAGCTGGGTATGGATCACCCCGCCAACGTTCGACGAAGAACGAGTTGCCGCGTTTCCACATTTTCAGCAGGGACAGCTGAGCTGGCGAAATGAAGATATTCTCGTGATCGGCAACACGATCCGCAGCCTGCCTGACCCAGTCGTAGACACGCAAGAGGGATTTGGATTACCGGCGTCGGCGACATTCATAGGGCCGGATGGACTCCACCCTACAATTGAGGGACACAAAGCCATTGTAACCTGGCTGGTCGAAGAGCTTACAGGGGGAAAAGCGAGATGAAGGTCGTCGTTTTTGGGGCTACAGGCGGCACAGGTCGTCAAGCCGTCATTCAGGCGCTTGAGCTCGGTCACGAAGTCACCGTCATTGTGCGCAATCCCGCAGCGGTTGATATTCGCAATGAACGCTTGGAAGTTGTCCACGGAGATGTTCTGGAGCTATCGTCGTTCAGCAAATGGCTAGCTAACAAAGATGCGGTTCTATCAGCTCTTGGCGTAGCTCACCGCAAACCTACGACCGTTTACTCGGAAGGAACAGATCATATCATGAAGGCGATGCAAGCTGCGGACATACGCCGTTTAGTTTGCTTATCTTCAGCGGGGCTGGAAATCCCTTTAGACACTCCAATGTTGCAGCAGTTTGTCATTCGGCATGTGATTCAGCCCATGTACAAACATGCTTACGAAGATATGTCGCGTATGGAGGCGATCGTGCGAAACTCGGGGTTGGACTGGACGGTTATACGTCCCCCTCGGTTGACGAACGGGCCGAAGACGGAAACGTACCGAACGTCAATCAATGGCGCGTTGCACCAGGCACAGGGGATTTCGCGCGCCGATCTGGCTAATTATATGTTGAGATCGCTGCTGGATCGATCCTCCTTTCAGGCTGTTGTTGAAATATCAAATTAGAGAGGAGCTGCCAAATGTCGAGTGTCCATAAAAACAGGATCGGGTGGAACTCTATCGTCTTGCTTACGTTAGGTGCCGCCGTCTTTGCAATAGCTCCATATATCTTATTAGACCCAGGATATAGCCGCGTAGCGCTTGACGCTTCGTTTTTCCTGCATTTCCCACTGCTGTTAGTCCATATTTTCGCATCGTTTCTTGCTCTCGTTGTAGGCTGGCTGCAATTTCTTCCTGGCCTGCGAAGCAAACGACCGCATATTCATCGTATGGTTGGACGATTTTATTTAGGATTCGTAGCCATTGGAAGCGTGACTGGGCTAGTGGTGGGAATGTATACGGCGAGCTATATCCGGCAAATGGCCTTTTTCACCTTGGTTGCATTATGGTTATTTACTGGATGGATGGGATATCGGGTGGCTCGACAAAAAAGGTTCGAGGCTCATGGCGTATGGATGATCCGCAACTATGCTGTGACGCTTGTCGCAGCAAGCGCGCGTATAGTGACACCGCTGTGTATCATGATGTATCTCGCAGGACATAGGGGGTTACCGTTCCAAGGTGTGGGGCCTATTCTGAATCAGGTACTCGAGGTCAATATTTGGCTCGGTTTGGTCGTTAATCTCGTCATTGCGGAATGGATGATCGTTAATCGTAAACAAGCCTCACGTTTGCACGACTCTTGATATTCAATATTATTTGATCAAAAAAAGGCTCTATTCGCATGAAAGCGAAAGGGCCATTTTACGTTGTACGGGTCAATTGTTTTCCATCAGTACTGGGATCCTTGGTGTTGCTGTGGATGCGTAGCATGGTGATGCGGATGCATAACATGATGATGGTGCGGGTGTAAAACATGGTGATAGTGTGGATGTATAACATGGTGATGGTGCGGATGCGTAACATGGTGATGGTGCGGATGGTAAACAGGGTGATGATGTGGATGGTACACGTGATGCTGCTGCGCATGGTAAACAGGGTCGTGATGTGCATGGTGCGCTTGATGGTGATGATGTGGATGGTACGCATGGTGGTGCTGCGGATGATAAGCATGGTGATGGTGTGGATGCTGAGCATGATGGTGTGGATGTTGAGCATGATGATGATGCGGATGCGCAGGGTGGTACGGGCCAGCTACAGCTGGATTTTGATGAATCGGGAGGTTATCCTCTGTTCTTGCCGGCGTTTGATACAGCTGGAAGTTTTCCTCAGTAACAATTTCTTTAATCATGGATGTTCCCCTTTCTGGTTTGGGCATACAGCATCCTATGCATGGTTGGGAAAAAAAGGCACATGTCTATATAAATTGGGCTTAATCGAATATGTTCATGAAAAGGGCTGGCTTGGTCGTACAAACGTACAATCCCCAACTTTAGCAATAATGGGCTTCACCCGAATGTTGGATTGAAACTTGGCAAAGTAGGAGAAATCGGGAAAAACAATCGTGTCCGTCAGGAACGCCGATTGCGTGCTGTCCGGCTTTCTGTATTTGTTCAGGACAGTAATGATGTCACCTTCAGAAGCGACACCGATACCATGCCCGTGCCCATAGTAAAGGCCGTCTGTCATCTTGACGACGTTTTCTCCTCTCCACCAAGGAAGTATAGGGGCAAATTCGGGGTTATCAAAATAAAGCACATCCCCTGGGACGGCCTCCTCCATACATGTCCGGTCGATTAGATGTAAGTTAGCGTTATAGTCCCAATTAAATAACAGAAGATCTGAAAACAACCAATCGAATTGTTCGGGATCAATGGATTCTAATAAGGCCTTATAGAGGACGACGACGACAGCCGTGGAACATTCGAACGCATACAAGTTTCCGTGGCTGAAAATATCTCTTATCGCAGCTTGCGGGGAAACTCCGCTTTTCAGCCGGAACCTCCCTTGATCGGTATGATGCCAATAAGCCTTGTTGCACACGGAGTTGTTAAATCCGGCAAAAAAAACACCGCTCTTACTCAGTGCCCATGAAGCTTCCATGATTTGAGTTCTCAGTTTGAGTTCAAACAACAGGTCATCGACACAAGCGAACGGGTACTCGACGGGGCTGCTTTTCTTTTTTTGATAGATGGCTTGCTCATCTTCGGACAGTGTTCCTTCTTCAAAGATTATAGTGCTAGTTCCCTCGATTACGATCATGAGCTACTCCTCATTTTGTAAAAACCGCATGGATGATTTTACCTATTGTATGGGGAATACCGATATGAGGTGCACGATGATATCATTTATGTGATGTTCAAGGCGCTCTGCATTGAAGCAGGCTGCCTTAATGACAAAGAGGCTGCCGAATAAGGCAACCTCTCTATATTTATTTAAGGCTTAAGAGAGCAGCTTCAAAAATTCGCGCATGAAGCCAGGCAGATCCGGCCAAGCGTGGCCAGAGACAAGCTTCCCGTCAACATGAAGCGTTTCTTTCGCGTAATGAGCTCCAAGCTGCTCCACATCTAAACGGCATGCGTTATAGGCAGTCATGGTTCGGCCTTCAAAAAACCGATTGTCCTTTAGAGCGGCGAATACTTGCGCTCCATGGCATATGGAGCCAATCGGCTTATCTGCCTCTAGGAAGTGACGAATAATGCGTGGAACATCCACATTCGAACGAATGTATTCCGGGGCTCTGCCGCCAGGAATGATCAGGCCATCGTACTGGTTAGGATCAACATCAGCGAACGCGATGTGCGATTGCAGCTGATGCCCCGGCTTCTCCGTATAAGTCTCCCAATCTTCAACGAAATCGTGAACGACAGTACGAAGCACTTTCTTCGTCGGCGAAGCGATGATGGCTTCGTACCCTTCCTCTAAAACACGAAAATAGGGGTAGTAAACTTCCAGTACTTCTGCGGCATCACCAGTAAGAATTAAGATGCTCTTGGACATGGTATCACTCCTTGGAAATGGATGGTAACCCACATTTAATTATGAACAAACCTGGTAACCTTGTAAATGGGTGGAATTTGATACGAATTGTCGAATCGGCGTTATGTGGAGTACCAATAAAGCGCATACTCGGTCATGACGGAAGCGTGCCCCGACTGCCGCAACATGGCTGTAATATTGCCGCGATGATACGTTGCATGATTGACAACTTGCAGAACGATTTCTGAATAACTGGTTTCTCGAATGCCCGCATAGGGATTATCCAAGACGATGGTTTTCTCCATATTTTCTTGCTCCTTGAAAAACAACGTATATGCCTTAGCCAGTTCGGAGAAAGCTGCTTCCAACTCCTCGATGCTCATCTTCTTGGCAGCTTCTTTTAATTGATTGGCTAATGCCATGGCTTCATTCATGCTCTTACCGGAAAGAATGTGCAACCAACAGGTATCTGTGATGTAGATATGAGGCATCGCCTTTGAAATTGTTGGGAAAACACTTTGGATTTCTTGATAATAGAGCTCCTGCGGAATTTCTTTTAAACGGTCTAGCAGGGTTTTATTCGCCCATACGTGGTAGTTGAACATGTCGATTGCAGATTGTGTCATTAGAATTGACCTCCTGGTTACCATCCAATTTTCGAATGGATTCATGTATATCCCAATCATAACATGGTGATCCTGACAACAATTTGTCAGGAATGTTTCAGATCTTCGGATATGAGGATGAAAAAAAGGAAGCAGCCTCATGAACGGCGGCTCTTTTTGCTGTTGACGGGCAGGAATCGCGGGTGATATGATCGTATTATTCCGACTATTTTAATATGAATTAACGAATTTAAAATGAACATTCATTTCTACCAGACCACTGGAGATTCCGCCTCGTATTTGCGTACCGAGTGCAGGAGTCTCTTTTTGTTTGGAGAGAAGAACAATGACAGAGGTGTGATGACAATGAGCGATCGAAGAATGATTTTGAATCTTATGCTGCAAAATGCGGGCTCTCACCGCGGGGCCTGGCGTCATTCCAGCGCGAAGCTGGAGGAGCTTCATGACAGGAAGTATTTTCAGCGGATTGCCCAGAAGGCGGAGGCTGCCCGGGTGGATTCGCTGTTTATCGCTGACGGCCTGTCGATTGAGGCTAAGGCTGTACAGCATGGTCCCATACTTGGCTTTGAACCGCTCACCTTGCTATCAGCGATCGCCACGGTGACCGAACATATCGGCTTGATTGCCACCGTATCGACAAGCTTTAATGAACCGTACAATGTAGCAAGAATCTTCGCATCGCTGGATCATATCAGCGGGGGCCGGGCGGGCTGGAACATCGTGACCACGGGGGTGGATCGCACAGCGTATAACTTCGGGCTTCCGGGGCTCCCGTCTCATACGCAGCGCTATGAAAGAGCCAGGGAGTTTACAGAGGTAGCCCTCAAATTATGGGACAGCTGGCATGAAGACGCGCTGGTTCAAGATCAGGTTAACGGCATTTATGCCGACGTGGACAAAGTTCGTGATATTCACCACGAAGGCGCCCATTTCTCGGTTCGGGGTGCGCTGAACATTATGCGTACGCCGCAAGGCAGACCGTTGCTCGTTCAAGCAGGCGCATCCGAGGAAGGCAAAGATCTGGCGGCGCAGTATGCGGAGCTGATCTTTACCGTGCAGCAATCGCTGGAGGAAGCGCAGCTTTTTTACCAAGACATTCAATCCAGAGCTGCCAAAGCGGGTCGGCCCCCGGGCAGCATCAAGATTTTGCCGGGCCTGCAAGTGATTGTGGGCAGAACAGAAGAAGAGGCCAAGGAAATTGCCGGCGAGCTGCGGAAACTCGGCTCCATAGAGCGTTCCCTGATGTCGCTATCGAATCTATTAGGGATCGACTTTTCTGTGTATGCGCTGGACGATCCTTTTCCTGAATTGCCTGATCTGTCCCAAGTTAATGCCTATCAATCCTTTTATCAGCGAGTAAAAAAGATCGTGGACAATGAAAAGCTGACGATTAGAGAGCTGCTTGAGAAACACTGGGTAGGCACCGGCGAGCTTACCCTTGCAGGGACAGCGGAGCAAATTGCGGACGTGATGGAGAAATGGTACAACAGCGGCGCAGCTGATGGGTTCAGCGTAATGCCGCAGCTGGCGTCCGGGGGAGCTGAAGCTTTTTTGGAGCAAGTCGTTCCGGAATTGCAGCGGCGTGGATTGTTCCCCAGCTCGTATGCGGGCAGGAACTTGCGTGAAAATTTGGGATTCGAGCGGCTCTAACATTACGAATAGAAGGAGGGGATAAAACAATGACAGTTGTACAAGGTTCCGATTATCCGAACGGGCATCTGCTCGTCGATGTAGAGTGGGTGGATGAACACCGATTTTCTCCAAATGTGATTCTACTTGATGCCAGATCAGAGGGCTATCAAGCCGGACATATCCCAGGAGCAGTCCCCTTGCATGTGAAGGATGTGAAGGATACATCCAACCATACGTTTGTCCGGTCAGATCGTTTGCAGCATGTGCTGGAGGCTGCCGGTTTGAACAATGACACGACGATCATTGTCTACGACGAGGGAGGCGGAGTTCTGGCGGCACGGCTTTTCTATGTTTTGGAGTACCTTGGATTGAAGGATCAGGTGAAGCTGCTGAATGGCGGTTACACGGCATGGGCTTCGGCGGCGAAGGAAATCTCGACGGAATCGCCTGATGTGCCTGCCGGTTCAATCACCATTTCTGCGGATTCATTGCGAGTGGTGACGAAGGAGGACATTCAGAAGGGGCTGGTCAACAGTGTGCTGCTGGATGTTCGTTCCGCGGAAGAGTACGCAGGTCTTGATAAGCGAAACAATCGCAAGGGAGGCCATATCAAGGGAGCGATCCATAAAGAGTGGAAAGAAGCGCTCGATCCGCCGGACGAGGCCGGAGTGATCAGATTTAAGCCGTATGCCGCATTAAAGCGGGAGTTTGAAGTTTTAGGTCTAAGAACGGATCAAACCATAGTGCCCTACTGTCAATCCAATCAGCGAGGTGCACATTCGTATTTTGTTTTGCGCTTGCTCGGTTATTCCGATATACGGCCTTACGAAGGATCGTGGGACGAGTGGGGAAATGACGAGCATACGGAGGTTTTCGTTTAAAAAATGCCGCAAGTAAAAAGCCTGCCCCTCATTTTTAGAGGGCAGGTTTTTCGTTATGGCTGCCCTTCTAAATGTTAATTTGATAAAACTTTACCAAATAAACTTTACTTAATAAATTTTATTTGGTAAAGTTTATTGGAGAGGAGGAATTCATTTATGAAAACGTTGGTTATCGTTGCGCATCCGCAACTGGACATCTCAAAAGTAAACAAAGTATGGCTGGATAGGCTGAATCAAAATGAAGACATTACCGTTCATGATTTGTACGCCGTTTATCCGGATAAAGTCATTGAGGCAACAAAGGAGCAGGAGTTGCTCCTTGCCCATGACCGCATTGTGTTTCAATTTCCTTTTTATTGGTATAGCGCGCCGTCCTTTTTCAAAATGTGGCAGGAAGTGGTTCTGGATTCAAGTTGGCTGATAGGGGGCGGGGGCCGAGGCCGAGGACTTGCTGGCAAAGAGCTGCTTCTTGCCATCTCGACAGGTTCCCACGAGCAGGCGTATCAAGCTGGGGGCTTCCAAGGCTTTGCAATGAGTGAATTTACCAAGCCGTATCAAGCGCTTGCGGGGCTCATTGGCATGAGCTTCTTGCCGAGCTTTATCTTTCATGGAGCCGCTAACGCTTCAGAGGAAGCTATTCAACAAAGCGCTGAACGCTATCTGCAGCATGTGTTGAATCCGAATCTCGACCCCCGGAAGAGCTTAATGCAGGCTATTTCCAAATAAAGCTGATTAGGACGCTGCGAATTACATTATTCTTCTCATATGAGGCTCGCCTGATTGCAGCTGAACATTGAAAATTTCCTTTATACGTGGCAAAATGCAGCTTCATATAAGTAACGATCTGCCGAACAAGTTGTTGTTCGGCTTTTTCTCGCCAGTTTTATCGCTGGACGCAGCAGTCACGAATATGGAAAACGGCTCACGGAACGTGAGTTTCTTATTTATTGATGTAATCGCATACAAGTTATATTCGCGGAACGTCAGTACCTTATTCCTGAAAATTCCGCTTTTTTTCTGGCAAATAGTCAGAATAAGGGAACCATGTTCCTTCACTGCGCTGGAATAAGGGTAAAGTAAATCTTATAAAGGAACGACGTTCCGCATGGGCCAGGAGACGGGACCGGAATCTTCCTTGAACAATACTCTCCATTGAGACA
Organism: Paenibacillus tabacirhizosphaerae; assembly: GCF_040812395.1. Taxonomy (GTDB): domain Bacteria; phylum Bacillota; class Bacilli; order Paenibacillales; family NBRC-103111; genus Paenibacillus_E. The sequence goes on along the minus strand of NZ_JBFNXH010000019.1, from coordinate 42,335 downwards.
ATGGGGAGTATTTTGTATAATGTTTGTATTCAACGTGCGAAGGAGTTGGTATAGATGGCAATTAAAGATTGCCAGATTGGCACAGTCTCATGCAAAGCCTGATGTAGAGGCGATACTTTGCATGGGCGTAACTAATTTCACAAATAATCGCCCTAATAAAGAATACATCGTTTCTAATAACTGGCTTTGCTCCTTATTTTTAATATGAAAAATAAGGAGCTGACCACACCATGTGTGAACCATTCATTAGAAACCATCAATATAATGTGATTAAAAAGCAAGCGGGGATTTTGCAGCAAGCGCTCAGCACGATTTCCGACCCGAAAGTACTGGAAGCCGTCCGGTATGGTGCAGCAACCAAAATAGCCGAACTGTTTCCGGTGTGTACGGACAATCAGAAGCATTTGCTGGACCCATTTATTGGCTTAGACAAACCCGATGATTTTCAAAAGTATCTGACCTCGATAGAATCGCATCTAGCGGCATTCCCGCAGATTACGGAGAAACAGATTCAGAAATTATTCCCCAAGAATAAGAAGCTGAAGATTCCTGATATATCCCTGATCGATTTTCGTTATGTCACTTATCTGGGTTGGACAGATATTGCAACCAATAAATTGTTCATGGTCTACAGCCTGCAAGGAAAAGTCATTGGCATAGAAGGCAAGTTTACACCGACCAATAAGAAGAGTTTTTGCTTTATCTGCAACAGGTATGAGGAGCTTGCGTTATTTTCGGCGGTTTCTAAAAAAAGGCCAGCCAACGCTTCGCCTGATTACTATAAAGCGGTCGGCAACTATTTGTGCATGAATAGTGAGGAATGCAATAAACATATAACCGATACAGGTTCACTGGAAAGATTTATTGAAACGGTTATCGGCTAGACAGGTTTTGAAAATGAAGAAGCAGGCACGATCATTGAAGATGATGATCGTGCCTGCTTTTTGGGTTGCAAACATTAACGTTCAGCACCGGCTTCTTCACTGCGGTCGGTTGCCAGTGGAGGCGCGACGGTAAGGGCAGAGATCGCTGCACGCGTTTCAGCATCCAAGCTATAATCGAGCGCTGCCAGCGACGGCTCCAACTGCTCCACGCTGCGGGCGCCGATGATGGGAGCCGTTATACCGGGGTGGCTTTGCACCCAAGCTACGGCTAACGTAGCAGGATGCACTTCGCGCTGCTTGGCAAATGCGGTAAAGCGCTCCGCTGCATCAAAATAAGCAGCTTCCTCGTAGCGCTTCGTATACATAGGCTGATCCACCAGCCGGCCTTGCTCGGGTTTGCGCTGCAGCCCGTATTTGCCGCTCAGCAATCCGCCGCCCAACGGGCTGTAGCTGATTACGCCAAGCTGCTCGGATTCCGCTAAAGGCAGAATCTCCACTTCCGCCTGTCTTTTCACCAGGTTATACATGGGCTGAATAAGCTCGAAGCGCGCTAATGCCGCTTTCTCCGAAATGCCCAAGGCTTTGGCAATCTGCCATGCAGCCCAGTTGCTCACGGCCGGATAAAGGATTTTGCCTTGCCGCTGCAAGTCATCGAGCGCGCGCAGCGTCTCTTCAATGGCCGTTTGCGAATCAAAATGATGCACGAAATAGAATTCAATCCGATCCGTTTGCAGCCTGCGCAAACTATCTTCAATGGAAAGAAAAATATGCCGGCGAGACAATCCTTTCGCATTCACATCGGATCCTGTCGGGAAGAAAACCTTGCTGGTCAAAACAAGCTCGTCCCTGGACCCTTTAATCAATCTGCCCAGGATTTCCTCCGAAAGACCTCCGTTATAGATGTTCGCCGTATCAAAAAAATTAATGCCTTTTTCGCGGCTTCGGTTAAATATCTCTTTGGATGTTTGCTCATCGGCATTTCCGCCAAAGGACATCGTGCCTAGACAAAGGCTGGAAACGCGTATGCCAGTTTTGCCAATCGTTCGATAACTCATCCTTGGTGCCTCCCGTTTAATTAGATTTCATTTGCGACAATGGTACCAGTTCTTCTGTTTCAAAACGCCAACTTATTCACCATGCAAAAAAGACCCTCTTATTTGCTGAATCAGCGATATAAGAAAGTCTCCATAGGTAAGGTCGACAGGAAGGCATGTGCATTTTTGGAACGCTTGTCATCCACTATAGCACCGTAATTTGCAGGCGTCAAACCGTAAGGAACGATAGAAAAATTAAATGCTAGAATAGAATATCCCTATTAGACGCACCATCCTGGGGATGTTAAATTTAACGATATACTTATTACCTATAAAACCAATGGGCATTATCAGAATATTAACGTCAGATAGGAGTGGTAAGCCGATGAGATCAACCCTAACTGCAGGTCCTGAACCTATTCGCAGTGAAGAATCGGAGCAATTAATCAAGGAGTTGAGCGTAGAACTGGCGGCGCTCTATGACTCCGACGGAACAGCAGGTTTCAAACCGTCCGATGTCGAAGTTCCGCGTGCAGCGTTTGTCGTCGCTCGTCTGGATGGTCATCCGGTTGGCTGCGGCGCGTTAAGGCCGCTTGACGAAACCACAGTTGAAGTGAAACGGATGTATACGCGCTCCGATTATCGCCGCAAGGGCGTAGCGCAGGCTATCCTGGCCGAAATCGAGCGGTTGGCCATCGAATTCGGTTACAGCAGCATTAAGCTGCAAACAGGACCGAAGCAGCCTGAGGCCGCTGCGCTTTATGAACGAGTGGGTTATTACCGGATTCCGATATTTAGCGGTGATTGGGATCTAGTCCTGGCTTATCAGAAAGATCTGATCCCGGTATCCAGTCAGGCCAATTAATGTCCAAAGATTTGGTCCCGCTCGTTGTGACGGTGGAAACCTGGTGCCATGTTGATTGAATGAGCTGAGATACAGGTTTCCCCTAAGGAGGTCTGTATTTTTTTCATATGGAAATGCTTTGTCTGCTGGTGCCCAGCGCTCAAATTGAAGGAGGGAAATCCTGTGGGAGACAGAAAGAAGCTTAGTGACAGTATTCTTGATTTGATCGGCCAAACTCCGCTGGTGCGCATTAACAAGCTTGTTCACGAAGAGGATGCGGAGATCTATTTGAAGTTAGAATCATTTAATCCAGGCGGCAGCGTGAAGGATCGTACGGCATACGGCATTATCCGGCAAGCGGAAAAAGACGGAACTTTGCAGCCTGGAGGCACAATTATTGAGCTTACCAGCGGCAATACAGGGATCGGGCTGGCCTCGATCGGAGCTGTTCTTGGCTATAAAACCATTATTTATATCCGTGAGAAATATAATAAAGAGAGATTTGATCTGCTGCGCGCGTTTGGGGCGCAAATTATTACGTTTGGCGCAGACGAAGAGCTGGAGGCGGTAAAGGAGCGTGTCGAAGAGCTTCATCGCAACACGCCCAACAGCATTATCGCCAGACAAGCCGAGAATCCAGCGAATCCAGCTATTCATCGACAGACGACTGCGGAAGAAATTTTGGAGCAAACCGATGACCATATCGATGCCTTCGTGGCTACGTCCGGTACAGGAGGCACGATAACGGGCGTTGGTGAACGGCTTAAAGAAGTCGTGCCGGGTGTGAAGATTTATCTGGTGGAATCTGAAAGTTCCAAAGTGATCGAAGGAGAAGAGCCAGGGGAGCACAGCATTTATGGCATTAGTCCGCCGATGCTTCCAGAAGTGCTGAACAAAGAGATTTTAGAGGAAATCATTCATATTTCTGATGCGAACGCTTGGGAAACATCGAGGGATTTGGCGCGTCAGGAAGGCATTCTCGCAGGTCCGTCGACAGGAGCCGCCGTATGGGCTGCCCTGCAAGTCGCCCGTAAGCTAGGCAAAGGCAAACGCGTTGTCGCGCTCGCGCCGGACACGGGGGAGCGTTATTTGAGCATCGGCTTATTCGATGAGGAATTGAACTTGCCGAATCTGACCAAGCAGCCTGTTGAGGCGGCCTCATCATCCCATTAGGAGGATTGGATAATGGCACAAGACGTAACAGCGTTACCCCGAGTGGCTTTAGGAGAATGGCCTACCCCTTTGCAGGAGGCAAAGCGTCTGTCTGAGCTATTGGGCAGCAGAGTGCTTGTGAAGCGCGAAGATTTATCAGGACTCGGCGCAGGAGGAAATAAAGCGCGGAAACTGGAGTATCACCTGGCGCAAGCGTTAGCGGAACAAGCGACACATATCATTACGACTGGCGCCGCCCAATCGAATCATGCACACCTGACTGCTGCGGCCGCCAGAAAGCTCGGTTTGAACGTTCATTTGGTCTTAAATGGTCCGGAAGGCGTCCCTTTCACTAGCGGCAATCTATTATTGGATCAAATCTTGCAAGCGGACGTTACTTTCGTTGAAGCTCCAGTCGGCCCAGTCGGTCAGGATTTTATTAATAAAAAGATGCTGGAAGTTGCCGAAGGCATTGCCCAAGCGGGAGGCAAAGCTTTCATTATTCCCGAAGGCGGTACGGACGCGTTGGGTACGGTAGGCTACATAACCGCGCTGCAGGAGCTCGGATCGCAATTAGAGCAATTGAGTCCTAAAGTTAGGCGGGTGCTTGTTGCGGTAGCAGCGGGGACTTGCGGCACGTTTGCCGGATTGATTTCGGGGACGCTGCTTGCGTCATTTCCGTTTGACATTGATATTCTGGGAGTGAGCATCAGCGGCTTTTCGGACCTTAAACGGGCGAAGACGGTCAAGCTTGTGAACGATGCACTTCGGTTAATAGGTTCTGGAACTTCGATACGTTCAGAGAAGATCTGGCTCGAAGACCGTTTTGTCGGTAAGGGGTATGCCCAAATGACGGAGGAGGGTAACGAGGCGATCCGCATCACGGCTCAAGCGGAAGGCATATTTCTCGATCCCGTTTATACGGGGAAAGCGATGGCAGCATTAATTGCCAAAGGACGTGCAGGCGAGCTGAGCGGGTATGATGCAGTCGTTTTTGTGCATACGGGAGGCCTTCCTTTGTTGTTTCATTACGGCGATGATTACATCGATCATAGTTCCGCTAAATTCACCGTCTAGGCCGGGCAAGGGTAATTTGCCCACCACAGATCGTGCAAAAAATAAAAGACCTGAAGCAGAGCCTCAGGATCTTTTGGACAAAAGCCAGCATGTTTAAACCATTTACAGAACTAAAATATTAGGGATACCCGTTCTAATACGTCAGAAAGTATATGTCGTCAGCTATGTGTGTGACGAGCTCGCAGAGCGGAGATTTCGCACGCATCGTGTCGTATGAGCATTTGACAGGATAGACGTAGAAGATCCGGAAGTGCGACAGCGGTTTGGCGTATTGAAATACCGCCTCGATCTGCGAGAGATCGTCTATTGGCACGGGTGAGCGGAACGTAGGTGCGTTATGAGGCGGTATTTTCGGTCGTAGGGACGTTTCGCGGAACTACCGTGCGTTATGAGCAAGAAATGCTGGACTCTTGGTATATTTTCGCTCATTTAACGCACCCTAGTTCCGCTTCAGGGGGAGAAAAGGGACGTTGCCGTGGAATAAGGCATCGTTGTTCCGTCGAAATCGCTGTGCATGGGGCATGGGAGGTCTGGAAGTACCTCCTCTCCTCGGGCGCGTTGTGTCGCTTCCGCATGGCGGCTGTTACACGTTTCTTGCGAAGGCGAAATGTAACCGGAACACCCAATTCCCTCCCCATGCCTTTTAGAAAAGGACCTGAGGCTCAGCCGGGGCCACTGAAAAAGTCCGCTCTTCTAAAAATAATAAAATATTAGAAAAAACGAGCCTATAGAATCGCTTCTAAGGCTCGTTTCGTATTTAGGGAGACATTTTTGATCCTCCTAAATTCTTGATTTTTTCAAAACATTAGTTTTTCAGTGGCACATGCACAGCCTCAGGCCCTTTTGGTATTGCATGTTCCCTACACTAATCCAGCACTGCTTAATGATACAGCTTCGCCTTCGCAAATGAGTTCGCGGGCATGGGCAGCCCATAATGATCGCGCAGCGTTGAACCTGTATACGCTGTGCGGAACAATCCTCGCCGCTGAAGCTCAGGCACGATCAGCTCAAGAAAGTCATCCAGCCCGCCGTTCATAAGCTGCGGCATAATATTAAAGCCATCGGCAGCTTTGCCGGTAAACCATGCTTCCAGCTCATCCGCGATTTGCTTCGGCGTACCGGCGATGGTTTTATGCCCGCGTCCACCTGCTAATTTCAGGAGCAACTGCCTGATCGTTAATTGTTCTCGGTCGGCCAGCTCTTTGATCAATTGTGTACGGCTTTGATGGCCGGCAATCTGATTCGTGTCAGGCAATGTGGGCAGCGGGCCATCGAGCGGATAGCCGGTAAGGTCGAATCCTATCCGGTTGGAGAGCTGCATCAGGCTGTAGACCGGATTGGTCAGCTCATGGAGCTCGGCTTCCTTCGCTTTCGCTTCGGCCTCGGTTGCTCCGATAACAGGGCAGATGCCGGGCAATATTTTTACATGCGCCGGATCCCGCCCGTTCAGGAGCACACGCCTCTTTACATCTGCGTAAAAGGCCTGTGCATCTTCTAGCGTTTGCTGTGCGGTAAAAATCGCTTCCGCACTCTGGGCGGCAAAATCACGCCCATCCTCGGAAGAGCCTGCTTGCACAAGGATAGGACGTCCTTGCGGCGAGCGTGCTGTATTCAGCGGTCCGCGTACGGAGAAGTACTTTCCTCTGTGATGCAACTCATGCACTTTGTTTTTGTCGGCATAGATTCCCGATGACTGGTCAAGAATCAAGGCGTCATCTTCCCAGCTGTCCCACAGCTTGGTTGTGACTTCTACAAATTCCTTCGCACGCTCATACCTTTCATGATGCTGGCTTATTCGATCATGGCTAAAGTTCTGGGCTTCGCTGTCAGTGCCTGAAGTAATGATATTCCAGCCTGCCCGGCCATGGCTCAGGTGATCCAGTGAAGCGAACATGCGGGCGACATGAAACGGTTCGTTGAAACTTGTTGAAACGGTGGCAATAAGGCCTATTCGCTTCGTAACAACAGCAAGGGCGGACAGGAGCGAGATTGGTTCGAAACCGCCAAGTGCGCCATATTGAACGGCTGTTGGCGAGTTCGCATAGCGGTCTGCAATGAATAATGAATCCAGGTTAGCAGCTTCTGCTTTCCTTGCCAGTTGCTGATAGTGTGCAAATTCGTGGACACCGCTAAGATCTGAGCTTGGATGCCGCCAAGCCGCCTCGTGGTGCCCCATACTGACAAGAAAGAGGTTTAAGTGAAGCTGTCGAGGTTGTGCGTTCAATTTCAACACCCTTTACAATTGGCTTATGGATGACGGAATACAAACAAAAAAGCTCCGCAAAACTACCGGTGATTACACGGGCAGCAAGGGAGCCTTTGGTGGACCATTGGGCGTATATGGCTGTTGAAAGTCATGTTAACAGATTTAATCCGACTATACAAGTGGGCAAAATAAGAAAAGTCCTGATTTACTTTTTATTGACAATATTTAGTCGGGGAATTATATTTGTTGTACATACAAAATTGGAAGATGTGCATGGGTTGAAAGCATCAACAATTGCTTGTTTTTCACGGCAAACTGCCTAGGCAAGCAATAACAACAATGGCTAAAATGGCGTTGAAGGGTGGAGATCAAATGAATACAGATGTGAAATCATCAAAAGTTTTTTATGGATGGGTGGTTGTCCTCATTACCTTTGTAACTCTGCTGGTATCGGCGGGAATCCGTTCTATGCCGAGCATCTTCATGCTTCCGTTTGAAAAAGAATTCGGATGGAATCGCGGCGGGATATCCGGCGTTATATCGATGGGTATATTTTTATATGGATTAGTAGGGCCATTCTCGGCCGCGCTGCTGGCGAAGTTCGGTATTCGCAGAGTCATGGTAGTGTCGCTCGCTGTCCTGGCTGTAAGCTTGCTGATAACCCCTCAAATGAAGCACCTGTGGCAGTTTGAAATTTTATGGGGGCTTGTGGCAGGGCTCGGGACAGGAATGATGGCGAACGTGCTGGGCGTTACGGTTTCCAATCATTGGTTCGTGAAGCGAAAAGGACTCGTCGTAGGATTGCTTACAGCGAGTGCGGCTACCGGGCAATTGTTATTCCTGCCTTTGCTGGCCAAAATTACGGTAGAAGTCGGCTGGCGATCTGCGATTTATACAGCAGTGGCATTTATTGTTGTTCTGCTTATCATTGTTGCCATTTGGATGCGAAATCATCCCTTTGATATCGGTGCTGCGGCTTATGGATCCGACGAGCTTGTGCGACCTGCTTTGTTTAAGGGGAGCATCTTTTGGACACCGCTGCGTACACTTCGATCGGCGTTAACCAATAAAGCTTTTTGGCTGCTGGCGGGAACATTTTTCTTCTGCGGTTTCTCGACAAATGGGTTAATCGGCACGCACCTGATTCCCGCCTGCGGTGATTATGGAATTCCTGAAGTGATGGCAGCGGGACTGCTCGCTTTGATGGGGATGTTCGATCTTGTAGGCACAACCCTTTCGGGCTGGCTCTCAGATCGGTTCGACAGCCGATGGCTGCTGTTCTGGTATTATGGCCTTCGCGGTCTTTCCTTACTGTTCTTGCCGTATGCGCTCGATTCAAGTCCAACGTCATTGCTGATTTTTTCCGTGTTTTATGGCCTTGATTGGATTGCTACCGTACCGCCAACCGTTAAACTGGCATCGAAAGAATTTGGCAAAGAACAAGCGGGGATGATATTCGGCTGGATCGTTGTGTCTCACCAAATGGGCGCTTCAGCAGCCGCTTATGGGGCAGGAGTAGTAAGGGAGTGGATGGGATCGTACTCACTTGCTTTTATGAGCGCTGGCTTCGTCTGCTTATTTGCAGCATTAATGGCTATGCGGTTATCCAAAAACAGTGCTTCGCATCAGCAAATACACGCGTAAAAATAGCCCGATAGCCATCTTGATCAGACGGTATATCGGGCTTTGCATGATGAGCTGAGAGCGGTACTCACACGGGGTTCCTGGTGTTAAGAGCTTCTGCTTTGTGCAAAATGGTTTCTTCTGTCTGCCGGAGGGAGCGGCGCGAACGCGACTGTCCGAGAGAAGCGGCAGCAATACCTGCCGCGATAACGACAGCCGCTGCTCCGATCCAACTGATGGCTGCCAGTGACGCTTGCTGAATGACGATGCCGCCAATTCCCGCACCTGCGGCCATGGCAAGCTGTATCGCCGAACTGTTTAGGCTAAGCATGATGCCGGAAGCTTCTGGAGCAAGCGAAATTAAATAAAATTGCTGGGTAGGGCCGGATGACCAGGCTGACATGGACCAGAGCAAGAGCAGAGGGAACACGACAGCAGGAGAGTGCGCCGCTAACGAAATGGCGATAAGCGCAACCGCATGGAGCAGCATGCCACCGATCAAGGTGCGGGGAACGCCCCATTTATCTGTGCTAAAGCCTCCGAATTTGGAGCCGATCAAGCTGGCAATACCGAAAGCGAACAAAGCTATGCTTACTATTTGTTCATTCATGCCCGTAACGCTAAGCAGAAATGGCGATATATACGTATACACGGTGGAATATCCGACAATCCAGAAAAAAGTGATGGATAAAGCAACGACGATTCTCGGTTCCTTCAGCAGCGCTAATTGCTTGAGAAGCGGCACGGGTTCCTCCCCGTCCGTTCGCGGAATCGCAAACGCAACCAGAAAGATGGCGACGAATCCGAGCACACCGATTCCTCCGAATATCGTCTTCCACTCATAGGAGGAAGCAACGATCCGCCCAAGGGGGACACCCACGATGAGAGCAGTGCTGAAGCCCATGATAAGTGTCGCAATGGCGCTTCCCTGTTTACCCGGGGAAGCTAGTTTGGATGCTACCGTTAAGGCTGTAACAACAAAAACGCCGGAGCTTAAAGCTAGAATGATGCGCGAAGCGATGAGCGATTCAAAACCGGACAACACGACGGCGGCGACGTTCCCGATGACGAAAAGGCTGAGTGCGTACAGCATCAGCTTACGCCGCTCTACGCGTGCCGTAGCCGCCATCAGGAAGGGGGTGCCGAAAGCGTAAGCGAGCGAGAAAACAGTGATGAGCTGACCTGCCGCGGCAACTGAAACCCCGATATCCTCGGCGACCTTATCTAATATTCCTGCAATGATAAACTCCGATGTTCCTACCAAAAAACTGACGATGGCCAACATGTATATTTTCCATGTGTTCGACATTCATGCACAGCTCCTTCCAAAATTTTATATTTTATATTTCTAAAAATATAGAAATAAAACAAAAAAATTATTCCAACAGGTAGGGGGCATACTTTTGAGCGATATCGCGGTTTACGCTGTAGTAAATGTATGTTCCGTCTTTGCGGAGGTCCAGCAGACCGCAGTCGGTCAATTGCTTCAGATGGTGCGACAAGGTTGAGCCTGCAATGGATTCCAGCTTGCCTGCAATGGCAGAACAGCACAAATGACTCTCGTCGGTAAGCAACAGAGCGATTTTAAGCCGGGTTGGTTCTCCGAGCGCTTTATATACTTTGACGGCTTGCCGTACGTCTGCTTTTTCCTCAACCATTGCGATCTCACCTTTGCTGGAATTGTTTTTTTGTTGTTTCTATATGTATCGAAATTAGAGTATCACAACTTATGATAAAAGTAAATAAGGTTTATCCACCGTTCAGCATCAAATAAGTTAGGCATGCTTCTGTGCCTGTGAGCTGTGTTGGAGCGGCTGCGAAGTGCTTATGCATGGAACATGCCGCTAACTTGTAATTTGGATCGATAGCGTAATGCTGATAGAAATATTGATCTTCCGGGTAATCCGCGCTCGTGAAGCGGTAGCCTCCATCCGCTTTCGTGAACGAGAAGGAATCAAGGGGAATGGAAAGACCTTTACCTACGGCTTTGATAAAACTTTCTTTTAAGGTCCAGAGATCGAAAAAGTAAGAGATACGTTCATGCTGCGGCTGGCGCATCAAATCTTCATATTCATTCTTTGCAAAGTAACTCTTGGCGATTGCTAGATCGATAGCGCTTATTTCTTCCACATCGATGCCAACAGGATAGGAATCGAAGAGACAAGCGACCCACTTCCCGGAGTGGGAGACATTATAATGGAGATTGAATGGGCCAGCCAAATAAGGTTTGCCATATGGACCTGTCTTAAACTCGATATCTTTATCAGCTTGGTGCAAGGTTTGCATGATATAGGTCCGCACTGTGATTTCTCCCAGTAAAGTCCTTAATTGATCCGATTCCCGGCGATATTTGCGGATTTTCTCTTGTTTGTTGTGCGGCAGGCAGGCCAAGACTCTTTCAAACAAAGCACGATCGATCTCATCAAGATGCGAAATGATGATCAATTTCTGGATATAAACCACCTTTTTCCTTTAAGCATTCTGTAAAATAGATCCCCTAACTATTAATTCAATAGGATAGAAGGAATTCCTCTAATCAAAAAAGGATGTCCCCTAAGCCGGAATAGGCTGAGGAACATCCTTTTTATATTCATGATTTGTATCTAGTATGCCAATGCGAAAAGGCCATGTATATGGGAGAGGTAACGAATGTTACTTGCTTCTTTCATCAGGGAAGCCGGTAAGCCTTTAAGCTGCGTGCTGTTGCCGCCGATTGTACCAATACCGTCTTTGCGGCCCAGGCTGCCGAGCGTTCCGGAGAAAACAGGCACGAATTTGTCCATAACGCCGCCTTTCAATTGAACGGACAGGTTGTAACCGACGGTTTCACCCATTTGCCAAGCCAATTGAGCGGTTGGAGGATAAGGACGGTCTCCGCCTTCCGGGAACACAACGGCGCAATCGCCTGCAAGGAAAATATCAGCGTGCGATGTGGATTGCAGCGTTGAAGTAACGGTAGCGCGGCCGCGGTCTTCTGCGATTCCACAGCTTCCGACAACAGGGTTGCCTTTCACGCCGCCAGTCCAGATGATGGTGTTGGACTCGATGGTTTGTCCGCTTTTGAGCGAAACTGTGTTCTTCGTAGCTTCAGTAATCGCAACGCCAGTAAGGAACGTAATGCCACGTTTCTCAAGGCTTGATACCGCGCGTTCGATCAGAACTTTAGGGAAAATAGGGAGAATGGCTGGGCCGGCTTCTACGCAATATATAGAAATATCGGAGAAATCGATCCCTTTGCTGCGGCAAACTTCAGGCAGTTTATCTGCGAATTCGCCAACAAGCTCAACGCCGGTCAAGCCGCCGCCACCAACGACGATCGTTGCATCGGCTTTATTGCCGGATGCTTTATATGCATCAAGACGCGCTTCGACATGCTCGCGAATGCGGTTAGCATCAGAGGCTGATTTCAGCACGAAGGAGTTCTCTTCGAGGCCAGGAATGCCGAAGTAGTTCGTTTCGCTGCCCAGAGCAACGACAAGAGCGTCATACGTATGAACAGAACCGCTATTTAGAACGACTTGTTTGTCGTTTGGTTTAATTTCTTTAATCGTATCGACGACGATATTCACGTCTTTGTCGCCAAGCAGCTTTTGTAGAGGAAGCGCTACGGCTTTCTCCTTAATGGTGCCGCCAGCTAGACGGTGCAATTCCGTAATAATTTGGTGCGTATCATAGCGATTGATAATCGTAATGCTCGCTTCCGCAGCCGACAAATGTTTGCGAGCTGTCAATGCGGCCAACAGACCGCCATAGCCCCCGCCAAGAATAACAATTTTTTTCGACATCTCAAGCTCCCCTATCTCTTATTATTGTTTACGTTCAGCCAAAACATTCAAAAATGATTGAGCAAAACGAAGAGTTTTTTGGACTTCCGGGTCTTTCAACATTTTGAGCATCGCAAAAAGGCCGATTGTAGAACCGGCTTGAGCTTGTGAACGTTCGCCAGCTTCAATCGCAGCCGAAGCGATGTCTTTTGCTTTTTCTTGCACAGGTTTAACAAATTCGCCGATGCCTTGTGCAAAATCATTAATTAATACTTTATCGGTTGCAACGCCTTGCGCGAAATCATAGGCTTTGGTTAATAGTGTAACCATTTCCGCTAATTTAGGCAGGTTGTCCACCAATACAGTTAAGGATTGTTGCACCTCAGGCTTCAGCAATTGGTCGAGCACGTCTAACGATTTCGGTTCAGCAGCAAGGGTAGCCGCTACTTCTTGAACAGCAGGTGTTTGTGACATCTGAGTTCGTCCTCCTTTACATTGGCAAATTAGTAAGTATAGTCGCGATTGTGTGAAGAATATGCAAGACGTCGTTTCCCATGAGGTTGTAATATTTTTCACATATGAGAATGCAATATGCAATAGACAACGTCTACTAACAATCGGATTTAATCTTACTCATATTCTACAGCTTTTGACAACAATTTTATAAAAGTAAATATTTCAAATTCGTGACGATTCCTGTCTATTTGATTTTTTATGTGTGACTTTTTTCACATACGCACTTATTTTTTGGAGCTAAACTAAAGTCAGAAACGAAAGGAGATGGATCAGATGATGAAATGGTTAAGGGAAAACCGTTACGCTGCCATGTTACTGACGATCATTCGGGTATATGTTGGGTGGGAATGGATGACAGCCGGATGGCACAAAATTACGGGTGAAAAAGCATTTGATGCCGCTGGATATTTAACGAATGCGATTGCTAAGCCGGTTGTCGAAACTGGCACGACCCATGCGGTTTATGGCAACTATCTGGCATTCCTGAAACATGTTGCGCTCCCCCATGTAGGGGCATTCAACATCCTGGTTCCATGGGGAGAAATGTTAGTGGGGCTGGGTCTTCTGATTGGAGCATTGACAACGACGGCGATTTTCTTTGGCTTACTCATGAATTTCATGTATATGTTCGCCGGTACGGTTAGCACCAACCCATGGCTCGTGTTGCTTGGATTCCTGATCATTGCTGCTGGCGCAAACGCTGGCAAATTCGGTGTCGACCATCTGATTCTTCCCTATCTCCATAAATGGATGGACAAAATCATGGATAAATTTCATTTGAAGCCTAAATTACGCTAGTGGCGCTATATCGCCAAACGCAAGCAGGAGGTGGTACTTCATATGAAGCAAAAGGATGACAAGGAACCTGCGCTGAAGGGGACATTCGCGGCAGTCATGCTGTTGGGCGCTTTTCTGGTCATAAGCTGGGTGGCGGTATTTGTCCTCTTCCTGGTTCGGCAATAGAGACAATGATAAAGGTGGGTTAAAGCATGCATATTCATAGGCTTGAAAAGCTTTGGTTGACGATCGGTATCGCGACATTATTTATTTTTCTTGGCGTGCTGGGCGTTTCCGCATTTGCCATGGGCGTAAAACCGCCAAGCGAGCACCATCATCAGATTGATCCGGCAAAGGTCCAAGAGACAGCTCCTTTCGACAAGCCTGGCCTGCGGAAGACAGGTGAAAATGAATACGAGGCGGTGATGACGGCATTCACCTTTGGTTATGCGCCGGATAAAATGGAGGTTCCCGTTGGAGCCACCATCGAATTTGTCGTCACGAGCCAAGATGTTGTGCACGGGTTTGAAATCCCTGGAACCAACATTAATATGATGCTGGTTCCAGGGGAAGTCAGCCATGTGAGCCATACGTTTACGAAGCCGGGCGAATATCTCATTCTTTGCAATGAATATTGCGGCGGTGCGCACGAATATATGAAAACAACCATCATCGTAAAATAGCGAAGGGTTCTCAGAAAGGTGGAAGTCTGCATGAAGTCAGGACGACAAGAGGGGCACGATCTCAAGTTCGATCTCAAGGATGGCAAGCTCGTCGTTGCCCATATCATTGTCGCTTTCATTGCCTTGCTTATTGGCGGTATCGCAGGTTTGCTGCAAACGATGGTAAAGAGCGGCACGATCAAGCTGCCTTACGGTATCGGTTATTATGAACTGTTAACGGCGCATGGCGTTTTGATGGCGATTGTATTTACGACTTATTTCATTATTGGGTTTTTATACTCCGGGGTTTCTTACACATTAGGGGGAAAATTGCTTCCTATTGTCAACCGAATGGGGTGGTTGGGCTTCGCGCTGATGACGGTGGGCACAGCACTTGGCGTCGTGATGGTTTTGGCCGGGAAAGCCAGTGTGCTGTATACCTTTTATGCGCCCCTCAAGGCGTCGCCTTATTTCTATATTGGGTTAGCGCTCCTAGTGGTTGGAAGCTGGATTGGCGGCTGGGGGGTATTTTATCAATATAAATATTGGAAAAAGACGCACCAAGGGAAGTTGTCTCCTCTATTTGCTTTCATGTCCGTCGTTACGTTCCTGATGTGGCAAATCGCGACAATCGGCGTGGCTGCCGAAGTGCTCATACAGCTTATCCCCTGGTCGTTCGGGTGGGTGGAGACGATTAACGTGATGCTGAGCCGCACACTGTTCTGGTATTTCGGTCATCCGCTCGTGTACTTCTGGCTTATGCCTGCTTATATTTGCTGGTATGTCATTATTCCCAAAATCATTGGCGGCAAAATTTACAGTGATGCGCTCGCCCGATTATCGTTCATTCTGCTGCTGCTTTTTTCGATTCCAGTCGGCTTTCATCATCAATTGATGGAGCCGGGCATCAGCGCTTTTTGGAAGTATTTGCAGGTCGTCTTGACCTTCATGGTTGTCATTCCATCGCTCATGACGGCATTCTCCTTGTTTGCGACGTTTGAGCTGAACGGCCGGGCAAAGGGAGCTACAGGACTGTTCGGCTGGGTAAAGGTTATGCCGTGGAAAGATGTCCGTTTTTTTGCGCCTTTCATGGGCATGCTGATCTTCATTCCGGCTGGCGCCGGCGGACTCATCAATGCGAGCAATCAAATGAATGCCGTCATCCACAACACGTTGTGGGTCACCGGGCACTTTCATTTGACTGTGGCGACGAGCGTGGCACTTACGTTTTTTGGAATTACGTACTGGCTGCTGCCTGCCGTAACCGGTCGTGTACTCACGGCGCGCATGCACAAATTGGGCATTCTCCAAACGGTCATCTGGTGTGTTGGCATGTTCTTCATGTCAGGGGCCATGCATCTGGTCGGACTATTCGGCGCACCGCGAAGAACAGCCTTCACGAATTATGAAGGACACGCGGATGCGGCAGGATGGGTGCCTTATTATATGTTTATGGCTATAGGGGGCACGATACTTTTCGTCGGCGTACTGTTAATGGTGTACAATGTGTTCGCTCTGCTTAGAGCGCCGAAAGGCATAACGGAGTATCCAATCGGTGAAGCGATGGAACAAGCGGAAGCGACACCAGCCTATTTGGATCGCTGGCGCATATGGATTGGCTTGTCGATTGCTTTGATTTTGATTGCCTACACCATACCGCTTGCGGATATGATCATGCATCCGGGAGTTGGATCGAAGCCGTTTATTACCTGGTAATTGGGGGCACGAGGGTCGGGTGATTTGTGAAGGGGCTCCAATTGCGGAGCTTCTTTTCTTTTTCCTCATCGTTATTAGGGTTGAGTCTGCCTCCGGGAACGTGGTGTGACATGGTCGAAACAATTGACACGCGAAGAAAGCGAGGCATTCAAGGCGGATCGTGTTCTTGCGGGCGAGGGCGGCTGGAACCCTGTACATGAAGGAGCTTGACAAATGAGCCGCTTTCAAGTGAAATGAATAAGAGCCATAAAGCAGCACGTATCCGGGAGGTTGTCTATAGATGTCGCGCAAGTGGGAAAGAATGGTAAGCAAGAATGCGAAAAAAGCAAATAAAACACGGCTAAAACAAGGGATTCCCCCCGTATCGGATCCGAATCCGAGTCAAGTGTTCAAAGGTCGAAGCACGATATTTTCTCTCTTTTTTGTTGCTGTTTCCATATTTCTGTTGTTTTCGACAAGAACAGTGGACGGTGACAATATGTATTGGTTTACTACACTGAGTTATTTCGCTGTAGGGGTGCTCTTCTATTTCGCGCGCCGGCCGTATTTGAAGGTGAGCAAAACGACGCTTTCGAAGAGGGGATTTGCCAAGGAACTCCACTTAACTCCAGATGCGATTAAACAAATCATCCGAACGAAGGGTTCCGTGATTATCGAACTTAACAATAAATCACGTTGGGTGTACGCCAAAGTGATTAACCGATTTGATGTGGCAGCGATGGCAGACAAGCTGAAGAGCTTCGCTGAGCAACATAACATTGCCTTTGTAGATCAAAGCGTATAAGCAAGGAACGATGAGCCGTCCGGTATCCGGGCGGTTTTTTGTGCAGGAATGTTTAAATCCTTTACAGAACTAAAGCGTTAGGGATACTCTTTCGAAAGTCTATCGACGAGCTCGCGGAGAGGAGAGTCCCGCACGCATCGTGTGGTACGGGCATTTGACAGAATGGACGTAGCCGGAAGTGCCACCGCGGTTTGAAGTATTGGGAATACCGCTTCGACTGCGATAGATTGTCTTTTTGCACGGGTGAGCGGAACGTGGGTGCGTTATGAAGCGGTATTTTCGGCTGTAGGGACATTTTGCGGAACTACCATGCCTTATGAACAAGAAATGGTGAGTTTTTAGGCACATTTCGCTAATATAACGCACCCTAGTTCCTCTTCAGGGGGAGAAGATGGACGTTACCGTGGAATAAGGTATCGTAGTTCCGCCGATATTGCTGTGCATGGGGAATAGGCGGTTCGGCAGTACCTCCTCGGTTTTCTTGCGAAGCTTGCGGAGGCGAAATGTACCCGGAATCTTACAGGGGTGTTCATGGGTAGGAAAACCGGATGGAAGACAGGTTAGTTAAAAGAGAAGAAGAAGGCCGCTCAAAGTAGAACAGAAAGGGAATGGGCATGGGGTGGAGAAGCGATAGCGGTTGGAAGCCCATACCCAATCATATCCAATTCCCTCCTCATGCGTCCAGGCATGGGTTTAGACAAGGACCTGAGGCGCAGCCTCAGGTTTTACTTATGGATAAGAGACTTTTTAAGACTAATTGAAAAAATCACGATCTAAATAAGAATTTTTTGTGAAATTTTTAGTATATATATGACAACGCGCATGCTAAAATTTTCATGAATTTAAGAATATTCCGTTGGGAGAGATGGAAATGGGGCCAAAGTTAATTAAAATCGCTTCGTTGTATTTTGTAATTGGCGTGTTTTTTGGCATGTTTATGTCGATTACGCACAAAATGGAGTATGCATCGGTTCACGCTCACATTAATTTAGTGGGGTGGGTGTCGCTAGCTCTCGCTGGTTTGGTCTACAGCGTGTATCAACAAGCTGCGGAAACCAAGCTGGCCAACATTCATTTTTGGTTGCATAATATTGGGCTTCCGCTTATGATGATCGGGCTTGTCCTGTTGATCAGCGGCGTACCGAATACAGAACCGGTTATCGCAGTCGGAGGTACGTTAACGGCGATTGGCGTTCTCCTATTTGTCATCAACATTTTCAGAACGGTGAAAGCGCCTTCTATTTCAAACAACCCAACGCTTTCAAAGGAGAACAAAACAACCTCTACCTAATCCGTCAGATTAGAATGATCTAATTAAAACACTGTTGGGCAAAAAATGAATGGTGAAAGATAGGGTTCGCTTGAACACGCGCTCAGAGCGCTTCTGTGCTGAAACGAATGCTGCGCTATTTGCCATTTATGAATTAAATCTAAAAAAGGCGAGAGCACACGGGATGTGCGCTCGCCCTTTTTGCATGGGGAAGGACAACTATCATGCTCTAAGCATTATTTGCCATCATAAAATAAGCAGAAACTGCTGAATGGCAAGGAGGCACTTGATGATTAAGAAGACGAAACGCACCCTTCATATTGTCGCTAAGAAAAGCATAGAAAAAAAACGGGCGAAAACCGTACGGTTAGATTCGGTATCCGAACAACTCGTCATGGATAAAGTACTTCACGTTTTGAAGAGAATGAAGACCGCAGAACCCGTAAAACGCACAAATAACTCGAACCCGGCTCGTGTGATATATAAACAATTAAGGATACTTCTCATGTCGGCCTTGTCCGTTGATACGGATTGGCTCACGGAGCATATTATCAAAGAGGGACTGCGCCATCAGGTTAAAGAGGTCGTTTCAATGCCAGCGAATCAGGATCTGTCCGATGCACTGTCTCAGCTGAATCCCGACTTGTTATTGGTCTTGGGCAGCGAGGAGCCGATAGCTGCACATCATCTGAGGGCGCTCGAAACAGCGACTGTCTCCAAAGCGATATGGTTATCTGATGATGTTAATGTAATGGAAACTACTAAGCAAACAGCAGCTTTATTCGATTTTGTATTCACGCAAAATGTTGATCATATCCCCCAATACGAGCATGCAGGGTGTAAAAATGTCAGTTATCTCCCTTTTGCGGCAGATCACACGGTCTTTCACCCGAAGCATGTCGATGAGGCATATCAATCTGACGTTCTTCTCATCGGGGATGCAAAATCGATCCAGAGCGAACAAATTCAAGGGATACTATCAATAATCAGCAATAAAAAAATATTCGCTGCCGGAAATGGGTGGGAAGCTTATGACCCTATCCTAACGATCCAATCCAATGCTCCGCTGCAAGAGTATTACAACGGTGCGGGAATCATCCTCAATTGGCAGCCTTCCCAACGCCAGATCCTTGAAATATCAGCTTGCGGAGCTTTTCAATTCGTTGAAGAGCATCCCAATGTAAATCGCATGATGAATCCCGACGAAGATGTGATTACATTCCGTACGGCGACCGATCTGTGTGTAAAGCTTGAGTATTATATGAATCAAGCGGATCAAAGAAGAATCGTTGCAACCCGAGCGCTGATGGGAAGCAAGTATGATTACTCCTTTTCGCAAATGATTACGAAGCTGCTTGATGCGGTTTTTAATACCTAAGGAGGTAAGCCGTTTGAAACTCATCGCTTTTTTGTTGCCGCAGTTTCATCGCATCCCTGAAAACGATAGGTGGTGGGGCGAAGGATTTACAGAGTGGACGAATACGAGAAAAGCGAGTCCGCTATATGCGAATCACAAGCAGCCGAAAGAGCCGTTATATGATTATTATTACGATTTGACTGATCCTGCAACGCGAAACTGGCAGGCAGAAACAGCCAAATCGTTTGGCATCTATGGTTTCTGTTATTATCACTACTGGTTCAAAGGAAAGCAATTGCTTGAAAAGCCGTTTCAAGACATTCTTGAACTTGGGGAGCCTCGGTTTCCTTTTTGTTTGTCTTGGGCAAACGAACCCTGGACGCGCAAATGGGACGGACTGGAGCATCATCTCCTGATGCCGCAGGAATACGGGGACGAGACGGATTGGGAGATCCATTTCTATGAAGTATTAAAGGCATTCCGGGATGATCGGTATATTCGGATTGACGATAAGCCTTTATTCATTATATATCGGCCTGGGAATATTCCGCGCTGCGAGGAGATGCTCCAATACTGGAACAGTTTGGCCAAACAAAACGGATTAGCAGGCATTTTTTTTGTCCGAACTTTAGGCGGATTTAAAATCCCTAATCAAAGGGGTTTTGATGCAAGTGTGGAGTTTGAGCCGCATTATACGTTTGCGCATAACGAATCGAATCGGTTATGGAGTTATGTGCATATTGACGATAAGAAACACTTGGTGTTTGATTACGATCAGGTTTGGCACTCAATCCTAAATCGTTCTCATCATAGGGACGGGGAGCAAATTTTTCCCGGCGCCTACGTCAATTGGGACAATACGCCTCGGCTCGCTCATGAAGGACAAAGCTGCTTAGGCGCTTCGCCGGCGAAGTTCGGTTATTATTTAGCGAAGCAAATGGAGCGGGCTGTTACGCTATACAATAGCGAGTTTCTGTTTATCAATGCCTGGAATGAATGGGCGGAGGGAACGTATCTGGAGCCAGACAAGCAGCATAAATACGAATATTTGGAGGCGATCCGGAAAGCGTTAGAGACCTCAGGTTTGCAAAAAGTTACAAGGTATGGATTCCGATCGTAGGCGTTGCTCCGGAAGCATCAATGAATATCACATAATCCACGCCATCGGTTCCTCTGAGCACCAGTCCCGGCTGACCTGAAACGCTGTTCGTATGAAATTGGGCCGATACAGACGTCGATCCTCCAACTGGCAGTTGGGCTTGATTCGATACTTTCAGTCCCATATTCGCCGAGGCGATGCCGCCAACGCCCAAATTACTAACGATGGATTCACTGCCATTGATCTGCATGCTCCCTTGAATGGTTGAGCTTCCACTGACATTTAAATTGTTCTGGATCGTTTGACTTCCATTTACTTGCAAATCCTGTTGAATGGTTTGGCTGCCGGTTACCAATACGCTTGAAAATGTTGGCAAAGTTATCAGTCCTTTCAATCTTTATACGCTATAATATGTAAATCGATTAATAGTGTACTAGATTATTGCCAGCATTGCTCATAAATTTCGAGCGTGCTGGTATTTTTTATTTGCAATTACTACGAAAACGTAATAATATAGGTTTATCAAATATTTCCATTTCGTAGTAACTGGAGGAGCAACAGATGTTGGATCAGATGTTGGAGCTATTTTTACAAAACGGTCTGCGGCCCTTGAGCTATTTATCAGAAACGGCTGAGTTGGATCGGGAAGTGAACCGCTCCGAACTAACCGCACTGCTGGTGCTGCAATTTCGGGGACAGCTGACCACGTCCGCGTTGGCCTCACAATTAGGGGTTCCGCTTAGTACGACTACAAGTTTGGTAAAGAGACTTGTTCGTAAAGATCTTGTCAATCGGACCCAGTCCGCCAAAGACCAACGTATCATTCATCTCGAGCTTACCGAAAAAGGCATGCAGCTAGGGTCGGAGGCAAAGGCAATCATGGAAGCGATGTTCGCTCGTGTTCAGTCTGTCCTTAGTCAGGAGGAATTACAGCAGTTTCTTCTGCTTGCAGTGAAAGTTGGAAAGGCTATGCAAGGGAAAGAAGTTCAAGAGAATCATGTGTCAACAGATACAAAACTACGCAAAATTGTGATTGACGACTAACAGGTGCATCCTTATTTTTTGGCTATGTTAAGGGGAATGACTGTTTAATAATTACTTACAGGAGGAGAGTATGCATTGGTTAAATGAACATATAAGTCTGCATTCGCTCATTTGGTTGTTTATCGTTACATTTATGATTCATGATTTCGAAGAAATAATATTTGTAGAGAGATGGATGAACAAAAACCATGCGTCGGCACGTTTAGCACTTCCAAAGCCCCTTAGACGGAGGTTCGATTCCTTTCGAAATATTACTTCCTCACAATTTGCTGTGGCAGTTGCTTTGGAGTTTATTATTTTTATTCCAACAACGATAATGGCGGCTGATTTTCATTATTTCCTACTTTTCATAGGTTTTAATGCTATTCTTCTCATTCATGTTTTCACTCATTTATTTCAAGTCTTTTTCTTACGAATGTACACCCCTGGAGTAGTTACAGCGGTTTTTGTGACCCTTCCTTATTCTGTTTATTTATTCTACCGTTTAGCCGAAATAGGCGTTTTAAATTGGTCATTGTTTTTAAATAGTTTGAATGTTGGGTTAATCCTCCTCCCCCTTGTTATATTCGGGCATATTATTGCTAAAAGAATCATTCCTAATCAATAACAAAGAAAATCAACAATTACGTATAGCTGAGCCATTTTTTTAAGTCAATAATACGAAATCGTAGTAAAGATGGAGGGTCATAACAATGCGAATTATTATTTATACCGGTAAAGGCGGAGTCGGAAAAACGAGCGTTGCTGCAGCAACCGGAGTGAAACTAGCATCGCAGGGGCATCGTACTTTGGTTATGAGTACAGATTCAGCACATAGCTTATCAGATTCGTTTCAATTGCCTCTTGGAAGCGAGCCGGTACAGATCAGCGAAAACTTATGGGGTCAAGAGGTAGATAATTTACGAGAGACGGAGAAGCATTGGGGAGCCGTGCAGAACTGGCTATCCGGCATGATGAGCTGGGCGAAGCTAAACGATATCTCGACGGAGGAAGCACTTGTGTTTCCGGGTATGGAGGAATTGTTCAATCTTATGCAGATTAAGCAGCATGCCGTAAGCGGCGCCTATGACGCAATTATCGTGGACTGCGCTCCCACAGGGCAAACGCTAAGGCTGCTAAGCTACCCGAATTTGCTCAGGTGGTGGATGGAGAAAATTTTTCCGCATGAGCGCCGGTTGATCAAAATGGTTCGACCGATCGCAAAGGTGGTAACAGGGGGCTTAGAGCTGCCGAACGACAACGTTATGGACAGTATCGAGAAGTTTGTGCGCGAGTTGGAAGATCTACAAGCCATGATCGCGGACCATGCGGTTACGACTGTACGGATCGTGATCAATCCGGAAAAAATGGTCATCTCTGAAGCGAGACGGGCGTTTACGTATTTGAATTTGTTTGGATTCAATACAGATGCCGTGATTGTTAACCGGGTGCTTCCCGCAGAGGCGGGTACCGGCTATTGGTCGGCGTGGCGGGACATTCATGCCAAATATGAAGAGGAAATTCGCGACTGCTTCAGTCCATTGCCGATTTTCCGAATTCCCATGATGGAATTGGAAGTGCACGGTTTATCCATGCTTAAACGCATCGGAGAAGCGGCCTTTGCTGAGTGCGATGCCGAAGCGGTGCTGTTCCAGGGCAGAATTCAGGAGATTCGCAAGGCGGGGGACGAATACTACTTGGATATAGAACTGCCTTTTGTGCAAAAAGACCAGCTTCAGCTCAGTGAAAAAGGAGACGAATTGACGATCCAGGCAGGTCCCTATAAGCATAAGGTACTTCTGCCGCGATCCTTGCAGGGACGGCCAATTGCCGGGGCGCGCTTTACGGGGCAAAAGCTGTCGATCCGTTTTGGCGAACGAGCAGATGCTATTAAAAATGAGGAGGGCTATGCAAAATGAATAAGGATTGGATCAAAGTACTGGAGAGTTGGAATGAACTGCGCGAGACGATATGCGAGGCAGTTGTTCCGGCAGAGGCCGGGAAACACTTTCGTTCATCGAGAAGGGAAGCGCTGCTCGGGGTGAGAGCGATTCTAGATCATACTCTAGAGAGGTTGGATGAGCATGCAGGCGCAAGCTCGCAAGAAGGGATGTGCTCTAAGCACTCCAAGCAATCCAGTCATTCCATTCAAATTACAGAGTAGGACTTATTTTTCTGCGTTATGCATTCAACATTCCGATTTTCGCACACTCAATGGGAGGTTCCTGTTGCTTATCGTCTTCACGATCACACTAAAGCTAGAACTACTTCTCGGAGGTGTAAAACAATGAACGAACAACTGGTAGAAGCTGCAGGAATACTCGTAGCAGCAGTTCTTGCAGTAGATGGCTTGCTGCATGCTTATTGGGCGACGGGCGCAATTTGGCCGGCATCAAACAAGCTATCATTGGCTCAGGCAGTGCTCAATAGCAACAAAACGCAGCTCTTCAAACCGAGAGGTCTTATTTTACTCACTACTTTGCTCTGTCTAGGTGCTTTGATTGTGCTGGCGCGGATTCATCATCTAGGCGTTCTAGGGGATTTAATCTCGGATTCGGTACTCCAGCTTGGAATCCTTGTTGTTACTGCGGGGCTTTTACTGCGTGGTCTGGCCGGCATTGTATGGGCGCTCGGCCTTGTAGCTGCCAAGAGCAAGCTGTTTTTCAAACTAAATCTGATGGTTTACACGCCAGCTTGCCTGATACTCTTCGCTGCTGCGGTCGTTGTTGCATGTTCCTAGGTTTGAATGGGGGAGTAACCTAAATGGATTGCACAAAACCTATAGCAAGCAAATTGGAGGGGACAAATGCAAACTTTATATGCTGTGATCTCATCTTTAATCATACTAATTGGAATCATTCACTGTGGTTTAACATGGAAAATATATTCGGAAAAATCACGACTAGAGGCGCTTTGGTTTTTCGGCTGCGGGTTACTGCTGATTGTGGATGGTTTGTTTAATTTTGCGTTAATAAGTGGAAATGATCATGGTGTGTTGAAGTTGTTATGTGTTGCGAGCAACCTTATTGGCACTCTTTTTACGATAGGCGCGGCAATCCTTCTCCCTAAAGTACATGTATATGTTTTACTAGTTTTGCTTATGAGTATTTCAGTGCTTTCTGTATTCATATAAAAGAATGAGGGTGATGGCTATGATTCGATGGAGTAAGGTTATCAAGAACGGCGTTCTTGCTACGATAACGATGGAGCTGTTCTATAGAATAACGAATGTTATCTTTCATCATGGCATTGATGTGCCATACGCGAATGGAACCGTGCTCGCTCTAACTTCCCCGTTTTTGATTTATTTGGCTGGATACTTCGTTTTTTTGTTTGGTGGCGTTATGTTCTCCTTTTTCTATGAACGATTTATCCGTACCAAAAACTATGTGTCAGGTATCCTCTATACGGTATTGTTCGTCTGGCTCATTGTGGATGGGTTGATTTTTGAACCTATAGGGCCTGCAGGCATCTTAATGCTTGGCGCCGGTATAAAGGCTGCTGTGATTAATTTGATTGCACATGTTGTGTACGGTAGTGTTCTGGGATTGACATTTGCAAATGGACGACAAAAAGCACTAACAAGTAACTTTGCAGTGAATAAATAGGAAAAATATAAAGGAGGGTGTTCCTCAGTCAATTATATGACCTTTTGGACACCCTCTTTCGCCGACAAGAGAGGAAGAACGATGACTGCTTTTACAGAGAAAGTAATTGCCATTATCCAATCCATACCAGAGGGGAAAGTCATGACATACGGGCAAATTGCCCGGCTTGCAGGAAGTCCCAGAGGAGCAAGACAGGTCGTTCGCATTCTGCATGCGATGAGTAAAAAGTATCGTTTGCCTTGGCATCGGGTGATCAACGCGAAAGGGGAGATCAGCATTCCCGATGATGAAGCGTTCCACCTGCAAGCCTTTTTATTGCAAGCGGAAGGGATAGAAGTAATGAATGATCGCGAGATCAGTTTGGAACGGTATCAAGTTCAGGTAGATTAGCTGTCAGAAGGCAGTAAAAGCACTTTGCCCGCCGTCATCTGGCTGCTGTAGTGATCGATGGCCGCAGCGGCTTGATCGAGCGCAAAGGTTTGGCTGATGTCCGTTTGAATGGTGTCTCCGATCCATTTTTTCATAGAGGATTGCAGAGACAGAAGCTCTATGATCGATTGCGTCTTCACCCAATCCGATGCCCAGAATCCAGCGATGCGTTTCCGCCGGAAAACAAGATCCTCAGCTTGCACACTCGTGCTGCTGCCGCTTAGTAGTCCGAACTGGTAGAGGGTGGAACCGTCCGGCAAGGCGGAAAGCACTTGCCCTGTTAAATCGCCGCCTACTGCATCGAAGCAGATGGATGCGCCCAGTTCCTGACAGCGTTGCTTTAGTTCGGCGTCAAAGCCGGTTGACTGGCTGTTCACGACGTGTCTAGCCCCGACGTCCTGGAGAAGACGGGCTTGCTCCTCTTTTCTCACAATGCTAATAATCTCTATGCCGGAAAGCTGCCCAAGTTTTATGAGCACTTTGCCTAGTGCGCTGGCTCCTGCGGTTAGTACGATTGCTTTTGACTTTTGCTTCTTGGCTATTTTGATCATCGCAAGCGCGCTCGCGGGATTTACGAAGAAGACGGCCCCTTGCTCATCTGAAACAGAATCGGGCAGAACCATACAGGTCATCGCGCTAGCTTTGGTGTACGGCGCCCATGAGCCGTAATGCTCGGATACAAAAGCTACTCGCTTGCCTTTCAACATGCGGGCTACGATGCTGTTTCCGGTTGCGATAACCGTCCCGCACCCTTCCATACCGCCTACGCAAGGAAGTTTGCGTTTAATTCCATAGTTTCCATGAATAAATAATAAATCGGCCGGATTGATCGAAGCCGCATGAACTTTAATGAGAACTTCCTGATTGTTGATCTCTGGGACCGCTGTCTCCCCGAAGGATAAACCGGAATTCCCATTGTATGCATGGAGCATAATCGCATTCATCGTTTTCATGGTTGGCATTTGCAATCCCCTTTTTTAGCTGTATGTATTTGTTTTATTCCAGCAGTTCTTTGACCTTTGTCCATTCCGCCAAGTGTTTCTCCAGAGAATCGATCAGCGATTCGACATGATTCCGAAAATCAGGCCCATCGGAGGCTTTAATTTCCTCTGCTCCCGCTGACAGAGAACCTGGGGCAGGCAGCGAGGCCATGAGTTGCTGCAGCTTGACCTCGAGCGGAGCTGCTGACGCGACCTCAGGAGCTTTCTCTGTTTTTGTTTCTGACTTCGCTGTTTTGGCAGCTGCCTTAGGCTCTATCGTTTTCGCCCGTTCCGCTTTATTTTGCTGGAAGACAGACCAGGTTTCGATTAACTCCGGTCCCGATTTGTATAAGAGCTTGTCCTTCGTTCCTGCCGAGATGCTCGGATCTTTGAACAGTTTCGCGAGCTTTTTGACGTCGCTGACGGGCAGTTCGTCCCGGGCAACGATCAAGGCGAGGGAATCACGATGCTCGATTGGCAAATCCTTCAGTGGAATTAACTGGTCCTCCGTCAATTTATCCTTCCGGATCTCGGTGCCCCCTACGATCAGCTTTTTCACGGAATTACTGAATTTCAGCAATTCTACTTTGTTTTTGATATAGGATTCCGGTTTACCGAGCTTGCTGGAAAGGTATTTCGTTGAGGCGCTGAATTTCGGATTGTTCAAAAGCTTGCTGAATGCTTCCGCTTCTTCGATCGGCGAGAAGCCTTCTCTCGTCAGGTTCTCAGCGACCTGCTCCAAATAAATCTCCATTTCATCCGTGACCGTGGATACGATACAGGGGATGGTTGGGCGGCCAAGCATCATGCAGGCTTTGTACCGTCTGTTCCCATAAATAATCTTATATCGGCCGTCATTTGTGGTTCTTACTTTAATAGGGGACAGCAGGCCGATCTCTTCAATGCTTTTCATTAATTCGTGCAAGGCTTCTTCATCAAATTGGTATCTGGGTTGATCCGTATCTTCATCAATCAAGTCTGCTTTAAGCTCAATAATGTCCATTTGGTTTTCTCCTATCCTTGGATGAGGTCTTAGCGCGATGCCTGTGGGGACATACGTATTATATACCACGACTGGGAAACTGGAAATGTTTTGCTTATCGAACGCTGAACATAAAGAACCTGAGGCATGAGAGAGCCTCAGGTTCTTCTTATTTTATCGAAAGCGGCGGCTAACGATGTCTCCGTTGGATCCCATATCGCTAGTGGTAATGTAGGGGATAAAGTTATCGGTATGGGCAATTAGCTGGCACATGGACATGTAGGCTTCTGTACTTCTCTTCTGTGTATGTGAATTCGTGTCTCTTCTTCGGATGCAGACGTAGTTATTTTTGGAGACGGAATAGATCGGAATTCCGGCGTCCCGGCATTCTTTTAACCATTGGGAATCGCTGCCGGCGACCTGATTTTCACGAAATTTAATTTTTCTCCACACTTCCTTTCGGAATACCAGTGTTCCCCCTTTCAGCCTGCCCAGATGTTTTTTTTCCCGGCCCTTTCGATACTCCATCAGCGCCCGCTTTTCTTCAAAATACACATAACACGTATGCTTTCCGACAACAGGCGCTTTCTTAGCCCGTAAAGCATTCACCGACTCTCTTAGATAGGCGGGCGCATAGTAATCATCATCGTCAAATTTGGCTATGAACGTGCCTTTCGCTCTGGCAATCGCCCAATTCAAACACTTCCCTAACATATACCTCTGAGGAAGTTGGTATACCCTGACTTCATTCACTTTGTACTGTTGTGCCCGTTCTTTCCAGGCGCGGATGTCCATTTGGTCATTGTTTAGAATAATAATCAGTTCTTTATTCGGCCAATCTTGTCTTTCATAGTTCGCGAAAAGATTATCCATATAAGCGGATCTCATCGTACACGCTATAATTGAAACCAATTACGTCATCTCCTTTTTCGGGCTACTCCCATGTTCCGCTTCTTCCATATCGGATTTTTCAAGATTTTATATGCTTTTTCTCTAATAATTTTTCTGTAGAGCCTGAGAAAGTTTGTGGTCATGATCCGGTCGGAAAAATGTTTTCGGACATAATTTCTACAACTCAGAGGAGAGGGGAATCCGCTTCGATTTTGTACTTTGAGAGCCATCTCTTCGGTACTGTTGCACAGCAATTGCGGGAATCCCTTTAATATTTCCGGGACAGCGCCTTTCTTAAATCCAAGCACAGGGGTGCCACAGGCCAAGGCCTCGATCAGCACGAGTCCGAATGGTTCTTCCCAGGTGGAGGTGAATAGCACGCAACTGGCACTCGACAGCAGGTTTGTTTTAGTTCTGCCTCCGACAGGTCCTACGTATCGGATCTGCTGATTGAGATGCGGTTTAATCTCGGCATTGAAATATTGTTCATAGCTGCTTGTGTTATTCAGCGTGCCGGCGATAATAAGATCTTTTCCCGTTTTTTTCGCCACTTCGATCGCCAGATGGACGCCTTTCTGCTGCATGATCCTTCCTAAATATAGCAGATACCCTTTCTTCTTCTGCCGGAAATTGTAATCGCTGAGCCGGATGCCGTTATGCACATAATAGCCATTATTTTTTCCGATTTTCCTTAACATCGTCTTGCTTACATAGACAGGGATTTGCACCCCGGTAAGGCGTCTATTGGAATGGCTTTGCCTCAAGGTCGGAATAGGCGGGTTTGCTTTGCTGACAATGCCGTAATGGTCATGAATAATATCAGCATCACTTGGCAAATGGCGCATAATAAACTCAAGTTGTTGATCGAGGTCATTGGATGTATACTCAAATATTTTGGTTGCGTTTGTAGTCGATCCCTTCATGGCAAATAAAATGACCTCATGCCCACGCCGCACCAACTCTTCGGTCAAGTAGTGAATGTCGCGTTGCGTCCCCCCATAATCTTTTGGAGGGACCGGTATCGTATTCGTGGATATTTGCACGATTTTCAAACGCCAACAACTCCCCGAGTTTTCATTAAATGATAGGTGTTTTACTTGTTAACATATGGTGATCTTCCGCGGGCTGGAACGGCGATTTCATCAATGAGATGGGGGTATTAGCTGAAAATAGGCATGGGGCGGCGGCCGTTCCTTGCCGTTTTCCACTGTGCGAAAGTTGAACTTTCAGGTGTTGTCCAAACCAATAGTAAAAACTTTTCATAGTTTGATATTATTTGAGATTCTAATTTAGGGGAGATGCGTTTTGAAAGGACTCATTCTTTGTGCTGGAAAAGGAACGCGTTTGTATCCTATCACTCTCTCATATCCCAAAACCCTTATACCTGTAGCCAATACACCACTCTTGCACTCCTGTATTGAAAAACTAGTAGAACAAAACATTGCAGAAATTGGGATTGTCCTTCATCCGTCGCAAGATTCCGCTATCAAGGAACAGATCGGCACAGGCGAGAGATGGGATAGAGCCATCACTTATATTTATCAGACTGAGCCGAAAGGCATTGCGGATGCCGTGAAGCAAGCGGAGCCATTTATTGGCGAAGAATCATTTCTCCTTCTATTAGGAGATAATTTGCTTTTCGATTCTCTCACTGAGCTCAAGGAAAGCATAGAGAATCAGGGCAGCCATGCGGCCATTCTGCTGGAAGAAGTGGTAGATACGCAGCATTACGGCATTGCGGAAGTAAGTAATGGGCGTATTGTCAGCCTGGAGGAGAAGCCGCTTGCTCCTAAATCGAATCTAGCGATTCAGGGCGTATATGCGTTCACTTCATCCATCTTTAAGGCGGTAACGCACGTAAAGCCATCCGCGAGGGGCGAATATGAAATTACGGATGCCATCAGGTGGCTGATTGAGCAAGGCTTTCCGGTGACCTATCATTTGACGCAAAAGATGAACATGGACGTTGGAACATTGTCGCGTTGGCTGGAAGCTAACCGTAGGATGCTTGACCAATTAAATGGTCATACGCAGCTGATCCACGAAACTGTTGCTTTGGACAATTGCGAGATCATCGCCCCGGTCTCGATCGCACAAGGCTGTGTGCTCAAAGACTGTGTCATAGGGCCTTATGTGTCCATAAGCGATGGTTCTCAAATTGAAGGGTGCCGGATCGAGAACAGCATAATTTTACAGGCGGTTCATCTGAAGCAAATACCCTATTCGTTGAAAGATACTGTGATTGGTAACCGGTCCGTCATGGCAGGCACACATGCAAGTGGGGAAGTGAGAGATCAATGAATATTTTGGTCATCGGTACAGGCTATGTGGGGACAACGACGGCCCTTGTATTTGCTGAGCTGGGGTGGAACGTGACGGGGCTCGACAGTAATGCCGCCAAGATCGAGCAGCTGCGGCAGGGCCATCTTCCCATCTATGAACCTGGATTGGAGGAATTGTTAAGGAAACATCTGCAATCAGGACGTATCCGTTTTACGACGGACAAAGCCCAAGCGTTCAGAGCAAACGAAGTGATTTTCATCTCAGTAGGGACACCGTCTCAGCCTGACGGCAGCGCCGATTTACGCTTTGTTAAGCAAGTAGCCGAGGATATCGGTCAAGGCATGAACGGTTATAAGCTGGTCGTTATCAAAAGCACGGTTCCTGTCGGCACGCAGGAGCAGGTGACAGCCTGGATCCAAGCTGCACAGCAGGAAGATCATCCATTCGATGTGGCTTCTAATCCGGAATTTCTGCGGGAGGGCAAGGCTTTGACAGATGCCTTGAATCCGGATCGAGTCATTATCGGCTCTACGAGCAGCAGAGCGATCGAGCATCTCCAAACGCTGTATCAGTCGCTCTCCTGCCCGCTAGTCGTCACTTCGCCGCGAACGGCGGAGCTGATCAAATATGCGTCAAATGCTTATTTGGCAACGAAAATTTCATATATGAACGAACTTGCCAAACTTTGCGATCAATTGGGGGTCAATGTGAAAGAAGTGGCAAACGGGATCGGGCTTGACCATCGCATCGGACCCAGCTTTCTTCATGCCGGTATCGGTTATGGAGGCTCCTGCTTTCCAAAGGATGTGGCCGCATTACTGCGTATAGCACAGGAGAATGCCGTAGAGCTCGGCGTGCTTAAACAAGTCGAATACGTTAACCAGACGCAGCATCTATACATGCTGGGCAAAGCCAGGGAGTGCTTGGGAACCTTGGCCGACGGTACAATAGCCCTGCTGGGGCTAGCTTTTAAACCGGATACGGATGATATTCGCGAAGCGCCAGCCATCCGCCTGATTCAGAGCCTGCTCAGCGAGCATGCGATTATTCGATTGCATGATCCGGTAGCGAAGCTCCCGGAGAGCCTGATGCATGAAAGCGTGACGGTCTGTCCTACACCGGAAGATGCGCTGAAAGGCGCCGATGCGGTATTTCTTTGCACGGAGTGGACGCAATATCGCCAGTTGGATTGGGTGCGGATGAAAAGCTTGATGAATCAGCCCAACCTATTTGATGGCAGAAATCTGCTGGACGCCGATCACATGAAGTTCATTGGCTACTCTTACAGAGGCATCGGGTACGAATAAAGGAAAGCCTTCCCCTTGTGTTAATAAAAAAAATTTGGCACAATAATAGACGGAAGAAGTTTGAATTTGAATGTTTTGAAAAGAGGACAACGATGAGTAAAGAATCCATTTATGGATTGACATTTGATCAATTGGCGGCATGGCTTTTGGAATATGGGCATAAAAAGTTTCGGGCCTCGCAAGTCTGGGATTGGCTGTACAGGAAGCGGGTTACGGACTTTTCTGAAATGGTCGATGTCAACGCAGCATGCATACAATTATTAGCAGACCACTTTGTCATCCAAACCTTAAGCGAGCACCTAAAGCAAGAATCGGCGGACGGTACGGTGAAGTTTCTGCTTAAGCTGCAGGACGGGAACCTGATTGAAACCGTGTTGATGAGACATAAATATGGCTTATCCGTTTGCGTCACGACGCAGGTCGGCTGTAACATTGGATGCAGTTTTTGCGCGAGCGGACTATTGCCAAAAAGCCGCGATTTATCGAGCGGTGAAATCGCTGGACAGATTATGAAAGTCCAGCTGTATCTGGATCAGGCTGGCCGTGATGAACGCGTGAGCCACATTGTGGTGATGGGCATTGGCGAGCCGTTTGATAATTTTACCAACCTGATTGACTTCTTAATGGTTGTTAAAGATGACAAAGGCCTTGCAATTGGCCCCCGACATATTACCGTATCGACGAGCGGTCTTGCGGATAAAATCATTCAGTTCGCGGACACGCCGAATTTGCCGGTCAACCTGGCGATTTCGCTGCACGCCCCGAATAACGAGCTTCGAACGCGAATCATGAAAATCAACCGCGCCATCCCTATCGAGAAACTAATGGAAGCGATAGATTACTATTTGGCAAAAACGAAGCGGAGAATTACGCTGGAGTATATTTTGCTGAAGGATGTTAATGACCGTGTCGAGCATGCCCTGGAGCTTGCCGAACTGGTAGGAAATAGAAGGCAGCTTGCTAATGTGAACTTGATTCCTTATAATCCAGTGGATGAGCACAGCCAATATCAAAGAACCGAGCAGGAATCGGTGCGCGCGTTCTATGACACGTTGAAGAAACAAGGGGTAAGCTGCAGCGTTCGCCTTGAACACGGCACAGATATCGATGCCGCTTGCGGCCAACTGCGAAGCAAACAAATTAAAGCGGCTAACTAGCTAGTGAGCCGGAAGAAGCGCATCCATATGGGTGCGCTTTTTTTTGTGAAGGTAAGGCGCGCGGGGGGAGAGTAGGACGAGAGTAGAGCGAGAGCGGGACGAGAGTAGAGCGAGAGTAGAGCGAGAGCAGGGCGAGAGTGGGACGAGAGCAGGGCGAGAGTGGGACGAGAGCAGGGCGAGAGTAGAGCGAGAGCAGGACGAGAGTAGAGTAGGACGAGAGTAGAGCGAGAGTAGAGCGAGTGTCGGTGAACGGAGGTGAGCCGGGTGAATATGGGGCAAGTGTAGGCGAATGTGGCGAGAGTAGAGCGAGTGTGGGAGTGAGTGCCGGTGAGTCGGGTGAATACGGGGCAAGTGCAGGCGAATGTGGCGCAAGAGTAGAGCGAGTGTGGGAGTGAGTGCCGGTGAGTCGGGTGAATACGGGGCAAGTGTAGGCGAATGTGGCGAGAGTAGAGCGAGTGTGGGAGTGAGTGCCGGAGGTGAGTCTGGAGAGTACGGGAGCGAGTGCAGGCGAATGTGGCGAGAGTAGAGCGAGTTGTAGACCTAAGCGGAACTGGAGTTCGCTATTTCGCAGAAATAGCGGGCCAAGCACTGTCTTGGGGAACTACAGTTCGCTATTTGGTTTGAATGGCAGTTTTAAGCGACTGGAATAGGGGAATAAAGGCCTACAGTTCCCTTAATAGCTCAAAATCACCCAATTTGCGAAGGATAGCGCATCTGTGTTCCCTTTGGCTATTGAGGAACGTAAATTTGACATGCTGACCGATATAGGTGATCTGGTGAGATATCTATTATATGGAATTTCTACCTCAAAGTAACTTGTCCATCAATTGGGCATGGTGCTTCTTTTGCATGCAAATTTTTGTAGTGAATTGATGTAATTCGACAAAACCTCTTACTGATTTAAATACACATTGTCCCTTATATTAGAAATTGTTAGTAGAATATATCGGAAGGAGTCAATTTATGAAGATGATGTTAAAAAATAAGCGTTTTGCCTCTGGAATTATGGTTGCGGCTTTACTCTTTTCACTATCTCCAGCAAGTGGAATGGCAGCAGCGCCTTTTAACAAGAAAGAGGAGGGGGCATTTGCATTATCAAATGCAAGTCAGTACAAACCTGTAAACAGCCATGCCTTTAACCTAATTCAAAACAGTCCCATTTTGTACGCTTCTATTGCAAATAGTAGTGAACACCGGGTCATTGTCACATTTAAGGACAAGAAGAAAATGAACAAGTCCCTCATTCAAAAAGGCAAAGGGAAAATCAAGCGCGAGAACAAACATACTCCATCACTAGCGGTTACGATGACTTCCAATGAAATTGAAACGTTAAAGAATGACCCTGCTGTAGAATCTGTTGAACCTGATATTCAACTGCAAACAGCTGCTCAAACCATGGATTGGGGGGTATCTGTAGTTAATGCAACCTATGCTTGGAACAATGGTTACACAGGTAAGGGAGTGAAGGTGGCAGTTCTCGATTCTGGTATCGATACACATCACGAAGATCTTGTTGTAGCGGGTGGTGCCTCATTTGTGGACTACACTACTTCATTTGATGATGACTTTGGACATGGAACACATGTAGCAGGGATTATTGGGGCTAAAAACAATAATATTGGCATTGTTGGGGTAGCGCCAGATGCAGATTTATTTGCGGTGAAAGTACTTGATTCCACAGGTAAAGGCTATTTATCAGACGTTATTGCTGGTATTGATTGGGCAGTTGAAAACAAGATGGACATTATCAATATGAGTATGGCAACGGGTGTGGATTCACCAGCACTGCATCATGCAGTTGATCAGGCATATGCAAGTGGGCTTTTGGTTGTTGCAGCTGCGGGGAATACAGGAAATGCTGAGGGAACTGGGGTTACGATTCAATATCCAGCGAAGTATAGTTCGGTTATTTCTGTGGGGGCTGTTGACCAAAATCATCAACGTGCATCATTTTCGGCTACGGGAAGTGAACTTGAGATTGTAGCACCAGGTGCTGGAATTACAAGTACATTTCTGAGTAATGGGTATTCCGAGGCTAACGGTACGTCAGTCGCTACACCGTTTGTAGCAGGAGAGTTAGCACTATTAAAACAGCAAAGTCCAAAACTGGGTAATCAACAGATACGTAGTCTCTTAGATATGCATGTAACTGAGCTAGGTGTTGAGGGAAAAGACTCACTTTACGGCTATGGATTACTGGATATCGCAAATACGTCTAGCCATGAAGTGAATAATACGGTTGACCCAACTGTGACTGATGATGTCTATAACAATGTGTACGGAAACATATTTGCTGCCATATCGCCTACAGGTGTCGTAACTGTTGGTGCTCCACCACCTGTAAATACAGGTTTTGCTGGGCTGAGTTCTTTATTGGACGGGAGAATTTTATGTACAACGTGGACAAATATTTATAATCCAGATACTGGGAATTTCGATCTCAAAAACTATGTATATATTTATGATCCAAATACGAATATTTGGACTACAGCAGCTAATTTCCCAACAGCTATGTCAGATTTCAGACAAAGTACATTAAATGATGGTAGAGTTCTAGTTGTAGGGAAAGATCACAGTTATATCTATAACCCTTCAACTAATAGTTGGTCTCAGGCAGCTAGTTTACCTAATCTTTTTGGTATCTCTAGATTCTTTGGGTTTGCTCTAAGTACGCTAAAAGATGGCAGAGTTTTAGCGACTGGTGGAGGATATGATGGTTATGTCCCGACTAAAGTTCTAGATTACGCATTTGTCTATAATCCAAACACAAATCAATGGTCAACCGTGGCTAGTTTGCCTTATCCAATATATAATCATGCGCAAAGCACGCTTGTGGATGGTCGGGTCCTCGTATCGGGAGGGGTAGTTTGCAGTGATGGTTGTATAGACCACACTTTCTTTACTATCTATGATCCAAATTCTAATACGTGGACTGAAAGGAGTTCTCTCCCATTCGAATCGTATGGTCAAGTAACTTTGAGTGATGGTCGAGTTTTTATTCTTACTTGGACAACTAGCTATTTATACGATGTGACTACGAAAAGTGCTGTACAAGGACCTACTCTTCCTTATGCCTCCTATGGACTCACAAAGAGTTATTTACCCGATGGACGGGTAATTGCTATCAGTAGTAGTAATACCTACATTGTCTCCTTCAACACTCCCCCAACCATAACTGTGAATAACAATAACCAGACCGTTTGGTCACAAGCGGGCTATCAAACGATCTCTCTATCAGGAAATTCCCAAGATAAGAATAATGACAGTCTTACCATCAGCGCGAATTTCAATGGAGTTACCAAATCGACAGTTGTGGTGAACACGAGCTCCAATCCCACATGGACATTACAATGGGATATTAATACAGATCATATTCCAGCAGGAACTTACACGAACATTCCTATAACTGTCAACGATGGAAACGTGACAACGACGATTAATTATACAGGGACAATTATCGTTGCACAGGCTCCATATGCTCCTTCAAATGTTAGCCCAGGTAATTCAAACTCATCAACTCCAATGATTACAAGTGCTACCCCTACCTTGAGTTGGATCTTCGCTGATCCTGATTCTGGAGATACGCAATCAGCTTACGAAGTGCTTATTTATAATGCAGCAGGAACTACACTTATTAACGACTCTGGTTGGGTGAGTTCAGCAGCGAACTCCTACACGGTACCTGCTGGCAAACTTAGTCCTGGTGCAACTTACAGCTGGCTTGTAAAAGTCAAAGATAGCAAAGGAGCTATTTCTCCAAATTCAGCCTCACTTTATATTCGCATAAATAAACTTCCAACACTATCTCTTACCTCTTTTACAGACGGACAACAAGTCTCAGATAATGTATTGAATTTTACATGGGCATATGGTGATGCAGATGGACAAGCCCAAAAAGCATATCAAGTATTAGGATCACAAAATAATTGGGCTACTGTGGGATATAACTCAGGAATAGTTAGCTTATCAAATACATCTATGCTAACGCCAGCACTTGCAAGTGGGACGTGGAGTTTCAAAGTTTTGGTCAGTGATGGGATAGATTGGTCTGTCGCAGCGTTGAGAAATAATCTCCTGTTACCGAATGCTTTTGAACCTAATGACACTAACACTCAGGCTTACGCTATTAACTACAATCAAAACTATACATCCTTACTTGGCTCAGCTGCTGATATCGACTTCTTTAAATATACAGCCTCCACAACTGGGGCGGATCGTTTTACGATGACTGTACCAAGCGGTCTTAATTATGATGTTTACATTTATGATTCAGGCTTAAACCTGATTGCAGTAGGTGTGAAAGGTGCAAGTTTAGCGGAAAATGTGCTGTATGATGTGACAACGGGCACCACTTATTACATTAAAATTGTTGGCGTAGGCGGTAATTACAGTACATCTGCTTCCTATGGTTTTACATTGAGCAAATTCACCATGCAACTTCAAACGAATTACCAATATGATTCCAATGGAAATATCACAGGTAAAACGACGACTAAATCTAACTAAGGAGGGGTCTCCCTTTGAATACATTATTCGTGAGAGTACTCTCTCTAATTCTACTCACAACTCTATTGGCAACAAGCTTTCCGATTGCATCCAAAGTCTCTTACGCGGCGTCAGTTGAAAATCAAACTGCGCAAGAGCTTCAAAGTGATGCTACAGAGACTATGAAACAAAAACTAAAAGATTCTTATTCGATCTCAAGTGATGATATACAAAGACTGCTAGACCAAGGATATACGTTAAAAGAAGTTGAATCAGCTTTTCAAGATCAGAAAGAATCGCAAAGCGAACTAAAGAAAAGCCTGAGTAAGATAAAGCCAGAATCTGTTAACACATCCGTGTACGCTCAAAGTGTGATCCAGAGTGATCTTGGTGCAAAAGACTATGCGACGCAGGTGGTTAGTGCAGCTACAACAAATCCAGTGCCTGACTTTAGTTATGTAAATACAACGCCTGACACCGCACCATATACGGTTAAATTAGATCAAGAAAGTATATCTACACTTTCTGGCGGGCTGTCTATGCAAGTAGCAGATATGTCATTACCGGGACGGAACGGTCTCGGATTTACGCTTACAAGAACTTATGACAGTGGATCTTCCCAGTATAATCAAATGGTTACCTATGGCGATTCAAATGGAACGATTCAACCTTTTGAAGAGAAATTTTTTCCAATTGGAAAAGGGTGGACATGGAACATTTCTTATATTGAAATAGCAGGAAGCGATTTATATTTACATTTAGGCGGAGCTGGCGTATACAAAATTGTTAATTATAACATAGCAGGCTATCCATGGAGAGACCTAACTTTTACGCCCGATACATCGGTAACGGTTGGAGCGATCACATCTGCTTATGCTTTACACTCTATTAAAGGAATTAATCAATACTTTGATTCTAAAGGTCATCTTATTGAGTACGTGGACACTTATAATAATACAGTTAAATTTAACTATACCACTGACCCTGTTTACGGTACGGTTCTTAGTTCAATTACGGACGCGATTGAGAATACAATTAATATTACTTACAGTACAAGCAAGGTTGTATTAACAAAAGGGACACAGACAGTTACTTATCAGAAAACGACTGTAAATGGAAAAGAGATGCTCTCCCAAGTAGTCGATCCTATCGGTCGAACAACAACCTATGATTATTACATGAAAGATGCATTCTTTAACTTACTTGTAGGTACATCAGCGCCTAAAAGCAACCCTTATGCTCTACTGATCGGTGTTACTCATCCGACAGGTTCTAAAACAGTGTATACCTACGAGGATGCCGCCACAGTGCGCTATACGGGTGAACATGCTACAAATCAAGTGTTCCGAGCACTATCGCGGGAAGATCAGGTCACATTATCGAATGGAACAATTGAGCACTATAATCATAAAGATCTTAGTTACT
This sequence comes from Paenibacillus tabacirhizosphaerae, assembly GCF_040812395.1. GTDB lineage: Bacteria > Bacillota > Bacilli > Paenibacillales > NBRC-103111 > Paenibacillus_E. The sequence continues at coordinate 3,000 of NZ_JBFNXH010000019.1, read as the reverse complement.
CTGGTGATATGGGCAGTTCCTACGACAAGGATATTGCTGCTTTCTCCACAACGATTGCAGATGGATTAACATCCAATGTTTTTACGAACAAAAAGCACTATATTGATAAAAATACACCTTCCGTATTCTACAATATGAGCCAGGTATCGTCTGCACCTCAAAGTGCGCCTGTGTATACGATTACGACCAATTATATCTATGATGAATCGAATAAATATCCTGCACCAATCAACACACAAGTGATCAAATCGGCGCAAGGAAAAGATAATCCTTTTACGATAAATACAAGCGCCAGTTATGATCCTTTTGGGAATGTCACAAGTTCTGTCGATGCACTTGGGATTACTACAACGTACACCTATGATGTAGCGTCGCATTTATTAACTGGTGTATCCAAACCTGTTTCAGCAACCCAAACGCAATATACGGAAATTGAGCGAGATGTGGTTCATAGAAATGTAAAAGCTGTTAGAGTTCATGATGCAACTCTAGCAGGTATTGTACTACAAGAGACCAAGTATGATAGTTTTGATGCATACGGAAACGTGATCCAGACAAGTGTAAAGAAAGATGCTTCTAATTTTATTAGTTTTCAAACGGAATATAATACGGCTGCCCCTTACTATGGAGCATACCCTACCAAACAGACCATTACTGTAAAAGATGTTAACGCTGTTCCATCAGCAATTATAAAGAAATACGACTACAACACATTGACGGGGCAACTTAAAACCTATACCGATGGTCAAACATTTCCAACCTCCTATGAATACGATGCGATTGGTCGTGTAACGAAAGCCATTCATCCTGATAACAGTTTTGTTAAGGTTGATTACTTTGACTTTCAGAATCAGGTTCAACAAACCGACGAAACTGGTGTACAAACAGTAACGAAGTGGAATCCGCTAGGTTGGAAAGTAGATGCTGGGATTAATCATGGGGGGATCTATAAATCCAAAGCGAAGTATGGGTATGATTCATATGGACGCTTGACCTGGACAGAAGATGCACTAGGTAACCATACAAGCTATGGCTATGATCAATGGAGCCGCCAGAACCTCATTACGTACCCTGATACTTCAACGGAAAGTGTGTTATATGACGATGTTAGTAATACGAAAACAAGCACAGATGCGGAAGGCTACGTAATTAAGGAGTTCTATGATAAAGGAGGGCGTACTGAAAAGAAAGAAGAAACGAAAAAGATTGCTGGTGGTGGAACTAAAACAACGACCTTGGGCACTTTTACCTTCGATTATGCTGGTCATGTTCTGACTGCAAAAGATAATCAAACCCCACAAAATACAACTACTTACAATTATGATACAATTGGGCGTTTAACAAGTGTACTAAATGCTAAAAACGAACCTACTTCATATCAATATGACTATATAGGCAACTTGCTTCAAGTGGTTTATCCAGATGGTAAGATCAATTTAAAGAAGTATGACGAGATTGGACGATTGATCCAAACGACGGATGCAAATAGCAAAGTTGAGAAGTTCTTTTATGATGCGAATAGTAATCAAACAGGATTGTTGGATCGTAATTTGAATTATTTTAAGTACACATTTGATAATCGGAATTTCCTTAAAAGTAAAGAAATCACGGATGCATCGTGGAATCCTGTAGCTGGAGAGGAAAGAATTGATTTCACTTACGACTTAGCAGGAAGACGTAAGCAAATGGTAGATGGTACAGGAACTACGGGTTACACATATAATCCATCTACAGGAGCATTGAGTACCCAGACGTACCCTGATGGTAAAACCATTAAGTATGATTATGACGCCGCGGGTAATCGTTTTGTTATGAATGATCCGTTTGGAGTCAATACGTATTATCATTACGATTCACGTAACCGATTGGATCTCGTTGCTCCGTCAGCGGACTTCTTGAAGAACAGTTCTACAACGGATTATGATGCGAAGTACATGTATTTTAATAATAGCCTGCTAAAGCAGATCACACAGCGCAACGGAGTAACCTCGGAGTTTGGCTATGACGGGCTTCGCATTGGATCTTTAATTGAGAAAAAATCAGATGGGACAGTGCTGAACACTTTCGCTTACACCTATGATAACAACGGTAATCAGAAGACGAAGAAAGAGCAGATAGGGAGTGGTCTAGAAGTTCCTGCAATCTTTAGCAACTTCTCGTTCTCGTATGATTCGCTCAATCGTATCTCCACTTCCAATCAGTTTAATGAGACATATATATACGATAATCGTGGGAATCGTACGAGTATGACGACGAGCAATCCGTTTGATAGTCCGGATTCACAGCGTACATTCGATAAGAGAGATAGGCTCTCGAAAGTGGCTCTAACAAGCGGTGGTAATGTCTCCTACAAGTACAATGGTGATGGATTGCTTTGGGAACGGACAGAAAACGGATTATCAACCCACTATTATTGGGATGGCGATCAGATTATTGCGGAAGAAAAAGATGTTTCACAAATAAAGTTACAAACTGTCGACAATATATCCGTTTCTATAAACTATAGTGGATCGTGGCTAATACAATATGATACCAACGATAATAATAGTGCTACTTCTTCTAGTAGCATAGCTAACACAAGTGCTCAGTTAACATTTACAGGAACTTCTGTAGCGGTTTTTGTTCGTAAAAGTGAAGATTCAGGTAAGGCTGATATTATGTTAGATGGAGTTACAGTTGCTACGGATATGGATTTATACGCCAATTCTCCAAAATTTAAAGCTGCTATCTATACAAATAATAACTTAACGGCTGGTTCTCATACGATTAGGTTGACTGTAAAAGGAACTAAGAATGCAGCATCTACTGGAACAAAAGTAAACTTGGATTATTTCGAATATGGAAGCTCTAGCGGTATTCAGAAGCAACAAATTCGCTATATCCGTGGTCAAGGGCTTGTCTCTCGGGAGGATGGACAAGGAAAGGCGTATTATCTTCAGAATGGTCATGGGGATGTGGTTGAGTTAAGGGATAGTACGGGGAATACACGATTAAACCAAT
>NZ_JBFNXH010000018.1:0-117839 GCF_040812395.1 Paenibacillus tabacirhizosphaerae | reverse complement strand
TTTTTGAACGATTGCTCGTTCGTGCTTCTTCACTCGTTGTTCAGTTTTCAAAGAACAATTTCTTTCGTTTTTCCGTCCCGCTCTCACGGCCGGAGTTACAATGTACCACAGCTTCGACATCAATTGCAAGCACTTTTTTCTTGTCATTTTTTGTCGTTTTCTGCCAGAAAAACATCGTATCATAATCTGTTGATCGAATGCAAGTCCCACATTTTTACTCGTGTGTCGTTTGCTCTTTCAGGACAACGAGGAATAATGTACCACGATACGAGTACAATTACAACCCCTTTGGAAATGTTGTAAAATTTCAATTGTTTTGATTGTTCCTACATTATTCCCAGAGCAAGTAAAAAGGATGCCCGGAACGGCATCCCCATGCTGATTCTCAGTATTCCATTGTTATCACGGGAGTACCTACCGTTAGCCGCCACATTCCTGTAGTCGATTCTTGGTGAAGAGCAACTTGTACATTTACAGTTTGACTTCCACTTTTTATAGAAGCTTCAAACTCGTTAGATGCAAGCGATACACTGACAGTATGTTGGTCACTATAGCTTTCCACGATTTTTGCGTTAAAATCTTTGGCTATAGCTGTCGATAACGCAGCAGAATTCTTATGGTCAGCCAGCATTTGCGGAGCTACATATCCTTGAACCATAACATTCCACTGGCCTTGAATACCGAGATGCTGAAGCTGTAAATTTGCTTCCCCTTGCCAATTCGTCATTTTAATAGAGTCGCTATCCTGATTTGCATCTAATCGAAGAACCATATAGCAGCCAGATTGCCCCTGAGGGCTAGCAACAGTTAGTGTTACACCCGCTTCTTTTACATGATAGACAGGATGGGCATTAGATTCGCTCAATGTATTGATTTCCGGCAATCCGAAGGCTCGAGACAGTTGCTTTCCTGCTTGCAGCATTTGCGCATCCGATCCATCGCAGGTACCGTAATACCCTGTATATTTAAAGGTTATGCCGTTTGCATCCATCATATAGGGTTTTGCAGTGCGAAGAAGACGCAGCGCATCTTGCTCATCGTGAGCCTCTACATGACGAACCCATCCAAAAATAAGGCCGGTAATCGCAATCCATAAAATAGAGAAGAACCAGAACTTTTGCATATAAAAAGGCACCTCTTCACTAGAATCTTCAACTCTAGTAAAAGGATGCCCAAGTCTAGCAACATTTATACGGATTAGCGAGTAGATTGAAAGAATTCGATCCGTTCCCCGTCTAACCCATTGAAGAAGAAATATTTTGAGCCATTCGGGAGTGTCGTAATCGCTTCATCCAACTGTTCGACCTGTAATTGCTTGATTCTCGCAAACTCCGTCTCCACATGATCGACCGTGAAAGCGAGATGGTGAACCTTGCCTTCTTGCGGTAACCCGGCGTTGTAGCCTTCAATCAACTCGACTTCCGTTTCGCCATGGACATCAAACCCTAGAAAACCAAGGCGAATCACACCATTCGTATGCAGGAGGGTACCTTTGTGCTTCAGACCGATCACCTTTTCATAAAACGCAATTGACGCTTCCAAGTTTGCGACCATGACGCCGACATGCTCCATTTTCAAAACTGCCATAGATCCATTTCCTCCTAATTATTCATCTCTTTCCATTGTATCGAAAAAGGAAAAGAAGAGCTAGGTGTGCTTCACCAGCAGTTAGATTAGTAAGTATTGGGTACCGCGCAAATTTCGCCATTGGCTCAAAACCGTTGTATACTAGAGGAAGTGAAAACTCAGCATATGCTTGCGATGTTTGTCTTTCCTGCGGGAAAGCGGGGAAAGCGCTTAGGAGGTTACATAAATGAGATTATTAAAGCTTCTTCAAATCTATGAAGTGGATGGCATTACCCCCAAGCATCGTTCAGAGCGATTCGATTTTGACGAAATTCAGGGACAGCTTTTTCGCGAAATGAAGCCGACTGAAGTCGGGTGTTCTATGGTTCTATCCGGTATTGAGAAATATGTGCCCTTCAAAACTACCAGCGTGCAAGCGATAGATAAAGACGGTCCTGATTTCCGAGTATTGACTCGCAATACAATCTATCATTTTGAAATTCATACAGAGCGAAGAGTCACTTAACCTTTGGAAGGGTAGTGGCTTTTTTTGTTGTAAAGTCTAATTATTGATATCTTAACTTCTCAAAATCTACCAATCTCCTTATACTTAATAGTGGGAAAAATTTACCGCCGTTCCATTAATAAGGAGGAATGAAAGAACCATGAAAAAGTCACTCCAGACGCGCCTTACAGCCTTAGCCCTTGTTACTGTTCTTACTAGCTCATTTACTATCAGCTTAGCCTCTGCAGAGACCCCGGCTCCAGTTTCCTCCGCTAAAGCAAAGTCCGACATGCAGCTCGCGGTCGATAAGGGCGCCGTTGAAGGTTACGGAGACACGGATTACCGCGGCGCTCAGGCAGCTACACGCGCAGAAGTCGTCACGATGATTAACCGCGCCGCCAAGTTAAAATCAGCGGATCTTGGGACAGCCGCATTCCGCGATCTGGCCGATTGGCAAAAGCAAGCTGTTGCCAACGCGGTTGCAGCTAAACTCATCAGCGGCTTCGCGGACGGCTCTTTCCATCCGAATGCACCTGTAACGCGTCAAGAACTAGCAGAATTAATTGTTAAAGCCATAACTGGCGGCCAATTGCCCAAAGTGAACGAGAATGTGCTTAACTATTTTAAAGATAACCTCTCCATTGCTAAAGAATCTCGCCCTTATGTTGCTTATGCGGTTATTAGCGGTATTTTCTCTCCGACATTGGATGGAAACTTCAATCCAACTGCGGAAGTAACTCGCGATGAAGTGGCCAAAGCACTGAAACCGATTCTCTTTAAAGTTGTAGATATTTTGACGACTAACGATATTCACGGAAAAATCGAAGTCGGCTTCGATAAGAAACGAAACCAAGGTCAAGGGGGGATTGAGACGCTGGGCGGGATTGTAACTGATTTCCGTGCGGTAAATCCGGAAGGAACGGTTGTTGTTGACGGCGGAGATGCTTGGCAAGGCACGTTGATTTCCAATACAACCAATGGTCAATCCGTGATGGACACGATGGCGCAAGTTCAATACGATGCAGCTGCAATCGGCAACCACGAATTCGACTTCGGGCGCGACGTTCTGATCGGCAACATCAAGAAAGCCAAATTTCCTATTCTAGGCGCAAACATTATTGAAGATAAAACCGGTAAACGCGTGGATTGGACGCAACCATACGTAATCGTAGAAAAGGAAGGTCTCAAAATCGGCATTATCGGTTTCGCAACACCACAAACGACGACGACAACGAAATCTACGAATATTGAGGGCCTTACTTTCGCAAATCCGATTCCTTTAGCCAAAGAATTGTCCAAGGAATTGCGTGCAAAGGGCGTAGACATCATCATGGTGACCTCCCATTTGCCAGGTGAACAAAACCAAAAATCGCAAGAAATCATTAGCGAGCTGGCTGATCTGGCGAACGGGACAGGAAACGGCACTCTCGATGCTATCGTTGGCGGGCACTCCCATATGCGCGTTTCCGGCATTGTGAATGGCATCCCGGTTGTCGAGGCGCAAAGCTGGCTGTACGCAGTAGGTCACATCCAATTATTCGTTGATAAAACCACAAAGAAAGTGGTTTCCTCCAATGCCAGCCTGCTTGAAACTTACACGAACTTAACGACGGCTGACGAGAAGATTCATCAAACCGTTGAGGACTACAAAGCAAAAATCGCTGTAAAATCCGGTGAGGTTGAAGTCGTGGTTGCAGAGCCGCTTACACGTAAATCGTTCCGTTTCGCAGCAAATGGCGGTGTTGAACGCGATGGCGCTTCCCAGCTTGGAAACAGCATTACCGATGCCATGCGCGCTTCTGAGAAATCGGATGTTGCATTCACCAACATTGGCGGTGTTCGCGCTGATCTGGACAAAGGCGATTTGACTTACGGTAAAATGTTCGAAGTATTCCCTTTCGGCAACTACAATGTAACGGGCACGATGACGGCTGAGCAGATCAAAACAGCGATGGAAGTAACAGATAAATACTCGAAACTTCCGGCGATTCAGTTCTCCGGTTTGAAAGTAGAGTGGGATGCAACAAAGCCTGATGGTCAAAAATATGCTACAATTACGCTCTTGGACGGCACGCCGGTTTATGTGGATGGCAAGTTCAACACAAGCCGTACGTTCAAAGTGACAACCAACGATTTCATGGCAACAGGCAACGGCGACGGTTTCACCGTTTTTGGTCAAGTCAAAGACTGGAAAGATGGCGCCATCATGTTGGATGCATGGGTTAATTATGCGAAATCATTGAAAGCTGCCGGCAAAACATTATCGATCCCCGATGATGGCCGTGATGTGCGCTTGGATTTGAAGAAATAAATACTGTGAATCATTCATGGCACTAAATCGAAAGCCGGGCAATTTCACTATTCGCCGACCCTCGGGTAATCCACTCCAGCACTTCCCGTTTTCGCCCTCTTCGCTCGAAGAGGGCTGTTTGTCCATTATCTTTTTCTATAGATCTTCTCGCAGGCATCGAAAACATCATATTGCTGAAATGAATCGACATAAGTGAGAGACTCCTTGCTGCCCAGTCCCAAAAAGCCGTTAGAGCTGAGACTTTCACGGAAAAGCTCATGCACGCTATTTTGCAACCATAAATTAAAATAGATAAGTACATTCCGGCATAAAATGACGTGAAATTCGTTAAAGGAACGATCTGTAACAAGATTGTGTTGAAAAAAAGTGACATGCCTCATTAACGAAGCATCAAAATAGGCATGCTCATCATCGGTTACATAATAGCCGGAGAATTCACGGTTTCCCCCAGCTTGCAAGTAATTTTTCGTATAACACTGCATCCGCCCTAGCGGGTACGCTCGCGTTCTTGCTTTTTCAATGATGCCCTCATTCATATCCGTTGCAAAAATGCGCGCTTTATGAAGCACCCCCTCCTCTTCAAGCAAAATCGCCATGGACAGCACTTCTTCACCTGATGAGCAGCCGGCATGCCAAATTCGGATATCGGAAAGCTCCCTCAAATGGGGGACTACTTTGGCGCGGAAGGCTCGAAAAAAACTGGGATCCCGGAACATTTCAGTCACATTGATCGAGAAATCTTTCATTAATCGCCCGGCTACCTGCTCATCGTGCAGCGTTTTTTCCAATAGGGCCGTAATCGTCGGCAGCTTCTCTAAACGCATGCGATTCTGAATGCGGCGACGGATCGATGTTCGCACATAGCTCCGAAAATCATAGCCATACATCCGATGAATGCCCTCTAGCAGCAGATCGATTTCTAACGATTCTCTTTCCAGCTCCGCTGCCTCCTCGAATTCCACTGAAAACTCCGGGTTACTTGAAATCACCATTGCTCCGCCTTCCCCTACTTGGTTAACCATACCCTCATCAATGAAAACAACTGGTTTAGATGAAGCGGTTTGCTAATGTAATCGGAGGCCCCTGCCTCGAGGCAAATTTCCCGATCCTGTTTCATCGCTTTGGCGGTGAGCGCAATGATAGGGATTTCGGCATACCGGGCATCTTTCCTGATCAACCGCATGGCTGCATACCCATCCATCACTGGCATCATGACATCCATGAGCACCAGATCTATCGCCTCATCCTCTTGTAAAATGTCCATGCACTCTTGACCATCATGCGCCACGACGACCGAAATCCCTTCATTCTCCAGCGCATTAGTCAGGGCAAACACATTCCTCACATCATCATCAACTACGAGCACTTTTTTTCCCTTAAAAGCGTTGGTTTCTCCCGGACGGTCTGAATCGTCTACAGGTTGATCCTCATGAATTAGCGATTTCGTGTAGGCTGCTGCCGCTTCCTTCCGAACAGCGTAAAATTCGCTTATTTCCCTATCCAGCGAAGGCACGTAAAGTGTGAAGGTACTTCCTACGCCTTCCTCACTTTCCATATGCACACAGCCGCCAAGCAAGGCAGCAAGCTCACGGCTAATCGATAAACCAAGACCGGTCCCGCCGTACTTGCGATTCGTCGTGCCGTCTGCTTGACGGAACGGCTCGAAAATGAATTCGCTCTTTTCCTTGGCGATTCCAATGCCCGTATCGCTTACAGAGATAACCAGTACCGGTATGCCGACCGTGCTGGGCAGAAGTATAGCTGCTTGCATTGGATCACACATCGCCAGCTGGAGACGCACATAGCCCTCATGTGTAAACTTGAAAGCGTTGGACAACAAATTTTTTATAATTTGATAAAGCCTCCGCTCATCCGTATGAAAGATTTCAGGCACAAGCGGGTCGCTTTCGATTGTAAAAGCAATCGCCCTTTGGTCGGCTACTTTCTCAAACTGATTTCTTAGAATATTAGGCAGCTCCGTCAAATCCACACCGCTAATATGAACTTCCAATTTGCCTGCTTCAACCTTGGTCAGATCGAGGATATCATTAATCAATAGCAAAAGGTCATTGCCCGCTGAGTGAATGACTTGCGCGTATTTCTTCTCTTCATCTGTTAATGTGCCGCGTCCATTCTCCGCTAACATTTGGGACAAGACCAATACGCTGTTAAGCGGCGTTCGAAGTTCGTGCGACATATTCGCTAGAAACTCCGACTTATATTTCGAGCTCATCTCCAATTGCTTTGCATGCTCTTCCAGCGATATTTTCGCCAATTGCAACTCCTTCGATTTCACTTCTGCACATCGATTCTGCTCTTCCAATTGCTCATTGGTGATGCGCAATTCTTCTTGCTGAGTCTGCAGTTCTTCCGCCTGTGTTTGCAATTCTTCGGTCATCATTTGCGATTCTCTAAGCAGCCGCTCCACTTCGACCCGTGTCTGAACACTGTGGATGATCGTGCCCAGAACTTCGAGTATATCGTCAAGCAAATCCAGTTGAAGCGGTGTAAATACATCTAGACTGGCAAATTCCATAACTGCGATGACCTCATTGTTGTACAGAACCGGTACGATGAGAATGCTTTGCGGCTGCGCAGAGCCTAACCCCGACGAGATGGAAATATAATTATCCGGCACTTTGGTCATATGATACATCCGTTTTGTAACGGCGCTTTGACCAACCAAGCCCTCACCGATCCGGAACCGATAAACCCCTAGGTCTTCGCTATCCCCCATTGCCGCATACGAAGCCAGCTTCTGCATGAATATACTTCTCTCTTGTTGCATACGAAGATAGAAGATCCCATAGGAGGCAGCCAACAGATCCGCCGCTTTGCAAATAAAGGCTTTGCCCAAAGATTCCAAATCAGCGATTCCCTGCAGCATGCTGACAAGTTCCGTTAATTTCGTCTGCTGCCACTGGATCTCTTCATGACTCTCCAGCAGGATATTGGTCGCATCGGCAAGATCTTTCACTTCATCATTACGATTAACATGGACACGATGTGACATGTCCCCCTTGGATGAGGCCATCTTGAGAATTGCCCGTGACACCTGCCTCATCGTTCCAACGATTGATTGTGAAATCAATAAAGCAAGGGTCAAAGAGAAAATCGACACAATTGCCAGTATAGCAATTAAGGAGTTGCTTAACTCTTTATGTTGAGCATCCAGGTTTTCGGCTCTTTGCTTCGTAAGCCCTTTCTCAATCGTGCGGAATGTCTCGAATTGGGAACGGATTTCTTCGATATCATCTTTGCCGGGATTAGCCTGATACAGATTCAAAATATCTGCCGCCATATTTTTCTTTTTCATAGTAATGGAGGGCTCGCTAACCTGCTTGATCCAGTGCTCGATTGATACTTTAATGAGCTCAAGATTCCGCTGTTGACTAGAATTATCAGCAATAAGAACATTAAGACTGTTGTAGGATTCTCTCCATTTCAACTCGCTATTTTTATAGGGTTCCAGGTAGGCGGTGTCTCCGGTGAGCAAGTAACCTCGTAGCGCACTTTCCATATCCATGACAAATTTCTCGATGCGATTGGCCTCATCATGTACGGCAAAATCATGCTCCATAATGAAATTGCGATCTTCCATCATGGATCTGACCTGATTGCTAATTAAAGTAAAAGAGATCGCCAAACACATGATAATGAACACATAACCGAGCACTATTTTCAAGCGAATACCGAACCTTATTTTACCCAACATGCGGCGATCCTTCTCTCTATTAATTCTCATTATTTTCCTATTATACTATGCCCGTTAAAAGCGAGAATAGGGAATTATTCACATTTATCTTTACTATGTTAACGCGTTAATGTATTATTTAATTATCGCACTAAAGAATTAAACGAATAAGGAGACTACCCATGAAAAATACTGATTTCAAAACCATTCAACCCCGCCAGGTCCTATCGGTCATGAAGCCGTACTCTCCGGGCAAGCCGATCTGGGAAGTCCAACGAGAGCTCGGCATCGACAAAGTTACCAAACTTGCCTCAAACGAGAATCCGTTAGGCCCTTCTCCCAAAGCCATCGCGGCCATCCAATCCTATCTTGGAGAGATCCATCGCTATCCGGATGCAGACACTGTCGATCTGCGGCTTGCGCTTGCCAATCAATTGAAGGTTACTGCCGATCACGTGATCGTGACGAATGGCGCTGACGAGCTTATTACCCTGTTGTCAGAAACGTTTCTGGAACCCGAGGATGAAATTATCGTGCCCGCCCCCACATTCAGCGAATACGAATTCGGCGCCAATCTCATGGGAACCCGCGTCATCACAGTGCCTCTACGAGATGGCTATGCTTACAACGTTGAGGATTTGCTCGCCGTTGTGACCAAGAAAACCAAGCTGCTCTATATTTGCTCGCCGAACAATCCAACGGGCACTTACTTGAAGCGCGATGATTTACACCGGCTGCTGGATGCATTGCCGCCTCGTATTCTTGTCATTTTCGACGCAGCTTACAGCCATTTCGTAACTTCGGACGATTACTCGGACGGCTTGGAATTCGTTCGCTCGGGATACCCAATCATGGTCACACAAACCTTTTCCAAAATTTATGGTTTAGCCGGCATTCGGGTTGGCTATGGCATTGCAGCACCTTCGCTTATTCAGAGCATCCGTCAGGTCAAGGAGCCTTTCAATGTAAATGTCTTGGCGCAAGTCGGGGCGGTGGCTGCCCTGGAAGACGATGCTCACCTTGAAGCAACACGCAGCATGAATACGCAGGTCCGAGAACAGTTGTATGCAACCTTGGCGAAGTTAGGTATTCCTTTTACGAGGAGCATGAGCAATTTCGTCTTGGCGAAATTCGGTCGGAATGCCAAAAACGTGTATGACGAGTTAATGAAAAAAGGGGTTATCGTTCGCTATGGCGGCGGCTGGAATTTGCCTGAGCATTTGCGGATATCGATTGGAAGTCCTGAGGATCATGAGGCTTTGAGCGAAGCATTGGAAACTGTTATGGGCAAAATAAAAATTCTCGATTAAGTCATGTAAATTGGATATTTTAGCTATTTGTTAGTATATCTTGTGTTTGTTATGAAAATTATTGATTCAGTTATCTGATTATGTTAGCATCAGGACATTGGAAACTCATCCTCTAGAAGGAAGGTTCTTATGTGCCGATGGTTGACATGCGTTTCGGATAGCATCATGCAATTCATGCTGGAGCTATATAGCATTCGTCAAAACGAAGAACCCCTTTCTTGCCGTTATCGTTTACGGCAAAGCAAGGGGTTCATTGTCGGTTATACATTCGCCGGGTTGTTCACGTACGGCAAGTCATGAATGCGCGGCGAGAGCGCGGATTTCCTTACAATAATATCGCCGCGGATGAGAATTGTCTCGGCAGGCAAGTCGCGGTTGGCCATGCGCCAAAACAGCACATCCACGCCGCGCTTGCCGATCGTCTCTTTCGTTACGTTCACCGTGGTCAGCTCGGCGGTGTTCGGATATTCGGGTTCGATATTATCGAACCCTGTAACGGACACTTCGTCCGGCACCGAAACCCCTAGTGAACGGAGCGCATTCACGGCCGAGTACGCAATGCGGTCGTTCGCGCACACCAACGCGGATGGCAGCGACGTACGCCCGAGATGAGGCCTTATCGCTTCGCGAATCTGTTCTTCCTGGATCTGGGCTTCCAGATCCTCAAGATGCAGCAGCTTCTGGAACGGCTCTGGGTTATAAGCGATGCCGGCCTCCTCCAGCGCTTCGCGAAATCCGTGCCACCGCTCCCGAAAGCTTTTGGAGAAAGCGGTGTTCCCTACGAATTGGATGGCGCGATGGTCGAGGCCGAGCAAATACTGGACGACGCGATACGCGCTGTCGCGATTGTTCGCAAACACCTGATCCGCAGAAATGAACGGATCATCATGATCCAGCAGCACCAGGGGCAGACCAAGCCGATGCACTTCCAGCAGCAGCGGGCGGGATATCTCCCCGACGCCGATAACGCCGGCCAAGCTTTGCGGCCGCAAACTGCCATTCAGCCCCTCCGCTGAATTCAACGTTAGTGTCAGCATATCGGCGCCTTTGCTCTCGAGCTCCTTGGAGATGCCATCGAGAATTTTGCCCCAGTACATGGATTCTTTCGTCTGGTGCCTTATGTTGGGCATAAGCACAAGCACCGTGCTCCGCCCCTCTTCGGTCCCTTTGAAGTTCCATCGTTTATCCTGATCCAATTCAATAAGGGCCGGCTTCTTCTGGGCCAAATATCCGAGTTGCCCCGCCATTTGCATGACGCGCTGCCGGGTTGCGGCACTCACGCCAGATTTACCGGAAAGCGCCTTGGATACAACATATTTGGACACACCAAGTCGATCCGCGATATCTTGCATCGTAATTTTTTGCGACACGATCGTTCACTCATTTCGTTAGCATGGAGTTTATAATTTGGTTACATAATAACTGTTAGTATAATATTATCATAGCACAACAAGAATACACTATACCATTCGCGTACCTACCAAAAAAGATTGGAGACATGCCCCATTATGACCGATATTTTGACCCTAAAAACTTCCTTATCCGACAATATGCAAAAAGAACTTATCTCCATCCTTGCGTTCTGGGGAGACCATACCATTGATCACAAGCACGGCGGCTTTCTAGGCGCTATTGACAGCGATATGACTATTCAAGCCGAGGCTCCCAAAGGACTCGTTCTTAACGCCCGCATCCTGTGGACATTCGCCAAAGGTTATCGCTTGTTTAAAGATGAGCGTTATTTGCAATTGGCGGAGCGCGCTTATACGTACTTAACCACTTATTTCTACGACCCTGTCTACGGCGGTTATTATTGGTCTGTCGACTATACCGGGCAGCCACTGGAGCCGCGCAAACATATCTACGGTCAAGCTTTCACGTTGTATGGCTTGTCGGAGTATTACCTGGCATCGGGTTCAGCCGAAGCGCTCGAACGGTCAAAAAAGCTATACGCCGAGATGGAAGCCTATTGCTATGATCCCGTTCATAAAGGCTATCTGGAAGCATTCGCTCAAGATTGGTCTGTTCAAACAGGCGATGCCCGATTTAACATTTACACACAAAATGATGCCAAAACCATGAACTCCCATCTGCATATTATGGAGGCTTATACCAATCTGCTTCGCGCATGGGACTTCCCGCATCTGCGCGGCAAGCTGAAGGAAATTATCGAAGTGACGGTCGAACGGATTATCGACCATTCGAAAAGCAGCTTCGCGCTTTATTTCGACGCAGCATGGCATGTGAACTCGCATGAAATCTCTTACGGTCACGACATCGAGGGCAGCTGGCTGCTTGATGAGGCTGCTCACATTCTGGGCGATAAGGATGTCATCACAGCCGTCAAGCAAGTGGCCTTGGACATGGCTGAAGCCGTGTACCAGCATGGCCTGGACACAGACGGAGCCGTATGGAACGAAGCTGACGGCGACGGCAACATCATCGATACCGACAAGGATTGGTGGCCGCAAGCCGAGGCCGTGGTCGGGTTCGTGAACGCCTACACATTGTCAGGCGATGCAAAATTTCTTGAAGCAGCGGTGAAGGCATGGAACTTCATTGAGACGGCCGTCATTGATCGCGAACACGGCGAGTGGTTCGGCAAACTTTCCAAGGATCGCGTTCCTTACGCCGACCACCAGAAGGTGAACGCATGGAAATGCCCCTATCATAACAGCCGTGCGTGTTTTGAAGTAATTGAACGGTTTCAGGGGTAAGCGAAGACCCCTGCCGGTTATTTGAAAGAGGCTGCCTTTCGTAGGCGGCCTTTTCCTTATTTGACCGCATCAGCCATGACTCACGCTCCCACTACTCATGAAACTTCTACATGTGCAGCGTTTCGTTGTCCTCGAAACTTCCTTGATCGTATTCGTTTCTCGCTTGTAAAACCGAATCATAATTAGCCTCGGTCCATCGGTGCAGAACTCTCATTGGCTCAGTAAGCGTTGCACCCAAGGGGGTCAACGAATATTCAACTGTCGGGGGAACGGTTGGATACACGACACGTTTGACTAATCCGTCCCTCTCCAGCTGTCGTAACGTTTGAGTTAGCATTTTCTGCGACACGCCTTCGATTTGCCTCTTTAAATCGCTGTATCGTTTTATTCCGCTCTCCAGCCCATAGAAAATCAGAACTGTCCATTTATTAGCAACCAATTCAAGCGCGCGCCGATAATGGCAAGGCGATTCGTTGGGATCCGGCAGTATTCTATTACTCATTGTCCGCATTGCTCCTTTGTCGTCAAGGTTGCTAAACCGCTATAAAGTGCCTTCTTATAGCGGGACTCATTAGTAAAATATACCATAATTTAGGGCGTGTTGAATAATAAAAGCTTATGAAACTCGATTCGGAATTCATATCCATGAATGCCTTTGTTAGATTCCGGGTACATTTCGCCTCCGCAAGCTTCGCAAGAAAACCGAGGAGATACTGCCGGACCGCCAATTCCCCATGCACAGCGATATCCACGGAACTACAATGCCTTATTCCACGGCAACGTCCCTTTTCTCCCCCTGAAACGGAACTACCGTGCGTTAAATGAGTGAGACTGTGCCTAAGGCCCAGCATTTCCCGCTCATAACACACGGTAGTTCCGCAAAATGTCCCTACAACCGAAAATACCGCCGCATAACGCACCTACGTTCCGCTCACCCGTGCAAAAAGGCGATCTATCGCAGATCGATCGAGGCAGTATTTCAATGCTCCAAACCGCTGTGGCACTTCCGGATCTTCTACGTCCATCCTGTCAAATGCTCGTACCCCACGATGCGTGCGGAATCTCTCCGCTCTGCGCGCTCGTCACACGCAACCTGACGACACATGCTTTCCGGCGTGTTAGAATGGGTATCCCTAACGCTTTAGTTCTGTAAAGGATTTAACACACATTCTGTAAAAAAAAGAAACGGGCGCGCACAGCGCACACCCGTTTCTTCAATGATTAACGACGATAGAAGGCTTCAATCGTCTTCGCAGCCGACTTCTTGTACATGCAATAATCGTCGTTGCTTGCAGCCTCGGCCTCGCTGTACAGCTGAGCCGGCCAGTCCCACAGCATGAAACCGTGGAACCACGGCTTGCTGCCGATCTTCTCGAACATGACGCGGTAGTACGCGTCCTGCTCTTCCATGTTCGGTGCGCCTTCAAGCCCCCAGTCATTCGGCAGATCAGCCGAACCTGTACGGCTTGGGCAGCCTGCTTCCATGAAGAAGAACGGTTTGTCGTGCTTCGCGGTGAAGGCTTCCAGTTCCGCAACACGCTCATCCCATGAGCCAATAGGATAATAGCCGCTAGAGGTGATCACATCGACGGCGTCCCACCACGTGACATTCTCTTCTTGGTATTTGTCGCAGTTGTACGCCACGACACCTGTGTATACTTCGCGCACTTTGCCGATAAGCGCTCTCCATTCGTCTGCGCGACGGTCGGTTTGCACCATCTCGCAGCCAACACATAACATTTCGCATCCGGTTTCCTGAGCAATTCGCGCGTAATGAACAATGAATTCCGTGTAGCTCGCGAACCATTCGCTCCATTTTGGCTCACAAGGCACATCGACATCAAAGAAGTTGATATGCGCGCGCCAAACGCCGTTCGCACAGTTCACGACAGGTTTCAAACACACTTTGAGCCCTAAACCATGCGCTTTCTTAATGGCCCATACGACTTCTTCATCAGTAACCGTAGGTTCATTTTTATAGTTAATGCTAGTTGCTTGCGGATGATCTTGAAACGCCGAAAGCGCGATGGCTGTCCAGTTCACCCCAAGCTTAGCCATTTCTTCCATCGAAAAGTCAGCAGTTTCGCTTTTCCATGTGCCGCGTGTTCCTACCCAGCCCCATGTCATGCCATTGATATAATCCAACATCCACACGTCCTGTCCGTATTTTATCTTTATCTCTATTTGATCACTTTTGTCTTTTGGTCTCTGTGGTATCCTGATAAGTCTCTACTCTTTAACCGATCCGCTTACAATGCCGGAGAAAATAAATCGCTGCAAAATCAAATAAACGATAATCGTAGGCAGCATAACAATTAATATGGCCGCGCAAATGAGCTCCCAATGAGCGCTATTCGGACCAGCAAAACGCATCAGCGACGTTGAAACGACACCTAACTTCTGAGAAGGCATATACAGGTAAGGAATGTACATATCGTTGTAAATATTGATCGTTTTCAAAATAACGGCTGTAGCCGTAGCAGGTCCCAGCAAAGGGAAAATAATCGAACGATAAATCTTGAACAGCGAAGCACCTTCCATCATTGCGCTTTCATCCAGCGAATACGGAATTTTGTTAATGAACTGCAGATACAAGTAGATTTGAACCGCGTCCGTGCTCGCATATAACAAGATAGCCGCTCTCTTCGTATTAAATAAATCCAAGCCTTGAATAATGCTGAAAGTAGCTACTTGCGTCGTAATGAGCGGAATGAAAGTCGCGATTAAATAAGCGCCCAGGATCAAACCTTTTCCTCTAAAGTTGAAACGCCCTAACGCATAAGCAACCATCGTGCCTAATATAATGTTAATGGCAAGTGAAGAAACGACAATGATGCCTGTATTCGTGAAAGCTTGGCCCAATCTTCCTACTTCAAGCACTTTGGCGAAGTTTGCGAAATACACGAAGCTTTCCGGCAAGCTAAACGGGCTGGAGGCTGCGTATTCCTTGGCGCTTTTGAACGCGTTGACAACCACAACATAAGGTGGAACCAGAACAGTAAGCAGAGCAATCACAAGCGAAAGATACTTCAATATGCTTAAAATAGCAGCAGAGAGTGTATGTCTCATTCCTATTCCTCCCCGCGCAAAATAAATTTACGTTGAACTGTAATGACAACCGTTACAATGATCAAGAGGACAATGGCCATCGCCGATGCCAAGCCGATGTTATTAAACCTGAAGGCCACATCGTTTACCTTCGTGACGAACGTATCGCTTCCCGCCGCCGCTCCAGTAATAACATATGGAATATCGAAAACTTCAAGTGCGCCAGAAACTGTCAGCAACATATTCAGCTCGATAATTTTTCGAATATTCGGAAGCGTAATGTAAATCAAGGTTTTCCAAGAATTCGCACCGTCAATTTTAGCTGCTTCATACAGGTCACCGGGTATGGATTGTAAAACACCCAAATAAATAACCATATTAAAGCCCATGAATTTCCACAAGGAAACAGAAGCCAAAGAGATGTTCACAAGATCCGTGTTTCCGAGCCAGCTTTGCTTGTAGGCACCCAATCCAACCACATCGAGCAGCGTGTTTAAGGTACCGTGATCTGTATTGAAAATAAATTGGAACATGTAAGCTGTCGCTACGCTGTTAAGAATGTACGGCAGAAACAGGAAGGCCCGGAATATGTTACGTCCTTTTATCTTGGTGTTCAAAATAATGGCAAAATAAAGCGCAAGGATATTCTGGATAATACCTCCGATGAAATAGTACACATTGTGGCTAAACACGCCGAAAATATCTTTGTTCGAGAAGATTTCCTTGTAATTGGCTATCCCAATCCATTTGTACGACTGACTGATGCCGTCCCAATCCGTGAAGCTAAGCTGAATTAATCGAAGAGCCGGGTAGAACGTGAATGTCGCAAGCAGAATCAGCGGGATGGTCAAAAACGTAGACAAGATGATCAAACGCTGCGTTTTGTAATTTAGATTTAGCATAACAATCCCTTCTTTAATAAATGATTGGAATAAACCTCTATCGCGGCCAAACATCTCTGTTCGGTCGCGATAGAGGTATTGTCATTAGATTTACTGACCTACTGCCTTCTTAGCGTCTGCCCATTTTTTGTTCAGATCATCTAATCCTGCTTTGAAATCTTTTGAAAGAATTACCTTTTGGATATAAGCGCCAGCGAAGAAATCAATTTGCGCTTTATTCGCGATATTTCCGTAAAGATCCGGATCTGGTTTGCTTTCGAAAGTTTTTGGTTTTGTAGCCATAAAGTCTTTCAATTGCGCCAGTTTCGGTTCTTGTGTTTTGATTGGCGGGATGCTTCCGGCATAATCGGCAAAGTCGGATTCTTCAACCATGAATTTGACAAATGCTTTTGCTGTATCGATATTTTTACTGTTTTTTGCTACACCGTAAGTGTAATCAGCTCCCAAGTTTACATTCGGAGTTCCGCTATTGTCATAAGGAAGTGGAGCGAAGCCGATGTCTTCAGGTTTAGCGCCGTTTTCAATGATTTGCTTGATAACCCAGTTACCCAGGAAGTACATCGCAATTTTTCCGCTAGCAACATCTTTCTTGGAAGACTCCCAGTCTGTGGACATCAGGTCTTTTTCTGTATATCCTTTATCAATCAACGTTTTCAGGATTGTCAGGGATTTTTCATAAGGAGTGCCTGGACCGAATGGCGTATCTGTCTGTGGCAATTTCGCACGGAATTCAGAATCACCAGAAATTTCTGTTGCGATAGTATCCCACTCTTGCAACGGCCATTTATCTTTGAAGTTTGTAGCTACTGGAACAATGCCTGCCGCTTTCAGCTTTTCGCAAGCCGCCAAGAACTCGTCCATTGTTTTCGGGAAGGATGTAATGCCCGCTTTAGCAAACGCTTGCTTATTATACGCTACACCGTGAGTATTCACAGCGCTTGGAAGGCCGTATGTTTGTCCCTTATCTGATTTCCAATCGGAGTAGTATATCTTGTCATTTAGACCAAGATCATTCAGCGGCGCGTAGTACTCGCTCAATTTACCGTTGGGAACGCCATCAGGAATCATGTTTACGTCGCCAAGCTCACCTGTGGAAAGACGAACTTTCATTGTTGGGGTGTAATCCTTAATCCCTTCAACTTCAACATCCGTAACGGCAGGATATTTTTTCTTAAATTGATCTTTCCATTCTTTGAACTTCGTATCTACTAAATCTGTGCGATTGGTTACGACTGTAATTTTGCCTTTGATGTTTGCATTGCCGCTTGCAGTTGCAGCCGCACCGCTTGTTGCCGCTGGAGAAGCCGTCGATCCATTATCTGTCGAAGTTTTACCGCATGCTGCTGTTACGGACATAGCGAGTACTAACGCCATACCAGATGTTAGCCATTTCTTCAATTGAAATACCCCCTCTAAATGTTGAAAATCTAATTGATATCGCTTTCATATTTATTATATTGCGCAGAAGAGGAGATTGATATGCACTTTTTTTGTTTTTATTGTACTATTTTATGCCTTGTACATTTATTCATGCTAACAAATCAGCTAACAATATCGCGATATTCTTTTGGAGTGAGACCTACCACCTTTTTGAATTGCTTATTGAAGTAGGCCGGGTCCTTGTAACCGACAAGCTCTCCCACCTGATAGGTTTTCAAATGCAGATGATCCTTCAGCAGTTCCTTCGCTTTGTTCATCCTTACGGAAATGATGTATTCGATAACCGTTGTATCCGTCTCTTGTTTGAATAGCTTGCTTAAATAACTTGGCGTCAGAAAGACACGCTTGGCGAGGCTGTTCAGATCAAGGGATTCGGCATATTCCTGCTCGATGATTTTTTTAATCTGATAAATCATCGTGTTGCCTTGGTTGCTTCTCCCGGTCATTAGCAGTACAAGCCCCTCTATGAGCCTGAGTTCAATCAAAGCCTTGGCTTCTGTAAAGGTGAAGCATTTCTTGAGTTCCGCCCCCCAATCTATGGAGAAAACGTTCTGACTCACATTTTCCTGCCGCTTTCCGGCTTCCTTGTTTAGGGCATAAAACAACGTTTCCACCAATTCCACCAAATGGTGAATCCGAATCTTGATAAGCGCGATTTCACGAAACATTTCCCGCAAATGCCGCTCCACGCCGGGCACATCGAAGATTTCCATGCTTTCCAGCACCCGTTTCCGATAGGACTCCACCTTATGAAGCGTGCCAAACTGAACATGCTCTGCTAGGGAAAGCGGAGAACGCTCCAAACTGTAAAAATTATATTCAATCGCTTCCTGCGCTTCCCGATAACCGTCCGTCCAATCTTGAACCTGAGAAAGCAGACGACTGATTCCTACGGAGGCATGAAACGTCCTCTCTAAAGCTAGTATGTGGATTAACTGGCCTTCCAATACATGAACGGAAGACTCTTCCCTCTCGTCGAAAGCAGCGATCAGCGCTGTCGACCGGGCATCCAGTTCAATCATCTCCAACTGTTGAACTCCGCTGCCCTTCAACCAATTCCGGAATGCGGTGCGCGGCATTCCGGTATCTGTGACGAGGACAATGACTGCATAGGCCGCCGCATAAGCAAAATCGGGATGCTGCTCGCACACAGCGGCAGCTCCTGCTTGCTTATCTACTTTGCCCATGAGCAAATTTTTGATAGCTACAGGATCTCTGGTTATCGGCCCCGAAGTGGCTTTCTCGCTGGGTAGACTGGCTTGAAGCTCTTCAAGCAGCGTATAGAGCTCTTGTTTATCCACAGGCTTTAGCAGGTAGGCAGCAACACCGGACGCTATGGCCGCCCTTGCATACTCGAACTCGCCGAAACCGCTCAAAATGACACATTTAATATCCTCATAGCGCTGCTTAATGACTTTAGCCAATTCCAGACCTGTCATCCCCGGCATCTTAATATCGGTAATCACAACATCCGGCTTCTGACTGCCAAGCGCCTCCAGACAGTCTGCGGCATTCGCGTAAATGCCGATGATCTCATAGTGGCGAGAAGCTTTTTCGATCAATTTGGATAAGCCTAATCTAATTTTCTCTTCGTCGTCTACGATCATTATTCTCATGCAAGGCCCTCCACTCCACAAAAATAAACTTTTACAGATTATAAGGTAACGTCATGATCACCTGCGTGCCTTCACCTGGCTGGCTGAGCAGTTGAAGCCCGTATGCAGGCCCATACTGCAGCTTGATTCTTTCATCCACATTCAAAAGTCCAATGCCGCCCTGCGAGTCCGCTTTCTCCCGCGGAATCCCCGTCGACAACTCCTCATTTAATCGTGCCAAAACATCCGGTTCCATGCCTGCTCCGTTATCTTGGATGAGAAAGATTAGCATATGCCCTGTGATCTCGTAGGACACTAGAATCTCGATCACTTTGCTCTCATCCTCCGATTGAGCGTGGACAACAGAATTTTCTACAATCGGCTGAAACAACAGCGGAATGGCGGGATAGTGTTCAATAGGCCAAAAATCGTCCAGTATCAAGTGAAATTTATTGTGGTACCGATAATTGATAATCTGAATGTACGTCTCCAAATGCTCGAACTCCTGTTTCAGGCTAACGATTCGGTTCGCTTTCTGGATACTGTGGCGAAACAGCTTGCCCAGCGCTGCAATCATCTCAGCCGCCTCTTCGTCATCGTTGATCTCCGCCGTCATTCGAATCGTTTCCAGCGTGTTGTATAAGAAATGCGGGTTGATCTGATTTTGCAGGGCCGCGAGCTCCGCTTCTTTTTTGCGTCCCTCGATTACATAGACCTGCTGAATGAGCTCCTTGATGCGCTCCAGCATGGAGTTGAAATGCAGTCCAAGGCGTCCCGCTTCATCCCGCGTCTGCACATTGAAGCTGACATCAAGATCGCCAAGCTCGGCCTTTTTCATTAAGCGCATTAATCTCTTCATGGGCTTCGTCAAAGCGAAGGACAACAGGATCGAGATAAACAGCGCGAACACCATAATACTGCACGTAACAAGCAAAGTAATGTTCTGTGTCTGAAGCGCATCCTTCATAATCTCGCCCAGCGGGATGCGGATAATCGTCTTCCAGCCGGTTTTAAGGGATTGCGAATAGATGCATAAATAACTAACGCCATCAATTTTTGTTATAAAATCACCGGACTTGCCTACCGCCTGCAAGACAAGCGGATCGTTCGTAATTTGTTCCGTAATCCGTTTCTGTTCGGTATCATAGATAACATGGTTGTTAGCATCAATCATCAGCACCTTGCCGCCACCCGCAGTCTCCAAATCATGAACCAAATTCTGAATCACGCTGATATTCGCATCGACGGCGATCGTGCCAATCGGCTCCTGGGTAAAGAAGTCGCGAATTTGCCGGATAACCGTAAAAGCAAACTTGCCTGACTGCCAATTCGCCAGCTGCTGGGTGCTGAGAAAGACAGACCGCCCCCCTGCTTCATGCGCCAACTGCTTCCATTCATCCGCTCGCGCCTCCAAATCCGTTCGAACGCCGCCGGAGCTAACCGTATAGTATTTGTTATTATGAATATCGAAAATATAAATGGAATTCGTTCCCCGCTTAATGTTGTTCAAAATGCGAATATAGTTCTCCATCTCAACCTGTTTCTGGGTCAAGCTTTGCGACCTGTCCTCCAGCAGCTGCTGAAGAGACGTCAAATAGAGCGGAATTTGCGAAATTTGTTCCATATCGCCGATATAATCATCAAGCCGGTTCGTAATGTTATCCGTTAATTGGGTCGCATAAAGACTTGTATTTTTCTTAATCGATTTGGAATAATTCTGATAAGAGACGTAACCCGTTAGTGTAATCGGCAAAATAATCAAAAATACGAACACGACGATCAATTTTCTCGCCATAGACATGTTGGACAGCAGCAGCAAATCTTTCAACCCGGACAATCGTTTGAACATAAGAACCCCCTCTTGGTTCCATTACTCGTTATATTTCTTGATGTTCATTATAGACAGAAGCTAGTAAAATGAAAATGAATACTAGCAGGCTTATATTTGGTAGACACCAGACATGTATGCTACAATGCTAACAATTCGAGTTTTCTGGAGGGTTACCATGCTAAAAGAATTTAAAGATTTTGCATTCAAAGGAAATATGGTGGATTTAGCGGTCGGGGTTATTATCGGAGGTGCCTTCGGCAAGGTCATTACGTCGATTGTGAACGATTTGATTATGCCGCCTCTGGGTTTATTGTTGGGCAAAGTGAATTTCAATGAATTGTTTATCGCTTTAGACGGCGGTCATTATGCAACTCTGGAAAAAGCTAAAGAAGCTCATGCCGCCACCTTTAACTACGGCCAATTCATATCGACTTTCCTGGACTTCCTGATCGTCGCCTTTGTCATTTTCCTTGTCGTCAAACAACTTTCCAAGTTCCGCAAAAAAGAAGAGCCCAAGGAAAAAGCGCCCACAACCAAAGCATGTCCGCACTGCTTGTCAGATATTCCTGTACAGGCCACACGCTGCAAGTACTGTACATCTGAGCTCACGACGGGTTCCGTTGTGTCCGGCAGCATTCAATAGCAAAAAGCCCAAATCGTTCTTGCGATTTGGGCTTTTTTTATACGAACCGGCAGGCTCTTGGAGAAATGGACTTTATCGCCTTCCTTATACTATATTAACAGTATATGCCATTAATGAATCCGTCTATCCGGATTGGGAAGGATATTATGCTGCTCAAAAACATAAGAAAATTCGATCCCATCATCATTGTTCTTATGGTCGCTTTTTTAGCCATAAGCACTTTGCTCACGTACAGCGCCACCTTAAACGATGAAAAGATCCAAATCGGCGCAATCAAAATCATTATCATCTATACGGCAAGCTTCCTTGCCTTCTTCGCAGCAGGACTTTTCGACTACCGAACGCTGCTTAAGACATCTTTTTATCTGTATGGCCTGGGAATACTGTTGCTTGTTGGCATTTTTGCTTTTGGCGCTGTCCAGAATGGAGCTAAGGGATGGTATAAGATTCCAGGCGGGTTGGATTTACAACCTGCAGAAATAATGAAACTGTTCCTCATTATCGCCATCACGTATGTCATCTCCCAGAAAAATAAAAACACCTTGCGATTAACAAAGGACGTCCTTCCGATCTTCGGTCTCGTTTTCGTCCCTTTCCTGCTCGTCATCATGCAGCCGGATCTCGGCAATGCCGTCATCTATGTCGCTATATTACTAGGCATGCTGTGGATCGGCAATATGAAATACACGCACACCTTGCTGGGTACCGTTATTTTTGTCGGAGGCTTGACCCTGTTTTTACTCGTGTATACCAGTTATCACGACGCCATTATCCCTCTTCTCGACAAATGGGGGGTCGGGCATTGGGCGAGCCGATTAGACGCTTATATCGATCCGAGCAAAGCAACCAAAGATCAAATTTATCACGTCAAGCAGGCCAAAATGGCCGTTGCATCCGGAGGTTTATATGGGGAAGGATTTCTGAGAGGCACCTCCGTTCATGCCGGCTTCATCCCTTACTCCTACTCGGACTCCATTTTCGTTGTGGTCGCCGAAGAATTTGGATTTATGGGATCGGCTGCGTTGCTGCTGTTGTATTTCACACTTATCTACAGAATGATCCTTATCGCCATCAACTGCCGAACCATGAGCGGCTCTCTGATTGTTACCGGCATTCTATCTATGTTTATTTTTCAAATTTTTGAAAATGTCGGCATGATGCTGGGCATCCTTCCGCTCACCGGCATTACCCTGCCCTTTATCAGCTATGGAGGCACCTCCCTGCTCATCAACATGATCTCCATGGGACTGGCGATGAGCGTGAAAGTTCACAGCGCGGAATCGGATAGCGCTTATCCATCCGTTTAATCACAAGGCAAATAAACCTGATCCCCGTTCCCGACCACAAGAAAAAAAGCCTGATTGCCACCTCCATGGAGCGGTGTGATCAGGCTTTTTGCTTTGGATAAAGGGATGCTGCTTTATCTGGTTTTCGTTCTGAGATCGGCGATCTCGCCTTGCACGAAGGCGTTCGTTCGCAGCAGATGAATCAGCTGCTCCGCCGTCGCTTCGGGCGTTTGCAGTTCGCCCTGCTCCTTCAGCTGAATGAACCGGCTCACCTGCGGGAAGTCCGCCTCCGCAGCAGCGCGAATCTCCTGCTGCATCCCGGTATCAATGACGCCCGGGGCTACGGAATAGATCTCCACCGGGTGTTCCAGCCCTGCCTGCTCGACGCCGACACAGTGTGTCAGCATGTCGAGCCCCGCTTTGGCGGTGCAGTACGCCCCCCAGCCAGGATAGGGCTTCCTGCCCGCGCCGGAGGAGATATTGACGACCCGCTTCACGACCGGCAGCGACTGCGTCTGCCGGATGAAGCTGTTCGTCAGCACCGTCGGCGCGACGAGATTGACCTGCAAGCTGCGCTGCAGGTCTTCGTTATTTGCTCGGCCGATCGAAGTCATCGGCTCGAGCATGCCCGCGTTGTTGATGAGCGTGACGGAATCCGCTGCATCGGGGTTGAGCGTGCCGAGGATTCGCGCCAGGAGCGAATCCAGGCCGTCCGTTTGCGCCAAGTCGTAAGCATGGAAGGTCAGCGACCCTTCCATGCGCAGCGCCTCTTGGCGCAAACGCTCGTTCTCGCTGCGAGCGATGCAGTGAATCGCAGCGCCTTGCGTTAAGAGCCGCGAGATGATCGCGGCTCCGAGGCCTTTGGAGCCTCCTGTGATGATATATGTATCCATTGCGGCTGGAACCTCTTTTCGTAAAATCATTCACTTTATTTTACCATATCTGCATTTGCTTTTTCATGAGGCTGAGCAGCCCCGCATACAATGCCGTAAGCCCCTTGCTTACGGAAAGGCTGTGATAATTTTGAGAAAACTAACTCTGTTAAAGCTGTTGTTCACAACTGCGCTCTTTCTCGCCCTTCTCTCTATATGGCTCTTTGACTGGAGCCCTAGCTCTGCCATAAGCGCAGCTCCTACTGCAACTGAAGTCGACGGTGTTGTTGTTGAAGTCCTTATGGCGAATGCGCCAGCCCTCATTTTGAAACCGAACCCTCTGAAAATCGGCTTGCATCGGACAGACGGGCAGCCTGTAACGAATGCCGAAGTGGACTTCGAGCTGATCATGCCCAGCATGTTCTGCGGCAAGGTCAGCGGGCAAGCGATGCCCGCAGCTTTGGAGCCTGGCACCTATACGGCCGAAGCCATTCCGCTCATGGCCGGGGTCTGGTCAGCGAACATCACAATCAAGCTGGAAGGAAGTGTTATCCGGGTGGAGCACCCTTTTGATGCTATCCGATAACTTGGGTACTTCACCATAACCATGGATGCAGGGAAGGAATCCATCCGTTGGCGGCCAGCCCACGCATGATCGCTAATACGCCGATGAGCGATGCCGCGCATTGACCGAAAAATAAAATTCGGGCGCGGAACGATTTTTTCATCCAACCCGCGAGCAGCCCGGTTATCGCTAGAGCTGGCCATGTAGACAGACCAAACACGAGCATGATGATGCCCCCTTGCCATACACTGGCGCTTGCGACCGCATTAATTTCCATCGCGTAAGTAAGCCCGCACGGCAGGAAGCCAAGCAGCACGCCAGTGAAGAAAACAGCCCACGAGCTCTGGCTATTTCGCAAGCGCGCTAGAAAAGCTTGCACCGGAGCTAATCGGAGCGGTCCGAGCGCTGCCAATGGAATGGCATATTTGCGATAAATCCACAGCAAAATAAACAAGCCGCCGAGCAGGCTGGCTGCCCCCTGCAGGCCTGTTAACCGGCCAGCTCCCTCGACAAAGGAACCTGCGCCGCCCATGAAAGCTCCAATGCCCGTGTAAGTCAATATGCGGCCGCTGTTGTAGGAGAGAATCGTAGCAAGCATGCTTCTTCTCGCATGCAGCGTAAGGGATGACATCGTTCCTCCGCACATGGCGATACAATGCGGAGCGCCCAATAAGCCTGTAATGGCTACCAACCATAACGTATGCGGCGTCATCCGATACCCCCTCCCGTATCTAGCTTCGCCACTTCGCACGCTGTAAGCGGAGGGCGTTCGCAACTACGGATACGGAACTTAGCGCCATAGCCGTCCCTGCAATCCAAGGCGCCATCCATCCCATAAAAGCAAGCGGGATAGCCAGCACATTGTACATCAGAGCAAACCCTAAATTTTTCCTGATGTTGCGCATCGTGGCCCGGCTGATCACAATGGCGTCCGCCACGCCACCTAGATCGCTGTGCAACAAGTTCACATCTGCCGCCTCTTTGGCAACATCCGCTCCGGTTCCAACGGCAATCCCGATATCCGCCGCGGCAAGCGCCGGAGCGTCGTTCACGCCGTCGCCCACCATTACGACCCGCATCCCTTTGCGCTGTAACGATCTAACCAATTGCACTTTATCCTCTGGCAGCATTTCCGCATAAAAGGCGGATATCCCCGCCTTAGACGCAATCGCTTGTGCCGTCCGCCGCTGATCACCCGTCACCATGATGACTTCGGTACGCAGCCTTTTCAAACGTCGGATGGCTTGAGGACTGCTTGCCTTCATTGCGTCTGCTACGGCTAACAGACCGGCAAGTGTACCGTCAACAGCGGCGTAAAGAACCGTTTTGCCCTCTCCGGCCAGCCGTTCGCTAACTTCAATATATCGCATTATATGGATGCCCTCCTGCTCCAGAAACAATTTGGAGCCAATTGCGACATCCCTTCCTTCCACGCGAGCCTTCACACCGAATCCTGCCGCGAATTCCGACCATTCAGGCTCCTTTATGCTCAAATTTCTACGCACGGCCTCTCGGACGATTGCTTTCGCAAAAGGGTGCTCCGCCTGTTGTTCAGCGGCAGCCGCTAATCGCAGCAACCGATGCTCCTGCCCGGCTTCAGTAATAATATCCGTAACACGAGGAGTGCCGTGGGTTAGCGTTCCCGTTTTATCAAGCAAAACGGCATCTACCTGCTGGAGCAGCTCGACGTACTTGCCCTCCTTGAACAAAATCCCCGCCTCCGCAGCCCGACTGGTCCCGACCAGAATCGAGGTCGGCGTGGCAAGGCCAAGCGCGCAGGGACAAGCAATGACCAAAACAGCAATCGCCTTGAACAGCGCTCCGCTAAAATCGCCGGGGCTGAGCCACAGCGTCCACGTACAGAGCGTCAATATCGAAAGCGCAAGCACAGCTGGCACGAACACAGATGCGATCCGATCTACCGCGCGGCCGATTTCAGCCTTAGATCCCTGCGCTTCTTCCATAAGGGAGATCATTTTGGCTAACGACGTATTCGGCCCAACAGCTGTTACCCTCATCACTAACATGCCGTCGATGTTCCGCGAACCGCCAATAAGCCGCTCCTGCTGACGCTTTACCGCTGGAGCGGCTTCCCCCGTGACGAAGGCCTCATCTACGGCCGACCGCCCTTCCAGCACGAGGCCATCGAGCGGCACCCTCTCCCCGGGAAGTATGAGCAAACGGTCCCCGACTTGCACTTCGTCAACGCGAACCGTTGACCTGCCGCCATTGTGGAGAAGTGTTACATGCTCAGGCCTAAGCTGTTCAAGCCCTTGAATCGCCCGCAGTGTCCGTTTCTTCGCAGAGGCCTCGAGCCATTTCCCAAGCAGAACGACTGTAATAATCATGGCGCTTGTCTCAAAATAAACCGCATGCGGATTCGAATGGCCATCCCGCAGCATCTGTATCGTCATATAATGGCTGTACATATAAGCGCATGTTGTGCTTAGCGCGACCAGGACGTCCATATTGGCGCTCCTCCCTCTCAGTGCCTTGTAAGCATTGAAATAGAAGGGAGCCCCGATCACAAACTGGACAGGGGTTGCCAGAACCCACTGAAACCATGGCTGCAAAAACAACTCTGGAATCCAGATCCCCGATGTAAACGTATAGTGCCGAACCATGGCCCATAATAGAGGTATTGTCAGAAAGGCCGCAACCGTCAGCCTGATGCCGAGTCCGGTTAGCTCCTGCTCCTGTCCCCGTTTGCTGCCTTCTTCCAGCCTTTTCGCCTTGTAACCCAGTTGCTCGATCCGTTCGATTATCCGGCTGTTTGCCACTAATCCCGGCTCGATCACAAGCGCGGCGCGGCCCATCGCCAAATTGACGGCGATTTCGCGCACGCCCTCAATTTTGCCGACCACCTTCTCAATCCTTGTCGAGCATGCCGCGCAGGTCATCCCTCCAATTTCCAGCCTGACCTCTTCCAACTGATGCTCTTGAGCAGGATTCATCTCACGCACCTCCCCACCTCATAACCTCGCTTACTTGCAACTATATGGGCAATGAGACAAGAACATGCGTATCCCTGCAAAAAAGATCGTTCAAGCCCTCTTGCTGGGCCTAAACGATCTTCCTCTTCATAAATTATGGTACCTTCACAACGAAAGGCGCTGTAAATACTTTCCCGTTTTGCTGAAATTGACCCCAGATTTTGAAGACGCCGCTATGCGGGAAGGTCGCCATAAACTTGGCGTCGGGTCCAGAGGACTTCTCCTCTAAAGGATGGACGTGCAGGTATTCCCCCGCGTCTTCATTCAGAATAACCACATGCCCGATCGCCCCGAGATATGGCTGCAGGTCTTTCACGGGCTGTTTCGTTTGCGCGTCCTTGATCGTGAAATTCAGGGTGAGCTCTTTACCTGCCATGAGATGATCGATTGCAAGAGACACTTCTTTCCCGTCTACGATTTTCATTAAAGTAGAATCAGGGACAATCGCTTGCTGTTGCGGAACACTTCCCCCAACCGATATCCACTGGGTTTTGGTCATTGCCCCCATTCCCGAAGGCATGAAGTCTGCAATGAGTTCAAATTCGCCCGCACTTGGAAATTGCGTGGAGACTTTGAATTCCCCTTTCCCTTTATACTCGGGATGTATGTGATTAAAGAAAGATAAATCTTTGCTCACAACAATGAAATGCATCTGCTTCTCATGCTGGACATCAAAGTTGTCGATCGGCTTCCCGTCCTTGTCCCGGATTTGAACAGTTATAGTTGTATCTTGGTTGGGCTCAGGCTTATCTGCCGACACGGTGAACGCAGCCTTTACAAGATCCGCCTTCGCTTTATCCGCTTCCGAAACCATCTCTGTATGATCCATACCGGGCATCTTATCGTTATGAGCCGGTTTGCCGCAAGCCGTTAGTAATACCGCTGTCAGCACTAGCGAAACTGCTATTTTCCTCATATGCTCCGCATCCTTATTTGACAACGTCATATCCTTGCTCTTCAATCGCCTCTTTAATCGCATCGATGCTGAGCTTGGTTTCGTCGAACTGGATCTCTACTTTCTTGCCTGCTAAATCCACCTTGCCCGTTGCCCCCAGCTCCTTTACCGCTTTCTCTACGGAATTCACACAATGATTACATGACATACCTTCTACTTTTAAAGTAATGTTAGACATTTTCATCGCTCCTTTTTTCTTATCTATTTATTTTATCAATGTATTCATGGTCTTCAGCAACTCGTCAACGACATCCATGTCTCCCTCTTGAATGCGCTCAACCACGCAGCTCTTGAGGTGGCCCGCAAGCAATAGCTTCCCTACGCCATTGAGCGCAGATTGAATTGCCGCTATTTGGTGCAGGACGTCATCGCAATACGTATCTTTCTCGATAAGTCCCTTCACACCCCGAACTTGACCTTCAATCCGGTTCAAGCGTTTGACTAAATCACCTTTCAATTTATCCGAATGATGACTCTTCCGTTCTTGATCATCGTGATGGCAGTGATTGGCGCTCGTTTCTGTGTCCATGCGATCACTCCTTTTTTTCTATATCATACCCCCAGGCCGTATCTTGTCAAGCGCTCTGAATTCGAGTAAATCACAACTTGACCCGCTGCAATCGAAGCGCATTGAGTACAACCGATACCGAGCTTAACGCCATCGCGGCTCCCGCCACCCAAGGTGCTAACAAGCCCAATGCGGCAATCGGAATGCCTAATGTGTTATAGCCTAGCGCCCAGAACAAATTCTGTTTAATATTGCTCATCGTTTTTCTGCTCATCAGGATCGCATCCGGAATGCTGTTCAAGTCGCCGCGCATCAAGGTGACATCCGCGGCTTCCATCGCCACATCCGTCCCAGTACCTATGGCCATGCCGATATCCGCCATCGCCAGTGCTGGCGCATCGTTAATCCCGTCGCCGACCATGACAACCCTGAGGCCCTGCGCTTTCAGCTTCTTCACTTCTTCCGCTTTCCCCTCAGGAAGCACCTCGGCCAGCACGCGTTCAATGCCGACTTGGCTGGCAATAGCCTCAGCTGTTCGCTGATTATCACCCGTCATCATGACCACTTGAATCCCCATTTCTTTCAAGCGGGCAATCGCGGCTTTAGACGTTTCTTTGACCGTATCGGCTACAGCCACCATACCTGCGTAGCTGCCATCAACGGCAACAAGCATCACTGTTTTGCCCTCGTGTTCCAGCGTATTCATATGTGAAAGGGCGACTTCGATGTCAACTTCGGATCTAGCCATGAGCTTCCGTGTTCCTACGATCACCTCCCTTCCTTCTACTTTAGCGCGAACACCATAGCCAGGTATCGCTTCGAACTGCTCTGAGTCTGGTAGGGCTATGCCTCTAGCGCGGATACCTTGCACGATAGCTTCAGCCAAAGGATGCTCCGAGCTCCGTTCGACCGCTCCTACCCATCTAAGGAACATAGCTTCATCTACTCCTGTATGAACGTCAGTTAGTTCCGGCTTGCCTTTGGTCACAGTTCCTGTTTTGTCCAATAAAACAACATCGACACGGTGTGTAGATTCAAGATGCTCCCCGCCTTTGAACAATACCCCCAGTTCTGCCGCACGGCCAGAACCCGCCATGATGGAGGTCGGCGTCGCCAAGCCTAGGGCACATGGGCAAGCAATGACGAGAATGGCAATCGCTTTTTCCAAAGCGCCCGCGAAATCTCCCGGCGTAACCCAGAAATACCACACAGCGAAGGCAATAAGCGCTATACCCACGACAATCGGTACAAACACACCCGAAATACTGTCGGCAACTCGCTGAATAGGCGCTTTCGAACCTTGGGCCTCCTCAACGACTTTAATAATTTGTGAGAGGGCTGTGTCTCGTCCGACTTTCGTTGCTTGCATGCGAAGCATGCCATTTTTGTTCACAGTTGCGCCAATTACCGGATCGCCAGCACGTTTCTCAACAGGCAGACTTTCCCCGGTTAACATAGACTCATCCACAGAAGATTGGCCATCCAGCACAGTCCCGTCGACAGGCACCTTCTCGCCCGGCTTTACTATAACGACATCGCCCACGACGACGTCTTCCAAGGGGATATTCATTTCCACTTCGTCACGAATGACTAAAGCTGTTTTCGCCTGCAGGCCCATAAGCGTCTTGATCGCTTCCGAAGTTCTTCCTTTGGCCAAGGACTCGAACAATTTCCCCAGAATTACCAGCGTAATTAACACAGCACTTGTTTCAAAATACATCTCTGGCGCATGATGATGGCCCGACTGGGTCGCCCAGTTGATCGTCAGATACAGGCTGTAAAAGTAAGCAGCCGAGGTGCCCAGAGAAACCAGCACATCCATATTCGCGCTTTTGTTGCGAAGCGCCTTATAGGCGGCGATATAGAACTGTCTTCCGATGTAGAACTGAACCGGGGTTGCCAGAGCAAGCTGCACCCATGGGTTCATCAACAGCTCCGGCAGCCAAATCCAGGATGTAAACGAAAAGTGGCTGACCATCGCCCACAGCAGCGGTAAAGAGAGAACTCCCGAAATCCACAGCTTCCGCTTTTGCTTCTTGATCTCAACTTCACGATGGTCGCCTGCGCCTTGTTTTTCCTGTTTGCGGGCAGCCCCGTAGCCGAGCTTAGCCACCTTTTGTTCCATATCAGCGGGTGTAACCTCCGCCGGATTATAGAGCACACGCGCCGTTTCCATGGCAAAATTGACGGATGCTTCCGCAACGCCTGGCATTTTGCTTAGCCCTTTCTCGATTCTGGCGGCACACGCCGCGCACGTCATGCCTGTGATTTGAAAACTTGTATGTTGTTCATTCATGTTAGCATTCATTGGCTATCCACCTCGTTTGGGATCGTTTCTTCGTTATTAACATAGTATACCCCCCTATGGTATATTGTCAATAAAAATGTAAACTTTTTAATTAACTTAGTCATTTTTTCTCAGTTTGTCATGATCGGAGTCATTTTATGAGCAGTTGCTGCGTAAAACATGAAGCTTGACCAGCCAGCAAAATTTCGGCTACCGCATTCCTGTACTATACTGCCCGGCCCTGACCGTCTGTATTGTCACTCAACATTCCCCCTCACCGAAAATAAGATAAGATCATCATAGTCCCTATCGTGCCGTTCATCACCGAATAATAGACTGGGATTTCCCTCAAATCCATTGCGGTGTCTTATTCGAAAATCACGAAATGGTTTCTCATGGGGACACCAATCGGCATCCCCTATAAATAAAACAAAAAATATGCCGTCACCCGCGGCACGCTAACGCGCGAATCGGGCAACGGCATATTTAAACTTCATCCTTATTAATTGAGCAAGCCTAAGCCGCTTATCTCTTCTTCCATTTCACGTCTAAGCGATAGCTTGTCGTCCTCATCCAGAAATGCAGCATCGACACCGTTCATAATCAGCTTCACCAGCTCTGGCGCCGTAAAACCGAAACGATCCGCAAGCTCTCGATATTCTTTCGTAATGTTCGTCCCGGACACGCTTGGATTATCCGTGTTAACCGTCACGACCAGCCCTTGCTCCAAATATTCGCGAATCGGATAGGCATCCCACCCTGATACAGCTTTCGTTTGTATGTTGGAAATGGGGCACATCTCCAAAGGAATGCGGAGGTCTTTGACCATTTCCAAAATCGAAGTATTCTCTTTCAGCCTGACGCCATGACCGATACGAACAGCGCCAAGATGCGCCACAGCTTCGTATACATTCACAGCTCCGGCCGCCTCACCCGCATGAATCGTAACAGGAATACCTAATCTTCGCGACTCGGCGAATACTTCACGAAAAAACTCCGGTGGATACGATGCTTCGTCCCCTGCCAAATCAACAGCTACAACACCTTTACCAACGTACTTGGCTGCTGCTTGAACAACCTCCAGATTGTTCGAGCAGGAATGGTTTCTCATACAAATCGCAATCACGCCAGCTCGCACGCCGAAATCACGGTACCCCCGTTTCAAGCCTTCGACTACGTGATGCATCGTTTCTTCAACACTTAATCCGTTATTCCGGTGCAGTTGCGGGGCGAAACGCACCTCCACATATTTGCAGTTATGTTCAATCGATTGCTCAATCACTTCATAGGCAACACGTTCCAACGCCTCAGCGGATTGCAGAAACCGGGTTGTGAAATCAAACTTGCTTAAGTATTCAGTCAGACTGCCACATTCCTCATTTACACGCATATGCGGAATGAGCTCCTCCTTGTCGTATACGGGTAAATCAATGCCTTGCATAAGGGCAAGCTCCAGAATCGTCTCCGGCTTTACACTTCCATCCAAGTGCAAATGAAGATCGACTTTGGGCAATCGCGATAACAGGTCATGCGTCCGAATAGGTTCCATCTTCCATCTCCCCTTCTTTCAGTATAGGTAAGCCGTTTTTAATAATTTTAATAACTTTAAATCATTGTAATCAATATGTCAATATATATAACATAAAATAACGAAAAAGTAATTTATGTAATATTTATTAACATTAAAATGACATTAAAAAATCCACTTAGTCATTATATGACTCCTGTGGATGTGCTGTTACTTACTCTAAACCGTTCCTTATCCAAGCTATTCCTTAGACGCCGTGCGTTGTATTACTTTCAAAGCCTCCCGCACGCTTAGGGGCGAAAGCTCCGTTTGGGACACGAAGGTACGGACCGTTTCCGCATCCGTCTTGGAATACTCGCGAAGCGCCCAGCCTATCGCTTTTCGAATAAAAAACTCCTTGGATTCCGCCATCCGCCGAATACAATCGAAGAGCAGCGTCACATCCGTCTTCTCCTTGTATTTGAGTTGGAACAGAATGGCTGTCCGCTGCAGCCACATGTTCCCTCCGCCAAGCCATTGCTCCACACAGGCGGGAATCAGCTCCGGAAAGCGCTGCAAATGATAGCCGATCAGATGGTCGGCTATCATATCCACGGTGTCCCACCACGACTTCGTAACAACGAAATGCTCCAGCACTTCAATATGTGATCGCTCGGCTTCCTTGCGCAAGTGGGTAAGCAGCATAAGGGCTGTGTAAGCATACTCCCTCTCTGGAAGTTCCCACAGCTCCAGCGCGGCCTTCACGCCATCCGCCCCTTTCGGGACACCGTTTTCTTTCAAAAAAAGCTTCGTCACTGCCACGCGTTCCGGATTTTTGATCCCTAAAAAAAGGAACTGATCGCGCATGTACGCCTCCATAGCAGGCGCGTTAGCAGGGTTCGCATGCTGGCGCAGCCAAGCCTCCAGCTTGTCCGTATAAGGGGATGCCACCTTGGTAAAGCCTCCTTTTTACTGAATCCATAGTCGTCTTATTGTAGCAATTCTACCCTAATTCGGGTATGCTTATAGCAGAATTTTTCATAGATAACTAACTTATCGATCGGAGAGGACTTCATGACTTACAAACTAGTAGCTACGGATTTAGATGATACGCTTTTACGCGATGACTTGACCATTTCTCAAGAAACGATTGACGCGATGCATCAAGCTGTTGCCAAAGGGGTCACTGTCACAATTGCCACAGGCAGAAGCTTCCCATCCGCCGCGAAAATTGCCAATCAAATCGGACTTAACGTCCCCATCATTACTTATCAAGGCGCCCTAATCAAAAATTTACTGGACGAAGAAATTCTCTACGAGCGGACGGTTCCTGTGGAATGCGCCCGTTTCCTGCTAGATTTCTGCGAGAAACGCGATCTTCACCTTCAACTGTATCACGGCGACGAACTGTATGCAGGCGAAGACAACGACAAAATCAAAAATTACGTTCGCAACTCCAAAACGCCTTACATCATCGGCGACTTGCGCCAATGGATCGATATTCCGCAGCCAAAGCTGCTGATCGTCGACAAACCGGAGGTTTGCGACCAGCTTCGCGATGAGCTGCTGCCTCTGCTCGGCGACAAGCTGCATATTACCAAATCCAAGCCGCACTATTTGGAATTCATGCACAAAGAAGGCACCAAAGGCCATGCCATCGCATTCCTCGCTGCTCATATCGGCTGCTCCTTGGCTCAAACGATTGCGGTCGGCGACGCATGGAACGACCGGGAAATGCTCGAAGTTGCCGGGCTCGGCGCTGCGGTCGAAAATGCGCTGCCTGAGCTTAAGAAGCTGGCAAACTATGTTACGCGCAGCAACAACGATGATGGCGTTCGTCATGTCATCGAGAAATTTGTTTTGGAGAACTAAAAGAAAAAAACCGATTCCTGGTTGCAAGAAAGCTTGCATCAGGATCGGTTTTTTTGTTCTAGCCGAACAATTTAGGGTTAGGACCGTGTTGATTTTCGCCCTCTTGGCTATCTTGGCTGAAAAACACGATGAGAATAATAGCGCCAACAAGAGGAATCAAGCCAAGCAGAAGCATCCATCCGCTTCTTCCCGTATCATGCAATCTCCGAGCGCCAACAGCCAAAGACGGTAATAAAATAGCCAAAGAATACAGGTAAGATAAAACCGACAACGGCTTTACGATTGCCACCAAGATGCTCAGTACGATAGAGACGATAACATTGAAAAGAACAAACATCCAATATTCCTTGCGTCTCGCTCTTCCTTGAAAACCTACATAATTTTTTAGTACCTTCAAATACCATTCCATTTGTGTTCCTCCTAGATAGGATAATTGATATGTTTACACCGAATATGTAAACATCTTCCTATGGGATATTCTACATTACAACAATAAATTCCTTTTTTCGACATAAAAATCCTTTGAATGACAAAAAATAATCCCGCCATGGCGCATTGTTAAGAGGCGTGGCGGGAACTTTGGGTTCGTTGCATAGTATAGACTTACTTTTTCGAAATTGATGCCCAGGTGGTTTCAAGCCATTTTTCAAAATCATCGCCCTTTTCACCTTCGTACGTATCATAGACATCGAGTCTCATTTTCTGTAACTTCTCTTTGAACGCTTCAAATGTATGGCCTTCCGGCAAGCTTTTCTTCACCCTTACCAGGATTTTGGCAGCACCCTTGATCAAATCGCCTTTTTTCCTTGACGGTAATTGAACGTCTTCGCCAAATTGTTTGAGCTTGCGATAAGCAACCTCTTGAACGGTATAGACGGTATCACTTTTCATTCTATGCTTAAGCAGATTGATAATTTGATCGTGATTCCACTGACCTAACTCTTCAACAGCCGCCAGACGTTCTCTCCAATTAGATGCCCGATTAAGCGATTTTTTTAATTCCTCGTAATTTGCAGGCAAGTCACTTTTTATTTCTATATAATCCAAAGAAATTCAACCCCTTATTTTTTAACGGATTTATCCGCTTTGTTACTGCTGGCACCCTTGGTGCCGTCTGCTTTTTTAGTGCCTTTACTTACATACGGTTTTGGAGAGTTCTTTGCTTTGTTAGCACTAGCTTTCCATCGGTTCCAGCCTTTACTGTCTGTTCCTCTTCCCGTTCCGCCTTTACCCTTAGCTTTACTCAAAACATCACTCCATTATTTATAAGTTGAGCTCCCTGCCCCTATTTAGTCATATCCATCGTGCTTAGTTATTTAACCAAGCATGTTGAATATTACATCACAAGCTCCAATATGTACAGGAAAAGTCATTGCAACCTCTGTATTACTCATAGAGCAAGCGTCATAAGATAGAATGGGGTTCCATACTCAATTTTGAAAATGCACGAATGGCGCATTCGAATTTATTTAACGAAGGGTGCGAGGCTTATGTTCGATAAGACGCTGTTACAGGATAAAGTTATTCTCATTACGGGCGGCGGTACCGGTCTTGGCCGCGCCATGGGTGAAAAATTCCTTGCTTTAGGCGCAAAGCTGGCGATCACGAGCCGCAGCGATGATGTTTTGGCCAAAGCCGCTGCGGAAATGAGCATCGATGGCCGCGAGGTCTTCTATACGAGCTGCGATGTGAGGGACCCGCTTCAAGTTCAGCGAATGGCAAGCGCAGTTGAACAGCATTTCGGGCGCATAGATGTGCTGATTAATAATGCGGCAGGCAACTTCGCCAGCCCGACGGAGCATCTATCCCCGCGAGCGGTAGATGCCGTACTGAACATCGTGCTGCATGGCACGTTCTATACGACACTCGAAGTCGGCAAAAGGTGGATCGAGCAAGGTACCGGAGGCACGATGCTCAACATCGTCACATCCTACGCCTCCACCGGCTCAGGCTTCGTTGTCCCTTCCGCTGCCGCAAAGGCCGGTGTGCTTGCATTAACGCGCTCGCTTGCTGTCGAGTGGGCCCGATACGGCATCCGGCAGGTAGCGATCGCTCCCGGCCTGTTCCCCACCGAAGGCGCATGGAGCCGGTTGGCTCCGACACCGGAGTTGTCGGAGAAGCTGCTGAACCGCGTACCGTTGAGGCGGGTCGGGGATAAAGATGAGCTGGCGAACCTCGCCGCCTATCTCATTTCAGACTACGCCGCCTATATTAACGGCGAAGTCGTCACAATCGACGGCGGCGAATGGCTTCAAGGCGCCGGGCAGTTCAATGATCTGCTCGAAGTGACGGGCGAGCAATGGGTTAATCTTGCGGAGTTGACACGCAAGGGCAAGTCATAACGAGCGGCGCTGCAATGCAGTTCCTGATTTATGATACGAAGCTAGCTGCCCCTGCAGATCCCTGTTGATACGCTCTTACTTGCATTCATTAATCGATTGTCGGTCGTCCGCTTGCGAAGAGCACGAAACTAAAAAAATCGCCAATCCTTGCGGCTCCGATCGGAGTCCGGTGGATGGCGATTTTTATTTGAGAAACGTTTTGCTTACCGTTCTACGATGACGTCTGCGCTGAAGCTTTGGGACGACTCATCCCAGTTCATCTTCACCAGTAAACAATCGGCACGGAATGAATAGTACGAAGACAAGTAAACGGATACGGCGTCAATCACTTCTTGCTGATTCAAGCGGTGTTGTCTGCCATACAGTACGCCGCTTGCTGAGAATCCATAACGCTCATCGAACGAAATCTGAACCTCGTGAACGTTCTGAGGCGCACTTCCTTCTACACGTCCATGATTGTCTTGAGAAGCAATATAAACATGAACAGAATCTACCACGTCTTGTTGATCCAGAAATATGTTCATGAATTAGTAGCTCCTTCTTCTAAACGATCTGACAATACTCATTACGACTCCAATGACCACAATGATCAAAATAATATCGATCAACATGGAGAAAAAGGAGAATGACTGATGAACGAAACCACCGCCGTAGGAAGGATAATAGCCTCCCCATGGGTGAAGCATGGAACCTAGAAATGTACCTGCGGCGAACGCTCCGACCATCGGCCACATGCTGCTGCCCATTCGCGCTCCAGTTGGAACGCTTGATTGGTACGTACTTTTATTATAGTAAGTACGGCCCGTATTCGGGTTAACCGTACTGCCGCTCGTTACGTTGGCAGAAGGACGCTGGTAACCCGTGCTGTTCGTTGCTCCGCTGCTCGTGCTGCCACCGGAATTCGACATGCTCGGCACTGTCGATTTGCTCGATGATCCACCGCTAAAGCCGGAAGAGCTGCCGCTGTTAGACGTACTTGGCGATGTCTTGCTGCTCGACCCGCCGCTGAAATTCGAGTTAGATTTGGAGCCTGTCGAGAAAGAGCCTGATCGAGACGATGTGCTTGGCGAGCTTCCTTTCGCATCTGCTACGGAAAGGTTCACCGTATTAGCCAATAATAGAATGGCTGTCATAATGGCGAATATTTTTGTTTTCATTTTACTTTCCACCTTATCTGTAAGTCGTTTGAACTTTTATACCAAGTAATACGTTGGCGCGCTTCGGGAAGTTTCACTTTCCTTCGACAGAAATCAGAGAATAGGAGAAAGACCCCTTCCCAAACGGAAGAAGTCTTGCGCAAGATGCTTATATATCATAATTCACTATATAATTATGCAGTTCAGTATTGTAGTACCCTTTGCTGAATTCAATCGAATCACCCTTCTCATCGTAAGAATAGCGCGATCTCATTAATAAGGGAGTGCCCTCTTTGACTAGAACCTCCGTGAACCGTTTCCACTTGCATTGCGATATAAAGGCCTGTTATTTCTAGACAAGCTCACGAAAATCATCCACTACCTTTCTACATCGCCCACAGCTTCCGTCATCGCCCGGAGAATTTCACTTTCCGATGACATTGGCGTATCGCCTACAATCGTATGCGCCAGCATGCCTGCAGCCGCGGCAAATCCGACTGTCTGATCCGGCGAAAATCCTGAGATTTCCCCGTGTACGATACCGCTTGTGAAAGCGTCGCCTGCACCAATTCTATCGTATATAGAAAATGTGAATAGCTTCGAAAAGGTAAAAGCTCCATTTTTGTATATAAAACCGCGTATAGAATGCGTGTTATCTCCATTAATCGTACGGTGCGTACCGGCTATGACGGAAATATCATAGGTTTGCGCAACAGTAGGCATAAGAGCTGTCAGTTGATCTTGCCGTTCTTCTTTATCAGTATGCATGCCTAGGATGAGCATTGCGTCTTTTTCGTTCATCATGACAATGTCCGCCAGCTGCAGCATTTCTTCGTAATGAGGTTTAGCTTTCGCGTAGCCTCCTTCGCCCCAATGAGCTGAACGGTAGTTGCAGTCAAATACAACGGTACCGCCATTTGCTTTAACGGCTCGTGCCAAAGCCTTCATATGCTGCCGCACGTCATCATTCATGGCAAGCGTAATTCCGCAGAAATGGATCATATCCAGTTGCTGTGCGATGCCTGTATAATCATACGTGCCTTCAGGCGCGGTATTGAAGCTGCTTTCCTGTCGATTGGAATATGTCACGCGGCTGGGCCGGACGCCGAATCCATTTTCAAGAAAATACATGCCTAAATAGCTGCCGCCTCGGATAAGGAACGTTTGCGCAATGCCAAGCTTTCGCAGATAAGATTCCGCTGCATCGCCGATGAGATTAGCAGGTAATCTGGAGATCAGAGCGCCTGTATGTCCAAAGCGCGACAGTGCAGAGCTTACATTCACGCCAGTGCCGGAGAACGAATAATTCAGTGAGCTTGACTGGGATAAGAGCTCATAGCCCGGAACCTGCAAGCGCATCATGACCTCTCCAAAAGCCGCAATTCTCTTAGGCATGGTGATCGACCCATTTTTTCATTGTTGCCAACAGCTCGCGCACATCCTCGACGTTCGTCTTTCCTGTAGCTTTATCGATAATCGATGAGTACACGTGCGGGATGACTTGCGGAACGTTCGCTTCAAGCGCTATGCGCAAGATGGCCTCAAAGTTCTCTTTATCGATACCACCCGTCGGCTCAAGCGCAAATCCTTCTTCTCCGCAAGCCTTGGCGACTGCACGCAGCTCATCTTCACACTTCAAGCCATTCATCGGGAAGTATTTCAAGGCGTTGCCCCCCATATCGCGAACAAGCGCGATGGCGGTTTTAACGGGAACGATGGCATGCTCGCTTAGCGCAGTACTCACAGGTCCTGTTGAAATGTTGACAAAGCCTGCTCGGCCCGTAGGCGACACTAGGCTGTTAATCCAGCTATCTCGCTCGCCCAAGTTAGCGCGGGTTGCGCCTACAGCGGGGAATACTTGATTAATATGGCTGCCAGAGTAATGTTTTGCAATGGCCGCAACAACGGCCGCTTGACGGTTATCGCCAGCGCCTAATCCGATGGATACGGCTTCGTCGATCGCTTTCCCGTACTCCTGCATAGCGGCTACTGCCTTTTCTACAGTTGGATAATCCTTAGAAAGAACGCCTACCAGTACGTAGCCTTCTGCGGCTTCGAATACTTCTTTCGCATTCTCTACGCTGTTCGCCAATACATTTAATGCCGCACGGCCTTTATAGAAACGTTTCGCAATGTTGGACATCTTATTTGCCTCCTGCCAATTTACGAATTTGGGCGAAAATCACTTCGATATCATCGCCTTGGAGCGGACGAGGGTCGATATCAAAATAGCCTTGTCTTACGCCATAGTCCCGCGTATAGATGGCAATTTCGCCATCGCGAAGTCCGGTTACGACATCCTTAGCGGAGGTTCCAGCTTGCTCCGGGTCGATTTGAATGCGCGCACGGAATATGGCACGACCCGCTTCATCCTGAACGGT
This sequence comes from Paenibacillus tabacirhizosphaerae, assembly GCF_040812395.1. Taxonomy (GTDB): domain Bacteria; phylum Bacillota; class Bacilli; order Paenibacillales; family NBRC-103111; genus Paenibacillus_E. The sequence continues at coordinate 77,573 of NZ_JBFNXH010000018.1, read as the reverse complement.
GGTCACCTTCACACCGCTCATTTCATTTAACGGCATTAAGGCTAGCAGCGTTTGTTTTTCTTGCTCGCTTTTGTCTTCTTTGACGCCGTATTCATCCAGCGCTTGAAGCAAGCCAAACGTGGTTTCTTTGCCTACTTTCATACTCCTGCCAATACCGTGCAATTGAACTTTGACCCACTCGATATAGGTGCGTTTACCGCCGATGATTCCCGAAGTCGGCCCTTCAATTGCCTTAGAGCCGCTATAGATCGCGAGATCCGAGTATTTCACATACTTCTGAATATCTTCCTCTGCTGCAGCATCCACAATGAGAGGAACGCCGTTGCGCTGCGCGATCTGCCAGGCTTCTTCGACGGAAATCATATTTTTCTGGACTGTATGGTGTGACTTCACATAAAGAATCGCTGCCGTGTTATCCGTCATCGCATCCTCGATGTGCTCAGCTTTGCCTTCATTCGCATAGCCGACTTCGACGAGCTTCCCGCCGCCAAGATAAACCATCGTCTCAACAGGCGCTCCATACTGCACATTGTGACCTTTCAGCATGATGATTTCGCTTTTGGCGATAGGATCTTGGTGCAGACGCTCGCTTTTGCGCCGATTCCCACGGGTCACAATCGCCGCAACGGAGAGCGCGATACCACTTGAAGCCGAATTTACAATAACTGCCGCTTCAGAACCTAGGATACGAGCCACATAGTCGCCTGCTTTATCTACTAGATCGGCAATTTCCACATAGCTTTGTCCTCCATGCTTCATGGCATCCATAACGGTATCTGTCGGAGCTGATACCCCCAAGATACTCATCCGCCCACTGGCGTTAATTACACGTTTGAGACCATATTTAGCATTCAATGAGTCCGCCATTCACAAACACCCCTCTGGTTTCTATAATTTGGTCGCCTACCCGCTCATCCCCTTCGGAATCAACAAACGCAATCGACTCCTTACGAACAGTGAAAAGCGTGAGATTAGCCGAGTCGCCCACTTGAATTCGTCCAAGCTCCGGCTTCTGAAGCCAGCTCGCTGCATGTGTCGTAACCGCCGCAATCACTTCTTCGAGCGAATAGCCAAGATAAAGAAACTTCGACAGGACATGAGCCATACTGTATACAGGGCCATTCAATCGGTTGCCGCGATAGATATCGGTGGAAATCGTGTTCAGCCCGATGCGATGCTTTTTGGCTGCTTCAGCCACCTTGAAGGAGAAGCTTGCCGTGCCATGGCCGACATCCAAGTGTACGCCCTTGTGGACAGCATCTTTTAATACTTGAAGCGGTCTGCCTTCAGGATCAAAAAGATTATTCGCTTTTCCATTCAGATAATGCGTAATCACATCTCTTTTCTCTAAAAGCGGGACAATCTCCTCGATACTTGGCGGTCCGGAACCGATATGAACCATTAAGGGCAGCGATGTTTGGTTCGAAAGCGCCCGCGCTATGCGCAGCGGCTCAATTCCGCTGCCGCGAACAACGCTGGAGCTGATTCGAGCTTTTAAACCAACGATTAAATCTTGATACACGTGAACCGCACGAACAACTTGCTCGCGATCGATCCATTCCAGATTGGACAGCTCGTCAATTCTTTTCAAACCGATACGCGATATGTTCAAAAACGCAAGCAAGTTGGTTCGCGCATGCTCACGGCTAGCTGCCAAATCGGCAATCCGATCCGCACCGCAGCTTCCCGCATCGATGATGGTCGTTACTCCTTGCTTCACGCCGATTTCATCGATTTCATCGCCATAAGGATCAAAATCGGGAAACGCATGAACATGCAAATCAATCCAGCCGCTCGACACATAAAAACCGGAGCAGTCGAAGATGTGATCGCCGCTTCCGCGTCCCGCTTCCGTCAGCTCCGCAATGATGCCGTCTTCGATCACAATATCGATGACTTCGTTATTCACTCGTTTGATATGGCGCAGAACGATACGCTCATTCATTCTTTTCACCTTTTTCTTGATAAAGTCAGAGGGCCAGCGGCCATCTGACTTTTCGGTTTTTTACATATGGAGTAACGGATCCTTTAGCCTTTAACCGCTCCAGCCGTCATACCCTTCATAATTTGTTCCTGGAATAACAGGAACACGACGATCGTTGGCACCACGGCTATCGCGAGCGCAGCCATCGTCAGCTCGTAATCCGTCATGTAGCCGGTTGCAAATGCGGATAAGCTGAGCGGCACCGTCTTCATCGAAGGCTTGCTAATAAAGACAAGCGCGAAGGCGAAATCATTCCAGAATCGCAGGAAGCCCAGGATCGCGACTGTCGATAGCGCCGGCATGCTCAGCGGCAGCATCATGCGGAAGAAAATTCCCCAATAGCCTGTGCCGTCAATCAAAGCGGCCTCTTCGATTTCTTTCGGAATCGAGACCAAATAGGCAGCTAGCACGAAAATGGCAAGCGGCAATTCAAATGCTGCATACGGAAAAATAAGCGCCCCATACGTATTCAAAAGGCCGATTTTTTTCATCAAAATGAACAGCGGCACTAGTGTACTGTGAATCGGGATGAGCATGCCCAGCAAAAACAACCCCATGAAAAACGGCTTCAACCGGAATTCGAACCGGGACAGCACATACGCGGCAAGCGCGCCGATGACCAGAGTGAGCACGAGAGCTGCTACCGTCACAATGGCCGAGTTCATCAGCGAAAGCCCCATGCCGGATACCTTCCACGCCCGGACGAGGTTATCCCATTTCCAAACGGAAGGCAGTAAAAAAGGCCGCGAATAAAACTCTTCATTCGATTTAAAAGCACTAATAAACAACCAGATCAGCGGATACAACGTAACCAACGCGTAGAGGGTCAATAGGACATTGGTTACGCCCTGCGTCCAGCCTCCCCGCTTCTTACTATCATTTGCGAAATTCCCCATTGGTGTAGATACAGTCTGCTTCATAGGTGCCCCTCCCTCCTAGCGATAGTCCCGCTTCATTAGATACTGACTGCCGACAATCAAAATCAGGCTTAGAATAATGATCGCCGTTGAGATGGCGCTTCCAAATCCAAAGCGATATACGTTAAATGTGCTATTGTACATATAAGATGCAAGCAGCTCAGTTGAATGCGCCGGGCCTCCGCCCGTCATCACATAAATCAGATCGAACGCCTTCAAGCTGCCCGAAATGCAAAGCACGACCGCAACCTTCACGGTATCCCAAATCATCGGCAGCGTAATTGCGAATAGCTTCCTTGCCGGGCCAACTCCGTCCAGCTGAGCGGCATCATCAATTTCAGGAGAAATATTTTGCAGCGCGGCAATAAACATAATCATGTAAGGACCTATATAGTTCCAGATGATCGGCACCATCAGTGCGTACATCGAAAATTTCGGATCTGAGAGCCAAGCTTTTTTCCAACCTTCGAGTCCAACTCCATCTAGCAAAAAGTTCAAAATACCAATCTGCGGGTGATAAATGTATCCCCAGATAATCCCGACAACGACAGATGACAGTACCATCGGCATAAACACCGACGCGCGAATAATTCTTTGAAACAAGGTGCTTCGCATAAGCAAAATCGCTAAAATCATGGCAATCGGCACCTGACCGAAGACGGAGGCAACGACGATAAGCATGTTATTTTTAAAAGACTTCCAGAAGATCGGATCTTTGAATACTTCTACATAGTTGTCAAATCCAATGAATTTGGCCGCTCCTATGCCCTTCCAATCGAAGAATCCGTAGTAGGCCGACCAGAAGATAGGTACGATAACGAAAAAGAGATAGAGCACCAGAGCCGGAATCAGCCCTATCGTGATGAACCCTTTGATGCGTGCGGCTGCGTTCATGACTTCCCTCCTAAACATGTTCTGAAAACTCGTTTTAAAAAAGGGCTCCAGCCGGGATGTGGCTGGAGTCCTGGGGCCATACGTTATTTGCCGACGGCTTTAGCCTGCGCGTCTTGGATTTTCTTGGCGATATCCTCTGGCTTACCGCCCATGAGGAGTTCTTGAAGGCCGTTGTTCACTACATCGGCGCTAGCGGAGCTAAGTCTGCCGTCGTAAACCGGTGTTCTCTTCACGTTGCCCATCATTTTGTAAACCTCAGCGAAGATGGAAGATACTTTTGTCGTATCCAGCTCCGCTTTATAGCTAACCAGGTTATTGCTGTCCAGGATTGCTTTCTGTGCTTCCGGACCCGCAAGTGCGTAGATCAGTTCCTGAGCCGCAGCTTTTTGAGCGCCAGTTACTTTTTTGCTCATACCCAGACCCGTTCCAACTACGCCTGAAAGGGTATTCGGATCGCCTTTGCCGTTCGGCACGGAAGGCAGTACAGTTACAGCCATGTTCGCCAGCGCTTCCTTGGATGCGTTAGCCGCCAAGTTCGTCAGTGCCCAACCGCCGTCAATCATCATAGCGGATTTGCCTTGAGCGAACATTTGTTCCATTTGCGTATTGTCGATACTGTTGAAGCCCTCTTGGAAAGCGCCTGCTTTGCCAAGCTGCTGCAGATAGGTCAACGCTTGCACGAATTCAGGATCGGTAAATTTCGCACCGTTTTGGTCAACGGCTTTCAAGAACCACTCCGTACCCGTTACACGATCGGCAAGGGAACTAAGAATGCTTGATTGCGCAACCCAAGCTGCTTTATTTCCAAGTGCGATTGGCGTGACGTTATTCTTTTTGAACGTGCCGACCAGATTCATGAGATCATCCCATGTTTTCGGCGGTTGTACGTTATATTTATTGAAAATTTCTTTGTTGTAATAAAGAATTGAAGTAGGAGAAAGAGCCATAGGCGCACTGTACGTTTTGCCATCGATGGTGAAATCATCGAACGAACCTGGCAAAAAGCCATTTTTCCAATCTGGTTTGCTGTCCAGCAAGTCGTTAATCGGTTGAATCAAATCGCCACCGACGAATTCTTTCGTCATAACACCTGGCCACATGACGAACAGGTCCGGCATTTCATTAGCCGCGGCAACCGTTTTCAGACGCGGACGGTAGCCATCGGGCGGGATGCCTTGAACGTCCAATTCGACGTTCGGGTGGTCTTTTTTATATTGATCCATGAAAGCACGCATCGTTTTGGCGCGAAGATCTTCACCTGTGTAGTTGTGCCATATGGATAGTTTTATTTTCTCACCTGGTTTAGCTGCATCTGTTGCTTTGGGAGTCGTTGTCGTTGTATGGCCAGCTTCTTCTTTGGCGCCGCAACCAGCTAGCAGAGACAGTGATAGAGCTGCTGCCATTGTGACAATAAATGATTTTTTCATGTTATTGAACCCTCCTCATCTCTAGTTACAACCTTAGTATAGGGGACATTGTCAGGGGAGGGTACGGGAGAGGCTTCGGAGCAAGGGGGGACATTTTTCAGTCTTTATTCCCCTGCCGAAACTCGGATGGCGTTTTGCCCGTATACTTTTTGAACTGCTGTGTGAAGTATTTAATGTCTTCATAACCGACACGTCCGGCAATATCACTAACCTTGGTCTGCGAGCCTTGCAAAATATCCATCGCGCGTTTCATTCGTTCCTGCGTAACAAATTCAATATACGTACAGCCTGTCTCGCGCTTGAATACTTCACTGAAATGATTCGGGTTCACATGGACGAATCCCGCTACCTGCTGTAGCGATATCGGTTGATCCAAATTGTCCCGTATGTAGGCGATGGACTTGTGAATATAGGCGTAGCGGCTCTGGCCGAGGCCTTGGTGAAAGCTTGTCATCACCGCGGACAAAGCCTTGAACACATCTTCTTCGGGATGTCTCTCTCCCTCGAAAGCGGGCAACCCGCCAAGAGCCAGCAATTCCTCCTGCGAGGTGCCGGCTCGCTCTAACCAGCGATGACCCGCGATAATCATCGAGTGCAAATACGCCTGCATCGTAGCCGGCGTAGCAGCGGAATCTTCCAACACAGCGCGTACCTTCTGATTGACCCAGTGGCGCAGTTCTGTCATGTTCCCGCTCGTTAAGATGGCCGTAAGCTCCGCTTCCTCTTTCTCTGAGCATACCGCACGGCTGCCGCTGCGATCCCGAATATCATCCTCTGTATAGAGCCCCTGCGTGCCAATTAGCCCTCGATAAGCAAATATTTCTTTCGCCATTAGATAAGATGTCTTTAAGTTCTCGTAGTCATTCGCAATGCTGCCGAGCGCTGCAAAGGCGGAGCATTTAAGCGTGTCTGTCACGCGCTTTAGCGCCCGCTGCAGCCCGGCCTGATCCGTTAAGCCAGCCTCAGCTCGCATGACGAGCAGCAGATGATCCTTGTTCACCAGTGTTACACAGGGCAGAAGCTCGATGAGGATATTCTCGGCGGCTCCAAGCAGAAGCTCGGCGAAAGGCGCTTCCCCCCAGCCTGATGGCATGAGCAGCATGACCTGCATAGAAGCAGGTTGATTCGAATGCGACTGAACATCCACACCCGTTCTGCGAAACCAATCGCGCAACTGCTCTTGCGCCGCTGGATCATCCTGCAAGCCTTTTTGCAGGGCACGATTCAGCAGTTGATTGCGCAGCGCCGCTTGCTGGAGATTGTCCTGTTTGATCGATTCCCATTTATCCATAATGTTCATCTTGGCTTTCATCGCCGCTTTAATAATCTCTTCCGGACGGCTCGTCTTCAGCAAATAATCCGTCACGCCTTCGCGGAGCGCTTGCTGCGCATAGCCGAAATCATCATATCCGGTCAGGATCACGATCTCTGTATCCGGCAGCACCTCCTTTACCTTATGGGCAAGTTCGATGCCATCCATCCCGGACATGCGGATATCCGTAAGAATGATGTGGGGCTTCTCCACAGGAATGCGCTCAAGCGCCTCTTCCGCTGAAGATGCAGGCGGGATTAACTCCAGCCCTAGTTCCTTCCAATCAATCACGGTACACAGCCCCGTGCGGATAATGACCTCGTCATCCACGATCATAATTCTCATATCGCCGTCTCCCTTATGGTCAATGGAATTGCAAATGTAATCCGGGTACCTACCCCCGCTGTGCTCTCAACCTGCAGTCCCGACTGGGCTCCGTAATGCAGAAGAAGCCTACGGTGAACGTTGATAAGCCCATAGCTTGTCACCTTCTTATTCGCTTCCCTGGCCGCTTCACCCAGCATGCCTAATTGCCGGTCGGCCATAGCCAATTGCTGAAGAATATCGCGGAGCCTCGCTTCATCCATTCCGATTCCCGTGTCCTCCACGACGAATTTCATCCGGTCTCCGAGCAGTTCCCCATGGATGTATACATGCCCTTTGGCCTTTTTCTTCGGAATGCCATGAATCAGGCTATTCTCAATGAGAGGTTGAAGCAGCAGCTTCAGCATCGGAATTTGCAGCATGGCCGGATCCATAAAAAACTCGATTTCAAATTGTTCCGGAAAACGGATAGCCTGAATATACGCATAATTTTGCGCATGCGACACTTCCTGCTGAACGCTGCAAAATTCTTCTCCCTTGTTCAGGCTGAATCGCAAGAAATCGCTGAGCGCCCCTACCATTTCAGCAATTTGCCGGTCTTTATTCATCAGCGCAATCCAGTGAATCGAAGATAAAGTATTGTAAAGAAAGTGAGGATTTATTTGCGCCTGCAGCGCTAATATATCGGCTTCCTTTTTCATCGCTTCGTTCATCTGCACCTGGTCTTTCAACCTGCCGATCCGTTCGCTGAGCTTGTTATAACTGTGAACGAGCAGTCCGACTTCGTCGCCGCTTTTCACTTCATAGGTCGGGATCGTATCATCCGGGTTCAAATCTTTGAGGTACTTCGTCAATTTGATAAGCGGCTTCGTCACCCACTGCAGGAAGTAAAGCACCATTCCCGTCGCGATCAGCAGGGCCAGTCCAATGGCGACAGCCGTTACGGTGAGAACATAACCATTTTGTGCCTGATAAATATGAGTCGGAATAAAACCGACCAGCTTCCAATTCAAGCTAGGAATCGCATTATACAAGATTGTATGCATCTGATCCCGATGCGTGAGGCTCATAATGCCGCTGCTCCCTTGCAGCTCGCCCAAACTCGGAAAGATTTCCGCCACAGAGTGCCCAAGCCAAGCCGTTTCCCCGCCGGATATAATATGATTATACTGATCCAGCAGCAGCACGAATCCGCTCTGCTCCCAACCCGCTTCCGTCACATACCGTTCGATCTCCGTTTGATCCATAGAGATCGCCAGCGTGCCGATCGACTTGAAAGAGTTGACATCGCGAATCGGTCGAACAAGCGAAATGACCCGTTTCGGACCATCCGATGTCTGATTCACATAAAGCGGCGACCACCATTTCACGGATGATTTGTAGACGGATTCATTTTGCTGTAGAAGCGGATAAAGGCCTGAGCTAGTAATCGTCGTTGTGTACAAAACAGGGTTTCCGTTCCGCGGCGTAATCGTCATGTTGGAAATATATTTCTTTGCATAAGATAGGTTCCATAGCGTGCCGACGATCTGCGAGTAGCTGTTGACATCCCCTTCTACGCTCGTAAGATAGGTTTGAATATCTTTTTGGCCGATTAGGAAAATCGACATCATTTCCACGTCTTGAATAATAAAATCAAGCTTGTCCGTCATTTGCTTCAGCGTGTTCATCCCCGCCTGCTTCGCCTTTTCCTCTGTAACCGAGGTAGCAATCCGGTAGGAAACGACGCCAGTTGACAACAGGGGCAACACGACTGCGAGTAAAATAAGCAAAGACAGCTTGCGCTTCAGGGATTTGGCAAACCAGCGTCTCATGATGTTACCTTCCTCACTCTTTGAAGTTTTTGTCATAGTACCATAAGCATTCGTTCATACTTATATTTTTTTGGGATGTGTTAAAAAAGCCGACCTCGAAGCTCCCGGTAGGGTTCGAAGTCGGCTTTATTTTATTCGCTATTGCGTGTTTTCACACATGGAATCGGCCGATAAGCACTTTTAAGTTATCCGCCATTGCGTTCAGCAGCGTAGCCGAGGAAACAATTTCCTCCATGCTGGCATACTGGCTTTCCACATTCGATGAGACGACTTTCGTGCCTGAGGCGGTCTGACCGGCTACTTCATCAATGGAACGGATGACATCCACAGCTGAGCGTGTCTTCTCGGCGATAGCTGCCGAGCGCCCGGTTACTTCCTCAATCTGCTGCGCTAATTCGTCCATCGCGCTTTGAATGCGCATGAAGGTATCCCGCGCTTCGCTTACGACTTCAAGGCCCGTTGCCACCTCTCTGCTTCCAGCCTCCGTGGAGTCAATGACCCCCTGCGTTTCGGCCTGAATGCTTTCAACCAGCTCAGCGACCTCGCTCGCCGCAGTCCCGGTTTGCATCGACAGCTTGCGGATTTCATCCGCTACTACGGCAAACCCTTTGCCTGCTCCGCCCGCGCGCGCAGCCTCAATGGAGGCATTGAGCGCAAGCATATTCGTCTGCCTGGCGATATTCGCAATCATGCCGTTCGCCTGAACGATTTGTTCAGACCTCTGGCCCAATCGTTGTACGGATACAGTAAGCTCTTTCATTTTGAGATGGATGGAATTCATCTGTGTAATTGCCGTATCGACTGCATTGTTGCCTGCACCTGCTTCTTGCTGAGCGTGGGAGGATTTATGATTAGCAGCCTGTGTCACACTCGCAATCTGATCGACCGCAGCTGACATTTCTTCCATTATCGAGACGCCTCTATGTACGCTTTGCACTTGCACATCCGTGCCGACCGAAATCTCCTGCACAATGCTCGTAATCCGCTCCGAAGACTCGCTGACTTGCCCTGAATTGTTGCTTAGCGCTTCTGATGCGGCAGCTACTTGGCTTGCGCTGTCGCCGACCTGGCTGATCAAGCTGTGCAGATTCGCTTTCATTTGATTAAAGGCCGTCGCCAGATCTCTGATCTCATCGCGATTCTTTACTTTAATATCGCTCACCGTCAAGTCGCAGGCGGCGATCCGTTCCGCTGCGCGCACCATAGATCGCATAGGAGTTACAATCATGCGCGATAACACGAGACCTATCGCTAAAGCGAAAATAAAAGCTGCAACGCTTACCCAGATCAGGGTGTGAATGGTTGAAGCAACCGCGTCATGATTGCGCACAGAAGCTTCCTCCTGCACCGCCTTCTCCAGCTCTTCGATCTTTTCCGCCGCTTGGGTCAACGTCTCCGTAGTCGGAATCGCCCACTGCGTTGCTTCTGCTTTCGCAAGCGCCACGTTTCCCTTGTCTCCGTAATCAACGACTTTTTTGACAAGTCGTGCAAATGTTTGATTGGAATCCATCATAGATTGGATAGCGCTCTGTTCCTCTTCATTCCCGGAGTGCTTTCCCAGTTCTGCAATCGTCGATGACAAGGCTACATTCATCTCCGTTAAATGTTTCTCCTTGTCCTTCGTTGGGTCCAAAACGTATCCAAACAGCATACTGTTTTGCATTTGTGTTTTTTCTTTAACATCTGAAACTTGTTTAAGAATGGATGCATTGTCGTTAAGCAGCTTAGAATAAGAACCATCCACTTTGTTTAAATAGGTGTACGACATTCCGCTGGTCACGCCAACGAGCAGTGATACAATTACGAACATACCGACAATTTTGGCTCTTAACGAAACCGTTAGCAGTCTCTTCTTCCATCCATTCGATGAATTGGCTGTCATTTTCAGTGCCCCCCTGAGTTATCGGTAATCGTTTTCATCTATTTACGTGATAATGGGCTGTCGTATAATTCGACAGCCCGATTCACCTTTTTTCATCATACCATATGGATTACGATTCTAGGTGTCATTTATTCATTTTTTATTTAGAGTTCATGTATTTACGCATATCGAAGGCTACAGCCGCCACGATGATCAAGCCTTTGATAATCAACTGCCAGTAAGGGCTGATGCCGATAAAGGTCAAACCATAGTTGATTACGCTGAAAATCAATACCCCTGCCAGAACGCCGGGAACTGTACCGATACCGCCTGATGTGGATACGCCGCCGACTACGCAAGCCGCAATCGCATCAAGTTCGTACATGTTACCATAGTTATTCGTTGCACCGCCAGTTCTTGCTGCTTCCAATACCCCAGCCAAACCGTACAGTGCACCGGCAATAGCATAGATGTAGATCAGGTAACGGTTTACGTTAATCCCCGAAACCGTAGCTGCATGAATGTTGCCGCCGATCGCATACATATACTTGCCGAGCTTCGTTTTGTTAAACACAACCCACACAATCAGAGCAACGACAATCGCGAAAATAACAATGTATGGAATGGAATACGTTGCATCTTTCCCGATAAAGCCCGTACCCAGCTTGCTGAAATCAGGTCTCAGACCGCCAATTGGCTGCGACTGATTCGGTTTCATGTCGAAATAAAGCGAGTTAGCTCCGTACACGGCAACCATCGTACCGAGTGTTGCGATAAATGGCGGAACCCGCAGCTTTGCGACGATAATGCCGTTGATCAAACCGATCAAAAGACCAGCAATGATCGCAATCAAGATCGGAACAAACAGCGGCAGAGCAGGTAAATCCGGGAAGAATCTTCTTCCATAATCTTGCGTCTGCAGCATAGAAGCCGAGATGACCGCTGTCAGACCTACAATCCGTCCTGTGGAAAGGTCAGTTCCTCCAGTAATCAGGATGAACGCCGCACCCAGCGCAATGATGACGCGTGTCGATGATTGCAGCAAAATATCGCGTAAAATGTTCACGGACAAGAATCGCGGATCATAAATCGAGATACCGATAACCAGCACGACGAGCACGATGTAAATGGCATATTTAGTAATAAAGCTGCTTATATCTCTTGATTTCAAAGTTTCTGTATTGGTACTCATGGTTTTTGGGCCCCCTCCATTATGCCATATGCTGTGCAGCAAGGCGCATAATCTCTTCTTCTGTTGCTTTATTTCCTTCTACAATACCGGTGAGACGTCCTTCGCACATGACCATGATTCGGTCTGACATACCAAGTAGCTCAGGCATTTCAGAAGAGATCATGATAATACTTTTGCCTTGCTTGGCCAGATCCGCGATGATGGAGTAGATCTCGAATTTCGCTCCTACGTCAATCCCCCGAGTCGGTTCATCCAGCAAGAGCACATCAGGTTCCGTGAGCAGCCATCTGGCAAGCAGCACCTTTTGTTGGTTACCGCCTGAGAGATTTTTGATCAGCGCGTACATGTTCGGCGTTTTCACGCGAAGCATTTCGATGCTTCTCTTTACTTCTTCTCTGCGCTTCGACTCATTGATTAATCCCAGCGGATTCATATATCTGGACAAATTCGCGATCACGGTGTTCTCCAGTACCGAGAGTACCGGGAAAATACCGGTCACGCGGCGCTCTTCCGTAAGCAACGCGATTTTCTGCTTGATCGCATCGATCGGCGATTTTAGCTTCACCCTTTTGCCGTGCATGGAAATCTCGCCCGAAGCAATACTCCGAAGTCCGAACAAAGCTTCCATTAACTCAGTCCGCTGTGCTCCGACAAGACCGCCGATACCAAGGATTTCCCCTTTTCGCAGCTCGAAGGATACATTTTTGAACGATTTCGGGATAACGGAAGTAAGTCCCTCCACTTTCATAAGCACACCGTTTGGCACATTGAAGCGTTCAGGGAAGCGCTCCTTCAGATCACGTCCAACCATCTTCGAGATGATCATGTCCGTCGTAAGCTCTGAGGAAGCCCACGTGCCAATCTTTGTACCGTCGCGCATAATCGTAACTTCATCCGAAATCTCTAGAATTTCTTCCATTTTATGTGAAATATAGATGATCGAAACGCCCCGACTTTTCAGGTCGCGAATGATTCGAAACAACTGCTCGACTTCATTGCCCGTAAGCGATGAAGTTGGCTCATCCATAACAATAACTTTCGAATTGAATGAAACAGCCTTAGCGATTTCTATGGATTGCACTTTGGATACCGATAAGGTTCCAACGAGTGTATCCGGCTTAATGTCCATTTGGAGCTGGTCGAATAAGCTCTCTGTATCTTTACGCATTTTCTTGTGATCCACTAATTTCAAAGGTCCGATCCCTTTGAGCGGAAATCTGCCAAGCCAAATGTTCTCCATTACATTGCGATGCGGTACAGGATGCAGCTCTTGATGGATCATCGAGATGCCGCTTGCCAAAGCATCTTTGGAATTCAGAATGGACGCCGTTTCTCCATTCAGCTTAATTTCTCCGCCATCTGGCTTATAAATGCCGAACAAGCATTTCATCAAGGTCGATTTGCCTGCACCATTCTCTCCCATCAGCGCATGAACGCTTCCTGGACGAACCTTGAGGGTAACGTTATCCAGCGCTTTAACGCCTGGGAATTCTTTGGAGATTTGATTCATTTCCAGTAAATATTCATGTACAGTCATGGTAACTCCCCCTACCAGCTCACAGTAATCCCCACAAAGTGAAGCCATCCTTCGAAGCCGATTCTTTATCGTTGCGAGGGTCTCCAAATAAGGAGGGCAAGGGCGCAACATAAGCATACATTGCTTCCTTGCCCACTGCTATTCGGATTACTTCGCTTCGTTCATGTTCTCTTTAGTAATCTTTTTGTAGGAAATCCAAACGTATTTGCCGTCAGTTACATCATAGCCTGTTGTTTCTTTGCTAGGCGTTTGGCCGTTAGCCAGTGCTGTTGCTACGCTTGTTGTTGCTGCGCCTTGGTTTTTCGCATCGTTCAGTACAGTTCCAAGCAACGTTCCGTCAGACAGAGCTTGCAGAGCAGGAGCTGTTGCGTCAACGCCTACAACCGGTAAGAATTTGTTGTCTTTGAAGTAGCCTTTTGCTTTCAGTGCTTCGATCGCACCAAGTGCCATATCGTCGTTGTTTGCAAGAACCGCTTCAATTTTGCTTTCGCTGGAAGCCAAGAAGGCAGCCATTTTCTCTTGACCTTTAACGCGATCCCACATAGCTGTATCTTCTGCAACTTTTTCTACGCCTAGACCAGCATCTGTGATTGCTTGAATGGAGAACTTCGTGCGAAGCTCAGCATCTTGGTGACCCGGCTCGCCTTTGAGCATGACGTATTGGATTTTACCGTCTTTGTTTTTGTCAGCTTCTGGATGAGCTTTGAAGTAGTCAACCAGCAGTTGGCCTTCCATCGTACCGGATTGCTCTGCTTTAGCGCCTACGTAGTAAACTTTATCCCATTTTTTCATGTCATCAGCCATTGGCTCACGGTTCAAGAATACAACTGGAATGTTAGCTGTTTTAGCTTTGTCGATAATAACGCCTGCCGCTGTACGGTCAACTGCGTTGATCGCCAGAGCGTTTACTTTTTTCGTGATGAAAAGGTCTACTTTATCGTTTTGAGTCGGCTGCGAGTTCTGGCTGTCTACGATATCTACAGTTGCTTTATCTTTAGCAGCATCAGCAATCGCGGCACGAACACCGGACATGAACGTATCGTCAAATTTGTAAATCGCAACACCGATTGTCGGTTTTTTGCCAGCATCCGCTTTCGGAGCTGTTGTTGCTGCTGCAGTTGCGCCGGCAGTTGCTGCTGGAGCTGGTGTTGCTTCCTTTTTCGTGCTAGAACAGCCAACTACGGATGCAACAAGTGCACCTGCTACGGCAATCGTTAGAAGTTTTTTCAAGGTAAGACCCTCCCTAAAAGGTTGTGTTTGTGTTTTACACTTCTTACTATACTGGATCAAATTGTTGAAACAAATGCAAAATCCTCACATGTTCTATCGAAATTCTCATCACTTTATAAACGGAAACAACAGTTTCTGATTATCCGGCCAGAACATGTTATTGAGGTCGATGGCCTTGATCCCGGTGTCCACGCGGCTTGGAATTTTGCTCCCTTTGATGGCCGCTACTGCATTTTTAATGCCCAAATAGCCGATGCTGAAAGGATTTTGGATAACGGTTGCTTGAATGACCCCTTCCTGCAGAAGTTCCAGTTCCTCCGAAGTGCTGTCAAAAGTAATAATCTTCACTTTACCCTGAAGCTCCATTTGCTCAATGGCATCCGCCACGCCAATCGACGAATTTTCATTCAAAGCGACAATACCGTCTATCTCGGGAAAACGCTCGATGATTGAACTGGTTAATTTACCTGCGAGATCGCGATCCGTCAAACTGTACACTTTATCCAGCACTTTCATCTCCGGGTACTTGGATAACTCATCCAGAAGTCCCTGCTCTCTCTGCTCCGTATTCCGCTCCCCTTCTTTGAAACCGACAATAGCGATGCTGCCTTTATTCCCTGCGAGCTGAATTAACTGCTTTCCGGCCAATTGTCCCGCTACATAATTATTTGCGCCGATAAAGCTCTTCGCCTTACTAGTATTCACTTCGGAATCAATCGTAATCACTGGTATGTTTAAATTTGCGGCTTCATCCACAACTTCGCTCAAATCTTTATAATCATTAGCCGCCAGAACGATCGCGTCAGGGTTTAAGGAGATGGATTGTTCCATCAGGGCGATTTGCCCTTTCACATCGGCTTCATCCCCAGGCGCACGGAAGTCCAGCGTTACATCGAATTCCTTGGCTGCGATTTCTGCGCCCATCTTTATCGTCTTCCAGTAATCGCCGTTCTGGCTTCTAAGCACGACTTCCAAGTGCTTCTTCTGTTCCGTCGGCAGCATTTCGCTTTGTCTCGTACAAGAGGACATGGAAACAACAGCTACCGCTACGGCAAAGAGCAGGGGGCCAATCCTGATTGACTTGTCCATGGTTTCACCTCTCTATTCCTCTTCCAGCATCATTGGAATCCATATGTTGACTGTCGTTCCTTCTTCAAGCTCACTTTCAACCGCTATCCCATAACTGTCTCCGAAATAGAGCTGAATCCGCTCATGTACATTTCGCAACCCAACCCCGGAGCCCTTCTCGCTTTTTACTTGGTTAGACAAAATGCCTTTGAGCTTTTCCTCGGATATGCCCACGCCGTTATCGCGAATCTGCAGACAGATCCTTTCGCCTACGATAGCAACGGATATTTGAATAAAGCCCTCATCCGCCATGTATTCGATGCCATGATAGAGCGCATTTTCTACGATGGGCTGAAGAATCAGCTTCAATGTCTTATAGGGCAGCACTTCTTCCTGCGCATGAATGTCATAATCAAACTTCTCTTTATAGCGCATTTTTTGAATGATCAAATAGTTGCGGATATGTTCGAGCTCTTCCTGCACCGTAATAATATTTTTCCCTTTGCTTAAGGAAATCCTGAAAAACTTGGACAAGGAAGTTATCGTCTTGATGACGTCCTCATTTTTGCCGCTGCCGACCATCCGGACGACAGAATTGAGCGTATTATAGAGAAAGTGCGGATTAATCTGCGACTGCAGCACTTCCAGCTCGTTCTTCCGCTTCACTTCCTGCTCATGAATGCTTTGGTCCATCAATTCGCGAACCCTGGAAACCATGAGATTGAATCGCCGCGAAAGCTGTTCGACCTCATCAGCTCCGCGAACATGTATATACGTGTCAAAATGGCCCTTCTCGACCATTTCCATCGACTTCTTAAGCCGCTTGATCGGATTTGAAATACGCGCCGACATAAAAGCGGAAATCAATAAAATAAAGACAAGGACAATGACCAGGAGCCAGATCATAAAGCCACTGATTTCCTTGCGTGTCGTCATCATTTCATCCAGATAGGAGACGCCGATAATTTTCCAGCCGATATTGTTGACCGTCCGCACAACGTTAAGCCGCGATTCTCCATCGCTAATATCCATGTATTTGCCGTAGGAGAACTTAAGCGCCTGCTCCACGTTCTCATATTTCAATCCAATATAAATCAGCTGCTGCTGGGGATGGTACACAATGTTGCCAGCCGAGTCGTCGATAATGTAGACGTAGCCCTTCTTGCCCAGCGAAACCGTCCGGAACACATCATCCAGCGTCTTGAAATTCACATCCACAAGCAGAACCGCGTCTATCCATACGCCGCCCCGTTCGATTCTAACCCCTTTACTCATGGAGACCACCCACTTGTAGGGATCTTTGAACAGATTCTGAATGTGCGGCAGCGAAAAGGTTAAATGATTCGGATTCTCCATCGCCGATTTGAACCAGGACTGCTCGGTCAATCTGGTATTATTGCGCATCTCTGTCGAATGAACGCCGGTCACATGCTGCCCATCCGCCGTGAATAAATCAATAGAAACGATATCCTCCCGCGTGCTTGCAATCGTTTCTAACTGCTCAAGCAGCTTGTCCGAGGGGATGCCGCGGCTCTTCGCAATCTTGGCATCCACGACCTCGAAGGTGTCAGACATGCCCTTGATGTAATTTTCCAGGTTAAACTGTACCTGTTCGATGATTTGCTGCGTATTCAGAAAGGCATTCTCTTCCGCCGTTCTTGAAAATTTGTTATACAGCACCAGCGAAACGATCAGCATAACGGTCACCGTAATAAAAATAAAAGACATTGTAATCGTAAACTGAATGCTCTTGACCCTCATCGTGTCAAGCAGTACGGTATACAATGCCTTAAGTAAGGATTTTATTTTATTCAACCTTTACACCCCTTTGGAACTATTTCTGTACTCTTTAGGGGAAACACCTACATTTTTGCGAAAGGAGAAGGAAAAATAATTCGCATCGGAATAGCCGACCTTCTCCGCGATCTCAAGCGCTTTCATGTCCGTCGAACGCAGCAGCTCTTTAGCCGCTTCCATGCGAATATGGTTTAAGTAATTCACAAACGTCATCTTCGCTTCTTTCTTGAAAATGCTGCTGAAATAACCGGCGCTAATATGCAAATGCCCGCACACCTTGTTAATCGTAATGTCGCCTTCATGAAAATGGCTTTTCGTGTAATCCTTGGCCATGTCCACCAAGTTTTTGTACGTGTACTGACGATCTGTAGCGATATGATTCATCATGCTCACACATAGCTCGACCAGCCAGTGCTTGGCCTCTTCGAGCGAAGTAAATTTATTGATTTCCGTAAAAGGGATGAAATTTTCGCCGAATACCTCGTCGATGTTAAGGTTGGAGTCTTTGGCCGCCTTCAAAATGCAGGTCAAAATTTCAAGCAAATAAATTTGATAATCCTTGACGGAAAAACCAGCCTCTACCCCGTGAAAAAGCTCGTCAATCGTATCCTTGATCTCTTGATTCGTTCCCACCTTAATACAGCGCGTCAGCTCATGTTCTTTGACATCGTCAAAGCGAACTCTCTCTACATTTCTTTTCTCCACATCGTCGATGCAAATCATGCGATTGTTGCCAAGAATTAGCCGGTAATCAAGCGCCAGCACGGCATCTTCGTACGAATAGCTAACCTTCGTCACGTCCTTCATGGTTGTCCCGATGCCTACCGTCACAGAAAATTTGAGATACTTCTCCACATTTTGACGAACTTCTTCCAGCACCTTCATGGTTTGCTGAAGGGCGGCTCCCCGGTCGCTGGTCTCATGAACAGCGAGCACGACCACCTGATCGTTGTGCATGAACACGAGGCCCAAACCGCGTTTTTCGACTATTTCCTCGGAAATATTCAACAGCGCAAAATATTTTAGCGCCTGGTCTTCCGAGTATTTCAACGATACGGACTTCGCCAGCTCGCTCCGGTTCTCGACATCATCCTCATGGATCAGCACGCCATCGATGCTCATTACCGCCACCACGAAGTTACTCCCATCCAGTCGAATGCCGTAGTTTGCTGCTTTTTCGAAGACCTCATCGCGCGGAAGCTTACGGTTCATGAGCGCTGCCAGGAAATTCTCCTTCAGCACAGGCATACTCTTGCGGTAATGCTCCTTCAACAACTGCAAATTATCCCGATGCGCCACTTCCTCTTGAATCTTCTCCTTCACCTTGAGCAGCGTGTCAATCAGCTCTTGCGAGGAAAAAGGCTTCAGCACATACTCGTCGATATGGAGCTTAATGGCCTTCTGGGCATATTCGAACTCGTCATGTCCCGTGAGGATAATGATTTTAATCGTTGGATAGCGTTCCCTGACAAGCTCCGCAAACTCCAGGCCATTCATGAAAGGCATCTGGATGTCGGTTACGACGACGTCAGGCTGCAGCCGCTCCACCATTTCAAGCGCTTCTCTTCCGTTCTCCGCTTTGTCGATGACCTCGAAGCCGATCGATTCCCAGTTCACCTCGCGGACGACGCCTTCCCGCACATCTTCCTCGTCATCCACCAATATCAGCTTATACATGTGTATCCTCCTTAGAAAGAACGCTTCATATGCCCAAGCTTTTTTTACCATAATTGTACTAAGTGCCTTTGCAATTAACAACTAGGCAACTAAAAAAGGATCCGTCCCAGTTGGCAACCGCGAACGCATCCGTTTCTTCTCTATCTGCTTTTGAGTGGGCAAGTCCAAGGTAAAGGTTAATCATTTTACGGATATATCGAAATGGACGATACTGAGCTGGGGCGCTTGCTGGAGACAGCCAAACCTATTCTTCCGAGGAATTTGAAATAAGTGGAACTTATTTTCAAAGTATCGCATATACATAATTGTTTGATTACAAATGATTGAGGTGGTTTGCGATGTTAGCAACAAATGCAGGTTGCGAAAAAGAAGAAGTATTGAACACATTGTGTGAAATGGGCCTGGATCAAATCGCGAAATGGATTCGGGTATTGCCTGAGGACAGGTGGGAAAACATGTTTGTCTCGACATGGCCGACACTTGCGAAAAAATGCGGCGTCATCAGATAGCTGCATCTACATAAACACAAGAAATAGATTGGAAACTAAACGCTCCGCGCGAAACTGGCGCTGGGCGTTCTTTGTCTTTGCGAGCGCAGGGAGACGTTTATTTTACTTTCATTTAGACCATCTTTTGAGCTTGGGAATATTCCTTGTAAAAAGGCCTGTCAGAAATCGCGGAAAACCAAACTCGACCAGTTTTTGCTTTACCGTGATCTTCATTTGATCAACGGTCAGATCCGGCATCGTAAACTCACCATTCTGATAGCAGTGACTGCAATACATGTTGCTTTTGGTTCCATCTTGCTCACTGCCGCCTCCTTGCTCATCACGAGCTAAGGGCATCCCGCAGCTTTGACAATTTTTATAAGCAGTTTCCATCCAGATTCAGTCCTTTTCTGTAATTTGGTTTGGTCTAGATCGCTTCCGTCCCCCCGGGATCTCGCGCCAAACCGGTTCTCATCTTGTACTGAATGTACAGAATGAAAGGTTCAACCAGCTCAGGATCGAATTGCACGCCCGCGAACCGTCTCAATTCTTCAACTGCTTCCTCCAGTGACTTCGTCACCTGATAAGGCCGTTCGGTCGTCATCGCATCAAAAGAATCGATAATGCACAGCATCCGGGCCAGCTTAGGAATTTCATCGCTTTTTAGCCCGTAAGGGTAGCCTTTCCCGTCGAATCGCTCATGATGCAGTTCAACCAGAGGGACCAAATCCTTATATTTGCCGGTTGCGAGTACGATCTCTTTTCCCCACAACACGTGCTTTTTAACCATTTCCCATTCGTCCGTCGTTAACTTCGTCTTCTTGTTGAGAACGTCCCTCGGGATTTCCAGCTTGCCAATATCATGCACAAGCGCGCCTAGAATAAGCAGACGGCGATCATCCTCATGCAACCCAAGCACATCCGCCATGTCGGCCGCATACGAAAAGACACGCTTGGAATGTTTAAACGTGTAAACATCTTTCGATAAAAATATTTTCAGCTGTTGCTCCAAATCGTGAATTTCCTGCTCGATGCTTTGCGGAAGCTGGCTCTGCTCGCCATAGATCGAAACCAAGTTCTTTCCCTTATCCTTGGCTGCAGACAGGGCACGATCTGCCAAATCGACCAACTGCGATTTATAGTAGTTTTCCTTCGTCACTTCATAGATGCCAGCCGAGAACGAAATGCATCCATGCGGGAAAACCTCTACGCCTTCAAACGGCGTATCATTGATCTTCTTCCTCAGCTCATTGAGAAATGCAAAAGCCTTCGCCTTCGAAAACTCCGGCATAATAATCGCGAATTCCTCACCGCCATAGCGCGCTGCGAGAAGTTTCCTTGATTCGCACTCCTCTTTCAGGATTTTGCCGAAAAGACTCAAGAGCTTGTCCCCTTGCGGGTGGCCGAAGGCATCATTATATTTTTTGAAATCGTCCAAATCCAGCAAGGCCAGGGAGAAGGAGCGATCTTTTTCACGATATTGATGTATCTTTTCTTCCAGCTTTTCTTCGAAATAACTATGGTTAAACAGCCCTGTACGGCTGTCCTTATTCGCCTTCTCGCTTACCTCGTTGTACATCAGGAACAGGCGCCGGAATGCATGCGAAAGCAGCATGGCTATCGCCAGAAATAAGAACAATCCAATAAACCGGCTATTTGTAATTAACACAACTAAAACCATAGAAAGTAAAAGTGTACTAAAGTAAGCAAAAAGAGAATCTTTAATAAAGCTTTTAATAATTTCAAATAGTTTTCCTTTATGTAACCAAAAGAAGTATAACCCGATCAAGAGCACATTGATTAAAAAATATACAGCCAAGGCGAACAAATAGGCATACGAATGTTCCGCATCAAATTTCCCGAGTTTCCCGCCCGACAAATAATAAGTCAAACTAGCCCCGGAAATCATTAAGGAATATGCGGCAAAATTAAATATGTGCTTCCACCAAACCGTATTTTTGTTACATAGCAATATAATAAACGAGCTTAACAACAGAACGGCCAGTGCCATGTTTCCGCCAAAGGCAAAAATCGTTGCGAGAAAAACCGATGAATCCATCGATTGATAATTGCCTTCCGGCGGCAGCTGAAAGATGAAGTATTCAAGGATAATGACCGCTGCAACCAAAGAGTAAATCATAACCCAATCAGATAGCGAATAACCGTTGAAAGATAATTTAAAATTCACCGCAAATATGACCGCACCGGTAAATATCACTAGCAATGAGTAGAGTTTGCTAGATTGTCTCAGCTGTGTAGAAACTTTTTGTGCGACCTTCATGAACGCCTACGACCTTTCCACGATAATATCCAGCTAAAAATAGTAAAGAGGAAACAGATATTCTGTTTCCCCTAATACTAACACAAATATAAAGAGAGTTTAATATGATGATTAAGGCCCACCAATTTTGTATCCAGAAGAAAGAGCGATAATAACGGACGCAACGATGATTGCATTAATAATAACGCGGCTGTATTTAATATCTTGTAATTTTTTCATCACGGTCTCTCCTTTCACAAATTATGTAGTATGTAAAACTTACTTTATTTCTACAAGTGCTGCTTGTACTTTGTGTACTAGCAGTGCTTTTTGTAGATAAATGAAAATTCCGAAGTTCATAATCACATCGCCGATGCTGATGGCCTGTCTTCTTGGATAAGGAGCGGACAGCGAAATAATATCGCCAAGAAACGGAAGTCGTGTCGCATCTGTCATCAATATGTGCTTATACACGACAGGATCTTCTTTGAGCATCTTTACATAAATGGGATCCAGTACGGATGCTGCTTCCTCAGATACAGGCATTCGGCCGCCATTCACCAACATGACAAGCGTATTCAGCGCGACACCGGCAAAAATGAACCAGAAGCCTCTTTCATGACGATTCAACCATAACAGATAAAGCCCGACGATATAAGCAACAAGAAATAAATAACCGTTGTTTTGCGCCAGAAAGGGGATGTAATCTTGTAAAAATATGAATCCAAGCTGAACTAGCAGCAAGACCGGGAATATCAATCCGCCTCGGATGCGAAGCTGGGACAGGGCAAGGATGCCATTTTTGAAACCGGCCCGAATGAAGCCAACGATCAAACCTATTAAGATGCCATCATAAACCATGAAATAAGCTCCTTTTGAACCTCTTGTGACCCCCGAAAATTTTTCTGAATTTTCAGAGCAAACCTTATTAAAATTATAGAACTTCCCCTAGTAAGCGTCAATATTTTTGTCCTTTTTATACCATATTTTATAACTAGCTTACATAGGGTGAGAGCATATCTTAGCCCAGTCCGTATTTAGAGCCAGAAATTTCAGTAAAAGCGTTTCCATCGCAGGAATTACGTCGACTTCTGGCGAATCTATGAAACATGTTTGAGCAAGGAGGAACGATGATTGAAACCTATCACTGTTAAAGATCTGGTTGAACGCTTCTCATTGGAAGTGCTTGCCGGACATTCAGAGCTGCATCGCACGATTTCCAAGACTCGGGCGCACCGCCCTGGCCTAGAGTTTGTCGGCTACTTCGAATATTTTCCGCAAGAACATGTCCAACTGCTGGGCAGGAAAGAAATTACGTATTTGCACAAACTAAGCG
Source organism: Paenibacillus tabacirhizosphaerae (assembly GCF_040812395.1). Lineage (GTDB taxonomy): Bacteria > Bacillota > Bacilli > Paenibacillales > NBRC-103111 > Paenibacillus_E. The sequence goes on along the minus strand of NZ_JBFNXH010000018.1, from coordinate 54,455 downwards.
AGCATGAAAGAAATCTGCATATCGGGAATATTGTCAAGTACCACCCTCCCTGTTTTGTCGTCACACGCAATCAGGAAGGCTTGAAATATTTAACCAAATACTGCGAGGAGGAAAATATCCCTCTTCTTCGCACTCCCGCTTCGACGACGAAATTCCAAGAGCTGGTCGATATGTATTTAAGCAAATCGCTTGCCCAGGAAATAGCCGTGCACGGGGTCTGCGTCAACGTGTCGGGCATCGGCATCCTGTTGCGGGGCAATTCCGGCGTCGGCAAAAGCGAAACCGCTCACACGCTGATCCGTCGGGGGCACCGGCTAGTCGCAGATGACATCGTCGTGCTGAAGAAGATCAGTCCCGAGACGATTCTCGGCACGCACAACGGGAAAACGAAGGAATTCCTTGCGCTGCGCAGCATAGGCCTAATTAATGTGTCGCGCTTGTATGGCCGAAAGGCGTTCCAGGATGAAACCCGCATCGTTCTGGACATCGAACTGACCAAATGGCAGGAGCATGCCTTGAACAACGATTTGGAACTGGAGCCCAAATTCACCGAATACATGGATATTCGGATTCCTCATATCGAAATTCAGCTCCAGCCCGGTCGAGATGTCGCCGGACTTGTCGAAGCCGCGGCCAACAACTGGTATTTGCGCCAGCAAGGTTATAGTGCCGCTGAAGAATTCATGCAGCGTCTACAGAGCGAGACGGACTAAACGCCTTACCAAAAAAAAAGCAGTCCTCCGTTCTGAAGCATATGAACGGGGGACTGTTTTTCTTTTGGTAACCATTAGAATGTATAGAAGGATCTTCAATTAGAGGATTTCACGCGATATTTGTCGAATGTATACTCCGCATTTCTCCTTACTAAAAAATTCCTTTATTTTCAACATCGATTGTTTTCGCATCTTGACCAAAGGCAGGTGATTGCATTTGAAATCGAATACAAAAACCGTCCGAATCGCCGTGTACACCCCCCACATCGATGGTGAATATTTCGGCAAAATTTTAGCTGCGATTTCTAAGGAAATTCAACATAAAAAGGCCCAATTAACCGTTATTCAAACACAGTTGAAGCACCCTTTCGATAAACCGATCGAAACTTCGGTATTTGTCAATCATTGTGATGCATGTATTTTAATCTTGGATGGGGCCAGCGAGTCCACCTTGCATGCTATGGAGCAACTCGGAAAGCCCATTGTTTCCATAGCAAATGCCATATCGAACAGCAACAGCCACTCTGTCGTCGTAGATAACCGGGCAGGCGCCAAAGAAGCCGTTCTGCATTTAATTGATCATGGACATACTGAAATTGCCTTTGTGGGCATGGTCAAACAATATGATCAGATGGAACGGTACGAAGCCTATAAAGAAGCGCTGTCGGAACGGAACCTTGCGTTTCATCCAGACCTGGTTTGCCTTGTGTCCGATAACATGCAGCAAGGCGGCATCGATGGCGTTCAGCTGCTTGCCGAGCGGAGGCAGAGCTTTACAGCAGCGGTTGCGGCTACAGACCGCAATGCAATCGGATTCATCTCCGCATGGCGGGAGCGGAATCCCCATGCCGCCAAGGACATAGCCGTTGTCGGCTTCGATGATATCGAGCAAGCCTCCTACGATGATATTGCTCTTACAACGGTCAAACAATCGCATACTGACCTCGCGATAGCCGCTTGTTCGACATTGTTTGACATGCTGGAGGGCAGAATGCCCAAGGAGCCTCGCACGCTGGTTCCAACCCAGCTCATAATACGAGCTTCCTGCGGGTGTACGCAGCCGGTGAGAGCGCTAAACGAAAGTCTTCTCCGCAGCCAACAAATCGCGGAAGAACTCAGCGCCTCCCTCCGCAAGATGGAGTTCAGCAACTACGAGCTGATCCAGGGTTTGATACGCGTAACATCGGATGAAGAGATCGAATTATCCAACCTGTTTGTGAACTCCTCCCATTGGGGGTATCTGGCCCTGTGGGATCATGCTCTGGCCGCCGATCGGAAGCTGGTCATCGATCGCGTTTTTAGCAAAAAAGGCGATCCCGTCCCCCTTATTGGGGAGCGGATGGCTGCCGAAGACTTCCCCTCAGTTGCAAATCTTCCCGCTTCCATAAGTTCAGGAAGCTCTGATCTCGTCTACGTCCATCCGATTCTGAGCGAGAAGCATGATTGGGGCTATCTGGTACTGGTTGGCCCGCTTGAAACGCTGCACTATTTATTCGTGAATCAAGTGGGCCGGCATACCTATATGATCCTTGCAGCTGCCCTGGAAAGAGAGTCGCTCCTTCAACGAATACGAACGATCGCGGAGCGCTTGCAAATCGTATCAGAGACGACGAATGACGGGATTTGGGATTGGAATCTTGTTAAAAATACCATTGAATACAACATCAGCACCTATAAAATTTTAGGAAGCATTGCCGAAGGCTTAACGGAGGATCCTCAAACTCTAGTAGACATCATTCATCCGGATGATCTTGTGACGTTCCGGGCCGTACTTTACGGGCATTTGAGAGAAGGAACGCCTTATCAGGCCGAATTCCGAATTCGCAAGGACGAGAATACGTATCTGTGGCTGTATTCCACAGGCGATGCGATTCGCGACCATACCGGCACTCCCCTCCGGATGATCGGATCGATCTCTGATATTACGAAAAAGAAGGAAGATGAGGCGCGGATCGTCAGGCTTGCTTATCATGACACGCTTACAGGATTACCGAACCGCCGGCTTTTCATGGAACGCCTGGAAGCCAGCATGAAGCAGTGCGACCTGAACGGAAGCAAGCTTGCCGTTATCCTGATCGACTTGGATCGCTTCAAATTCATTAACGACACCCTCGGCCATCAAGCCGGCGACAAATTGCTTCAGCATATCGCTGAAGTACTGTCGAGCAGCATCCGCCCTGGCGATACTATCGCTAGATTAGGCGGCGACGAGTTCATTATTCTTCTATCCGCTATCAAGGATAATGATGAACTTGAACACATGGTCGCCACCTTGATCGAGAATATCAGCGCACCTCTCATTCTGGAAGGGCAACCGACCGTCACTTCTGCGAGTTTAGGCGCATGCGTGTACCCAGATCAAGGGATCGATTCCGAATCCCTGATCAAATACGCGGATATGGCCATGTATAAAGCCAAGGAAAATGGCCGTAATCAAATGTTTCATTATACGCAGGAGCTGAGCTCCAAGGTGAAGCGCCATTTCAATTTGAGCATGAATTTGCGCCGAGCCATTGAAAATGATGAATTCATTTTGCATTATCAGCCGCAAATCGATTTACGCTGTGGTACCATCATTGGCATTGAAGCGCTTTTACGCTGGAATTCGCCGGAGCACGGGCTCATTTATCCAGCGGATTTCATCCCTTTTGCCGAGGAAACCGGATTGATCATCCCCATTAGCAACTGGGTGCTGAGAGCAGCTTGCTTGCAGTTGAACGCGTGGCAAGCCAAAGGATTGCCTACTTTATCCATGTCCATTAATATTTCTGCACAGCACTTCCGTCTAGCAACCTTCTCCGATTGGATTAAATCCGTGCTGGAGGAGACGGGAACGGACCCGAACCTGCTATGCCTTGAATTAACCGAGACTACCGCCGTACAAGACATTGAACACAGCGTGCAGATGCTTAAAGAAGTCGTCAGTCTCGGACTGTATATCGCCATTGATGATTTCGGAACAGGCCATTCCTCACTACTATTGCTGAAGAGACTTCCCATTCATATGGTGAAAATCGATAAATCCTTTATCCAGGATATCGCGTCAGAACAAAGTGATGCTTCTATTGTCAAAGCGGTCATCGCCATGTCGCATAGCCTAGGCCTGTCTGTCATCGCTGAAGGCGTGGAAGGCGGCGAGCAACTGGAGCTTTTGAAACTGCTTGATTGTGATTACGTGCAGGGCTACTATACCGGGAAGCCCATGCAGGCTGATCAATTCGAGTCATATTTGAATTACTGAAATTTCTTTTAACCTTGATTTTCCGTTCCAGACCGTCATAAAACGCCCACATCTGCCGAAAGTTGTTGGTGGAGGTGCATCACCATGAACAAGAAATTACGGATCATAATTCTCGCACTTACAGTGGCAGCTCTATTGTTTGGCGGATGGACAGCCTTTGCAGCGACCACATCCAACCCACCGATCTCGGTATCCGTTCAAGGTACACTCAAAGCAATTGCCGCTGACGGCACTCAAGTGACTGTAACGACAAACGGGAGCGATCAAACGATTCCGCTAGCCAAATCAGTTTGGGTGTATCGGAATGAACAAAAAGCGCTGCTGCCTGACTTGAAGCCTGGCGATACAGTGGAATTGATTCTCAACAATAAGCAGCAAGCGGCTTATGTCAAGGCTTCAACTGGAGAGATAGCGAACTCGGAGCCTGCTTCGTCAACAGCGGCGGCATCACCAGTTCCTTCGCCTACACCCGCTTCTACAGAAGCAAGCGAGCCTCAAGCAAGTACGCAAGCTACTATATCGCCATCACCATCTGCGAGTGCCGTTCCTCCCTCATCATCCCAGCAAGTGAAGGAAGTTTATCCAGGGTTGGATGGCATGGACCTGAAGATCGATGGCAAGCACTTTAAACTGCATATGCAGCAAGTCCCCGGCAATAGTGGCATGAACTATGACTTGAACATCAAGCCCGAAGGAGCTGGCATGGTTCATTTGAAAGGTGATGAAGCTGCGGCATGGATCAAAGAGCTGCTCTCTTCGGTTAATCTGAAGTCCTCGGACGCAGAACAGCAGCTGCTTAAAGAACTTGCCGAGCATTACCAGCTCGATGCGAAAAAGCTGAATATCCAGATGAAAGCGTCTTGGAAACAAGGCGAGAATTCGAAGCAAGAGAAGGGTCAGGGGCGAGGTCAAGATCAAGATCAGGATCAAAATCAAGACCAGGGTCAAGACCACAACCAAAACCAGGGCCAAACCAATACCGATAAAGAAGAACACACTAATAGTGCTAAAAAGGGCGATAAGCTAGAGAAGAGCGAAAGCCATAAAAAGAACGAGAAGCAACAACATCGGGACAAACACGATGATTGAATGAACGTAGTAAACTGAGCAGCAAAAAGTGCAACGGTAGCCTAGGACTGGGAAACAAAGTCTTAGACTGCCGTTGTTTTGTTGAATAGACATTGGCTTCTTCAATGATGAGTTCAAGGAGTCGCTTTGCAACACCCTTTTCTATTCTGTTGTTCACTGGTCTTCCTCATACGAGTATTGAATAAATTACCCTTCCAATACATCCGCTCCTAATTCGCTTGCAACCTCAATCATCTTGGGGATCACTGCTTCATTGGTGCCGGATACGTAAATATCTCCCTGATAATGCCGGAATGGGATCTTTATATTGTCGCAGCTCCACATGAAAAAATCTCCCTCAATGGACATGCTGGTAGAGCCTGTCACTGTGAAAACCGATGTATAGGAAAAATCAGGTTTGGATGTAAAATACGTTTTGCACTCTTCCAAAGATATTGTTTTCACCGAATGATCATTTTCCTGTAATGCTCTTGTAATTCGATAGCGTTGACTCATTGAGATTCCTCCATCATCGTACAGTTTCGATTGAACCCTATTTGACCATTCTATCATATGCATTCTTAGTTGCGCTCTACGGCCTCTATGGAGAATCGCTTCCCCCCATACCCATTCCTGTGCTACTCTGTGCTGCCTTCCACTTCTCTTTTCCCGAACGTGTCTTCCATCCGGTATTCCTATCTATAAACACCCCTGCAAGAGTAAGATTCCGGGTTCATTTCGCCTCCGCAAGCTTCACAAGAAAACCGAGGAGTTACTGCCGGACCGCCTATTCCCCATGCACAGCGTTATCGACGGAACTACGATGCCTTATTCCACGGTAACGTCCCTTTTCTCCCCCTGAAGCGGAACTAGGGTGCGTTAAATGAGCGAAAACGTGCCTGAAACCCGGCATTTCCTGCTCATAACGCACGGTAGTTCCGCGAAATGTCCCTACAACCGAAAATACCCACTCATAACGCACCCACGTTCCGCTCACCCGTGCAATCAGACGATCTATCGCAGACCAAGGCGGTATGGGGCAATCCAAACCGCTATGCCACTTCCGGATCTTCCACGTCCATCCTGTCAAATACGCGTACCACGATGCGTGCGGAACCTCTCCGCTCTGCGCACTCGATTTAACCATTTTTATTTGCTCAAAAAAAAGCCGCTTTAAAAGCAGCTCCCAGAAAAGTTTCAATTCCAGCCTTTCGCGGTAACCGGCTTCTTTTTGCTCAGTAACCTGCCAAAAAAACTCAATTCTTTTTTCCGTTTCAGCGTACGTTTAACACCTTCAATCAGTAGTCTTGATCTCAATTCGTCGCGACGGTTGAGCGTATGCAGCCTCTCTATGAACTGCTTGTCCATGTAGACCAATCCTCCCAAGTGTCTGTAAAAGAGAAACAGGAATCATGCTTCTGATATATACAGTATAAGCTTACACAAGACAAAAGTTTGTCACATTATGGACGCGTACAACGCATTTTTGTCGACATGAATCAGGGACAAAAGGTCGAAGCAACTTGCCGATATTTTGAACCAAACGATGCCTGAACGCCTTGTTAATCACGCCTAGGCAAATGTTGTGACAAGTATGTAGCATAAAACGTATTCTGAGATATGGGAGGTTATCATTATGAGGTACAGGAGCCAATCAATCAAAAGCAAATGGATTAAAACCAAATGGTTAATTAAGCATAGAAAGCTAAAAAAATATGTCCCGCGTACTGAGCTATTCAGCAATAGAACTCTTCATTTAATGCTGTCGGCTTTTCCAACCCTATATTTCAAACCTACTGGCGGTACAGGCGGAGCAGGCATCATTCGGATCAAAACAATAGATGGCGGGTATCAAATTCAACATAAATCAGCTAAATCATTCTACACAAGCAAGAAAGGTTTATACAATAAGCTTCGCCGCTTCTCAAAAAATAGATCGTTTTTGCTGCAACAAGGTATACGCTTGGCCACAACGAAAGGTAAACCTTTTGACATTCGTGTTATGGTTCAGAAGAGGTCAAATGGAACATGGGAAAGCAGCGCTATTTTCACAAAAATAGGCAAGCCAGGTACAGTTGCAACGAACTATCATCAAGGCGGAAAAATTGATTATTTCCCCCAAACAATGGCCGGAGCTGGCTATAAAAACGCATTGATTCGAAGAAAGAAAACAAAACTGGAATGGTTGGGATCTGCCGTCGGAAACCATTTCGATCGTTATAAGAAGGGCTTTAGAGAGTTAGGTTTGGATGTTGCCTTAGATGTTAAAGGGGCACCTTGGATCCTTGAGGTTAACACAAGACCCCAGTTTTATCCTTTAAAGCACTTGAAGGACAAAAGAATGTATCGTCGTATCTTATCTATTTCCAAGCAGTATGGAAGGTTGAAATAACCGTTCCCATCTCTTCATTCTATCCTGAAGCCGCCAACCTATTTTTTTAGTGATGGCGGCTTCTTTATCATTAATTACCAGGTATATTTAAAAACTTGGTAATCTTGCCAAGCAATTGTTGCTGAGATTTCAATTGTAGAGCTATGTCGTTATATCGTCTATTTAATGACTCTTCTTTTGAAGATATCTTGCTGTTGATGTCATTTGCTAAAAGCTCCAGCACTTCGCTTCGAACGTCTTGCTCCGCCATTTCACTCACCTTATGAGTGAGAAGCTGGACTACATTTCTCAATTCGCTTACTTCTTCGTTTGTGGCTTCATACCGCTGGTTCAGCAACTCCGTTGTGGCAGCAAGTATCTCACCTTTAAAATCTTGCTCCGAAGCCTCATTTACCTTGTGTTGAACGCTTTGGATCACATTTTGCAGCCCTTTTACTTCTACTGAAACACTCTCAAATTGACTGTTCAGTATTTCTATTGTCTCTGTAATTTCATTTCTGATGTCTTGTTCGAACAACTCAGCTACCATTTGGGTAAGGACCTGGATCACGCTGCGAAGTTCCGTTACTTCTTCGGACATAGCATCATAACGTGCGCTCAGCGAGCCTGCAGTGACATCCAGCTCACCTCGGATTTCTTGCTCCAATACTTTAGCTACCTTTTGTGTGTGGAGAAAAATCACATCTTTCACTTCTTTTATATCTTCTGAAAAGCCTTCATCTCGTTGATTCAACAGCTCCGTTGTAGCAGTAAGTATTTCACCTTTGAGATCTTGTTCTAAAACTTCAGTTACCTTTTGCTGGACGGTTTCAGCCGTTTTTTGCAGCTTTTTTACTTCTACCGAAACACCCTCGTATTGTCTGTTGAGTAATTCTATGTGGGCAGAAAATTCACTTCTGATGTTTTCTTCGGCCACGTCATCTTCCTTTTGGGTAAGAAGCTGGAGCACATTACGACGCAGTTCCAATACTTCTTCCGAAACTTCTACAAATTTCTGCGTGAGGTCTTGATTTATTTCTCGAAGTTCCGTTACTTGATTAGTTAACTGAATAAACGGAGAATTGGAGTGATCCTTACTGGAGGATTGATAAGTACTGCCCGCTAAAGAAGATATTCCAACCCTTTGACTCAGGTCATCTATATGGTCATTCATCTTCCTTGGCGCTTTACTTGCATCTATCTTCTGAGTGAGAAGCTGTATGATATTCCGTAATTCAATTAAATCTTTAGTCGGCAAGTTAGATTTGTTTACAGTTGAATCTAAGTTTGATTTGTTTATGGCAAGAGGTAAATTGGAGTCAGGATCAATAATAGATGAAGGAGGGAAAGGCTTTTCTTCTATTTTAAGCGCGATAATTGATTTCTGACGCATTTCATATAAATGTTCTTTGATAAGCTTTGGCGGTTTATTGGCATCTGTTAATTTAGAAATAATCTGAAAAACTTTGACGGCTTCATCTGTGTATCTTAGGGAGCTGCCAACAACTACTGTCGGGAGAAATTCGCGAAAATGATTTGACCATTCCACCACAGTTGCTCTCGTTTTTCCGATTTTACCAGCAATCTCCGTGACCTTATATGTCCTTTTCATTGTTATCAATCGTCATCCTTTCTTTTAATGTCCGTTATGCTTAGGCATTTGCTGTATATTATTCAGGACATCAAACAAATGACAATGAATAAGGGAATAGTTAGGGCGTATTTTAATGATTAAAAACACTGCTGCTTAAGAGGCATATCCATGATGCCCTGGATCAATGCCACTAAAAGCATAAAACCTCCTGACCTGATGAGAAAAACCTACCTGCTGCAAGATCCTTAACTAAACCCACACGTCCAGGCATGGGGAGGGAATTGGGAATGGGGTTCCGACCGTTTCTTGAAATCGTCTTTTCATTGAATTTAATTAGCGGTAATAAGACGATTTCAAATACGGGCGCTAACGCTTCTCCACCCCATACCCATCCCCTCTTCTGTTCTACTTTGTGCTGCCTTCTTCTTCTCTTTTAACTAATCGATCCTCGATTCGGTATTCCTATCCAATAACCCTGTAAGATTCCGGGGACATTCTGCCTCAGCAAGTTTCGCATGAAAACGGAGGAGGTACTGCCGGATCTCCCATGCCCCATGCACAGCGATATCGGCGGAACTACGATGCCTTATTCCACGGTAACATCCCTTTTCTCCCCCTGTAGCGGAACTAGGGTGCGTTAAATGAGCGAAAACGTGCCCAAAACCCAGCATTTCTTGCTCATAAGGTACGGTAGTTCCGCGAAATGTCCCTACAACCGAAAATACCGCCGCATAACGCACCTACGTTCCGCTCACCCGTGCAAAAAGACGATTTACCGCAGATCGAGGCGGTATCGGGTGATCCAACCTGCCCAGCTGCGGCACTCCGGATCGTCTACGTTCATCCTGTCAAATGCTCGCACAACACGATGCGTGCGGAATCTCCGCTCTGCAAGCTCGTCACACACACATATCTGACGACGTATGCTGTCTTATCTACGAAGAAAGCCGTCCAACATCCACCCGGATGCCGACGGCTTTTTCAGTTCGTCCAGCTTACTTTTTCTTGCCTTTGCCATGCCCGTGCTGGGTTGCCTTCTTCTCCTGCGGAGCCTCGTCTGACACAGCGCCTAACTCTGATGGGGCAGCCGCCCAGCCGATGTTTGGCATATCAAAGGCGGCTACTGGCGTTTGGGCCAAGGCGCGGCTCATCATCTCTCTAAACAAGACTGCCGGGACGGCACCGCCGGATGTCGTCAAGTAATGATTCCGGTCCGTATGATCGTAGCCCACCCATATCGCTGCCGTCAATTCAGGGGTATACCCCACAAACCATGCATCTTTGGCGCTGTTTGCGCCCAAACCCTTGTATTCGTCCGCTTCTGGCAATTGCGTCGTGCCGGATTTTCCCGCGACGGGGCGGTTCATTGCGGCATTCTTGCCGGTTCCGCTCGCCACAGCCTGCTGCAGCATCGCCGTCATGGCATAGGCCGTCTCCGCCTTCATGACTTGCTCACCCTTTGTGCCGGCTTGAATAAGCAGATGCCCGTCGCTAGTTTCGATTTTCGAGATTGTATGCGCCTGATGCAGTACTCCCTTGGCAGGAAAGGCGCTAAACGCTTGCGCCATCTGAAGCGGCGACACCCCCTCTGACAGTCCGCCAAGCGCAATCCCTAGCTGGCGATCCTTCGCTGGCAGTTCAATGCCAAGAGACTGAAGAAATTGCAGGCCCTTGTCGATGCCAATCTCATGAAGAAGCCAGACGGCAGGTACGTTCCATGAGGATACGATAGCCTCCTGCATCGTCACTTGGCCCCGGGATTGATGGTCCCAATCCTCCGGCTGATAGCCGTCAATATCTAGCGGGCCGTCATACAGGGCAGAGGACGGGGAGTACCCCTTCTCAAGCGCAGGAGCGTAGACGGCGAGGGGTTTAAAGGTAGACCCCGGCTGCCGCCGCAGCTGTGTCGCACGGCTAAATCCGCGGAAAACGCCATCCCCCCGTCCTCCCGCCAGCGCACGAATGCCACCTGTTCGCTGATCCAGGATCACCGCGCCGCTTTGAATGAGCTGATCCGGTTTACTTGCCGGAAAGAGGCTTTCATTGCTGTACACATCTGAAACCGCCTCTTGCACGGAGGTGTCCAGTTCCGTCGTAATCCTTAGCCCGCCGGTTAGTAACTGCTCTTCTGTAAAACCGTATCGTTGCACGGCTTCATTGATAACCACGTCCACATAAGCAGCGTAGCGTCCCTTCAGATCATCTCCTTTATGCTGTTTGACAACACCAAGCGAAGACGCCTTCGCTAGTTCGTACGCTTCCTGCGTGATTTTACCCGTATCGCGCATGAGTAAAAGAACCGTATTTCGCCGTTCGAGTGCCTGAGCCTCGTCTTGAAAAGGGGAATATTTGCTAGGGGCCTTAGGGAGCGCAGCCAGAACGGCTGCCTCAGGCAGCGTTAAGTCCTGCACATTTTTACCAAAATAGGTTTTAGCTGCCCCCTGCACCCCCCAGCTCCCTTCCCCGAAATAAATGCTGTTCAAGTACATGTCCAGCACTTCGTTTTTGCTGTACGTCATATCTATTTTCATCGCGTACGCGGCTTCTCTCAGCTTGCGGCCAAGTGTTTTGTCCGCATTCAGGAACAGATTTCGCGCCAGCTGCTGCGTGATCGTACTTGCTCCCTCCGAGTAACCGCCCCGAAGGACATCCCGCATGACGGCACGGAAAATCGATTTTAGATCGATACCGGCATGCTCGTAAAATCTCCGATCTTCTACCGCTACTACCGCATCGGTCAGCGCCTTTGGCATTTGCGACAGCGGCACGGGATCGATCTTCGACGAAGAGAGCTGCGAAGCCGGTTTCCCATTTTTATCCAGAACAAGGGTCGCCTCTGGAAGCGGCTGATTGAGCTTGCTTACATCAAGTCCTCGAATATATGAGTAGCATACGAAGCATAGTGCAGCACTGCCTAACAGCCCGCCAACAGCCAGAACCTTCCAAACCTTAGGTTTTTTCCAAAATGACTTGCTCATTCTACTTCCTCCTGCTTTTCCTTACTATCGCTTATAGTGTTCGTGATGCCTATGCATTTAGCGACGATTTCTAGGAACGAAGCAAGCAGAACCAAGCAAAAAAGAGCAGATGAGCCGCTCTGAAAGGAAACACTTTCGGCTATCGAACGGTAATTTCCGCCTCCAGCCAATAGGTAGATCCATCCCCTGTTAGAGGTGGAAATATGCGCCGTGTCGTTGTACCGATCATCCTGAGCAGTTCTTTCCTGTAGAGCCAAAAGGTCGACGAACCCAGACTGTCATCCGCGCTGGTCCAATTATCGATCTCCTTGCCGCTCACCATCATAATAAAATATTCTCCGGGGTCGCCGAACTCTAGAATCGTAGTCTCCAGCGGCTTTTCTGTGCCAATGTCAACATCCTCAAACCTTGGAGTCGTGACGGACAGCTGCTTGCCGCCAAATGTGACCCCCTGCAGCGTAAATTCTACCTCGTCGTCCCCAGGGCCGTCCGTTGTATTTTGACACCAGAAATAAGTTAGCCGGATAACAATAGAACGAATGGGTGCTGATAAAGCAGGAAAAAATTGTTTCAGCACGGCCAGATTAGCTTCCAATCCGTAGTGACCGGAAAGATCGCGCCCGTCCGAAGACTGGCGAACCGTCACCTTCCGATCCGTGTAGCCCGGTTCAAACAACGTGCCTTGCCAGGACAATACATAGTCAGTCCGCATGGCCGCACTTCCGAACCTCTGGTCATCGTCAGCCGCCCTCCATTCACTACCTTCGTAAAAGGAAGAAATCGATGAGAACCGATTCTCTTCCGTCGCTTCAGGATGCATCGGGATGTTCTTTCCCTCGGAAGGCGTATATAACGGCTTTAAATCTTCAAAGGGCTGCAAGATGTCAAATGCTTGTCCATAGAGCTCCTCACTGCCCAACGCGTCCATCGTAAAGCTGCCCATCAACAGCGCAGGAGTCGTATAATCACGATAACTACGGATAAAAGTGGACAGCAGACGAAGCTGATTCATATAGGTATCGAGCGGAGCCTGCTGTTGATCAGGATCATAAGCAAACGGTGTCGTATCTGCCAGAAACACATCGATATCGCAAGGCTGGCCTGCGAGTTGAACGCGAGCATACAGAAATCCTTTGGAACCATAGGCATCATTCAGGTTCACATTAGCTTTGATCGGCTTTCGGCTCAGCAGCAGAAGTCCATTGCTAACTTCATCCATGTGCGGGTAGCCATTGAATGTAAGGATCGGCATCCCCACTTGATAAGGGTACACTTCTTTCAGTGCTTCCCCAATCCTCATGCGCTCTCCGCTATCCATGATTTCGGACAGCCCAATGATGTCCCATGGCTCGGACGCAAGCTTTTCAATCAGAACCTCTATCGCTTGTTCCCGCTCCGTTCCCTCATACGTGATCTTTAGCCCCGTATTATGGTAGTAAATCCTTACATTAGGGCTGTGTTCCAGCTCCTGCAATGCCCCTCCCGTACTGCGCTGAAGGTGGCGAACGTCGTGAACAACCGAGTGTCCGCCATGTTGAATCGCGTATCTTTGCTGCAACCAGGAGATCCGGGCATAAGCATTGTCAATGCGCGGAAAATCATCATCGCTAAACCGCGCGCCCGCATACCTGACTTGATCGTCATCGTCATGATCGAAGTGCAGTTCAAGCCTCGATCCCCCAGGGATGTCGTAGCTGCATTCGAAATCGTTCGGAGTCCAGTTCAAACCGTTGATGTGAATCCGCGCTCTCAGAACACGGTCGATAAACTGTTCATAGCTGCCGAACTCGTCCTCATTGCCGATTTGGATAATAAATATATTGCGTCCGCTCTCGACCATGATTTCTCTAAAAGCTTCGTCGCCTTCAACGGTCCATTTAGGCTCTTGTGCGGAGAAAAGCCCAATGAATCCGCGCCCAACGCGTCCAAATACCCAGCGGCCCGTTGATATATTGCAGGAGAGCGATTTCCGGAAGGGGAAATAGCTGGATTTGCCTTTCCCTAGTGCCTTCGTCGTCTTCTCCCCGTCGGGAACGTTATCGAATGCGGCCTGCGGGAAAAAAGCGTGCACCCGATCCTCGAATTTAATGAGAGAAGCTTTCGGATTGAATCCAATGATGGCGGCGTTTTTCATCTGTACGACCCGTGGCTGCGAAGTGCTGCCAGTCCACCAATCGGGTCCGTCCGAATCGGCGGGCAGCACATCGGTCAGTGCAAAACTGGCTAATCCGCCCACCACAAAACCGATAGCCCCGCCAATTACCGTACCTATCCCGGGTGCAATAATGGTCCCTACTCCAGCGCCAACACCAGCTCCGACGCCTGCTGTGGCTAATGCATTCACATCGCCGCCCGCTGAAGGGCTGTTCACGAAAACGGTAGCCCCCATGCTCAAAGTAGCTTGGCAGGTATGTCCTTGGAAACTAACCTGACCCGCGTGATGGTTCTGCGTACTCGACAGCATGGCATCCCGGTTTCTATATGTGTAAATATTGGCGCGGGTGTAAGCGGACCCTTCCGTTAAGATGGAGAATTGATCTGCCGCCTCTTTTTCCCCGTCCCATTTACCGGCAAATAGTCTGTATATGCCGAAGATAGATCCGGCAGCGCTCAGTTTCCCTAATAATTTGAAAGCACTTGACTCGCCCAACTTGTATGCTTCCACAACACGCTCGCTTGCATCAATAACATACTTGGTGAACCAGGAAGCTCGGCTCCACCAGCGCATAACATCCTCATCTTTATCGAAGCCGATGCCGTATTCATGCGCCTCATTAAAATTAATAGAGGATCGGGAACGGTCGATCGACCGATTCGGGCGTTCCTTGCCAATGTGAAGAATCGCTTCCGGGATCATGTATCGGCGTGATGAAGCCATTGCGCAGGCAGAGAGCATATCTGCATCTACATACACCCCGTCCCGCGTGCCAAAAGCGATCTCAATTAAATCGCCGACGGATTGGTGCCAGCCGCAATTCTTGTGTTTGAAATGTGCACGGGCGGCGGCAATGCTGAAACTTCCCTCATGGCTGCTCCGGGCCACATCGAACAGCAGCAGGTCGAGTACCATGCTGGCGCGCGTCTGAATGGATTCATCCAAGGCAAAATCGGCCAAATTGAACATCGCCAATATATGCTCGTCATAGTAACCGGGCGCGTTGCATTCGCTCATGCCGAATCTTAGGCGGTCATCGAGCCATAGGTCCAGCCGTACCTTCGCCCGGCGCATTCTCTCCGACCCCAGTATGGCAACGGTTTTGCTGTTATGCAGGAGGCCAGGACGAAATTCGGTTCCCTGCATCCACTGCCCGGCCAAATATTCGGCCGTCGCAAACAAAATTTGATGATTCTCCGACCAATACTCCATCTCGTACTTATACTGATCATCGTCGGGATCTTCGTCCTCATCACTTACTTCTTTGTTCTCTTTTCTCAGCCTCTCGACGTTATATTTGCTCCGGGCTTCTCGGAGCCCCCTCTCGCTTATCGCATAGAAAGGCTCATCGTGCCAGAACTTGAAGCGAAGGAGACTTCTCTCCACTTCCAATTGGAACTCCAGATCCCAATGAGGGGAAGCGTTGTACCCATTCCATTTCGAAGAAAATTCCCAATTCGGCTTCCAAGGAGCCTCCAGGCCCTCTGGCGTCTGACCGTGCAGATACAACAGGCGAAGCAGAACATTGAGTCCGAAATCAGAGTTGCTATGCAGACAATGCAGATCCATCCGGACATTTCCACTAACTCTGAACCAGTACTTTTTTCTATCAAAATCCCTGTCTGAATCTGCTGTCCATGGGAAAATTTCCTTTTCCCGCTCCGGAAACCGCACACTGAATTCCATGCGTGCCAGCGCATCGAAAAGATTAGTGTCCGCATCGAGCGGTGCAATCGGCTTCGTCTTCCGAAGTGCCTCCATACTCAGGACGCTCGGCTTACGATACTTCAACGCATCGCTAATCGTTGGCCCTGCGAAATAGAACCGAGCCGCTTCTTCATCGCTCCATCCAAGCTCTTGCGCCCATCTGTCATGCCGCAGAAAAGCCCGCCGGACTAACGTTTCATGATAGATCGCTTTACGGTTCTCAGCCTCCTGCTGCAAAGGATGAACGGTCATCTCAGCCGTTCACCCACTCCCCACCCTGCTTTTTCCACGTGGGCAATTGACCGTCAGTTCGCAGTTTAACCAGCGATGTCGGTAGCTTGATTCTCCAGGGTTCCCCATAGGGAGTCCCTGCATCCTTACCGTCCGTCTGTCCATGGATTTCTTTCAGCAGAGGTACATATAACTCATCGTGAATGTCAGGCAGCCCTTGTTCATTCCAAATTTTCCCTGTCTCCATGAAATGGATAACTGCTTCTTCAAACCCCGGCCTGACTGGCACTACGACGCGTGCCGCGCCTGCCCGCAGAAACTTGGCGAACTCGGAATCCCGCTCTTCGAGCGACATTTTATTCAACCAATGATTTTTACGGCCCCAGAAATAAGAATACAGGGAATGCATCATCTGCTCCCATTCGAAGGCCTGCTCGAAGAAACGGATATACGAACCTTGCAAGTCCGCGCCAGACACACTGATTTGCGGGATTGGCAGTGTTTTCCCGGAAACAGGATCCTTCTGGTTTGAATAATTAATGCCATTAAATCCATCATAGTTTTGCTGAGTAATCAGAGAAATGCAGTTCTTTTTCAATTCCTCCAAGCTGAGCCTGATCTTCTCAGGCGGGGATAGCCCAATAACGCCCACGCGCAATGCAGCTTGCAAATTGGCAAGCCTTTCCTCGTAGTCCGCTTTCCTGCGCTGGTAAGCGGTTACCAGTATATCGTAGGTTCTTTGCTGCCACTTTTTATAAAGCTCGGGCGTTCGCGTGCAAGTAATGCCTACCCCTAGCGCGTATTCAATGATGTGGAAGGATAAAATCGACACGGGGACATGGCCTGCGCCTTGATCAGGGAGGTCGGGGAACGTAAATGTTAAGACATTGTAGGTTGACCCATTATAAGTGTTCACTTTATCCCCAACCGTTACATCAATACTTGCCCTTTCATCGGCATCGCTGCTCCAACTTGCCAAGTTGACATATCCCTTGCTTGCCTTGTATCCGGGGGGCACTTGGAGGACTTCGCTTTGAACCACGCCCTGATTGGCGTCTTTGCTGTATCCCTTGCTAATGAACACATATTTGGCTGGCGGAGGCTCGATGCCCGTTGCCTGATATTTCGCAGCCAATAAGCGGTAGTTGCCCTCCTTTACGCCCTCCGGCGTATTGTAGAAAGGATCCGGCTCGATCAACTCGCGACCATCGAACTGCCCGAGTGCCATCGCCTGCAGCAAAAAGGCTCCTGGTTCAGGAATAACCATGTCATACAAAAGCCTCTTCCCGTACTGATACGTTTGCGCCTCATACACCTTATCAATCCATTGGTAAACGCCTACAACAGGCCCGGCCCCGGTATTGTTATCAATCTGATGGTTGGATGTTTCTTGAAACTCCTGCAGCGTGCGGCGTGTGATCTGCGTGCGGGAACGCTCTGTAATTTTGGATACTGCACGGCTGGTCACTTCTTTACCAAATGTTGAAGCTTGCCTTTCGGTGTTTTCCTTAGACGTATTCGTCGTCTCTTGTAAGCCGCCATAGGCTGAAGATTGCATGTTCGCGCTCGTGCTGGCAACCTGTTCACTTTCCCGGCGAACCTCAAACCGTTCCGTGGATTGCAGGTCTCTCTCCTCTTCATTCATGGTCTCATTTTCGGTTATGGTTACATATTCTGTCGTTTCTTTCCGACTAACCGTTCGGACGAAGGATTCTCCCTGCAATACATTTTCAATAAAAGCTACTTCGCCTGCTTCGTAGCCGACAATCTGCTGCTTGACGACAAGGAGGTCGGCTACACCTACAGGTTTAAGCTTTCCATAGGTCTCCGGCAGCTGCTTCATTGGAACAGGATCGTAGCGGCCATCCTGCAGTGAAACCTCCTTCTGATAAGTTTCTCCGTTACCGGTTAGCCATGAGCCGATATCAATTGCTGGCTTGAAAACTTCCAATTCTGCACTTACCTTTTTAAGGGCATATGGCACAGAGTGACGTGCAAGATCCAGATCTACAGATTCCAGCGCAGCACGTATCTGCGTATTTACCAGTGCAAGTTTCCCCCTCTTCACCATCAACGGCAACTCTCTCGCTTCAATGGCTTTTTTTCTAGAGGCTAATACTTGATCCAGCCCTTTATGTTCAAGGTTCAATAGCGAACTGCTCAGCACATCCAGCCGGCGTAAAATTTTTTCGCTATCTCTAGGCTCTTGCGGCTCAGGCGTTGGGATAGGAGAATCATTCGTTTCCTCATATTCGAGATCATCAGGCTCCAAACCGCTCAAGAAGGATTGCGCCAACAGCAGGTTATCCAACTGCTTGTTCTGCTCTTGCTCCGGCCTGTTCTCTTCCTCAATCGTTCTGTTAGCGCTTTCATGTTTGGTATCTATATGCCTGGTTAGCGTGAGTAAGCCCTGCGGAAAAGCAATCGGTTTGCTCATTGCCTGTGTCCAAGCCGCTTTCGTATTCAGCACCTCATCCTTGGCGGCAATTCGTTCCGCAAGATCGATAAGACGCAGGTTGCGGGAGAGCATGCCCATGTCGATCCCCGCCTGAGAATCTGCTAGCTTCAGAGCTAGCAGGCTGTCGAATAAACGCTGCTTATCCTGTTGCCACTCTGCATGATCGGCCAATTGTCCGGGCTGCAGGTCAAATGCGCGAATCAAAGCCGCCTGCAGACCCGCTAGATCTCCTGGAGGATCGTTCTTAAGCAGCCTTTCAAACTGCTCCAACGCCACACCGAACTTCAAGTCCGAAGCATGGCGGATAAATGGCGAATCCGATATAAAATGATCGGCAATGCGCTTTCGCTCGCGATCCGGATCTTCGCTCTTTTTTGCCTCTTCCAACTGGGACAACAATCGTGAGTCCCCACTCCTGATGATCGAATCCTTATCATTGCCATACTCAGTCGGTCGAAGCATGATGAAACGAAACAGATCAAACACTAGAATCCCCCCTATTAAAAGTTGGTATATCCATCTTCGGAAGACTGCCTGCAATCAGGTAAGCTCTATTCTAGTTTATCTTTTATTTCCAAATAATTCCTGATTACTAGTGCCCATCCTGCTCATTAAACTGTATCGTTCGTTGTCGAAATGCCTCCCCTCGATTCATGGCCGTTTCCCCTGTCCGGGTGAGTTCTATAATTCCATAGGCATCTAACACTTTTAGAAAAGCGTTATTTTTATCCGTATCCCCCACAACTTGGATAATCACAGAGTTCATCCCGACGTCAATGACGGAGGAGCGGAATGTTTCCACAATGCCGAATAATTCAGGGCGTGTGGCAGGTTCTACCGCACACTTAACAAGCATAAGCTCCCGCGAAATCCACGGATTCTTGTTCAGGTGAATGACTTCTGCCACATCAATCAGCTTGGATAGCTGTTTACAAATCTGCTCCAAGATAGACTCGTCGCCTTGAATCACCATAATAACGCGTGACAGTCCTATTGCTTCCGTCCTTCCTACCGAAATGCTTTCGATGTTAGCTGAACACGCTGTCCCTAAAGCAAAAGGAGCCGTTTCCTACCCTGGCTTCACGGCTAGAGAACAGGAAGTCGCCGCTTTATTAGTGCGCGGAGATACGAATTCGGAGATTGCAGCCGCTTTATTCATCAGCGATGCCTCGGTGAAAAAGCATGTGAATGCCATGCTGAGCAAAACAGGCCTTCGCAACAGAACCCAGTTGACGAAGACCATTTTGGAATATGGTGGGTAAACAAGGGTAAACGGCTACGCCGTCCTTCCATGACGAGTGCGTTTACCCAGAAATATAAGCATCATATAAAGTGGAATACGGGCGCTAACGATCCTCCAGACCAATCCCATCCCCTCTTCTGCTCTACTCTGAGCTACCTTCCACTTCTCTTTTCCATCACCGGTTATCGCCCAGCTGTAACGACGGAACTACGGTGCGCTATTTCTTTAAATTTCCTGTTTTTTTACCATGGAGAGGAACTATGATGCGTTAAACAGGTAAATGCTAGCGAGAAATCCAAAATCTCAGATGCATAGAGTACTGTAGTTCCGCTAACCGCCCATTTAAGCCGATATGACTAGCCATAACGCACCATAGTTCCGCTAGCCCGCTCATAATAGCGTCTCTGAAAGAATCCAATGGTTCGGTGAACCGCTTACAACACCATCTCTCCAAACCAAGCTTGCCCCCTTAAAACAAAAGATCCTCCCTCGTCAGATGGACTGACTGGGGGCGGATCTTTTGTTCTAGCTGCTCACCACTTGCGGCCTGATCGCTACCGGATCGATAGCCTCGTGCGGAAGAGCCGCATGTCCCCTTCATTTGATCCCGCTCAGCGCAATACCGCGAACAATCTGCTTCTGGAAGATCAGGAACAATACAATGAGCGGCAGAACAGAAATCCATGCGCCCGTCATCGTTTGTACCCAATTGCTGGCTGTACTTGTCTCGCTGGAGAAATACGAGAGCCCGACAGGAATCGTGTAATTTTCCGGCGTCATCGTTACAATTAACGGCCAAATATAGGCATTCCAGCTCGTCAGGAACGTCAGCAAGCTAAGCGTAACCAACGCCCCTCGGACCTGCGGCAGCACGATATGAAACCAAATTCCGAACTCGCCCCGGCCATCGATTCTAGCCGCATCCAGCAAATCCTGAGGCACAAGCTCCATAAACTGCCGCATCAGAAAGATCCCAAACGCCGTAATCACTGTCGGAAACAACACGCCAATATAATTGTCCACCCAACCGATCCCATTCGCCAGCAAGTACCATGGAATAATGAGCATCTCGGTAGGCACCATTAACGTGCTGAGAATCAGGATGAAGATCGCCCCTTTGCCCCGGAACGAGAACTTCGCCAAGATATACCCCGCTAAGGTATCGAAAAAGGCAACCGTTAGCGTGGAAACGACCCCGACGACGGCACTGTTCAGAAACCATTTATTGAACACCGTCTTCTGCCAAATATCCGACACATTGCTCCAAGTAAAATGCTTGGGAATGAGCGAGAGGGAATACACTTCCGTAGGCTGCTTGAAGGCTGTAGAAAGCATCCAAAGAAAAGGAAACAGCATGATGACGGTGCCGATCAGCAAGAGCGCATAACTGATGCCTTGCGTGGCCAGTTGTTTCTTTGCCATTTTTGCCAATCCCCCTAATACTCGACTTTCTTGCTGAGCACTTTCAATTGGATAAGCGAAAGCACGAGGATAATCGCGAACAGAATCACCGTCGCCGCAGCCGCTTCGCCCATTTTATAGCTCTTGAAGGCAAGCTGATAAATATAAAGCACCAGCGTATTCGTGGAATTGAGCGGGCCGCCGGTGCCTCCCGGACTCATATTTTTCACCTGCGTAAAAGTTTGCAGGAAGGAAATGCTCGCAATGACGACCGAAAACACAATCGTCGAATTGAGCAAAGGCAGCGTGATTTTCCTGAACTTCTGCCAAGAACCCGCGCCATCGATATCCGCCGCTTCATAATAGAGCTTCGGGATTCCCTCCAGGCCTGTGAGAAAGACAAGCATTTGGAAGCCGATCGCCTGCCATATCATCGTGCCGATAATGACGTAAATCGCTTGATCCGGTGTACCCAAGAATAATTGCGGCGGGAGGCCGATTTGCAGCAAAATACTGTTGACTGCCCCGTTAGGCATCAGTATCCAGCGGAACACCCAACTGACCGCGACAATGCTCGTCACATAAGGAATGAAATAAATCGTGCGGAACAACCCGCGAAACCGGGTTATTCGCTGCAGCAGCAGGGCGACGATCAGGCCAACAAGCAGTTGGCCCGGCACGCCCAGGACGACATAAATGAACGTATTTCGCAGTGAAGCCAGAAATTTCTCATCATGAAGGACGAACGCAAAGTTCGTGAATCCAACGTAAGGCTTGGTTTCGGACAATAAGTCCCACTCATGAAAACTGACGTTGAACGAATAAAATATCGGCAGAATCCGTACAAGAAGGAAGAAAAGAAGAGGTATCAACAGGCATCCGTAAATAAATACATACCGCTGATGACGATACTTCAGCCTCATTTTTGTTTGCTCCAGTACTCATCGTACAGTTGCTGATTTTTCTTCACGAGCTCTTCGAACGCGGTCTTCGCATCGGCTTTGTTCAGCACAACCTTATCCGTCGCTTCCACGAAATTGTCGCGCTCCTTCACCTCGTCTACGAAGAAATGCGCGTGCGCGTCAGGCAATTGCGAAATAAACGGCCCCAGAATAGGGTCTTTCACGTATTTGTCTTGACTCGCAACCTCCTTCTTCGCCGGCAGCTCCCCTACTTTATCAACCCATTTCTCTTCCACTTCTTTGCTCGTCAGGAATTTCAGGAACTCGGTCGCAGCTTCCAGCTTTTTGCCGGATACGCCCTTGGTAATCGCATTGGCCCAATAGGAGGATTGCGTCGCCTTCCCTTTATACGACGGCAGCGGTGCTGTGCCGAAATTGATCGTCGGCGCATCCTTCCGAATGCTGGCAAGCACGTTCGAGCCATCGATGGTAATGGCCGCAAAACCTTTCTTGAATGCATTAATGTCCGATTCATAAAAATCCTTCTGCCCCACTTTATGCACAGTCGGAATGTCCGTCAGGAATTTAAAGGCTTCCAGCCCAGCGGGCGTGTCATTCCACAAATATTTCTTATGATCGTCAGACGTGTCCTTACCCCCGGCTTGATAGATCAGCGCATCCCTGTACCAGTGGTGAATCTGTGAGTTCGGCTGCCACGTTAAGCCTTCCACAACAAGCTGGTCTTTCGCATCGCGCTGCGTCAGCTTTTTGGCATAATCGATCAATTCATCCCAAGTCGCCGGTGCTTTGTTCGGATCGAGGCCCGCCGCTTTGAATAAATCCTTATTATAGTAAAGCGCAAGTGTCCGGACAGCAGTCGGAACCGCCCAGTATTTCCCGTTCAGCTTGCCCGCTTCCACCACCGGGAAGAAATCTTTCTTCAAGTCAGCCTCGGAAAATCCTTGCTCAGGGAGCGGCTGCAAATAGCCGGACTGTACGTATTTAGGAATCCAGCCATAGTACAGATTGATAATATCTGGACCTTTGCCGGCAGGCACGAGCGTTGCTACCTTCTCATTGTATTGGTCGTATGGGAAATTCGTTTGTTTCACCGTAATGTTCGGATGGAGCTTCTGGAATTCTGCGATCAGCTCATTGACCAAATCCACCTTCGTTTGAAACGCGTACTGCCAATATTCAATGGTGACGGGCTCATCGCTTTTGGCTGCTGCCGCTGGAGCTGCACTTCCGCTAGGACTCGCAGGAGCTGCGGACGATGTAGTCGTCTGTGTGCCCCCGTTGGAGCATCCCGTTAAAGCTAAGGCCGCTGCCAGCACCGCAGCGGATACTCCTTTTATGTTGCCAATTCCCGTTAACTTCCTTCTCATTGTTCATTCGCCCCTTCACTAGGTATCTGTATGTTTAGCAACCGTCTCGCATTATTGCCGAAAATCAGTTCAATATCTTGCTCGCTCAAATTCAAATCGCGGCAAACCCTCACCTGGTCTTGCAAATAGCGGTACACGTAGCCTCTTGGGAAACCGAACGAATCGGTCCCGTAGATGATATGCTCAGGGCCCAGCAGCTCGTAGGTTTTGCGGAACAGCGTCTCCAGCGTCAGCTCATAAGGCATCCAGCGGATCCACTGATTCGAGCCTGACGTGTCAATGTACACATTCGGGCAGCTCCAGCAAAGCTGCAGCAGCTCTTTGAAATATCCCGCGCCGAAATGCGGAATGATGAACGGAATCTCCGGGTACGCGCGCGCTACATTGAAAATCGCAAGGGGGTTAATGTTCTGATGCTCGACAATTCCCCCGGAATGGCCCAGCACTCCGAAATGTATGAGTACGGGCAGCTTCCGGCTTGCCGCAACCTCCCACACCGGCGTCAATTTCGGATCGTGAAATGGCACATTGACCAGAGGGCCGAACAGCTTATACCCCCGGAGCCCAAGCTCATCAACCGCCCGCCGCAGCTCCTCGGCCGCATTCTCGCTTTCGATCGAATGATGGGCGAAGCCTGTGAAGCGATCCGGATACTTCTTGATTTGCTCCGCCAAATCATCATTGTTCTGAGCTGTCAGGAAATTCAAACCGCCAATGTTATACTTGTCCAGCTCATCGACCCAACGCTCGATCAGCGGTTTATCCGTGTCGGCATTCCCCGCTTGGTTAGGATGAGGGAAATCCCAGGTTAAGCGCATCCGTTCAGAACGGGCGCGACCGTAGCGGCTTGTAAGCTCATTTCGCTCAATAAAGGGAATCGGATAGGGAAGATGACCGTGAATATCAAATACTTTAAAGTGCTCCGAGAACATCCTCGCCGCCTCCTCGAATGAAGTATTCGGTCGGGTGAATGGATTGAATAGCGCGCTCGTCGCTTTGCCATACCCATTCGACAATGTCCGTCTGCGTCCGATGGGCGCGATAGGTCAGCAGCTTCTCCTGTAAGCTATCGCGAATATCGACGGCCGTAATCTGTTCGGAAGGGATGCTAAAACTCTTGATCTCTTCCCCAAAGGTAATGAAATAAAGATGCTTCGCTTCCCCCTGCCCTCTGTCCACCGCTTCCTGATAAGCGCGGGTCGCCGCTTTGCCAATCGCCAGATGATCGGGATGCCCGCCCAATACCTCATGGAACGTCAGCAGCACATCCGGCTTAATTTCTTGAATAAGCCCTGCAATGCGATCCTTCAATCTCAACTCATCTTCGAATTCAACCGTTTTATCCAAAATATCAAGAAACTCCAAACGCTGAACTCCTATCGCCTGACAAGCCTCCCGCAGTTCGCGTTCGCGCACGCCGCGCAAGGCTTCCCTCGACAGGTATGGAGACTGTCCGACTCTTCGGCCCAGCTCCCCTTTCGTGGCGCTAACAACCGTTACTTCTGCCCCTTGCTTGGCATATTTCGCAATCGTTCCGCCGCAAATGAAGCTCTCATCGTCGGGATGAGCAACCACAACCAATATGCGTTCTATCCCCATATCAAACTGCCTCCCCGTCAAAATCAAAAGGATAGAGTCCGACCTGCAGCACCGCTGCAATCCGGTTCCTATCGTCGTAACCGGCGGTTAACAGCCGCCCTCTATGGTCAATATGGAAGTGTGTAATGCCTTCCACCCGAATCCAGCCTTCCTCTTCAATCCGAAGCGCAATCCGATAAGCCCCGGTTCCCGCCAAATGAGCCTGGCGGACCTTCACGCGAACGTTGCGGAGCAGCGCCCCCGGATTGACCTCCACGTGTACGTATACGTCCTTGCCTTCAAACCCTTGCAAAATCTGCCGAAGCTTATCTGCCTCTATAAGCTGCATGACTCGCCAGCCCCTTTCTTGTGCCTGTTTTGTCGATTACTGTTGGCTCCGCTGTGCAATGTAAGTATCCAGCGCCGTCAATTTCGCGCGAACCGCTTCGCCTGCTTGCTCAGCCCAGCGCGCATGCTGTGCATGCAGCGCCTCACGCTCCCGCAATGCGCGCCGGGTTTCATCCGGGTCAGGACCTCCCGGATGCTTGCGGATGCGCACGAATTGCTCGGGATCGAGCGCCCGGCGCAGCTCGCTCTCCTGCAAGCGCAGCGCCTTGCCGCTGATCGCGCCAGCCGCCTCGGCGACTAGCGCCAGCGGGATCTCGCTGGCAGCAAGCCCTTGCGCCTGTGCGGCGGATACGACGCTGCCCACCACGTGATGCGCTGTGCGGAACGAATAGCCTTCGCTGCGAACCAGCGTATCCGCCAGCTCCGTCACAACGGCGAAGCTCGCTTCCGTGCGCCGCCGAAGCTTATCTTTGTTAATCTTCAGCGTGCCGATCACCACAGCCAGCAAACGATAGACGTGATCAAGCGTCTCTATGCTTTTCCATAAATAGGGCTGCATATCGTCCTCCGTATCCACAATATCGCCGAACGGCGTGTTGTGGATCATGGTCAGCACGGTCTGCGCATTGCCAACGACCGAGGACAACAAAGATCGTGCGTGCTCAATGGACACGGGATTGCGCTTCTGCGGCATAATGGAGCTTACCTGCACGTAGGGATTCGCAACGCGGATAGCGTCGAACTCCTGTGTGCACCACAGCAACAGCTCCTGTGTGAAGCGCCCAAGATGGATAGCCGCGAGCTGCACGGCCGCTGCCGCTTCCGAGGCATAATCAACACCTGCAACGGCATCGTACGCATTTTCCACCAACGCGTCAAAGGCCAGCAGCTCGCGCACGCGCTCTCTGCTAATGTTGAAGCCCGACGTCGTCAATGCCGCTGCCCCCATCGGGCTGCGGTTATTGTTCGCATAAGCGGCTTCCAACCGATGGATATCCCGGCCCAGCACATCGATGACAGCGACCAAATAATGCGCAAGCGTGGTCGGCTGCGCCTGCTGGGTGTGCGTATACCCGATCATCAGCGTCTCTTTATTCTCCCCGGCCACTTCGATTAAACTCCGCTGCAAGCTCAGTGCGGATTCGATCACCGTTAGCAGTTTTTCCCGCAGCACCATCCGATAGATGGCAATCCCCATATCATTGCGGCTTCTGGCAATATGCAGATTGCCTGCGACATCCCCGGCAAGTTCGAGCAATTCATGCTCCACCTGGAAAAACAAATCCTCGAAACGCCCCGTATACTCAGCTTTCCTGAACTTCTCTACATCAAGCTGCTGCAGCGCAGATGCAATCTGGTGAACATCCGCTTCAGCAATAAGCGCTTGCTCCTGAAGCATGATGAGATGTGCCTTATGAATCGCCATCATCGCAGGCAGCAATTCCTTTTTCGCCTGATCGAAAGCGGGAGCCAACACAGCCTCTGCGTACGTTTTTCCAGGAAAAAGATGCCCTTCCTCCTTGAAAATGTGTTCTCGGTTTCCCATAGCAGCGTCTCCTCTTCGACTGTATACATCAAAAAAAACCCGAGATTCGCATCCTAATGTGCGGTCTCCGGTTTACCGGTCAACGTAAGCGTATAAGTGGTGCCATTTATCCATTTGAGGCTAACGCAGCCTGCGGTTTTGTAAGAACAATGTCCCCTTGTATGTTTTGGGGATTTTTCAACAAATTATAAATCGGGCATACCCGTTCAATTTCTTCATGAAGAGCAGCGATCGTTTCCTGCGATTCATTCGAGACAATATGAATTTGATAACTAATATTATGAGGGTAGACGGGAATATCTTCATAACCTGGCTTTCCTGCTAATGGATGCAGATCGCCTCCGATTTCAACTTCGAGCGACTCCAGCGTGACACCGCGAATGGCCGCTTGAATAAGAGTAATATGCGTTAAGCAGCTTCCCAGCACGCCTAGCTGCAATTCAGCAGAATTCGGCCCCAGATTATAGCCGGCAAAATCCGTCGGGCTGTCGCTAATCACTTGAAAATCCCGAATGCGGATTTCCCTTACCCCGCTGCGTCCAAGCGCTTTAGCCCGTGCATAGAAACGCTCCGCTTTTAGATCCGTTTGCTGCTGCGCCTTTTCCTGCCTGGCAAGAGCAGCTTCTCTCTTTTGAACCAAGTACTCATTCAGTGTAGACATTGTGCAACCCCTCCTAATTAATAAAATCCTATAGACATACTTGGAATTAGATGATGAATTCATGTTAACACCATTTGCAGGTTCGAGTCAATAACTTTCAATAGCTATATTCTATTTACATTTTTCCGCAAAATTCTACAATTCCACTTCTTTTATCGCACTCTGGCTTAACAAGCGGATCGTATGATCATCCATAGGCGGATTATGCAAACCAAAACGCACATCGCGATACAACCGCTGCAGAGGATGCGATTGCGCCAAACCTTGAGCGCCTACGATTCGCATCGCTTTGTCGACCACGGACAGCGCGGTCTGCACAGCAAACGTTTTGACCGCTGCCAGTTCAGGAATGAATGCCTCTGACTCTCGGGTAGGCTCATCCCAACGTGCAGCTGCGCTATAAAGGAAGTGCCTGGCAGCCAACAACTCCAGGTCAATCTGACCGAGCAACTGCCCCACGTTAGGCGTGTAAAGAATGGGCCGATCCAACGAGTTCGGCTGGTAGGAAGCAGCGAAGGCCAGCGCCTCTTTCCTTGCCGCGAGCGCAATCCCTAAATAACAGGCCGGAATTTGCAGCATGAAAGGATTCGCAGTCTGATGATCTGCCTCGCTATACGTATGGACAAGCGCCTCCCTCGGCACCTCCACGCCATCCAGCACCAGGTCATGGCTCCCCGTACCGCGCATGCCGAGCATGTTCCACGTCTCTTCGACTGTCACTCCCTTGGTTGACATTGGAATCAGATACTCGCCTTGACGGTTCGTATCCTGTTCCGTAGCTGTTACAATGGCATAACCCAGCACAGGCGCCATTGTTGTAAACGTCTTACGTCCGTAAAGCCGATAGCCGTTGCCCGCTGGAATGGCTGTCGTCAGTGGCTTGCCGCCTCTGGACGGGCTTCCTGTGGCAGCTTCGCTCGCAGCGCGGTTCACGATGGCGCCAGAAGCCACCACCTCTTTGCATAACCGGGCGAAAATCTCCTCCTGCCAGGATCGCTTATCTCCCAAATCATACATGACCCCAAGATGCCAGCCCATCCCCAGCGCAATCGAAGGGTCTCCCTGTGCAAGCCGCTCCTGATAGAGCACGAGCTCATAGATCGATATGCCTTCTCCCCCATACTCGCGAGGCACCGTATACGCCGTGTAACCGGCTTGGCGCAGCTTCTCTATATGCGTATAAGAGAATCCGTTCACTTCATCTGCTGCATGTGCGCCTTGCACAAAACTATCCGCCAAATCGCCAATCCTGGAAAGCCTCTCACGCTGTTCATCCGTCTTCGCAAAGCTGCTTAAAACATGTGCCATTCTCCACCAACCTTTATCATATAATTCCTATGAATTTAGTTTGTTTTAGATCATAGCACTTCCTTTTTGTGGCGTCAATCCCCGTTATATCCTTTTCAGGAACGACTCGACTCCTTGCTCCAACGGCAAAAAATGCCTACTATCCTGCGAAAATAAAGTATTAGACACCCATGCCGCTAACGCGGCACCATCAGATGATCAGAATGGCAGTCATGAGATATAGGCTGGCGAAGACAGGCCGGCAGTCAATGGTGCTTCGAGCCCGAGTTTTAGACTGACCCTAACGATCTCTAAGTGTGCCGCTGCGTCTCTGTAGAAGCCAATGGCCAAGTTCTTGCATGGGCTTCCTCCGCTGCATGTTAGGCAAGGTAGTGCTTCAGTTTATGGTCTTGCCATAATGTTTGAAGGATCTGCTCAGGAATGTCTTCTCCTGCTTCGCTTTCTTGCTCATTGCCGTTAAGATCTATCCGAGTAGTGTGCTAGAACCTAGTTTTTATATTACTTAGAAGCAGGTTGTTATACTTTGCGGCATGCTTCTGTTCATCCACAATGATGCCGTATACGGTGTCCTTATAGATGCCGTTCGGGAGCCCGAACCAGATCTTTCTGTACTTTTCAACCGCGGCCAATTCGCCTTCGAACGCTTGCTGCAAGCCGTCCATGTACGAGTTCACGATTGGATTCTCTTCGCTCGCTGACCCTGTGATTTCATAGCCGGTTAAGTCCTTGTACATTTGCCGAAACATACGATTATGGCTCCGTTCATCATCTCGTATCGATGCAATGACGGCAGCATGCTGCGCATTCGGGGCTATCTTGATCAGTTGATCGTAAAACAGTTCGTCACTTCGTTCTCCTTGCACAGACTCCTTGATCAGTTCAACAGCTTGCTGGGGCGCAATTTGCCAAACGGGAACAAGAGTAGGAGTCCTCCAGTAAGAATTGACATAATACATAAGCTTCCTCCAATGTTGGAAATAGTAGGCACACGCCATTATATTCGTTAATCTCATGAGATGAGAATAAAAAAGTCCTCTTTGAGCAAATATTTCCAAAATCGTTTTCGGTTGGAGGTATACCAATGTTAGAGCATCCCCTTAACTGGATCACAGCATATATTCCAATGAAGCAGGTTCGAACAGCCTCACCTCGCGAAGTGCGTAACCCCCCTGTCACCATTTCGCAAACATGTTTGTGACTTCCGTCACATTAGCCTCCTCCCGCTTCTGATAAGCTAATCGTTGTAAGAGATCATAGTGAATCACCGAATGGAGGGCACTTCATGTTTTGTTACCAATGTGAACAAACGCCGGAAGGCGGCTGCCAGGTAATCGGAGTATGCGGAAAAGACGAGACAATCGCAAGCCTGCAGGATACGATCATTTTTGCACTAAAGGGAATTGCCGCTTATGCGACGCACGCCAGACAGCTTGGATACACCGACCCAGAAGTGGATAAAATCACGCACGAAGCACTTTATTTGACATTAACCAACTCCAATTTCAATCTGCAGGAGCACCTGGATATGGCCATGAAGGTCGGCAATGCCGCAGTGCGGATTATGGATGTGCTCGACCGTGCGCATACGACGCACTTCGGTATTCCGCAGCCGGTCACGGTAACGCAGAACAAGATCCAGGGCAAGTGCATCGTCGTGACGGGACACAACCTCTATGCGCTGGAAGAACTGCTTAAGCAGACGGAAGGCAAAGGCATCCATATCTACACCCACTCCGAAATGCTGCCGGCGCACGGGTACCCGAAGCTGAAGCAATATGCGCACTTAAAAGGAAACATCGGGAAAGCCTGGTACGACCAACGCCGGCTGTTCGAGCAGTTCCCTGGAGCGATTCTCGCGACGACAAACTGTGTGATGCCGATCAAAGGCACGTATGCGGATCGTTTCTTCTCCTATGAGGTAGCCGGGCTTGAGAACGTTACGAAAATCGTCGGCGAGGATTTCTCGCCGCTCATCGAGCGGGCGCTCGAGCTGCCGGAGGCGAATATCGACTCTGAGCTGGTGCTGACCACCGGCTACCACCACGAAACCGTCATCGGGCTTGCGCCAGAAATCATTCAAGCGGTCAAAGACGGCCTGATCAAGCGTTTCTTCGTCATCGCCGGCTGCGACGCCCCGGGCAAGGGCGGCGAGTATTACCGCGAGCTGGCGACATCTCTCCCGAACGACACCGTCATCTTGACAACGTCCTGCGGCAAGTTCCGCTTTAATGATGTAGATTATGGCACGGTTGCTGGCACCGGCATCCCGCGTTACATCGATTTGGGCCAATGCAACAACTCCGGCTCCACGGTCAAAATCGCGCTGGCGCTAGCCGACGCCTTTGACTGCAGTGTCAACGAACTGCCAGTGAGCATCGTGCTGTCGTGGTTCGAACAGAAGGCCGTCGCCATTCTGTTAGGCTTGTTCAGCCTCGGCATCCAGGATATCCGTATCGGTCCGAAGGCACCGGAGTTCATTAACGAAGGTGTCATGAACGTACTCGTCGAGAAATTCGGCCTGAAGCTGATCGGCGATGCGCAAGAGGACATGGCGGCCATGCTTTCGCTGCACTAGTCTGAATCTGCCATTGCACAACGAAAATCCCCCCGCTCCGGCAAATGTACATGGGAACGGGGGGATTTTAAGTTCAATACAAAGCGGCAGTCCAAGACTTCTTCATCCAAGGCTGCCGATTCTCTTTTCAACAAGCCGTCTACTCCTTTATTGCCCCTTACTGACCCTCGCCGAACTGCACATTCGCCCGGTACAAGCGAGCGTCCCACTCGACTTTAGCGCCTAACGACTCCGCAATAAACCGGAGCGGCACAAACATCCTTCCCTCTACAATCTGCGGTTCCGAATCCATTGTGACGGACTTTCCATTAACAACGGCTATCGCGCTGCCTAGTTTCAGATCGATCTTCAGCTTTCCCTTCGAAATGTGCAGACTCGAATCCTCTGCATGCCACTGATACTCGGCTTTCATTCGATTCAACAGCACGCGAAACGGCACCATCGTCAGCTCATTCGCCATATAGCCGGTTTTGTTGCCTGTCAGCTGTCCATTCACGTTTAACTGCACCCGCGGTTTGTCCGACTGCTGGACTATCAGCGCATTACTAAGCAGCCTTCCGGGCTTCCGCAGCACGTTGCCTTTGTAGTAAAGAGCGGAACTCGCCCCGCCATCCAGATTGATGGCATCCGTCATGCCTGCTTGTTGCAGGACGTTCGCCATTTGCTCAATGGTACTGTATGAAATCGTCCCCATCACCAATCGGCCATTCTCATCGACACCGGCAAAACTCCTCACATTCGCTTGTGACGTGACAAGCGGATCGACGAACCGGTCTCTTTCGAAATCGATGTCGACATTGCCGCCTGTCAGCAGCTTCGGTCCAGCGCCGATAGCAAGCTGAAAGTCAGCTAGAGGAGACGTCACCTTCGTGTCCAGATTGGTAACTGATTGATTCATGCTGAACGTATCGCCCGGTTTAATCTGCTTCTTCACTTGCTCCAAGCTATGATCAGCGGAGAGCAGCAACACCTTCCCGCTTGAAGGAATCAAGACTGCTTCACTGGAGATCGCCTTTACCTTGGAATCCTCCCCGATGGTAATCTTGATCCCCGGTTCATCGGCTACGTCGCCATAATCCTTACTGAATACCCAAGCTCCATTCGCTTGATCGCCGTAATAGAGATCCACCCCGTTTAACTGGGCGCTGAACCTGCCGGCTTGCACGGAACTGCCGATGCCCAAGCGCTGTACGGAAGCTAGCTTATCCGAGGAAACGGTAATCGAAGTTTCTTTATCCCCGCCGTAAAATAAATCGTTGTTATTCAATAGAACGCCATACGGCGTCCGGTAATCGATTCCGTCCGTAAAGGCATCGAAAAAAGTGCCATTGATCCCGACCACAGCGTCATTCTCCGACATCATGCCGGCAAAATCCTGCACGCTGCCCAGTTCATGATTCGCGGCAATCGCCTTCACCTGAATCGTCGGATTCGTCACGTCCACCCGAATCAGATCAAGCGTATACGTGCTGCCATTGTAGGCCACCTTCCGTTGCTCATGGACGATCGCATCGTCCGCTGCAAATGCAGCGCTTGTGCTGCAAGCCAATAGAAATAGGGTACATGCCAGTGTTGGATACAAGCTCAGTTTCATGTCAGTTATCTCCCCGATGACAAAACCCCTATCATCGTGGGGGCGGATGCCCCTCTCGAAGATAGGGATTTAAATGTTTTGAACTTCATTTATTGTACTATATGAATTACTGCATTAATTACCACATTAATCAAGTGTAATGTCACGTTCTTTGAATACTTTCATCGTTACACCCACAGCATCGACAGCTTTAGGAAACCCTGAATAAGGAATCGTATGGATGATAGCCTCAATGACTTCCTGTGGCGTAAGTCCAACATTAAGAGCTCCGTGGATATGGAAATCAAGCTGGTTTGAAGCGCCTGTCGTAATCAAAGCGACAATCGTCATCAAGCTTCTTTGCTGCAAAGCAAGTCCTGGACGAGAGTAAATCGTGCCGAAAGGGAATTCAACGATGAGCTTGGCGATGTCCGGACTAAATTGTTTAACCCGGTTAATCGTTTCGTTGATGATGTCCTCATCGACCATTTTTCCTAGAACTTCCAAACCTTTATCATAAGGATTCGCTTCCATAAGGTACCTCCGCCTAAATTAGTCCAAGCTAAGCAATCGTGTTAATATCGGTGGGATTTCTAGCGGATCTACCATGACTTCAATGACAGTAGTCTCGTTGGACTGTAAAGCGGCTCCCACCGCAGCTGTAATGTCATCCGCTTGCTCACAGCGGTAGGCCTTCGCCCCCATAGACTGAGCAAAAAGGCTGACATCCAGAGGTCTATCATAGATAGCGCCCACAGATCGGCCTGTATTGTACGACATGCCTTTGTCTACCATATCTAATCGCCCGTTATTCAGTACGAAGAAAATGACAGGAGCGCCATGGTTCACAGCCGTGGAAATCTCTGTCCCATGCATCATCATGCACCCATCGCCAGTTACGCAGACGATAGGTCTGCCAGGATTTGCAATACTGGCTCCAATCGAATAGCCAATCGCCGCTCCCATCGCAATGAACACTTCATCCATAAAGAACGTTCCAGGCTCGATAATTTCAAAATTTTGTACAGCATGAAAGGAGTGGCTTCCTGCATCGCCGAATAAAATTGCATCGTTCGGAAGCACAGAGCGGAGTGCTCTAAATGCCGTTCCTGCCGACAACAACGTCCCCGAAGTAGAAGGTGTTGCAGCAGCGGCCACTTGCTCCAAACCCGTGAGCGGCTCATGATCTTTGCCTGTTGCACCGCTGCGCTTGACGACCTGCCTCAGGTTATACCTGATATCGCCAAGAATCACTTGCGTCGGTGCCTGGATCGATTTGCCCGCAAACGTAAGATCATATTCGAATTGCAGCACTTGACCTGGCGCCATATCGGCCGTATAACCGGACAATGACATATCACACAGTTTACTTCCTACTACAATCATGAGATCAATATCGGATTTCATATATTCGGTCGCATACTTGGAACCGCCAAGCCCATATCCGCCTAAGTAGAGCGGGTGCTTGGTCGGAAAGGCTCCCTTTCCGCCTGGTGTGGTCACAATGGGAATTCCCCAGTGCTCCGCGATCATACGTAATTCGTCGTAAACCTCCGACATGACAGCGCCTTTGCCAAGGAAAAGCACCGGATGCTTCGCCTCGTTAATTAAAGCGATCGCCTTATCGATATCGGGCGACACGACAGGCGATGCATAGTCTGGCAACGGCAGCTCAAATGCCTCTATTTCCTCCATCAACACATCAAACGGGATACATAAATGAACAGGGCCCTGCTCCCCGGAGCAAGCTCTCTCCAAAGCATGCTTCAAGTACAAGGGAAGCAGATCCCCTCGCTCGATCCGTGCACTGAATAAGGTTACAGGTTCGAACATTTTGACCAGATCCGTACCGAATTGGCTTGAATCCTGGCTTAGTGCTCGTCCCGTCTCCTGCATCGAAGGCTGGCCGGTAATGAACAGCACAGGCAACTGGAACTCTTTCGCCTGACCGGCTGCCGTAATGAGGTTCGTCCCCCCCGGACCCGACGTGCCGATGGCGACACCTATCGATTTCTTCGCAAGCGCGTAGCCGGATGCTTCGAACCCGCTGCCTGTTTCATGGCGACCTAACACATATTCGATGCCGAAATTGTCCAACTCCAACATAAGCGGGGAAATCGATTTGCCAGGGATACCAAATACATGAGTAACCCCCCATTTTTTAAAATGCTCCACCAGTATGGTATATACTCTCTTTTTCATCGTTTCACCTTTATGAATTAGTTTTCATTGCCGTTGTTCTTGTGAATAATTGCTCAATTTGCTCAGTAGGCAAAGGTCGATGATAGTAGAAGCCCTGTACTTCATGGCAGTTCTGGCTGCTTAAAAAGTCTAATTGGTCTTTGGTCTCCACACCTTCTGCTATCACATCGATTCCAAGCTTATGGGCCATAGCTATGATCGTCGCTACAATGTCTGCGTCATTCGTATCGGTCATAATATCCCTAACGAAAGACTGGTCGATCTTAAGACGATCAATAGAAAATAGTTTAAGGTAATAGAGATTGCTGTAGCCTGTCCCGAAATCGTCAATGCAAATGCGGATGCCGAGTTCCTTCAGTTTACCGAGAACTTCAATCGCAATGTCCACATTCATGGTCATCGATTCTGTAATTTCGAGCTCCAAATACTGAGGATCCAGCTGAGTTTCCTGTAAAATTTTTTTGACCGTGTCGACTAGATTCTGTCTGGCGAATTGACGCGTAGAAAGATTTACGGACACTTTCAAAGGAACGTAGCCCTGCTCTCTCCATATTTGGTTTTGCCGACATGCCGTTCGAAGCACCCATTCCCCGAGAGGAACAATAAGTCCAGTCTCTTCCGCTATCGGAATAAACTTGCCAGGCGAAATTAACCCAAGGGTCGGATGCTGCCAGCGGACAAGCGCTTCGGTGCCGATGATCACACCGGTTTGTATATCAATTTGGGGCTGGTAATACAAGACAAACTCATTTAGCTGCAAGGCTTTGCGAATGGAATTTTCTAAGGTGAGACGTTCGAGGCCACCGCCGTTTTGGGTAGGCTTGAAGATCGCGTAGTTGTTCTTTCCTTCGTCTTTTGCCCGGTATAGGGCGATGTCGGCGTTCTTCATGAGGGTTTCGGCACTTGTGCCATCGTGGGGGTAGAACGCGATTCCGATGCTGGCGGTAATATAAAATTCATAGCCATCCACAGCAAACGGTTTCTCAAAAGCTTTAATGATTTCTTCTGCGACATGAATGGCATCTATATGATCAGTAATCTCTTGCAAAAGGATGGTGAATTCATCTCCACCCATTCTGGAAACCAAATGATTCGGGGCATAACAGCATATTCGCAGTCGATCCGCCACCAGCTTGAGTAGCGCATCCCCGTTATTGTGTCCCAGCGTGTCATTGATTTTCTTGAAGCTGTCCAAATCCAGAAACATGATTGCGAAGATACTGCTGTCTTGTGCGTTTCGCTTTAGCAAATTCTCAACATGCTGGGCAAAGTATCTCCGATTCGTAAGTCCCGTTAAATCGTCGTGATAGGCCAAGTAGTTGATTTGCTTCTGGGTATGATACCGTTCTGTGATATCCCGAAACTGCGCGAATGCACCCATGATCTGCATATTTTCGTCGTGGATAGGAAAAGCGTCAAACAGGCAAACCATCTCTTCTTCTTTGCCGAAATTCAACATCAATTCAATATCCTCATATTCTTTTCCCTTATGCAGAACCTCATTGATAAAATGTTTGGTTTTATTGTCGGGAATCGCTTTATGGATGACATCTTGTTTCATCGAACCGGTTATAATGCCGGCGAACTTGTTGAACTCCGTTATCGTGCCTTCGCGATCGGTAATGATGATCCCATTTCTGGTTGTTTCAATAACCACTTGGTTCAAAATATGCAGCCTTCTGTTTTGCTTTCTGAGAAGCAGTTCTCTTTCGATGGAGTCAACGACTGTACACAGCATAGCTAACAGAAATGGATTATGCTGATCAATAGCTGTCATGATGGTAATGGTGCCCAAGAGGTTAGAAATATCTGTGTACTGGAAAGGAACGGAGTAGCAGGCAGAGGATGTCAGGAATTTGAAGTAGTGATCATTTCCAATAAGCTGGAAAGGTTCGCGATGCTCTAAGGCCAAATTAATACTGTTGGTTCCCGCTTCATGCTCTTTAAAAACAAGGCCGACCTGAATGCCGGATTCATTCACCACACTTTTGATCGCCTCGTCGCCGGCCATTTCCAGAACGCAGCCTTTCTCGTCGGAAATCATAATCAGCAGCGGAATCCCTTTCATGAGTTCCAGCATTTTATGAACAAAAAAGTTAATGACGGACAAAATCTCTTCGTAGTCGTCTCGCTTCTGACTCATCTCCATTTCTGACAAGACCGTGGAAAATGAGGGGACTGCGCAAGGATTAATACCTAACTTTACGCATTTCAACTTTGATTCCGTGATCCAAAATTCGTTATTCACCTGATCCCCCTTCTCTGCTATGAATGAGTTAAAAGTTCCGTATTCTATCGTTTCTTTTTTATTATGTCAATGAATATCAAATTTTGTCAATTTAATTCTACCTAATTATAGTAACAAAAGTTAACATTCGGCAAAATTTAGCAAATTATATGAACGGATAGATGAAATCGGAAAGACCAA
This sequence comes from Paenibacillus tabacirhizosphaerae, assembly GCF_040812395.1. Classification (GTDB taxonomy): domain Bacteria; phylum Bacillota; class Bacilli; order Paenibacillales; family NBRC-103111; genus Paenibacillus_E. The sequence continues at coordinate 16,786 of NZ_JBFNXH010000018.1, read as the reverse complement.
CCATTTCTTTAAGAAATTGGCTGGTCTCTATGTGACTGGATCGACTTGTGAAGAGAGCTTTCACCCAGGAAGCGTCTGGTTGACCCGCTTTTTTGAGCTAATCATCTTCATCGTTAGGGCCGCTCCTAACAGCGCTAAGCCAGTAATGAGGAACACGAATTGTATGCCGATCCATCCGCCTAGCAGACCGCCAAGTAAAGGCCCCACCACAATGCCAAACTGATTCGACGATTGATTGAGGCTTACCGCTCTTCCCCGGAAATCCGCTTCTGCGTATTGGATAATAAGTGCATTTAAAGCCGGATATACAGCGGCAAAAAACAGTCCGTAGCTGAAACGCAGGATGCCAAAGCCGATCAAATTATGTACGCTAAGCTGCAGCAGATTGCCGACTGCCCCGCCGATTAGCCCGATAAACAGGATTTTGCCATAGCCGATTCGTCCGCCGATCAAACCCCAGCGGGGTCCCATGATGACGGTCGCAACGCCTACAGCCGAGAATACGATGCCTGAACTGAGCGATGCGCTGTCCAAGCTGCCTCCGATCTGCACCACGTAGATCGTCAGCAGCGGCTCCAGAATCATGACGGATGTTGAGACCAGCAGGGATAGCCCAAATATGCTCATCAATCGTGTGTTTGCAGCGGCGTGCTTAAGGTCCTTCCTCACACTCGAACGAGCTCCCTCACGCCTCTCATGCACTTCTTTCACGCCTACAAGAACGATGATGGCCGAAATTAACGTAATCACGCCCGAGGCCAAGAAGCACTCCCTTAGTCCCATCCAATGACTCATCACGCCTCCCGCGAGCGGGCCAAGAATGCCTCCTGCAGCTGTCGCTGTCGATATGACGCCCAGTGCATAGCCGACATGCTTCTCAGGCGTATTCGTGCCAACCAAGGCGATAGACGCAGGACTAAAGCCTGCCATAAGTCCCTGGAAGATCCGCACAACAACAAAGGAGAACAGGTCGTATACGAAAAAATTAGCGAAATGAGCTAAAGCTAAGCCTATGCCTGAACGAATTAGCATAGGTTTTCTGCCGAATTTGTCGGCGAGCGATCCCCAGAAAGGTGCGCATAATCCGCTGATCAGAAAGCTGATCGAAATTGAAATGCCCGACCAAGCTTCCAGACCGTGCTGAATGCCGAGGTCGTTTTGCAAAAAAATAGGAAAAAATGGCACTGAGAGCGTATAGGCCATGTGGTTAAAAAATAAGCCGAGCCATAACATGTATAGGTTTCGTTTCCAGTAGAGCTCCATGCATTCACTGCCTTTCGTGTGTCAGGTCCGAGGCCGGCTTGCCGCCCGTTCTTTGCTTTTGGCAACGAATGCTTGGAACAGCTTCTGCATATTCGTGTCAGTTTCGTACATGGATTCGGGATGCCACTGCACGCCAATGGCAAAAGCCGAGCCTTGGTGCTCGACGGCTTCCACCACGCCGTCCGGCGAGAAGGCCGTAACAACAAGTTTAGCGCCGATTGTGCGCAGCGCTTGGTGGTGGAGACTATTGACACGAACCTGATTATAGCCAAAAATTCGGCCTAATTCGCTATCCTCCTCTACGTGGACCGCATGCGAGTCCTTCCCCCTCGCCACTCCGCGCTGCACATGCTCCAGCGTTCCCGGATACTCACTCGGCAGATCCTGATACAGGGTTCCTCCGCAGGCGACATTGAGCACCTGCACCCCCCGACAGATCGCAAACAGCGGCTTATCCGCTTCGATCGTGCGGCGAATCGCTTCCAGCTCGATGCGGTCCCGCTCCGGGAAAATCGTCCCTAACTGGGGAGAAGGTTCCTCCCCGTAAGCGGAAGGATCTACATCTTCGCCCCCTGTGAAAATGACCCCGTCGCATAAGTCGAGCAGCTGCTTGAAGGTTTCCGGCGAGGTAAGCGGAAGAACAATGGGCAAGCCCCCGCTGGCTTCGACGGACTGATGATAATCCCGGTGAACATAAGCGCCCTCGCTGTATTCGTGCAATTTAACAATTGTGCTTGTAATGCCAATAATGGGTTTCATGACTCGCTCCTTTCCCCGCCCGACTACTGCCTGGCGTCCAATGCGTCGCGCAGGCCATCCCCAACGAAGTTAATAGCCAGCACTGTGATCAAAATCATCGCTCCTGGCGGGACCCACAGCCATGGTTGATCAGTCAGCACCGTCAGGGACTGGGCGTCCGTCAGCATGTTGCCCCAGCTCGCCGTCGGAGGCTGCACCCCCATGCCGAGAAAGCTGAGCCCGGCTTCGCTCATAATGGCTGAAGCAATGCCGAAAGTGGCATTGACGATAATCGGGCCAATCGCATTCGGACATATATGCTGAAACAAAATACGAGGAGTGCTCAGCCCCAGCGCTACACCCGCTTTCACATAATCAAGCTGTTTAATCGCCAACACGCTGCCCCTGACCAGCCGGGCGACACCCGGCCATGAAAACAAGGCGAGCACAAGGATGATGGTCGTCATATTCGAGCCGAGCACGCTGATGATGACCAAAATCACCATAAGAAACGGGAACGCCATGAACATATCCGTCACGCGCATTACCGCCATGTCGAGCCAACCGCCGAAATAAGCGGAAACGATGCCGATCAGCGTGCCGAAGGTCACATAAAGCGCTACCGTCGCAAAGCCGACGATTAGCGAAATCCGCGTGGCGTAGATAAGACGGCTCACCACGTCCCGCCCGACTTGGTCAGTGCCAAGCCAGTGCTTGGCGCTCGGCGCAGCGGAGAAGACGCCCGTTACCTCCTTCGGATCGTTGGGGGCCAGCAGCGGAGCGAGCAGCGCAACGAGAATCAGCAGCACAGTAATAACTAAGCCTGCTACAGCTAATTTATGACGGAGAAATCGGCCCCACACCTGCCGAGTCGCGTTTTCCGCTTGATACACGTCCCCACTCTCGACAAAAGCCTGCTGCAGGGGTCCCTTATTCAACTGATATTCGGATAATGCCACGCTGCTCACCTCGCTTTTTTAGTTATATTTGATGCGCGGATCTGCCGCCGAATAGAGAAGGTCTGTGAACAAATTCGTGACCAGCACGATGAAGGCAGCGACCAGATTCAATCCCATCAAGGTCGGGTAGTCTCTGGAAAGAATCGATTGAATCGTGAGCTGGCCAATGCCAGGCCACTGAAAAATCTGCTCGATCAAAATACTGCCGCCGAGCAGCAGCGGGATCTCCATCCCGACCACCGTGATGATCGGAATAAGCGCATTGCGCAGCGCATGCTTATTTGTCACGATAAACCGGTGAAGACCTTTGGCCTGAGCGGTGCGGAGATAGTCCTGTTTCAGCACATCGAGCATGCTGGCCCGCACGTATCGCACCTTTTTGCCCGCGATGACGATGCCAAGTACGAATACAGGCAGAATCAAATGGCTAATGCGATCCCAGCCCCCGCCGTGACCTCCGAGTGTAAGCATTCCGCCCGTTGGCAGCCATTTGAATTGAACAGCGAATATATAAATCAAACCAAGGCCCAGAAAAAATTGCGGAATCGACGTACCGATAAAGGACAGGCCCGTCATGATATAGTCAAATTTGGTGTTTTGCTTAACGGCACTTAGGATGCCGATCGGGATCGCAATAAGCAGCCCGAACACGAGTGCTGCCGATGACAGTAGCAAAGTGGGGCCCAGTCTTTCGCCGATCATTTTGGTCACGGGCGCGTAGGAACTGAACGAGTAGCCAAGTCCGCCATGGAGCAAATTCAAAAGCCATTTGAAGTATTGCAGAAAAAATGGATCGTTCAGCCCAAGCAGCTGCTTCCGCGCTTCCAGCAGTTCCTTCGGCGTATTTGGATCGATGAACATATCTACGGGGTTCCCTGGTGCTAATTTAATGATAAAGAAATTAATGATCGTAATCCCGAATAAGACAGGGATCGCAATCAGCACACGCCGAACGATATAGTGAAGGATCGTAATCCCCCCTTCCAAGCCTTCTATAATTCAAGCTAACCATAAGGTACATCCTCATCCTTATCCTCCATTCCCGCGCGCGGCCTTCCCCCCGGAGTTGCTGCACTAGCCATACGTAAATAGGGCCTTCCGAGGAACATGAGTGCGTTATTTCGCCAAAACCATCTGGTTGAAATAGGTTAACGGAACGAAGATGCCTTATTTCCTCGTTTGTACCGCATAAAAGCCCAATTCCCCATAAATAACGCACTCACAATCCGCTTAAATCTATTTGAGAACGATATTCACACAATAGCGGATTGGAGTTCCTTCAGAGGACTTGAGAACCAGCGCCGCACCTTCTAGTTGATTGGGAAATGGCAAGCAGCCGCATGGGTGCCGCCTGTCAGCGGCGGTTCCTCCAGCCGGCAGCGCTCCTGCACATAAGGGCAGCGGGTATGAAACCGGCAGCCTTGCGGAGGATTGGCCGGACTTGGCACATCCCCTTGAATAATGATCCGCTTGTTGGAACGCTGCGTCGGATCAGGCGAAGGATAGGCATTCAGCAGAATCCGCGTATAGGGATGCTTAGGATGCCTAAATAATTCATCCTTATCTCCGATTTCAACGATTTTGCCCAGATACATCACCGCGATTCGCGTGCTGATATATTTGACAGCCCCGATGCCGTGAGCGATGAACAAATAGGTCAGATTCAGCTCTTTTTGCAAATCCGCAAGCAAATTCAGAATTTGCGCTTGAATCGAGACATCAAGTGCCGACACCGGTTCGTCGCACACGATCAGCTTGGGCTCAAAGGAAATGGCCCGAGCGATTCCGATACGCTGGCGCTGCCCCCCGGAAAACTCATGCGGATACCTGTTCTTGTAAGCGCGGGGAAGACCGACCATATCCAGCAGCCGGTCCACTCTGCCCTGCACTTCATTGCGCGGAACCAATCGATGCGCAATAAACGGTTCCGCCAAAATATCATTTATCCGTTTGCGCGGATTCAGCGACGAATATGGGTCTTGGAAAATGATTTGCAGCTGTGTTCGGATCGGCTTCAGCTCTTTTTGCGTGAGGCGTGTGATATCCTCGTTCTGAAAAAGGATCCGGCCTTCGGCCGGATCTTCAAGCCGTACGATGGAACGGCCGATCGTCGATTTGCCGCAGCCGGATTCGCCAACGAGCCCGACGGTTTCGCCTTCAAAGATATTCAGGCTAATATCGTCGACTGCTTTGACGTGACCGACCGTGCGCGATAAAATGCCTTTGCGGATCGGGTAATACGTTTTCAACCGATCAATTTCCAGCAAGGGCGATTCCGCCGGAAGACCATGCGGGTTAAGATGAGTTGGAGTCGTCATATTCCAGCCTCCTGAAGCTGAGGAATCGGGGATAACGCCGCTTGCTCTTGCGTGACCCAGCATCTCACCTGATGATCGGTTCCTACGGCCTTTAGCTCGGGCTGTTCCTCGCGGCAGCGATCCGTCGCCAGGGCGCAGCGGCTATGGAAACGGCAGCCCTTGGGCATGTGCTGGATTGAGGGAACTGCCCCGGGAATTGCAGTAAGGCGGTCACCGTCTCCCTCCACTCGCGGAATAGAGCTTAGCAATCCCTGCGTGTAGGGATGCAGCGGTTCACGGAACAGTGTGAACACGTCTGCCTCTTCTACGATTTGACCTGCATACATGACAACGACTTTATCAGCCATCTCGGCAACGACGCCCAGATCATGCGTGATGAGCATGATGGCTGCGCCGCTTTCCTCGCGGAGCTGCTTCATCAGCTCCAGGATTTGCGCTTGAATCGTCACATCGAGCGCTGTCGTTGGCTCGTCTGCGATAAGCAGCTTGGGCTTGCAGGACAGCGCCATCGCAATCATGATCCGCTGGCGCATCCCGCCAGACAACGTATGGGGATATACGTTCATGATCGCTTCAGCCTGGGGAAGGCCAACCTTGCGGAGCATTTCGATCGCATAAGCCTTCGCTGCCTTGCGCGATAGGCTCGTATGCTGCCGGATCATCTCCAGCAGTTGATTTCCGATGGTAAAAACAGGGTTCAAGGAGCTCATCGGCTCCTGGAAAATCATTGAGATGTCTTTTCCTCTCAGACGCCTGAGCTCATCCTCCGACCATGTCGTCAGATCCGATCCGTTGAAGCGGATTTCTCCCTGCTTGATACGACCATGCTGACCGAGGAGTCTCATGACCGACAGCGACGTTACACTTTTGCCGCAACCGGATTCACCGACAATCCCGATCGTTTCACCTGGCTTCAGCTTAAAGCTAATTTCATCGACCGAGGTCACTTCTTCCCTTCCCGTCCAAAAGACGGTTTGCAGCCGGTCAATTTCCAGCAAATACGTCATGTGCGTACACCCCACAGTTTATACGAGAACCGGCGCTTGCACGTCCTTCGGAATGGCCGGCTGATAAGGTTTCCCTTGCGTTTTTTGCAGGAATTCCGCCCGTGCCTGCGACAGCAAAATGCCGCCATCCGTCAGCAGGTCATAGGTCGAAAGCGCCAGCAGCTTGGCTGCGTGATGCATGCCCTTCAGTCCGATAGGCGAGCCGAAAGCCGCCGTCGCCTGCCAGGTATGCACCTGAACGCCAAACGGAGCGCAGGTCGTCGTGATTTGTCCGACTGGCGTAATCCACGACACATCGCCTACATCGGTTGAGCCGCCGCCTGTAATTTTGCCGGTTGGCTTGAAGTCAACGAACGCCGTTGGCAGCAAATCGTCTTCGGAGAGGCCGAGCTCTTGCTGGCGTTTCTTCGCGTACTGTAAGAGGGACGGATCCAGCGTAGCGGCCAAAGAAGCAGCTAGCTCCTGATCTTCTTCCGTAAAGACAAGCGGACCCGCTGCGTCCTTTTGTTCAAAAAGCAGCCCGTTCAGCGTTTCGTTAATATTGAGATCGTAAGCGCCTGCTTTAATTTCCCAGCTGACTTCGGTTTCCGTCATTAACGCTCCGCCCTGGGCGATCTTAATCAATCGTTCCAGCAGCTCGTCGACATGCGCCCGGCTGGCTCCGCGAAGGTAGTACCAGACGCTCGCTTTGTCAGGCACCACATTAGGGGCTTCGCCCCCATTCGTGATCGTGTAATGAATGCGCGAACCGTCAACCACATGCTCACGCAAATAGTTCGCGCCGATATTCGTCAGCTCGACCGCATCCAGTGCGCTGCGCCCCAAGTGAGGAGCTGCGCCCGCATGGGCGGCGCGGCCTTTGAAGTAAAATTCAACCGACGTGAGCGCTGAGGTTGGCACGTTCCACGGAGTATTGGAATTGCCGGGATGCCACGTGAGGGCGGCATCCAAATCATCGAAAACACCGGCGCGGGCCATGAACGTTTTGCCGGACAGCACTTCTTCGGCTGGGCAGCCGTAGTAGCGGATCGTTCCCGGCAAATGCTCCGCATCGATGCGCTGCTTGAGCGCAAGGACGGCTTCGACGCCCGCCGTTCCGAGAAGATTGTGCCCGCAGCCGTGTCCGGGCCCATTCGGCGTAATCGCCTCCCGAATGGGGCTTACCTTCTGCGATAGTCCTGGCAGGGCATCAAATTCGCCCAGGATGCCGATAATCGGCTTGCCGGAGCCGTATTCGGCTACGAAGGCCGTTGGCGCGCCGCCTACACCGGCAACGACAGTAAATCCTGCTTCCTGAAACACAGACTGTTGCAATTGCGAGGCGAATGCTTCCGTATAGGCGACTTCGGGGCGTTCCCAAATTTGCAGCGCATGCTCCTCAAAAGTTCTCTTGTTTTCATCCAGCCATTCGACCAAATGCTTCTTCCCCATGGCATCCACCTCAACCTCATCATTTTAGCTAGCTTATTTTTTCAAATCCCATTGATTAATGTTGTTAAACATACCGATGTCCTTAGGCTTGCCGACAAGCACATTCTTGGAAACAGCGAGCAATCGCTTCTCCGAATAGACAGCGAGCGAAGGCACATCTTCATGCAGAGCTGCTTGCAACTTATTGTAGATGTCGTGGCGTTTGGCCGGATCCGACTCAGTTTCCCCCTTCGTGATGAGCTCATCCACCAGCGGGTTTTTATACTTCAAGAAATTTCCGGAATTGTCGCTTTTGAATAAGGTGAAATACGAGCTCGGTTCGATATAGAAATCACGTGTGAAAATCGTAATGTCGTACTCGCCTTTCTTCACTTTTTGAATCAACGTCGCGAAATCGAACTTCTGCACATCGATTTTTAGGCCGATCGCCGTTAAATTTTGCACTAAAATATCTGCGGCTTGCTCCCGAATCTTATTGCCGACCGGAATAAGGAACGAAATCGGCTTGCTTGTATCCCATTTTGCTTCCTGCAGCAGCTTTTTTGCTTTCTCCGGGTCATACGTGTACTTCGCAATATCTTTGTTATAGTAAGGATGATAGCTCGGAATGCCGCCATCGATGACCTCGCCTTGTCCTTTGAGCAACTGCTCCACAATCAGATTCCGGTTCAGCGCGTAAGCAATCGCCTGACGTACCTTCGGATCGGCAATTTTCTCCGTGTTGAAGAAGATTTCAGGCGGAACGGAGGGGTTCCCTGAGGCCAACTCAACATTTGGAAAGCCTTTAACCTTCTCGTAATCCGTAATCGGAATCAGACCGACAGGCAGGGAATTCAACTGAATTTCGCCAGTTTGCAGCTGCGCTACCAGGTTCGTCGCAGGCAGCACCTTGATGAAAATTTTGTCGAGCTTAGCCACTTCGCGATAGTAGTTCGTGTTTTTAACCACTTCGGCATATTGGCCTTTCGCGAAATTGGCAAATTTGAAAGCGCCAATCGTTACATCCGGCTTTTGGAAATAGGGATGTGTAGCCAGTTGATCCGGCGCCACATCTTTCAAAATGTGCTCCGGCAGGAAGAACACTTTGGTCCCGAAGCGCTCTTTGAAGATGAGCGGATCCACAGGCGTCTTCGTTTTCACTTCAAACGTTTTATCATCCACAATTTTAAGCCCGCTAATTTCCGTCTTCCCTTCATCCAGCTTGCCGGCTGCATTTAATCCCTCGATGAAATTCAGTTTGAAATTGGTCTCAACCTTAGGATTCAGAGCCGTTTTCAGCGTAAACGCCACGTCAGCCGTAGTGAAAGGCTTTCCGTCATTCCATTTGGCTCCCGGATTTAATTTCACGACAAACGTCTGGTTATCTTTCGTTTCCACCGATTGGGCAATTTTCGGCTCGAATTCGAATTTCTCGTTCAAGTCGAGCAGCGAATCATTAATCAGCGCGATAACATTATCGGAGGCTGAGTCGCCCTGATCATTAATTTGGTTTAGTGTTATTGGCGCATTCACAATCCCGACATAGACAGCTTTATCCCCTTGGGGCGCTTCGGAAGCCTTCGCCTTTTCTGTTGCAGCTGGAGCTTGGCTCTGCGAAGCCGTCGGCGCTGAATCCGTTTTTCCGCAAGCGGAAAGGATCAGCATAAGCGCTGTAATTACATAGAGCATCTTGTTGCGAACATGGTGTTTCATTTGAATGTATCCCCCTCTAATTTCAATTAATCCTATAGACTAAGTAAGATATATGCCTTAATTTACCACTGGGCTCTAAAAATTGTCTAATAGATTTATTCAATTAAGTATTGATAATCTCTATACAAAGAGGAGTGGAGTCGTCTTGAGATCGTTCTGCATAGTACTGCCGGGCCGCTTATCCCCCATGCACAGCGATATTGACGGAACTACGATGCCTTATTTCGCGGTAACGTCCCTCTCCTCCCCCCGAGGCGGAACTAGGGTGCGTTAAATGAGTGAAACTATGCTTACAACCCAGCATTTCCTGCTCATAACGCACTGTAGTTCCGCCAAATGTCCCTACAACCGAAAATAACGCCTCTTAACGTACCTACGTTCCGCTCCCCGTGCAAAAAGACGACCTATCGCAGTTTGAGGCGACATTTCAATGCTCCAAACCGCTGTGGCACTTCCGGATCTTCTACGTCCATCATCTCAGATACGCGTACCACCCGATGCATGCGAAATCTCTCAACATTCTAAAAAAAGAACGCCCTGCGGCGTCCTTGGTGTGAAACTTATACTCGCCAACTCGAAAACCTATCCTTACGGATACTAGTCCTTGCATCGACAGCCATGGCATAATGGCGTTGCAGCGAACTCCGGCTTCCTGTAATCATCCCCGTCGGACCTGCACTTACTATGAAGGAGAGGTACTCTATCATGCTGCAAACCAGTCCAACTGAAGCATCGCTCCTGCCCAAAGAAACGATGATTGGCGGATCTTTGAAGACATTCCGCGATGACCCGCTGGATTTCTTCACCCGTCTTCATCGCCAGTTCGGGGCAGTAGCCCAATTCCGTCTCGGCCCACAACGCTTCTACGCGGTATTCGATCCCGAGAAGCTCAAAGAGATTATGATTACGAAAGCCGACGCTTTCATTAAAAGTGCAGCATTCAGCGAAATTAAACGATTTACAGGAGAGGGCCTCGTCATGAGCGAAGGCGATCTTCATAAGCGGCAGCGCCGGATGATGCAGCCGCGTTTTACCAAGAACCATGTGCAGCTGTATGCCGAGCAAATGGCAAAAATCGCTCTCGACAACACAGATCGATGGGAGGATGGTCAATCTCGCGAGTTAACGGATGACCTGTTTGCCATCACGTTTGACATTATTGCCCTAACGATGTTCAGCTTCGATTCCAAAAAACAGCTGGATCAGATCGGCCGCGCCTATGAATCGATTAATCGGATAGCAACGGAAAAAATCCGTTCATTGATCCGCTTGCCACTCCTCATTCCAACCAAACAAAATCGGGAATACACCAACGCCATTGAAACTCTGAACCAGGTCGTTTTCAAAGTGATCGCTGAGCGGCGTGCCAATCCAGACCTTGAACAGCAGGATTTGCTGGGGATCCTCCTATCCGCCGTTGATGAAGTGGATCAAGCCGGGATGTCCGATCAGCAGCTGCGCGATGAGCTCATGGCTGTTTTTCTAGCCGGACACGAAACGACCGCCAATACGCTTGCTTTTGCATTCGACTATATCATGCGGCATCCGGAAGTGGAGACGAAGCTTCTTCAGGAGTGGGGACGTGTCCTTGGCGGACGTGCGCCGAGCGCAGATGATTATAACGATCTCCCCTATACGCAAAATGTCCTGTGGGAAACGCTGCGCCTTCGCCCTGCAGGGTATCTGACAGGACGAACGGCGACGACTGACGTTCACATTGGCGACTTCTTCATGCGCAAAGGTGAAACCGTCATGATCACGCCCTATCCGCTTCATACAAGCGCTGATTATTTTGACGACCCGGAATCGTTTCGGCCGGAAAGGTTCGAGAACGATCTATTGAAAAAGCTTCCCCAGCTTGCTTATTTCCCTTTCGGAGCAGGACCGCGATCCTGTATCGGGAATCATTTTGCAATGCTGGAAATGGTCATCATCCTTAGCACGATAGGTCAACGATTCCGACTTCGGCACGTGCCAGGTCATCACGCCGTCACGCCGGAAGCGATGATCACACTACGCCCCAAGGGTGGTATCCGTGTAATTGCTGAGCACCGTTAACCCATTACTCGGTCAGCATTTTAGTTGCCAACTGCATCCTGGAATTAATACCCAGCTTGGTGTAAACCGCCTGAAGATGCTTTTTGACCGTCACTTCGCTAACGAACAGCTTCCCCGCCACTTCCACATTGGAGAATCCAGCCAAGACTAACTTAGCCACTTCCTGTTCACGCTTCGTTAATTGCTCCATCATCATCGCTTTTCTTACGATTTGTGCTTCCGCAGCGCCAATCTTTTCCTGCTCCGCTTGCTGCCACTTCATGCCCGCTTTATGAAATAAGTCCTCCATGAAGGCGCGTAATTTATCCCCCCGCGTATCAAGCGCATAGGTTGGCGTAGCCGTTTTTCCATCGTAGTTGTAATGCGTTGCGCTTTCTATAATACGGAAGCCGACACCCGGATATACTTTCTCGCTAATTTCCGTATGAAAAGGTGAACAGATGACAACGCCACCGGCGCATAAGTGTTCATAAATCAAATAGATTCCAGCATTGCGGATAGCCGGATTCATCACATCGGAATAATCCATAGCCCCTAAGAACCAACCTGCAGGCTTTTCACGAGGTACCATTAAGCGCTATTTCTCTTCAGGTGTCAGTGTTTTCATGTAAGGTCCGCAAAACGGATGGCTCTCCAGATACGCAAGTGTCCCCGAATGAAGCGGAACGGTAACTGCAAATGCAACCGTGCGCCCCGATTCGTCGCGCAGCAGCTTAATCGATTCAGGATCAAGCCGGAAAAGTGCCTCGACATCCACTTGAGAGGAATTATACCGCACCTCCTCCGGCGTGTATTCAATCCAAAACTGTTTGCCGGTTACGGGGTCAATACCTACACCTGATACCCCCTCCATGCAGTTCTTCCGCCACTCGAGATAAGCAATGGCATCTCCCAGTGAGGATTCCGTCATGGTTTCCCAATAATACGAACCGCGAGGCGTTTCGCTGGTCAGCGCTCTCATGACGTCAACTCCGGCGTAACGAAACAACTCGCCCACTTCCCAGCCCGTTCTGCTGCGGCCGGATAAGGCGATTATCGCTTCGGCGTGATAAGACGCGCTTCGCTCCATTAACCGCTGATACATCTTCGGAGCCCGTTCTTTCAATCGGGCGCTCGTCGATTCCCGCATCAAATCGTGAAGCTGCCAGCCCCGTTCTGATTTGCGTACAAAAGAAAGCTCCGTTAGCCGATCAAACACATCCGGAGGCACTTCCTCCTCCATGACATACGAGAGCTGCTCCTGGTTAAAATGCCGCAGCACAGATACCGCCTCAACCCGCTTTCTCAGCTCTTGATCCGGCACTTCCTTCAACCACAACGCAGCGACTTCCTCGAACCAATCCGCTCCTGTGAATAAGATCGCTCCTTCCTGGTAAGCGTTCGCAGCTGCAGCCAAAGAAAGCGTAAGCGGATGTCCCTGGGTTTGGACCCATACTTGCTCCATCCTGTTCTCCTCATGAATGCCGCATCGCTGTAAATAAAGCATGCTATCCGCCTTTTCCAAATGCTTCATGGGGATTTGCCGCAATCTCTCCCGCCATGCCGGCGACAACAACCAGCCGCCTTTAAGCGGATGTCTGCCTGCCAAGAGCACAATCGAGTTCTCCGGTAACCAAGGGAGTAATCGTTCGCGCAGCCACGCTTCCATATCCGTCATTTCTTCGAACGTATCGAAGGCTAATACAACACGCTGTTCCCGCGCTATTCGCGCAATCGCTTCCAAATATATATCCCTCAGATGGGTCTGAGTCCCCTCCTCCACCCCTGCATCCTTCGTATGCATCTGAAGCTGCAGAAGTAAAGCTTCGCCAATGCCATGCTCCGTATGAACAAAATCGCGGCTGTCCAATAGAATGAAGCATGCGCCAGCTTCCTTCGCCATATCGCGGCATAACCGAAGGAAAGTGGTTTTCCCCACGCCGCCCGTCCCATAGATATGTAAAACATCGGTTCGCCCCTCTTCATTTCGGCCAACCAACAATTGCTTGAAATGCTTCAATTCCTCATCGCGACCAACGATAAAATATCGTTCCCGCTCATCCATGCCGCTTCTTTCAATCGGCAACCCGATCACCTCCGTGCTTTACCTATGGATTCACTATATCAAAAATACGCGCCCAATCTTCCGCTATATTCGTTGATTTCCCGTTACTCTCCTTAACTTGATACTTACCGTATCAGTATATCGGAAGTACCCTTTTCATAAATAGGACTTTTGCCACACTTTAAAATATATTCCATCAAACAGGAAAACAGAAAAGCACCCGCATGTTTATGCAAGTGCCTTCTATCGAAAACGCAGAATACCCACGATTCCGCTTATCGTCTATCTTCACCCGCAGCATTTCTTATGCTTCTTGCCGCTGCCGCACGGACATGGGTCATTTCTGCCTACTTTGGTTCTAGTCGCAAAATCGATAACTTCCCCCTTAGCCCTTGGCTGCTGCGCAGGAACAGCGGGCTTGCTTGCAGAGGACAGCTCGTTTGGCGTATACCCTTTGAGAAACCATTGCCGTGTATGATTATTCAGGGATGTGATCTGATTCATAAATGCCTTCGTCAATTCCAGATCATTGATTTCCAGTGACTGCTGCAGCAACTGCAACAGTTTACCTGGTGATTGCCCCATCCGAATAGCATCCGCGCATTCTTCAACGATAAAATCCGCTTCTCCTCGAGAAATGCTGTAGCACTTGCAGATAAAATCGACAAACGCCTTATGGCTTGCATTTCTATCTACAAAGCCCGGCACGCCCGCTAAGAGAAGCTGATTCTTTGTGAATGGATAGAGGGCTAATTTCGCTCTGAATTCAATCTCACTTTTCACTAGTGCTATATCTGTAATCAAACTATTTGAGAACCCATATACTTCAGGATTTATTTTCCAATAAAACAAAGCAGCATCATAAATGACATCCGCATACTCATTAACATCCACACGCACTCCGGTATACTGCTCCATCAAGCTAATCAAATCTTTAAGATCGAGATACCCATAGTAAAACAACAAACCATGCGTAAGCTTGATCCATTCCGTATTTCTTTTGAGCGTTTCACGGTAAGCCGAATGGTCGATGTCTTGGAACCTCTTGAGAATTTCCTGCGGGATAATTACAGTATGCTTCCCCATGTGCTCCCCTTGGAAGATGAGCCCCTTCGACTCAAAATAGACAAGCTGTTCATAGTCAATTAGCGTATTCGAATAGCCGCCGCGGACGGCGATCTGTTTCATGATTTGAAAACGGGTCTCATCGAATTTCTGAAGAAGAGTGGAAAGCGCCGCAGGAATTGCCTGTTCCAAAGCTTGAATCAACTGCTGCTTATTCAGTGTACTCACGCCGGTTAGATTCAAATCCTTCCGGATTTCCGTCAATTCGCTTTTCGACAGATTAGACAGAGCGGCTGTGAGTGCTAACGGCACATCATACTCAGGCCATATCTTCGCCCCTGCTTTAGTCGTCATTTTCGACTGCTGCTCAACCAACGTTCCCACGCCATCGAGAAGCGCCTTCTGATCTTTTGCGCTCAAGCGCTTATTCATTTCCTTCATCCTTTCCAAAAAAGAAAAAAGTATCCATTGGTCTATTTTACAATTTATTCGGTATTTCCGATAGGACTTGCCACGAATTCCCTTGGCTACCTCGTCTAGATCACTTCAACTTCATGTTCTTTAGCAAAACGTCCAGAGGTTCCTTCTCCTCTGTATCGCCGCGATGAACATGCTCCACAAGCTTATCCAGTCTAGCTATCTGATGGCCGTAATCGTACAGAGCAGCGGCTACAACCGACAACCGCAGCATGTTGGCAGGCCACTCCTGATAACGCTCGATGAGCGTCGTCATGAACCGTTCGTTTTCCTCTTCCATTTCTATACCTTCAGAGCTGTCAGCCTTGAGCTTTTCATCGAATTTCAACAGCACATGCTCGTGAAACTTGATCAACCTCTCTACATGATGATCGAAATAAGCATCAATTTCTGCTGTCCGGGCGGTCTGAAAATAATGCTCCTCCACCGCTTCCAGAGCCTCAAACCCCTTGTTCATGACAAGCAGCTTCTGCTTGTAAATAACGAGATGGCGAATTCGGCTGAACCCCGCTCGCTTGAGCTTCTTCACCTCTTCTTCCATGAGCTTATACTTACCGCCCAAGGCGTGCAAGGCGCTCCGCAGCCCTTCCATCTCTTCCCGAAACACAGTCTCCTTGATCTCATTCGAGATTACCGTCCGCAAAAGAAGCGACATAATTCCAAAAGCGGTCTGTATTTGTGCGGCAAATTGCTCCTTAGGTTTCGGCGGAAAAAAGAGCACATTGATCAAAAAGGCGCAGCCGATGCCAATCAAGCTCAACAGAAATCGATTGACCGCAAACGTCCACTCCGCCGAAGCCTCCATAACCGCTACAACCGTAACCAGCGTCAGCCCAATCGTTTCTTCCATTCTCATCCGTAAACAAATGATAATTACCAGAATACAGACGATGCCGATCGCAATGATATTATTCGAGAAAAATGTGCCCGCCAGTAGCGCTAACGCCGCTCCCAGTATGTTCGTTTGCAGTTGTTCCAAGAAATAGCGCCAAGACCGGTAAATTGAAGGCTGCATCGCAAAGATAGCCGCTACCGCTGCAATGACCGGGGGCGTAAAATTGAGCCAAGCACTAATATATAAAGCCAAAGTAACCGCAATTCCTGTTTTCCATACGCGTGCACCAAAAACCACAAAGTTCCTCCTCAAACTTAAATAACCTGTCCATTCTTATCTTACACACGTGTGTGATTGGATGCAAAAGGAAATGCTGAACGGCTAAAGCACAACTACTTATTCTGACCCTAATACTCGAGAACAATTGCCCCTTGCCGAAAAATAAAAAATCAAAAAACCACCTGCAGGAGCAAGTGGTTCTGATTGTGCTTGGCAACGTTCTACTCTCCCAGAACCCTGCGGTTCAAGTACCATCGACGCTGGAGGGCTTAACGGTCGTGTTCGAGATGGGAACGCGTGGGTCCCCTCCGCCATCATCACCAAACTAAGAGTTTTGCGTAGCAAAACTTACTTCGAAAGCATAAGCTCTCGTCAAAGTGCATGTTGCACCCTGAAAACTAGATACGAAACTTGCGTAAAGTGGGTATTTGTTGAACCAGTTGTTTTCTGGCTCCAATCAAGTATTCGGCAATCGCTTCGTCAGCTTCTGCTTCACTTGCTTGGGATTGTTTTGGTTAAGCCCTCGACCGATTAGTATTCGTCAGCTGCATGCATTGCTGCACTTCCACCTCGAACCTATCAACCTCGTCGTCTACAAGGGGTCTTACATACTGGGAAAT
>NZ_JBFNXH010000017.1:0-130000 GCF_040812395.1 Paenibacillus tabacirhizosphaerae | reverse complement strand
CTGATATAGCACGAAAGCTGGCAGTACAAATACTGCTGGCACGCCTCCCTATAGCGCGTGCACGCCTCCAAAAGTTCGCCGTAAGCAACGTGATCCGCGCGGGCTCTATAGAGCATAACAATCATATTGCCCCGGTTGTCCTCGACCACATGACCGGCACTTCTCCCGATAATCATTTCTTCCGCAGCATTGCGCAGCGCGAAACTCATGATTTCTTCGTCTCTGGCGCTGAAATGCTTCTCCCACTGTTCCACGCTAATAAGGATCAGCGTCACATAGGGATAATCTTCAACCGGAAGCTGATATTCTTCGTAGGCGGATCTAAGCGTCGCCTCATTCGGCAGCAACCGCTGACACAGGATATCCCGCCAGAACCGTTCGATCAAAGCGACCTTTTTGTGCTCCCACATTGACTGATATTTCTTCAGATGTTCCGCCGTCTCTTTCAGTTCCCTTCGCTCTTGGATGCCATCCAAGGCCGCCTGCAGCACCAGCTCCAGCTCGCCAAAAATGACCGGCTTCAGCAAATAATCATGGCTGCCCAAGTGGATCGCCTTCTGCGCGAAAGCAAAATCAGCATGGCACGTCAAGAACAGCACGACCACCTCGGGCTTATTTGTTTTGACCCATTCGACGAGTTCCAGTCCAGTCTCATCCGGCATTTCGATGTCGCAAATCATCACATCCACATGCGTTTGCAGCAGCTTTTCTCTCGCTGTCGAGGCATGATAAGCCTCATAGACCCTACTAATGCCCAATCGATCCCAATTTACACCTGAGATCATCCCTTTGACTGCAAAAATTTCATCATCGACCAGCAGTGCTGTGTACATCCTATCCCTCATTCATCTGTACTTTGGCGGGGAAGCCTTAACGTGATCAATGAACCGCTTGGCTCCACCCGCTCCAGCACAATATCCACATTTGATTTGTAGTATAGCTTACACCTGCGCATCACATTCCACAAGCCAATATGATCGCTGCCCTCTTCTTCAAAATAGCTCTGGGCTTGCAGCTGTCTCAGCTTCTCATCAGTCATCCCCTTGCCATTGTCCCTCACC
Organism: Paenibacillus tabacirhizosphaerae; assembly: GCF_040812395.1. GTDB lineage: Bacteria > Bacillota > Bacilli > Paenibacillales > NBRC-103111 > Paenibacillus_E. Next base: position 128,939 of record NZ_JBFNXH010000017.1, on the reverse strand, counting down.
TGAACGAGGAAATGCGCTTCCGACTCGGGATCAGGCCGCACTTCAATCCCGATTTGAAACGATTGCGAGGAATGAATCGAGAAGCCATGAATCATGGCGTTTTCCACAAGAGGCTGTACCGTTGAAGGCGGGATACGGCAGTTTTGCAGATCAGACTCAATGTCAATATGAAAAGAAAGATGCTCCGGAAAACGCACCTGCTGCACAGCCAAATAGCTCCGGATATGCTCAAGTTCTTCCATCAATGTAATCGATGAGAGATGCGTCCGAATAGCGAAGCGGAAATATTTGACCAGATGAATGGCCATTTGCTGAATAAGCTCGAAATTTTTCGTTTGGGCAAGATTGTATACAATATTCAGTGAGTTCATAAAGAAATGCGGATGAATCTGAGCCTGCAGATGCTTAAGCTCCGCTTTTTTCGTGCGGATCTGCTCCTCGTAGATATCAATCTTCAGCACTTCAATCTGGGTGACCATGTTATTGAATGTCTCGCCAATCACCTTAAACTCCATCAATCTGTCGTCACTAAACCGAACGGATAGATCGCCTGAATAAATTCTACGCATGCCTTTGATCAACCTGGCGATTGGCCTTACAATGAACCGTTCCAGGAAGAACAAGTACAATAACAGGATAAGCAGCGCTAACACAGGCACGTAATAATTAATTCTCTGGAAAAAGGCCAGCCCCTCCAGCAGATTGCGCTCCGGTATCATCACGGACAAATACATCTCCGCATGATGCGACGGCTGGATAACGAGCAAATATTTCTCAGCCAGACGCACAATCTGGTACGGTTGATCTTCCGCAGTTACATTGACCTTCCAGTCTATGGATTTCAGACTTTTCTCGAATTCCTCATCTTTAAGGGCATTAAGCACGGTTCCTTCTTTCGATAAAAACAAGGCCTGCCCCTGTTCCCCCAAATGAAGCAAATTTAGCGGGATCATCAGCCGATTAATATCCACCCAAGCGCCAATATAGGAATCGTACCCGGTGTCGACAAGGCGGACGAGCGAGTATTGTTGATCTTGATAAATCAGCTGCCAGGAGTGCTGCAGCGAGCTTCGGGTCGTCGAATCCAGCATGAGCTTATCCAGTCTCGCCTTAATCGATTCTTTACGATCATTATTCATATAAGGCTGAGGCGCTACGAGCAAATCGGCATATCTGGAACTATAAGCAAAGAGCACGTCTGCATCTTTATAGTAGTTCGTATTCAAATACATCGCATTCAGCGTACGAATTCTGGCATAATAAGACTCAGGGTTATCTTCCTCGAAGGCGCTAAGCGAGATTAAGTCGCTATCCTGGTTCGCCGTCCTGTACAAGTACTTGTCCAGCTCTTCAAGCACCTGATCGATTTGGTTCATATACATCGTCAGCATATTTTTATTGGATTGTGCAACCTGAGAATGCACAACCTTCGTCGCATACATGTTATTCCAAATTAATAAAATAACGAGCGGAACCGTTACTAGAGCAAAACCCAAAATAAGCTGTGAGCGAAGCGTTCCTCTTTTAATGAACATGCACGGCCTCCTTTTACTCCCGTCAATTCCACGCCAATTACCTGATTCCTTCTTTTTATGCCCAAGGTTATTTGATATATTAGGTCTAGTAGGGGGTATTCGCATTGAAAATCATCCGTAAACTAATAACTGTTCTGGGCACAAGCCTTGTCTGCGCCACCCTGCTCTTAGCTTGCAGCAATCCCGGAACCGCGCCTCAGACGCCCCAAACTTCTGCACCAACAACCGAGCAGATGAATGAAGCCGCAGCAAAACTGCCGCCTTACCATATGGTCATGGTGTTCCCTATCGGCACCGTTCCTAAAGATTTGCCCGACGTGCAGGATGCTATGAATGCCTATTTGGAAAAGAAGATAAATGCCACAATCGAACTGCGGCCCATTGATTTATCCGTCTGGTCGGATAAAACCAACCTGATGTTCCTCTCCAATGAAACATTTGATTTGATGTTCACTTCCTCCTGGTTATTCTTGGGCCAAGAAGTCGCCAAAAGACAAATTATCCCGCTCGATGAACTGCTGAATCAATATGGACAAGGCATTACGAGCACGCTGGATCCCGCCTATATCGAGAATGGAAGAGTAAAAGGAAGCATTTACGGCGTGCTGACCAACAAAGAGTTTGCCTCCACCAAAGGCATCGTCATGCGGAAGGACATCGTGGATAAATACCACATTGATCTCTCCCTTGTACATGATCTTGAAGATATGGAACCCATTTGGAAAACGATACAAGCAAACGAACCGGGCATGGTCCCCCTACAAGTCAAATACGATCGGTCCCCCTTGACCGTGCTGCCCGGCTACGGAAAGTTCGACATGCTGGATTCCAGCAGCGGGCCAGGTGTCATTGACCGTGACAGCAAAGAACTGAAGGTCATTAATCTGTATGAAACCCCAACGTATCTGCATTACGCCAAAATCATGCACGGCTGGTATCAGGCCGGATATATCAACAAAGACGGCTCCACCTCCAGGCAGAATGAATTTGAAGCGGTTAAGGCCGGCAAAGCTTTCGCCTATGCGCAGTCCATCAAGCCCGGATTCAATACGCAAGAATCGCGGAATACAGGATTCCCTATGGTGAGCGTGGAGCTGACCAAGCCCTATACGACGACCGGCGATGTCACAAGCGCGATGTTCGCCATCCCTCGTACCTCAAAGAATCCCGAACGAGCGATGATGTTCCTGAATTTGCTCTACACGGATAAATACTTGCTCAATCTGCTCGATTGGGGGATCGAAGGCAAGCATTTTGTCAAAAAGGGAGACAACCTGATCGACTACCCGCCTGGAGAATCCGCCAAAACCATCGGGTATAACCTTAATTTGCCATGGGTGTTCGGCAATCAGTTGAACTCCTATATCTGGGCAGGCGATGACCCTAATCTCTGGGAAAAATACAGGGTCTTTAACGAAACCGCTGACAGGTCCCTTGCTCTTGGGTTCATTTTCGACCCGGATAAAGTGAAAAATGAGGTGATTGCCTGCGGGAATGCCCTCCCGCAGTACACAGGAGCACTCAATTCGGGCGAATTCGATCCCGATAAAATTATGCCAGCGCTGCTTAAATCCTTGAAGGACGCTGGCGGCAATAAAGTCATTGAAGAGAAGCAGCGGCAGTTGGACGTCTGGGCTGCTGCCAGGAAGACAAAATAGCGCGCATGCCAAACAGCCCCTCGGCGAGAGGGGTTGTTTGGTCTTTTCTGCATATGTGGCCACGATATGAAGCCTGGCATTGTTTTATCTTCAATATCTGGAGTTTCTTTTCTTTCTATGAAACCTCCCAATTTTCTTAAAAATGGAACCAATTTTTCATATTTTCATATCTTATATGGAATAGAGATAGATTGGAGGTGATCGAATTGAAGCCAAGTTTAAAGTTAACGAGCAAGCGTTCTTCATCCATCATTCTCCGATCCGTCGTCTTCCTTTTCCCGAGAATTGGCTCAGGTGTAACTGTTTTCTCCGGTGCTTTTCGGCTCAGAAACGTTGTTAATTTCGGCGAAATCATCATTTCCCAACGTCCTTCGGCCGGCTTCCTTACTCAGCCTGTCATCAGATACCAGATTGTAGACGCCGTCACCCATCGCCCCATCACGAACGCTGTAACTGTGAGAGGAACACGGACCTTTGTGCTGACTTTTGTTGTCCCGGCCGGAACCGACCGACTCCAAATTACTAATGTTGGACCAAGCCCGGCTGAGGTTAATGGTAAAGTGTTGATTTTCTAAATGATAAGATGACGTTGTACCTATGAATAGAAACGCCCCCGCTTCCCAAAAAACAAAGAACCCGGACTGGTTTACGCCAGTAACGGGTTCTTTGCCATATGCCGCGTTCTTCATGCGCGGTGTTATACCATGATTTTGCCGGACTTCACTTCTTTTCCGCTGACATCCTTTGATCCGACAAGATGATCTCGTTCACTCCCCCGGCTTTATCATACGAGAACCATATTTCAAAGACGCCCTGCTTCTCGTCATCCGACCTCTCGCTTTTATAGGCCTTTCGTTCCAACGGAAGATTATTTTCCTTATAGAAACTATAGAGCGTGCCTCCTAGCGCTGTTACAATTGCGTATTTTTTTCCGTATTTCTGCTCGACTTCTTCCTTTTTCGATCCTATGCGAATTCCGCGTGTAATCTGCATCCGTTTTTCTAATGAGAAGCCAATGGCCAATCCGGCAACTTTATCCTCGCGATACATCACGGAGACGCCATCATCATACTTTTGAACCACACCGCTGCCCTTCCCGGAGCCTAAAATCCTTTCGACCCTTTTCCGATCCGTTCCGTAGCAAATTTCGCTATCCGGAAAGCCGGTTTTTTCCATACACAGATCTTTAGCGGAAAAAGCATCGGGAACAAGCTTGCCAGCCTCGCTGCTGCACCCGGAAATAAGCATTAAAATGATCACAGCGCAAAACATGGTAAACTTCCTACTATTTCGATCCCCTTTCAAGATTGCCGCTCACTCCATCCCTCTGAAAAATGTGTTATTTTTAACAATTTTCCATTTTATTGTTAATTTCAAAGTCTACTTTATATCGTCATCTCACATAGATTTATTTAGCTTTCAGCACTTTAACTATGAACTATTCTTTGATATGATGAAGGAAATAGCATTGAATGTGACTGGCGAAAACAGTGGAATTAACCACGAGGGAGCATTCAGTTGGAACGTACCGTTCGCCTGGGGAAAAAGTATTTGCAGATGTGCCGTCATTGACGAGCGTCTGCCGATGCTTTTTTTCGTTTATTGATTCAAAATTGCATATTTGAACAGGGAGGTTATGGAAATGGCAATGCTCATGAAAGCAAAGGAAGCGGCCGATGGCGTATATGAGGCGGTCCGAACGCGTGTAGAGGAGCTGAAAACAGCAGGAATTGTACCGCGCATGGCAACAATTCTGGTGGAAGGAGATCCTGCTTCTGCCTATTACGCCCGCGCTAAGCAAAAGATTGCTGAGAAGCTAGGAGTAGCTTTCCATCTCCACGCCTTCAAGGAAGACACAAGCGAGCCAGATATCCTGCAGCTCATCTCCCAACTGAATGCAGACCCGAATGTGCATGGCATTATGTTGGAGCTTCCTCTGCCGCGGCATCTGTCCGCTTCCACCATCGAAAAGTCCATCTCGCCCGATAAGGATATCGATGGCGTAACGCCCAGCAACAAGCTGGCTACCGTTACTGGGGACAAGGGGCTCTATCCCGCAACTCCACAAGCGTGCATCCAATTGCTCGCCTTTTACGGCCATACGCTGGAAGGCAAAAATGTCACCTTGGTCGGCAGAGGTCAGACTGTTGGACTCCCCCTCTTTCATATGCTTCAAAGGGAGAATGCGACTGTCACTGTGTGCCATTCCCGAACGCCTGATATCGCTTCGCACCTAGGGCACGCAGAGATTGCCTTCGTAGCCGTCGGCCGTCCTGATGTGATCACCATGGAGATGGTCCACGCCAACTTGATCCTGATCGACGCCGGCATCAATGAGGCCGCTGACGGTAAAATCGTGGGCGACGCAGCACCGAATATCAGTGAAAAGGTGCTGGCCGTTTCTCCTGTTCCAGGCGGAGTCGGCACGTTAACCACCGCGATTCTGTTTCAGAATCTATTGAAAGCTATCGAGCTGCAACAACACGCAGGGGAGGCGCGCTACGTATGAATGCGATATCATGGGATCAATCGATACGCGATTTTATTCAGCAAGCGGGAAGCTCTGCGCCTACACCGGGCGGCGGAAGTGTTGCCGCGCTAGTCGCCGCGCTTGGAGCGTCAATGACAGCGATGGTCGGCAATCTCTCGCAGGGCGACAAATTCGTTGACGTTCACGAACAGATTGCAGCAGCCATTCGCGTTATGAATGACTTAACCGCAGCCTGTGAGGAACTGCTCGCTTCTGACATCGCAGCATTCCAGCAGTACATGGAAGCACTCCGGCTTCCCAAGCAGACAGCTGAGGAGAAGGACCTTCGCAGCCAGGCTATTCAGGCTGCAACGGCTGCCGCTATCACCGTGCCGCTTCGTCTGATGGAGGTTTGCCGCGATGGCTTGCGATGCACGCTCACAATTGCCGAAAACTCTAACAAGAATGTCATATCCGACCTCGGCATTGGGGCCATCTTGTTCGAGGCTGCTGCTCAATCAGCTAATCTCACCATCGAAATCAACCTGGCTTCCCTGAAAGACTCGGAAGCGAGACGCCAGTATATGAAGCAGATGCTTGATTTGATCAGCGCCATTGAAGAGCTGAAAAGTAAAACCTTGCTTGCCGTGAGGAGCCGGATAATCGGATAACAGCGCTTCTGACGGCTGCAAGCGCATTTCAACCTGACCCCCGCTTCCCAAAAACAAAAAAACCCGGACTGGTTTAGCCAGTGACGGGTTCTTTGCCATATACCGCTCTCTTCATGCGCGGTGTTACACCATGATTTTACAAATATTATTCGTAAACTCAACAGGATCTTGAATCGTCAAGCCCTCGATGAGCAGCGCCTGATTGTACAAGAGATTCGTGTACAGGGCAAGCTTCGCTTTATCCGCGCTATAAGCATCCTTCAACGATTGGAATACCTCGTGGTTCACGTTGATTTCCAACACCTTGTCCGCTTTTACCTCTTGGTTGTTCGGCATAGCTTTCAAGATTTTCTCCATCTCAATCGTCACTTCGCCCTCTGTCGACAAACATACAGGATGGCTTTTCAGACGCTTCGACGCTTTTACATTCTTCACTTTGTCCGCCAAAATGTCTTTCATTGATGCAAAGAGATCCTTGCTTTCGTTCTCTTCAGCTTCCGTTTGATTGTCATTCGCATCCGGCTCAATTCCTAAGTCGCTGCTCGATACCGATTTGAACTCTTTCTCTTTATATTTCATGAGCATCTTGATTGCGAACTCGTCGATATCATCCGTAAAGTAAAGGATTTCGTACCCTTTATCGGATACCAGCTCCGTTTGCGGAAGTCTGGAAATGCGATCATTCGACTCCCCAGCCGCATAGTAGATATACTTCTGGTCTTCCGGCATACCCGATACGTACTCATCCAACGTGATCAGCTTCTTCGCTTTGGAGGAGTAGAACAGTAGCAAGTCCTGCAGCACATCTTTATTAGAACCATAATCACTGTAGACCCCATATTTCAGCTGGCGGCCAAACGAATTATAGAATTGCTCGTACTTTTCTCTTTCATCTTTCAACAGGCTTTGCAGCTGGCTTTTGATTTTGCTCTTGATGTTTTTCGCAATTAGGCTTAATTGTCTGTCGTGCTGCAGCATCTCACGCGAGATATTTAGCGACAAGTCTTCCGAGTCTACCATCCCTTTGACAAAGCTGAAGTAGTCAGGAAGCAAATCCGAGCATTTGTTCATGATCAGCACGCCATTGCAATAAAGCTCAAGCCCCTTCTCATACTCCTTCGTATAGTAGTCGAACGGCGTATTCTCCGGGATATACAAAATCGCTTGATACACAACCGCGCCGTCGGCACTAATGTGAAGGTGCTTCAGCGGCTTATCGAAACCATAGCGCTTTTCGAAATAAAAGTTCTCGTAATCTTCCGTAGTCAGCTCATTCTTATTTTTACGCCAGATCGGAACCATGCTGTTGACCGTCTGTTCTTCGCTATAGTCCTCGTAATCGTTCTCGCTGCCTTCAACCGGCCTGCGCCCCGTTACCTCCATCTTGATCGGATACCGGATAAAGTCGGAATACTTCTTAATAATCGCTTTCAAACGATACTCTTCCAGGAACTCGTCATAATTATCGTCTTCGGTGTTCGCTTTAATTTTCAAAATAATCTCCGTGCCGATGGAATCCTTCTCGGACGGCTCGATGGTGTAGCCTTCCGCGCCAGTGGACTCCCACTTGAACGCCTCGTCGCTGCCCAGCGCTTTGGAAATCACCGTGATCTCGTCCGCCACCATGAAAGCCGAGTAGAAACCGACCCCGAACTGGCCGATGATGTTATGTCCGTCTTTGAGTTCATTTTCTTTCTTGAAAGCCAATGAGCCGCTCTTCGCGATAATCCCAAGGTTATTCTCCAGATCCTCTTTCGTCATCCCGATGCCGGTGTCCGAGATCGTCAGCGTTCTGCTTGCTTTGTCAGCGGAGATGCGGAGGAAATAGTTGTCCTTGTCAAACACCAGCGCCTCATCGGTTAATGCCTTGTAGTAAATTTTGTCGATAGCATCGCTGGCATTGGAAATAAGCTCTCTCAAAAAGATTTCTCGCTGTGTATAAATGGAGTTAATCATCATTTCGAGTAATCTTTTCGATTCGGCTTGGAATTGCTTCTTCGTCATGAATAAATCTCCCTTCAACTACTGTTCATATTACGTATACTCGCAAATCAGTCTTGCCAAAGCCTTAGCACTCTAATCAACGGAGTGCTAACCTAGTTTTTATATATCATATAGTAATTTCCAATGTCAATACATCGCTGGAAAAAAGGGCTCCGTATAACAAGAAAATCCGCCCATTCACGCGCAAAACGTGACAATGGACGGTGGCTATACGTTCATTAAAGCGTCATAAGATGTTTAGCCAAACCTTCTGTTTCTGATAGAAACGAAGAGTGCCCGCTGTCTAATGTAATGATCTGTTTGCAGCTTGTCGCGGCATACATCAGCTTTTGCAGTCCATTGCTTACTGCATGGTCTTGCAAAGTCTCGATATATACACGATCTACCTTACCGTAGTTCTCCTCTGTTAATGAGACTGCGTGACGGAATGGTTTAACCGCCTCTGGCCTAATCAATTGTGCAGCCCAGGCGACCTCCTCTTCGGAACAGTCCCCAAAGAACAGTTCTTTTACCGCCTCCGGCTTCACCTCAACATGGCTGTAATCAGGAGCAAAGACCAGATTCGAAGGAACCAATGACCATTTATCCTTTTCAACGGCATCCGTGAGGGTTTCGCCATTTTTCAATAAATAAGCGCTTAAATAAATTAACGCCTTGATTTTATCAGGCCGATGTTCAGCGACTTGGCTAATGACGACGCCTCCCATACTATGACCGAGCAGATACACGGACTCATTTTGTGAGTCGATCGCCTGCACGACGCTTTCCACGTATTTTTCAAGGGATAGCTCGGAAACTGGCGTTTGGTCGGCTCCATGCCCCGGCAAGTCCTCCGCGATCACAGTATGCCCATTTTCTCTCAATAATTTCGAAAGCTTTTCCCAACACCAAGCCCCTTGCCATGCGCCATGCACGAAAACATAAGTACTCATTCTTTTCCTCCCAGTAAACTTTGTGGTCATCAAGATTCATTCCACGACTCCACTGGAAAACCCTTTTTTTTACAAAAATTTGTTTCATGTCCGGACGTCATTTAACTTCAGTTGCAAACGCCTCTGCCGCTGTGATTTCCAAGCATTTGGCGATCATCTGCAACAAGACTTCGAAAGTAAATTTTCGCAAATTCCGGCGCAATGGCTTGCTGCTGGATCGGACAATCCTTACGATCACCTGTTAGCGACCTTCCTTATCTACGCTTATAGGGTCTGTAATGATTTCAAAAACCGCTCCACGCCCGTAAGTCCATCCTGTTCCAAGACGTTGAGCAGTTGAGTTCCAATAATCGCGATATCGCATTTCCCTTGGAGGCATGCAACGTCCTCGCCGTTCTGGATACCGAAGCCGACAGCGATTGGCGTCTTTGCCGAGCCGCGGACACGGGCTAAAAATTCGTCTGTCTCATGCCCGAATGACGTCTTCGAGCCCGTCACTCCCTTGCGTGCCGCGCAGTAGAGGAAGCCGCCGGTCTGCTCCGATAAATAGGCTAATCGCGGATCATCTGTGTATGGCGTGACCAATAGAATCGGCTCCACGCTATATGCGCGGCAAGCATTCATGAACGTCCCGCTCTCCTCCGGATAGGCATCCGGCACAATGAGACCGCGGATGCCAATGTCCGCGCACTCTCTCACGAATGCCTCTATACCATATTGAATGACAATATTGTAATAGGTCATAAAGACAAAAGAAATGCTCGGAAAATCAACAACGACGCGCCTTGCAAAGTCCATACATTGCCGTGTCGTAGTCCCGTTTGCCAGCGATGCCTGATTTGCCCGCAGGAACACAGGACCGTCCGCAATAGGTTCTGAGAAAGGCAGCTGCAATTCCACGAGATCCACGCCGCTTTCATCAAACAGACGAATCATCTCGTAATTCGTATCAAAATCCGGGTAGCCGAGGATCTGGTGCGTCATGAGCTGCAGTGTCTTTCCGGCCGCCTTTTTACCGTAAATTTGATCAGCTAGCTTACTCGTGGTAGAGGCTGTTTTTCCGCTCGATAAATGCTTTCCATTCATCATCCTGCAATCCCTCCGCTACATTAAAGATATCTTTGTCGCCGCGCCCAGACATATTAATGATGAAAACATCCGACTTCGACGATGCTGCGATTTGCTTGAACGCCCCTGCAAAAGCATGTGTGGACTCCAACGCAGGTATCAATCCCTCGGTCTTCATCACGATCTCCAGCGCTTCAATGACTTCCGCATCGGTTGCCGCTGCGAACTCTACTCTCCCCCGCTCCGCTAAATCTGCTAAAATCGGCGAGACCCCTACATAGTCCAAACCAGCGGCGATGCTGTGCGTATCCACCATTTGTCCATCAGCATTTTGTAGGAAAAGCGTCTTATAGCCTTGCGCGACGCCGGACTTCCCTTCACCGTAAGCAATTCGCGCAGCATGTTGGCCTGATGCCTTGCCTTGTCCGCCCGCTTCGACGCCAACCAATTGCACCTCATCGTGCGGGAAGAAGGCCTGGAATACGCCAAGCGCATTCGAACCCCCGCCAACACAGGCATAGACGCGGCTTGGCAGCCGGCCAGCCGTGCGCATGATCTGATCTTTGGCTTCAATGCCGATAATCGATTGAAAGAAGGCTACAATAGCGGGAAAAGGGTGCGCGCCCGATGCCGTTCCTAAGACATAATGCGTCGTCTCAAAGCTGGACACCCAGTCTCTCAGCGTCTCATTGATCGCATCCTTTAACGTCTGCGAGCCGTAATCGACGGCAACGACATCCGCTCCCAGCCGTCTCATCCAGAAGACGTTCGCATATTGCCGTTCCATATCCTCGCGCCCCATATAGATCGTTGCGGATAAGCCAAGCTTGGCCGCAACCGTAGCGGTCGCAACCCCATGCTGCCCGGCTCCCGTCTCAGCAATAATCCGGGTTTTGCCCATTCGCTTGGCAAGCAAGGCTTGACCAAGCGCATTGTTCAGCTTATGCGCACCCGTGTGATTCAAATCCTCGCGTTTCACGTAGATCTTCGCGCGACCAAAATAATCCGTCAACCGATCCGCATACGTTAGCGGGGTAGGCCGGCCTGAATAATCAGCCAGCAGCGCGCAATATTCCTGCCAGAAAGCTTCATCGTTTTTAACGCTCTCAAATTGCGCACTAATCTCTTCAAAAGCGGGAACCAGAATCTCGGGTATAAAGGAGCCTCCGTAATTCCCATAATAGCCATTCTCCGAAGTCAGCGTTTTGGCTGCTGCGGGAATGGACCTCGATTCCGTCTTGATTTCGGACATGAAACCCTCTCCTTCCTATTTGCTCGTTCCATGAGTACGATGAAATTCAATAACCGCCCGCGCTGTCGCAGCATCTGTAACGAGGGTGTCAATCCACTTGCCGCGCAGCGCCGCCGTAATGGCTTTCACCTTGTGAACACCGCCCGCGATTCCAATCACGTTTGGGATGGCGCGAAGCTCTTTCGCCGTCATGCCGATATATTTATTTTTTTCCGGGAAGTCAATCTCCCGCCCGTTCTGATCCATGAAGGAAGCGCACAAATTCGCCACAGCGCCCAGAGCTTCCAGTGCTGAAACATCCGCGCGGCTCATATTCCCTGATTCCACCATCGTCGCCTGCTCACTCACTTCACCGATAGAGATGATGGCTACCCGGCTGATCTGCGCAAGTTGAAGCACCTTGTCGATCTCCGGCTCCTGGCGCAGGAGCGCGCCCGTTTCTGCATGCGCCACCCTTGCTGGCGCATGCATCATCCAGTATTTCGCTTTTAGCTTGTTCGCAAAGGCCATCGTATTGGAGCTCGCATGCCATGCCCCCCCTTCGGAACCCCAGCCGCCAACCATCGGAACGAATTGCAAGCCTTCTCTTGCGAAATAATCCAGCTCCTCCGCAACGCTTGCAACCGTTCGCCCAGCCATGACCCCAACAATGTCCCCATCCATGAGCACAGACTCGATAAGTGGAGCACTTGTACGACCGAGCTGAGCGCGCAATTTGTTCGGATCCGTTTCAGCGGAATCTACAATGAGCGCATCCTGGATGCCGAACGTTTCAATAAAACATTTCTCAAGCTCCTGCTCGCTGGAAAACGGATTCTGAATCGAAATTCGCACAATGCCCTCGTTCTTAGCGGCGGTCAGCATTCGGCTAACGTGCGGACGGGAAATGCCTAACCGCTTAGCGATATCCAATTGGTTCAAGCCGTCCTCATAATAAAGCTGGCATATTTTCACCAGCAGTCGAAAACGTTCTTGATTTATTTCTGGCATAAGTCGTATACTCCCTCCAATCTCATGTACATATGTACACATATAAAACAAATGTACTTTCTGTTTTGAGTATACAATGAGCAACTAATTTATGCAATGACCATTTCCATTTTTCTCCATAAAAGAATACACGAGCAGGAAGATCGAATGAATGATCCTCCCACTAGTGCATTTATAAATCGTCTCTATTGAACCGTCCCTGTGACAAGCGTTTCAGGCCACATCTGGCCCTGATAGGCCATTTCCCAAAACATCGTTTCATACCTGGTTGTATTCAGGAATATCGTCTCGAGCCTTGCCAAGTCAGCACCCGACTTCCCTTCCGCCAAGCGGTCCATCAAGCCGATGCACCACTGCGCCAACGCGCCAAATTCATCCGAACTATACATGCGTACCCATTCGCCATAATCGGCATGGTCGGCCGCACCCGGTATTTCCTTAAGCATGCAGCCGATCTCCCAGTAGCTCCACATGCAGGGCAGCAGCGCAGCCGTCAGTTCAGACAGCGAGCCGTTCTGCGCCACATGCAGCATGTAGTGGGAGTAGGCGAGCGTGATCGGCGATGGTTCCGCCTGTTCCAGTTCCTCCTCCGAAATGCCGAATTGGGCGGCATACGCACGATGAAGCCCCATTTCCTCATGAAGCGTGGAATGAAGGAGAGCGGCGAATTCACTCATCGTCTGCACATCGGAAGCTTTCGCCGCACCCAAAGCAAACAGCTTGGCATAATCGATTAAATATAAATAATCCTGAACCATATAAAACCGGAATTTCCCGCGGTCCAGCGTGCCGCTGCCAATCTCCTGAACGAACGGATGCAGCTGCGTCTGGCGCCAGGCTTCCCCATATTTACGGATTAAATGCTGCGTAAATGACATGCTTATTTCTCCTTTTTTCTAGATTTACAGTGGATAGAAGATGTACCTCCTTCACATTGACCACAGTAATTGTAAAAGGAGTCTGAACGAAGTCAGACCCCTTGAGATAGCGTTAAGGTTTCACTTGATTAAGCAATCTGTAAATAACAACTGCTGCTTGGGCCCTTGAAGTATTTTCCTGAGGTGCGAACTCACCTTCATTAGCTCCATTCATTAGGTTCAATCCTGTTGCCGCTTTGACATAAGACTTGGCCCAATCACTGATAACTCCATCGTCAGTATATGCTACTCCTTGCATAACCGGCAACTCCTCAAGCTTCTTACCAGTCGCTTGTAAATAGGCATTAACCATCATTACAGCCATCTGCTCTCTAGTAATATTAGCCTCAGGAGCAAAAGCATGATCACTAACCCCGTTCACAATATGAGCTTCATATGCAGCATACACAGAGTCCTTATACCAGGAACTATCTTTAATATCGGTAAAATCCCTCGTACTTACTTGACTCCGGAGTTTCAATGCTTTAGAAAGTAGAGTTACGAATTGTGCTCTTGTCATATTGGAGTCGGGTTGAAAGGAATTGTCGTCCATCCCGTCGATGATTTGCTTCTCGGATAACTGTTCGATTTCCTTTCGCGCCCAATGATCCTGAATATCTAAGAATGTCTTTGTTTCTTGTGACTTTTCTAATACCGCATACTTGGAGAAATGCGACAAGGAAGCCGTAATTGTACCATCACTATTCAATGTTCCGCCTACACTGTTCCAAGTTCCTGTATTCTCATCTAAGACATAGACACTAAGACGCGTTGGATCCTGTACTTTTGCTGCATCATAAGCAAACGTGACTTGGACAGGAGTTTTAAATGATGCAATAACCGTCTCCTTTTCCTTTAACAGAAAATCATACACGGATGAAACTGCCTTGTGTTGAGGAATTGCTGGTGCAGGCACCAATGAAGCTTTGAATTCTATTGTATTTTCATCACTTTTAATGTCAAAGACATCTGGTGGAAGCACTACCTTCAACTCGTTAGATTTAAACACGATAGATTTATTTCTACTTGCCGCTATCCGAATAATATCTGCATCAAATTTCACTGTAACAATATCAACTTTCTCCTTCGTCCGAGCATCTAATCCAATTTCACTTGAATCGGAGTTTAGCGCAATAAGCAAATCTATTCGAGGAGGCGTTAAATCATAATGCATCTTCCCGTCTACTTCTAACGATGGCGGAGATTGACTGCTTCCTCCACCTCCACCACCGCCGCCTCCGCCGCCAACTCTTGGAGGGGTGACAGGAACAACAGGCTCAGCCGTATACACTTGTTCAACCTTCTTACTTGGAGTATTGTTACCACGCTGAAGGGTGAAATATAATTTCCCACTTTCTTTTCCTAATTGATCTACAGTAAAAGTAAGTGAATTAGAGTTCTCAACTACACGAGCTATCAGAAAAGGATTTGATGATGAAGCACTGTGATAGGTTCTTATAACATCGCCTGTATTCAAACCCGTAATTACAATCGTGTCTGATTTCCCCTCGGTATTATTTGTAATATTAATCTGCTCAGCTCCCAATGCGGGACTATAAACCCTATCTACTAATTGAATTGCGGTTGGAGTCCCTTCACCATTTGCAGATACGGGGTATACCGCTAATTGGGTTCCCCCATTCGGAACCACTGTATGATATGGAATACTGGTTTGATAAAAACCTAGATGATTATTGGTTAAACTCATAATCGGTTTCAGCTTTTGAAGTTGATTGTTAACAACATAAACATCATAACGTGTAACAATGGAACTACTATTGCTACTACTAGGATAGAAACTAAAATGACCTCCTATTTCACCTTGATCTCCATCGCTATCTGTAAAATTACTAAATATATTGTTTATGATCTGATTATCCACTGGTGAAGAGGCGACCGTTTTATCCTCCATATTGTCAGATATAGAATAAACGCCTAGCGAATATTTTTCATTCGTCGCATTAACCGCCAACAATTGGATTATTATAGCTCCTAAAGGGATTTGATTGTCCTCAATGGATACTTCATATTGTTCCTTCCCTTTATCGACCTGCGCAAACACATCTCCAATTGGCTGAAACTGATCGCCTAAGAATTGAACTTGATATTTTACAATATTTGATTCATTAAGGATAGGCGCCCAATGAAGATCACCCTTAATATGGTCCTCTCGTCCATCTCTGTCCTCGAAATAAGAACTATCCTCATCAACAGCTATGACATCCCATAATCCGAAATAGTAACCATCGACGGCCTCACCTTGATTATTCTTTCCAAAAATCCCAAGTCGGCTAGCTCCATTAGGTACCACCACTCCTTCAGGAAGCGTTATTTCATAGGTGGGAAGATTTATACCTTGGTTGGGATGGATTAGGTTGCTGCGTTTTATTTCGGCAATAGACTTCATTTTCATATTATTGGCATCTACAAAATAAACAATATATGAGGTAGCAGAAAGATCTGTTGATGAATCGTACCAGTTGATCGATCCTCCAATGTGTCCCGCTGATTTATCATAATCATCAAATTTAGGCATTACTACACCGGGTACTGGAAGACTGGTAATGGTATTAGAAGTCGTTGCACTATCTAGTGTATTGTCGAAGATTCGCATTCTATACAATGTCCCAACATGACCACTTAGGTCCAACGGATGCAAGTCGAGATAAACAGCCTCCGCAGGAACAACATTTTCAGCAATACTAATTCGATACAGACTCTGCGGCGAGGTATGTTTATTAACCAAATAACTGCTTAACACCGTACCCGATGCATCGGTAAAGGATAATTGATAACCTGAATAGTTAACTTCTGAGGAATTGAGCCAAGATACTAGTGGATGAATTCTCCCCTGAACAGTATTTTGATCTTCGAAGTAATACTCCATATATCCACCATCGCTGCTACCTCCAGGAGAACTTCCCCCATTGTTCCCCGTTGAGCCAGCACCTTGGTCAATAATTTTGGTGGTTGCCGCAGTGGAACTCTCACCGTTTGCATTTTTCGTATACAATCCCAAGTACACAGCTTCTTTAGGAAGAGACGTCACAGGAAGCGTATAGCTGTAATATGCACTGGCGGAAGGATCATAAGTAACTTCAGCGATTCTATTACCGATTTTGCTGCCATTCTGATCAAGGAAATATACCGTATAACTATTAATCATAGAGTAGCCTTGTGTACTGTTCCAAGTCATGTATCCACCGATCTCTCCTACCTTCGGGTCGCTATCGCCAAAGAAGAAGTTCGCCACCTGAAGAGCAGGTACTTTGAAACTCGGCGAACTATCATGGAGAGCTTGAATCGAGTCAAATTTGGACACGCCTTTTCCATCACTAGTAACCATAATAACTTGCCCATTCGGTAAAGTTACCGCTTGTTTATAGGCATTCGGCAGCAGGAATTGTTTCGTATATGAATTCTTATCATATAGCTCAACAGAAGTAAAAACGTAATTCCCATGGGCATATATGACTTGTGAACCCGGGTATTTTTCCCAAGGTGTTACAGGCTGCAAAGTATCCTTATCTAAGCGGCGTGATGCATAGTACACACTGTCATTGTCCATGACGGAGTAGGCGCCAGGATCATTATAATCTAGCGATGATGCTTGAAGAGACCAATCCGGAAGTTTGAATTTCAAGACTTTTCCAGATCTATTGTTTTCCGCATAATACAAAGCATTGCTTGTAGGAGATATGATCATGTGTCCATTGCTTGTTTCCGGCAAGCTTTGTTGCGATTGGGTTCCATCTACAGTATCAATAACTTTAATAGAACTAAGATCGGCCATTGTAGTGTAGTATAGATTCTGATTGCCATAAACAACTTGGCTAACAAAGTTACTCGTATTCCACGCATATACTGCACCGCTCACACTTGTACCATCTAGAGTATCTATTTTCTTAATCTGATTTGATAATCCAAAGCCAACATATAAAATATCATGATCATTAACAATTGAGGTAGGCTTAGAGCCTATCGATCGCCTTTCCTGAACTGTCATATCGCTAGTACGTATTCTTAACAGTTGGTTGCTTTCGGAAGAAATGGCGAACAGATTACTTCCATCACTGCTATACACCAGTTCGGTAACAGCTTGATCCAAACTCAGGTTATGTCCATCAGACTGAGTGTTCACCTGACCTGGAGAAGACATAGATGGGTTAATAATTTGAATGACATTCGGCAAATCTGGATTCCATGGATCAGAGCCGGTATAGGAATAAATATGATTATGACTATCCATTACTATGCGCCTTGAGGCAACCGGAAGATCCGCGATTTTGGTGAAACTATCTCGATCATAAAGGTATGCATGTGCAGGCGCAGCATTACCGTTGTTCAGCGCTTCATTAGTAAACACATAATTGCCATGGACATAAGAAACAGATTGCTGATAGCTGCCTTGTATCGATGTTAAATCAGTGCTTTTATAAGCATAACCCGCATAAAATACTTGATCTCCATCAACAATCACTTTTCTTGCGATGCGACCATCACCGGAGGAATTGTAGTTACTGTTAGTGGAAAGCGGTTGAAGTGTAAGCGTACTGAAGGAGGACAATACGGAGCTTGTTGTACCGGTATCCCCCAGATACAAGATATGTTTAGCTGTATCTATAGCAATGTCTGGCTCATAGAAATGTCCTATTCCTAGATTCAGAAAAGTTTCTGATTTATTCGTCAAATCGTATCGAGCTACCTTGTTATCATGATCATTTGCTACATAAAATAAATAATTTCCATCCAATGCAAGTTCGTATGGTTTATAAGACACCTGAATGGCACTTTCCACGCTTTTCTGTGCAATATCAATAACTGCAATATAGTATTCGCCCGATAGAGCGACATACAATTTACCACCAAATTGTACGAGATCAGATGGCGTGGAGTTAAGAACGAGCTGCTTTTCTACAGTAAAATCGCTTAAACGTATAAACAGCAACTTGTTTGAACTCGGTGACACTGCGTAGATGTAGCCGTTTGCTTCATCCATAATCCATTCTCTTATCGGATCCTGCAACGTAAGTGAAGAAGGCGCGGCCGCATAAACTTTATAGTCCCGAATCCCCGGAAAAACTAGAGATGACAACATAGTCAGTAACGCAGTGGCCAGAATGAGGATTTGTTTCAACTTAATTTTACTTTTCTTGCTCGGCACGAATACATCCTCCTAATAAATTCAGACTAATTTCGAAAATACTCAATAATCCGAATTATACTAGAAGAATTAGGAGATAAGTATAAATTTTTTACAAATTTTTACGTATGCCTCCATCATATGATCCAAATTCATATACCAGTCCACCTGACGAAGGTGGCTTTTCTCAGCGACAAACAGTTTGGTAATTAAGGCATAATTATTGCTAACATAAGTAGAAAAGGCCTCCTTTCCTACATGCGAAAGCCACCCAAGCTTAGATTTCAATGTTTTTGTTAATACCCTTAATTATTCAAAAGAAACAAAATCCATAAATCGATCCTTTTGTATGTTTTGTTTCTCTTCAGCTGTCAACACAGTAACAAAAACCTCTTGATCAATGACAACTTCAGCAAATTGATACCCCGAATCCCTGATCAGGATATTGATCTCCTTTAGTATTTCCGTATCCAAAAAATCGTTCATATACAGTGGATGTACGGATTTCTTTTGTCCATTTAAGGTGAAAGTAACCGTAATGGGTCCTTCTTCTGACTCCCATTTCTCGACAATATCTGTTGGCTTAAACGTTCCGCGAGAGATAGCGCTCCAATTTTTCAAAGCTTGCACATAACTATCATTACCTTGCCCTACATCAGCCTCGGTATCCTCCATCCAAACCCGATCCGTATCCTGCTGTAAAACATATAGATCGGCAAACGCATCGAACCCCTCTTTTGAATTGAACGGATCCCAATCCTCATCAACGAAACCTTTATAGAACTCTATAAACTTATCGTCAAATTGCTGAGCAGTCAGGCTCTTATCTTTTTCAAAGAACCCCAACTTCCGGTAATAGTGCGCAGCATCCAATACACGTTCTTTCGGAGACAATGTGCTGAATTTCTCCTGGTTTAATTGATAGATTGTTTTGAGTTCTTGAAAGGTCTGAACGATGTTCTGATAGTCTTGATTGATCTCCGAGCTTACCGCATCTCTAGTTATTAAAACAATTCTAAAATATCCGTATTTCCCATTAATCAGCGTCTGGACAATTGTATAATTGCTACCATTTTCCGCATTAACCGAGTAAGTAAATTGGCTAGCACCCATGCCATTAATCTTCATTTTCATATCTTCACTAAAGTCCTTAATTTTCTGTGGTTCTAACGATTTTTTGACGGCGTTCTCATAATCCGCAAGCGTTTTGATTTGAGGCAAACCGGCCTTAGACTCTGTGGTTGAAAATAGCACATTGCTTCCATTCACCATATACATTTGGAACATATTTTCAGTAGTAGGAATCCTATTAAGCCATTTCCCACTTACTGTTATCTGAGACATTCCATCTGGGCTTACTACATTATGTATCGGCATGAGATAAATCGTCTTGGTGCTGCCCACCCAAGTTACATCATACTTGGATGCTTCTCCAACAAAACGGATCGGGACGAAGATGTTCCCATCCACATTTTTGGGAGCAACGGGAAGTTCGTGGGAAGAACCATTCAGACTGGCATTCACATTATCGACTTGCAGGGAGAAGTGAACCCCCTCTTTATCAGCTTGTATTGTGCTCGTATCGTTATTCCACTGAATCGTAAAGCCCAGCTTTTCAAAAAGCGGCCGGAACTGTACCAGTGTCGTCCCCGCTTCAGCAATAGGTGAATGCTCAAATAACACTCGCTCGTTATTTACCATAACAGCCATGCCCGAGGTCAGATCCGATCTATTAGGCGCATGATTCAAGGTGATACCAGATTGGCTAAGATGCTGGAGCAACTCCTTCGACTTCTCATTCAGCTTTTCTTCATCAATAAAAAGAGTACGCAATTCATTCATCGCAGTAATCGAAGAAACGTCAGAAACAGGGTTATTTACGACATCCAGCCACTTTATTCTTAGTTTATTCAGGGGAGTGATGTCTTGAATTTTATTACTACTGGCAAGGAGATCTGTAAGTGATGTCAACCGAGAGAGGCAACTGATGTCTTCAATTTCGTTGTTGCTGATGAGCAGCTTCTGCAATTTCGTTAAACTGGATATCGTGCATACATTCTTGATTTGATTATGGTCCAACGCCAGAAATTTCAACTGATATAAATTGCGAAGAGGACCAATATCCGTAATTTCCTGCTGAGGCAGAAACAACTCGGTTAGATTATACGCCATCTCCAAACCTTTTAGACTCTTCACCTTCTCTGATCCTTTAGGATATAGAGAATTCAGCTTCTGTAACGCTTCGTAATCCAGTGTTTGATCATCACTCAACTTCAACTCTTCACGAATAGCCTTTTCAAGAACGGGATCCTCAATCTTTATCTTTGTCCCTGTCGTTGCTGCTTGAGTTCGTGCAGGCAATAATAATGAGCCGATAATTAGGCATATAGCGAGAAAATAGAAATGTAATTTCATTGGTTTGAATGCCCCTTCTCTTGTTTAAATATTTGTAATTCAGCTAAATATTACCTTGTTATCCCCATCTTGTCTATTAAAGAAGTATATGAAAAAGCAATCCATTAACTGGATTGGCCCAGAAAAAACCGTCTATTCTCACTTTACATTGTGAAAATAGACGGTAGCATAAAATAATATCAAATCTAAATTTTTATCATCGAAACTCCGAGTTCATTCTGGACAAAATTCATGTCGGAATCTCTTGATATTAACGTTAATTCATTAAAAAGGGCAGTAGCAATAATAATGGCATCAGGAGTCTTTAGCTTTCTTCCTTTACCCTTTTGATCCCTCCGAATAGTTCCAGCTAGCTTGGCATATTCGGAAGTTACCTCTAACATCTCCTAGCGGTAAATAGTTTTTCCGCCCGTAATTGTTCTTCAGGTTTTAAGCCCGCAAATACCTCGCACTCAGTAATTACAGAAAAATAAATCGACATTTTATCTCTAGAGGCTTGTTGAATAAAATCGATTGCAGACTCCTCATTTACAAGAATTACAATTGCAATATTAGTATCCAGCAAATAACCACTACCATTGTGCTTAGCTTGTTATTTAAGCTACTGGAGACACTCAAGCTTTCCAACGAAAATAGTTAATGTCATTTTTGGGACATAGAAGAACTGCTGAACGCTCGGTCATCCAAGTGTTTAGCGGTTCTTTTTTTCAATTGAGGCATCTTCGCCGCCGACCATTTCGCCTCTTTACTTATATTCATAAGCTTCCTTCTAATTCGCCTACTTACATCGCCAAAAATCCGACCCGTATCTCCGATTCCTCTTTCAGCCACGATAGCGTCTGCCCCTTATGAAGATCCGATTTCATTGCTTTAATGAGCTTCTCTATTTGGAGCTTTTGCTCGTAATGCCACTCCAATGCCGAGGACACGTAAAGCTCATTCAATTGGGCAAAGGTGAATCCCTCTGTAAGCTTTGCGGTTGTTCTCATCATCTCCTTGTTCAAAAGTTTATCCATCCCTTTTTGCTCTAAATAGGTTAACCTGAGTTCCTCATCCGGCAGCTTAATTTCATAAGCACGGTCGAATCTTCCCGCCCGATTCATCAAGGCTGGGTCGATTCTGTCCGGATAATTCGTCGTACCTATCACAAACATGCCTTCCTGCGAAGTTGCCCCGTCCAACAGATTCAGAAAATAGGACCGCGCCCGCTCCGGCATGGAATCGATGTCTTCGATGACAAGAATCATAGGCGACATGTTCGCAGCAGCCTGGAAAACCTCTTGCATGGAATCACTGCAGGTATGCTCCGTAATCTGCCAATAGGCAACAGGCGCTTTTACGCTGCCGGCAATCGATTTGACGAGAGTCGTTTTGCCGTTTCCCGGCTTACCGTAAAGCAGAATCCCTCTTTTGTACGGGATCTGGTAATCACGAAAAAATGCTCGGTCTTGGGCAAAAAACTGATCGATCGAACGGTAAATCTCCTCTTTCACATCATCCTTCATAATGACTTCTGTCCGATCTACCATTCGAGTAATAGGGGACAGTTCCCTCTCCATGCCATTGGGGCCATCTGTAAATACAGTCACCTGACAGCGATCCAAATCCCTTCGCCGCAAGCGCGAATAATTTAAAAAGCCTTTCAAGCTGGCATCATCCACAGCAAATACAAAATCCCCGTAACCTATTCCATGCAACCGAAAAGCGGGGATCCTCGCCAGAGCCACGCCCCATGCGGGATAAGCAAATACATTATTCATTAACGTAGGAAAAGTCTGATAATATGTATCTTCATTCCCTCCTACGATTCCAAACCCTTTCGATTCGATATGATCGAAAATGCGAGAAACAAGCTGGACACCGGCATCACCGGATTTCACATCCTGCTCAAGCAGCTCCCAGTAATCCTCTTTCCCATCATCGCTCACATAGAGCTCAAAATGCTGATGGTACCGTTCTTGCAGGAGATTTTGTATCCTTTCCTGCACATACGCATAATCGTTATAAGCGGTCATGACACAGTTATCCGTTTTTTGATGAGTGACGACAGCGGTTGCACTTCGATGTTCTTTATTTATCATCATTTCGCACCTTTCACTGTCGCCATCGGTTTGCATTTAGCTACGACTTGAGCCAAGCCCGCTCCTACGACACTTTCGATAATTTGATCAACATCCTTATAGGCTTGTGGGGACTCATCCAAAATAGACTCCAAAGATCGCTGATTCACAACAATCTCCTCTTCCGAGCCTACTTTGAGCGATGAGGAAAACTCGTTCAAGGTTACCAATCTCTTCGTCGCGCTGCGCGAGCGAATTCGTCCTGCTCCATGACAGATCGAGTAATAATTGTTCCTTCCCTCCGGGGAACCTACCATGATATAGGAGGCCGTTCCCATGGAACCTGGGATCAGTGCAGGATGTCCTGTGCTCAAATAGGGCGCCGGATTGTCCGGATGGTTAGCCGGAAGCGCTCTAGTAGCTCCTTTACGATGGATAAAATAGGACTCTCCCTCGTGCTTCTCTTCCCATGCGTAATTGTGCATGAGATCATACAACGTCGTCATCTCGAATTTGGATCCAAATACATCCTTGCCCGCTTCCCTGACTGCATATGCGATCAGATGCCGATTCACGACCGCATAATTCAATGCGGAGTACATCAAATCCACATACGACTGCGCATAGGGATGTGCTAGCGGTGCAAACAGTAGCTTCGGATCAGCCGTCCCGAGCCCCTCGGCCCGCATCATTTTCGTTATCAGGCTTCCGCAATACTGGCTTACGGAGCCTCCCCAGGATCGCGAACCTGAGTGGATCATCACCACCACTTGACCGTCGGACAGCCCCCAAGCTTCCGCTACCTCCCGCTGCTCTTCTGCTATTTCGATAGACTGAATCTCAACAAAGTGATTACCGTTCCCGAGCGTTCCGAGCTGACGATGCGCACGATGCCAAACCTTCTCTGGAAACAGATTCAACGCATTTTCATCAAAAGTAAACTTGCTTCGCTCCACATGAGTCAGCGATGTCGCCTTGCGTGGGGTATATCCGTCAGGGATATACTTTTTTGGCAGGCCATGCAGCCCATTTTTGACCACATGCTCCAGGCGAATATCTGAAAAATGCCCCCTCGCATGATCCTCCACCGGCAAATACTTCTCAATCGCTTTAACAAGCTTGCGCCGCAGCTTCACTTCCTTTAAGTCATCCTTATGCAAATTCGTCAGGTGAACCCTCATGCCGCAGCCGATATCGCTTCCGACGATAGATGGCGATACGTAGCCATCATTGGCGTTCCACACCGCCGTGGTTCCAATACATGTACCCTCGCCTACATGCACATCCGGGGTATAGCTCATATACACTTGATTGGGGATTTGCAAATTATTGTTTGCCATCGCAAACACTTTATAATCCAAATCTTTAAACAGGGCATCCCCTGCATACACATGCACAATCCCGGATGGGAGCTGCACCTGCTGATAATACGTTTCGTTTTTGTTCATGATTAACACTCTTTCCTCTCATTGAACCCCAAGATCTATTGGCAGTTCTTTCATATAAAAATGACTTACTGGACTGCGATCGCTTCTCCTCTTGCATCAGACTCACCCTCTCCTCCGTACTTTTTTTGAATGCAAAAAAGCCATAGACGCACATCGTCCATAGCTTTACGAATGAACTTAAAAAAAGGCACATGAAATCCCTATTTAATCGTCATAAGTCCGCTGAGACCGATGGAATGATACTATATGCAATTGTCAGATTGTTGTTATGGATGCAAATCATACTCATCGATCTCCCTTCCATTCATTTACAAACATCTTACTTCCTGAATCCAATTGCCGTCAATAAGCCGATGGCGGAAAGATTCATTAAAACAAATGTTATTACACTTTATATAAAGTACCCATGTCACCGAATTCCAACTTAAAGTTCTACCATGGAGGTATCTCATTTTCTGCGCGATTTCAATAACCTCAATTTGAGGTGAATGACATGTCCGACTTTTTGAAGCTGGTTGGCGAACGGCTGCGTATGATTAGAAAGCTAAAGGGGTTAACACAGGATCAATTAGCTGAGAAAACAGGAAATACTGGCATGAGCAAATCGCACATATCCGACATCGAAAGAGGCCAACGAAACATCTCCTTAACTACGCTGGAAAATCTGATGAACGCCTTGGAAATTGATCCGAGCGAGTTGTTCAATTTCCAGAAGCTCGACGGCCTAGATGGCATTCACGAGAAGAAGCTTATCCTTGATATTCACAAAAGCATGCTGATGGAGCGCGGTCTGGACGAAGTCAAGTATGTCGTGCGAACGACAACCGACTTTCTGGAGACGATCGATGCCAAGACTACGGGGCCTAATAAGGAAAAGTAGGCCGTAGGTCATTGTGAAAAAAGCTAGCCCGCATTGATTGCGGAACTAGCTTTTTTCATTTGTCTGTATGAATTGCTTGATTAATTATTCACGATTTGCAAAAAGTTACTAATCAAAACCGCAGCCTCCGCACGGTCGACTGGCGACTTCGGTCCATAGCTTCCGTTCGCATCTGCAACCAGCGCTTTAGCTTGCTTCAGTGCTTCAACCTCTTTCTTTGCATATACGGAAATATCCTCTTCATCGGCGAAGGCCGGAACAGCCTTTTCATTCAGCGGCAGGGAATAGCCACTAACGAGAAGTGCACGATGGAGCAGGACGGCCATATCCTGTCTGGTCAGGACATCGTTTATGCCAAACGAGCCATCGGTTTTACCTTGCACGATACCGAGTTTCTCAGCCAATCCCACCGCTTTGTAATACCAAGCGCCTTCTTTTACATCAGTCAATTTGCTGGCAGCGGCAGGATCGGCAACGTCAAACAAATTCACCAGCATCTGCACGAACTCTGCTCTTGTCAATTTTCCTTGTGGGTCGTACTTCCCTGGTTCTTTTCCAACAATGACGCCTCTAGCTGCGATCGCACGGATGGAATCGCTTGTTAAAGATGACAGAGCGCCAATATCACCAAAGTCGACGTTCTTGTAAACAACCGTATATTGGCTAAAATGTTTTGGCAGGAAGACGATCTTCCCTGACCCTTTATCAAACAAGCCCGTATTGACGACTTCTGGACGGTTATCTACATTGTAGACGACAACCTGGTTCGGGTTTTTCCCTTTTTCCAGCTTATATGGGATCTTTACCGTCACAGGATGATTAGTCCACTGGACGCGAGCATTGTCTAAGGTCAATGTAAAATCATACACAGGGCTGTCTCCCGCGAGTGCACGTACTTCGCCAGAAAGCCCCTCTGAAGCGACAAGTGCAATACCTATTGCAAGCTTGCCCGCACCATCCTTGGTCAACTTCTTTAGAAATGCCTGATCCAGCTCCACAGTGGAACCAAGCGCCTCGATCGAAATCGATTTGATAGAAGCAGTATCCAAGGTTTGAATCCAGTCTCCAGGCAGCTCCACAACGACTTTCTTCAAGCCGCTTGCTATGTTAACCGAGATTGTAATCTTCCCGTTTACAGCGCTGCGTGCAGCCTTCTCCAAGCTTTCACGTGTCAGGGGCACCGTGCCATCCTGCTTCGGGTTGGAATCGGTTGTCCCTGACGAGGAACCTGAACTGGAACTAGAACCTGAACCGGAGCCTGATGAAGAACCACTGCCGGAAACGACCGCTGCCTGATATTTCGCATTGATTCTACCATCGATAGATTGGACCTTTATTTCTGTGTTTCCTTGTTTAATCGCAGTAACATCAAAGCTGGTCAAGCCAGCGCCCTCGTTGTAAACAATATTGGTAACCTTCGCCACACTCTCGTCAGCGGAAGTCACTTGAAGCCGCTTAAAGTAAGCTTCGGTTGGCATGACAGTTGCGGTCACTTTTTTAGTTTCTCCGATGACAAATGTGCTGCTTTTACTGTCGAGCTGAATGCTTTCGGAGAACGTCTTATTTGGCACATCGGTCAGCAAAGCCGTCAAATAAATGAGCGGCGAATTGTAATTCAACGCTTGCTCGTTGCTCTCCCAATCTACAGTCGCCTGATTGTACGCTTTGGCAGAGAAGTTGAATTTTCCGTTATTGTTCGGGCCGCCTGGCATATAGCCGTTTGGCATTTCCTTGATAAAGTCCCTCATATAAACTTCATGATGCGTAATGTGTACGCGGTTCTCCCCGTAACCCGTAATAAAGCTGAGCTGCAGAGGATTGATACCAAGCAAGTAATTCAAATTGCCGCTTGCAACTTGGATCATGCGCTC
Source organism: Paenibacillus tabacirhizosphaerae (assembly GCF_040812395.1). GTDB lineage: Bacteria > Bacillota > Bacilli > Paenibacillales > NBRC-103111 > Paenibacillus_E. The sequence continues at coordinate 101,625 of NZ_JBFNXH010000017.1, read as the reverse complement.
GTCATATTCACCGATGATCCGGCTGCCGATATCCAAACTGATCGCAACACTGGCGATATTGGAATTCGCCCCCCAATAGAAGCCTTTGTTCGTCGAATTGCGCCAAACCGCTTCATGCGTGGTTGAATTGATGACCTTTTTTATCCATTCTTTGTACTTCGGCACGAACCATGCTTTTACTTCTTCGCTTGGCGCTGAGCTGCTTAAATAATGATAGAAACCGATCTGCTCCATACTGCCGATTCCGTGTGAAAAGTCAGCCTTCTCAAATTTGGATTCGAATGCTTTATAGTTTGCCACCACATAATCGTTGTATCTAGCTTCACCCGTAGCTCTATATAACACGGCTGCTGCATAGAAGCGATCGTTTTTATCATCATCATCGTAATAGGGTCCGTTGTCGTTTTTGGGGTCCTTTGGTTGAGGGATGAACTCCGGATGTGCTTTTAGATAATCCCACCCTCTAACAGCAGAGGCAAGTAACGTATTCGCGTAATCCTCCAAACCGGGGACGTCTTTGAATACGATATACGCATGCGCCAAAGCACCTACGGTTGTGGCGGTTTGCGCAGTCGGAATGATGCTTTCCGGTCCATTTCCATCAATGATGAAACGGTTAGGGGATGGCTCGCGAAGCACATACGCATAAAATCCGCCAGACGTTTTCTCTTGCATTTTCAAGAAGAAGTCGGTTTCAACCTTGATTTCATCCAGCAGGTCCGAGATGCCGTTACCGCTCTCAGGAATGTTCAATTGGCCATCCGTGAATTTGTGCGGGAAGCTTTCATAAGCCCACAATAAATCGGACACAGCGGTTGCGGCAGCAGTTACATATTTGCCCATATCTCCCGCGTCCCACCAGCCGCCGTACACATCCTTCGTCACACTCGGATTGGATCGGAGAGGAAGATTGGCATCATCTTTATGTAACCCAGTACGAGCGAATATTCCCGCATGCTTAGGAAGCAAATCAACGTTAGCTCTCTGAAAGTAAAAGAATTTCTGAACGTCATTTAACAAGTTGTCATATATGTGGGGCCCAATTTCAAAAGGGACGGACTTTTCGGCAACGCCATCAACCGTAATATAATATTCGCCAATATCATTTAATCGAGAAAAATCGGCCTTTAATACTTTTTCGCCGGACAATTCGTCATATGCGGCAACCAAAGCCAGTGCACCGGAATAAACGACACTGTCATCCGAAGTTCTCTTAACTTGAAATGGCGTGCCCACATCGGCGGACAATACGTTATAATAGCCGCTGACATGCGCGTATTTCTCGCCATAATTTAAATAACCGACCTGGTTGACCTTAATAGGCGCGTAACTTCTTTCTGTATCTGGCGAGGTTACCTTGACATTCGTGATCCAGAAAGTAATTGGCGTATCATTACCGGTCATTTTGAACAACTGAATTTTGCTTCCATCGAAAAGGGGATTACTATCAAAAATATCCTTGATCGGAATCGCTGCATGCTGCCATTCTCTCGTAACCTGGATATAATCGTTAACATTTACAAGCGCGTCGAGATTCGTTTCTTCGGGATGATTATCGTTATCTTTGTAGAAGTCACCATTGCTGTCTAATCTTTCATGAACGACATCACGGAAACCGATTTTGAATGATTCCCCGCCGTCCTTACCGACAATATCGAACTCCAATCTGCCATTTTTGTAATAAGGACCTACATCGAAGGACTGCCAGCCATTGACGACTAATTGATCAGCCCAAAAGCCATTCGTTTCTACCTTGCGTGCATTTTGCCCCAAATACACATTTTCGGTAGCCGTTGCTCCGTAGCCCCAAGCACTATCCTTCAGTTTGATATCACGGAGCTTATTCCAATGCTCACCTCCTGGAGGATGGTAATCGACTGGAGTCGCTTGCTCTGCAGAGGCAAGCGATGGTGGCATTACCATCGTAAAAGCGATTACAAACATCAGAAGAAAAATAGATGCTGCTTTGTTTGGATTTGTTTTTTGCAATGTTGTATCTCCTTTCATTATTTTAAGTTCAAGGTTATCAATATATATGGGAATATAATACATGGAATATTTGACCATTTTTCATATGATTTTTCTACTTTTTATGGAAGACTCACACGTCTCGAATGTCGACGGAAAACACAAACATTAGAACAGCACATTTCACAACCAAAATTGAACAAAATAAGTTGGAGTTCAAAGAAGTTGAGCAACTCTATCAACACTTCAAAAAAACACTTACAATAAAACAAAAAGACGGTGATGGGAATATCAGTTACCAACCTCCAGCATTTAACGATGTTCCTCGTCTCATGCGGGCGTATTTTTCTTGGCTCTACACGAGTGTCGCAGGATATATGAATCCTTATGAGACTACAAATGTTAATCTTGAAAAAAGGTACATCCACTGATCATTCCCGGGATCACACATCATTTAATAGGTTACATCCATCCGTTTCCTGACGGTAATGGGAGAACAGCCCGAGCATTTCTACATTGGTTGGTTTAATACACGACGACCTTTCCACGATTAAAGATGCATTCAGTGTAGAGGACATGCGAAAACAATGTTCGAATTAATTAGTAGAATGGAAGAAGGAGAGACAGTCGAGGAGAATATATCGTTTCAATTCTGGATTAGCTGGAGCAGGGCTAAAATATTACGAGCACTGTCCCCCCTAATGGGGAAGCAGTGCTCTTCTACGTTTGAGTTAACCCACCTCTGGATCTTCCTCATAGTCTACGGCAAAATTGTAAAATAAATCAGCTAGTTGATCATGAAATCCCCAACCAACTTCACTCGTATTCCGAACAATTGCCCTTAGCCTGTCCTGAAATACATAGTACAAACTGCTGCCATGATCAATATTAATTTTATTTAATACATTTTGATACATGGAAGCCAAACTATAATAACTTGATTCATACATATCACCATAATCGTTAGTAAACTCCACGCCCAACTCTACATAATAGATCAAACTGGTGCAAAATCTTCTTCTTGCTTCATCAAACAACTGATTTTCCGTACTTTCAGGCTCCAGCATCATGTGAATGTATTTCTTTACATCCGCACTGGATTTATAACAATCGATAATAATGGAGATTAGCTCTTCAGCTTTGTACGTTTTTAATTGCTTTTTAAGCTCTGGAAGTGAAAGCTTGGTCAAATTGAATCTCCTCCCTCATTTATGGAATTTATTCTGTTCCATTACAATTCCATACCGCTATATCCCATGGTACGATAGCCTTTAACCCTCTTCCTATACATGCTCATTAGAAGTGGCACCTGGATATCGACATAATCATAAATCTGCACATCTTTCTTGTTTGCATGTGATCGGTGTAACCTTCCCGCATATTGCTGCAAACTTCCTTTCCAGGAGATCGGATGAACTAAAAATAACGTATCTAGCCTAGCATCGTCGAATCCTTCACCTATCAATTTACCCGTAGCTATAAAGACCCGCTCTTCCGTATCAGGAATGCTTGCTATCCGCTGCCGCAGCTCCTCTCGCTGCTTTTTACCCATCCCGCCGCGTAGTACAATCACATTTTTCGCGAACTTTTCCAGTTTCTTTTCAAAATACTCTACATGTGCTGTTCGCTCTGCGAGTAGGATTGGTGATCTTCCTTGTTCTAAACACTTTAGAAGATCGTCAAAAATGAGCTCGTTCCTTTTTTCGTCTTCAACCAACAGTTGATAGATTGTTTGTATAGAAGGGCTAGCCATTTGAGAAGGTAATTGAAAAGTTGTATACCTTGGCAATACTTTATGTACAAATCCTCTTGCCAAAGCTTGGGACTTCGCATCAATTCTAGTTCGAATGGGACCGCACTGCATAAGTACAATAGGTTGCTGTCCATCCTGCCGTGTTGGAGTAGCCGTAAGACCAACGACATATTTGGCATTTGCCTTTTTTAGCACTTGTTCAAAGCTAAATGCCGAAACATGATGACATTCGTCAACAATGATCTGTCCATACTCAGTCAAATAGTCTTTGACTTGACCTTTATTGTTTAAGCTTTGAATGACGGCTATATCGATAATACCCGTCCGTTTTTCTTTTCCTCCCCCAATAATACCAATATCTTTTGTACCTAAATCTAGAAAAGTACTTAATCTTTCCTTCCACTGGTCCATCAACTCACGGCGATGCACCAAAACTAGCGTGTTCACTTTTCTGGAAGCGATTATGGAAGCTCCCACCACCGTTTTCCCAAAAGCAGTTGTAGCGGAAAGAATCCCCGTATCATGAGCAAGGATTGATCTAGCCGCGGCATCCTGTAGAATTGAAAGTTGACCAGTAAAATTCACATCCACTTCTATTCCTTTGTTTCTCTCATCAGCAATTGATAATTCCACACCATATTTCTCAAACAAATTTGAAACTAATTGCAGACAACCTCTCGGTAGAGCAATATGTTTAGGAAAGTCCTCAGCACAGCCTATGATACGGGGTTTTCCATACGTAGGTAAACGCATCGCTTGAGTTTTATAGAAGTCAGGGTTTTGAAAGGATGCAAGCCTCCCGATTTGGTTAATCATCCATGCTGACAAGCCATTCTTCTCAATATATATCATATTAGAAAGGATGAGATTCACCTTCGATGGTAGTAAAATATCAACTCGTACTTCCTCAAAATCAAGTTGCTGGTTTTCCCATGGTCTGTCCTCATCCATTTCCTCATCCCAAATGCCGACGTTAAGAACTTTTCCATTCCTTGCAATTTCATGTACCTTGCCCTCAACCTGAGATAAGGTCATTTTCCTTAAACCTGATAAAAAACGCCACTGATCCTCATACGGGGTAAAATTCTCGTCTACGAAAACACTATTCCCTTCTTTCCGAGGGCCTCCTTGCAAAGGTAGAGCTATCAAGTTGCCGAAGCCCCCTTTCGGCAGCGTGTCTTGATTAGGAAATAACCTGTCGTAGGAGTCCAGACCAAGCTCGTATCTGTTTTCCATCGTCTTGGTTAAAAGTGCAGAGCCAAATTTCCGAGCCAAACTTGCTTCAAGTGGCCGATCAAAAAATATCCATATATGCCCCCCATTTCCTGAACGGGAGCGTTCCAATGCAGCAGACACCTGTAGTTTCCTGCATGTATCCTTAACAGCAGCAGCATCCTGCTTCCAATTTTGTTTATCAAAGTCAATGGCTAGAAACCAACACGTTTCGTCTTGGAGCATCGGGTAAACTCCGATAGTCCGATTTATCTTTGCATCGAGATGATTAGATATGATTTCGTCAGTTATAGGAAGAAACTCTCTATGAGAGCAATCTGAACATTTGATCTGAGGCTTCTTACATACAAATGACCATTCATTCTTACACGCCGGTGAGTAACCTGACTTGCCTGTTTTACCTTCCCATCTATTTGGATATACGTCTTCACGACCACGAAATAGATTACGAAATAAAGCAATTTTTTCACTCGGAGTAGAGTAATTATGAACAGTACCCTTTTCGGGTTCTATCTTAATGACAGGTTCAGTTATATCTAAATGATCTTTTGAATTGCCAGCAAGTTTTTGCTTTAATTGCTCATTCTCCTGTTTCAATCGTTCTATCTCTTTCAGGGCAAGCTCAAACTTTCTCTCCAGATCCGTCATATTCCCTCCGATATATGAACGTTTATAAAATTAGTTTATCACATGAAGAATAGAGAGAAGAACAAGAAAAACCGCCAATTCATGGATCTTGATAGGCGGTAGTTCATTATTTATTAGTTTCTTGAACCTATAATGCAGAAAGTGCTGGCACTCAGCGGGCACATATTTGATCTCATGATGACCCTAAATGCAATTTAAACAGAAAAAAAACAGCCCCAGCCCCAACGAAGATGGCTGTTCCTTCTATGATTCCTGGCTCTTAACTATGCACTCAACCCATGAAGGTATGATTTGTGATTAATATCCCGCGGAGATATTGAGCTTTCTTGCAGCGTCCTCTATGGATAACTGAGAAGATATCCTAGCCGTTTTCACTAAACTATTCATTTAGCAGTGTGTCGAGTAAGCAGATCCAAAAGCAAGATAAACCGTCTTTTAGACTCGGGATCATTTATGATACAATAAAAGGAAGATAGATCCGAAAGGTCGTGATACTGTGAGTGTTAACCGAGAAGAGTTAAAACGAATCATTGATCATATACCCGAACAAGATGCAATCGAGATTGCTGACTTTATTGGATATTTGAATGCGAAAAGAGAACGGGAAGCATTAAAAAATCTTGAACAAGCCAGTATGACTAGCATGGATTTCTGGAACAATCCAGTAGACGATGAGGTTTGGAATAATGTATAGTCAGGGTGATATCCTACTGATTCCATTTCCATATAGCGATATGTCAACTACAAAGCAGCGTCCAGTTCTTGTTTTGTCAAACACCACCTATAACAGATCCCAGTCCGATCTTGTCGTTGCCGCAATCACTTCTAACTTGATCAATAAGACTTATTCGATACAAATAACCACTGATGACCTTGATGAGGGACAATTGCGTGCTACGTCCGCTGTTCGCGCAGATAAGATATATACATTTTCAAATCAAATTGTCATTAAAAAATTTGGGCATCTAAAGACTCCTTTTTTTTCGGAGGTCAAACAGCAACTGATGCATTTGCTTAACGAATGAACCACCTGCAAACAGCCCCTTACTGCTTCATTCAAGCAGTAAGGGGCTGTTTGCTGTGTAAGTAACAATCATTGGTTCAGGCATCCCGATTATTTATCAATTCGATATAAATGATACTACCGCTTCTGTGTGCACCGTATGCGGGTCAAAAAGCGAGTTTTATAGAGACTGTTATAATCCGCTGAAGCCTTGATTTTATTGGGTTTTTGATGTTCAGAATATGTTCAATTAGGCTGCTTTTAGTTGGTTTAGGAGAGGCCTTAACAAGTGCCCCATGCCACGGACGTAAAAAATATCCCTACATCACTATTCACGGTGATGTAGGGATACTATTTCTCAAAGACTATTTCATTACGTCGATTTGTTTAAGCATTAGAAATTCAGGAATTGTCCACGACTACTCTCATTGATTAAATATCTGATAATTCGTTTCACTACATAATTTGCAGCTTCTTCGATTGAAGACTTGCTTGTATCGACTTCGATTTCCGGGTTCCCAGGTGTATCATTTGTGCTTGAACTGCCTGCAAGCGGACCATTTACATAAACTTCAATATATTCTTTGCCAATGATGCCTCGCGCGGTTTCTCGGTCATTTTCGATCGGGGAATCATTCGATACCAATGCAATAAGTCCAGCATCGTTCATCAATTTTGCAACTTCTGCTAATCGCTGCAATGATTCTCCCTGGCCATTCCCCAGTAACATGGTATGGTGGCCTGTCGATACCAATCGTTTTTCGACTTCCTTCGCAAGCGTTGATTTATCCGGAACCGTACCGGTGAACCAGAGGGTTAACGGATTTTGACCTTTTTGCTGAGCGCGAACATCTCTGGTGATTTCCGTATCTAGCCCTACCAAACTGTCGGATCCTTGAAGGGCTTCGTCAATGACTCCGCAAGCGGATGTCATATTGGTTACACGATCGATCAGAATAAATCCGCCAATGCTCTTATTTTGTTCAAAGGAATCAAAAACGATACTGTCCGATAAAGAAAATTCACACTTTGCCACTTCATTTTTGACAATATGATCGGCTGAAACCGTTTTTCCAGTATTAATATCGATTTTATGGTTAATTGCCGTCACGGTACCGGGCAGGACTTTCGTTCCTACTTTGACCAAATAATTTTTACCCGGAGTTAGTACGGAATCATCCATCCAAAGAATCGTAGCGCTAAAACGATCCGCTTCTTGGATTTGATCATCTTTCGTAAATACACAGCCCCGCGAAACGTCGACTTCACGATCCAATTGAATGGTTACGGGTTGTCCGGCATGCGCTGAATCCCGATCTTGGTCTGTCACTAAGATACGTTTGACTTTCGCTTTCTCACGACTAGGCAGCGTCGTCAACTCATCGCCGACCGCGATGCTTCCAGCCTCAATCTGGCCTTGGAAACCGCGGAACGTATGGTCCGGTCGACATACACGCTGAATTGGCATCATAAATTGTTTCTTATCGTCGGTATGATGAACATCCACACTTTCTAAATACGGCAACAAAGGAAGGCCCTCATACCAAGGGGTATGTTGTGATTTCTTGGTAATGTTATCCCCTTCTGTGGCAGAAACAGGGATCACCTGAATGCTTTGAAAGTGAAATGCAGCGCTCGTTTGGAAGAAATCTTCTTTGATCTCATCAAATCTCTTTTGATCAAAATCCACTAAATCCATTTTGTTCACAGCTAATACAAGATGTTTAATTCCCATGAGTGCGCAAATCCGGGTATGGCGTTTGGTTTGGGTAATTATCCCTTTTTTTGCATCCACAAGAATGACGGCAAGATCCGCAAAGGATGCGCCTACTGCCATGTTACGTGTATATTCTTCATGTCCCGGTGTGTCCGCTACAATGAATGAACGGTGATCCGTTGTAAAATACCGATAGGCCACATCAATCGTTATCCCTTGTTCACGTTCGGCCAGTAATCCATCAAGAAGCAAGGAATAGTCAATTTTTCCGCCGCGGCTACCAAGTCGGCTATCCAGCTCTAATGCTCTTTCCTGGTCGGCGAACAAAAGCTTTGCCTCATAAAGCATATGTCCAATCAAGGTGGATTTTCCGTCGTCCACACTTCCACAAGTTATAAATTTAAGCAGACTCTTCATTTTAGAAATAGCCCTCCCGTTTACGTCTTTCCATACTTCCAGCCGCTTCTTGGTCAATAACCCGAGTTGTCCGTTCGGATGAAACCGCACCAAGCGTTTCTTCGATAATGGCATCTATCGTATCCGCCTCCGACTCGGCACCGCCAGTAAGAGGATAGCAGCCTAATGTACGAAACCGCATCTTCTTCATTTCAATTTTCTCATGAGGTTCGAGTTTCAAGCGGTCATCATCCACCATGATGAGATGCCCATCGCGTTCGAGAACGGGTCTTTCCTTTGCAAAATAGAGAGGGACAATATCAATGTTTTCTCTGCGAATGTATTGCCAGATATCTTTTTCTGTCCAATTGGATATTGGGAAGACGCGGATGCTTTCTCCTTTATTAATTCTTGTGTTGAAAAGCTTCCACATTTCCGGCCGTTGGTTTTTCGGATCCCATGCATGATTCTTATTCCGGAACGAGAAAATCCGCTCTTTCGCACGCGACTTTTCCTCGTCACGTCTTCCACCACCGAACGCAGCCGTAAATCCGTACTTGTCCAATCCTTGTTTCAGGGCTTGGGTTTTCATAATGTCCGTATACGCGGAACCATGATCGAAAGGGTTGATCCCTTGTTCAATCCCTTCCTGATTGGAGTGGACAATCATGTTGATTCCGAATTCTTTCGCTTTGCGATCGCGGAACTCGATCATTTCTTTAAACTTCCACGTGGTGTCAATATGCATGAAAGGAAATGGCGGCTTCTCCGGATAAAAAGCTTTCAGCGCCAAATGCAGCATCACGGAACTATCCTTCCCAATCGAATACAGCATCACGGGATTTTCACATTCCGCCGCTACTTCTCGTATAATATAAATCGCTTCAGCCTCGAGTTGATCCAGATGCGTCATTTCTTGTATGGAATCAAGCATCGGTTTTTGCATGGAAAGGTGCCTCCTTTTAATTCTCACTAAATCTATTGTATTTCTTTATATCCTATCAGATTCTAGCTTTTATGCAAAGTGGAAGAAAGTATAATTCTCTATATTTCTAACATTTTCCTCGAATAATGTCGTACTTTTTCCGAGAGTGTCACTTTTTTGTCGCAATAATCACTGTGTGGCATTAAAGTTCGCTTTGTTACGCTTGCATGGAAAAGGTTCGGAAAAGCGTGGGGGTGTCTAACCCCTGTTCATTTTATCCATGCGAACATTAAATATTCTACTCGTAATGAATTAAAGTTTCTTCACATAAATATTGGGGACGCAAGATTTCGCGTCCCCAATCCGTCAACAACTCTATTAATCTTTTACTCAATCTGACGCGGTATTGGAAGAACTAAAAGAATATCGCAAATACTGCACACAAGAATGGGATGGATTGGAGAAAACCCGTGATAATGATCATTTCTTTTTTTTCTGTAATCAGTACGGCAGAGCATTCTATCCGGAAAGCCCCTATTTGTGGTTTCGCGGCTTCTTAAAGAAACACAAATTAAAATACATTAAATTTCGTGATTTGCGCCATACTTCTGCCACCTTATAAATTAACCAGGATGTTTATGCAAAAATTATTTCTGAACGTCTGGGACAAGCCAACATCGCGACAACGATGAACATTTATGGGCATGTTTTATCAAAGGCGGATAAAGAAGCTGCCAATAAGTTCGATCTGATCATTCCATTTAAAAAATCGTAAAGAAGATAAAGAACCCGAGCGATTGCTGTACCATCGTTCGGGTTCTTTTCTTTAGGACTATAACAATTTATTCAAAATGCGCCCTGTTTTACGCTTTTTTCTATTGGTTTCCGCTGATTTGGGTTCATTGGTGTTACACTTTTACAGCAACTTTACACCAATGGCTAAAAAATCACTGCTGTATCACTAATTTATACCCTCTGTTTCATTGAAAAACCTATATTAATAAGGCTTCACGGCAACTGTTTCATTTCGAACAAGCATTGCAACCGATTCCACATGTGTGGGGTGTGCAGCGTCAACATATTTTGGGGTCTATTTAGACGCTCAGTCACTCCAATCACCTTGGCTGCTGACTGGAACTGAAGGGAACTAACTCTTTACTAGAATTCAATACTAATATAACGTAAGATAGTTTAAAACCCTTTATTTGGGTTTCCAGTTTATTTTTCTAATGTAGTAGATTCAATTTATTTAGGAGGGAATTCTGTGTCAAAATATGATTTCCACTCACTACTTGAGCCCCTCGAGTTTGAAAAGTTAGTATGTGATATTATCCAAGTAAAAGATGGTATTACATTGAAAATGTACAAAGAAGGACGTGATATGGGGATTGATGGTTTTTATGTTGATGGCGACTTGAAAATCATTGTTCAAGTTAAGCGCTATCAATCCGACTTTAAAAAACTATATCGTGACCTAAAAAATCTTGAATTACCCAAAGTACGTAAATTAAAACCTGATCGATATATATTAGGGGTTTCTATGGACTTTTCCCCACCTGAAGAAAATCAAATTATTGAACTGTTTGAAGGATTTATTCTCAATAATCATGATATTCTAAGTAACAAAGATATGAACGGTTTTCTCGAAGATCCCCTACACAAACAAACATTACTCAGGTATCCAAAACTATGGTATCCCAATGTGAATATATTGGAAAAGGTATTGGTCGAATCTGTGCATCGCGCTACCTACAGAGAATCCTCTGAAGAATTAAAGGAAGCAATTAAGGCTGCTAAAACATTTGTCCCTGCACAGATTTATTATGAGGCTCTGCGTAAGTGTTCTCAAAATCATGTAATTGTTCTTTCGGGAGAACCCGGGGTAGGCAAAACTACAATGGCCTATATTTTGGCTTTAGCTTATCTTCAACCAAACAACCTAGATGGATTCGTATGGGCCAATTCCATTCATGATGTATATGCAATGCTGGAGGATGGAAAACAACAAGTTATTATTTTAGATGATTTTTGGGGGAGTATCTTCTTAGGAGAACAAACACGCCGAAACGATGAAAACCGATTAGATAAACTCATTAATCGTATAGTAGAATTTCACGGAGAGAAACGCCTAATCCTGACGACCCGCGAGTACATTTTACAGCAAGGCTTACAAAAACATCCCTTATTAAGAAAAACGCTGGACCAATATGCACTAATATGTACGCTTGAGGAATACGGGGACGATGAGAAAGCTAGTATCCTGTATAGCCATCTCTACGCATCAAATCTTGAGTATGAATATGTTAACTATTTACTTATGAAAACTGATTGGATTGTACACCATCAGAATTACAATCCAAGGGTACTCGCGCTATTCTTAAATAACGAATCAGAAAATAATTGCACACCTGAAGAATATTACGAATTATTAAGTGACTATTTCGATAATCCAGAAGAATTTTGGGAATCTATCTTTATGGATCTCTCTGCTGAATCACAATTTGTTTCTTTACTTTTGCTGATTTCGTCAACCCCCATGCATCTGGAAAGTATGAAGCACTGCTATGAAAAATATATTATGATTTCAAGCATCCATACGAAAGTTAAGAATATTGACGAATGTATTGCAGAGCTTGAGAAAACAATGATTAAGACCTTTTACAACGAGGAATACGAAGCAGTACTATTGAAATTCAACATGCCCGCTGTACAGGATTTCTTATATGGATACCTAGAGAAAAATTGCGAGAGCTTAGTTCCGAAACTCGTAGAGTGCTGTGTTTATTATAATCAGCTCCAATTTCTATTTGAGCATGTATCCGATTTTTGCAGTAATAGGATAACAGATCTTATCATACAACATTGCATTGTACACTATCACGAATATAATGGCAGTATCTTAGAATATGATGGAAGCTGGAACTGGGATATTGATCTTTTTGAAGAGAATGGAGGGAATTTAGACCGATTCTTCCATTTACTTCGTTGCTGTCAGCCAAAAAAGCATCCTTTGCTGTACCACTTTTTAGAAACTGAAATAACTGAATATTGCTTAACTATGGGCCATGGCGATCTAGAAGCTCAGTATAAGGACTTGCACAATTTACCTGATATTATTGAACGTTGTGTAAAATTAGGGATGATTTTCGTGGGGAAAAATATCATTAGCAAATATTACGAAAATGCCTTTAGTATTTACCACTATAAAGCAATGCATAAATTTCAGAATGTATTTCCAAAAGAGTATTCTTTATTTTATAAGACTTATTATAAAAAAATAAAGAGTAACTTGAAAAGTACGATTCTTTTGGAGATGGATTTTCTCGATGAATTTGGAATGGAATTTGAACTAGATATGCTCATCAATAGTGCTCCAGAACTTCTGAAACAATTTGGATTACGCTATACTAAACAATTTGGGAGGAAAATATATAACTTGTGTGGAAGAGAACCCTACTTGGCTCCTGACAAAAAAGTACAACCAAATAATTCATCAGAAGGCAAACTTGATTTGAATCAACAGACTCTAGAAAGTGTTAAGGAAGACGCAGAGAATTGGCTACTAGGACCTTCAGAAACATATTTAGATGATGAGCAAATTGATGAAATTATCACAAATAGTGGTCTTTATTACCCCATTAAAGAATTATTGAAAACCGTACTGGAGACTTCGATACCGCGATATATTCATAATCTTTTACAAACACAAGAGTCGATTAATCTTCTTATCGAAGTATTATGTGTCCCTACCCCACATATCCCAGAACAGGAAATTAATCTCATCCACTCAATTCTGTTACACATCTCTCAAGGAGATCAGTTATTATTAAACAAACTTGTAGGCTTTTGTGCTGAAAGCTTAGCTATGTTTATATATAGGGACGAACCAGTTTTACGTGCAAACCAATTCTTAACAAGTGACGTTTATACAACCTATTTAGAAAATAATGAACAATTACGCGAAGTTGTATATAAATACCTGATTATTAAAGATGAGCAATGGATACGTTTTCTCAATATTCCAATCTTCATTTTCTGTAATGCGTTTATTATTTGCTTTGACAGTGAAAAAGAGGAATTAGAAACATTCTATCAAGATATATTTGGAGAAAATTTCAATAAATTAAAACAAGTAATTCACCATAATTCTAAGAAACAAACAAATATTTTATATGCTGATTGCTTTCCATATTTTTTTAAGAACTATGAGTGGGAGGGCCATATGTATAGAATGTTCGAAGAGTTGAACCCTTACCACTTTAATCAGACCTTTGTTGCCCCAATGATTAAAAGTTATCTCGATCGGTTGGGGAAAGGCGACGATACTAGCAAGATTTTAAACATTATATCCTTTAGTGAATTAATGTTTGAATATACCGCATCAGGTAATTATTTTTGCAACTCACTAAGTGATGAACTTTGCATGATTGAGCATCTAGGGATTTCGGAACTTTGGGACAGTGATTTTCCACCTCGAATCACGAAACGAATATTAACAAGGCTACAAAAAAGCGACCTTGCGCGCAAAAATGGTGATAATTGGAGCGTCTCGGTATACAAAATTAAAGATGTTCAATTGCTCAAAGAATTTGGAGTCTATGACTCAGCATTAAAATTCTTGCGAGAAGTTGAGGGTATATACTCCCAATTTATTAATGGTGATTACTCAACAATAAAGCCCGCTGTGTTAGTGTGATTCTATTTTATTCGAGCTGGTATTTGTAAGAAAGCAATTAACTCATCTTCTTAACGATTAAGTAAAAAGCAACAGTCCTCCATCGCTGAAAAGCGGCAGAGGGCTATTGTTGCATGTGACAACTAAGGCTCAGGCGCCCCTTTTAATTGATAATCCTATGTAATGATACGACACACTCCACATGTATCGAGACGGTGAAAGGGATATATTGATTCTTGTGATTTATATAAAATTACCCAAATTAAAAAAATTATTGCATATTATTAAATTTACTTATGCTATCTAAAATTGATTTGTCCAGCGAAGTAAAATGATTACCCTCTATTAAAATATAATCGCAATTCTTACCATTTTTCTTTGCAGTTTGAACAAAGCTATAGTTTTCTTTTAAGTGATCTGTATCTTTTTTACCTACGTAAACGAACAGGGGCTTCTGGATACTCTGAATAAATTTATCTGGTGATCGAATTGTCACTTCATTTATGTCCTTCACATCAAAAGGAGCAACTTTATCCCAACCACTTTTTAAAAACCGTTCTTGCTCTGGTGCAGCTCCATAGGCAGCGATTGCCCTAAATGTAGAGGGTAACATAGAAACGAGCATTGATATCGTTCCACCCGAGCTATGACCTGTTAAAAAAATTCTCTTAGGATCAACATCTTTTAAAGATGACAGAAAATTCCCAGCAGAAATAACGTCATCAACTTCGCCGAAAAATAATTCAAAACTCCCTGGGTTTCCGTTCTCTCCCCTTAACATTGGGGCTAAAACAATATATCCAGCATCTTGAAACCTCTTTGCATCCTCCCAATCCTCTTCTCCAAAAGAAAATCCCCCATGAACATAAACAACTGCAGGATGTAGATTTCCGTCATTAGGATATTCAGATAACCAAGCTTTTAATTCTAAATCACCTGATTTATATTTAATTTCCGACCCCCCCTTTGGAGGTCTAACTATGGAATATTCTTGAGGTGCTGGCTCATTTTTTATCAATTTTGTACGGAACCCTTCTCTGCTTAATTCAAAACTCTTTGATATCCCATTATCTAAGGTAGAATGGTTCAATGAACAAGAATTTAAAAGTAAACAAATGAATGGTAAGATAAGCACATTTTTTATCATTGAAAAGTAGACCCTCACATTCACAATTTTACTTTAGAATCAGTGGTGATTTTTCCATGTGCATTCAACAAATTTGAAATACTTTTCGGGACGCTGACAGTAATTCCAGTACTGCTAAAATAGAAAAGACATGTTTCACATTCAATACCTGTATAAGCTAGCTCTTAAGCATTCTTCGTAAGATACCTTTCATGATAACCATCCATTTGGTATCTATATGATTGAGCACTTCCCCTTGTTCTTCTTAAGCTCCGATATTCTTCATCTTCTTAACTTTTATGCCAAGAAATCCACCATATAAGGTGAGTGGAATAGTAATAATGAATCCTATTACATGATACCATGTTGGTAAAATACTTTTCCCAAAAAGAATGGTGTAGATACCCAGCAACTCACATGCCAAGCCAATAATTGATGAATGCATCAATTTGGATTGTTTTGCAATTCGAGCTGCAACAAACCCACCTAAAACACTAAATATAGCACCAATAATCATACATAAGGAAATATACAAATTGTTATTGTAAAGTGCCTTTATATTGTAAATATCTAAATGATTGGTCAATACATAAATTACAGTGAATATACTCGACGTAATCATAGTTCCTAGCATATCGACTACAATACCAATCACTACCGCTAAAATACTGATTCTCTTCATTATACCCATTCTCAGCCCACCTAAATGAATGTTCAAAACATGATTTATTGGAATTAACAGTTCTAAATCAAATTATGTTTTATTTAATAATACGCAACCACTTTTTTAATTTGGCATCCCAGCAATTGCCCTAAACATTCGATATGTTCTAAAGTTAAATCGTCCTTGGGATTTATGATTTCAATTGAAAAGCGTGAAAATCCTGCGTTCCACTTATAGTTCAAATCATTTAAAGATGTAGCTTTATTACAACAATCTGTAACCATACTTAGATTGTGAAATGAGGATTCAGAAGCATTATCCATAGCTGCACTCCACCAATCAATTTCAATTTTACTGAAGCACAATGGGCAACTGACACCTTCGAAATTTTCACCTTGGTCTATAAAACGTACTTCATCAGTCTCAATGTACTCTGTTTTTTCATTACTTACGTTGAGATTTATCCAATCCTTTGCTTTCCCTAATTTCGTTTCATTTGGAACAAATTCAGGGTCTTTAGGAATTAGCTTTAATATCACATCTGACATAAATAACTTTTCCTCCGTTATTCTATACTAACCGTTGCAATTTCCCTTCCTGCCCATAAATTGAAACTATATCCCTTTACAAGCAAATGCCAAGGAGCTTCATCAACAATAAATGCAACGTCAGCGTATATACTCCACGAATCTTCAACAAGGCTTGTAACTCTTACCAAAAAAGTCCAAGATTGTCCAGTAAATGTCCTATCCTTAAGCTCACCGTAATTTACAATAATGTCTCGTAGCCACACATTTAACGGATAGCGACTTGGGTCTTTATACCATTCGATTTTGGCTTTCGCTGATCTTCTATCTTCCATTTTCCTTTTCAATCTCACTATGTTTCGCATTGTTTAAGCTTATTCTCTAACTTTGCTATACCTTTTGAAAGCTCTAAACGATTCTTTGAACTTTTTATCCAATCAGGAAGTCTACTCGCCAAACTCTGATTTTTGTTTGGCATTTGTTCTCTCAACGATGAATTAATGTAGCCATCCAAAAAGGACAAATGTTCTTTATTGTATGCCCAAAGAACATTTCCACAACAATTAGTTCTTAACCAAAGTTTCAAGCCCCTGAAAGAACCTTTGCCCCATGAAACGATATTTGGATTCGTGATAAGTCCACATTGAGTGCAAATTAATTTGTACTGATACCTTTCTTCAGATATTCTGACTCCTTTTGCACACCTAAAACAGTATGGACACTCCATCAAAATGTCCTTTTTTAAAAGAAAATCATACAGAGTTTCACCTTTGTCTCTAAACCTTGATTGATTCATGATTTTTCACTTTCCACCTTATATAAATTCCCATGTTTTATTGAATTCATTTCCAGCATTCATCGTTATTCATTGTTTCCACATCCTGTTTAAAAGTTTTCAAAACAGTATCTAATGGCGGCAGATTTCCCCTATCATACACAGTCATCCCAACAGGTGCAACACTTGGGCTACTCCCGTCACTTGCTGTAGGTGTTATCAGAATCCGTGGGATATTGTGGTCATAAAAACATAAGGTGATTAACCAATGTGTGGCATACGTATATTCACTTTTTTGCGTTTCATAATCCCAATATTCTTTGCATAAAGCTGCATAATCCTTTACCCCCATTGGAATAAATTCATAGCGTAAAACGAACCAACTCTTCTGACGCTTATTTTGGCGGCTAAGACGTATTGCACTTTGCAAAACATTATTTGTATACAACCAATGTAAACCTAGTTTCTTCTTAATTCGAGTAAGTTGTATATACGAAATTTAATCTGGCATTCTTAGTAGCGCTTCTTTTACTGCTTTTAAACCTATTTCGTTTTTGACTAATTCTATTGGTTTATTGTTATCTAAAATTGGTACGTTTTTATATAGCCAAGCTTTAGCGTATTCCCTTTCTTGGAAGTATAAAACTTCCTTAATATCTTCTGGAACATCAATACCATCCAGATTGTTAAGATTCACATTCCTACTTTTTTTACTCAAAACTACAAATTTCCTCCATGCTGTTTCATTAAAAACTTTAGCAAAGTATTCTATATTGATAAGGATTCCTCCTGATAAAATCATTCATTTAATTAGCTATCTCCCGATATTTCAAGTATATAGATCTTATATTTAATCTTCTTTCCAAACAAGCTCTGTTTTGCCTACTTGCTTTTCAGCTAATATCTTGCCATTATTGCTATCCCCAATTTCTTCGATTTTTAGATTATAAGGTAAAAACAGCTTCTTCCAATCATGCTCATTTGTCATAGCGGCTGAATCATTTAAATATTTTTCTATTACTTGTTTCAGTTGAACTTCGTTTATTTTAGTATGGTCTATGCCTATTCCAATACTAATTAATTTTTTATTATAATCACCTGCTGTACCATTGAGTATAATACCAGGCTCATTGTTTAGTTCCTTTGTATTTGTAGCTAAAGCATTAATAATGTCTAAATGTTTGACTGTGTTGTTACTTTGACCTAGATAGAACAAAAGGATGGTAATAGCTAATGCTTGAATAATAGCAATAGTTAAATCCCTTTTCCAATATGTTTTGTCCATAGACTAAACAATCGAAACAACAAAAAACTACAGATGAAAATGCTACCCGAAGTTGTATACAATCCTTTAATTATAATCATTTTCATCTTCCCCTTTAATACCTAATACACTCCACACCCAAAAGAAATACTTGACTTCACAAAGAATACCATTTGGTATATTATACCATTATAACCAACAAAAATAGCAATCCGTTTTTAAACCAAGCCCCATATTTATAAAACTATGATTTCATATAGCAATCAAATTGTTTATGCTATTTCGCTTGTATTTTAAGATTCTATTCACAATAATGAACCCAATACTTACATCAGAGGATGCCGTTTTCTCAACTAGCGGAAAGTATATTAGGGTAGAAAAATAGTGGTAAAATGCCATTGTTTACGGGAAAATGGGAGGACGATAATGTCGGCAATTGGATACGGTTCTGACAACGATTGAGTTAGCAGGATGATTTTCTCGTATTTGCTTGATAGAAACAGAATTGGCCCTGTGCTGCCGTGGTAGCTCATATTACCCGATATTCGAAAGGATGCGCCTCCATGTCTGAAGATACTAGAATTACCAGATTTAACGAAATGCTGAAAGATCTTGACGATCGAGAAAAACATCTTCCCCCAGTACAAAACAAGTACATGGGATTAACTGTACCTTTTCCTCAGACCCTCGAATTACAAAATCAAATGATCGAGAGTATTGAAAGATTAATTCATCACGATCCTGAGGTGTGTATTGCTGTTCATTTTACCTCGATAAGTGCCATCAATACTAAATACAACGAGGTCATCTTTATCGGGAATGATTACCTACATCTCATGAGTATCCGAGATTTTATGAAAGGGCATGGAATCGAATCAAGCATAAGTCCTTCCTTTATTTTGTACAGAGAGTATGCCGATGATCTCAACAGGAACTTCCACGGGAAGCATACGAGAGTTACCAGCGTAAACGACATCTTTTCTTTAATCGAGATTTATATGACGGATCTTGATTTTGGAAAAGGTTATCAATATGAGAATAGGCTCCCAAAGAAAGATATTATTCATTACTGTGCTTGTAATCGTAAAGAAGATGAAGAAGGAAAGGTGCTTGGTAACCAATTATTTATCCAATCCTTAAGTTTATATTCAAAGTTGTTATTGATTAATGGATTCAGATGGGGATATCCGGTAGTGGATACAGAAGTTCATGTTTTGGATGCCAAATGTCAGGTATGTTATTACCGTGATTATTACTTCATCTTGTCAGCGATGAACACACTACAGGATGCTATGAAACGAGCGAATTGGCGCCTATGCGAACCTTTAATGGAAATCCGAATATCCTGCACAAAGCAATATATGGAGGAAAATTCTTTTATCAATGAGACAGCCCATTTACAGTGGAGCGAAGATAGGGAACATTGTAAAGCATTCTTTCAAGTTAAGATTTCAAATGTGATCAGCTGTCTTGAGGAGTTTTATTCTGATAATCAAAATATATTCGATTTTAATATTAAAATGGTCGGTTATGTACCTGTTGAACTTCCTACAGTAAAATGTAACGGGTTTAAAATAATTAATGATATTGGAGCATGGAAAGAGGATATAAACTAATGCAATTTGTAAATGAGTAATTTGGCTCGGTCTAAATTTTACAGAATACTTCTTTATTCTAAAAGTAGAATATCAACTAAATAACAACTTGCCATCTCCTCCCATCAGAGTTAACATACACACACTCGAACAATGGGAAGGATGCTGTGACTATATGGAGGATTTTCCTGAATGGATTTTAAAAGGCTTACGTAAGAGGTTTGATGACTTGTCTCTCATCGGGAGCAGCAAGAACACATTATTCCGTTCATTGAGAAATCATCAAAATTGCTATCGGATTTGAAAGGCCAGATGGATGAATCTGCTTTAGTGAACTTGCTGGAATGGGAGGATGCTGTCCAATATCAGCAATCGGCTGAGAAGGATTGGCTTTATTTGAGAGGGGTTAAGGATGGCATGAGGATGATACAGGAAATTAATCTTTATTTGAAAACGAACCGTTTGGAATGATAACGAGCGAACAGTATGGAACCGCCCCATGCCATTTATCGCTTTATCAGTTTCTTGAGACAGCCGGTTACTCAATGATTTCCTCCATCTCCAGTCCAATTTTCAGGGTAAATAAATAACGCGTTGGCGAGAGAATGGTGATCTTCTCAACCAGCGCGTTAAAGAGGTCGTCTTCAAATTGTTCCAATATATCTTGTCGTTCATTTATGATCTGAATGATTTCGCTAACTCTAACTTGGATCTGAGATTTCTGATCCCTGTCATTCTCTACTCCTTCTTTCTTGTTCGTTTTCTTCGTTGTATACGGCCTCTTCAATCTGATTTCTAAGCTTCAAGGCAACCAACGCCTTAAGATCAGCTTTCAACTGTTCTATACTTTACTCGATTTGCCCAAGTGATTCACTTTCTGATCACTTCGACAGTATCGTTTCAATGTTGGCTTTGAGCGTTCGGATAAATCTACCCTTATTCTCATACATCCGATTGAATACTCTAACAAATGCATCCTACAGTTTCCGTTCATCCAGCGCATTGGCATTGCAAGCTTCTCGTCCCTCATCTACATACGACCGACATTGCCATACGACTTTTTTGGACGTATTGTTACTGTTCCAGGTTCGGCGTTTAAAGTTGGCTCCACAGCATCCGCAGAATACTTTGCTACTAAGTGCATATTTGCTGGAGTATTTCTGCCGGTCTCCTATCACATTGCCTTTTAATTGTGCGCGGCGCTGTTTCTTTTTCTGTACTTTGAGGTGAATGAGTTATTTATTTTCATAACGTACTAAGCCGCAGTTCATAAAAATACTGCACAATTGGATGCTTTAACTTCATCTTCTCGCTCATGTTTAATATTCGCTTTTTTCCAACTCGTCTGTCCACCAAAGCTAGAATATTTAATAAGATATCATTGCTCTCTATGCTTTCCTCTATAGAAATGGATAAAAACTTATTAGCTACAACGATAAAATTTGATTTACTTAATGATGACTGTGCCGCCAAAAGCTCCTTTGCATACTCTGATATTTTTCTACTTCTTGCAATTACTTTTAGACGATCCTCCGGAACAATCCCCTTGGTATCTTTTCTGACTGCTTCGATTTCTTCTTTGTTGATAGGAATTTGGATATCTGAATCATTCTTAATATCCAGCTCCGTCTGATACCATCTGATTAAGTTAGTTGTATCACTAAAATTGAGTACGTTCTTTTTATCTACCGCAATATAACAAAGTCCTGCTTTATCAGATAAATAACGGTAGCTGGTTGCACGGTATTCGACCCTTCCATATAACGCAGGACAGAGAAAACTCTCCAGATTTTGCTTCAATTTGCTCCAAGCCATGTACTCCTCCTTGTTCTATATAAATTTATTTCCTTTTAATAACAACCATACGTTCCCCTGCATCCCAACTTACCTCTGCACCAAGAGCTTCACTGACAAAGCGCACCGGAACTAATGTCGTACCATTTAATAACCGCGGTGCCACATCTAATCTTACCTCTTTATTGTTAATGAAAGCTTTATCTGAATCAATTATTAGCTTAACGCTAATATCTCCTTTTTCAGCTGTAATGCTTTGCTTTTCCCCATCCCAAAACACCTGAGCTCCCAAAACGCTGAAAATTCGGCGCATAGGCACAAGAACAGTTCCATCCTTCAACAAAGGCTCCTCGTCCGCTGAAAAGTCCAATAAGTTATTATTTAACTTCAAAACTATCTGATCCCCATACTTAACAACAACACCTAATTTTTGCTTTTCCTTAACAGCTTCAATTGCTTCCTTAGTCAAAGGATTATTAATCAGGTTAATCTCCCAGAGATTCGTATGATCCCGAAGGGCATTAATATCCGTAACACGGTTATGTTCGAGATCTAAACTTTTTAATTTAGACATTGCGTAAAGGGGAGAGATATCTTCAACTTTATTTCTGCTTAAAGTAAGACTTGTTAAAGAGGTCAGTCTTTGCAGAGGCTTGAGATCATCTATTTCATTACCTGAAATATTTAATCCATCTAATCGTTGCATTCCAGCTAATGGACTTAAATCAGTAATTTGATTATTGTTCAATCCTAAGTAGGTTAAATTCTTTAAATCGCTCACGAATCCGATGTCTGAAAGATGCATATTGTTTAAAGTTAGAAATCGTAGCATTTTTAGGGACACTAACTGTTTTAGATTAGAGACAGGGTTGCCATCTAGACTTAACATCCAAAGTTTATTTAAAGAGGATAGTGATGAAATATCAGCAACTTTATTGTTATCTAATCGAATGTTTTCAAGATTGGTAAGCCTAGCGATTGGGGTAATATCTACAACCTTATTATTTCCAATCTCAAGACCTGTAAGGGAAGTTAATTCAGCCAGAGGAGTAATATCAACAATTTGATTATGATCCAACCTTAGCGTAGCTAACTTACTCATTTTACTCAAAAAGGAAATGTCCTCAAGCTTCAATCCACCCAAATCCAGTGAACGGATCTCTTTAAGCGACTTGAGAAGGGAAAGATCCTGGATCGGATTATTACCGAGATTTACCATATCTAGTTTCGGCATGTTACTAATAACATGAATATTGGTTACTTGGTTCCTACCAATCGAAAGAACTTCAAGATTCTCGAGCTTGTGTAGAGAGGAAATATCTTTAATCCTATTATTATCTATAAAAATAGAGCGCAGATTTACCAGATCGGCGAGAGGCGTGACTTCCCGAATATGATTGAAATAGGCACCAAGCGACTTTAATTGAGTAAGTCCACTTAATGGCGAGAGGTCTTCGATCTCATTAGCGTAAACTTGTAGATCAGTTAGCTTTTTCAAGTTTTTTAACGGCTCTAGACTTTTAATTTTATTCTCATAAAGATTCAAATCTGTTAATTCTGTTAAGTTGCTAAGTGGCTTTAAATCCGTTATTTCATTGTAATCCAGAGTAATCCTTTTCAGTTTAACCAAACCTGCAAGTGGAGAAAGATCAGCAATCTTGTTCTGTTCAATACTTAATCGTGTTAAATTCGTTGCAAATTCAATCCCTTTGAGACTTCGGATTCCCAACCAACTTGCCGAGGCTAGCTCAGTAAGAGATTGCATATCCTCCCCCGTTATGTTCCCTTCCGGTTTATGCAATTGCTTGCGTATGTAAGCTTCAAATGCCGGGTCATCGAAAGTAACAGTGGCGGATTCAGCATACGTGGTTTTGAAAGTTGTAAATGGCGTCATTACTGAAACAGATATAGCTGTTATTAAGATTATTTTGAAAATGAAACCTCGATTCAATAACAATTTCAGCCCTCCTACAAAAAATTTAACAGGTCACAGATACCTTAACATAATCCTTCTTTTTACACTATTAAAAACCCTTCTTTATGAGCTACGCAAAATATCTGTTTTACTAATAAAATTGACGAAATCGGTGGAAAAGGAAAAAACCTCTCATATAGAGAGGTTAGTCGCATATCTTTCACCTTAAATATTGCCGTCAGCTTCCAAAATGCTAATTTTATTTTTCCAATAAACTCTTCTCTAGTCTGACATGAAATAATTCTATCTCTAAGTCTTGGTGCATAGTATGAATCGATGTTACTATGTCTTCTGCTGCTAGGATATGAATAGCATCCGCCTGTTCTGAGAGATACTTTAAAATAACTTCGATAATCTTTCTGCACACTTCGACTCTTTGGATGATGAGCTTCATCTACGATTAATACATCTAACTCATTATTTATCGACTCATAGAAGACGCTTGATCCCTTAAACAAATTGGTGATGAATACCTTTTTATGACCTTTCTGAAGTTTTTTGAATATACTTCTCTTAGGAGGCTGTTCTTGGTTACATACTGGCACAGAAAATTCTTAAAGGTTAGCTTAACTAGTTAATATCCAAGACTATTAAAACTAGAGATCGCTCACCTGATCTTCCCGCATCTTATTCTCCAGAAAGACCTTTTCTAACCTCAAGTGAAGCAACTCAGTCTCCAAATCCTGACCAATGGTATGCACAGCAGTAACAATGTCCTCGATAGTCAGCATGTGAGTGGAGTCAGCCTTATCGGATATATAGCTAAGGATAACATCAATAAACTCTTTGCAAACGTTAATTCTCTGAATCAATGTTTCCTCTTCCCGAACAGCTTCATCATATTTTGATTGGATACTTTGAATAGTGTCCACCCCTTTTCGGTACGCATATAAGTACCGGTTATTGGAATATTATATGGTACGTTTATACGTATAGTCAATAACTATTCGTACTTGATCGAAAGGTGATTTTAAGATGGCAAAAAAGGTTGTTGTGAAAATAGCTGATCTCACTAAACAACACAAAATCTCTCTACGCGAATTATCCAGAATATCCGATGTAAGACATGCTGCACTAAGCGAGTTATCCAACGGCAAAAGGGAGAATATGAATTTTAGCCATATTGTAAGAATAGCAGAGGCTTTGGATATTGATGATATCCGGGAGATTATTGATCTTGTTGATGTTAAAGATGAGGAGTTACTCGTACGTAATGAGGACAAGAAAACCTAGAAGCTTGTAACTTCTAGGATTCCTTTCTTATATGCATCGTATGTGGGTCAATTCAGCCGTTGTCTAGAATCTGGCTCAATTCCCGATTTTCTACTTAGCAGACATCAATCTGTACAACTCACGAACAATTTCGAACTTGTTATCTTCAGAAAATGTATAGCCCTCATGCCCAAATACATCATGAATAATTCTTTTACCATCGGGATCATCCATTAAAGAAATAAAAGCATTTACTATCTTTTTACGCCACTCTGCATCCATATCTGATCGTACCGCGATCGTGTCGTTCGGGATCTTATCCGTGAAGGCAAGGATGCGAGTATTCTTGAAAACATCGGGATAATCCTTCAACATCAAAGTCCGAATGTCCTGAAAAACTGCGGCAGCATCCACTTGGTTATTGAGTAACCCTAGGATCGCTCTATCATGACCTTGGAAAACAGCCTTTTTCACATCATCTACGGGGTCAATTCCTTCTTTCTTCAATACTAATCCAGGATATACATAGCCTGTTGCAGATGCTGCTCCCTGCCATCCGATGGTTTTCCCCCTTAAATCCTCAATGTTCCGAATCGGTGAATCTGCTCTAACAACGAACATTCCTTGGTAAAAGTCAACGAGATGTTGAGTCGGCTTGCCTGTTGAAGCATCCACCCCATACCGTAATGCTTGCAAAAGCACATCAGCTACCTTAAGGTCATCATGCGCAGAAACATATTGGGCCGGAGGCAGAAAACTAATGTCTACTTTTTTAGCTGCCATCGCTTTGATTACATTGCCATAACCCGTGGAGACGGTAATTTTAACGGGAATCCCAAGTCGATCACCAAGCATTTTCTCAAGGGGCTTTGCCTTGGCTTCCAAGGTATCTGCGTTTTGAGATGGTACGAATTGAACTGTTAGTGCGCTGGGCACAAATATGGCGGAAGCTGCGGTATGCTTCTGAGGCAAATTATTATCGCTATTTTGTTCGCTTCCTCCAGTTGCAGACCTCGTGATGATCATAACTCTTTGATCAATTGGGTTCCAAGATACTTGAGCTCCAAGTGCTTCGCTAATAAATCGAACAGGAACCATCGTGTTGCCATTTGATATATACGGACTCGAGCTTAAGACAAAGGCTCGACCATTGATGTAAGCAAACGGTGAACCAAGAATGAGCTGGACCGAAACACCTTCTTTTTCGGCAATTACTTTCTGATCTTCTTCATTCCAAGTCACATCCGCATGTAACGCTTCGAATACAGGCCGCATAGGAACCATAACAGTCCCCTGATTATTAACGGGCGGCACTTCAAAACTCAAGGTCTGATTATCTACGATAATACTTGCCTTGTGATCATTGTCGGCCATCACCATTCTTCCATTCGAACAAAAGAGAGTGCCTAATAGAATTGTAATGATGCATAATGCTGTTTTGATTCTCATGCTCAGTCTCCTTTTAATACGCGTCTCATTATAGGAATTCCATCTCAAAATCGACAACCCTACGTGCTAAATCCACATAATTATGATCCAACTTCACCTTAACTTTACCCATTCGGCGTTTTTCCCGCCATATCCTTAAATCCTCTTCCGTCTCCAGCTTCAACTCAGCTATCTCTAGTGCCCTATCCAACATATACTTCGTTGTATATAAAACGGTATAAATTCCTTGCCCCCCAAGGGCAATCGGCTCAACCCGTTTCTCCCACTCATCTAGTGTAAACTTCACATATAGGTCATTTTCCGTACCAGGCCTTGCAGGACGTTCTGTAATTTCACCGCGGCGGAGCACTTTCCAGTCCTTGATCTTGCCATAGTAATGGATACCGGTATCTCCAGTTCTATCAAACTTTTTACGAGACTGGCACATCGCAATGTATTCCAGCTGGGTTAGTACTTTCACATCTGTTAAGTTTTTCAAAGGCATATGGTAAAAGCGATGCTCAAGCATGGTTTGCAACTGAGAGGACTCCCTTAAAGATCCAACTAATACGTTCTTGCTGCTTAACTTATCTTCAAAATATTCCTTCGTCCCTCTCGACTTGGTTGAGCGCTCAAACGCTTTCTCGGGACTATCTAAAATAATCTCGTCCAAAAATTGTTCTACCAATTTCGTAGAGTTCGGCAAAAAAGGAAGTGCCCCGATGTTCATCAGCTCAATACTTTTATAAAAACGATGCTCTTTAAACTGTTCCTCTTCATGATAGGGGAATAACACGTACGCCCCGAACATACTTCTTTCCATCTCCTTAGTCGTTCCCGCCTGATAAACAATAGCGTCTCGATACCGATGCATCGTGTTAATATCATCCTCTTCGGGTCCCGGAGCTTTATAAGAATTGAAGTATGAAGTGCCTTCATAAGCTGGGTTCAAACGGTATTTCGCGTCAAAAATGTACTTGTACTCCTTCTCCTTCCCCGCATCCCTCTTTTTTAAAGTCAACACATTGTCTGGTAGCTGAGAAAGCGTTGGCGTTTGATCGGCACTCGGGAGCGCATTATAATGCAAAATAAAGGTTTCCCCACTTTTCGGGTTTTCGTAGACCATTTTGGCTTTCTGCGTTTTATCCAATGTGACAAATATACCGTTGCGATTCACCGTAACAATATCTTGCCTTAACAATTTGTATTTTTTACTCAAAATATGATGCAGCTTAAGGAAACACCAGTATTCGTAGAGCTGGGCCACATCCTTCATGGAAAGTCGGAATAAATCATCCTGGATCGAAAGGCCTTTGATCAG
The DNA here is from genome assembly GCF_040812395.1 of Paenibacillus tabacirhizosphaerae. Classification (GTDB taxonomy): domain Bacteria; phylum Bacillota; class Bacilli; order Paenibacillales; family NBRC-103111; genus Paenibacillus_E. The sequence goes on along the minus strand of NZ_JBFNXH010000017.1, from coordinate 73,626 downwards.
CATCAAATATGTTCGATATACTTCCCGGTACCCTGGGGCTATCTGCAGCACCAAGCTAATCGTAAATTGCTTCATTCCCCTTGCTTCACGCAAGAAATCCGACCTGAGCAGCATTTGAATTTGCGTAGTCATCTTATCGATTCGACCCAGAAGAACTGGATCTTCCTTGCGGTTCTTTTCCTTCCAACGAACTTTAAGCTTAAGCAGCTTACTGTTTATTCGCTCTAGCATCCAGCGCACGAAACGATTCTCAGTCGTATCATAGGAGATATGTTTCTTAGACTCCAACAAATGAGATGCCGTGTAATATTGATCCCCCACCCTGACATATCCATACTTCGGGTCCTCGACTAGTTGGTGAACACGTTTGGCAAGAAAGGCAATGTTTTCTCTCCCAGCCTTCTTTACTTTATCAGCAGGTTTAATGCTATGATTCGTCATTAACTTATGATGAGGGTTGACTGCAATCCTTCCCATTGAAGCCATCAATTGATCGAACACATGCTGCAAGATGGTAAAAAACTCAGTTAAGCTTTGATGTTGGGTATCTCTTAAACCAGTTAATTGATAAGTCTTTCTCATGAAATCAAACGCCAAATTGTAAATCTGATCGTTAACCTCATTAAGGATGTTATGGTAATCCTTCTTATAATCCATTTTGGAAGGGAAAATCTCCAGTTCTAACCGTAGAACCACCTGTCCCGCTAATCGAAACTCAAGCTCCGTATACCCAACCTCATTGCCAAAGTTCAAAACGCCAGACAGGATCATATCCCCAAGTGGTTTGATCGATTTACGAAGAAGAACATTTTCATGATAAAAGGCGAGATCAGTTGGCTTCTTTTTCTGGATCACCAGTTCATAATTTTGTGTCTCATAAAAGCAAGGGAAGCTTGATGCCCCTTCATACCAATCTATTAAATCACTATCGAGGGGTGAGAACACTTTTATACTTTCAATATTTAAAAATGAAGAAGGACTTGATACTTTTAGCATCGCATTTACCCATTGTTGCTCCCTATCCCTATGTAGTTGAAGTGTTTCCACTGTCGGATGGAAGGGACGACCCTGAATAAATAACGTGAATAAGTCCGTTTCTATACGTAGGAGTTCTCTGCTAGGATCAGGAGAGCCAGAAAGAGGTAAAGCCATCTTCCTCCAACCTCCTCAGCATAAACGCCAACTTCCGTGCACTTTGAGGATATTTAGCCGGAGGCGGTGTTTTACCTGAACCCCATTTGGAATAAAGTGAAGACGGATCTTCCATAAGATCTGTAAGATTGAAATTACCACCCTCCAACGATTCTTTTAGCAGTTTGAGAAGCACTCTTTTGACAGAGCTATGACTTCCCTGGATTCGAGGGAGAATTTTTTGAAAAAGCTGCAAATCAAACGCTTCATCTTCACTGAGTAACCCAAATCTTTGAGAATAAATGAGATAAAAGCAAACCGTATCCCGGATCCTGAAGCCAACATGGGCATGAATTTCCTCTAGAATGTTATTGATCGTAACAAGCTTATCTGTAGCTCGGACTACCAGCTCTTTGTAGCCTAGATCTACATCCACTAAATTCAAATAATCGGCCCTTATAAATAATTGATTAACTACCGTAAGATCACTAGCTTCTTGATCCTCTACGTCCAACCAAGGCAATTGCTTAAGATTAATGTAGTTAAATTCAAGCGTATTCGCACGATCTAACACCTTTTTGCTAAAAGGATGCGTGGTCTCATCCATATTTACCGTGCCAATGATATATACATTTTCAGGGATCGCCAAATCGCCAAAAGCTTCCTGATCTTCAATACGATCCAAGGAACCATTGGAAATTAGCGCTTCTGTGACGATTTTCCCATCGTGCCATTGCTGAGTTTCCAATAAGCTCAGTAAGTCACTGAAATAATGCTCGACACGGGCCAAATTCATCTCATCCAAGCATATAAAATAAGGCTTATGACGATTCTCAGGCAATGCTGCTTCAGCCAGGACTTCCGTCATCCTTCCCGGCTTAAATTTGCCAGACAAATCTTTATAACCAATCAAATCAGAAGGATCGCTCCAGTCAGGGCGTACCGGGATAAGGTTAAACTGGCCATTCTCCCCTGTAGCCCCTAACGCTTCTGCAAACAGCTTTACAAGCTTTGTTTTTCCCGTTCCCGATATCCCTGCGAGAATCACGAATGGCTTCGTTTTCAAAGAGAGGTAATAATTTTCGATCAGCTGATCCGGAAAATGGAAACCTTTTTGTTGAATGAAGGCCTTGATTTGATTAACAACACCTCTTATTTCTACATCACCTATGATTTGCAAAGGTATGACCACCTTAGGACTGGATTCAGCTTCTTGAAGCATCGTAAAAGAAGGCCAGTTTGAGTTCGGGGATTGCTTTTGGACTACTTGAAGGCCCTGTACCGTAAAACGAAACAGATATCCCTGATTCACCCCTCCAACTGAGTGTAGGGGACCTTTTAAAATATTTAACTTCATTAGTTGCTGGTTAAACAGTTGCAAGGGAATGGATGGGGTAAGAGCGAAATACTCCGTTCTCACCATTCTTCCTTGCTCTTGCCAAGATGACCCTGCTAAGGAACCTGGTTTAGGAGCAGTGACCGTAGCTTCTTGAACTTGGCTCACATACCTCAACTCTTTATTGGCGTAGTGGAGAATAATATCTCCTTTTTTCACTTCCTTCATTGTTTCCCAGTGATGCATCGTACGCCCTTTAGCGTTCTGAATTGGCGCCCATAGGATTCCCTCCGCTTTCTCAGTAGCTATGGTTGCCCCTTGGTTTACCCACCAAACATTTGGCATCAGACTTTGCGTAATGAGCTCTATCCGATATTCATATGGCACTCCCGTAGCATAAAATTCGATGTACTCGGCTCGTTCATCTGGAACAACAATATTCTTTTTACCACTGTTTTCTTCTTTTTGTTCGGCTATGTATTGGTACGAGGCTTGGAAATGCGAAATGAAGAACTGCTTCAGTTCTTTGTTGGAATCGTAACGAATTTGAAGGGCTTCTCGGTCCGCAGACTTCTGGTCAATATTTTGTAGCTTCGCCTCAAAGGTGTGGTCCTTACAATGAAAAATAATCCTTTGATTCGTGCCAAGCGATGGCGTTTGCCCTTGGTTGGCTTCGTTAAAATCAATATGAAATTCCAATGGAATATGAGTACCATATTCAAAAATGGAGAGGTCTACTTTTTTTCTTCCAATCAAGCTTGGGATTTCGGAATCTTTCCACCAGCTTCTCAGTTGTTTGATCATGCGGGACCTCCTTGGGTTTATTAGAAAATTCGACAGTTATTCTAGTAGTTCGTCAATATGGTAGGACTTCCCTGCTGGTTACTAAGTTTGTAAAGGAAAAAGACCGAATCCCTAGGAAGATGGATTCGGTCTTTTTTGAAATTCGCAAATATTATTCTCTGGTACTTTCTGTTTGGTAATATTCAGCATTCTGTGTCATTCCGAACTAACAAGGCTACCGACTCCACATGCACCGTATGCGGGAACCCACCCCGTTTTTATGTTTTCTGTTACAGTCACTTAATGCAGCGTAGAATCAAGGTTTTGGCAAATGGCTCTCGTTCTGTTCCCTTGAATTAGCGTACCTTATCATGAATTTTCACGGCAGTTTTACGGCAATTAATACGTGACATATTTAAACTGTTGAGAAGTTAGTTTTAACATGATTCTAATCATTATTTTGCGTTATAAGCCTTCAGGGCTGCATCAGCTCTTCCACAAGTAGCCCATAGCTCGGGTACTGCATGGCAAAGACATTTCAAGTGCGAAAGAAACATTTCTCCATCATTACCTTCCAACTTGCCAAACGCCATCTCTGTTAGCCAGTCCCCGACAAATTCCCTCCAGTTATTTAGGTCTACATGACTTGCAGCAGCTACAAGGCAAATCCTCATGGCTTCCTCAATTGCCAAGGTATATTGCGTATCATACCGATATCTACGCACAAGGATTTGCAATTCGTTGGCGAGCGAACTACTTCTTGCCGCGGCAGCGACCGAGGCTAAGCCATTTAATATAGCCAGAAGCTGAGACCTATCCGCCACGTTAGCAATCCGATAGCTTCCAAGCTTTAAAGCTCGTGCCGCCAATTCAGCCTGATGAGAATCAATATGAAAGATCAACGCGGAATTCACTAGAGCAATAAATGACGAAATCCCCACTTCCTCAGAGCCAAGTTGCGTCTCTATCGTCTCCGAGATCTCGGCAGGCAAAAAGCTCGGAATTTTACTCGCACCCTCTAAGGGTCCCGGTAAATACAGATGGTGAACCTGAACAAGTGAACTAAGACTCCCATGCTTAGTGCCAAAAACAAGGTCATACAATTCGTCGCTATTGATATTCTTCTCGTAGCTCTTGGCTGCAATGATAATGCGGCCGAAGAATTCAGCTTTCATTTGCGATGCCGAGGCAAGATCAGGATTCCAGCGCGGCTCCAAGCGCATATCAGCTAGCGATTGGAAATAATACTGTTCTACACGAGTGTTTACCGCCCACTTAAAAAACCGTTCAATATTAATCCCTGAATTCACAAGTTGACGATGAATTAATGCAGCCTGTGTCAAGGATGCTAACCTTCTGTAGAAAGGGGGTTCCTCTGAAAACAACCGAATCCTTGACAACTCTCCATCCACAAGAACGAATAATGCCACGAGAAGTTTAAATCCACTAGTGGAACCGTCAACGTCATCGTCTCGGATTTGTTTAATGAGACGAACAATGGCAGGTTCAATTTCAGGTATTTGGGAGAGGACGCGCAAGCCAATTTCAATGGCACCCAGTTGTGAGATTCTGTCGCCATGCCGTTCCAAGTAATCGAAGGCACGAACAAGATCTTCACTTTCCAAGTGATCAACAACAATTTCAGCGGTCAATTCAGAATGCATTGACAGATACAGGCTTAACAAGAAACCATCATACGGATTCCATGCTGACAGTCGCTCAAAAAGTTGTTTACCCTTCCCGGCGGCATACTCCTTGATGGACGCACTCCCGTCGTAACAACCTACCAACCTCTCAAAATATCTCTGGGAAGGAGGAACGAGTGAAGATATACTGCTCTGTCCATTTCTTATTTCTTCGAGTATCGATCGCGCTATATGGATAGGTGTATCGTGTAAGTCGCTGTGAAACTCATCTATTTCTTCATCATCGAAAGCACGTTCCGAAAGTATCTTGTACCATGTATCTCGTGCTATCATTGGCAAATTAACGTCAAAAGCCACTTCATTAATTGAATGAAGACGTATAACACTGTCTGGAGAGAACTCAGCAAAATCAGGAAGAATGAAACGCTGCTTGCTGTGAGAAATAATGAGGAGCGGTGACTCTCCTTCCTGGTTTTGAATCATTATCTTCCATTCTCTACCATCAGTGTCTATTACCTCTAATTCAGATTCTCCTGAATGATTCCTTCGAATGGCATCGTAAAGTACTGAGCGTTGAATTGACATACCAGAATCACCAAAGGTAAGAGTAGCATTCGCCTTTATTCCATATTCATCTCGAAACACCTGCTTTTCAAGCAAGGACTTGTGTATCAGTGGAGGAACTATCTTCAATGCAGCCAACGCAACTATGGACCTAATATAGGGGTTATTTTCCGTGTCATACCCATCTGTAAGTTCTATATCAGCCATCTTTGAAATCTGATTTCTTTGCCATTCAACAATCCAGTCATATAGTTCTGGATACTGCTCTTTGATAGGGGCTAAAACCCTCCCCTCTATCCAACTCCAATATTGGTCTTTTACTTCCTGTGGAGCTTCAAGAGGGGGTGTGAGCAGCATCAGGATAAATGTGCCCCTGCCGGTCTTAGCAAAATGATCTCCATTTCCGGGTCCAAAGCTGTGAGTCCAGCCGCGGATGTCAAGTTGATCTAAGATCCAGTCAGAGTAGGCCTTCACGCTGGAAAGGTCAGCTTCAACCCACCACATACTCTTCAGTACCCGATTGAACACTTGGAAGATCATGTCCAGCCAAGGAGTTTCTTTCGGAAGCTGAAGCCAATTACTCATCCTAACACGCAAAACACTTTCCCGGATAGCTTTCAGTTCAGCCGTCTCGACAACCTTGTTATCCTTTACCGAAGAGGCAACAAGATAAGACGTTAATTCGTCCTCACTAATAGGTACAAATAAATAGCCGGCACGACGGAGCAATGTCCTATACTCCAGTCGTTCATCGGGTTTTATAACACCATCGGATGCAAGAACATCTAGAAGTTCCAACGTCGAGAATATCGGCGATTGCTCGTTGCCTTCTCCGATACTAAAATGTTGGTTGAGGAACCTATCGTCTGAAATGCTGGCATCACAATTCCGTGCCAGAGTAATTAATCCAACAGTTGGATGTTCAGATATTGATGACTCATCTGCCCCATCAACATTGCGTCGTCTGCTTACCTTGATCTTTCGAGATTCGATTCGTGATCCAACAGCAAAACGTATACGCTCTATTACCTCGTTGATTTTCCCAGAAATCGATTCATATGCAATCAATTCATTAGCTTCAGATACCACTCTTGGCGACGCAATAGATTTAAAACCTGCATTTTTCAGTTTTTCAAGCATTCCAAGATGTAGGAAGTATGAAATAGCCAAATCATCCAAATATAGAACTGCCCCATCAGTGATCTCTGGCTGATGTGGCCAGGGCTTCTCATGAAGCTGTAGATAGGCAGTGGCTCTTTTTTCTTCCTCTGCGGTGATCTGACCTTTCTGTCGCAACTTTTTAACAACCGACAGACAACTACTCATTACAGCCGCATGTCCTGTCAAGTCGGCTTCTTCCTGCATTAGGGAAGCGATCCGATGAACCGGGGACGACCGAACCACGATGCGCTGGGTATTATCATCTCTAGCCTTTTTCGCCTCAGCTATTAAGCTGGCCAACTCATCACCAATCTGAGCTGATAACTCGCTATCAGCCACCGTGGTTGGAATAAATTTCTCTAGGAGATCTGTCGCAAGCATATGACGCACCTGATGCGCGCCCTTAATACGACTCGGCTGATGAAATGTAATCTTCTGTTTCTCTTCAAATAGCCATTTAAGGGTTGAATGTGGCACATGAACCTCATCAAAAGCGTCAAGCGCCTTATCCAAAAGGTTCAGAAAACCCAAGGTAAGAAATGCAGTGGCATCTATACCAATAATTCTAACATTATTGAATTGTACTGGTTGTCGCTGACCGCTATACGCCGAAATAGCGCCTCTACGTCTCGGATCACTCTCCGACAGATTAGCCAAAGCTGGAAAAAGCATCAGGCCGATTAAAGACTTGTTGAGGGATTGAGCCGCAAGAAACTGAGGAATTTCGCCGCGGCTTAGCAACTGCCATGTTTCAGACTCTCGACGATCCCACTCAGGTTTCCGATCGAGCATCTCCTTCAGTGACACTTGTTGAATTGGGCCATCGTCGCCAGAGATTGCGGCGGCTTTGTGAAGCCATTGCGAAACCTCCACATTATCTTCCCAACCAGCTTTCGTAGCCAAGAAGTAGGCGGAAGCTAAGACGCTGGCATCATCATTAGCTTTTGCTGCTGCTTCAAAGATCAACCCCTTGGCATAAGGCGAGCCCAAATGAAGAGCCAGTTGTGCCGCGCCAATCAGATCGTTAGCGCTTCTTTTGTCTTTCTCTTGGAATTCATTTACTAAAAACACGGATAGGGAGCTCCAATCACCCAGAGAAATTCCAATACTAACCTGTAGAGCGCGATAGTTCGAACTGCTGCTGTCATCGCTCAGCTTTGCTAATTCAGAACGAGCCTCAAGTAGCTCGCCCTCATGATATAGCGCCCAACAATAAATCATATGCAAGTTCTTGGATTGAGCCAAGAGATCGATGTTCGCCTTAATTAGTTCGACAAGCCTTTCAGTCTTATATGTATGGCTCAAGGCGTCCGCCAATCGCTCGGCGTCCTGAACGGTATGGGTTCTGTCGAAAAGAATCTCCCCATATTCACAAAGGCGCTCCCAATCTCTCTTGGATTCTAGTGTATCAACCAAACTAGCCAGATCGCCTAAAGAACCAGTTTGCTTAAATTGTAGCATTCGAATCTCAACTGGATCAGCCCCGTCAGCCTCAGCGATTACTCTTCTTTGACGGCTTTCCTCAGCAGCGGAAAGCCCCTCTTCCAACAGTAGATCCAGACACTCATTGGCCCTTTCAGGAAACCCAGCACGCGAAAGCATCTCAATCTGGAGAAAACGCAAGGATTTTTTATCAAGATGCTTTGAAAGCTCCTCGTAGTGTTGGGCTATATAATTCGCACCATTCTCTGGGGTCTCTTGAGTGAAAGCAAGGGCAAATCGGGCAAGTGCAGCATCTTGGGTAATGCCACCATTGAGTGCAATTTGTCGTTCGATCTCCTGCTCGACTGCCTTCAGATCCAATTCGATACCGAATTGACGCCCAAGATGAATAAGACGAAGAGCGGACTTTGGATCACGAAGTCTTTCCTCAAGCCGTTTTCTTCCATTGTGAGAATTCTCGGGATCTTTAAGTTCAAGCCAAAGTGCATATTCATCGTCTGCTGTTGCTGCATAAGGGCAATTAAGCTGGCGTGCAATCTCGGCAGCGTCGAGAAAGTGACCGATCGCTATACGACGGGCATGAATCGAATCTGCATCCGAAGCTAGCGGGAAACTCGCAGCTTCAAATGGTAACCAGCTAAGTACAGCAGCGCGAAATTCAGTCGGCACCGTGCTTAGGAGATGTGTCATTGCCTTCATATGGTGGAGAGCCGGGGTTTCTACTAAGTCCTGATCCGTCAACACAGCAGCCGTTTCCTTTGCGGCATCCCAATGAGCGAGCTTTAACTGTTGCATTATTAGGTGGTTTTTACCATCAGGGTCCAAGTCCGTAGTCTTGAACCCTACGGTCTTTAACCAAGCAACCGCCCCCACTGCCTCTTCATGATGGGAGACGACCATGAGAGCCGCGGACCGAGAGATAGGAGAATCGATGCCAGCGAGAATTTTCAGAGCGACGTTTTTGTTACCCTTCTGTGAATTGAGGAAGGCGTCCGCGATGTCAATTTCCGGACAATTCCCTAAGCCCTTTGCAAGGTTAAGGTACTCTTCTGCTTTTTCCAATTCCTCTGTTCGCACCAAGAAACGTGCACACCAGGCTAGTGCCCAGCTTCTTACCGCATCAGTACCCCCGGATAGTTCTCCTTCAACAAGCTTTCTTGCCAGCGCTAATGAAGAACGCAATGTGTTGAACTCTTCAAAAAAACGTGATTTGCGAATACTACCGATCTCTTCCTCAATTTTCTGATCGACAAGCGATACTGGAAAATATCCATGGGGAAAGAATGCCTGCTGGACAAGTGACCTGCTAAAAAACTGTTCCGAAATTAGTGATGTTTCTTTTATGCCACTAGGGGAAGGATCATGGGGAACGTAACCACTAAAAGGAAAAAAATTTAGTTCGCCCTTTTGTCCCCATGGATGGTCACTCGCTCTTGGGTCAAATTCAAATCTTTTTAAAGTAAACCCTCTATCTTCAACCTTGATAATAGAAAAGTTATTAAAATGCCCAGCATTATCAAAAGTAGCTCCAGCAGTAATATGCCATGCTGCATTTGCTATTTTATCTGGTTTTCTAATCTTCCCATGTGTGTGACCTGTTAATATTAGATCGCATCTTTCTGCTAAATAATCAATTGTGTTTGGACGATTTTCTGAGCCATATCCAGTGTGTTCGCTATCATTTAACCACTCACGAGGATGATGAATTAGTGATATACATGGAGAGTCAGTTAATTCTTTTCTTAGTTTAAGGAAATTATCATTTTCAACAGCCCGAATATGTGGAAGTCCAACCCACAGATTAGATTTATCATTTTTCCCCAGACAAAACCAAGAAGAATTGAAGACCACGAAACGTATACCATTGACCACACGAGCGCCTACAAGATAATTGTCCTCGTCGCGAATTTTAAAAGGAACGATACCAAACGATTTGCAAAATGAAATAAAATGATCAAATGGTTTTAAAAAATGATTTGGAATCGGCCAAGATAACCAATCATCCGCAGTTGGTGCATCTGGGGGATAGTTCATTCCTCTAGTTGCAATACGATCCACGTCATGGTTTCCAGCACATAAAATAATTTGCGAGGGTTTCAGATGGGTTACTTCTAGTAAAGTCGTTAGCCAAACTGTAGCCTCTGAATATTCTTGTTCCGTTCCAGAATATCCAATATCCCCCGAAATACATATAAGATTTGGTTGCCATTCGGGAGGTTGTTCTTTAAGGCATTCTAACAAATTAGAGAGGCAAAGTGTACGTTTATCAATTTCTGATGCATTTCCTCGTTCAGCACCGAAATGTAGGTCGGAAAGGTGTAAAATAACTTGTTCCATATATAGACCACCTTGTATCCAGTAATAATTTCAATTTACTCTATATTTTCACTGCCTTTTCTGTTACTTGACAGTCAGAAGTTCAACCGCAGCTCCAATCCCCATCCTAAGGTTTAGGAAGGATTTGCTCAATTGCCGCGAAAACATCTGCCACTGTTGCATTGAAATTGTCCATTACATCCTTACACCTAAACAATTGGGTGTGAGGCGTGACGGGTAACTGGGTTTCATCGATCCCCATTATCACAAACTCTGCTGGTCTACCGTTGATAGTTCCAGCGGCTACCGATTGAACCTTAGGGCGGGTCATTTCTGGATTCAAACCGTGAATATGAGCATGCCGCTGTTTATCTAGGATTTGAAGGCTGTTGTCCAACGCTGAGAGATCGATTGAAGATCCCTCACGAAGGACTTTCTTAAATGACACTGCGTCTCTAGATGATCCCTTTTCTGGGAGCCCTATGTTCTCTAAGACATTTATCAATTGTGCAAGCTTCTCAGCTAAGGAGAAGCATCGGGAGACAGCGTTCTCAGTAAAGTACGATACCTGGGGATGATAAAACGGTTCGCTGGGCGAGATAGCTCCATCATCTGCTTGCTTGTAGAACTGGGCTAGTCCATTGACAATGCTCGTTGCCGTCTCTACATATTTCTTCTGGAGTAATCCGATCCATGTTTTCATCGTCTGGTACTTCTGGGATTGCTCCACTGTCCCGCCCATAGCATCACTCAATTTACCCAATATGTGGGAGGCAGTTAAATCCGGAAAGTTCAACTCTGTCTGAGCTCTATCCATGTAGGCTTGATCTATCTGAAGATTGAAAATATTCATTACTACCCTCCATCGTATTCTTTGATATCTACAATACGGTTAAATTCTTGTTAGATGTATTTTAACAACCCTTTAGCAAAGTGGTGATTCTACAATATTTCTTTAGCACTATAAAATGGCTCTGCTTCTAAATTCAATTTCGCTATTTTGGTTTGCAGAAGTGCTAATAAATCAACAAACCTAGCAAGAACACATCTTAAATCGAAACCATCCATAAAAAATATGGACTTTTCTGGATTCTGTTTTAATAAATCTGAGACATTAGATGACCAACCTTTGATTGACAGAAACATATCCATTGTTTGCTTTCCTGAGCGGCTAACTGACCATAAAGCCCATCCAACTAGCTCTTGCTCACGTTGAGCCTTCTCACGCTTCAGCGCTTCATCACGTGAACGTGCTTCTTTTTCGTCCATAATTTGAATCAGATTCAAAACGTCACGTACCTTTTGCAAAATACTCAGTAACTCAATAACTTGTTGGTAATTTGGTCAATTTTCAATGGTTTCAATAATTTTAGGTGCAATCTCTCTTTTGCTTAAAAACTTTCCGAATTGATTCTTCTGCCGAAACAAGTGACTATATATTTCTTTCTTAATTCCATCTGGTTCAAGTATCATATCCACGAGTTGTTCCTTAAGATGGGCAAATGTGGAAATGATTTCTACGACCAATTTCTTCTCTTCAATATCGCTTCGCATAAAACTCCCCTATGCATAGCATAATATCCCTTTTATTATACAATAACCTGAAAGCTATGTATAAAGAAAAAGGGAACACTCTTTCGTGTCCCCATTAAGTTAATAACTCTATACCTTTCTTATCTTTTTCTTTTTTGGGTTTACCGGTGCATTTTTTTTCTTGAGTTCCTCCATCATATTTAACCAAGTCATGCGGATGGAATCAGTGGAGTCGTTTGATGGAGGTATCAGGAGAACAGCTAATCCTCGTGCTAAAAATGAAACGTTACAGAGTGCAAAGAATACAACTACTCCCGTCAATTTTGATACATCCTTGATAATGAAGTGAAGTACAAACGGGAAGATATAGAAGCAAGATTTAAAAATCAAAAGCAGTGAAACAAACATTAAAGCATTTTTTTTATAGAACCTCTTGCTTGCGATGTCGGTATCGTATCCAATGAGTTTCCCCATAAATATACCCCAAAATGTCAGGGTGAATATACTGGGTGCGAATTTATCATAGAACTGCAGACCATATGTTTGACTGTAGTAACCAAGAAAAAATATTAGTAAAACTGAATGACCAAACAACTGCATAAACATAGAAGTTTTAAGACGGACTCGATTCAAATTGTTGTATTGCTTTTCCTTTAAATCAAAATATAAGAACATATTGGTATTGATAAAAAGCAGCAAAAAATACATGACGACAAAAATAATGCCCCCGGTTCCCAAATTCCTGAAGATGTCAAAGTGAAACAGTAACATTGGAATAAGCATAAAGAAATATTCAATTACGAGCAATGTACTACTACGTAATGCCTCACTGCTTGATAATCCATCTGACATCCTTTCTTTATCCGAAAGTTGAGACATTTCAGTAACAAAAGTTACAGCGGCAAGCATTGATTGTAATGTTATGAATGCCACAACAGAAGATTTAACCTGAACTATATCAAAGAAATGTGATTGAGAAAAGAAACCCAAAGATATAAGCGCAATTATTCCTACAGGTAGAAATAAGAATAACAATGCATATCGAACTTTGATGTCATCATAATTTTTTCCAAATAAAGACATAAACATCAAATGACCAAGCCTCTTCCCAAAACCAAGCTCCAGAATTTCCTTCACATTATCTAATTGAAAAACAAATGATTTGCTCATTGACCGGTTAAATGGTGCAATAAACCTACAGAATGTTGTCGTCAAACATTGAAGTATAAAAATAAATATTAATGGCTGGAGAAAGGTTCGCATTCCCTCATATTTAAAGAACAAGATTAAAATTGTTGCCATGACAGCTAGGGCTACAACACCTGAACCATAGTGTCTGACATAATTATTTTTTAAATTATCGAACAAGATATAACAACTAAATACGATAAATGTTATTGAAAATAAGGTAAGCCCTTTAAGGGTAATATCTATCCAATTAAGTGGCACACCACCCATAGTCGATATTATTTCCGCAGTAATTGCGATTAGCAACAGGAATACCTTTTGCATTCTTGTCGTTTTCTCAATACGAAACAATTTTAATGTTGCTTCCAAAATAACTGCAAGTACAGCCCAAACAAATACAATGGTAAAATTCACATTGAAGTTTTGAAAAACCGGAAAGGCCAACGCTATTGGACCAAATAAGGTTCCTATATGGGGATACTTTTCAACAATTTTTGAATCAGTAAGGTACAGTAAAAAAATGATTACAGCAAGAAACGCTGTATTCTGTAAAGTATTACTTGATGCTCCGATGAAAATAACACTTGACGCACCAATTGATGCAAACATCAAATTTTCAATTAGCTTTTTATCAGTGAAGCTAAAAAAATGTAACCGCTCCAAAACTACAGTAAGGAACCGAAACATAAGTGGAATAACTCCAACAAGTAGGACCCAAAACTTGAGTTGGACAAATACATACACTGGAATGACAGCTATGATAACTAATAAGGCAACAATCAGAAATAGCTTCGCAAAAAATCTGATAATTTTAAAAGGATGTTCCCATAGTAAGATAAAAAATGGTAATAGCAAGCTTGGCAAAATAAAACCATACGCTACAAACGACATAACATCTTCCTTTCTACAGTTTAGAACATCAGTTGAATATTCCATTCTTTGCTAAAATTCGACCTAATAGGCCCATAATCCTGCTTTTTGACATAAGAAAAGCGCCGCGTGGGCGCATAATGACAGTCTTGTTTTATTGTCTTGTCATGGTCATATTCATCGAATCTGATTATACGTCAAGGTTCCTGCTCACTGGCTTAGAGGATTTCTCCACCTTGGCATGCTATTACATTCTCATCCATATTGGTAACTACGCTTTTCCATCAGCAACAGCTGGCGGATAAATGAATTCTTTGCCTCCATAACCCGTTCCCATCTTGATATCGATTAGCAATCAGATTGGAGCAAGTGGGGGGAACTATTCATTCTCATCGTCCCATCCAAAGAGATATGATATGTCATGATTAATTCCCATGCTGCTCAAATATCACCTTAGCAACATTCAAAATCATCGTATGATCACTCTTCGGACGTTTAATAAATTGCGGACGGGTTGAATCTAACTTTAGAGGAACTGTTCCGATCTTTAGACCCTATTGTTAGGGAGGATAATCTAGGGAAGCTGTTGGAGTTGTTGATTAAACCTGCTGAACACCGAGAAAGCCGTGTGGGTTGACAACCACATGGCTTTTTAGGTAAACACCTGCATGAGGATGGGGATTGGAATTATCTCACTATTTAAGGAGTGCAACTATCTCAGAAGTAAAGGGGTATTAAACATATGGCTAACTTTCGTCAACGAGGCAATAATTCTTGGGAACTTACCATCAGTCTAGGACGCGGTGCAGACGGCAAATACATCCGACGTACTAAGACAGTTACAATCGAAGACGAACGCATTCTACGAACCCCTAAACGTCTAGATACGTATTTGGAGCATGAATGGATTAAGCTCAAAGAAGAAGTCGAAGCGGGACAATACATATCGCCAGCAAAGCTCTCATTCTCCCAATTTGTTGGCATATGGAAGGAAAAGTACGCAAACTTGCAGCTTGAGCGGAAAACGATCTACTCATATATGGTGAATCTAAATACTCGTATCTTGCCTGCATTCGGAAATCTGCAGCTCGATCAAATAAAACCATTGCACATTGTTGATTATCTAGAATCCTTAGGAAGGGAAGGAAATCGTAAAGACAAAAAACGGGCGCTTTATCTTCAGGGACGGTTCAAATGAACCATAGAGTATTGAAAAACATCTTTTCCCGCGCTGTTGAATGGAAAATCATCAAGACCAATCCTGCGGGAGAAGTAAAGAAGCCACGAGTCTCCTATAAAGAGGTTACGCCTTACGATGAATCAGAGATAGTGATCATGTTGCAAGCTCTTAAGAAAGAGCCAAAGCATTGGAACATGATGATTACGCTAGCTTTAACCACGGGAATACGTCGCGGTGAGCTTCTTGGGCTTGAATGGAAACATATTGATTGGTGAACTGGAGTTATTGATGTGCAGCAAAGCGTTGCTCTCTCTCTGAAAGGCGAAGTCATTGTAAAAGAGCCGAAAACGAAGAATTCCAAACGCAAAATTGATCTTCCCCCTTCCGTCTTGGACGAATTACGGAATTACTACACATATCGAGTCAAGCAGCGGGATAAAATTGGAGATGCATGGCAGGGTGGCAAACACTTTTTTATATTTGCACATGAAGACGGCAGGGCTTTCCATCACGAACGTCCCTATCTCTGGTTTAGGAATTTCATCAAGAAAAATGGTTTTCGGTATATCCGCTTCCATGACCTGCGCCATACTTCTGCAACGCTGCTCATTAACCAAGGTGTACATGCCAAGGTCATTTCAGAGAGGCTTGGACATGGTAGCATAACTACGACGATGAACATATACGGTCATGCTTTACGCTCTGCTGATCAAGCTGCCGCTGATAAGTTCGAAAATTTGTTCTCTATAGATGCTAAGAAAGATACTAAAAAAGCAGAAAAGAAGACGTTGGGATAGTATTTCGTATTTCTCCCAACGTCCTATCTCTTCTGCTCTTTTATTTTGGTCTATCTTGCAGTATTACGGCAATTTTACGACAACCTACCAAAAGCGACCCTGTTATACCAATTTTCAAAATACTGTACTAGCCCAAAACCCCTTTTAAATCAAGGGGTTTTGGTATCTGTATCAGTCCTCACAAGTAGCACGACATTTTCAATATGTGTCGTATGCGGAAACATATCCACCGGCGTCACCTCCGCGACGCCGTACCCGCCATCCACCAGCACGCGCAAATCGCGCGCAAGTGTCGATGCGCTGCACGACACATAGACGACGCGCCGCGGCTGCAGCTCCAGGATCGTCGCCAGCAGCGCCGGATCGCAGCCCTTGCGCGGCGGGTCCACCACGACCACGTCAGGCCGAACGCCCTGACGTGTCCACTCGGGCAGGATCACCTCGGCCGGGCCTGCCTCGAAGTGCACGTTCGTCATGCCGTTTAACGCGGCATTCTTCCGTGCATCCGCGATCGCCTCCTCGACGATCTCGACCCCGTACACCTGTCCCGCGCGCTGCGCGAGGAACAGGGAAATCGTTCCGATGCCGCAATAGGCATCGACAACAACTTCATCGCCGGTTAATGCGGCGTACTCCAAAGCCTTCCCGTACAGCACTTCCGTTTGTACGGGGTTCACTTGAAAGAACGAGCGCGCGGAAATGGCAAATTTCACATCGCCGATATAGTCATAGATGACCTCGCTACCCCAGAGGACGCGAGTCTCGTCTCCAAAAATAACATTCGTCTGCTTCACATTAATGTTATGACAGATACTTGCAACAGAAGGCAGAGCTTCGCGAATGCCTGCGATCCACTCATCCATACGCGGAATAATGTCTCCATTGGTCACCAAGACGACCATGATCTCGCCCGTGCGGTAGCCAACTTTGACGACGACGTGGCGCAGCAGTCCGGCATTCGATTCCTCCCGGTAAGCGCGGATGCCTAGACGCGTCCCGATCTCTTTCACCCGAGCAACGACTTCGTCGTTGGACTCGTGTTGGATCAGGCACTCATCCATATCGATGATGCGATGGCTCCCCTGCGCATAAAAGCCCCCGATGAGGCCGCCCTGCTCTTCGCCAAAAGGAACCTGCGCTTTGTTGCGGTACCGCCAAGGATCCGTCATCCCCAGTGTGGGGTGAACAATAATCCCTTCACTCGCAATCAAGTTTTCTTGATCGCGAATCACGGTTGGGCCTACTTCTTCAGTCTCTACGCTCGCATCAGTACGATCTGCCACTACGTCCTTTTTCGCACGAGTCGCTTCTTCTCCCGCTTCACTTTCACCAGTACGTTCCACCTGTTGATGCGATCCACGCCCAATCACGGTCTCCCCCAACACCTGCAGCTTCCCAATCCGCTGCAGATTGTCCACGACCTGCTGGCGCTTTACGCGCAGCTGTGCCTCATAGCCGAGGTGCTGCAGCTGGCAGCCGCCACACTGCTCGTAAATCCCGCAGTCCGGATCAACCCGATCCGGACTCGCCTCAAGCACCTGCAGCAGCTCGGCATAGCCGTACTGCTTCTTGAGGTGCTCCACCCGCACGAGCGCACGCTCACCAGGCAGCGCACCACCAACAAAAAGGGTAAAGCCGTTCACACGGCCTACCCCTTCTCCGTCATGGCTGATCCCGATGATCGCAGCCTCATATTGCTGCCCGATCTTCACCGGCAAATTCGCCATCCATGCTGGTGCAGCCTTCCCAGCATTTGCCCCTCTTCCGGCAGCCGCCGCTCTTCCTGCACCCGGAGCCTTCGCCCCGCCATTCCGATCTTTATCTTTACCCGGCCGAAAACCGGAACCATTCTTTTTCATAAAAACCTCACTTTATTCCAATTGCATAAGGATATCCATGCCACTCGTATTTGTTTCAAAATATTTGTTTCAAAATTCGTGTTGAGATCCGCCATTTACATGGAATTTCTCCAGCTAAAGCAACCATTTCCGGACTTTCGCCAAAACCGGCCTCTATTTACAGTAGAAATTCCCGCTATATGATTCAACGTCCACATATTAGCGCAATTAACGGGAGGTTTTCCAGCTACTAGTAATCTCCACTAGGTCACGCTAAGTATATGACCATCACCAGATCAATCCGCTAATTACTTGCTATAAGGAAGGACGCTTGAAGTAAGGTAACGCATCAGAGTTTGCGCAGCCAATCCCCCATCCCCTACTCCCGCTCCATCTCCTCATCACTACCCACATTCCCCTTCAACTGAAACGGGGTCGTCAACGTGTCAAAAAGCGTCTTCTTATAAATCGACTGCCCAGATTCATCCACAATGATCTGCAAATGGCTGCGCAAATTCGTCATGACGCAAGGCAGCGTGCCGCCGAACTCGCCATCGAGATTGAGCTGGACGTAATCCGGCGAATTGATCTCGATATGATCCGTCTGAAAGTAGATCACGTTCGGATCGTTCAAATGCTCGCCGCGCAGCGCAAGCGTTACCACGCGAATGAACTCCGCAAGGTTACACTTGCGCAATATCAGAACATCGAACAAACCGTCATTCATGCTCGCATCCGGCGCGAGCTTCTCGAAGCCGCCGACGGAGTTGGAATTGCCGACGAGGAAGAGCATGACTTCCTCATGGAACTCGGTATCGCCGGCTTTGACGAACAGCTCGATGGGCCGCAGGCGAGGCAATTTTTCCAAACCCTTCATATAATAGGCCAACTGGCCGATCATGGTTTTCAGCTTGCTGGGGACTTCGTAGGTCAGCTCGGTCATGGAGCCTCCGCCAGCGATATTAATGAAGTAGCGGTTGTTGATTTTGCCTACGTCGATGTCCCGGGTGTACTGCTGTACGATCAGGTCGCATGCCTGCTCCCAGTTCTTGGGGATGTTCAAGGCGCGGGCGAAATCGTTGGTCGTGCCAAGCGGCAAAATGCCAAGCGGCGGCCGGTTCTCTTTCTCTGCCATGCCGTTCACGACTTCGCACAGCGTGCCGTCGCCGCCTGCCGAGATGATCAGATCGAAGCCTCGCTCCACCGCAGCGGCAGCAGCGAGTGTCGCATCGCCTTCGCCAATCGTCGCGTGCGCGGAAGTCTCGAATCCGCCCCGCTCTAAGCGCTGGAGGATTTCCGGCAGTCGCTTTCTCATTTCCTCCCGTCCGGACGTCGGGTTATAGATCAGTCTTGCTCTCTTGGCCATCGCGTTTTCATCACCTGTTCGCAGTAGTAATCTGTGAAGCGATCTGCTTCTCGATCCATTTGGAAATTAGCGGACTTGGCAGCAGCGCCTGTCCATTATATCGATATTGAAATCCTTCCATGCGGGAAGGAATGACTTTGTTCGTAAAATACCCTTCGCTCAAAAAAAGCGGCGCCACCACAATGGCATGCTCCGGCTTGTGTTTAGCCCACCACAACATCTTCCGTTTCACTTGGTCAGGCAAAAGCATAGCCACGTCCGCTTCGTCGTACCCGCCTAAAGCTTTTAACCGCTGTGCAAGCTGTTCCAGGCCTTCGCGCCACTTCAAGTGGAAGCCCTTTTCCACGCTGCCGTGTCCGATCAACAGGACGATTTCCTGACTGGGCGCGTCTGACAGCTCTTTTATTTTCTCATAAATAATTTCGGCTATGACAGGATCGTCATCAATTGGCGATGTGAAATGAATGCGCGCCTTGATATCGAAGCGTTCCAGATCTGTCTCCAGGACCGGTTCTGGAATGACGCCAAGCGCATAGCTGATCTCATCAATATGTGTACTCCCAGAGGACACGAAGAGCGGAACGACGATGATATCCGTGACCCCTTGCGCCTCCAGACTGTAAATGCCGTCTTGAATGAGCCTTCCTTCAACAAGCTCCAGATAGGAGGAAAAAATGGGCATTCCCGCAGGCATCTCCACGGCTGCTACCGCTTGATCGACAAGCTTGACCCAGCCCTCATCGCGTGACCCATGACTAATCACTAATACACCGTATGTGCTCATTCTGCTCATCCCACCCGTTCCAAACAATACCATGTAAACCCTATGCTAACGAATGTGTTCCTGCATGTCAATTGAACAAGGGTTGAACAACAAATCAACATGAAAAATCCCGCTTTACACAAAGTAAGGCAGGATCTTCACGCTTATATCAAGCCGTCTTCCTTTTAACGGCCTAGTCGGTCAAGTGTCAGCACATAGCCGTCATTGCCATAGTTCAAGCAGCGTTTGACGCGCGATATCGTCGCCGTACTGGCGCCTGTCTCGGCTTCAATCTGGTTATACGTACAACCTTTGCGCAGCATGCGTGCCACTTCAAGGCGTTGGGAAAGCGATTGGATCTCATTCACCGTACATAAATCATCAAAGAAAACGTAACATTCTTCCATATCTTTAAGCGTAAGGATGGCTTCAAAAAGCTGGTCTATGGCTTTATCATTTAATTTTTTCAGCTGCATACGGTATCAACTCCTAAGGTAAAACGTCATCGTAGCTCATGCGCGTACAGTAAGCTCTGTTGTATGTTTCGACACGTCTCCATTAATTCCTTCCTTTAGGTTTGCGAAACGTTAAAATTTCTATGCGTTAAAGGATTAAATTGTGACAAATTACTAGACCCGTGACATTCGTCCATACCATCAGTAGGCAAGTGACATATCCTGTAGGAGACAAATCTGATAAAAGGGTCGTGAATCCAAGTGACTAACCACAGACAAACGATTGGCAATGGCGGCAATGTTCCTCAGGTGCATACACGCAGTTTAACGGGAGCCCCGCAAATCGGCGAATTCGGCCAATTCCCTGGCATCGGCGGCGGGTTCCCTCAAGGCGGCGGCTTTCCTGTTCCTTTTGAAGGCGGTGGCGACTTCTTCGGCGGCGGAGCCGGTAATGCCGGCGGCGGGTTCTTCGGCGGGGGAAGTGCTGGGGGTGGCGGTGGATTTTTCGGCGGCGGGAGTGGCGGCGGTGGCGTGCTTGGCGGACTATTAGGCGGCGGTGGCGGTGCTGGCGGCGGATCCAATGCGTTAAGCGGTCTAAATATGAAGCAAATTTCAGGCTTCGTAGAGCGCATGGGCGGCATTGACGGGATCATCGGAACGATGGGGAAAGTCCAGAAGTTCATGAGCAGCTTTCAACAAATGGCGCCGATGGTGAAGGTGCTCTTGGGTTCCTTCGGCAAAGGCAAGGTAAAGAGCTCGGATATCGAGGCTGTTCTGCCAAGCAAGCGCAAACGCCGCAAGAAATCGGCTACCAGCCGCAGAAAAACCGGTAAAAGCGCATCCATCAAACGTAAACGCAGATGAGATAACCTGAATGAAGGCTCATTTTCTCCTATGGGGAAACTAGCTTTTCTTATGAATAGCCGCCCTGCTTAGTTGTTCTCCCGAACCAGCAGCGCGGCTTCTTCGCGTTATTCTTCAGCTACTCCAGCTTCACTGCCGTCCCTTCCGGCACGATTTGCACCCATGTATTCCCCGGCAAGAGCGGCACTTCCTTCCCATCTGCGAAAGCTCGAATCATCCCGTTTTTGCGTTCCCATGTAATCGGCTGGGACTTGCCCTGCTGTAGGATAAGCCCTTTCCCAGGCCCAAACACATCCACGGTACGGCGCCCCTCCTTATCCAAAATCTTATGCTTGCTCTCCAGCACGAGCAGGTTCGTCGTTTGCAGCTGTTTGCCGGTCTCTTTATCCAAATGCGGTTTGCCTTCCATACTGCGCTTGTACACGCCTTCAGCAGCGTTGTATTCATACGAAACGAAGTATCCTTGAATATACGGAATTTGAATGTGCGATGCGGCGGCGCCAGTCAGCTTGCTTTGCCCATCCTTGGCGAAAGTGAGCAGCGGGCCGTTCCATTCGGAACGGAATTTGCGCGCCTCAGCGCCTCGCTTCATTTTATCCACAGAGGTATAGAGATTATGCGGCGCTTTGCGATCCTCAGCACGCCAGTAGTACGCTCCGTCGCCGTAAACCTCATCCAGATGGGCCAGTTTGCGCCCTGCCATGATGTTCATCGCGTCCTGGCTCCAGCCGGCATGGACGATAACCGCATCCAGCGAATCGCCGATTTCTACAAAATAAGGCCGAATGCTTCGCACAGGGCCAATGGTTTTCGCCTCATGGCTTTGAAAAACGGAAACGAATCGGGTAATCTCGCCCTCTGCCAGAATCTCATAGACAATGTCCGCTTGATCGAGTCCTGTCTGGGGCCTGGCTTGCGGGGCGTTCTCGACCATGACCATGAACGGCCTGCTCTTCACCTCTACGGCGCTTGGCAGTCCCGTTAGCGGGAACTTGAAGGGAGCCTCCGTATCCACCGCAACGGAAGCTGGATTAGCGGCTGGAGAAGCTGCGGTCGTTTCGGCCGGCTTGGTGCTCGCACTCGGCGAAGCCGAAGGTTCGGTTGTGCCGCTGCATCCGGATATAGCTATCACTGAGCATCCTGCAACGAGCCAAGCAAGCGACTTTCTTTTTACAGACGTTTTCAATTGTTTCATAGGGTTGCACCTCGTTTATCAGTCATCTAGTAATCTATATGCAAGAAGAAATAATTTAGAAGATTCCTCTACCAATTTTACAACATAATTACAAAAACTAGATACTTTACTAGCGCATTTTCTAGCTATTCTCATATCATATCTAGTGAAGTTGAAAGTCTACCACCCCATCCTACTCTTTCATCTTCAACCAACTAGAAGGGGGGATAAGCTATGAAATACTCAACCTATGGAAGGCATATTGCGCTTGACGTTTGGGGGGTTGACCATGCCATTTTAGATGACATCGATTTTTTGCGGCTCATTCTGGTTAAAGCAGCCAAGGAGAGCGGCGCGCAGGTGTTGTCCGTCAGTTATAAGAAATTTGAACCCAGCGGCTGTACGATCCTAGTTCTTCTATCGGAAAGCCATCTTTCCATCCATACGTATCCGGATGAAGATTTCGCAGCAATCGATTGTTACACCTGCGGAAAGGACGTGGATCCTAGTCTCGCAATCGATTATTTACTTGATATATTAAAACCGGAGAAGATGTATAGAAAAACGCTTATTCGCGGTTTACATGACATACACGTCATCGATTAAAGTCAGTCAAATAGAAACGGCTCCTTCGCTAACGATGCGAACAGAGCCGGTTTTTTTATTGTCTATTTATTAATGCCGTTCATGGATGTCAGCCAGCACCCTATTGCTGTCGGTCTGGATTTTTCTCTGACCCCATTTGCGCAAATATCTGCGTGGAATTTGGAACATATGATTGAGTCTGGCTGTGGTCAAATGGCGGGTGGATAGCGCGACTTTAATGTCTGCCCGCGAGATCGGCCGGGTTGCCGCTAGGCAAAAGAACCAGTCCTCCCCATATCTTTTCATCACATCATAATGATAAGGCGCGACATGGAAACCAGCAGCCCTGAGCGTTGCCACGATGCTGAAGCCATACTCCGGCATCTCTGACAGCAAGGAGCCTGCGATCGTAATAGCTCCTCCTGGCGCGAGCCGTTTTCTGAGGAGACTATAAAATTCTCTGCTGAAAAGACGGCCAAGTCCAGGAGCGCCATAGCTAGGCTCCGGAATGTCGATAACGATGAGATCCCACTTCCTATCCGTCCTCTCTACGAATCGTCTGCCGTCCTGCACGACTGTTCGCACCTTGGGATTGTTCAAAGACCCTCTATTGAAGTTAACCAGCGACCTCAACGTTTTCCCTAATTTTATCATGACTGCGTCGATGTCAACGACGGTGACCGATTTTACCCCGCGATAACGGAGCACCTCACGCGTTGTGATGCCGCCGCCGCCTCCGATCATCAGAACATGTTGATGCTGTTTGGCAACGGCCATAGGAATATGAACCAACGATTCGGCCCACATGTTGTCATCCTCTGTCGTGCCGAACATGACGTAGCCGTCCCCATAGATCAGCACCTTGCCATTCGCCAGCCGGACTACCGCAACTTTCTGAAAACGCGTCTTAATTCGGCGCAAAATGCGGTATTTCCCATCAGGCTCATCATCCTCCGAAATATAGTCGCGCAGGGAAAATGCTCTTGCTTTAATCAGTGCCATATTCGTTTTATTGCCGGATATTAGTCGCGCTTTTTTATAAATCATGAATATCCTCCTCTAGGGTTGAAAAATAGGGGTCACAACGATCGTCTGCCCGCGGTCGGGTCCAACTGAGAAAATAGCAATCGGAATCCCTGTTAACACATGGATTCTCTCCAAGAAATGACGGGCATTCGCAGGCAGCTCCGCTAGCGATTGGACGCCTGTAATGTCCTCTGACCAGCCAGGGAGCTCTTCATAAATAGGCTCACAGGCTGCCAATACGTTAAGGCTCGCGGGGAATGACGCCATCACTTCGCCTTGATAACGGTACGCCGTGCAAATTTTCAGGGAATCAATGCCCGTCAGAACATCGATCGAATGCAGCGAAAGCCCTGTTAATCCGCTTACCCGGCGGGCATGGCGAACCACCACGCTGTCGAACCATCCCACACGCCTCGGACGGCCTGTCGTTGTGCCGTATTCATGACCGACCTCACGAATGCGGTCGCCGATTTCATTCACTAATTCAGTCGGAAACGGTCCGTCGCCTACGCGTGTTGTATACGCTTTGGCTACTCCTATCACTTGCTGAATCTTCGTAGGCCCAATGCCTGCGCCGATACAAACGCCGCCAGCGATCGGATTGGACGAAGTGACGAAGGGATACGTGCCTTGATCGATATCGAGCATGACACCCTGCGCGCCTTCGAACAGTACTTTTTTCCCCGCATCAATCGCGTCGTTAAGCAGCACCGATGTATCCGTCACATAAGGACGGAGGGTTTCGGCTATGGCCAGGTATTCACTCAGAAGGTCATCTATAGCGAAGCTTTTTACGGCATACACTTTGTCCAGCAACTGATTTTTTTCCTTCAGATTATGCCTTAACTTTCGTTCAAACTCGCCAGCATCCATCAGATCCGCTATTCGAATGCCCATTCGGGCAAATTTATCGGTATAGGCAGGGCCAATTCCCCTACGCGTGGTGCCAATCTTATTTGCGCCTTTCGCCTCTTCTTCCAGAGCGTCTAATTGAAGATGATAGGGTAGAATGAGATGCGCCCGATCACTGATCCGTAAATGATCCGTACTCACTTGGTGACTGTGGAGGTAGGCGATTTCTTGAACAAGCGCTTTAGGATCAATGACCACGCCATTGCCAATCGCACAAATTTTATCTTTATAAAAAATGCCGGAAGGAATCAGATGCAGCTTAAATTTGTTCTCCGCGAACACAATCGTGTGCCCGGCATTATTACCGCCTTGGTAACGCGCGACCACATCTGCTTTTTCCGCTAAATAATCGGTAATCTTTCCCTTTCCTTCATCTCCCCACTGTGAACCTACCACTACGACTGCCGTCATCCAGCATTCCCCCGTCTTATTTACTCTTCACATACCTCGTCAACTGTGCCGTCATGTCATATCGCATAAAAGGAGTGATCAGATAAATGCCTTTAAAATAACGGCAAACGCTATCCACGAGCTCCATCGCGATTTCCATACCTTGTTTTCTGGCGTCCTCCCCCTGGAAGCGATCCATTTTGGCTAAGACGTCATCCGGAAGCTGTATGCCAGGGACATGATCCTGGAGGTATCTGGCATTTCGAGAGCTGGTTAACGGCATGACGCCCATAAAAATCGGAATCGGCACATGCTGCGTTGCTTGAGCAATCTGTTCGATTTGCCTAGGGCAAAAGAGCGGTTGACTCATGGCGTAGTCTGCTCCTGCCGCCATTTTGCTCTCCAGCCTTTCTACAGCTTTGTTTACATGGCGCGTATGGGGATTGAAAGCTGCACCAACGGTAAAAGCCGTGCCTGCCTTAAGGGGCCGACCCGAGAATGAGATGCCTTCGTTCAATTGTTTAATCAAGCGAATCAGTTCCATGGAAGATGTATCGTAGACGGAAGCCGCACGCGGAAGATCGCCGTATCGCGGCGGGTCTCCCGTTACCGTGAGCACATGATCGATACCCAGGGCATGAAGCCCCATTAAATGGGATTGCTGGGCAATCAAATTCCTGTCACGGCAAGTCACGTGGAGGAGAGGGCGAATCCCAACCCGCTCCTTCACGATTGTCCCCATCGCGACATTGCTGATGCGGGTCATCGCAAGCGAGTTGTCAGCCATAGTCACCGCATCGGCGCCAGACTCTTTCAGCGCTGCGGCGCCTTCTAAAAAAGGAGAGTAATCCAGATCTCTTGGCGGATCTAATTCCACAATAATGGTCGTTTGCTCCTGAACCATCTCCGGTAATGTCTTTAGTCTAGGCGGATCTGAACTTTTCTTCATTCTCACACCTCTATTCTATTTAAATTACTCTATTCTATGTGATAGAAACGAAATGGTATGGATATGTAGCTATGAAGATGCCTAAATCTACAAAATTTGGTATTATATATATAACGCAATTCATAGTACGAGAATATAAATATTGTAGTACACATGCCAAAAAGTTCAGGGAGTTGATCGTATGAGTTTGCCTCCTTCGGTGTTAGTCATAGGAACGGTTTTCATAGATTGCAAAGGGTTCGCCAATCAGAACTATCAGCCATCTACGAGAAATCTGGGCAACATTCAGTTTGTCCATGGCGGTGTAGGGCGAAATGTGGCCGAAAATCTAGCTCATCTGCAAGTACCTGCTTGCTTCGTCTCCTCCGTCGATAACACTGCCATCGGAATCGAAGTGATCGAAAGACTCCAGCGGGCAACTGTCACAACTACCTATCTTGCCCGGTCCGAACAACGTGGAATGGGCATGTGGCTGGCGATTCTGGACGAGCACGGGAATCTGTCCGGATCGATTTCTCAAATGCCGGATCTTGCACTTCTGGAGGCGCTGATCTCGGACAAAGGGAAAGAAATGGTGGCGCAGTCCACACATGTTGCCCTTGAGCTGGATCTCAACTTGAGGATTGCCCGCAGCGTCATCCAGCTTGCTGTCGAAGGGAACAAGCCGGTCTACGGCGTCCCCGGCAATTTGGACGTAATTCTGTCTCATAAAGAGCTGTTAGCGCATTTAGATTGCTTTATCTGCAACAATTTCGAAGCCGATCTGTTTCTAGAGCTGGACTTCACGAGTTTGCCGATCACTCAGAAGCAAGCTGCTTTGATGCAATTTGTCGATCGCGTCGGAGTGGGCGCCATGGTGGTTACCTTGGGCAAAGAAGGGGCTGTCTACTACAATCCCCGAACTGGGGAGGTTGGGTATCAGCCCGTCTTCCCTGTCCAACTCGTGGACACGAGCGGCGCAGGCGACGCTTTCTTTTCCGGTACCGTCATGGGACTGGTGAAGGGGTTGTCTTTGAAGGATGCCGTCATTTGCGGCACCAAAGTGGCAGGCTGGACCATCGAGTCTAAGGAGAACACCTGCCTGGAGCTGGAGGAAAAAATCAAGCAGGATGCGTTTTTTTCACGGTTGGGGTGAGGGCGTGGTTGGGACTGGATCACTGAGCGTGTGCAGTTGGGAGACGACAGCGGGAGGGTGCCTGGTGCCTGGCCAAGCCCCCACTGGAGGGCGCGCAGGTTTCGGGGCCGATGGGCGATGGATTTTGCGCCGATAGGCACAGGACCGATGCGGGACAATGGGCGGCGTGCGGCTAGGCGCCTGACAGTTTAGAGGTGCGTGGGCAGGTCGCCGTTTTGTTTCAAACTGACCTAACTTTGCGCTAAACAGATCTTCGCGGAACTACAGTGCGCTAAATCTGGCTATAGTCCCATTTTCCGGGTTGGTGCGGAACTACAGTGCTCTATTTCGTTATATTTGAGCTTCAGGCCCCCAATTTCGCATACTTAAGGCACTGACGTTCCGCGAAATCGCCAAATTAGCAACTGTTGCTTGAGATAACGCACTCACGTTCCGTCTCAATGAAAGGATCTCAAGGTGTGCGAAATGGTTGTGTCATCATTATCTTCAATCACCTTTCGCGATATGACCTTTTACGCTATACTAGACATTAATACGGTCGTAAAGCATACGCTGCTCTTATCGAATTGCGCCAGTCAAGACTGACTGATCGCATGCGATAAGGGCGGCGTTTCTTTTTTTCCGAGTTGAAGGGGGTAACAGCGTGAAATTCGAACAAGCATTCGAACAATTTATGCAAGCACAAATCGCTAATGAAACGAATGGAAGAAGACGTGAACGATTAGAGAAAGGGCTTGGGCACGGAGAAACTGAATTTCTGCGTACGATTTGGTATCCGGTTGTTGGACATTTCGAGCACCTTTATCCCGAGTGGGAGGTTCGGGACTTTTCTAATGGATATCGTTATTTGGATCTTGCCTACATGCCTGGCGGCTCCAAAGGCGTTATAGAAGTTCAGGGCTATGGCTCCCATGCACGCGACATAGAGGCGTGGAGATTTAAGGATCTTTGCATGCGTCACTGTCATCTCGCGCTTGATGGATGGGTCATTATGCCGATAGCCTACTCCTCCATTACAGAAACTCCAAAACATTGCCAGCAGCTCATCTTATCGTTCATTGGCAAGTTCGTATCGATGGATGTTCAGGAAGAGCTGACATATCTGGAATGCGAAACTCTTCGCTTTGCCCGCAGGCTGCTTCGTCCTTTTCCACCCAGCGAATTGTCAGCTCACCTTAAAATCAGCACAAGATACGCCAACACTGCTGCACAGTTTGGTCAATAAGCAACTACTACTTGCGATGGGCGGTCAGGAGCGGATTCGGACGTACATGCTCCAAACGTAACCATTCAATCGAGTGAGGAGATGGGGTTGGGGGTCGGGGTTCGGGGTTCGGGTTCGGGGTCGGGGTCGGGGTCGGGGTCCGGGTCGGGGTCGGGGTCGGGGTCGGGGTCGGGGTCGGGGTCGGGGTCGGGTTCGGGTTCGGGTTCGGGTTCGGGTTCGGGTTCGGGTTCGGGTTCGGGGTTCGGTTCGGGGTTCGGGTCGGGGTTGGGGTTGGGCCTTGAGCTCGGGAGGCTCATCTTCAAGTTTAGCTCTGACCGCTCAAGCTTGGCGGAACTATGGTGCGCTATTTTCTGGAATATCGCCTACCATCCCCGAGTTGTGGAACTACAGTGCGCTATTTTGCCAGATTCGAGCATAAATACACTAGTTTTGTGCAAATAAGACACTGACATTCCGCGGAAGTGTCAGAAAAGCTCCAATTACTGAGAATAAGGAACTCACGTTCCGCCAACAAGAGGGGAGGAGCAATCAGTGAGGAGCAATCAGTGGGGAGCAATCAGTGGGGAGCAATCAGCGGCTAGCAGCGTACGCCAGCAAGGAACGGCGGTAAGTTAAAGGAACGCATCCTCTTCCCTCCTATTAGCAAATGCGCGAAAAGAACCGCTAGGATTTGCATCCCAGAGGTTCTTTTTTCACACCCGCATGCCATTCCAACGGGATATAGCTCACTCCGCCCAGGAGTCCAAATACTCGGCCTGCTCCTTCGTCAGTGCATCGATGCCGATGCCGAGTGTACCCAGCCGCAGATTCGCCACATACTGGTCCAATTCAGCAGGGACCGCGTGCACCTTGGCTGGAAGCGACTTGCCACGCTGAACGACATGCCGAAGAGATAGAGCTTGCAGCGCAAACGTAAGATCCATCACCTCGACAGGATGGCCATCTCCAGCGGCGAGGTTCACCAGGCGGCCTTCCGCCAGCAAATAAACCTTGCGTCCGTCCTTCAACGCATACTCATCAATGTTCTTTCGAACTTCACGAACCTGCGCGGCCCGTGCAGCCAGCTCTTCCTTATTAATTTCAACGTCAAAATGACCGGCGTTGCACAGAATCGCCCCATTTTTCATAACATCGAAATGACCGCCTGTAATCACATCGCGATTGCCTGTTACGGTAACGAAGAAGTCGCCCTGCTTGGCCGCCTTCAGCAGAGACATCACTTCAAAGCCGTCCATATACGCTTCTATCGCTTTAATGGGATCGATCTCCGTCACGATGACTTTGGCTCCCAGCCCTTTGGCCCGCATCGCTACGCCTTTGCCGCACCAGCCGTACCCGACGACGACAACCGTTTTGCCCGCTACGACAAGATTCGTCGTCCGGTTAATCCCATCCCATACCGATTGCCCGGTGCCATAGCGATTATCAAAAAGATACTTGCAATAAGCATCATTCACCGCCATCATCGGAAATTGCAGGTTGCCGCTCTTCTCTAATGCTTTCAAACGGACAATCCCCGTTGTCGTTTCTTCGCAACCGCCGATGATGCCCTTCGCCTGCTCCAAACGCTGACTATGCAAAAGGCTAACCAAATCTCCCCCGTCATCAATAATCGCGTTAGGCCCAAAGTCCAGCACCCGATTCACATGAACGAGATATTCTTCATCTGTCACATCATGCCAGGCATAAGCGGTAATCCCGCTTTCAACAAGCGCTGCAACTACGTCATCCTGCGTCGAGAGCGGATTGCTGCCGCAAACGGCGACTTCCCCGCCGCCTGCTTGTATAACTTGTGCCAGATACCCCGTTTTCGCTTCCAAGTGCAAGCAAATCGAGACACGAAGGCCTTTGAACGGCAACTCTTGCTTAAATTGTTCCTCAATATGATTCAAAAGCGGCATATGGGCTTTCACCCAGTCCAATTTCGTTCTGCCTTGAGGCGCCAAGTGAATATCCCGAATCATCGACTGGTTGTTGGTTATTCCCATCCTGCTGCTTCCTTTTTTAACAAATCGGCTTTATCCGTCTGTTCCCAAGGCAACTCGACATCCGTGCGGCCAAAGTGCCCATAAGCAGCCGTTTGCTGATAAATCGGAGCGCGGAGATTCAACATCTTAATAATCCCTGCCGGACGGAGATCAAAATGGCTGCGCACCAGTTGAATGAGGCGCTCATCATCGATAGTCCCGGTACCGAAGGTTTCGACGGCGATGCTAACCGGATGCGCCACCCCAATGGCATAAGCGATCTGGACCTCGCATTTGTCAGCTAACCCCGCTGCAACGATATTTTTCGCTACATAGCGCGCCGCATAAGCAGCCGAACGGTCCACCTTCGTCGGATCTTTCCCTGAAAACGCCCCGCCGCCATGACGTGCGTAACCGCCATACGTATCGGCGATAATTTTACGGCCTGTGAGTCCTGCATCCCCCTCTGGACCGCCAATGGCAAATCGGCCAGTGGGATTAATAAAGTATTTGGTTTGCTCATCGATCAAATCAGCCGAAATGACAGGCGCAATGACATAGGCATGCATATCTTGTTTAATTTGCTCCTGGGACACTTCAGGATCATGCTGGGCGGATATGACGATGGTATCGATCCGTTTGGGCTGATCGCCTTCATACTCCACGCTCACTTGCACTTTGCCGTCAGGACGCAAATAAGGCACTGTGCCATTTTTGCGAACTTCAGCCAATTGGTAAGCCAATTTATGAGATAAAGCGATCGGCAGCGGCATTAATTCCTCTGTCTCTTTGCAGGCAAAACCGAAGATCAGCCCTTGGTCGC
Organism: Paenibacillus tabacirhizosphaerae; assembly: GCF_040812395.1. Classification (GTDB taxonomy): domain Bacteria; phylum Bacillota; class Bacilli; order Paenibacillales; family NBRC-103111; genus Paenibacillus_E. Next base: position 42,206 of record NZ_JBFNXH010000017.1, on the reverse strand, counting down.
CTGCGCCAGTCTCTTCGTTCTCGCCTGCGCCTGGCTGACCCTCGCGAATCTCTAAAGCCTGATTGACCCCCATCGCGATATCCGGCGATTGTTCATTGATGGCAATGAGAACCGCACAAGAATCAGCATCTAGACCGAACTCAGCTTGCGTATACCCGATATTGCGAATCGTTTGCCGTACAACCTTTTGATAATCGATGGACACACTTGCGGTAATCTCTCCCGTAACAAGCACAAAGCCTCGGCCCGCGCAGCACTCGCAGCCAACTCGCGCATACGGATCCTTCGCATAAATGGCATCTAAAATGCCGTCGGATATTTGATCGCACAGCTTATCCGGGTGACCTTCCGTCACAGATTCAGACGTAAACAGACGGTTGCTTTTTTTAATAGTCATACGCAAAATTCCTCCTAAATGATAGTCAACGTACCCCTTGGCTCATGTCGCTCAAGCCCAACCTGTTACTTGCCCGACCAGCGAAGTTAAGTCTTTGGCCTCGTGGATCTGCTTCCTGCCAAGCACCAACTTTTGCCCAATCCGAAGCGCTAGTCGCTCCCCTTTTGCCCGCAGAACGGGATCTTGTATACTTTCCAGGTCCGCGACATGCGCGAGACCGATGACTCGGCGTATCATTTCACAGCCTGCGTACCCTGCCGTATCCTCCAGAATGCCTCGCAAATACGCGTCAACATAACCTGGGACGGCCGCCATTCGTTCCTTTGACTCTTTGTCCCACAACAGCCTAAACTCACTTTCAAAATAAGACCATATTTGTTCAATCATCGTAAGCAGATACGCTTGATAGCTCTCTCGTTCCCACAGGTCCATCGTATGTCCCTCATGCGAAGCGGCATTCAACAACAGATTGCCGAATAAGGCGCCGATATCGAATCCCATAGGTCCATAAAAGGCGAATTCCGGATCGATCACTTTCGTATCCTCATCCGTCACCATGATGCTTCCGGTATGAAGGTCCCCATGAATGAGCGCCTGAGTGCGCGTAAGGAAATCTCCCTTTAATTTGGCGGCCTCCAGCTTCAAGAGAGTGCTTCGCCAGATTAGATACACCTCGTCCGCAATCCGTGGATTCCAATGATTTCTTTCCGAATCGACATAGGGATCTGTAAAAATAAGATCTTCCGAGATTTTGCACATGTCCGGGTTCGAGAATTGAACTGCTTTTCTCTTCTTTTCTTGCGGGGGTAACGCCAAATCCGATGTACGATACAACGTTCGAGCCAAGAAGATACCCATGTGACGCGCAAAATGCGGATAACGCTCCCGGGCAACTAAGCCTTTACGCATAATGAGGTGGGTCGACAAATCTTCCATGACCGTCAACGCTAGCCTTTCATCATAATGGTAGACCCTAGGCACCATGCCAGGACAATGGGCAGATTGAATCACGAGCGCCTGACTTTCAATTCGCGCCCGATCGAGCGTTAATGGCCAAGATTCCCCAACCACCCGTGCATAGGACAGCGCTTGCTTCAAAATTATGCTTTTTCCTGTACTCAGATCCGCAATATGAAAAACGAGATTCAAATTGCCATCTCCAATTTCTCTGCTTTCCAGCTGCGCGTGTTCCGCGAACAAATTTGTCAGCTTTCGGGCATACATCAGAGCCCCTTGTTCGCTTAGGGCTTGGTAGCGTACCATATCCTTCCTTCCTCCTCTATTGAAAAACAGATTTCTACTCTATTAATAAGCCGAGAAAGGAGATTTGGTGTTAGTGAAACAACGAAAATAGTCATACAGACTGCATATTTAGGTTAGTGATTGCGGGACAACCGACCGTTTTTTTAATAAGAAAGATATGTACAAACCATTCTATTTCCCTAGCATATAGTTTCAGTAGCGGATTAAGTGATAGGACTAATCTTTCATAAATGACAAAAAGGAGAAATGACCATGGCGACAATTGTACTTCGAAAAACAAAGGATAGAATTACAGGCGAGGAGAACGTATACCAGTTCCTGGATTCACAAGGCGTGCTGTATGAACACTGGGATACCCGGAAACTACCAGAAGAGCTTCGGGAGAAATTCATTTTATCGGATGAGGATAAAGAAACTATTCTTGCAACGTTTGAAGCGGATATCCAATCGCTTGCCCAAAGGCGCGGTTATCAAAACTGGGACATTGTCGCTCTTTCCGACGCTACGCCTAATCTGGATGAGCTTTTGAAAAAATTTCAGAAGATCCATGTGCATACCGAAGATGAAGTGCGTGCGATCACGGCAGGAAACGGGATTTTTACGATTAAAGGAAGCGCGGATACCGGATACTTTGATGTTGAATTAGAGCCTGGAGATGTGATCTCGGTGCCGGTAGATACCCCTCATTTCTTCACTTTGGTGGAGAACCGACGCGTAGTAGCCGTCCGATTGTTTATTGATGCAGCAGCATGGGTCGCTCATCCTTATGATGACCCTGAATTCTAAGCAGCTTTTTGGGAAAAAGAAAGAGGGCTCATGCAGCCCTCTTCTCCACCCATTAACGCATGATCGCGCTCCGCTGATCGGCATGGTAATATTTAAATAGCCTGAGATTTTTCAACGTGTTAGGCAATGTTCCTCTTTTCTCTATAAGCACTTCCCTCGGCAATTTGAATAGCGAGGCAAGATTGTTCGGAAGCGTCTGATGCGGGACAGCAACCTTCTTTTTGCCTGGGGTGAAGTTTCTAAACGAAGCGATTTGGAAGCCCCAGTCGCCGAACGAAGGTACATAAACAAAGTAGCTTTTCGTGAACATACCCACGCTTTTTAATGTCTGGTGAATACTCCAATACACACGCGGCATATCTTCGGTGGAATTCGACTGGATGACGATAATCCCGCCAGGAGCAAGCGATTTGGAGACACGTTGGAAAAATTCTTTGGTGTACAGCTTGCTAATCACTTTGTCTGAAGGATCCGGGAAATCTACAATGATCACATTGTAGGACTTGGCATTTTTTTTTGAAGACGCGGGAAAGAAGGTTCTGGCATCCTTAATGTGAATTTTAACGCGTTTATCAAACATTGAGCCCCGGTTTAAAGTGGACAAAGGTTTCTTTTTGGCTAATTGAATGATTTTCGGATCCAGTTCAACAAGATCAACTGTTTTAACGTCCTTATATTTAAGCACTTCCCGTAAGGCAAACCCATCGCCGCCGCCTAAAATGAGAACATGGCTGCGACTGGGGGACATCGTCATGGCCGGCAGAACAAGCGCTTCATGATACATCCGTTCATCCAAGGAACTGAACTGCAGCTGTTTATCCAGGTACAAGCGGATATCTTTCTTCTCCAGCAAAACAATATTTTGATAACGGCTTTTGCTTCTGTGCAGCATTTTAGGTTTTAGCTGCATGAGATGTTTCAGGGTTTTAATATCCCAGATATCCCCCCGGTTTGAACTCGTTGACTTTTTTATCAATGACTTCACCTCACATGAATATTTCGCGCAATTTAGAATCAAGATATGCCTTCCTTACAGCGAAAGTGTGGGCAAGTACCAATTACAGGCTAATTACATGAATGATATGGATATAGGATAGTGAGAGGGGTGTTCCATGGCAAATCCAAGTGAAGTGGGGGCAATCGTCCTGTTCGACGGGGTATGCAATCTATGTAATGGGGCTGTGCAATTCATTCTTCGCAACGACCCGAAGGGTCATTTTCACTTTGCTTCATTGCAATCTACGGTTGGACAGGAGCTGCTCCGACAGCATCATTTGCCAGTCCAGCAAATGAACACCATCGTCCTGATCGAGGCAGGACGCTCCTACACGCAATCCACAGCGGCGCTGCGCATAGCGCGGCGGCTGCGCGGTGCTTGGCCAGCGTCCTATGCCGCTATCCTCATTCCCGCCGCATGGCGGAATGCGGTTTATGCTTTCGTCGCGCGCAATCGTTACCGCTGGTTCGGCCAAGCCGAGCACTGCATGCTGCCGAAACCTGAGTTCAAGATGAGATTCCTGGACAACTAAGATGAGGTTAGCTCATATCGGCCAAATCCAGCCTGATCATCGTCACCCGATCATCGAATAACCAGAACTCCAACGTTTGCATCGCCGTTTTATCAATGAAACCTAGGATCGTTGCGCCCTGCTCGTTCCGGCGGTAACAGGAATTTCCATACAGCTTTGTGATCTGATCCAACGAGCCGTTAATGCCAATTCCCCTTGCTGTTGTGCGCGCAGGATCCGCATTCGCCGATAAAATAATACGGATAATAACGTCCTTGCCATGCGGCGTAACTACAATGATCCCTTTGCCTGCATCGTAATAGTCATAAATGACCTTATCTGGTCTTAGCGTGGGCGGAGGCATTATGCTTTTAATGCTCTGTCCTAACATTATGCCTCCCACTCGTTCGCGTGCCAGCGATTGGCTCAAAGCTAATGGATAATGGGCTTGCCTGGGTCCCAGAAGCAAGTAAAGGTGGTATGCCGTGCTAATCAACAAGAATAAAGCAGCAATGATTAAGATGATGCGTAGCTTTTTATTGCGCAGTAAACCTGCCAACTGCATACCTTTCACCCTTTCCCTGCAAAGTAAGGAGAATCCAGCTCATGTAACAACAGAACAGATCGACCCTGCGGCTCTGTTTATTTCGTTTCTGCCCCGAACATCCAACAGCTTAAGCTGAGCGTCCCCATTTGGAAGCTATGATGCAGCATTTTTGCTCGACGAGCCGTGTCAGCCGCGCCTAAGGCAAGGAGTAAGGGTGCGAAATGCTCGGGTGTCGGTACGGCCTCCCGAACGAAGGGGGCACGCTGCTCATAGCTGAACAAGGCATCTAAATGCCACGTTTCCAGTTGCTCCGCCAGCCATTCATCGAACTTCAACGCCCATGTTTGAGGCGCAGGATAACGACGATCCAGCCGCCGCAAATTGTGGACGGTCCCTCCGCTTCCAATGATCAGAACCTGCTTCTCTCTTAGCGAAGATAGCGCTGCACCGATGCGGTAGTGCTCCTCCGGGGCAAGCCGCGGATTAATGGACATAGCAACAACCGGAATGGATGCGTCTGGAACCATCAAATACAGCGGTCCCCAGGCGCCATGGTCCAACCCCCGTTGATCATCCAGCTCACAATCAATGCCTTCGTTCATAAGAAGGTGCTGAATATGCAAACTAAGCGTCAAATCGCCTTTGGCAGGATAGTTAATCTCATACAAGGCATGGGGAAATCCGGAGAAATCGTACAGAGTTTCAAGCTGAACAGCTGAGCCTATCTGCTGCACAGGACTCTCCCAATGAGCGCTGAATAGCACAATCGCTTTGGGTCTTGGAAGCCTGACCGACAACTTCCGCAGAAACTCCGTATAGGCATGCTGTTCGATAGCTAAGCTAGGCGCTCCGTGTGCGATAAAAATAGATGGCAGCATCGCTGTTCCCCCCTCCGGTCATGCATTCATCTTACCATGAATTTCACCTATGATTAGGCTCTATGTGTCTCACAACCATATCTAACTTTCAAGTCTATGCATGAAACCGCCTCCACCTGCCAAAACTACCCTCAAAGGATGAAGCCGCCAGAATAGTCTGACAGGCCACACACATAGAAGGAGGCGCATGCATGAACACCCTCTGGAGCACGCTCTCTCCCTATTGGTTATCTATTGCTTTGATTGTCGGGGCTCTTGCAGCCATATGGTATGTTTATAAACACAAAGATAAGCTAATGGATAAAAACGACAGCAAATAAAGCTGCTAGTCATCTTATTTTTTTCGATTATTTTTCGACAAATTCCTTTATTTTTCAACATGACTCCCTGCACAAAAAAACACACCCCTTGACTTCCAAAAAGGGTGTGCTCTTTGTGTTTCCAGCTATATCAAAGCTTTCATCGCAATGTCCGTGCGGTAATGCTTCCCGTCAAAATGAATGCGCTCCGCATCGGCATACGCCTTCCGGCGGGCCTCCGCAATGTCTTTGCCAACCGCGGTGATGCCCAGAACGCGTCCGCCATTCGTGACAACTTGTCCGTCTTCCAGAGACGTCCCCGCGTGGAACACGATAGAATCCTGGACTTGATCCAGTCCCGTGATCGGCAGCCCTTTCGGATACGGTCCCGGGTATCCCTCAGAAGCCACAATGACGCAGACCGCCGCTTCGTCGCTCCACTCGATAGGCTGATCTTCCAACGTGCCGTTAATGATAGCCATGAAAATATCAAGCAAATCCGTCTTCAACCGAGGCAAAATAACCTGCGTCTCCGGGTCGCCGAAACGCGCGTTGAACTCGATCGTCTTCACGCCGTTCGGAGTCAAAATCAGACCTGCGTACAGCACGCCTTTGAACGGTCTTCCTTCTTTCACCATTGCATCTGCCGTAGGCTGCACGATCGTGTCAAGCGCTTCCTGCACAATCGACTGCGGGATATGCGGCAGCGGAGAATAAGTGCCCATACCGCCGGTATTCGGTCCCTTGTCATTATCGAAGATCGGCTTATGATCCTGCGAGGGCACCATTGGACGAACAACGGAACCGTCGACAAAAGCAAGCAGTGACATCTCTTGTCCTGTCAGGAACTCTTCGATGACGACACTGGCGCCGGATTCTCCAAACACCTGATCCACCATGATTTCGCGAAGCGCCGCTTCGGCTTCCTCCATCGTGTAAGCGACCGTTACACCTTTACCCGCCGCTAAGCCATCGGCTTTAATGACAATCGGTACCGTTTGGCTGCGCAGATACGCAAGCGCCGGCTCGTAAGCGTCGAACGATTCGTAAGTCGCTGTAGGGATTTGATACTTCTTCAAAAGTTCCTTCATGAACACTTTGCTGCCTTCAATAATGGCTGCGTTGGCACGCGGCCCGAATGCCACGATGCCTTTCGATTCCAGATGGTCGACCAGACCCGCTGCAAGCGGATCATCCGGCGCCACCATAACAAGGTCGATCTGCTGTTCCTTCGCGAACGTGCTGATCTCTTCGAACTGAAGCTCTGTAATCGGTACGCACTCGGCCAGCGCAGCGATACCGCCATTACCAGGCGCGCAAAACAGCTTGCTCACCTTCGGGCTTTTGCTAAGAGCCCACACGATTCCGTGTTCACGCCCGCCTCGGCCAATAACTAAAATACGCATCGGTCATCCGTTCCTCTCTCATGGGGAATGCCCACAATCCGTCAGGTGTGACCGATCGTGAGCATTCTCAATTTATACTAGTGTTTGAAGTGACGAACGCCAGTCATCACCATTGCGATGCCGTTTTCGTTGGCAACACGGATGGACTCCTCGTCCTTGATCGAACCGCCTGGTTGAATAACAGCCGTGATGCCTGCTTGCGCCGCCATCTCGAGCGTATCTCCCATCGGGAAGAAAGCGTCGGAGGAAAGAACGGAGCCCTTCGCTTTGTCGCCCGCTTGCTCAATGGCGATTTTCGCTGCGCCTACGCGGTTCATTTGGCCGGCGCCTACGCCGACTGTCATATCGTCTGCGACGAGCACAATCGCATTGGATTTCACGTGCTTAACTACTTTCCATGCGAAAAGTAATTGCTTCAACTCTTCTTCCGTCGGCTGACGCTCGGAGACTACTTTCAAATCAGCTTCCGTAAGCTGATAAGCATCGCTGTCTTGAACGAGCATACCGCCTTCAACTGTTGTGATCACTGGCTCCGCTTTGCGGCCAGCTACCGTATCTAAGCCGCTTACTTTGAGCAGACGGATATTTTTCTTTTTCTCAAGGATCGCTAGCGCTTCCGGCGTGAAGTCAGGCGCGATGACGATTTCCAGGAAAATCTCATGCAGCAGTTGTGCTGTTGCTCCATCAACCGTACGGTTCGCAGCCACGATGCCGCCGAAGATGGACGTAGGATCAGCGGCGTACGCTTTTTGATAAGCTTCGAGAACATTCGTGCCGATCCCTACGCCGCAAGGATTCATGTGCTTAACCGCTACGACAGCTGGCTCGCTGAATTCCTTAACGATCTGAAGCGCTGTATTTGCATCGTTAATATTATTGTACGATAATTCTTTGCCATGTAACTGTTCAGCCGTCGTGATGTTGCCAGCCGCTGCATTCGGCTTACGGTAAAATGCCGCGCTTTGATGCGGGTTCTCTCCATAACGGAGCTCCTGCATTTTCTCATAGGTTACCGTGTAACGCTCTGGGTACGGCTCGCCCACCTGCTTGGACAAGTAGTCGGAAATCAAGGCATCGTAAGAACCTGTGTGGCGGAACACTTTCGCTGCAAGGCGTTTGCGCGTTTCAAGCGTCGTATCGCCGTTCTCCTGCACTTCCTCCAGCACCTTCGCATAGTCGGCAGCATCCACAATGACGGATACGAACGCGTGGTTTTTGGCCGCTGAACGAAGCATTGTCGGTCCGCCAATATCGATATTCTCGATCGCGTCTTCGTAAGTCACATCCGGCTTCGCAATTGTCTCAGCAAATGGATACAGGTTCACAACAACCAGATCAATATACTCAAGGCCGAGCTTCTTCATGCTCGCTTGATGCTCTTCGTTGTCGCGTACCGCCAGCAGACCGCTGTGCACAGCAGGGTGCAGCGTCTTCACGCGGCCATCCATAATTTCCGGAAAGCCTGTAACCTCGGAAATACCGATGACCGGTACTCCTTTATCCTTCAACAAACTTTGCGTACCGCCTGTAGAAATGATCTCAACGCCCAGCTTCGCAAGCTCGCTCGCGAATTCAACGATGCCCGTTTTGTCGGACACGCTGATCAGTGCTCTTTTGATTGCCACTATGCTTCCTCCCAGATATTTGATTTATTTATGTCAAAATGAATGATTGATGTTTCGGGCCTGCTGGACGGCCCCGTAAGGGCCATTTAGGCCCTTACGGGGCTGATGCGCTCGGCCGGTGCGCTGTAAGGCCCTTCCGGGTCCTTACAGCTCGCATTCTGCGCCTCGCCGCGGGATACATTCTCTGTAAGGCCCGTTCGGGCCCTTACCGGCTGCTGACGCGCTTGGCCGACGCGCTGTAAGGCCCTTCCGGGTCCTTACAGCTCGCAAGCTTGCGCCTCGCCGCGGGCCGCCTTCTCTGTAAGAGCCATTCTGCCCCTTACAGGCTGCTGACGCGCTCGGCCGACGCGCTGTAAGGCCCTTCCGGGTCCTTACAGCTCGCAAGCTTGCGCCACGCCGCGGGCTGCATTCTCCGTAAGGCCCGTTCAGGCCCTTACAGCCTGCTGACGCGCTTGGCCGACGCGCTGTAAGGCCCTTCCGGGCCTTTACACCTCGCATTCTTGCGCCTCGCCGCGGACTGCATTCTCCGTTCTCCGTAAGGCCCGTTCGGGCCCTTACAGCCTGCTGACGCGCTCGGACGACGCGCTGTAAGGCCCTTCCGGGCCCTTACAGCTCGCATTCTTGCGCCTCGCCGCGGGCTGCCTTCTCTGTAAGGCCCTTCCGGGCCCTTACAGCTCGCAATCTTGGGCCACGCCGCAGGCTGCCTTCTCTGTAAGGCCCTTCCGGGTCCTTACAGCTCGCAGGCTTGTGCCTCGCCGCGGGCTGCATTCTCCGTAAGGGCCATTCTGGCTCTTACAGGCTGCTGACGCGCTCGACCGACGCGCTGTAAGGCCCTTCCGGGCCCTTACAGCTCGCATTCTTGCGCCTCGCCGCGGGCCGCCTTCTCTGTAAGAGCCATTCTGGCTCTTACAGCCTGCACACGGCTCGACCGACGCGCTGTAAGGCCCTTCGGGCCCTTACACCTCGCGCAGTCCCAGCCGCGAATCCTACTGCCAAACCGCTACAGCCGCACGCTAACCCTGCGGCCATCAATACGGACCCGGTCCTCACGGAGCCAGCGGACCACCTGCGGCAGCAGTACATGCTCTGCCGCATGAATGCGCTCGGCAAGCGAGTCCGCCGTCTCGTGCTCGTGAATCTCCACGCTGCGTTGGGCGATAATCGGCCCCGAATCCAGCCCGCCGTCCACGAAATGTACGGTGACGCCCGTTTGCTTCACGCCGTACTCGACGGCCTGCTCAATCGCGCGCACACCCGGGAAAGACGGCAGCAGCGACGGATGAATGTTGATCATCCGCCCGTAATACGGCACAACCAGCACATTGGTGATAATCCGCATGTACCCGGCCATCACGATCAGATCAACCTGACGCTCCTGCAGCTCTTGCAAAATCAAAGCCTCGTAAGCTTCTCTGCTCTCATATTCCTTAGGGCGGAATGCGAAAACAGGCACTTTCGCCTCTTTCGCCCGTTCCACCACGAAGGCCTCTGGCCGATCACAGACAAGAAGCTCGATGCTGACATCAAGCTTCCCCTTCTGTACCTGATCGACAATCGCGCCAAAATTTGAACCGCTGCCTGAAGCAAATATGGCAATCCGGTAAGGCTCCATGAGCTACACCTCGGCTCCTTGGAACGTAACCACACGCTCGCCTTCGGTAACGACGCCAAGACGGTATGCTTTCTCGCCTTGTGCCTCTGCGGCCGCAATCGCTTTCTCCGCATCGTCCGCGCTTACGATAATAACCATCCCGATTCCCATGTTAAACGTACGGAACATATCGTTATTGCTAATACCGCCCTCACGCTGCATCAATTCAAAAATCGGCAATATCGGCCATGAGCCATATTCAATCTGAACATTAACGCTGTCCGGCAGGACACGCGGAATATTTTCGATAAAGCCGCCGCCCGTAATATGCGCCATGCCTTTAATCGCTACTTCGTCCAGCATCCCAAGCACTGGCTTCACATACAGTTTCGTAGGCTCCAGCAGCACATTGCCAAGCTTATCGCCAAGCTCTTCCACATGGCCTTGAAGCGTATACCCTTTATCCTCCAGCAAAAGCTTGCGCACAAGTGAAAACCCGTTGCTGTGCACGCCGCTTGAAGCCAGACCTAACACGACATCTCCGGGACGGATTGTGGTGCCGTCGATGATTTTTTTCTTGTCGACAATTCCAACCGTAAAGCCAGCAATGTCATACTCCCCTGACGCATACATGCCGGGCATTTCCGCCGTTTCGCCACCGATTAGCGCACAGCCTGACTGTGAACAACCATCAGCGATCCCTTTGACAATAGCCTCAATTTTCTCAGGAACAACTCTATCGCAAGCCAAATAGTCGAGGAAAAAAAGCGGCTCCGCACCTTGAACGATAATATCGTTCACGCACATGGCTACCGCATCGATCCCAATCGTATCGTGCTTGTCCATTGCAAAAGCGATCTTCAGCTTCGTGCCTACACCGTCCGTACCGGACACGAGCACAGGCTCCTCGTACTTATCCTTGTTCAGACCAAACAGCCCGCCAAAACCGCCAAGATCCGTCAACACTTCAGGACGGAATGTCCGTTTAACGTGCTTTTTCATCCGTTCTACGGCTTCGTTCCCTGCCGCGATATCGACTCCAGCCTTTTTGTAAGCATCCGACACTTCGCTTCACTCCTTAAATTGTCTATGTATCGGGAGAGCGGACCGAGTACAAAAGAAGAGAAACGACACCTGCAAATCGCGCTCCCGCTTCCTTGTACTTGTCCCACACATCCCGTTTAAACTTGTTCCTCAAGCAGCTTTGTATTCCCGTTAGCTAGACGTATATGAACAAAACTAGCGGAACCTGAGTACGTTATTTATTCCAAGTACAGCCAATTTCGTCTAGTAGAGGAACTACGATTCGTTAAATCGTTGTTTTTGTCTCCAAAAAGCCCTGTTTCCTCGAAATAACGCCCTATAGTTCCGCTACCTTAGAGTTTAGACACGATTCCCCCACAATAGTGGATTGTAGTTCCGCTCATGCCTACGAATCAACGTTCTGTTCACTCAGATGCTCGTTCCGTATCCCCGCAAATCATTCCCAACGCGCGCGAATCCTGGGCGCGCGTTGCTTCGCCGGCGTATGGCGGCGGTCAAACCCCACGCTCGTTCTGTTCACTCCGATGATCGTTCTAGATACACGCACAATGAACAGGAGGTTTTCCTGCTACTGTTCTGTTCATCTTCACAGGGTCATTCACGCTATGCAGATATCTAGTCGCAAGCACAACCCACTTTGCCGATATCCACGATTTCCGTCGGATAATTATTGTTGAAACAAGCCATACAATAGCCGCTTTCCTTGCCGGCGGAGCCATGCCCGATCGAATCCAGCAGCCCCTCTTGCGTGAGGAAGTGCAAGGAATCCGCGTTAATCGCTTTGCGAATTTCCTCAATGGAATTCATCGCAGCGATCAGCTCTTTGCGATCCGGCGTATCGATCCCGTAGTAACACGGATTCATGAAAGGCGGCGATGAAATTCGCACATGTACTTCCGTTGCACCCGCCTCGCGCAGCAAATTGACGATGCGAAGCGAGGTTGTTCCGCGAACGATGGAATCATCGATCATGACAACGCGCTTGCCTTCGACAACTTTGCGAACCGCGCTAAGCTTCATTTTGACACCCTGCTCACGAAGCTCTTGGCTCGGTTGAATGAACGTCCGTCCCGTGTAACGATTCTTGATCAAGCCCAGTTCATAAGGAATACCCGTCTGCTCTGCAAAACCAATAGCTGCTGAAATACTGGAATCCGGCACGCCGGTTACCACATCCGCGTCCACGAATGCTTCCATCGCGAGCCTTTTACCCATCCGCTTACGTGCGGAGTGAATGTTGACCGTATCGATGTCGCTGTCCGGACGCGCGAAGTAAATATACTCCATCGCGCAAATCGCACGCTTTCCGCTTTCGGCAAATTGCTCGGTATGGAAACCATCGCGATCAAGCACGATCAGCTCACCCGGCTGCACATCGCGGAAATACGTCGCGCCGACGGCATCGAAGGCGCACGACTCGGAGGCGAACAAGTACGCCTCGCCGAGACGGCCGATCATGAACGGACGCAGTCCGTTCGGATCGAGCGCAGCGATCAGTTTATCCTTCGTGATGATCAGGAAGGCAAAGCCGCCGATCACTTGTTTCAAAGCATCCTTGACGGCATCTACGATATCGTCATGCTCCGAGCGGGCGATCAGATGCGCCAGCACTTCGGTGTCACTCGTCGTTTGGAAGATCGAACCCTTCCGCTCCAGCTCGCGCTTGATGATGTTCGCATTGTCGAGGTTTCCGTTCGTTGCGATCGCAAGATCGCCCTCACGATATTTGAAAACGAGCGGCTGCGCATTCGCCAGCTTGCTTTCGCCTGCTGTGGAATACCGCACGTGAGCAACTGCCGTAGAACCTTTTAAAGGAGGCAATGTCTCGCTGGTAAATACTTCTTTCGCAAGACCCATACCGCGATAGTAATTGAACTTTCCATCCTCCACGGTACAAATCCCTGCGCTTTCCTGTCCGCGATGCTGCAGGGCATGGAGCCCGTAATAGCAAAGTGAAGAGGCGTCAGGATGACCATATACCCCGAACACGCCGCACTCTTCATTTAATTTGTCAAACAATCCGCCATGACCGCCAATACCTTCGTTGTAATACGCACCTGTCCAAAGCTCATGCTGCTTGTTACCCAGTTCAATCCGGGGAGCAGCAGGAAGCTTGAGAGCTTGGGCTTGTTTTACGCCATTAGACATGGAATCGCATCCTTCCAGACTTTCGCCAGCTCACTTACCGGAGACTGGAGACGCTGTTCGTTATTCACTTTAACGGTTAGGTCTGTACCTGTGACTGTTCCGATTTCTTGATAAGGGACTCCTTGCGAAGCAACCCAGTGTTTCAAAGCGTCCGCTTTGTCTGGCGTTGCGCTCAGCAGGATGCGGGATTGGCTTTCGCTGAACAGCGTGAAGTCCGGACGAAGCTCGGAAGCCACGTTGATAGCCGCGCCAACACGGCCGCTGATGCAGCTTTCTGCGAGTGCTACAGCCAGACCGCCTTCGGACAAATCATGCGCCGATGCAACCAGACCCTCTTGGATCGCCTTCAAAACTGTAGCTTGCAGGCGTTTCTCAACTGCCAGATCAAGCGCTGGAGGGCGACCTTCGGTAACGCCGTGTACAACATATTGGAATTCGCTGCCGCCGAGTTCAGCTTTCGTCTCGCCGAGCAGGATAATGATGTCGCCTTCTTTTTTGAAACTTTGCGTTGTAATGTGGTCGATGTCATGAACAAGACCGACCATGCCGATAACTGGCGTCGGGTAAATCGCGCCTTTGGCATTCTCGTTGTAAAGCGACACGTTTCCGCCAATGACCGGAGCGTCCAGCACGCGGCAAGCTTCTGCCATACCGTCTGTCGCTTTCTCCAACTGCCAGAAAATCTCTGGCTTGTCCGGCGAACCGAAGTTCAGGTTGTCCGTAACCGCCAGCGGCTCTGCGCCGGAGCAGACGACGTTGCGCGCTGCTTCAGAAACAGCGATCCGTCCGCCAACTTCCGGATCCAGGTACACATAGCGCCCGTTGCAGTCGGTCGTCATCGCCAGCCCCTTGCGGGTGCCGCGAATCGTTACGACCGCTGCGTCCGAACCCGGGCGCACTGCCGTATCCGTACGAACCATGTAGTCATACTGGTTGTACACCCACTCTTTGCTCGCTACCGTTGGGGACGCGAGCACCGATTTCAGCGCATCCGTCAGTTTCGTTACCTCAGGGTAACGAGTTGTGTCAATGGATGCGTTCGCTTCGTAATAAGCCGGAACTTTGCTCGGCTTATTGTAGACCGGGCACTCGTCGACGAGTGCCCCTACAGGCATGTTCCCCACGACCTCGCCGTGGTGGATCAACTTCAGGTAACCGTCATCGGTTACCTTGCCGACTTTCGCGCAGTGGAGGCCCCAGCGCTCGAAAATCCCCTTCGCTTGCGCCTCATCCTTCGGCTCAACAACGAAAAGCATCCGCTCCTGCGACTCCGACAGCATCATTTCATATGCCGTCATGCCCACTTCGCGCTGCGGCACCTCATCAAGGTAAAGCTCCATGCCGTTGCCCGCTTTACTTGCCATTTCCGCGCTGGAGCACGTAAGCCCCGCAGCGCCCATATCTTGAATCCCGAGCACGATGCCGGAATTGATCAGCTCTAAGCACGCTTCCAGCACGAGCTTCTCCATGAACGGATCGCCCACTTGCACCGCCGGGCGCTTCGCTTCGGACTCGGCCGTCAGCTCCTCGGACGCGAAAGTCGCACCGTGAATCCCGTCGCGGCCCGTCGCCGGACCGACGTAGAACACTGGGTTGCCAACACCCTTGGCAACACCGCGTTGGATCTTGTCGTGGTCGATGAGACCGACGCACATCGCGTTAACGAGCGGGTTCCCCTCGTAGCTCTCGTCGAACATCACTTCGCCGCCGACCGTCGGAATGCCGATACAGTTACCGTATCCGGCAATCCCGGAAACAACGTGCTCGAACAAGTACTTCACGCGGTCGTTTTGCAACTTGCCGAAGCGGAGCGAATTCATCAGCGCCACTGGGCGAGCGCCCATGGAGAAAATATCGCGGATAATCCCGCCCACACCTGTCGCCGCGCCTTGGTAAGGCTCAATGGCTGACGGGTGGTTATGACTTTCAATTTTGAAAACAACGGCTTGGTTGTCGCCGATATCTACAATCCCTGCGCCTTCGCCGGGTCCCATCAGAACGCGAGGTCCTGTGACAGGGAATTTGCGAAGCACGGGTTTGGAATTTTTGTAAGAACAGTGCTCGGACCACATAACGCTGAATACGCCGATCTCCACATAGTTCGGGTTGCGTCCGAGGAAGCCGCAAATTTTGGCATATTCATCGTCCGTTACGCCCATTTGCTTGTAAATTTTCTGCTCCGCGATTTGCTCGGCGGATGGTTCCTTAGCGGATAGCTGCTGCGTCATGTTTTTCCCTCCAAGCGCTTAGAATTGATGTGAACATTTTTTTACCGTCTGCGGAGCCCAGAATCTCATGAATGGCGCGCTCCGGATGGGGCATCATACCTACTACATTTCCGGCTTTATTAGAAATACCGGCAATATCGTCAAGCGATCCGTTCGGGTTGTTGCCCGCTTCATAACGGAATACGATTTGTTTATTTTCTTGCAATTCCTTCAGCGTAGCCTCGTCACAGTAGTAATTGCCTTCACCGTGCGCGATCGGAATTTCGATCAGCTCGCCTTCCGCATAATCACGCGTAAACGGCGTCGTGTTGTTCTCCACTTTCAGAATCGTTTGGTGGCAGCGGAACTTCATGCCATTATTGCGGAGCAATGCTCCTGGCAGCAGCCGAGCCTCTGTCAGCACTTGGAATCCATTGCAAATACCTAGAATGTATTTGCCTTCTTCCGCTGCTTGTACAACAGCTTTCATAACGTTAGCGAACTGGGCAATCGCGCCGCAACGCAGATAGTCTCCGTAAGAGAATCCACCTGGTACGAGGATGCAGTCGTATTTGGACAAATCGTCAGCCGTATGCCATACATAGTCAACCGGCTGGCCGATTGTATCTTCAATTGCTTTGTAGCAATCGATATCGCAGTTCGATCCCGGAAACACAAGAACCGCAAAATTCATGACGCTCTCTCCCTTCGTGGTATATTACGCCAACTCGTAGCGGTAGTCTTCGATAACCGTGTTCGCAAGAAGTTTCTCGCACATCGCCTTCACACGTGCTTCTGCTTCTGCTTTATCCGTTGTGCCCAGCTCCAGCTCCAAATACTTGCCGATGCGAACCTTCCCAACTTCCTCAAAACCCATCGAATGAAGCGCGCCTTGCACCGCAGTCCCTTGTACGTCCAATACATTTTGCTTGATCGTTACGTAAACCGTTGCTTTCATTTCTAATCTCTCCTCCTTGATTATGCTTTAGATTTGATTACTTAGTTTTCCAGGTCTATTAGAAGTCCTGAAAAGCTCTTATTTCTTACTTCTCATCCTAAATTCAGGGGATAGAAGCCTCCAAAGACGCTTATCCACTGGGAAAATAGACATTTTACCAAAAATCTTGAAAATAAGAGGCCCTAAAGACTCTTATTCCCCAAATTTCTGCACATCTCATGAAAATAAAGCCCCCTAGAGGCTCTTATTGCCCCGCAACCATTCCCCTAATCCACCAGGCGGTGAAGAATGTCTCTATATCTTCTGGCCGTCTCTTCCACAACCGATGCAGGAAGCTCGTCCGGCTCGCTATTTTTGTCCCAACCCGATCCCGCCAAATACGTGCGGACAGGTTCTTTGTCCATCGACTCGATCTCGATATCCAAGGCATACTTTTCTTGCGGCCAGTAACGCGAGGAATCCGGCGTGAAAATTTCATCAATGATTATAAGTTCACCTGCGTAGATGCCGAATTCAAACTTCGTGTCCGCCAAAATGATGCCCTTCTTTTCGCAGATCGCATGCGCCATCGTGTACAGCATAATGCTTTTCTCCTGCAGCTCATACGTCAGCTCTTCGCCAACAAGCTCGCACATACGCTCTACAGAGATGTCTTCATCATGACCGACATCATTTTTCGCAGCCGGTGTGAAAATAGGCGTTTCCAGCCGCTGATTTTTGCGCAAGCCTTCAGGGAGCTTAAGGCCGTTAATCTCGCCGGTTTGCTCGTACTGTCTCCAGCCGTTCCCCGTGATGTAGCCGCGAACGACGCACTCAATGGAGATGCGCTCCGCTTTTTTGGCTACGATAATACGATCCTTCAGCAGCTCTCTAGCCTCGCTATCCGGAATCACATCCTGCAATTGTTCCACGTCCGTATGCACAATGTGGTTGTTCATATAACCGCTCGTTACGTCGAACCAGTACTTGCTAAGTGCGTTCAGCACGTACCCTTTGTCGGGTACGCCTGGCTTCAAAATGTAATCAAAAGCGGAAATCCGGTCGGTCACAACAATGAGGAAGGTTTCACCGAGATCATACAGCTCGCGCACCTTGCCTTTGTGCACCAAAGACGCTTTAACCAGCCCTGCAGCCGAATCAAGTAGTTGACTTGCCACGAACAACACTTCCTTCCTGTTTAATGAACCTTATGATTTCAAACCTAAACGGTCGAAGATCGTGTCAACGTGTTTCAAATGCCAGCTAGGATCGAAGCAATCTGCAATTTCTTCTGCGCTTAGCGCCCCAGTGATGACTTCTGCGTTCTCCACGATGTCGCGGAACGAACGCTGTTCTTCCCATGCTTGCATCGCTCTCGGCTGTACCGTATCGTAAGCTTGCTCGCGGGAGAAGCCTTTGTCGATCAGCTTTGTCAGAACGCGTCCGGAGAACGGCACATCGTACGTGCTGCGCATGTTACGTTTCATATTTTCAGGGAATACAGTCAAGTTCTTAATGATGTTGCCGAGACGGTTCAGCATGTAGTTCAGCAGCTGCGTTGCATCCGGCAGGATTACACGCTCAACGGAAGAGTGCGAAATATCGCGCTCATGCCACAGCGTTACGTTCTCGTAAGCAGAAATCATATGCCCGCGAATGACGCGCGACAAGCCGGAGATGCTCTCGCAACCAATCGGGTTGCGCTTATGCGGCATCGCGGAGGAACCTTTTTGCCCTTTGGCAAACGGCTCTTCCACCTCGCGGAACTCACTCTTTTGCAGCGCGCGAATTTCCGTCGCGAACTTATCCAGCGATGTAGCGACTAGCGCCAGCGTCGCCATGTATTCCGCGTGACGGTCACGCTGCAGCGTTTGCGTCGAGATCGGAGCTGGCGCTGTGCCAAGCTTGCCGCAGACATATTGCTCAACGAACGGATCGATGTTCGCGTAAGTACCTACCGCACCGGAGATTTTACCGAACTGCACGCCAGCGGCTGCAAAACGGAAACGTTCCAGGTTACGCTTCATTTCTTCATACCAAAGCGCCATTTTCAAACCGAATGTGGTCGGTTCCGCATGCACGCCATGCGTTCTGCCCATCATGGCTGTATCTTTATGTTCAATCGCTTTATTTCTAAGAATTTCAATGAAATTCTGGATGTCTTTGTCTAAAATTTCATTCGCTTGGCGAAGTAAGTAACCCAGAGCTGTATCCACAACGTCCGTCGAAGTCAGGCCGTAATGAACCCATTTGCGTTCAGCGCCAAGTGTCTCGGACACGGCTCTTGTGAAGGCGATCACGTCATGACGAGTTTCCTGCTCGATTTCGTAAATGCGGTCGATGTTGAAGCTTGCATTCTCGCGAAGCACCTTTACATCTTCCTTAGGAATAACGCCGAGCTCGGACCAAGCTTCGCAGGAAAGAATTTCAACTTCGAGCCATGCCTGGAATTTATTTTCCTCTGTCCAAATGCGCGCCATTTCGGGGCGTGTGTAACGTTCGATCATTTTGCCGTTCCTCCGTTTTATCTGATTTACTTACTTTCCCAAATGTCTGTGCGTTCTATCCAAGTTAGTGCTTTCGTGACATCGTCTGTGAGTACGTTGATGTGTCCCATTTTGCGTTTCTCTTTCGCTTCCAGCTTGCCGTACAGATGAACCTTCGCACTCACCCCAAGCTCTTCGCTTTCCAGGAAGCCCGGTTGATCAACTTGCTGCTGGAGCGGTTCGATATGCTCACCCAGCAAATTGACCATAACAACGGGCGACATCAGCTCTGTCGAGCCGAGCGGCAGGTTGCAAATGGCACGAATATGCTGCTCAAATTGCGACGTACGGCACGCTTCCATCGTGTAGTGGCCGGAGTTGTGCGGACGCGGCGCAAGCTCGTTGACATAGAGCTGACCGTCCTTGGTCAGGAACAGCTCTACGGCGATCAATCCGATCACGCCGAGCGAATCGGCGATGCGAATCGCCAGTTTCTCAGCCTCCTGCTGCACGTCCTTAGCAATGCGCGCCGGTACGATGGATTGATGCAGGATGTTATGTACATGTATGTTTTCCGCAGCAGGGAAAGCTTTCACCTCACCGCGGGGACTTCTTGCAGCAATGACAGATAATTCTTTGTCGAAATGAATAAATTGTTCGAGCACTAGCTCTGTATTCGCGCGGCTAAGAGTCTCATAGGCTTCCTCTACCTCATCCAAAGAGCGGATCACCCATTGCCCTTTGCCGTCGTAGCCGCCGGTTGCCGTTTTGAGCACACACGGTGTTCCGAAGCGTTCTACGGCTTTGCGCAGCTCTGCGCTGCTCCCAATCTCCGCGTAAGGCGCAACAGGCACGCCTGCCGCCTCGATCGCTCTTTTTTCACGAAGACGATGTTGAGTTGTATATAAAAGTCCGCTCCCTTGGGGAACATAGGACTCTTTCATTAATATGTCCGTTACGTGGGCGTCGACGTTTTCAAACTCATACGTGATCACGTCCGACCGGGCAGCCAGCTTTCTTGCCGCTTCGACATCATCGAAGTTCGCCTTGATTTGCTCATCGGCCACTTGACCGCATGGCGCATCCTCCGTCGGATCCAGCGTGATGAAGCGGTAGCCCATGTTGCGACCGGCCAAAGCCAGCATGCGGCCTAATTGCCCGCCGCCCAAGATGCCGATGGTGCCGCCGGGCTTGATGACTTTACCGCCCGCTTCTGTCATAGGAGATCACTGCTTTCAATTACCGTTTGCGCGATGCGCTCGCGGCGAGCTTTCACCTTCGCTTGCAGCTCAGGCTCGAATGCGCCAAGAATTTGCGCGGCCAGGAGACCCGCATTCGTCGCGCCTGCATGCCCGATCGCCACAGTCGCGACAGGAATGCCGCCCGGCATTTGCACGATGGAGAGCAGCGAGTCCATACCGTTCAGCGTAGACGTTTTCACGGGAACGCCAATAACCGGTAGCTCCGTTTTGGCCGCTACCATGCCTGGTAGATGCGCCGCACCGCCTGCTCCGGCAATAATCACTTGGATGCCCCTACTTGCAGCTGATGCCGCATATTCAAACATGAGATCCGGCGTTCTGTGCGCGGAGACAACCTTTTTCTCATAAGGCACTCCCAGCTCTTCCAGCATCTCGCATGCGTGCTTCATCGTTTCCCAGTCCGACTGGCTTCCCATTATAACACCAACACGTACCGTCATTTCAAACCCACTTTCTTTTCGATTAATATCCGCATCTGCACTTCATCTATTACCACTCCAAAATAAAGGTCTCTTGGGACTCTTATTTAGGAAGAAAATCGTTAATTCGAAAAAATAGAAGTCTCTAGAGGCTCTTCATCTTAGTTTTTAACCGAAATATGGTGAATTCGTCTAAAACAAGAGTCCCCAGAGCCTCTTATTGGGGATTGACTCCTTTTTATTACATAGATAAGAGCCGCAAAAGGCTTTTAACAAGACGCACTCTCATCTGCCCTTCAAACCAAAAAAAACGCCCAGATCTAGAATACACGATTCTATACGCTGGACAGCAAAAGAACCGAATGCAAAAAGACCATCCTCTTCCTATGGTTCCCCTCATTCGCTTCCTCGTAGTCCAAAAATTCATGGTTTTTGGGTAGATACTTTCAGGCCTTATCCCTGACTTTATACGAGTTGATTCGACATTTTCAATTAAGACGGGCCGTTTTCCCGCCTTCCTAGTTTACTACCAACTCACGCATCGTGTCAATTTTAAAAAACGAACGTTTTTACCTATCCGTATTCTAATAGTTCGCTTTTTGGTCATATTTCAAAGCTTCTGCTGCACTTCTGGAATCTACTGGCATCGATCGCGCGTTTGGAACGCAAAAACCCCCTCAACGACGCACCTTCTCAGTATTTCTGAGAAAAGTCGACTTGAAGGGGATTTATTTGTCGCTTTACGATCCAATTGCGGCTTCATACCGGTTGGAATCATCGATAACGGCCAGCTCTCTAACTAATCCTAACTGCTTAAACACACGCATCGTAGAGTAGACCGATGTCGGATTGATATGCGGATATTTGGCAGACAGCGCGTCGCACATGCCTCTCACGGTTGTATAACTTCCTTGTGAATACAAGTATTCCAGCAGCGCATATCGCTGCGGAGTCAGGGTAATATTTTTGGATCGAATCCGCTGCAGCGCTTGATTCAAATCCGTTTGCGCCATACCAAAAACCTCCTCGTCTGGTTAATTGCTTTTTTTCGGCTGCACATATCCCGAAATATCTACCCCTAAACCGTCCGCAAGCCGCTCACCCAGCCCAGCATCCGCTCTATAGAAGTTACATATCGCCATCAGCTGCGATTTCTCGTGAACAGAAGCGAGGTCGCCGATCAGATTGGAAATCAAATTCGCCTGTTCCTGTTCGCTGAAGCTGCGGAATGTATCCCCTGCCTGTGCGAAATCATTGGTTTTAGCGATTTTTTGTCTACCGGCCGAACCTTGCAGCGGCACACTGCTATCGCGATATTCAGGCGCTTCTTTCGGCGCATCCGCGTGCCGGGTTGGTTCATAATTTACACTGGATGGCTGCTGTTTCATCTGCATAGCCCCATCCCGTTGATTGTTCTGCACCGTTGCATACGGGCAGTTCACAGGAATCTGCAAGTAATTCGCGCCCAAGCGGTATCTTTGCGTATCCGGATAAGAGAATAGGCGGCCTTGCAGCAATTTATCTTCAGAAGGTTCGATACCGTTCACGAGAACACTAGGGGCAAAAGCCGCCTGCTCCACCTCCGCGAAAAAGTTCTGAGGATTGCGGTTTAGCGTCATCGTGCCAACTTTGTGCAGAGGAATAAGCCCCTCCGGCCACACTTTCGTCGGGTCAAGCGGATCGAAGTCATAAGCATCCAAATCCTCAGGCTGCAGCAGCTGTACATAGAGATCCCACTTCGGGAAGTCCCCGCTGGCGATGTGATCGTACAAATCTCTTGTCGCATGGCTAAAATCTTCGCCTTGAACGGCCTTCGCTTCAGCTTTGCTCAAATTACGAACGCCCTGTTGAGGCTTCCATTGATATTTGACATACACATAGTTGCCGGTATGGTTAATCCACTTAAAGGCATGCACGCCAAATCCGTTCATTTCTCGGTAATTGGCCGGCGTCCCGTAATCCGAGAACACCCAAGTCAGCATATGCGTCGATTCCGGTGTCAGTGACATGAAATCCCAGTAACGGTCAGGCGTCTGAACATTCGTATCCGGAGCTGGCTTGAGCGAATGCACCATATCAGGAAACTTCATCGCATCGCGAATAAAAAACACAGGAAGATGATTGCCGACTACATCATAATTGCCCTCTTCCGTATAAAACTTTACGGCGAAGCCGCGCGGATCGCGTGCTGTTTCGGGGGAACCTTGGCCATGAATGACTGTGGAAAACCGAACAAATACCGGCGTTTCTTTCCCCGCTTCGCTAAGAAATGCCGCCTTCGTGTAGCGTTTCATTGCGTTTTCTACCGTGAACGTACCGAAAGCGCCCGCCCCGCGCGCATGTACGACCCGCTCCGGAATGCGCTCCCGATCAAAATGGGCGATCTTCTCCAGCAAATGATAGTCTTCCAGAAGCGTCGGGCCATGCTGCCCGGCTGTCCGTGAGTGTTGATTGTCGCCAACAGGCGCTCCTTGATTCGTAGTTAAATGATGATGGGACATAATTATTCTCCTTTTTATTATAAATATTTATTTATAATTATTATTATATAGTATTTATTTTATTTTAAATGATAATGATTGTCAATTCTTTCTTTCCCGATTTCAGGCAAACAACGAGGATATGTGGCTACCAATGATAGTTAGCTATTCATGATATCTATCAATGATAGCTGTTAGTTGAAATTGATAGAAATAGGACTATCGTTTAGTTCCTGCTAGGTTACGTATACATACAATACAAATGAGTACACAGGACAAGTAAAGAGGGAGGATGACAACTATGCGTAGTTTCGTATTATGACTTACGGAAGTAGAGTCACTCAATTACTAGAGAAAACAGAGAGTAGATTATCCATTCGAAGAGAGGCTGAAGTCAAATGCATGATGTAATGATACTTCTCACGATTGCTGCCTTTTTATGCACCATCACTTTCATTTTCTGGCGTCCCCATGTGAACGAGGCTATACCGGCTACGGTAGGTGCGATATTCGTTTTTCTTAGCGGCAGCGTTTCGATAAAGGATTTAGGCGTCATTACCGAAACGATAGGGGGCGCAGCCGTCACCATCATAGCAACAATTGTCATGGCTATCGTATTAGAAAGCTTTGGATTCTTCAATTGGACCGCCGAAATATTGGTGAAAAAGGCAAAGGGATCCGGGATCCGCCTTTACTGGTACACGAATCTCCTTTGTTTTCTAATGACGCTCTTCGTTAACAACGATGGCAGCATCTTAATAACAACACCTATTCTATTAATGCTGCTTCATAACCTGGGGCTCAAAAACCATCAGAAAATTCCTTATTTGCTATCAGGGGCCTTAGTCGCAACAGCTTCCAGCGCCCCTATCGGAGTTAGCAATATCGTCAATTTAATTGCCTTAAAAATTGTTCATATGGATCTGTACATGCACACGGCGATGATGTTCATTCCCGCTTCACTCGGACTTGGTCTCCTTTCAATCCTCTTGTTTGCTTGCTTCTATCGAATATTGCCGCGCAAACTCCCTCCGCCTAGGCTAGGATTAACCGGTCATTTCCACGAAAAGGGGAAACATCCTCTAAAAGAATCCGTCCCTCTCATTCCTAAAGAGAACCAAACCAAGTTCATGCGCAATATCCTGATCTTTGTATTTTGTGTACGGATCAGTCTATTCGCAGCTTCCTACATCCACTTCCCCGTTCCGCTAATGGCTGTAATCGGCTCTATCTTCTTGCTCGCTTGGCGTTGGATTTATCTAAAAATATCTCCCGCCGATATGTTGAAGAAGACGCCTTGGTATATCCTCGTGTTTGCCTTCAGTATGTACGTCATTATTTATGGACTCCACAATATCGGCCTGACCCAATTGCTTATCTACTTTTTCCAACCGATTATATCCGGCGACTTGCTTCATGCGAGTGTCATGATGGGCATCCTCGTCTCCGTCCTATCCAACTTGTTCAATAATCATCCTGCTCTAATGGTAGGAACTCTTACTTTAACGAACATGGGACTCGATCCTCTTACGCTAAAAATCTCTTACCTGGCAAGTGTTATAGGTAGTGATGTCGGTTCCTTGCTTCTGCCCATCGGAACGCTTGCCACCTTAATGTGGATGCACATTTTGAAGAAAGGCAAGGTCAAAATCACTTGGGGCGACTACTTGAAAGTGACTTCTATCGTGATCCCGATCACCGTCATTTTCACATTAATTATATTGTCATACTGGGTATCCTGGTTATTTTAGTTCATTAAACTGACAAATTGGAGGTTATATTCGATGAGTGATCTTCACCCCTTTATAGGTAAACAAGTAGAAGTAACTCTTTCAGGAAATAATATGTATACCGGAACATTCATTGATACGGGTTCGGATGTGATGGTCCTCTCTCATGAACAGCGATTCTTTTATATCCCCTTAGTCCATGTACAGAATCTAAAAACACTTCAGTCCGATGAAGATATCGGCCTTCCTCCCGAAGTTCCTATTGATTTTCAAACAGACAGCCTCTCTTTCCGGAAAATATTACAGCATGCGAAAGGCAGTTTTGTTGAGATTTATATCACTGGAAATAAAACGATCCATGGCTATCTAACCAGTATTATGAATGACTACTTCGTCTTTTACTCTCCGCTCTATAAAGCTATGTTCATCTCCATGAACCATGTGAAATGGTTGGTTCCCTATAGTTCCGACGCAACGCCTTATTCTCTCGCCACCCAATTCCTGTCTCCTACCAACATCTCTCTATCCCGTACATTTGCTGAGCAGTGTAAAAGACTGGAAGGGAATCTAGTTGTATTTGACTCAGGCGACAATCCTAATAAGATAGGCTTGCTTCAAAAGGCGAACAGCCAATTCATGGAGCTTATCATTGCGGACGGAAACAAACAGATCTGGAATATCCATCATTTAAAAACTGTCTATATGCCATGACTGACTATCGACGCCGGGTAGAAATAAAAAAAACAGCCCCCAACAACAGAAGGCTGCTCGAAAAAGGTTAGTCAATGCATCCATAGTTTATTCAAGCATGACCGCAGAGGCTTGGATGTTACACTAGACAAATCAATAATAATTGCTGAACGAAACTAGGGACCGACTCCGCACTTGTTGCGCGGAGCCGGTTTTTTATTCTTTGCGGACAAAACCACATTTCTCTACAGCCCTGAAAATACCTTCATAACCCGTGCAGCGGCAAATATTGCCGCAAAGCGCCTCTTCCGCTTCCGTTCTCGTTGGACAGGGATTATTCGCCCACAACGCAGTTAGAGAGACCACCATGCCTGCTGTACAATATCCGCATTGCAGCCCGCCTTCCTCCAACATTGCTTTCTGAACCGGATGCAGCTCTTCTCCTGAAGATATGCCTTCGATCGTTGTTACTTCTTTCCCAGCGGCTTGATAAGCCATGAGCAGACAGGAATTAACCGGTTTACCGTCAAGAAGCACCATACAAGCGCCGCATCGTCCGATTTCACACGACACTTTCGTTCCCGTTAGCTGTAAGTCATCACGTAGAATATCAGACATCCGTTTGGATGCCGGGACAGGCATTGCAATAGCCTTACCGTTGATCGTGCATTGCAGCATAAATGACGTCTGTATCATTCTGTCTCCACCCCTTCCAACCAGTCGATGGACTGCACGATGTCCTCCGGTGAAATCGGGAGAGAATTCACCCAGATGCCGGTTGCGTGCTTCACCGCTGCGGTAATCGCCGGAGCCTGCCCCACGGAGCCAATTTCACCCACACCTCGCGGGCCAAACGTATCCCCATCAGGCAGTGCCTCAATCGCCTCAACGCGAATGGTTTGCGGACTGTCCTTGAAGGTGGGAACGAGATACGTGTCCAAATTATGCCGAAGGTAACGACTCTCTTGCATCACAGCGTCTTCGGTTAGTGTAAACCCTAGCGCCATTACGCTTCCGCCCTCAATCTGACCGAGGAAGCCCATCGGATTAACCACAGGCCCTGCGGCGATGCAATGATCCGTTTGCATCACCTTCACACGGCCCGTGAGGAGGTTTACTTCCACCTCGACGATGACCGATGCGTAAGAATACAAATAATGTGCGCCGACCAGGCCTTCCGGCGTCGTCGGGTAATCAAATTCCGTCTGCGCGCTGATCGGCTGGGCAGCCGTCTCCGCTGCTGCGGCGACCTGCTCGTACGTCGCCGCCAATCTGCCGTTTTCACGCCGGCGGATGCCGCCTTCGCCAGTCGCGAGCTCCCCCGCTGGAATGCCGGTCAGCTGCGCTGCCCGCTCCAGCAGCGCCTGCACGAACGACGGCTTCAGGCGCTGCAGCGCGCGCCACATCATCGTCGTTGCACGCGAAGCCGTGCTGGAGCCGCTGACCGGAACGCGGTCCGTATCGCCGATGACGATGCGGATATCGCCTGCGGTGCAGCCGAAAACATCTTGCAGCATTAACGTTAATGCTGCGTACAAGCCTTGGCCGAACTCCTCGAAGCCGAAGGAGGCCTGGATCTTGCCATCAGCGGTCAGTTCGATACGGCCGCCCGAGTGATCAGGGATGCCGAAGCCGAGACCGGCGCCATGCATCACCATCGCTGCGCCAACACCTCGGCGGATCCATGGTTCTTCGCCTTGCGCCACGCTTCCCCGTTTCGCCCAGAGGGGCGACTCCATCGCTTTGTGCCACACTTGTTCTGCGCCATCGGTCGCGACGATAAGCTGTCCCATCGGACCCGGGTCACCGGGAGCGCGCATATTCAGCTTGCGGAACGCCCATGCGTCCATGCCGAGTTTATCGGCCAAGCGCTCGATTTGGCTTTCCACCGCAAATATGACCTGATTGCCGCCGAAGCCACGGAACTCGCCGGAGACTCCGTTATTTGTGTATACACTCGTGCCTTGGATATCCACATTCGGGATGACATAAGGTCCCGTCGCATGCTCGGTTGCGAAATTCAGCACCTCGCATCCAAGTGTCGCATAAGCGCCTGTATCCGCAAGAATACGGACTTGATGCGCCAGAAGATGTCCTTCCGCATCGACGCCCGTCTTCATTGTAATGCGCATTGGATGGCGCTTAATGCCAGAAATGACCGACTCCCGGCGCGAATTGTGCATTTTGATCGGCGCTCCAGTCGTAAGCGCCAGCAGCGCGCCGAAAGGCTGCACATTAAGTTCATCCTTCCCGCCGAACGATCCGCCGATCGGACTGGATACAACGCGAATTCGCTCCTCCGGAATCGCCAAAATGCGCGAAAGCTGCATGCGGTCCTTATATCCATGCTGAGTCGGCGAGCAGACAGTCAATCTCCCATCCTCTTCAGGAATGAATAGACCGCCTTCCGTCTCCATATAAGTATGCATTTGGCGCGGTGTCGAATAAGTCTCCTCAACGATGTGCACGCATTCCGCGAAGGCTGATTCCGCGTCCCCACGTGCTATGCATGTTCGGTGCAGCAAATTGCCCTCCGGATGCAGCTTCACTGTCCCTTCATCCAGCGCAGTCTCAGGATCGTCCACGACCGGCAGCGGCTCGTAGACCACCTCGATCAAGCTCAGCGCATGCTCGGCGATCTCCTCCGTGTCCGCCGCCACAGCCGCTACCGCATCACCGATGTAACGGACGCGGTCGCTGCAAAATACAGGCTGATGTGGAAAAGCAATGCCGAACAAATTCATCCCTGGCACATCTTCCGCCGTCAACACGGCACGCACGCCGGGAACAAGCTTCGCTTTGCTTGTATCGATAGATAGCACCCAAGCATGGGGATATTGGCTTCGCAGCACTTTGCCGTGCAGCATGCCCGGACTCGTTAAGTCCGTTAAATATTTCAGCTTGCCGTTTACTTTTTCTTCGCCATCAGGCCTTACAATCCATTTCTTCGCATAAGTTTCACGGTTTAACAGCATCTGCACCGCCTCCTTTGCGCCAAGCTTTATATAATTCCGAGACGATTAAATTAGCCGCTGTTTGTTTGCGATAAGAGACTCCTGCATAGTCGTCACCCACTGCGCGAAACTGAGCTAACACGCCTGCGTGCAGCGATTGCAGCAGTGCCTTGGATAAGGGCTGGCCGACAGCTGCAGCCTCAATCTCCTTAAACCTTGCAGGGATTGCGGTTCCCCCGCCTGCCGCAAGCGCGAGAGAGCTAATGGTGCGGTCTTTGTTCAATGAAAGGCGTCCCGCCACCGTAACTACCGAAGGGGTGAAGGCCTCCCGGCGTCCTACCTTATGGTAAAATTGTGTAGAAACGGGCTGCTCCTCCCCATTCACCTTCGGGATGACGATTCCTGTCATCACTTCATGCGGCGCTGCCGGACTACTCAACCACTCAGCTAGCGATAAGAGACGATCCGTGCTGCCGTCCGAACCTCGTACCTGCGCGTCCATCACAAGCAGCGCTGGAATCAAGTCCCCCGTTCGAGTCATGACATTGCCTCCGATGGTAGCTAAATTCCGCACAGATGGCGCTGCTATTTCTGCGGAGGCCCTTATCAGCAGTTCGCATGATTGCCGAACAAGGGGGTTCTGCATGAGATCCGCTAAATTCAAGGCCGGACCTATGTGAATATGGCCGCTCGTATCCATCGTTATTCCGGATAAGGCAGGGATTCGTCCAAGACTGATCAAATGATCAGGCATCTGTGACTGCCCGTTCTCCCAGCGCGTGCGCAGCCAAGTTCCCCCGGCGACAAACACAGCTTCATTTCCCCACTTATGTTTTAATTGCCAAGCTTCTGCCACGCTGGTAGGCAGCCATACCGAAGGCTGTTGCTGAGGCATCTGCTGCATCGGAAGCGACATGGACAACCCTCCTCTTTTGGTGCTTGAATGTTCTTTTCATGCTGTTTTCATGCTGTTCTCCATGATCTATCCGTACATTTTCCAAACCTGCTTATAATCAAATAATTAGCTTCACTATAATCACACGTCAAATTTATGTCAACTTAATTAACATAATTTCAGATTTTCATATAAAAAACAGCGCATCATTAGTGAAAATGCACTTTCTCTTTGGATTATGTTATTTAAATTGACACAAAAAGTGCGCGAACTGCTTTTTCGCCTCCTCATAAAGCTCTGGAGTGTCCACATCCATAAAACGCACTTTATTAGATTCCTTGATGACGCGACCTCTGAATTCAGGCAATCGGAACAAGGAGCGCGCTCCGGCATCTCCCTCCAATGAAGCAGCATGGGCCCACATCCCGCTTCCTAGAACAACTGGAGGCTTCGGCACACCCTCATCCCCGTACGCCATGTAATCGCAACCCGCTTCCCGGCGATACCTATCCACGAGCCCAGCCAACATTTCTGTTGTCACAAACGGCTGATCCGCGAGCATCACAAGCACCGCCTCTGCCCCTAACGCTTTAGCTGCATGAATGCCTTTGCGAAGCGACAGCGCCATGCCAAGCGCCGCGTCCTCACAGACCTCGATCCGGCATCTCCCCTTTTGAAGATGCAGATGTGCTTCCTCTGGCAACCAATCCAGAGAGTTAGCTTCATTCGTAACGATCACGATAGCATCCAAATCGGAACGCAGTGCTTGCAGCAACGCTATGCCGCCCAAGCGCATACCTGCCGCCAGTTCGAGTGACAGCTTTGATGTCCCCATTCGCTTACTGCTGCCCGCCGCCAAATAAACGCCGACGATCTTCACCTTCGTGGATTCCATCCGGCTCTTTGACTCCTTCCGATTCAATAGATTACGCGACCCTTCCACTTCTGGATCCTCTTGTTCTTTTCGTTCTTTTGGTTCTTTTGGTTCTTTTGGTTCTTTTGGTTCTTTTGGTTCCTTCAGTTCTTTCAGCTCATTCGACTCGTGCGATTCCTTCGGCTCTTTCGGTTCTTTTGACTACTTCAGCTCCTGGGGTTTCTGGGGTTTCTACGGTTTCTGCGGTTTCTGCGGTCCCCTCGACTCCTTCGGCTCTTTCGGTTCTTTCAGTTCTTTTGACTACTTCAGCTCCCGGGGTTTCTTCGATCCCCTCGATTCCTTCGGCTCTTTCGGCTCTTTCGGCTCTTTCGGCTCTTTCAACCCTTTCGGTTCCATCAACCCCTTCAAGCCCACCGAACCCCACCGAGTTTTTAAGCCTAGTCAGCTCCACTACGATCACCTACTTCAAGTAGAACGATTTATATTTCAAGTAACTATCCATCCACTAAAATGAAATCCACACTCGGTTCCCCATTTAAATGGATTTCCTCCCGTTAATCAAGCTACTTTTTCCCCGTTTGCACATTTACATGGAATTCCTCCTGCTAAATCAACGATTTCGGGACTTTCACCGAAAACAACCCGGATTAGCAACAGAAAATCCAGTTATATTGTTCCACACGCCCTGGCATACGTACAATTAACAGCAGGTTTTCCAGTTGCCACTACCCTTAATCCGGCTTCTCTAACCACAAATAGAAACGTTATTCACTTATCGAACTCCCCGCACCCACACGCCCAACATCAAATGAAATCCACACTCGGTTTCCCCATTTAAATGGATTTCCTCCCGTTAATCGAGCTACTTTTTCCCCATTTGCAAATTTAAATGGATTTCCTCCTGCTAAATCAACGATTTCGGGACTTTCACCGAAAACAACCCGGATTAGCAACAGAAAATCCAGTTATATTGTTCCACACACCCTGATATGCGTACAATTAACAGCAGGTTTTCCAGTTACCACTACCCTTAATCCGGCTTCTCTAACCACAAATAGAAACGTTATTCACTTATCGAACTTCGAACTCCCCACACCCAAACGATGGACATCGCCGCCCCTAGCTGCTGAACACCATTCCCCGCTTGCAGAAGCAGAAGCGGCTCTCCGAATACTAATCAGCTCCGCAACGATGCTAATCGCATTCTCGATCGGACCTTCCGAACCAATTCTTAAGCCAACCGGATAATGAAGCCATGTCGGACGCTCCAACCCTTCGAGCATGTTCTCCGTTCTTTCCGTTGAACCCATGATACCGAGATAACGCAATTTCGAAGTCAGCGCTCTTTGAACGAATGCCGCATCCTTCTGATATTGATGGCTCATCACCACCACATAGTCACGCTCATTAAGGTTCAGCTCATCGAACAAGCAATCCGGAAACGCAACCGCCAACTGAGCGCCAGGGAAACGCTCCGGTGTACAAAGCGTTTCCCGCCAATCGGCAACAATAACCCGGAATCCTGCATGGAGCGCCAGCTGAACGAGCGGCATTGCATCCTGATTCGCCCCAAACACAACGACTCTCGGCTTAGGCTTAAAATACGAAGTATATGTGGATAACTCTGTCAGACGAGTCGAATCAGTCGAATCAGCCGAAGAGCCAGCTTCCTTTACGCTAAACAGCTCATACCGAATCGTCGCATAGGAGTCAGCAAATGAACGAGCAAGCCCCACAGCTGCTCCATTGTCCACTCCCGCCTTTACCGACAGCAGCTTATCCTTCAGCGCACCTGCGACCGGCTCCAGTAAGATTCGCAGCAATCCGCCACAGCCAATCGTTTCCCCCCAACCAAAATCGTCAGACGGCCTCATATCATATTCCACCATCTGTGGCTTTCCAGACCCCCTTACCGCCGCCCCGTACTCAGCCAAATCGGCTTCCAAGCAGCCCGGACTAATGCTGCCGAGTGAACAGCCATCTTCCATGAGGAGCATCATTGCCCCTTGTTTGCGATAAGCGTGGCCTTCCACATAAATGACCGTCACCAACACCGCATCCTGAATGCCTTCTTCCACTGCCGCCAAAATGTCATAAGCCTCCATCACTTATCGCACCTCACTTATATAAATTTAATATCATTAACAAATTTACCAACCTATCGCCAAACCATCCCCGCGCGGATCGGCAGCGCCGCTCATAATGCCCTTATCATCAATGACGATGCCCTGCGCTTGCCCCATGATGCCATCCCAGCCATTTACGAGTTCTACACGATGCCCCCACTTCTTCAAACAGGCGTATACGTCAGCGTCCAGCCGATGTTCCATCTTTAGCGCATCGCCATCTTCCCCCCACGTACGCCCATAGACCCAGCGCGGAAGCGAAAGCGCCTCTTGAATCGACAATCCGTAGTCCAGCACTCCCGTCATGATGGAAAGCTGCGTTTGCGGCTGACCTTCCCCGCCTTGCGTGCCGAACAGCATGTAAGGCTTGCCCTCTTTGGCCACCATTGCCGGTATTAAGGTATGGAAGGATCGTTTTCCCGCCTCCAACACGTTAGCGCACTCCGGGTCTAGCGAGAAAAACGAGCCTCTATTTTGCAAAATGACGCCTGTATTCCCGGGCACATAGGCTGCGCCAAAGTCAAAATACAAGCTTTGTATAAACGAAACGGAATTGCCTTCTTCGTCAACAACAGCCGCATAAGCCGTGTCCTGTCCGATGGCGGGAGATAAGTGCGGGCTCGCCTTCAAAGGCTCAGCCTGAATGTCATCCCACAGTTGCTTCGCATATTCCTTGGACAGCAGACGATCCAGCGGAATTTCCCGGAATCGGGGGTCCGTCAAGTAAAGATCACGATCGCGAAACGCCTTCTTAATCACTTCGGTCATCAAATGATAAAAGTTCGCCGACGCCCTCGGCACCGCGCTTACCTCTATATTTTCCAGCATATTCATCATCAGAAGCGCCGTGAACCCTTGCGAGTTAGGAGGCATCTGGTAAATTTCATACCCACGATACGTCGTCGAGAGCGGAGTTACCCATTCTCCCGTAAATGTCCGGAAATCTTCTCCCTGCAGCAAACCGCCATCCCGCTCAACGCTTGCCACAATCTCTTGCATCACAGAACCGTCGTAAAAAGCTTCTCTACCCTCTTGCTGAATGATGCGTAGCGTCTGAGCCATATTTTTCTGAACAAGACGATCGCCTTCTTTCAAAAGCTCGCCATCCGCCATGAACAAAGCGCTTAGCGGAGAAGACGCCCGAATATAAGTTTCATCCTTGCGCATCCAAAAAGCTAAATTCCGCGAAATCGGAAAGCCATTCTCCGCATAAGCAATAGCTGGAGCCAGCAGCTTTTCCCAAGGCAACCTGCCGTACTTCTTCCAAACCTGCCACCATGCATCTACCATGCCGGGCACCGTAATGGCGCTAAGAACTCCTCTTTGCGGAATTGCCTCCATCCCTAATGATTGATAAAAACCAGGAACAGCCTTCGCAGCAGACTTTCCGCTTCCGTTAAAACCAATAAATTCCCCCGTTGCCGGATGGTGCATGAGGAAAAAGGCATCCCCGCCAAGCCCCGTCATATGCGGATATACAACGCCAAGAGCAGCGCTGATCGCAACGGCGGCATCGAAAGCATTTCCACCCTGTTGAAGAATAACGCTTCCTACACTGCTGGCCAAATAATGAGGCGTTGCTATCATCGCTCGCTCCGCTCGCGGCATAATGTTCAACATGGCAGCTCCTCCTCTTTATGGGCATAAAAGGCCAAGGCCGCCTGCAGCGCTTTGCCGCTCGAAATATCCACGCCATGCCACAGCAGTACAGCTTCAAGCGCGCCGAGCACATGCAGCACATTTTTCTGATTGCAGCTAAAACCCATCGTTCCAATCCGCCAGATTTGTCCTTTCAGCGGTCCAAATGAGCTGGCAATCTCAATACCAAAGCTGTTCAGCAGCATGGCGCGAACCGACTCACCGTCCACACCGCTTGGAATCCTTATACACGTCACCACCGGCAGCTTGCAATCCGGGTCGCCATAGAGCGACAATCCCATCGCACACAATCCGGCGACTAACGCTGCCTCATGACGCTTATG
Source organism: Paenibacillus tabacirhizosphaerae (assembly GCF_040812395.1). Taxonomy (GTDB): domain Bacteria; phylum Bacillota; class Bacilli; order Paenibacillales; family NBRC-103111; genus Paenibacillus_E. The sequence continues at coordinate 7,672 of NZ_JBFNXH010000017.1, read as the reverse complement.
CCTCGTGAATCGCTCTTCCAAACCTTCCTGCAGCACGATTCGGAGCCCCTCGCGCAGTGCGTACAGCATCGAGGTCGCCTCTGTATGATGATTGAGCCGCTTCGGGCTCCAATAATCCTGCAGCTGACCCAGGTCAAAATAATTGCTCGCGACCGTCCGACCAAGGGGCGCCGAAGCTCCCTTCTCGCGAAGGCCCCGCTCAATCGTCTTGCGCCGCAGCACCTTCGCTTCCACGCGTTCATTGTACGTGATCGGCGACATCCCGGAAGGAACGGACAGACACTTCTGCGTGCCTCCAATCACGGCATCGAGCTGCCACGCATCGGTTTCCACCGATACACCGCCGATCGTCGCCACTGCGTCTACGACCAGCAAAGCGTCTACTTCACGGCATGCAGCGCCAATCCCTCCGAATGGCTGAATACAGCCTGTCGAGGTCTCGCCATGCACCATAGCGACGATTTGCGGCTTCTCGCGGTGAATCACTTCGATAATTTCCTCGGGCTCGAACACAGTTCCCCAGTCTCTCTCTAACATAACAACCTCAGCCCCGCAACGTTCAGCAATTTCTACGAGCAGATGACCGAAACGACCAAAGATGGGAACAAATACTTTGTCCCCCGGCTCGATTACGCTCACCAGCACCGCTTCAATACCGGAACGGGAAGTGCCATCGACGGGAAAGCACCACTCATTTTTCGTTTGAAAAATGTCGCGAAGCATCTCCATCGTCTCATTCATAAGCGTTGTAAACTCCGGGTCGAACTGACCGAGTATCGGATAGGACATCGCCCGCAGCACCCGCGGATCGACCTCTACAGGCCCCGGGGTCATAATGGTGCGCAGCGATGGCGATAAGTCTTTATAGGGTTTCATCCGCTTTTCCCCCATACCCGTATTGATATAACAACTGCACCAGCGTCTGGAACCCGGCTATAAGGTCCTCCGAAGACGTAAACTCTTCCGGATTGTGGCTGATTCCCGCACGACTCGGTACAAAAATAAGCGCCGCCTTGCCTATCGCCCCGAACAACTGCGCATCATGCCCGGCCCCGCTCGGAAGATTCATGCTGGGAAAACCGCTGCATGCGCAAATTCGCTCAATTTCTCCCGAAATCCCGTTATCCATTGCTACAGGTGAAACATATAAATTTTCAATCGATTGTATATGAAGCCCTCTTCGCTGCGCGATTTCTTCGAGCCTTGTAAGCAATTTTGCGCAAAATTCATTCATCCTGACTTCATCTGTATGCCGGATGTCCAGCGTGAACTCAACTTCTCCAGGCACCACATTCGATGTTCCTTGTATCACTTGAAGTCTCCCTACAGTCGCTACGAGGGGATCGCCTTCTTCCAGCGCCAACTGTTCCGTCAGCGCCACCATTTCCGCAGCCCCCGCAAGAGCGTCCTTACGCATCGTCATCGGGGTCGTCCCGGCATGATTCGCCATGCCAAGCACACGGATCGTCCGCCTGATTTGACCAACAATCGCCGTCACTACGCCAATTTGTTTCTTTTTGTATTCAAGCACAGACCCTTGTTCAATATGAATCTCTACATATGCCCCTATATCATTGCGTCTGGCGCTAACAAGATGACGGTTATCTTCGCCAAAACCCGCTTGCTGCATGGCCTCTAGCAATGTCAGGCCATTGGGTTCCGCTACATGAGTCGCCTGCTCCATAGTCCGGACACCGGTTACATGCCCGGAACCCCAGTAGGCCAACGGGAACCGGCTTCCCTCTTCTTCACAAAAGGACACCACCTCTAACGTCCTCTTCGGCGCACCGTAAGCCGCTTTTAAATAACCCAAAGCTAACATACTAGCGATCACACCGTATGCGCCATCATATTTCCCGCCGTTTTTTACAGTGTCCACATGCGAGCCTGTAAGCACTGGCTTCAACTCAGCCTGAATCCCTTGCAATTTCCCATACAGATTGCCAACCTCATCAAAACGCGGCGCAAGCCCCAAATGCTGCATCCGCTCTGCCAAAGCTTGCTGTGCTTGCAGCCACACATCTGTATAGAGCAACCGAGTCACCCCGCCTCCTGAGTCGGCGCCAATCGCTCCGAGCCACTCCAACATATCAGGCACTTGCTGTGAAAATTGTGAAAGAAGTCCCAAAGCGTCCGGTGCCGCTTTATTCATCTGCATCGCCTCCTTGACCAGAAGCAGCGGCTACTGCCGAGAAGACAGAAACCGATTCTACATGACGAACCCATTCGCCATTCGCTGCCTTCCCAACTCCTTCTCCAAGCTCATAAACCTTGCTTCCCCTCAAAAAGGTCGCCTTCACGCGACAGTCAAAGGTTCTGCCCACATAGGGACTAATCTTATGCCGATATAAAAGATCGCTCTGTTCCAGCATGTAAGCTTGCTCCATATCGACGAGTGCCAGATCGGCGTCTGCGCCAATCGCAATTTCACCTTTTCGCGGGTGCAATCCGAAGCGTTTCGCAGGCTCTAACGAAAGCATGCGCGTTAATTGCGGCAGCGGAATCCCTCTGCGCAGGTACCCCTCGCTCAGCATGAGCTCAAGGGAGCTTTGCGCGCCCGAAATGCCCCCCCAAGCATCGAAGAATGATCCCGCCTTTAGATCAGCCGGACAGGGTGAATGGTCAGATGCGATCACATCCAGCGCGCCTTCCGCCACCTTCCGCCATAGGCGCTTTTGGTCTTCTGCCCCGCGAAGAGGCGGAGCGCATTTTGCAACCGCGCCGAGCTCTTCCAGATCCTCTGAAGTAAGCGCCAAATAATGCGGGCACGTCTCTACCGTGACGTCCATTCCTTGGGCCTTCGCTTCCGCGATGATCTGCACCGCTTCCGCACTGCTAATGTGCACGAAATGCAGCTTGCAGCCCGTTTGCCATGCATAGAAGAGCGCACGGTTCACAGCTTCTAACTCAGCTAAAATGGGTCTGGTCGCCACAAAGTCGAGCGCCCCCCGTTTACCCTCAGCTATCGCCTGTGCAGCAAGCTTGGACACGATCGCTTCGCTTTCCGCATGAAGGGCCAGCACCTTGCCCAAGCGGGCTATCTCTTTCATCCCTTCATACAAGGTCAGGTCGTCCACCTCAGCGAAAATATCATCGCCCTCTCCGCCCGGACAAGACATGAACGCTTTGAAGCCGATAACGCCTGCTTCCGCAAGCGCCTGCAGCTCGGCTATGTTGCCGGGAACGAGTCCGCCCCATAGCGCATAGTCTACAACCGAAGCACCTTCGGCCGCCTCCAGCTTCATCTCTAACGCGCGCAATCGAACTGTCGGCGGCACACCGTTCAGCGGCATATCGATGTACGTCGTGCAGCCGCCGGCTGCCAGCGAAGATGAACCGGAAGCGAAGCCTTCCCAGTGACCAAGCGCCGGCTCATTGAAATGAACGTGCGCATCGACCATGCCAGGCATGATATGCAGGTTTTCCGCATCATAGATAGTCGTTTGCTCGGAGACAATCAGGTTCTCGCCCAGCGCGGCAATCTTGCCGCCCAGAATCCCCACGTCTAACCGGCATACTTGATCCTTCAGGACAACCATTCCTTTTTTGATAACCAAGTCAAACTGATTATTCACGAAAAACCCTCCTCCGCGCTAACTGCCCCGATACGTGTTATATCCCCAAGGCGCTATCAACAACGGCACATGATAATGCGCCTCTCTATTCGAAATACCAAAGCGGATCGGCACCTGATCCAAAAATGCGGGCTCCGCCAGATCAATCCCACGCTGCTTGAAATAATCGCCTACATGGAAGACAAGCTCATAAACGCCGGTCTTGAAAGCTTCTCCGCTCAGTATCGCCTCTGCAACACGCCCGTCTGCATTCGTATAAGTTGTTCTTAGCAATTCCGCCCCCGCATCCTGAAGACGAAATAGCTCAATGCGCACGCCGCTTGCCGGACTCCCGTTGCTTATATCGAGTACATGCGTCGTCAATCCTGCGCTCATAGCCCCTCCAGATCACGCTTCGTCATGGAAAATCCTTGGAATCCATAAGGCGGACGCGGCTCTGTAAATACTTTCCCTTCTCCTGTTGAGACTTCCTCCAGAATCGTTTCCCATGTGCGGTTGTTCGACTCAAAGCGAATTTCCTTCAATTGCGGGAAACGCGTAAGCGAGCGCTGACCGATTCTGAAGATTAGATTTTGAATAGACGGCGAATGCTGTTCATTGAATACGGTATGCGCAATATCGCGAATTTGCTCAGCTGCCACATAACGTCCAAGATCGGAATCAAGCGCGTCTGCCACCTCTTCATAGCTCCAAGCAATATCCAGGAAAATAAATAAAGGACGATCAGAAGTTTCCGGCAGCGTCGTATACGCATCACGGACAAAGCCGGAGAAAGAACTCCCTTTCACTTTAATAAGCTTCAAGTCGGCAACACCGCCAGCATGTTCCATAACAGAGATCCCATTCTCTGTCCGAACTACTTCAACCAAAGCCGTCGGATGTTCATTTTGCGAATACCGGTACACAAGCTCCCCATTCTGAAAACCTGTTTCCCCCGGCACCGGCAGCACCTCGAAAGAGACTTGATCCGCCGTCATTTTCACGCCCGTCATCTGCGGGTACGTCTCCAGAAACTTGCGCGCCGCGAATTCCAGGAACCCTTCTGCTGTCGCCCCTTCATATTCGCCCGCTTTACGCAGGATGAAATTCTTCATAGAATCCGTCGCCACAACTAATGAGTTATCGCCTTCCGAGAACGAAGTGAAAAACTTTTCGCCACTCACGGCAACCTTGATGTTCATCCCAAAAAGAATATTATCTCGTCCCGTAAAACCAGATTCCGGAATTAAAGTTAGATTCGTCAGCGGCTTCGCATAGGAGCGGTACACCCATACATCACCTTTCCCGTAGTACATGATTCTTTCTGAGCTGTTCACTTTGTTCATCGCTCTTTCCTCCGCTCCATGGGGTAGTATAGATTCCAAACGAAAACGTCCAATTTTGCATACTTCCTGCAGCGCTTTTCCCAACTCATCTTCAACATCCCGCCCGATCCGAAGCTGAATCGCTTCGCGAATCGTATCTTTCGTCTGCCCTTTTACAGCCATGATAAAAGGAAACTTGAACTTCTCCGTATAAGCTTGGTTCAATGCGAGAAACTGCTCATATTCTTCAGCTGACAACTGATCGAGCCCCGCTCCCGACTGCTCCTGCACCGAGTGCTCCGTCATTCGCACCCGTGTACCCAAATCAGGATGCGCCCGAAGCAGCGCTAACTGCTCATCCCTGCTGGCACTCCAAACTTCTCGTTCCAAAGCGCTTATCACATCTTGACGAACCGCAAATGGCTTCCCTTGCCATGCACGCTCCGCGATCCAAGGCGAATGCTCAAAAAGAGGGCCGAAAACCGAAACAAAACCACCCTGATCCAGTTTGTTTACTTCTTGAAATGTCAGTTTCATTGACATGCCACCCCTGCTTCCATCCAATTTCTTAGTAAGAATTTGTTTCATTGTAAATCCGTCCCCGCTAAGGGTCAATTTATATGTAGTATATTTGTAAACTTTCATAACATGAACTCCTATTTTTGTAACCTTGCACCTTGACATTAACGAATGGGTACCCTAAGGGCAAAAAAACCGCCAGGATATCATCCTGACGGTTCTTATCGAGCACTTAAGACCAAAATCCGGCGTGCGCGGCCACAGCCTCCGCTTCCACCTCCGGGAAAGGGCCGATCACTTCAATCGCCTTGTTCCCTCTTGCAAAAACTTCACGACACGGCAGATCCAATCTCGGATTCTGCTCATCATTCCCGGTCAACGCGGCTAACAATTTCCCTGAAATGCCGGAGACAACACGCCCCACGTTCGGCCCCGCCAACAAAGCGCCAAACGGCGTATTCCCTGCTCCCCTCCGCCATGATTGAAAGCTCACTCATCACGGTTCCTTCTTCCGTTATATGCGGCTATCTCACGCTTTATACTACGATAGAAACACACCACCATATATAAAAGCAGCCACAATAACAAAAGCAGGGTGAATCTTCCGCTTTTGTATCAAATAAAAGGCCACAGCTGCAATGCCAATGAACTGCAAATAGCCAATCGCCTTTGTCGATTCCACAACACTGCTCCAAGTAACCAGAACCATCATCATTGCAATGACAGGCTGTACAAGCAGCGTCATGCCTTTAATGACGGGCGATTGCTTATACTTTTGCAAAATGTTAAGCAAGATAATCAGTGCAACAATCGAAGGAACCACCGTGGCCATTACTGCGACCAAGACGCCAACCCAACCAGCTACCTGGTATCCGACATAAGCGGCTATTTTAGTGGCAATAGGGCCCGGTAAAGCATTCCCGAGCGCCAACATATTGGAGAAACCGCTGCTTGTCATCCAAGCATGGTTCGGAACAATTTCCTGATACATAAGCGGGATAGAGGATGGACCACCCCCATAACCAAACACATTCGACAAAAAGAAACTGATGAGTAATTGCAACCACTCCATCATGCGCCCTCACCTTTCTTTTGCTGCCTGCCCTTCCATTTGATCCTCATTTTATGATCGAAAGCCCCGTATAGCAGGAAAAGAAAAATCACAATTGCCGGATGTACCGAAAATGTTTGTAGCAGCAGGAACGCGATTATGAAAAAAGCAATCCCGGCATACCAGCCCAATCCTTTGATCGCCTTTTCCCCGAACTCATAGGCCATTACTCCGAGCATAACGGCAACCACCGGTACAACCGCCGCTATCATCCCCTTAATCACCAACGAGGTGCTGAAAAACTGAATAAAGGAGAACAATCCCACCATGGCTATGCACGTCGGAGCTATGTGCGCGAAGACGCCAAGCGCCGCCCCCCACGTCCCTTTTAACCGATAACCCAGATACCCAGCCAGCTTCGTCGCAATCGGTCCAGGCAGCGCATTCGCAATCGCCAGAACCTCAACGAACTCCTCGTCTGTCATCCATTGAAACCGCGTCACTGCTTCATAGCGGATTAATGGCACAATCGAAGGACCTCCCCCATACCCTAAAATCCCCGTCCGAAACATCGCAGCCCCTATTTGAGCATATGCATTTCCCATATTCCCACTCCAGTCTCTGTAACATCAACTTGCTGCTAGGTTCCTACGCCCATTGGCACCCTGAAAATTTAACTATGCTAATTGTCTCATATTTTCGATTGTCTTTTTCGATTCTACGCTATTTTTTGTGAATATCACAAATAATTATCGATCTCTTGGTTGTTTTCTTTAAATCAGTTCTCAACATTTTCTAGTAAACAGACAAAAAGCCTTCCTGAGATTGCTCTCAAAAAGGCTTTTCATAGTGCTTGGCAACGTTCTACTCTCCCAGAACCCTGCGGTTCAAGTACCATCGACGCTGGAGGGCTTAACGGTCGTGTTCGAGATGGGAACGCGTGGGTCCCCTCCGCCATCATCACCAAACAGTCAAAGTGCATGTTGTTGCACCCTGAAAACTAGATACGAAACTTGCGTAAAGTGGGTATTTGGTATTCCAGTTTTGTTCTGGCTTCCAATCAAGTATTCGGCAATCGCTTCGTCAGCTTCTGCTTCACTTGCTTGGGATTGTTTTGGTTAAGCCCTCGACCGATTAGTATTCGTCAGCTGCATGCATTGCTGCACTTCCACCTCGAACCTATCAACCTCGTCGTCTACAAGGGGTCTTACATACTGGGAAAT